>NZ_CP033116.1:1200000-2400000 GCF_009497895.1 Halopseudomonas pelagia | reverse complement strand
GCGCCTGAACGGCTGGAAAGCATGTTTCAGGCCTTTCAGCAAGCTGACAGCAGCACCTCCCGACGCTTCGGCGGCACCGGTCTCGGTCTGTCCATTGCACGGACCTTTGCGCTGAAAATGGGCGGTAGCCTGGAGGCGCAAAGCATTGAAGGTCAAGGCTCATGCTTTACCCTGACAATGACCTTGCCCTTGACCGACACGCTGGCCGAGACGCCCGACACTGCCATCCCGCCAACCGCAATGATTGGAGAGCTACCGATACTGCTGGTGGAAGACAATCCGGTGAACCAGATGGTCATCGAGGGCATGCTGCACAGCCTGGGTTATCGCGTCATCACCGCGGATAGCGGACAGGCCGCGCTGAGCTATCTGACCATGGACGATCAAGCCTTCTCGGTAATCCTGATGGATCTTCAGCTACCTGATATCGACGGCCTTACCGTCTATCGCCAATACTTGCAGCATTGCCAAAGGCAGCAACACGCCCCCATCAGTTGCATCGCCTTGACTGCCAGCGCCATGCCTGATGACCGGCAACAATGTGTCGACGCTGGCATGCAGGGTTTCCTCAGCAAACCACTGTCGCGCCAGGCATTGCAAAAAGCGGTGGATGACCAGTTGCAGGCGAGAAAAGCCGATCATTGACCGCGCTGATCCACCACTATTTCACTCCTGTGCAAGGCTGCACCGAGCGGCGATACTACGCAGCTGTCATCAACAGCCTGCGAGTATCGTCACCATGACCATCACCCTTGAAACGCCTTTTAGCGTACTGCCTGACCTCATCGCCCTGCACGCCAAGACCCGAGGCAGCCATCCTGCGCTGATTCAGGATGATCAGCAGCTTGACTACGCGGCGTTGAACAAAAAGGTCGACCAAGTGGCGGCAGCACTGCAACGCGACGGCTTCCAGCCCGGCGACAGCATCGCCATCTGTGGCAGCAATTCGATCCCCTATGCCTTGCTGTATATCGGCGCTCTGCGCGCAGGTGTGGTTGTCGCGCCACTGGCACCCTCCTCCACGCCGGAAGGTCTGGTAACCATGATCCGCGACTCGGCAGCCAAGCTGGTGTTTGTCGATCAGGCCGTGGATCAGGCACTGGGCAAAACCGCCGAACAACATCAGATCAAGCTGATGAGCATGGATGACAGCCGTGCTGATCAGAGTTTTACCCACTGGCTCGCTGACGCCACGCCTGCTCCGGTGACCATCACCCCGGAGATGCCGTTCAATATCATCTATTCCTCCGGCACCACCGGCGAGCCCAAGGGCATCGTGCAATCGCACGGCATGCGCTGGTCGCACATTCAACGCGGCATCGTGTTCGATTATGGCCCGCAATGCGTGACGTTGATTTCTACCCCGCTGTACTCCAATACCACGCTGGTTTCCTTCCTGCCATCGATCGGCCTGGGCGGTACCGTGGTATTGATGGCCAAATTCGACGCGGCCAAGTATCTGAAACTCGCCGAGCAGCTGTCAGCAACTCACACCATGCTGGTGCCGGTTCAGTACCAGCGAATCATGGCGCGCGAAGATTTTGATCAATATGACCTGTCTTCCTTCCATATGAAGTTCAGCACCAGTGCGCCTTTCCACGCAGAGCTCAAGGCGGATATTCTCAAGCGCTGGCCGGGCGGCCTGATCGAGTTCTACGGCATGACCGAAGGCGGTGGCTCCTGCATGCTCGCTGCGCACCAGTTTCCAGACAAGCTCGCCACTGTCGGTAAGCCGCTGGAAAATCACGATATGCGCGTGATCGACGAAGAGGGCCTGGAACTGCCCTTCGGCGAGATAGGTGAAGTGGTCGGCCACTCCCCGGCGATGATGACCGGTTATCTGAACAAGCCGGAAAAGACCGCCGAAGCGGAGTGGTACGACGCCGAAGGCAAGCGCTTTATTCGCACGGGCGATGTCGGCCGCTTCGATGAAGAAGGCTTCCTGACGCTGATGGACCGACGCAAGGACATGATTATCAGTGGTGGCTTCAACATCTATCCCAGCGATCTGGAGCAGGAGTTGCGCAAGCATCCTGACCTGCTGGAAGTGACCGTTATCGGTGTGCAATCACGCAGCTGGGGCGAGACGCCGGTAGGTTATGCGGTACTGCGACCTGGCGTGAGCACTGACGCACCGGCCATCTGCCAGTGGTTCAATGAGCGGGTTGGCAAGACCCAACGACTCAACCGCATGATTCTCACCGATGAGCTGCCGCGCAGCGCGATTGGCAAAGTGCTCAAGCGCGAACTGCGTGATCAGTTCCAGGCGCAATATGGCGAGCTGGATTGATTCAGCGCAACCCGCCGTTAGTCGGGGGCAGAGAAACTTTGTCCTCGGCTCCCATCGCAGGTATCCTCAACGCCTGACTCGCCAGTCCGGTCCCGGTTGTGACTCTGAACCGGTACGGGCTGTCTGAGCTTACGCTGGCGGATAAAACCGTAAGCACCGCAGAGCCGAATTAATCGCACCCCACCGAACGGGGTTGAGCAGGAGCCAACATGTCTAAACAGAATGCGTACACCCGGGAAGAGTTGCTTAAATGCAGCCGTGGCGAATTGTTCGGGCCCGGAAACGCACAATTGCCCGCCCCCAACATGCTGATGATCGACCGCATCACCCACATCAGCGAAACCGGCGGTAGATACGGCAAGGGCGAGATCGTCGCCGAACTGGATATCAATCCTGATCTCTGGTTTTTTGCTTGCCATTTTGAGGGCGACCCGGTCATGCCTGGCTGCCTGGGTCTGGATGCCATGTGGCAGCTGGTGGGTTTCCACCTCGGTTGGCTCGGCTATGAAGGCAAAGGCCGCGCACTGGGCTCCGGCGAAGTGAAGTTCTTCGGCCAGGTACTGCCCACTGCGAAAAAAGTCACTTATACCATCCATATCAAACGCACCATCAACCGCTCTCTGACCCTCGGCATCGCCGAAGGCAGCATGGCCGTCGATGGGCGTGAAATCTACACCGCCGAAGGTTTGCGGGTAGGTCTGTTTACATCTACCGATAGCTTCTGAGGATACTCACCATGCGTCGCGTCGTTATTACCGGTATGGGCATCATTTCCTGCCTGGGCCAGGACCTGGAATCGGTCACCGCCAGCCTCAAAGCTGGCAAATCGGGGATTCGTCATAACCCTTCATATGCTGAAATGGGGCTGCGCAGTCACGTTTCCGGCACCGTCGATATCGATCTGGAAGCCGCCATTGACCGCAAGGTCAAGCGCTTCATGGGCGATGCCGCAGGTTTCGCTTACCTCTCCATGCAGCAGGCGATTGCCGATGCCGGCTTGAGCGCGGAAGACATCAGCCACCCCCGCATCGGCCTGATTGCTGGTAGCGGCGGCGCCTCCACCTTGAATCAGATGGAAGCGATCGACATCCTGCGTGAAAAAGGCGTCAAGAAGATCGGGCCATATCGCGTGCCGCGCACCATGGGCAGCACCGTTTCCGCCTGTCTGGCCACGCCATTCAAGATCAAGGGCATCAACTACTCGATTTCCTCCGCCTGTGCCACCAGTGCGCATTGCATCGGCAGTGCCATGGAGCAGATTCAACTCGGCAAACAGGACATGGTCTTTGCTGGCGGCGGTGAGGAAGAACATTGGTCGCAGTCGATGCTGTTCGATGCGATGGGCGCCCTCTCCACCCAGTACAACGATACCCCCGAGAAAGCCTCGCGCGCTTATGACACCAAGCGTGACGGTTTCGTCATCGCGGGTGGCGGCGGTATGGTGGTGGTTGAAGAACTGGAACATGCCCTGGCTCGCGGCGCGAAGATCTATGCCGAAGTGGTTGGCTACGGCGCTACCTCCGATGGCTACGATATGGTCGCACCCAGCGGTGAAGGCGCAGTGCGCTGCATGCAGCAAGCCCTGGCTACCGTTGATGGCACTATCGATTACCTCAACACTCACGGCACCTCCACACCGGTAGGCGACGTCGCAGAACTCAAGGCGATCCGTGAAGTGTTTGGTGACAAGGCACCGAAGATCAGCTCGACCAAGAGCCTCTCGGGGCACTCACTAGGCGCTGCTGGCGTACAGGAAGCCATCTACTGCCTGCTGATGATGCGCGACAACTTCCTCACCGCTTCGGCGAATATCGACGAGCTGGACGAGAATGCCGCCGGCCTGCCGATTCTGCTCGAACGCGCCGATGAAGCTGCAAACCTGATGATGTCCAACAGCTTCGGCTTTGGCGGCACCAACGCCACCCTGGTACTCAAGCGCTGGACTGGCGCCTGACAGCATCGACACTGCAGCACAAGACGGGCGCTAACGGCGCCCGTTTTTTATTGCGCAACCGACTGACCGGTCCGCGCCCGCCACTCCAGATGCACTAGCTGGGATTGCCGACGCACCATTGCGTTCTCCCATAAGCCCCCCCGCACCAAATCAATGCATGCAATGGCCTCCAGGCGGGCGAATCCGCAGGCTAGAGCGTGGCACTCTATTTGCTTGGCAGCAAAGACTGATATCAGATTGATAGCCTAACTCTGCCAAGGAACCTGTCATGAGTCTTTTCAACTTCTCCCGCAAGGATAGAAACGGAGCCGAGCAGCTGGACAGGCTGTTCGATCACCTGGATCTGAGTGTCACCGTGCCGGAACAAGCCGGCCTGCTTGGCAGAATCGGTCGATTGACCGGCAAACTGCAGCAGCGCATTACGCTCAGCCTGCACGCGGCCGTGGGGATAGCTGCGCATGCGCCGAAACTGGCGAGCATTGCCAGAGCAACAGAAACTCAGGGCGACCAATTGGCCGAATCCTCGGAGATGATCGCCAGTGCGATCGAGGAAATCAGTGCGAGCCTGGAGTCGGAACTGGTGCCGGGCGCGACTGCCGTGGCGAATCTGGCCAGCAGCGTATCCACCCAGTTGCAGGCTTGCGAAACCGACAGCCAACTGGTGCTCGGCCAGGTCGACACCATACAGGCAACCGAACAATCGCTAGCAGCGGAAATCCAGACCCTGAGCAAGCAGCTTGAAGAGGTCAACCAGGTGATCGCGATGATCGCCAACATCTCTCAGCAGACCAATCTGTTGGCGCTCAATGCGGCTATTGAAGCGGCCCGCGCCGGTGAACAAGGCCGTGGTTTTGCGGTGGTCGCCGACGAGGTACGACGTTTGGCGGGCCACACCACCCAGGCAACGGATCAGGTCGGGCAGATCATCAATGGCCTGCGCGGCGGCATGCAAAGACTTCATCAAGCCGGGGACAGCATGCACCAGGCCATCTCCGACGGCCGCGAAGGCATTTTACGGGTTGATCAGGGGCTCAGCCATGCGACCGAATCCATGGCCCAACTGGATCAACGCGTGGCTGGCATGGCCAGTGGTACAGAGCAGATCGGCGCGGCCGTACGCTCGGTCAGCGCCGACGTGCAAAAAGTCGCTGACGTTGCCGGTGACCTGAAGCAAAGCGCTACCCAGGTCCGCGAACACAGTGATGCGGTCCGGTTGGAGAGTGACCGTCTGCTGGAGGGGCTGGGCGAATTTCAGCTAGCAGTCCACCAACAAATTCGCGAGCGCGTGGTCGCATTGGCGAAGGAACCCGCGATCTGCTCAGGCATCGGGGCAGCCGAGCAACTGATGCGTAGCTGCCTGGTACAGGATGGCCGCTTTGAATTGATGTACCTGGTGGGTGCAGATGGCATGCAGGTCAGCGAAAACATTCTGGCGCCAGATCTTGAATCCAGCAGCGCCAAGAGCATGAAGGGTAGCAATTGGTCGAGCAGAAGCTGGTTTCGCAAGGTCAAAGATCAGCTCACCCCGCAGATCAGTCCGGTTTACCGCTCCTCGGCTACCGATGCCTTTTGTTTTACCCTCTCAGCTCCGGTGTTTTCCGAGAATGGGCAATTGCGCTATGTGATTGGAGCTGACGTGCGCCTGTCTGCACTGCTGGAGCATGGTGGTACCAGCGGAAGGCCACAGCTGACCGCAATAGCCAGCTGAAGCGCCCAGCGGAAATACCACCGTGAGACACCTTAGTCAGCGCAAGGTAAGGCAGATACCCGTCTCGATATACGACAGTGGGCGAGCACCATCAAACCCAATGATAGTGCTTGCCTGTAGCGCTCAAACTGCTACAACTCAATTATGCAAACACTACCTGATGGACTCATTGTCATCCTCAAGCGCGCCTGCCCGACCTGCGCCTTGATCGAACCCGTACTGGCTCAATTGGCCAGCGGCGATCAACCGCTCACGGTTATTGTGCAGGACACCGCCGATTTCAACGTGGGCGCCGGCCAACAGATCCAGGACGACACGCTGGAGTGGTCCTGGCAGCTGGACTGTGAAATCGTCCCTACCCTTATTCATCGCGCCAACGGCCAGGAACAGAGCCGCACCTATGGCTGGTTCCGCGAGGATTGGGAGCAACTGACCGGCATGCCTGGTCTTGGCTCGGACCTGCCCCCTTCCCGCCCCGGCTGCGGGTCGAAAACCCAGGATCCGGGCATGGCAGAGAAGCTGGCAATCCGCTTTGGCGCCGTTACCTTTCAGTCTCGTGAGGTGGAAATCGGCGAGAGTGAAGATCCGATAGAAGCCTGTCATGAGCGTGGTTGGAGCGACGGTCTGCCCGTTGTGCCACCCACACCCGAGCGCGTGTACCGCATGTTGCAGGGCACCGAGCGCAAAGCCGACGAAGTGCTCGGGTTGATGCCGCCGGACCTGGTGCCCTGCACCGTGGAAAAAGTCGCGATCAATGCGGTCATGGCCGGCTGCAAACCTGAATATATGCCCGTGGTGCTGGCTGCCGTCGAGGCTGCGTTGATTGACGAGTTCGGCATGCACGGTTTGCTCTGCACCACCATGTTTGCCGGCCCACTGGTGCTGGTAAACGGTCCAGCAGCCAAACGTATCGGCATGAACTCCGGTGTCAATTGCCTGGGTCAGGGCAACCGCGCCAACGCCAGTATTGGCCGCGCACTGCAGTTGGTCGTGCGCAATGTCGGCGGTGGCCGACCCGGCGAGATTGACCGCGCAACCATGGGTACCCCTGGCAAATACAGCTTCTGCTTTGCCGAAGCTGAAGACAGCGAGTGGGATTCTCTGGCCGTGGAGCGCGGCTTTACCAAGGACCAATCGGTGGTCACGCTATTTGCCGCCGAGGGCGTGCAGGCGATCGTCGATCAGAAATCCCGCACACCCGAATCCCTGGCGCGCAGTTTTGCCCTTTCACTGCGCGCGGTCGATCACTACAAGCTGGTCATGCACGGCGACGCCATCCTGGTAGTATCGCCCGAACACTGCAGGGTATTTACCGATGCCGGCTGGAGCAAGGCGCGTCTGCACGAAGAGCTAGCTCGCCTTCTGACTCTGCCGGGCAAGGATCTGGTGATGGGCGCTCAAGACATTACCGAAGGCATGCCGGAAAATTTGGCCGGCGCCGATCTACCCAAGTTTCGACCTGGTGGATTGCTGATCGTCAGGGCCGGTGGCCCGGCTGGTCTGTTTTCCGCCGTTATCGCTGGTTGGGCCGCTTCCGGCCCTACTGGCTCCACCCCGGTTAGCAAGGAGGTAACGGCATGATATCGCCGACCGTATTGCTCGACCCGACCGCTGAACGCTCGGCAGCTAGCCGCGCGTTGACGGCCAGACCCGCCACACTGGAGGGGCTGACTGTCGGCTTGCTGGATATTTCCAAGGCACGTGGCAACGTGCTGCTGGATCGTCTGGATGAGTTGCTCAGCGAGCGCGGCATCGAGGTAAAACGCTATCGCAAACCTACTTTCGCACGTATTGCCCCCACGGATCTGAAACAACAGATCGCCAGTGAGTGTGATCTGCTGGTGGAAGGCCTGGCTGACTGAGGCTCCTGTACCTCGTGCTGTATGCATGATATAGGCGACTTGGAAGGCCGGCAGATCCCCGGCGTAGGCATAGCTTCCAGCGAATTTGTTGAAGCGGCAGCGTTGCAGTCCAAGGCATTGGGCATGGACCCGAAAATGGTGTTTGTTCCTCACCCGATTCAGGACCGTACCGATGACGAATTGCGCGCACTGGCCGACAACGCTTTCGAGAGTATTCTGGAGGCGTTAACGCTGCAAGACTCGTGATGGTGACGGGCCTTGCGGCCCGTGCATAAGGTTTGATCGTCAAGATTGGTGCTCTGGGCAAATGGGGCACTCTGCTACAAGACACGCGGCAAGTACGTCCGTGTAGCTCATCAATGCCATCCCTGGCATTGACGGTCTTGTAGCAGAGTGCCCCACTCGCCCTTATCAGCTCCGGCGTTTATCAACCCTCATGCTTAGCATCATCCCTCACGAGGCTAGTGTTCCGTGCTGAATACCGACCTGCCCACATCCTCCGATGTGCGTCGTACCCTGCCCTCCGTGGACCAGATATTGAACTGGCCAATCATCCACGAATTGACCAAGCACCACGGCCGCTCACTGACCAAGCAGATCATCAGCGATGAGCTGAGCCGGCTCAGAGCCAACAGTGAACCTTGCGACCCCGATCAGTTTGTCGAACGTGTACAGCAACAGTTGCACGCCCTGCTCGCCCCCTCCCTGCGCAAGGTGTTCAATCTCACCGGCACCGTTCTGCACACCAACCTGGGCCGCGCGCCATTGCCGGAAGAAGCCATCAGCGCCATGTGCGATGTGGCCCGAGGGGCAAGCAATCTCGAATTCGATTTGGCCAAGGGCAAACGCGGTGATCGTGACAGCCACGTCGAGGACTGGCTATGCCGCCTGACCGGCGCCGAAGCCGCCACCGTGGTCAACAACAATGCTGCCGCTGTACTGCTGACGCTCAATACGCTGGCAAAGGGAAAGGAGGTACTGGTGTCCCGTGGCGAGCTGGTGGAAATCGGCGGCGCCTTTCGCGTACCGGATATCATGCGCCGCGCCCAGGCCAAGCTGCATGAAGTAGGCACGACCAACCGCACGCACCTGCGCGACTACGCAGAAGCGATCAGCTCGAAAACCGGCCTACTGATGACCATCCATGCCAGCAACTACGCCATCCAGGGCTTTACCGCCAGCGTGCCGGAGGCGCAAATTGCCCAGGTCGCGCATGAACAGGGGTTGCCCTACGCCATAGATCTGGGCAGTGGCAGCCTGATCGATATGCGCCAGTGGGGCCTGCCCTACGAGCCCACGCCGATGGACAGCATCGCCAATGGCGCTGACCTGATCACCTTCAGCGGCGACAAACTGCTGGGCGGACCGCAGGCCGGCATTATCGTTGGCAAACGGGCATTGATAGACAAACTGAAAAAGAACCCGCTCAAGCGCGCCCTGCGCTGCGACAAGGTTACCCTGGCCGCACTGGAAGCGGTGCTCAAGCTCTATGCACACCCGGAAAATCTCGCCGCGCGCCTGCCGAGCCTGCGCTGGTTAAGCCGGCCGCAGCACGACATCCGCCAGCAAGTGAACAGGCTGTTGCCGTTATTTCAAGCCTGGGCAGGCGATGTCGCGCAGGCGTCGGTAATCGACGTTATGGGCCAGATTGGCAGTGGCTCCTTGCCGGTGGAAAGGCTACCAAGTAGCGCCATTGCCCTGCAGCCGACGGCCGGAAAGCGCGGCGCTAACAAACAACTACAACGTCTGCAAAGTGCCTTGATGAAGCTGCCGGTACCCGTCATTGGTCGACTGCACGACGGCCGGTTATTGCTCGACCTGCGCTGCCTGGACGAAGAACAGCTGCTGATCGACCAGCTCCAGGCGCGGCCTTTCACATGATCATCGCCACGGCTGGCCACGTTGACCACGGCAAGACGGCGCTGATCAAAGCGCTAACCGGCCAGCATACTGACCGTACCGCCGAGGAACAGCGCCGCGGCATGAGTATCGAGCTGGGCTACGCCTGGATGGCCTGCGCTGACGGCAAGACGATTGATCTGGTGGATGTACCCGGTCACGAAAAATTCATGCGCACCCTGCTCGCCGGCATGGGATGTGTCGACGCGGTGATGCTGGTGGTCGCTGCGGATGACGGCGTTATGCCGCAAACGCTGGAGCATCTGCAAGTCCTCAAATTGCTCGGCGGCCGACCAATCCTGGTGGTCATCAGCAAATGCGCCAGCGTCACTAACGAGCGCGCCTTGCGAGTACAGCAGGAGACCTTGCAGCTTCTGGCCGACCTAGCTGTTCATAATCCACCGAGCTTTTTGATCGACAGTCTGAGCGGCGATGGGATAGCTGCGCTTGTCGAGCAGCTCAACAGCTGGGTCGAGAGCTTTTCCGCGGCGGATAATCAAGGGCCGGCACGGATGAGCATTGACCGCCATTTCAGCCAGCCCGGCGCAGGCGATATCGTGACTGGCACCCTGCTGAGCGGGCGTGTTCAGACCGGTGACGTTCTACGCCTGTCTGACAACGGCGCCTCCTTGCGGATCCGCAGCATACAGGTGCACGGTCGGGCAGCTAGTGCCGCCCATGCAGGCCAGCGCTGCGCGTTGAATCTGGTGGGCGATATGACGGGCGCGGACCTGACCCGTGGCAGCCAATTACTCGACGCAGCCATTTTCGCGCCGAGCACTTGCCTGGACGCACGCATGCAGCTGATCTCCCGCCTGCCCAATCGAGGCACTCTGCAGTTGCATATGGGTAATGCGGTAATCAACGCCCGCTGTGTTCCGTTGAGGGGGGAGCCATTAACCGCAGATCAGCACTACGGACAGTGGATTCTGGACCGACCTGTATGTTGCCGTTACGGCGAGCGGTTTATCATCCGCGACCCGGCCAGCCGCAAGTTGCTTGGTAGCGGCCAGGTGCTCGATCCTTTTGCCGAGACCAAGGGCCGGCAACGGCCGGAACGTCTCGCAGCCCTGGTGGCCATGGATGCTCCCGATGCTGACCAGGCTCTGCAGAACTTGCTGGCCGTGCTGGCCGACGGCGTAGATCTGCGCCGCTTCATGCGTGCCCGCCACCTGACTATCGAGCCTGGGCGAGCGAGACATACAGAAATTCTTCGCGTGGCTGGCTGGCTGTGCAGGCGAGCTGATTTCGATCAGTGTTTGCAGCATCTGCTGGCAGCGTTAGCTGAGCATCATCTTCAGCATCCCGATCAGGCCGGCATGACCCGCCCGCGCCTCACAAGACATCTGGTGTTGCCTACCAGGAGTCGACTGCTGAGCGCGGTGATTCGTCATGCCCTCGACCGGCACATGCTGCAGCAAAACGGTCCCAACCTGCACTTGCCGGGCCATCAACCCCAAGCCGATACGCAAAGTCTGGAGTGGTTCGAACAGCTGCAGCCTGCCTTTCGCGCCTGCGCCCCACGCCCGCCTATTATCGGCGAGCTGATGGCTGATTTTAACCTGGACAAGGCCGGGCTACTGACCAGGCTGGATAAACTAAGCGCCCTGGGGTTACTGGCGTGCGTGGGACGCAATCGCTACCTGCTTCCGGAAAGCGTTGATCACCTGCTCAGCGTCGCTGGCGAGTTGGCAAGGCAACAGTGTGACGGGCAGTTCAGCACGGCCAGCTTCCGCGATCACAGCGGCATTGGTCGCAATCACAGCGTCGCGGTTCTGGAGTACTTCGACAAAGCCGGCCTGACCCGACAAAGCGGACACTATCGACGGCTCGCTTGAATTCAGCGCCCTGGAAAATCCAGGCCGTAGGCAGGTTCAGAAATGCAGACCGCCAGCGCGCCGGGCCTGCCGCGCCATCAACACCACCAGAACGCCACAAGTAGCCATTACGCCCGCCATGGGTAAGGCGGTGCCGTTGTGCAGCAGCCCAACCAATGCGGAAGTAATGCCCGCAATCACAAACTGCATGGTACCCATCAGCGCCGACGCTACCCCTGCCTGATGCCCATGCCCGGCCATCGCACAGGCCGACGAGTTGGGTAATACCAGCGCGATCACCGCGACGCTACCAAACAGCGGGAGCATAAGCGGCCATAGCGATTCAGGCTGCCATAGCGCCGTACCCAGTAGCCAGCAGGTGCACAGCAGATAGATCAGCGTGGTGCGTTGCAGCAGTTTCACCGGCGGCCGACGGCGCAGCATCCTGCTGTTGAACTGGGCGAACAGAATAAAACCCGCGGCGTTGGCACCGAAGAACCAGCCGAAATGCTCCGGGGCAATGCCATAGAGTTCGATAATGATGAAGGGCGAGCCAGCGATGTAAGCAAACATGCCAGCGATGGCAATGCCGCCAGTCAACGCGTGGTACATGAACACCGGTTCGCGCAATAAGCGCATATAGCGACCCCACGCGGTGGATAGCGCCGGCCGTTCATGCACAGACAACGTCTCACGCAAGCCGAAATAAACCGCGAAGGCAAACAGCCCGGAGAACACCGTCAGAAACAGAAAGATCGACGGCCAACCGCCGAGTTTGAGCAGCCAACCGCCGGCCAAGGGCGCCAGAATCGGTGCTACGCCCATAACCAACATCAACTGCGAGAAAGCCTTCGCAGCATCAATCGGCTTGCATAGGTCACGCACTACCGCACGCGTCACCACCATGCCAGCGCAGCCACCTAGCGCCTGACCAAAGCGGCCCACCAAGAGCCATTCGAGCGTGGGTGCCAAAGCACAGGCCAGCGAGGCCAGGCAGAACAGCGCAATGCCAAACATCAGCGGCTTGCGGCGGCCATAACGGTCGGCGACAGGGCCGTAGAAGAGTTGGCCTGAAGCCAATCCAAGAAAATACACTGACATGCTGAGCTGAATGTGCTCGATATCGGTGCCAAAGGCGGTAGCCATGGCCGGAAAGGCAGGCAGATAGAGGTCAATCGCCAGTGGGCCGAAAGCGCTGAGACCACCCAGAATGAGCAGTATTTTGAGAGGCATGTAATATCCGAAATAACGGGCGATCTGCTCGGAAGATAGCAGAACATAGACGCTCATGATGCCAGAAAAGCCCCGCCGCTGCTGGCAACAGACTGTTGCCGCAGAAGCCCGATGCGTGGAGTCAGGAGTGCTGCAAGGGAACCAAAATCAGCTTGGCGAGCCATAGCACAGAGACTGCGCAATTGACCTGCGCCAGTCTGAACGGCCATATCAAGCTTCTACATAAGAACAGCGACTACATCCAAGAAGGTAATTTATGCAGACTGACCCTCCCGGCGTACTTGATGATGAAGTACTCGCTTTTGCCGAAAAGATCTTTGATTTTGCTCGGGACGGAAACAGCCAGGGATTGGCGCCATTACTGCAAGCGGGGCTACCCGCCAATCTGAGAAATCACAAGGGTGATAGTCTGCTGATGCTGGCCAGCTACCACGGTCACCTGGAGACGTCGGCGTTACTTCTGAAACACGGAGCAGATCCAGACCTGGCCAATGATCGCGGGCAGACGCCACTGGCTGGAGTAGTTTTCAAGGGCGAAAGAGCGCTGATCGACGCCTTGATCCTTGACGGAGCTGACGTCAACTTTCGCCCGCCAGGAGGTAAAACCGCGCTGATGTTTGCTGCCATGTTCAACCAGCTCGATATCTTCAATCAATTGCTGGATGCCGGTGCCAACACCCGCGTTAGCGACGATGAGGGCAAAACCGCTCTGGATCTCGCCCGGGCGATGGGCGCCACTGACATAGTCGCTTTGCTCCAGCCCAACGATTGAGGCTGCCGATTACTGGCAAACTCCCCGCAGTTATCGCCTTTAGCGGTGAATGGGCAATACCCGCGTCAGCCACTGGCAATGCTTTTCTTAAGGCAAAACGGTGATATATTGCCAGCACTTGACGTAATGAATTCCTGTGTCGGGTATGCGGCATACTTGTCACTTAGTTCAGCAGAACTAGGATTACCAGCATGCTTGTCTGATCAGATTACGCATGTGAGGTTAACGGGTGAAGCTGGCTGATTTTATTCGCGGCAATATCGAGATACTGCTCCTGGAGTGGGACAAGTTTGCGCTGAGTATCGACTCAGCCAACAACCTCGACAAGAAAGGCCGTCGCGATCACGCCCGCGAAATGCTGATGGCCATCGCTACCGATCTGGACAAGCCGCAAACCGAAGCTCAGCAAATTGCCCGTTCCAAGGGCCAGGCCCCCTTTGATCCCGACGCAGACACCGCTGCAGAAGAGCACGGCGTTGACCGTCTGACCGCTGGTTTTACCATCAATGAAGCCGTATCGGAATATCGCGCCCTGCGCGTCAATGTGCTGCGCCTGTGGATGAAGGAAATCGACCCCGCCAACGCCCCCAACTGCCTGGACGACATTCTTCGTTTCAACGAGGCAATCGACCAGTCGCTGGACGAATCGCTGGCCAGCTACACCAACGAAAAAGACATGGACACTCGCCTGCTGAAAACCATCCTCAGCGCGTCCACCGACCAGACTTTCGTACTCGATCCCGAGGGTCGGTTTTTATACGTTAATGCAGCGACCGCCGATTTGTTCGACCGCCCGCACTACCAGATAATCGGCAAAACCTGCTTTGATCTGGGGTTTGACTTCGCCGCCAGCCTGCAGCGCAACCTGCTGCAGGTGGTCAGCAGCGGCGAAAGCTATCGAGGTGAATTTTCCTACACCCTCGGTGCTGGCCAGCAATTGGAATATATCCTCTCACCAGTATTGGTTAAAGAAGCCGATCAACCTGAAATGGTCGAAGCCGTGGTAGGCATCGCCAGGGATATCACGCTGCGCAAAGCGGCGGAAGACCAGAGCTGGCACCAGGCCAATTTCGACATCCTCACCGACCTGCCCAACCGTCGCCTGTTTATGGATCGGCTGCAGCAGGATCTGCGTCATGCCGAAAGGGCCAAGCTGTCCATTGCAGTGATGTTTATTGACCTGGACGGGTTTAAAGAGGTGAATGACAGCATGGGCCATGAGGCCGGCGACGTGCTCCTGCGCCTGGTGGCACAACGCATCAAGGATTGCGTCCGCGAGTCCGACACGGTTGCGCGCATGGGCGGCGACGAATTCACTGTTGCGCTGAACGAAATCAGCGCTCCCGAACAGGTGATGGCGGTGGCGAAAAAGATCACCACCGACCTGTGTCGGCCCTTCAGTGTTCTGGACACGCTGGTGCAGATTTCCGCCAGCGTCGGTGTGGCGACCTACCCTTTCGACAGCCTGGCCCCGGAAGATTTGGTCAACATCGCCGATCAGGCCATGTATGAGGCCAAACGGGCTGGTCGTAACCAGGTTGCGCTAGCCGCACACACATCCCGCCTGACCGTCTCGATAGAGCAGAGCTGAAAGGCACCCCGCTCCTGTTCTTCGCTTCAGCCGATGTTGCGCCGTGCCAACAACCTTCTGCCGACGCTGAACGCAACGATCATCAACACCGCCAGCACCGCCGGGCGTACGTTGCCTTCGATTTGCGGAATGGTGCGCAGAAACACAAACGCCACAGCCGTGGGGGCGATAAAGCGCACCAGGAACTGCCAGATACTAAACCAACCGGCGTTAGTGCCCATTTCCCCTAGTACCGCATCTCGGCTTAACGCCCAGCCGGCAAACAGTGCGATCAACAGACCGCCCAGCGGCATCAGAATATTGGTTATGAATTCCAGCACGTCAAAGGGTGAGCGGTCGAACAGCTGATGGGTAATGGTCCCTTCCGACCACAGATTGAAGCTGAATACTGTTACCAACCCCAGCAACCAGCAGAGTCCCACCATCAGTGCCACCGCTTTCGGACGGCTGAAACCAAAACGCTCGACCAACCAGGCTGCCACAGGCTCCACCAGTGATATGGCCGACGTTAAGGCCGCGCCAATCACCAATACGAAAAACACCCCGCCCAGAATCGAGCCACCCGGCAACTGGGCAAAAGCGATGGGCAAGGTAACGAACATCAAGCCAGGGCCCTGTGCAGCTTCCAGCCCGCTGCCGAAGACCAGGGCAAAGATCGCCACCCCGGCCATCAGCGCCACCACAGTATCCACCAGCGCAATAGCAAACGCGGTACGCGTCAGTGAAGCCTCGCCAGACATATAAGCGCCATACGCCATAATCGCGCCCATACCCAGACTCAGCGTAAAGAACGATTGCCCCATTGCTTCCAACCAGCCTTCCAGGCTCAGATCCTGCAGGTTGAAGGTAAACAGGAAGCTAAGCGCTGCCGCCGCATCGCCGACCATGAGTGAATACACCAGCACGACCAGCAGAATCAGAAACAATGAAGGCATCAGAAAACGCAAACTGCCTTCGATGCCTTTGTGAATACCCATGCCGACGATCAACCCGGAGCCGACAATAAACAACGTGTGATACATCAACAGCAATCCCGGCGATGCCAACAGGTTGTCAAACGACGCGCCGATGGCTGCCGCGTCCGCACCCGCCAGAGAACCGCTGAACATCAGCCCGGTGTAGTGCACTGCCCAGCCGGCAATCACCGAATAGAAGCTCAGAATAATGAACGCGGCTGCGGCGCCCATCCAGCCGATGCTGCGCCAGGCATTGTTCAAGCCTTGGCTTTCGGTAAGGTGTTTCATCCCCATGATCGGGCTGCGGCGGCTGGCGCGGCCAATCAGGGTTTCGGCGATCAGAATGGGAATCCCGACAATGGCAATGGTCATCGCGTAGACCAGAATAAAGGCTCCGCCGCCGTTTTCACCAGTCAGATACGGGAAGCGCCACAGGTTGCCGAGGCCGACCGCAGAACCAACCGCGGCGAGAAGAAAGGTCCCCTTGTGGGTCCAGATGTTTCGAGAGCTCATCAGTAGGGTTCCAGCAGGCAATTAACGGGAAAAAAATGAGCGCGCAAGGGTACCATAGCTATTATCGAATCTCGACTGGGCCCTCAATGAAGACTATAGCAGCTACGCATCGCCAGGCTCTGTCACTGACGCTGCGCTTTATAGCCCCTTACCGCTGGCAAGTAGCCGGAGCCATGCTGGCGTTGACCTTCACTGCGGCAATCACCCTGTCACTGGGTCAGGGGCTGCGCTTGCTGGTTGATCAAGGCTTCGCCACTCGGTCGCCGGAACTGCTCAATCAGTCAGTTGGCTTTTTTGCGGTGCTGGTGATTGCCCTGGCAGTTGGCACCTTTGCGCGTTTCTACCTGGTGTCGTGGATTGGCGAACGAGTGGTGGCGGACATACGGCGGCAAGTGTTCGATCATCTGATCGAACTGCATCCGGGATTCTATGAAAGCAACCGCGGTCTGGAGATCCAGTCACGGCTTACCGCCGACACCACAGTGCTGCAATCCGTTATCGGCTCGACCGTATCCATCGCCCTGCGTAACGCTTTAATGCTGCTGGGCGGTATTGTTCTGTTATTCGTCACCAATCCCAAGCTGACCAGTATCGTCATGCTGGCAATTCCCCTGGTGATTGCGCCAATCCTGTTCTTCGGCCGACGGGTCAGAAGCCTCTCCAGGCTAAGTCAGGATCGCGTTGCGGACGTTGGCAGCTACGTAGGTGAGATTCTCGGCCAGATCAAGACAGTGCAGGCCTATAACCATCAGGAGCAGGACCGCCGGCGTTTTTCCAGCGTAGTCGAGCAGGCCTTCGAGGTCGCGCGACAGCGGATTCGCCAGCGTGCCTGGCTGACCTTTGTGGTGATTGTGCTGGTGCTCGGCGCCATCGGCGTGATGCTCTGGGTTGGCGGCATGGACGTGATCGCCGGGCGTATCAGCGGCGGCGAACTGGCCGCCTTCGTCTTCTACAGCTTGATCGTCGGCGTCTCCGCCGCCGCGCTGAGCGAGGTGATCGGCGAGTTGCAGCGTGCTGCTGGCGCGGGTGCGCGCATCGTCGAGCTGCTTCAGACCCAGCGGGAAATTACCGCGCCCGTGAGCGGCTTGCTGCAACTGCCCGCCCGAGTCAGCGGCAACCTTGCATTTGAGCAGGTGCGGTTTGCCTACCCCATGCGGCCTGACGTTTATGCCATCGACGGCCTGGATTTGCAGGTTTACGCGGGGGAAACGCTGGCTCTAGTCGGACCCTCAGGGGCGGGCAAGTCGACTCTGCTCGACCTGTTACTGCGTTTCTTCGATCCCAGCTCAGGGCGGATTACCCTGGAAGGCTGCGACATCCGTCAACTGGACCCGGTCGATCTGCGTCGCTGCTTTGCGCTGGTGTCACAAAATCCGGCCCTGTTCTACGGCAGTGTGGCCGACAATATCCGCTACGGGCGTCCTGAAGCCGATATGCAGGCAGTCATCAATGCCGCGCGTGCAGCGCATGCCGAAGAGTTTATCAACGCCATGCCGCAGGGCTACGATACGCCGCTGGGCGATGCCGGCCTGGGCTTGTCTGGTGGCCAGAAGCAACGCCTGGCCATCGCCCGGGCACTGCTCACCGACGCGCCGATACTGCTGCTGGATGAGGCGACCAGTGCGCTGGATGCCCAGAGCGAGCACCTGATTCAGCAAGCGCTACCCGCGTTAATGCACGGCCGCACCACCCTGGTGATCGCGCACCGGTTAGCCACTGTTCAGCATGCCGATCGTATCGCGGTGATTGAGCATGGCAAGCTGGTGGCGCTAGGCACTCACCAGCAACTGATACAAAGCAGCCCGCTATATGCGCGCCTGGCCGAGTTGCAGTTTGGGCTGGGCCAGCGTACTGACTGAGATCCAGCGACTCGATACTCTAACGCGACTCACGGCCGAGCGCGGTGGCCACATGCACCTGAACAGCGTCGCGGATCTGTTCGAGAGCCTGCTGCAACAACGCGCGCCGGGTGCCGATATTGATCCGCATATAGCCACTGCCCGCAACCCCAAAGCTGATACCCGGGTTCAGCCCGACCCCGGCTTTTTGAATAAAGAAGGCCTTGAGCTGCCCATCGGTCATCCCCAGCGCGCGACAATCCAGCCACAACAGGTAAGTACCCTGAGCCTGGGCGCAGCGGATCTGTGGCACATGCTGCTGCAAATACTGCCGGACAAACTGCATGTTCGACTGCAGATACGGCAGCAGCGCATCCAGCCAGGGGCCGCCATGCCGATAGGCCGCTTCGAATGCGACAATACTGAACGGATTGGCCTGCAGCATATGCAGGGAATCGAACACCCGCTTGATTGCCTGGCGTTGGCCGGCATCCGCAATCACCAGCGCAGAAAGACCCATGCCCGGGATATTGAAGGTCTTGCTGGGTGCCAACGCGGTGATGATGCGATCCTCGCGCGTCGCCATACTGGCGAGCATCTGTTGGCGATGGCCATCAAACACCAGATCGCAATGGATATCATCAGAGACCACCAGCAGATCGTGTTGCCGCGTGATCTCCAATAAACCCTCTAGCTCTTCGCGTCGCCAGACTCGCCCAACGGGATTATGGGGCGAGCACAGAACCAGCATCCTGGCGCCCTGCCGTGCACACGCAGACAGATGCTCCAGATCCATCCGGTATTCACCGTCAACCCACTGCAGCGGGTTTTCAATCACCCGGCGCCCGGTTTTTTTTACCGAACTGAAAAACGGCGGATACACCGGCGGCTGAATAATGATCCCTTCGCCCTCAGCAGCGAATGCCATGGCAGCGGCGTGCAGCGAAGGCACCACGCCCGGCGCCAGCAAAATCCAATCACGTTCGATATGCCAGCCATGCCGGGAAGCGAACCAGTCGATCATCGACTGGTAGAGGGATTCCGGAAACAGGCTATAGCCGTAGACCGGATGCCGGGCTCGTTCCTCAAGCGCGCGGGTGATGGCTTGCGGCGCTGCGAAATCCATATCCGCTACCCACAGCGGAATCACCTGATCAGTGCCAAATACCGATTCTCGCGCATCGAACTTGACGGATTCGGTGTGCTCGCGGGAGATCAACTGGTCAAAATCAATACCCAATCCGTTATCCCTCATCTAAAGCCCGGTCACAGGATACGTTCCCATACGCTGGCTTCAGAATAGCTATGTTGGAATTTATGCCGAGTCTCACGGATGACAAATTCAACTTTTTGCGGCTCGCCTACTGGCCGGAAGTGTTTGCCGAGCAGATCCTGTAACCCGTCCAGGGTGGTGTAATTCTCACCGTCTTTCTTGAACCCACCCACCCATTGCGCGCGCGGGGTGTGCTCCTCAAGCCAGGTGTAGGGTGAAGCCAATACCAGTTTGCCACCCAGATTCAACCGTTCATGCACGGTCTCGAGAAAACTGGCGGGGTCATACAGCCGGTCAATCAGATTGACCGCCAGAACAAGATCGTAGCCGCTGAACTGCGGCTTGAGATTGCACGCATCACCCTGGTAGAACGCCACCTTTGACGCGTACTCGGCCAGTCGCAGGTCAGCCAGACTGCTGGACTTGTAGGAAACCAGCTCGCCCTCGTCCGTCAGCGTATAACGTAATATGCCCTGCTCCGCCATCTCTGCCCCCTGGCCGACAAAGCGCGCGGAAAAGTCGATACCGGTCACATGGGTAAAATGCCTGGCCAACTCGAAGGTCGCACGTCCAGAGGCGCAGCCCAGATCAAGCGCGGTTTCAGCCGGTTGATCACCCATTGCAGCAATCGCCAGCTCAGCCATCGCCTTGGGGAAATTCGAGACATTGAAGTAGCTGTCGCCGTAATGAAACTCGGCATATTCGGACATCTGCCGGTCACTTTCGTAATAGGCATTCGGCTCTTGAGCCTGAGCATCGGAAGACACGTAACGGAACCCCGCATGTTGGAAAAAATGACGACGGAAAGCATAGCGCGCACTGCGCCGGGTTTCGTTGCCGCAGGAGGCCCAGGACCCGCCCTTGATCAGATTATGCTGATTGTCGAAGGTCGGGGTGGTGAAATCATCGTACAACGGGTGCACCTGAAAGCCGTCGAAGGGATAGATAGGCGTGTGGGTCCATTGCCAGACATTGCCCACCACATCGTAAAAGTCGCCGTGGGCGAATTCGGTGACCGGGCATGGGGAGGCAAAGTGGTCCAGCTGAAGATTGGCACTGGCAGGGGCTGCCGATATTTCCTGCACCCCGGCGTGATCATATAGCCGATACCACTCATCCTCGCTAGGCAAACGGATCGGCTCACCCGTCTCACGTGCTTTCCAGCGGCAGAACGCGCTGGCCTCCAGACAATTGACCTCTACTGGCCAGTCCCAAGGCATGTTGACTTCTTCGCTCATCAGGCGCAAATGCCAGGCATCGCGCCAAACCCAGAACGCTGGATGTTGCGCAGCGGTGAAATCACGCCACTTGAGCCCCTCTTCGTCCCAAACCTCGTCATCGGCGTACCCGCCGGCCTCGACGAACTGCAGAAACTCGGCGTTGCTGACTAGATAGCGGCTGGCCTGGAACGCTTCGACATCCACTTGCCGGTGACCGTATTCGTTATCCCAGCCATAACGGTCCGCATTGCGCGCCTTGCCCAGAGTCACCTGACCGGCAGGCAAAGACAACAGCTGGTTTGCCGGGGCAGCGCTGTGAACGGCGCAAGAAGACTTGCATCGAGACCATTCGGGTAGGGAGCGAACATAATCGAGCTTGTGCTGACGTATCAGCACGGTGCTGGTTTCCAGATGAATCAGCTCATGTTCAATACACATGATTATCGGCCACCAAGTGCCCTCCCACTGAATTGGCAGGTGCAATGGCAGGCTATTGATCACCTTGAGCACCGCAGCACGCACTTTCTGTCGATAGGCGCGTACCTCACCCACACTGGGCCATTCGTAGTGAGTGTCGTCGAGGTCGTCCCAGCTCATCTCATCCACGCCGACCGCGCAGATGGATTCAAGCCGCGGGTCGATGCGCTCGGGAAGCAGTTTGGCCAATACCAGTTTGTTGGTATAAAAAGTTGCCGTGTGACCGAAGTAGAAAATCAACGGATGACGCAGCGCTATGGGCTTGTCGTAGAAAGCCGCATCATTGGCCAACAGGTCAAAAAGAGATTCGTATCGATCAAATACGCTGGTGAAATACTCAGCCATCTCCGCGCGCTTGGCTTCTGGATCGCTGCCGTCCAATGCGGGTGAACGGGGAAGGTATGACGAGCTAAGCTGGGGTCGCTGTGTTTCTACTGCAGTCATATGACGGAATCCTTTTGCGGTGGTCCGCAGATCTTGATAACCCGTCAATTATGGCTCCAGCGCGGACTCAGTGCTTATACAAATCGTGTACATTCATGTCCTGATGTACCGTTAACCCCAATATCCTAGCAAAACACAGCGCCTTGCGGGCTTGCAAGCCCGCAAGGCGCTAGCTGTCTCAGGCCTTGTTGGCGTGCAGTCTTACATTCAGCTCATCAACAATCGGTGCCCACTCTGCGTCTTCAAGAATCTCTGCCTTCAGGAACGCCGCCTGGCTATCACTCCAGAACGGAGCTTCCGACAGTTTTACCTCGTCGGGCAGTGGGTAGTGGCTAGCAATAAACTCATCGATACTCGCTTCATCTGCGGGTAAACCCAATTGTTCAAACAGTGTGCCAATGTCTTTCAGTGCCGGTTCCATGGGTACATCCTCAATTGCGGTTTTAGTGTTCCGTGTCCATGTAAATAGAGACAGGCGAGCCCGATTCGTTCCCTGCCACCGCTCAAGGCCATACATCTTTTGTAGCAATGCCTTGCGATGCCGCGCGCCCAGTGCGTTGCACTGAAGAAAGGCCTGTGTATGCTGTATTCAATCTATTTTCCGGCCGCTTGAGCAATGATGAACTCACCTTTCCTGCACTCCATGTCCCGGCAGCGCCAACTGCTGTGCGCCCTTCTGTTTTCCGCACTTTCCCTGAAAGTTGGCTTGGTTCATGCCAACAACGCAGTGATCGTTGAAGTGGGCGAAGCACGCGAACAACAGTTGGTCAACGAAGTGCCCATCAGCGGCAGCGTCTCGGCTTCACAGATCGCCTTACTCTCATCGCAAGTGGCCGGTCTGGTGCAACGGATCCACGTGGAAGCCGGTGACCAGGTCGGCGCGGGAGACTTGCTTATCGAGCTGGACAGCGAACTGGCGGAAATTGCTCTGGACGGCGCCCGCGCCTCGGCCCGCAGTGCACGGGAAGCTCAGGCCGACAGCCAGCGGCGCTTTGACGAAGCCCAGACATTGGTGTCGCGCAACGCAATTGCCGCCAGCGAGGTCCGCGGGCTGGAGTCTCAGGCGCGCGTGGATGCCGCCTCGGTCCAGGTAGCCGATGCTCAAGTGCGCCAACGCCAAGCAGAACTGCAACGCCATAAGATCACGGTACCCTTTGACGGTACTCTCAGTCGCAAGCTGGTAGAGGTCGGTGAATGGGTGACGCCGGGTACTGACCTGCTGGAGCTGGTATCCACTGAACAGTTACGTATCGATTTTCAATTAGCCCAGCGCTTCTACCCTCTGGTCGAAGACAGCGCGACCCTGAACATCCGCTTCGACGCGCATCCGCAACGCAGCTTCACCGGCAAGGTAATCAATAAGGTGCCTTTGAGCAGCAGCGATGCACGCACCTTCTTGTTGCGTACCCAGATTGAAGACGCGGATCAGCCACTGCTGATCCCCGGCATGTCAGCCCACGCGACCTTGAGGCTGGCTGAGAAACGCCGCGGTATTGTTGTCAATCGTGACGCATTGCGACGTTACCCTGACGGTCGCGTCAGCGTCTGGGTCGTCGCGGATGCGAGTGCGGAGGAAGGCGAGAATCCGACCGTGCGCGAACTCCAGGTAGAGACCGGCCTGAGCTTTGCCGGCCAGGTGGAAATCCGTTCTGGCCTGGAGGAAGGGCAGACCGTGGTCACCCGCGGCAATGAAACGCTCAGAGACGGCCAGGCCGTGAAGATTACCGCCACGGAAAGCGAGTAAGCCGAATGTTTGAACATATTGTCCGGCACGGCATCCTGGTTACCGTCACGGTATTGATTGTTTGCGTGCTGGGCGTGATTGCTGCACTGCGGATTCCGGTGCAGATGATTCCGGACCTGGAAACCCGCACCATTACCATCGAGACAAGTTGGCCGGGGGCGACGCCGCAGGATATCGAAAAGGAAATTCTTATCGAGCAGGAAGAATTCCTGCGCAACATTCCCTACCTGGAAGAGATCACGTCCACCGCCACTACCGGCTCGGCGGAAATCGAGCTGGACTTTCCCTTTGGCGTGGATATCACCGAGACCCTGATACGCGTCAACAATGCTCTCACTCAGGTGCCCTCCTACCCGGAGAATGTGGATGAGCCGCGCGTCAGCGCAACCTCCTTCTCTTCCAACGCTTTCATGTATTTCACCGTCTCGCCGCTGGAGAATAATCCACGTGGGCTGGATATGGACATGATGCGTGACTACATCGAAGACAATGTACGCACGCGCATGTCCAGTGTTGCCGGCGTGGCCCAGGTCGAGGTTCGTGGTGGGGCCGCGCGTCAGGTCCAGATCCGTATTGACCCCGAGCGACTGTCCGCCCGCGGCCTGAGTCTGAATGACGTGCGCGAGGCCATCGGCGAGCGCAATCAGGATATCTCCGGCGGCGAGATCGATAGCGGCAAACGCAGCTACCTGCTGCGTACGGTGGGCCGGTTTGATGATCTTGCAGATCTGGAAAACATGATTCTGACCCGCCGCGAAGACAGCCTTACGCGGCTGCGCGACGTGGCTGAAGTGGAGCTGGATCATTTCCGTATCCGTGATCGCTCCTATTACAACGGCAGCCCGGTAATCAGTCTGGCGGTTCGTCGGGAAAGTGGCTCGAATGTCATCCGTATCAAGGAGGACATGCAGGCCGAGATCGAGCTGATCAACCAAGAGCTGCTAAACCCGGAGGGCATGCAACTACGCTTGACCGCCGATGACGTAGTCTATGTGCAGGCCTCGATCATCAACGTCTGGAAAAACCTGCTGCTTGGGGCCCTGCTTTCGACGCTGATCATGTATCTGTTCATGCGCTCGTTTCGCGCTACCGCAGTGGGCGTGATCGGCATTCCCATCTGCACCATCGCCGCCTTCCTCGGGCTGGCATTGGCCGGGCGCACCATTAACGTTATCTCCTTGGCGGGCGTTGCTTTTGCTATCGGCATGACGCTGGATAACAGTATCGTCGTGCTGGAGAGCATCGAACTGGAGCGCCGCCGGGGATTGGATCGACTCAAGGCCGCCATTAGTGGGGTAAAAAAAGTCTGGCCCGCGGTCCTGGCCTCAACCCTGACCACCATTATGGTCTTTCTTCCGGTGGCCTTTATTGCCGAAGAGGCCGGTCAGCTGTATTCCGACGTCGCCATCGCCATCGCCGCCTCCATTCTGGCCTCGATGCTGGTGGCGATTACCGTCATTCCAACCATCAGCGCGCGGCTGGATTTCAAACAGAAATCCGACCCGGTCAGTGTCGGCGCGCGCTTGCATGCGGCGGTAGTGCGGCGCCTGGACTGGTTGGTGGCCACCGCCACCCGGCGTATCGGCTGCCTGGCCGTCACGCTGATTGTCAGCCTGTCGATCATTGTCTTTCTGACGCCACCGGCTGAGTATCTGCCAGAGGGCGAGGAGCCGAAGACCTTCGCCTCCATGAACGCCCCGCCCGGCTACAACCTGGCGACGATGGAAGCCTATGCAGAAGAAATACAGGCCTATTTTCTGCCATTCCTGGATGACGATCCCGCCGCTTACGAGAACGGTGATACCGACGTACCAGCGATGAAATACATGAACCTGGGCGTGAATGCGCAAAGCCTGAGAATCATTACCGAGCCCAAGGATCCGTCGCAGATCAATGATCTGATGGCGGCTCTGGAACGCAAATATGAAACCTATCCTGGCATGCGCGCCTTCGCTGCACGCGGGTCCATCATCAGCAGCAACGACGGCGGAACGCGCAGCGTCAACCTGGATATATCCGGCCCGGACCTGGCCACGCTTTACAGCGTCGCGCAGACCGCCTACAACCGCGCAGGAGAAGTGTTCGACGACCCCGGCCTGCAATCCCAGCCGCCCAGCCTCTCGCTGGCGCAGCCGTTGTTACAGGTTCGGCCTGACTGGGAGCGCGCAGCGGAAGTCGGCATGAACACCGAAGACGTGGGCTTTTCCATCGCGGCCCTCACCGATGGCGCCTTTGTTAACGAGTTTTTCCTGGCTGACGACAAGATCGATATGTACCTGTACAACCAGCAAGGCCCAGGCGCGACGCTGGAGACACTGGACAACATTGCGGTCTACACACCCGCCGGCGAAACGCTGTTGTTATCCGAGCTGACCCGTACTGAAGAGAGCGTCGACACCAGCACGGTGAGGCGCAAGGATGGCCGCCGTACCATTACCTTGAACATCATCCCGCCCCGCTCGGTGCCATTGGAGACAGGCGTGGAGATCGTCCGCCGCGATGTAGTTGAATACCTGCGCGATAACGGCGAAGTGCCCACCGGGGTAAACCTGACCATTTCCGGTGCGGCCGACCAACTGGACGCGACGCGTGAATCCCTGGCCAGCAACTACCTGGTGGCACTGATCATTGTCTATCTGTTGATGGTCGCGATCTTCAGTCACTGGGGCTACCCGCTGCTGATCATGACCACTATCCCGCTGGGTATCGCGGGCGGTATTGCCGGACTGGCCCTGCTCAACCTCACGGGTTGGGTAATGCAGCAAATGGGGATGAATGGCTTCACCCAGCCTTTTGACATGATCTCGATGCTCGGCTTCCTGATCCTGATGGGTACCGTGGTCAACAATCCGATACTGATCGTCGATCGGGCTATCCGCAATGGTCTGGAAGACGGCATGAATGCTGTCGATGCGGTCAATGAAGCGGTGGCTTCGCGCCTGCGTCCAATCGCGATCTCCACCATCACCACCATTTGTGGTCTGGCGCCACTGGTGTTCCTGCCCGGTGCGGGAAGCGAGCTGTACCGCGGTGTCGGCGTGATCGTCATGGCGGGCATTATCGGCGCCACGCTGGTCACCCTGACGATGCTTCCGGCATTGACCATTATGGTGCTGCAATGGCAGGAAAAACGCCTTGAGCAAAAGGCACAGAAATCTGTTTGACAAGCATTCTCATTCACATTAGCATGCAGAGCATAGTCATTTGCCCCAGGGTCAACGCCATGTATGTATGTCTTTGCAAAGGTGTATCAGACAAACAAATTCGTAACGCCGTTGCCGAAGGTGCATGCAGCATGCGCGATCTACGCAATACTCTTGATGTAGCCAACCAGTGCGGCAAGTGCGCACGCGATTGCAAGTCGCTGTTGAACGAATCCGTGCTGGCTGCCGCCAATGCATTCAGCGGTCAGTTCGTCGCCGCCTGATAAACGCCCCGCTTATTTTCTGATCCAAGCCCCATCAAATTCAGTTTTTAACTAACGCCTAACTCAGGCCTGCGCTGCATGCCTGAGTCCAGACTCTATGCTCTGATCAAGCAACCAGCGACGCAATATCTGAATCCCCGGCTCATGTCGCCGACTGGTTTTCCAGGCGAAGAAAAACTGGTCTCCGGTCATCAGATGGTGACAAGGCAAGCGCACAAAATCCGCCGAATCCGCGCGGTTACTCAGCATATAGTCATTAGTCAGTGCTATGCCCTGATGATAGCGCGCCGCCTCCAGCGCCAACAGCATATGGCTGAAGTGCTGCAAACGACTGCCCTTGGGTAAGGGTTCGCCGCCCGCGTCGAACCAGGCCGCCCAATCTCCACCGGCGCGATTGTAGATACTATGTGTAGACAGCAGCGGATATGCCGCCAGCAGCGCCGGGTGCATTGACGCCCCTGGCGACAAATGCAGCCCCGGGTCAATCTCCTGCTCGCGGCATAATGTCTGCCAGTATTGCTGGCTGCATACCGGGAACAGCCGTTCGGTGTAGAGCAACTCATAGCTGAATGCCGAAGAATCAGGCCTGACGGTAATAAAACAATCCGCAACCCGATCAGACAATTGCGGATTCCCGCCACTCATCTCCAATGACAGATCAAGCTGTGGCCACTGCTTCTGCAATACCGGCAGCCGGGGTACCAGCCAGCGTACGGCAAAAGAACTGAATACCGACAAGCGCAGCCGCGCCGTTTCGTGGCCCAGCAACTGCTCACTGGCGCGCTCGATCTGCAGCAGTGCGGTACTGACCGCATCGAAGTATTGCCGCCCTTCGTCGGTGAGCGCCAGGTATCGTCCCGTGCGAATAAACAAAGGCTCACCCAGGTAGGTTTCCAGCAACTTGATCTGATGGCTGACCGCGCTCTGCCCTACCGCTAATTCTTCGGCAGCCAGGGAAAAGCTATTGAGCCGCGCCACCGCTTCAAATACCGGCAGCGCTTTAAGGGGAGGTAATTTCATGACTCATCTTTAGTATCTATATTTCTAATAGATACTAGCCAAATATCATTTTCACGGATAGCCCCCACTCTTTACACTCTCGCCTCGTCAATCAGTCATGTGGAGGCCGTCATGTCAGGAAAAACCGTCAACAGTGCCATTCTGTTGCTGGTGATCGGCAACGCCCTGGCTTTGATCTCCGATGTGTTCATCAAGTTTCTGCAGGCGGATGCACCGGTCTTTCAGTACGCCTTCTTGCGCTGTGTGATTACCCTGGCATTGCTGTTGCCGTTCTGGCGGCAGTTGGATACCGGCAATCTGTTCGCCGGCGGCCGGCTGCATTTCATCCGCGGCCATGTGCATCTGGTCGGTATCGTGTGCATGGTCTACGCCTTGATCGCCCTGCCCCTGGCTACCGCCAATGCGGTTTTCTATGCGGCACCGATCATGGTGATGCTGCTCTCGGTGATGTTTTTTGGCGAGCGCCTGACCAAGCTCAGTCTGGCCGCGGTGATCAGCGGCTTTGCCGGCATTCTGGTGATCCTCCGGCCAGTCGACTTCAGCTGGGCGGCGCTGGCCGCTCTGGGATCTGCGGCGGCCTTGGCGATCAACGCCGTGCTGGTACGCAAACTGCCCCGGCAGCAGTCCACCATGCACAAGCTGTTTCTCAACTACTTGATGATCACACCAATGTGTCTGGGATTGATGCTTTGGGAAGCGGCGCCATGGAGTCAGGCGGTGCTTATCAGCGCGGCCGGTTCATCCTTGTTTATTCTCGGCTACAACGTCTGTGTGTTGCTCGCCTACAAGCATGTGGATGCCAACCAGGTCACCAGCGCGGAATACACTGGCCTGATCTGGGCTGTGATCATTGGCTGGGTGTTCTTCGCCGAAGTGCCGGATATCTGGTTTCTGGCCGGCAGCGCGATGATTGTCGTACCGCTGCTCCTGATTGGATTGCAGCAGCACCGCAAGCGTCCGCGGCCCAATCACCACGAATTGGCTGACACACGTTTTCACGCTGCGCCTGATGAAGCGGAGCAAAGCGGCGCACAAAAGACCAGCTAGCGTCAGGCTCACGCTGGGTTGAACCTGGGTTAAACCTTTGTTTAAAACTTTGTTCAAACCAAGGCAAAGGCAGCAGTAGCACCGCTGTGTCGGGCCTCGTGCTCAAGCAACCAGTGCTTGCGCCACAAACCGCCACCGTATCCGGTCAGCTTGCCGCTGGCGCCAATCACCCGATGACAGGGCACCACTAACGCCACCGGATTGGAGCCATTGGCCAAACCCACTGCGCGGCTTGCAGAGGGTCGGCCAATAGCCACGGCCAACTGACCGTAGCTGCGTGTGTGCCCTGCGGGAATATCCCTCAGGGCCTGCCACACTGCGCGCTGAAAGGCAGTGCCTGCGGTTTCGGTCTGTATGCAATCCAGCGCGCTCAGATCCCCGGCGAAATACGCACTTAAAGCCTGCCTGAGTGGTTCGGGCGTGGAACCGGGTCCAGGTTCCAGCTGATAATCGCCGTAGTGTTTATCGAGCAGCCGGATGAGTCGTGCGTGGTAGTCCTCAAAATCCAGCGCGCGCAGCCTGCCCTGTTCATCTGTGACCAGAAACAGTTGGCCCACCGGTGTGGCAAAAGTATCAAGCAGGAAGCGCATCTTTATTCTCCTCAAGTGACTTACGCATACCATCGTCAAGACCGTCGGCAGCCCAAAGGTGCATCACCGCATAGGCTCGCCAGGGTCGCCACTGCTCGGCCAAAGCAAGCAGTTGTTTGGCGTCAGGTCGCCCCTCGTCGCCAGCCATCGCTCGCTGCAGAGCCACATCAGAGGCAAGAAAAGCATCGCTCTCCTGCATGGCCCGCATGGCAATGTAGTTAGCCGTCCAATCACCGATACCCGGTAAGGCGCATAGTCGCTCTAGCGTATGTGGCAGGTCGCGCTGACGTTCGAGCAAACCGGGCTCGGCAAGACAAGCTTGAGCCAGCTTTGCCAAGGCGGTTGCTCGCGCCCGGGGCATGCCGAGGCCGACAATCTGCTCCGTATCAAACGCGTCCGGCGCTGGGAAATACCGCGTTAATCCGCTAGTGGTCGGAGCCACCAACGGCTCTCCCAGCTGGGCTACCAGGCGGCTGACCAGCGTTACGCCAGCGGCGACCGTCACTTGCTGGCCTAGGATCGCACGCACGGCAACTTCAAATGCATCCCAGGCGCCGGCCACCCGCAAACCCGGTCTGGCTGCCAGCATCAGCGCCAATGCCGGATCATGCGACAGGGCACGCTGGATCACCTCGGGATCAGCCTTCAGATCAAACATGCGGCGTAACCGGTCTATGATCAACGGTAACGACTGCAATCGGGAAAAACCTATTCTGACGCGCAGAGCATTGCGTGCCGGGACATGCTCGACGGACACTGCGCCCACATCCGAACCGATGCGGATCGTACGCTGATAGACGCCAGCCACTACCTGCTCCATACCAGGAATCGCCCGGCGTTGGAGGAAATCCAGCATTGCGTCCCAGTCGTAGGGCGGCCGGTAGGGTAACAAAAGCACGATGTCCGAATGCTCTGGAGCGTTGTTGCTCTCGCGCCTCAAGCTGCTCGGTGAGCGGCTATATAGCTGACTGAAGGCTTCGTTGAAACGCCTTATGCTGGCGAACCCGCTAGCCAGTGCTACGTCGCTCATCGGCAGAGGGGTTTGGTGAAGCAGTTGCTTGGCCAGCAACAGCCGCCGGGTTTGCGCTACGGTACTCGGCGCCGCGCCCAGGTGCTTGATGAATAGCCGGCGCAACTGTCTGGTACCCAGCCCTACCCGTTCGGCCAAGGATTCCAGGCTGCCGCTATCCAGTGCTCCGGCTTCGATCAGTGCCAAGGCGCGCGACACCACGGCGGAGGTGCCGGCCCAGGCGGCAGATGAAGGCGAACTCTCCGGACGGCAGCGCAAGCAAGGCCGAAACCCCGCCTCCTGGGCGGCAGCCGCAGTGGCTACAAAGCGGCAGTTGGCAAAACGCGGTGTGCGCGCAGGGCAGACCGGGCGGCAGTAAATCCCCGTGCTGGTGACACAGGTAAAGAACCGCCCGTCGTAACGTTCGTCACGCGCCACAACAGCCTGATAGCAATCGTTCGCTGAAATATCCATGGGCCAAGTCTACATGCACGCAGCGTAAAAGCTGGCGGTTTTCGGACCTGAATGATAACCGCCATATCCGGTATCACCCGCTGTGTCTTGACGAACGACCTGTGGTTAGAACCGCTTGACTGGGGCGAATTACGGCGTAAACATCAGCGCAAGCATTGCCTGCCTTTCAATCAAGCTGCAGATACTCCCATGTCGGTTAGCAAGCAAGTCGATCTAGTTTATCACCGCGAGTCGCGGCGGGTCCTGGCTACCCTGATTCGACTCCTGGGCGATTTCGAGCTGGCCGAAGAAGCCATGCAGGACGCCTTCGCCGCCGCATTACAGCAATGGCCACTGCAGGGCGTGCCCGACAACCCACGCGCTTGGCTGGTCAGTACTGGCAAGCACAAAGGGATAGATCAGATCCGCCGCCGGCAGACGGCCAGCCAACATTTGCAGCGCCTCGACCTGGATGACATCCCCACCCACGAGCTGAACGAAGACAGCATCGCCGACGATCAGCTGCGGCTGATTTTCACCTGTTGCCATCCTGCGTTGGCAATCGAAACCCAACTGGCCATGACCCTGCGGGAAATGTGCGGTTTGAGCACCGAGCAGGTCGCACGGTCACTGCTCCAGCAACCGGCGACCGTGGCGCAGCGGATCGTCAGGGCCAAGCGCAAGATCCGCGAAGCCGGCATTCCCTATGACGTGCCCGAACGCAAGGCGCTGCCGCAACGTTTACACAGCGTATTGCAGGTCATCTATCTGGTGTTCAACGAGGGTTATTCAAGCACCAGCGGCGAACACGTGGTCAACATCGACATGGCCAGAGAAGCTATCCGGCTCGGCACCCTGATGGCCAACTTGCTGCCTGATACCGAAGTCTACGGATTGCTGGCGCTGATGTTGCTGCAGGATTCGCGCCGCGATGCCCGGCAATCAACCCAGGGTGAACTGATCACATTGGAGGATCAGGACCGCAGCCTCTGGCACCAGACTCAGATCAGCGAAGGCGTCCGCTGGCTGGAAGCGGCGTTACAGCGCCCGCCTGCGGGGATCTACACGCTCCAGGCAGCCATCGCTGCGGTACACGCCGAGGCCAGCAGTACCGCCAATACTGACTGGAGCCAAATAATCGGCCTGTATGACGTTTTGCTGCAACGCAATCCCTCCCCGGTCATCGCGCTGAACCGCGCCGTGGCAGTGGCCATGCGCGATGGCCCGCAAGCAGGTCTGGCTTTACTGGACGTGCTCACTGATGCCCCAGCACTGCAGAACTACCATTTGTTGCCCGCTGCGCGCGCCGAGCTTTTGCGCCGTTCAGGTCAGCTATCAGCAGCGCGCGAGGCTTACCAACAAGCGCTGCAACTGGCCCAGCTCGGGCCGGAACAACGCTTTCTGCAGCGCCGGCTCGATGCGTTGGCGCTGGCATCGACTCAAACAGATAAATCGCAAAAAGGTTAGATTGCTGTCGATTTCGTGCTTTGCTCCCCGACTCATCCATATAGCACCCATTAACGTTCAGCTTATGGAGAGAAGGACATGAAATACATGTTGATGCGCAAAGCCGATGACCGGACGGAGCGCGGTGAAATGCCGAGCAATGAGATGCTCGCGACAATGGCAAGTTACAACCAGCAAATGCTCGACGCTGGGGTCTTCGTCGACGGCAATGGCCTGAGTCCCAGCTCCGAAGGTTGTCGCATCACCTTTCGTAATGGCGTCCCAACGGTCACTGACGGGCCCTTTACAGAGACCCGCGAGTTGCTGGCCGGCTACAGCATTCTTGATGTCGATTCGCGAGAAGAAGCCATCGAGTGGGCCTGCAAATGGCCGCGCATGGATAACAACGGTAACGTCACACTGGAACTACGACGCTATTTCGATCTGGAGGATTTTGTGCCCGGCGCCGGTCTCGATCAACATCGGCAGATGGCTGCCAGCATGGCCCGCAGACCCAGTAGCGTCAGCATGCATCTGGTGTTCAACGGCAATTGCCGCGAGGCAATGAACTGGTACTCCGAGGTGCTGGATGCGCGGGTGCTCGCCATGCTGACCCACGCCGAAACACCTGCAGCCAGCGAGGTTCCACCCGAGTGCCAGGAGTTGATCATCCATTCCGAGATACAGATCGGCCGCTACATCATCATGGCCGCAGACATGATGGGTGACTGCTACCAGCCACCTCAGGGATATTGCGTGCAGCTGCAATACGAAAAGGCGCAAGACGCACGCATGGTATTTGACCAATTGGCCGCCGGCGGCTCGGTGCACATGCCCTTCGAAAGAACCTTCTGGGCTGAGGGTTTTGGCATGCTGACCGACCGCTTCGGGACTGGCTGGATGCTGAATGCCGGGGTGGCGCCCATCGAGAACTGCACGCAAACAACTGCTGCTTCAGCATAAACCCGGCTTGGCATAGAACTTGGCATGGAAAAGGGAGATGACGATGAAATACCTGGCACTGGTTTATTATCAGGAAAGCCTGATCAACGCGATGACGGAACAGGAGTGGCATGATCTGAACCAGCAATGCATTCGCTGCGTCGAGAATCTAACGGAGAAAGGCCACTACCTGGCTGGCCAAGCGCTGCAGCCGGTCAGCAACGCGACCACCGTACGGGTACGTGATGGTGAAGCCATTATTTCCGATGGGCCCTTCGCCGAAACCAAAGAGCAACTAGCCGGTTTCTACATGCTCGAAGCGCGAGACTTGAACGAAGCACTGCAGCTGGCCAGCCACATCCCTCCTGCCAGGCTTGGTAGTGTAGAGGTGCGACCGGTCCGGGAATTGCCGCCGAAAGACCAGAGCGTTTGATGGAATCAGGCTGGCTGTTGCCCAACGGCAACGCCAGCCTGAATCACCCCATCAGGCGTCGACGATCATCTGAAACCCACCGTAGATCATGCGTTTGCCATCAAACGGCATGGGGTTGTTTTCCATGTCCAGGCGCGGGTCAGCCATGACTTTCTCCATACCCATATCGCGCACCTCTCGAGACGGCCAGGTGATCCAGGAAAAAACCACCGTTTCGTCATCACGCAATTTGACCGCCATCGGGAAGGAGGTCACCTCGCCATCAGGCACGTCATCGCCCCAGCATTCAACCAGGCTCAATGCGCCATGGTCCTTGAAAACCACCGCCGCGTCAGCCGCATGCTGGCGATATTTCTCTTTATTCGCGGTAGGCACCGCGACCACAAACCCATCTACATAAAGCATAAAATTCTCCACTGTTCAGTACCATTGTCGGGGTAGAAAACCCAGGTCTGCGCATTGATACACGCTACCTGCCTATCAGTCGTTCCAGACCCGGACAAATCGACAAATGCGGATCAAAATCATTACTCCAGGTATTTCAACGATTTACCCCATCAGCCATTTGACAGCCCTGTCAGCGATGACCAAACTCAACACTTGATTAACGCGAGGAAGCAGTCATGAAAGGCGACAAAAAGGTCATTCAGCACCTGAACATCATCCTGGGCAATGAACTGGTAGCCATCAACCAGTACTTTTTGCACGCGCGCATGCTGCAGGACTGGGGCTTGAACAAGATGGGCGATCACGAGTATCACGAGTCCATCGATGAAATGAAGCACGCCGACATGCTGGTCAAGCGCATCCTGTTTCTCGAAGGTCTGCCGAATCTTCAGGATCTGGGCAAGCTGATGATCGGCGAGACCGTACCGGAAATCATCGACTGCGATCTGAAGCTGGAAATGAAAGCCATACCGGATCTGCGCGAGGCCATCGCCTATTGCGAAAGCGTCGCGGATTACGGCAGCCGAGAGCTGTGCGAAAGCATTCTTGAGTCCGAGGAAGAGCACGTCGACTGGCTGGAAACCCAGAAAGGTCTTATCGATAAAGTCGGTCTGGAAAATTTCCTGCAATCACAAATGTGATCTTGCTCTGCGGCTGATGCGGGTGGGCCTTCTGGCTGGCCCGCGCAGCCTGCAGACCACTGCCTGCTTTATGGGTCGAAGTCGCCGCCTGTCAACCAATGTATTTCAGTACTATAATCCTGCCCCTTACCTCCAAGGACAGGGCTCTAGCCAATGCTTCTCATAAAACCCGCTGCCATTACCTGCGCATTGATTACCACTCTGGCCCTTTCCGGCTGCGCCAGCCTGAAAGGCGATTCAGACGCCGCCCCAGTCTCCGCTGATGCGCTGCTGCCTGCCTACTATTGGACTCTGGAGGAAGCAGAAGATCAGCATGGCAATCGCAATCAGGGCCTGTTCGGCGGCGATGCCGAGCCGTTGCAACTGCGTTTTGATAACAACATGATCAACGTCTCCGGCGCCTGCAACCGGCTCAGCGGCTCCTACAGCATCAAGGGTGATGACCTGGTTGCCGGCAATCTGATGCAAACCATGATGGCCTGTGAGGAACCATTGATGCTCCGTGAAGGGAGCATCAAGACCTATCTGGAAACCCCGTTGGAAATGGCGCTGGAGGCACACCCGCACAGCCCCAGCCTGACCTTGAGCAGCGATGAAGCCGGCAAACTCGTATTGCAAGGCAAGGCTACCCCACAAACGCGCTACGGCAGTGAGGGCGAAACCCTGTTCATGGAGGTGCAAGCGCAGACAGTCGCCTGTCCACACCCGTTGATTCCTGATTATCAATGTATGCGAGTGCGCGAGCTAACGTACGACGCTCAAGGTCTGAAAACCTCGGACAGTGAATGGACCCTGCTTTACCAAGGCATCGAAGGGTTTGACCATCAACCTGGCACACGCAATATTCTGCGCCTGCAACGCTTTGTCGTCGCTAACCCGCGAGCCGATGAGCCGGGTATCGCCTACGTGCTGGACACGGTCATCGAGTCGGTCAGGGTGATGGAATAAACCATCACTCAGGATCAGTGGTGGGCCAGATCCTTATCGGTGAACAACCAGTCACGTAGCTCTTTATCAAACACCGGATCACGCCGGCGGATCCATTCCAGGGTCATCGCGGCGTGTTCTTTCTCTTCGTCACGGTTGTGCTTGAGCACGGCCTTGAGGTCGGCATCCTTGCACGCGTCGACGCGCTGGTTGTACCAATCCATGGCTTCCAGTTCTTCCATCAGCGATACGATGGCGCGGTGCATATCGCGGGTCTCGTCGCTCAGCTCGGAAACGGGTTCGTGATAACCTTCATTTGACATTAAAACGTCCTCTTGATTGATGTTCCAGCATGCTATTGAAGCGCTCCCAATTGGGCAACCCTACCAATGCGATAAACCCCTGCGCCAGTGAGATGGCAAGTGTTGGCTCAGCCTACCTGCCAACCATCTGCCCGGCACAGCGCAAGTAATCGAGCACGACATGGCAGGTAGTGGGCCAGTGCCTGTTTAAATTCCTCACTATTGATCGCCGCGCCCTGCTTCACCGCTGCTGCCAGCAACGGTGCCGGGCAGTCAGGATCTTGCTTAACGGTCGCCCCGGAAGCGTGTAGCTGGGCAAAGTTGTGGATACTGCTATTGACTACCTGCAACACGCCCATTGGCGCGCGGCGGTCTGGCGCAGCTACCTGCAACACAAAGCAGGCATCCGCCAACAGCAACACAGCATGCGCTGGAGAAAAATCCACCGAGGTGGAATGAAAATACGCCAGTATCGGATAAGCCAGATGCTTGAGTCGCTGGTGATCGATTTCTCCCGCAGTGGTCAGAAAATGATTTTTCAACGAATCGCGCGGATCGCTCAATCTGGCGTTGTCTATAACCTGCGTTACGCTCGTGCCCATGCCAAAAACCGACTGCGCCAACTTCTTGCGATCAATCGCCGCCGACACTACGGACAGCACATAGGACAGAGAGACCGTCAGCACCGCCGTTCCAGCCAGGGTTCCCAGGGTTGCCAGCAGCGTCCATGGAAACGCCGACGGCACCCAGTCACCATACCCCAGTCCGGACAGGGTGGTGTTAATGAAGTAGTAGCGCGTCTCCAGCGACGCCGGCGCATTCGAGCTACCGTGCACTACCGAGTCGGGCTGCACCGAGAAGATCAGCAGCAGTGCCAGCCCAATCAGACAGTACCAGAGCAGAATGCTGCTGAGCAGCACGAAGGGTCCCGCCAGCGACAGTACCCGATGGATTGGCCGCCGCCGGTGCAGGTGCAGCAGACCTGCCCAGATCCATTTACCCCAACGATAGGACAGCGGCCCTGCCCCCTGCGTACTGAACACCGTGATAAACACATCCCACAGTGTCAGCAGTAGAACAAAGACCGCCAGAATGACCAACAGCATCTGTGTCCTCCATGCCTGAAAATGGTATGCGGTCAGACTCAAATAGGCGGCGAAGGGTTCAGTTGGCAGCCCGACGGACGCAGGCCAGAAGCCCTGCTGCGCCAGCAAACAACCCGGCAAAGGTACGGTTGAGCAGCCGCTGTTGCCGTGGTGAGCGCAGCAATCCCAGTACACGTGCCGCCAGGCCGGTATAACCCGCCATGACGATCAGATCAACCACCACCATGGTTATGGCGATCAGCAGATACTGACCCAGCAACGGCCTGCTCAGATCCAGAAATTGTGGCAGCACCGCCAACATGAACACCACCGCCTTGGGATTACTGGCGTTGATCAGAAAGCCGCGCATGACCAGGCTCAGCGGCCGACCTACCGGTCTGGTCAAAGAGGCTGCATGCATATCCACGGGTGCAGCGCGCCATTGACGCCAGGCCAGGAAGAGTAAATAGCCGACCCCAAACCATTTGATCAATCTGAACGCCAGCTCCGAGGTTGCCAGCAACGCGCCGACCCCCGCAGCCACGACGGCGATCTGCAACAGCAGCCCGAACTGCAAACCGAGGGCCGTCCAATAGCCACGCAGGAAGCCGTAATTCAGGCCACTGGACATCGACGCGATAGCACCGGCGCCAGGCGACAAGCTGATGATCCAGCACGCCAGCAGGAAGGCCAGCCAGGTTTCGATACTCATTTTCTACTCTGCCAGGATGGGTCGATAGCGAGGAACTCTAGCAACAAAATACGCCGTTGGCGCGCTGGTTTTTAAAACTTCACTGCCAGACTGAACAGCCGAGGGGATTGCCTGTCTATCACTTAGCAGCCTGCCATAACATGCACTCATCATTACCCCTTCAGGCTGCCTAACAGGAGAAGTGTCCATGCCTACTTTCAGATTACTCACTGCCGCCCTGGCGCTCAGCGCCCTGGGAATGGCCGCCCCTGCGCTTGCCGACGAACACGCCGCAGATCACGGAGCGGAGCATACTCGGGACGCGGATACAGAAGCTGAGATCGGTGGCTCCGCCCAGGTGCCAAACACGCGCGAGGGTGCCGAAACAACCAACCCCTATGACGATGTTGGCCTGGATGAAATGGGCGATGAAATAAGTGATGAAATGAATACCGACGAAGACGCCATTCAAGATGACGAGCAACCGATCAACGAATGAGGCTTGCCAAGCGCCGGCTGAAGGCGCAATTTGGAACAGTGGAAGGGTCGCAAGCGTGAAGCGCAAGCCGGCCCTTCGCAAGTGGGAACTTTGATCGCCGCAAGGCGTTGAAGCGCAGGTAAATAACCATAAGGAATTTCCTATGCAGGTACAGGTCAACAGCAAGCACATTCAAGGCAGCGCACGGCTGCAGGAATGGGTCAGCGCTACAGTCACCGACCAACTTGATCACTTCGATGATTACCTCACCCGAGTCGAAATACACCTTAGCGACGAGAATGCGCATAAGGCTGGAACCGACGACAAGCGTTGTCAGATCGAACTTCGCCCCAAAGGCCATCAGGCCATGTCTGTCACGCACAAGGCCGAATCTCTGGAACAGGCAGTTAACGGCGCCGCCACCAAGGCGCGCCATGCCCTGGAGCACCTGATGGGCAAACTGGAAGCCAAAGGCACCCCAGCCAAGCTGCTCAGCGACCCCTTGCAGGACGAAGAGCCCAAAGCGGTCAAAGACGCCCTATTGCAGGAAGAATTTCTCGCTCGGCAACACGAACTCGGCAATAGCTGACTCGCGTTTTCAGTCTAGGCACTTTTCAGTCTAGACACATGGGGAGCGCCTCTCCGGCGCTTCCCTCTTGATATCACCTTATACCCTGGAGCCATGCAGGTTTCTGGATAGATAATATGGAACACCCTCATGCGTCAGAAGCCTTGCGTTATTCGCCGCATGCAGCAGGATGATCTGGTCGCAGCTGCACAAATCCACAAAGACGCATTTACCCGACAGCGTAATTCCTATCACTGGCTGGCATGTAACCTGGTGGCCTACCCGCGCATCGTGGCGTACATAGCGACCCAAGATGAGCGATGCCTAGGCTACTGCCTGTGGACCCAGAAAAGCGGCTTTCGCCCCGAAGTGGTACTTGAGCTGGAGCAGATCGCCGTATCAGCTGAATTTCAGGGCAAAGGCGTTGGCGCAGAGCTGATCAGGGAATCGCTGCAGGATATTCGCTCGATCCTGGTGACGCATGGATCGGCGCTCAAACATGTACTGATAACAACCCGTGCGGACAACAGTGCACAACGACTCTACGCGGCTGTGCTGGGTGCCAAGGTCGAGGCTGTCATCAATAACCTGTACTCCGCCGATGAGGTGATCATGGTCGCCCGTGACCTTTCACATATTGGCCAGGCACCGCGATCACCCGATGCCGAAAATCCGCTCCAGAGCTAACAATCCGACTGAATCACTGACCTTCGAGCTGCTGTTCAATCAGCCCTGACAACTGCTCCCAACCTGGCCGGGTAAGCGGGATGTTATCGACCAGCACGGTAGGCGTGCTCGCCACTCGCAGTTGTTGCGCAATCGCTGCACTGGCTTCTACCTGCTCGCGGCGTTGCTCAGTATTCATGCAGCGTTCAAAGCGTCCTTCGTTCAATTCCAGGTTCTGAGCATAACCGTTGAAAATCCTCAGCGGATCACCCTGCGCACTCCAGCTGGATTGACTGGCAAACAATTGATCATGCATTGCCCAATAGGCACCCTGATCCCCCGCGCAACGGGCTGCCTGTGCGGCAGGAAGCGCATTGCGATGCTGACTCAGCGGTAGCTCGAAGAACACCAGGCGCACCTTGCCGGTATCTATATAGTCCGTGCGCAACTGCTCATGTACCCGAGCAAAGGCGGCACATGCGGGACATTGATAATCGGCGAATTCGCGCACCACTACAGGCGCATCCGGATCACCCAGTTCAACACCGTAACGATCCAGTTCCGCGGGAAACGGCGGCGTATTTTCCGGCACGCTTGGCAGTGCCGTGGTCGGGCCGCTACCGGGTGTGGCCAGGTACACCGTTAACCCGACAAGTGCCAGAACCACCACCAGCCCGCCGCCCCATAGCAGCGACTGTTTGTGTTTGCGCTTCTCGCGCTGCGGTGCTGGTTCCCCGGTGGTCCGTCGGCGCTTTGCTTCTCCCATGATGCTCATCCTGTTAACAATGTTGTGCTTGAAGCCAATGCTGGCATCGGCAAATTTCAGGGGCCAAGCGTACACCCAGAAACGACGCGGTGGTGAGCATAAAGAAAACTCTTGAAACTTTTTTCAGCCCCCCCATGTCGCATGGGTACGGCGAAGGTCATTCCGCAACACAATCTGGCGGCGCAGTTGCCGCGACAGCTTGAACATCCGCAGCGCGTACCAAAGCAAGACTCGCACCGGCAACCTGATTCATCTCTGTATGAACAATCTCTGCTGCCACGCTCTGACGGAAATACAACCCGCGATCATTGGACCTTTGCCCAGGACGCTGAACTGTGCTCTTACAGACAGATAACAGATAACCCTGGAGGTTACCCGCATGACGAAATCGTTGGATTTATACCCCACCCGCCTGTCGGAACACCACGCGCCGGTAAGGCGCCGCGACCCCGTAGTGCACTCGCGCAATCAACATCGCTGGAATGGTCCGCTGGACGAGGTGGCTTTGTCCCATTACGAGCGCGATGGTTTTCTCTGGTTTGAAGGCTTCTTTTCCCAGGAAAGCATGCAGCCGTTCTTTGAAGAGCTGAAGGAAATGGCTCAGGACCCTGAAATGCTCAAATCCGAACAGGTCATCTCCGACCCGGCCAGCGGCGCCATTCGCTCGGTATTCGGTATGCATGAGCTGTCGGAACGGTTCAGCAAGTTGACCCGCGACCCGCGAATCCTGGGCATGGTCCGCCAGTTGTTGGGCAGCGAGGTGTACATCCACCAGTCGCGCATCAACGACAAGTACGGCTTTCAAGGCAGCGGATTTGACTGGCATTCGGATTTTGAAACCTGGCACGCCGAAGACGGCATGCCACGGATGCGCGCCGTCAGTGCGTCGTTAATGCTGACTGACAACAACGAGTTCAACGGCCCGCTGATGCTCATCCCTGGCTCGCACCACCAATTCGTGCCCTGTGTCGGTGAAACCCCCGAGGCCAATTGGGAGAGCTCGCTGAAGGCGCAGAAAGCCGGTGTACCTGACGAAACCGTCCTCGCGGACCTGGGCAAGCGCGGCGGTATTCAAGCACCCAAGGGGCCTGCTGGCTCACTGCTGTTATTCGAGTGCAATGTGCTGCATGCGTCAAACGGCAATATGTCGCCCTGGCCACGCTCCAATCTGTTCTTCGTCTACAACAGCGTCGACAACCCATTGGGCGTGCCCTACGCCGCGAATAGCGAACGGCCTGAATACCTGGGTGCGCGCCGCAACGTGAAGCCCCTGGAAATTCACGATGACTTCCCCGAGCTGGCCGGCCAGGGCGTTGAACCCCTGCAAGGCCATGGCTAGATTCGGGATCGGCTAGCGAAGCTACAGCGACAGAGGCGTGGTTCCTACTCCGAACATAGGACCACGCTCTGCCGGCCGATAAAGCACTGGACCACGAGCAATACTCAGGTTCTGAAACGACCTACCTGCTGCTGTAATCCTGCCGCCAGTCTGGCCATTGATTCGCTGGCTTGGCGACTTTCTTCTGAGCTCTGCGCTGCCTGGTTGGACAGATCGCGAATGCCGCTGATATTACGTGCGATCTCTTCAGTGGTTTGGCTTTGCTCCTCACAGGCCGACGCTATCTGCGCGGCCATGTCATTGATGCGTACTACCGATTGGGCGGTCTCGTTCAACGAGCGCTCCGCCCCGGCGGCTTGTTCCACGCTTTGCGAGGCAAGCCCTGCACCGCGCTGCATGACCGCCACCGCCTGACCACTACCTGCCTGCAGGCTCTGAATCATCTCCTGAATATCCCGCGTGGAGGCTTGTGTGCGGGCGGCCAATGCCCGTACTTCATCGGCCACTACCGCAAAGCCCCTGCCCTGCTCTCCGGCGCGCGCCGCTTCAATCGCCGCGTTCAACGCCAGCAGGTTGGTCTGTTCTGCAATCGCCTGGATAACACTGAGCACTCCGCCGATCTTGTCGCTGTCCTGCTCCAGACGATTGATCACCCCGGCAGCCTCTTCGACGTCTGCCGCCAACCGGCGCAGCGCATTCATGGTCTGGCCCACGACCTCGGAGGCAGCGTGCCCCTGCTTGTCTGCCTGGCTGGCAGCCTCGGCGGTGCTGTGGGCGTTATCCGCGACCTCCTGAATGGCCGCGGTCATCTCTGTCGCGGCGGTACTGACCTGATCGATCGCACTGTACTGTTCATTGACCAGGCGATCCTGATGCGCAGCAATGGTACTCATCTGCTCGGACGCCGCTGCCACTTGCAGAGTGGAGTCAGCGACTTCGCGGATCAACGTCTGCAGCTGGGAGAGGAACTGGTTAATAGTGGTGCCCAACTGGCCTATTTCATCAGTCGAATTGACCTCCACCCGCTTGGTCAAATCACCTTCACCATCGGCTATATCACTAATGCGCTGCAGAATGTTCTGGATAGGACGGACAATCAGACCGGGGAAAAATAGGATCATCAGCAAACACACGGCCAATCCGATCAGCGTCATGGTCGTAACAATGGCCGAGCCCCTAGCCGACGCGACGCGAGCTTCAGCCTCCTCCAAGGCGGCCTGCGCATCAATCTGCTGGGTCATCTCATCTATCATTTCTCGGGCATTGCTAAACAGCTGCGCTGACCGTCCAAAACTCAGGGTTTCAGCGCGTATCATATCAGCGTCGTAATCGCTCTGGGCCAAGCTCACCACTTCGTCTGTCGAACGCTTCCACTCTGCAAAAGCATCGTTGAACCGCTGCGCCATAGCCTTCCCTTCACTTGAACGGGTATTGCTAGCAAAGGCGCTAACTCGGTCAATGGCCTGCTGCATATTCTCGCTGTGCTCCGCTGTCATTTCCGCGAACTGATCAGGATCAAGTCCGCTTACCAATGCTCGTTCCGCCAGCAAGGCCTGATACAAGTCACGATCAGCTTGGAGCAGGGTCGTCGACTGTGGCAAAAGCTCATCGGAAAAACGGCTCAAACGGCCTGTAAGATCGGTTACTGCAATATACGACACCATTCCCAGGGCGAAGAACAAGCCGACCAAAATACCTAGCGGTAAAGTCAGCTTCCAACGAAAGCTCATATTGCGAAAAAAGCCGAACATAGTTATCACTCCAGTAACCAACGCAATGCACTCTGCAGAATTTCCGTGACAGCATCACCGATTTCCTGGCGCATCTGACCGGAGTATCGACCAAAATACCGCTTTCTTTAGTTTTGGTTACATTTTATGCAACAGTTCATGCCGGCAAAGGCAACAATTTGCTGGAGCAGTTGGACTGATGAGCATCGAGGCGGGTACTTACAAGGGGAAAACAAGCCAACCCGGGAGGGTTGGCTATTGGATCAGGAGAGCATAACCAGGCGGTTCGGCAGCTCGTTGCGCTCGTGGGTAGCGGGTACATGCTGCTGCAATTGCTCACCACAAGCCTGAATACAGGTTAGAAAGCCTTGGAGCACTTCGCCTTCGCGCACCTGGGCAGTAAAGCGCTCGATGATCGACTCCCACACCGCATCATCAATCCGCGCAGAAATGCCGCGGTCGACCAGTATTTCCACATAGCGCTCGGCCTCTGACACGAAGATCAGCATGCCGGTATCGCCTTCGGTGTGATGCAAACCCTGCTCGACGAACTGCCGACGCGCAAGATTACCCGCGCGCCAGAATCGGACCGGTGCCGGTATTAACCGGGTCATGATTCCCGGTAGCCGGAACACCAGCGCCAGCAAGATAAAGCTCAGCCACTGCACCAGCAGCAGTTGCCACGGCCCCAACCAATCGGTCAGCAGCAGCACCGCTCCCGGCAATACCAGGGCTATCAAGCTGGCCCACAGCAGCGGGATGTAATGATAGTCATCAGCCTGCGCGGCCAATACCGTGACCACCTCGGCATCGGTTGTCAGTTCAATTCGGTCGATCGCATCAGCTACTTGCTGCTGCTCATTTTGCGTAAGAAGAGTCATTGCTTTTCCATCCTGGACATTACCAGCCACCCGAGGCGCCACCGCCTCCAAAGCCGCCACCACCACCACCGAAACCGCCGCCACCGCCCATACCGCCACCACGGCCGCCCATACCACCGAGCAAGGCTCCTGCCAGCATGGCTGTGCCCAGGCGGCCGCGTTTACCACGCCCACCACGGCCACCGCCGCCAATCAGGCCCATGACGATAAAGAACAGCAGAATAAATATCCCGACCGGCGGCTTGTCACCTTTGCCTGCGGGCTGCGCATCCGGAGCGCGAAGTGGATCACCCCCGAGCACCTGAACCATCGCCGTCGTCCCTTCAACGATACCGCGCTCGAATTCATTCTGACGGAAGGCCGGGGTAATAATGCTGTTGATGATCAGCGAAGACTGGGCATCTGTCAGACGCCCTTCCAGGCCATAACCAACCTCGATACGCAGAAGCCGATCATCGCGGGCAATAATCAGCAAGGCACCAGTATCTTCCTCGGCCTGGCCTATACCCCAGGTACGCCCGAGTTCCAGACCGAACTCTTCGATACTGCGCCCCTGCAGGTCCGGTACCGTGACCACAACAACCTGCTCGCCGGTAGCCTGTTCGTGGCTGGCCAACATCGAGGTCAGTTGCGACTCGGTGGCAGATTCGAGCATCTCGGCCTGGTCAACTACTCGACCGGTTAGCTCAGGAACGGTTAAGTCCTGCGCCGTCACTGTGCTCGCCATCAGTACCAGACCTGCGATCAGGGCCGCTTTCATGCCTGACCTTATAACTGACAAGGGTGATGCATAGCTCATTCGAACTCCACAGCAGGCGCTTGTTCAGCGTTGTCGGTTGTCGCTTCGAAGTTTTCACGGATGGGCATATCGCTGTACATCACGCTATGCCAGAGACGTCCTGGGAAGGTGCGTATCTCGGTGTTGTACTGCTCGACGGCAGCGATGTAATCCCGGCGAGCAACCGCAATACGATTCTCGGTGCCTTCAAGTTGCGACTGCAGCGCCAGAAAGTTCTGATTCGACTTCAGTTCCGGATAGCGCTCGGAGACCGCCATCAGGCGGCTCAATGCCCCGGTCAGTTGGCCTTGGGCCTGTTCGAAGGCGCGCATCTTAGCCGGATCATTCAAGTCATCCGCGCTGATCTGGATCGAGGTTGCGCGGGCGCGTGCTTCGACCACTGCGGTCAAGGTCTCCTGCTCCTGGCGGGCAAAACCTTTTACCGTTTCCACCAGATTCGGGATCAGATCCGCACGGCGCTGATACTGGTTCTCGACCTGCGACCAGGCGGACTTAACCTGCTCATCGTAGGTTGGAATATTGTTGATGCCGCAACCGGCCAGAAACGTGGTAATCACGAGAAGAGCTGCCAGGTGCCAAGGTAATCGCAAATGCTGCGTATGCATTTTGTACTCGTCCATGCCGAAAGGGTTTCAAGTCAGACCATCTGCCCGAAGGTGAGTTCAGAGCATTGTGCAGAGCCCACCCTAACAGCATTGCCGCTGTTTTTCTTGCAACGACAACCGCAGGGCTACAAATGCGCGCCGCAGCAGCCGTCGCGAGAGGGTAAACTGGTGTTCAGACTCTAACACCGGTTCCGCAAACAATGACCTTCGCCTCCCTCGGCTTGATTGATCCGCTCGTACGCACTCTGGCAACGCTTGGCTACGAGACCCCGACGCCCATCCAGCTACAGGCCATACCCGCCGTTCTCAAAGGCGGCGATCTGCTGGCTGCCGCCCAAACCGGCACGGGTAAAACGGCCGGTTTCGCCTTGCCGCTGTTGCAACGGCTGACCCAGGAAGGCGCCAAGACAGCCAGCAACTGCGTGCGGGCCCTGGTCCTGGTGCCGACCAGGGAGTTGGCCGAGCAGCTATTGCACAGCTTCACGGCCTACGGTGAACAACTGCCATTGCGCAGCTACGCGGTATACGGCGGTGTGGCGATTAATCCGCAGATGATGGCTTTGCGCAAAGGGACGGATGTGCTCATCGCCACGCCTGGCCGACTACTCGACCTGCATCGTCAGAACGCGGTGAAGTTTAGTCAACTGCAGGTACTGGTCCTGGATGAGGCCGACCGTATGCTCGACCTGGGTTTTGCCGACGAGTTGCAACAGCTATTCATGACGCTGCCGAAACGGCGTCAGACGCTACTGTTCTCCGCAACCTTTTCCGCGACCATCCGGAGCCTGGCGGATGAGTTGCTGCACGATCCCCTGCAGATTGATATCAGCCCGCGTAACTCCGCAGCGCGTAACGTTACCCAGCACGTCATTCCGGTGGATAAAAAGCGCAAAAGCGAGCTTTTTCTCCACTTGCTCACCCAGCGCAGCTGGGGCCAGGTGCTGGTCTTTGCGAAAACCCGTGTTGCCGTCGACCAGCTAGCGGAAGCGCTGCAAGCCCAGGGCATACCGGCGGACGCCATCCATGGCGACCGGCCACAGCCCAGCCGCTTGCGCGCCCTTGCCCGATTCAAGGCTGGCGAGGTGCAGGTGCTGGTGGCTACCGACGTGGCCGCCCGTGGCTTGGATATCGAAGCGCTGCCGGTGGTGGTCAATCTGGACCTGCCCATCGTCGCCGAGGATTACATCCACCGCATTGGCCGTACTGGTCGTGCTGGCGCTGATGGGGAAGCTATCTCTTTAGTCAGTGCAGATGAAGTCAGGCAGCTCGCCGCCATTGAAACGCTGCTGCAAACCTTGCTGCCACGCCAATCCGAGCCCGGTTTCGAACCCGAGCACAAAGTCCCCGTTACCGGGCTCGGCGGCCAGTTGATCAAGAAACCGAAAAAGTTGAAAAAGAACAAAACCGCTAAAGGACGTATCCACCTGGGCGACTGGTTCGAAGAGAAATAACTTTCGGTTGGGGTGCAGCGCCCGAAGCAAAATGTGCATCAAGTCTCAGCCTCGCTTCTTACCAGCCATCTGGAGCCTTACAGCAGTGAAAAATCGCGCTACAATCCGCGCGATTTTTTGCGTCTGAGCGGCATTTCGATCCGTATAGCCGATAAATAGACACGGACCGCATCGGTGTCCGTAGTGAGTCATCAGGGAGCAGGACGATGGACAGGAAGTGGGGATTAAGAGTGCTGACCTTTGCGGCAGCTTTGAGCGTAACCCAGGCTCACGGCAAAGTTGACAGTACGCAGGCGGCCCAACTGGGCAATGGACTTACGCCATTGGGGGCGGAACGCGCCGGTAACGCAGAGGGCACCATTCCAGCCTGGACGGGCGGAGCCAGTGCACCTGCCCATTACCGCCTAGGCATGCACCACCCAGACCCTTATGCCGACGAAGCCGCGCTCTACCAAATCTCTCACGAGCACACCGAACAGAACGCCAGCCTGCTACCCGAGGGTCTGCGTGACTTGCTTGAGCGCCATCCTGAATACTACCTGCGGGTCTTTCCCTCACGCCGCAGTGCCGCGGCACCAGAGCGGGTCTATGAGGCGACCCGGCAAAACGCCTTGAATGCTGAGCTGGTCGAAAATGGCAACGGCATCACTGGCGCTGCTGCCGGCATACCCTTTCCTATCCCGCAAAATGGTACCGAGGTGATCTGGAACCACATCCTGCATTACCGCGGCGATCAGAACCATTTCATCAACAATCAGGCAGTGGTTATTAACGGCAATGCCAACCTGATCAAGCGCGACCGGCAAATTTACTATGTTTACGGTCGCGAGGGCATGACGTCGGCCAAGCTCGACAATACGCTACTGCACTACAAATACACTGTCACCGCACCGGCTCGTCTGGCCGGCACGTCGTTGGTCGTCGAGGATCCGTTAGACCAGATTTTCACTACGCGCAAGGCCTGGCGTTACAGCCCGGATAACCGCCGGGTTCGCCGCCTGCCCTCGCTGGCCTATGACTCCTTGCAACCCGATACCAGCGGCCTGGCCACTGCCGACGTGGTGGACTCCTACAATGGCGCGCCGGATCGCTATGAATGGACGCTGGCGGGAAAGCGCGAAATGCTGGTGCCCTACAACAGTTATGCCGTTCACCAAAAGGGCATTCCCTACGACCAGATCGTCCAGGCCAAAACCCTGAACCCGGAACTATTGCGCTACGAGCTGCATCGGGTTTGGGTTGTTGACGCCAATTTGCGCTACGGCTACACCCATCCCTACGTGGTGCGCCGTTTCTATATCGATGAGGACAGTTGGCAAATCCTCGCCGTGGATTTGCGGGACAAGAATGGTGAGTTGATCGGATTACAGGAAAGCCATCCGATCAACTACTACGATGTGCCCATGTTCGGCAGTACGCTGGAAACCCTTTACCACTTGAAGACGGGCAACTATTTCGTCGACGGCCTGGATAACAACGAACCGATGTACAACTTCGAGGCTCAATTGAGCCCCCGGGATTTCTCGCCCCAGGCGTTGCGCCGGGAAGGAAACTGACCCAAACGCTCCGCGGTCTGGCCAGCCAGTCGCGGGGCTGCCCGCCTGGACCTACCCCCCAGAACGAACTGCGCCGACTAAAGAACCTCAGCGGTTTCTTTCGTCCTTCTCATCGAGTTGCTCGCGTATCTTGCCGGGATCTATCTCGTTCAGCTCCTCGCCCTCCAGCGGACCTTCCCACTGATCATGAGGCGGCTCATCACTGGGACGCGGCTTGTGAGGCGGATTATTTTCACCGGGATGTTGATGGTCGTTAGTCATGAGAACTCCAGCCAATACAGATGCATGTTCTGGTGTGATAGGTAAAAACCGGCCCGAGTTCCGCTGACCGTGTCTATCTCACTTCAAATGCGGCGCCAGAATGGCATACAGCTCGGGTCGATTGGCCCTGATCTCTTCATGCGACAATCCCTCCAGCGAATGCGGATACTTTAGCCACGCATCGGTATTGTGCTGATAGTAGTCAGGTTCCCAGCCCACCTCGTTGCGGCTTGGCTTGTAGTACGGCACGGCGACACGGATGTCATTCGGAGTATTGAGCCGCGCCTTCTGACGCAGCTCCTCGATAATCGCAGCAACCGACCTGCCAGTATCGAATACATCATCAACGATCAGCAGCCGGTCTTCCTGGGTGACGTGTTTAACCAGGTAATTCAGCCCATGCACTCGTACCGTGCGGCTTTGCTGGTCTATTCCGTGGTAGGAAGAAGTGCGAATGGCGATGTTGTCGGTCTGCACGCCGTGATAATCAAGAAATTCCTGAACGGCGATACCCATGGGCACACCGCCGCGCCACACGGCGATCATGAAGGTGGGGCGAAACCCGGAGTTGAGCACCTGCGCGGCGAGATGAAAGGCATCTTCGAGCAAACTTTGTGCGCTGAGGTATTGTTTCTCTGGCATAAGACCGTTAGCGTTTGTGACTTCGCGCCATAGTCCCACCAGTCGGAGCATCCTGGCAAGTCATGCAAGAGCCTTCAGCACCTCAGCAAACCCCACGCCAGCGGCGATTCCTACAGGAAAACGAGCTGATTGAAGACGCCTTTCGCCTGGGGGTGCAAATCTATGAGAGCGGCTTCCGACCCAATTTTATTGTCGGCCTGTGGCGTGGCGGCAGCGCCATCGGCATCTATGTACAGGAATGCTTGCAAACCCTTGGTGTAGCTACTGACCATATCGCCTTGCGCACCTCCTATCGGGGTATGGATCATTACGATGCGATGGTGGCCTCGCCCGAGGAAGAAATACGGGTTCACGGCACCCATTACCTGCTAGACAACCTCAACCACGACGATCGCCTGCTGATCGTGGACGATGCCTTTGGCACGGGTTACAGCATGACTGCCGTATTGAATCGGCTGAGCCAGCAACTCAAGCGCAATATGCCGCAGGACACGCGCATTGCTACGCTTTATCAGCGCCAGGGTGCCGGGCGTACCGCGCTAAAACCTGACTACTGTCTGCACAGCACCGAAGATTGGTTGGTCTTTCCTTACGAAATGAACGGCCTGAGTCGCGCAGATATCGACCAGCACAAGCCCTATCTCGGCGCCATACTCGATAGCGTCAAACCGCGGACATAAACAGGGCGCCATCTGGTGCCCTGTCCGCAGAGAAAAAACCAGGTCTTAGTCGATCAGCACCACATGCCCTTCACGCGGATCAATGCGCCCGGCGCAAAGATCTTCGACCAGCGCCTGCGCGGCTTCCAGACCGTGATGCTCATTGACCCGCATCCAGGGTTGCTGTTTGTCGCCGACCCGGCGAATAAACGCCAGCTGCGCCTCATTGAACCGACGTGTTACTTCGGCCGCGCCCCAATCGGCATTGCGCTTCTTGATCTGATAGGGCGCGAAGTAAAACTGCGGCGCGGGCCCCGGCAAGTTTTTCTCGCTCTCGTCCAGATGCTCATGGGACTGTGCAGAGCCCGCGTAACAGTCGTAGACCAGCGAATCGCCAAAATGGTGGTGTACACGCGAGCGCAACTGATCATCACCGGAGAAATCCACATACAGCGTGGGTACGGATGGATCGAGGGTTTCCAGCTCGTCATAACCCACGCTCTGATCGTAGCAACCCAGAGAGTCGACAAATGCCTGGTTGCCGGAAGAGGTCAGGCCGAACAGATGCACCTTATCCAGGCTCTCCAGGCAGAACGCTGTACCGTAAGCGGTTTTGCTCGAAGCGCTGGATACCACAATCTGCCGGGCACCGAAAAAACCATTGTCTTCCAGAAAGTCCGCCAGCATGAATGAGGTGATAAACAGCGGGCGCAGCAGCATCTGGTAGTACTCGTCATCCGCGCGGTAGGCGGCATCAGTACGGGTACGCTGGTATTGATTGTAGGCAGAGGTCAGGTCCAGCCGATGTTCGCTACCATCATAGAAACCGCGCTCGCCGACCCGGACTGGTTTGACCACCAGATGGCTCGCAATCGGCCAGTAGCCATAGAAGCGCTCACCTTTCTCCAGCCCTTCCACAGTGGACTCGACCACCTCGGCAAAGCCCCAGGCCGGCATGTGGCCCCAGCCCTTTTCCTGGGTGGGAAAGAAGTGCCAGTAGCGCAAATGTGGCGTGTCACCGAAGGCGGCATAGGTGATATTGTTGGTTGTAACCGCGAGCCCGTCGATTTTCATCAGCGCCTCGCCTTGCTGCAGCCTCGGTAATTCGCTGGTTACAATACGTGTGCGCTCCAGCGCGGACTTATCAGTTTGCAGTTGAGTCAGCATTGTCATCGCTTGTTGCTCCATAGGAGGGGTTTTCAGGATGCAATTACTCTATCGCGTTGAATCGAGCCCCGGGTTCGGTTATTGAACATGCGCCCCGCTGCCCCTGAAACCAAGGCCCGGCCGCTAAAAAGACCTTCGCAAGCGCGGGCCAAGTTCACCGTTCAAGCCATTTTTGATGCCTTTGTTCGGATTTGGCAGCGCGACGGTTGGCAGCGCATCACCACGCGCGCCGTCGCGCTGGAAACGGGTATCGCCGTAGGTACCCTGTACGACTACTTCCCGAACAAGACCGCCCTGCACTCGGGCTACATGCGCTACTGCATAGAGTCGCTGATTGAAAAGGTCGATACTCAAGTGACGCAGGCGCAAGGCCTGGACTGGGAAGCCCGCCTGCACGGTCTGTTACAGATACTCTGTGGCGTGGAACGTACGGGCTTGCCCTGGTTTCATCCAGACATGCTGGACCTGGAGCCGTCCATCGCTGAACTCAAACACCAGCAGCGCGCACACCAGGAACTGAGCCAGATGTGGCAGCGCGTGTTTCAAGCCTGTACCGATCTGCCGCGCATCCCTTCCCCAGCAACCATAGAGGCGTTACACATCGCAGTCTGGGGCGGGCGGCGTTATGCCCTGTTACTGCAGATGGATGACGATTACATGCGTCAGTGGGCGGAACAGATGGAGCAGCTGTGCCGTGCCGCAATTCAAGCCGACAACAACATCTCGACATCCAACTGAAAACGCCGAGCCCTGAGGGGGTCCCGGCGCTTCATTAGTAGCCTGCCGCTTAGTAAGGGCAGTTACCGCGATACTCGGAAATGTCGCTGTCGTCCTCATGGTCAGGACCGCAGAGGAACTGCTGATAACGGTCATCATTATCCAGATGCAGCTTCATCCAGGACACACCGAAACGGCTCAGCACATCATTGTTGAACCCACCACCGTTGCCGCAGTAGTGGCTGCCACCGTCGATCTCGACGAAGGCCTTGTCCACGTCCTCGGGGATGCGGTTGTAGAACGGTGATGCATGACTTCCCACCGGAGCAATAATGTCGGACTCGCAGGCAATGATCAGCGTCGGCGCCTCTACATTGCGAAAGCGCAAGCTGGAGGTATCCCAAGGCGCCAGCGGTATGGCCGCACTGATACGACCCTCAGTGGCCACGCGCAGCGTGCCGCCGCCGCCCATCGACCAGCCAACTACACCCAGGCGATCGGTATCGATCATGCCCTGCACCGGGCTACCCGAGCTGGTGTTTTCATCAACCAGATAATCAAGAGCGGCATTGATCTGATCAGCACGGCTTGGCGGCTGATCGAAGCCGCTGTTGGTATCGATGGTCATGACTACAAAGCCGTGTGAAGCCAGCTTGGGCCCCCACCATTCGATAGACGACTCGGCAGATACATAACCGGGAATCACAACGATCGCCGCCATGGTGCCGGTGGTGTCTTCAGGGTAGTGAATAGTACCGCCACCGAAACCACTCACGAAGCCAGAGACCCGTTCGGTATCGACAGAATAAGGACCGGTAGCCGCTTCCAGAAAAGACACACTGGGATCGGGACCGCGCTCAAAGCCCGTACCAGGCTCACTCGGCTCGTCTGGAGGAACTGGGTTTGCGGCCATCGCAGTAGCAGAGAGCATCAACGCACTCGCCGTAAGGAACGTAGACAGAGTCTTGGAAAGGCGGGCTGGGCGGGAAATAGTATTTTTCATTGAAACTCCATGGATATAACAACGGTTTTATTATTCAAACTTGTTTTAGCTGACGGTCCACGGACCAGAGAAATACCATCAGCCGGCCGAAGTTTTGATCCATAAAGAACACAAGTCAATGCCATCTGGGCACTTTCACCCATATGGGTTAAAGTTATAAATGATACACTTTCATTTTATGACCATACGAAATGAATTGTTTTAAATCAATTGCTTAACCCAAATGGGTGAGATAGCGTTGTGCCGAAATGCATATAAACACTTCGTCACTAACAACACGAAAACTTGAATAGAAAGACCAAAGAGCCCGACATAGTAAGTTAGCGATTAAAACACCAACTTATAAAGTTAAGACGTGGTGCGATTAACACCAATGCTAACGAACAAATCAGCCAACGCGTGCTTATTGAGCAGTAGTGTCAAGCGCTGCGCTGCCTGTCTAAAAAGCCAAGAACACAACCAGCTTATGCCCAGGTGTCCGCACTCATGCGTCAAAATGTGATCTGCCCAGCAAAGCTGTCACCTTCGAATTGACCTGAGCGCCTGGGTTATTAAGCTCATGCGCCAGAGTGTTGTCGTCATGCCTGTGCATCTAGAGCAAAACCAATGCTCCCACTCTTCACAACAGGCTAAAGCGGTTTTACCAGGAGCGTTAAGCGTCATGCTGAAAATAGGGATTGGTTCTAAGACCTCCACTGGAGGCGCCGTTATTGAGGGCAACTCGGGGCTGACGTTCGATGGCCTTGTAGCCAGCTCCATTGGTCACAAGGCCACCTGCCCAGCTTGCAAGAAAGGGATTGGCGAGATCGTGGCGGTCGGCAAAAGAACTGTCACTCTGCCCGCAGGCCTGGCAGCCAGAGCTGGCGATTACGTTGCCTGCGGTTGCCCGCCGGGGTCCAATACGCTGCTTGGCGAGGGAACCATTACCTTGGGCAGTAACAGTGTGCGTGGTTAACCCCGAAGCGTGATCGCCAACACGCAGCGCCATCAATCAAGGCAAGGGAATAAACTCGTCCTCATCACCCACTACCTTGGCGAATTGCCCCGCGCGCCAAGCCTGTTTGGCCTGTTCTATCCTTTCTCTGCGGCTGGATACAAAATTCCATTCGATAAATCGCCGCCCCAGTGGCTCGCCCCCAATCAGCGCGATGCGGGCGTCCTCGGTGGCAGTCACCACAATATCTGGGGCGCTGGAGAAGATCGCCATCGAGTGCAGGGGTAACGCCGTGCCTCCTGCCTGCAATGCACCACTGGCAACATACACCGCACGTTCGCCGGTTTCGGGGAGCATCAGCGATTGCCCGGCTTTTAAATGCGCCTCTACATACAGCGTCTCGGAGAACACCCGCACTGGCGAGGTGACGCCGAAGGCGCTGCCCATCATCACTCTTACTGTTACGCCTTCTACATCGACGGCAGGTATATCGCGGCTCGGATAGTGGTGAAATGTCGGCGCCACCTCCTCATCTGATTCAGGCAGCACCAGCCACAATTGCAGACCATGCAACTCATGCTCGACTGCCGTGATTTCCGGTCGTTCGCGCTCGGAGTGCACCATGCCGCTACCCGTCACCATCAGATTGATGTCGCCAGGCCGGATAGGCTGCAGACTACCGATGGAGTCCCGATGCAAAATTTCGCCGGCAAACAGGTAGGTCACGGTGGCAATACCAATATGCGGATGTGGCCGCACGTTGATGCCCTGCCCCGCGGAAAAACGTGCGGGCCCCATATGGTCGAAAAATATCCAGGGGCCGACCATCTTGCGTTTCGCCGTGGGCAACGCCCGCCGGACCACCAGACCGCCGATATCGTGCTCGCGTGGCTGGATGATCAGCTCAATGGCGGCGCAAGGCGGGTCAGATACTGAGCAGGACTGAACGGCATCTGGCAACGTATTGCTCATGTGATTTTCCTCCCAACTTAAATTCGCGTAAGACCCGGCCCGCCAACCAGCTCAGCATAGCTCCAGCAACACAAACAGGTCGAGCTTCCCCAGACCTTTCCATCATTGCTCTGAATATCTCTACAACCGCACGTTTGCCGAGCCCCTGTCACTCTGACTACACTTCAGCGATCCCCTGTACACCAAGGACAGAACCATGAGCTTTGCTACCCCTCTCTACCTTTGCGGGCCACTGCGCGAACCCAAGCAAATGCTGGCCGACCAGCAATACAGCGGCCACACCTCCATTCACGATGACAGCATGGCGGAAAAGCTCGGCTTCCGAGCCGGACCTATTGAAGGCCCCACACACTTCAGCCTGTTCGTTCCGCTGTTGGCGGAAATCTGGGGCCAGGCCTGGTTTGAGCGAGGCTGTTTCTCGTCGCACTTCCAGAATATGGTCGTTGAGGGTGAACTGGTTCGCGCTTTTGTCGAGCGGCCTGCTCCCGGCGCCACTCGTGTGCGCGCCTGGGCGGAGAAAGCCGATGGCACTCCGGTACTGGAAGCCAGCGCCAGCCTCGGCCCGGATGACAGCCCTACACTGCTGGATGAGCGTATGGCGAAACTGCGCGCACCGGAGAAGCTGGTCATCCTCTCCGATCTGCACGTCGGCATGCTGGGTGCTGAGGACGAGAAAGTGCGCATGGATGCCGAGCAGCACATGGGCGACCTGTATCCCTTCTCGCTTGCGCAAAAGCTTGAGGGCATAACGGAAAATTCACCCTGGTATTCTGACGACGCCAGCACGCCCTGGGGTCACGCGGTCATTCCGCTGGAGATGGTCAGCGTACTGGCCGAGTACACCAGCAAGCAAGCCGCCTTTCCGGTCAAGCAGCCGGTGATCGGCCTGTTTGCCGATCAGGAGATCCGCATGATCGACGGCCCCCTGTTTGTCGGCGAGGACTACCTGATCCGTCGCGAGATCGTGGCCCTGTCAGAAAGCAAACGCACCGAATCCTACTGGGTCCGCAGCCGCATCTACGACGCCAGCGGCGGAACACTCAAGGCTGAAATGCTGCTAAACCACGCTACGCTAAAGCACTCTTACGCCAACTACGAGGCTGAAGCTTCGGCTTGATGGGCCGCGCCGTTACTGAAGGTAGCGGCGCTTCATCCAGCCTCTCTAGCGCTGCCAGAGTTCAGCACCTGTGTTGATGAATCTTGCATGACGGTCATCCATCGGTAATACCCGCATCCTAGGTTTGAAGTACTTCGTCATACACAACCAAGGATGCGTCAATGTTGAACAATCAATTCAAGGGACTGGCTTGTCTGGTCATCTGCACTTCTCTGACAGCCTGTAATAGCGACTCGTCGGATGATTCCAACGATGATCCGGCTCAGGCGGGCCCACTGACGCTCAACATAGCGCACATAAACGATCATCACTCGCAGCTCGACGCCACCGGCAATTTTGAAATCCAACTGGACGGTGAACCTACCCGCGTTGAGCTCGGTGGCTTTTCACGTGTTACCGCGGCCTTTGCCGAGATAGAACAAAATGTTCCCAATCTGCTGAAGTTACACGCCGGTGACGCTATCACCGGCACTCTTTACTACACCTTTTATCAAGGTGAAGCGGACGCGGACATGATGAATACTGTCTGCTTCGATGCTTTTGCTCTCGGCAACCATGAGTTTGATGACAGCGACGCAGGCTTGAAAACCTTTCTGGATTACCTGGCTGATGGTGACTGTGATACCCCGGTGCTGGCCGCCAACGTCAAACCGCAGGTCGGCACACCACTGGCTCCATCGGCGGTTGATGATTACATCAAGCCTTACATGATCCGCGAAGTCGACGGCGTGCAAGTCGGCGTTATCGGTATCGACATCAGCGGCAAGACCACCAACTCCTCTCGTCCCCTGGACACCACTGAGTTTCTCGATGAAGTTCAGACAGCCCAAGATACGATAGACGATCTACAGAGCCAGGGGGTCGAACATATCGTTCTGCTCACCCATCAAGGCTATGAGAACGACCAGACCATGGCCGCGAGCCTGAGCGGTGTAGACGTCATTATCGGTGGCGACTCACACTCGCTGCTTGGTGATTTCAGCGCCCTGGGCCTGGCCTCCTCCGGAGACTACCCGACCCGCACCACCAACGCCGATGGCGACCTGGTCTGCATCGGCCAGGCGTGGGAGTACAGCAAAGCGCTGGGGCTGATGAGTATCGAGTTCGACAGCGAAGGTAAAGTGGCCAGTTGCGAGGGTCAGGCATCGTTGCTGGTGGGCGACAGCTTCCAACCAGCAGTAGAGGGTAGCTTTGCGGACGTAGACGAAACTCGCCGCCAGGAACTGCTGGCGCTGGTTGAAGGCATCGACGAGCTGCGTGTCACCACGCCGGACGCCGCTGCAGATGCTATTCTAGCGAACTACAAGGAGCAGATAGACGAGCGCAAACAAGAGATCATTGGCCTGGCCAACGAGTCATTCTGCCTGGTACGTGTTCCTGGCGAAACCACTAATCGCAGCAGCGGCACGCCCGGTTGTGACACAGCCAACACACTGGCTCAGGGCAGCGATGCTGCACAACTGGTAGCCGAGGCCTTTCTCAATGCCAGCCAGCGTGCTGACTTTGCATTACAGAACGCAGGCGGTGTGCGTATCCCCTTACCCGCAGGCAACATTACCTATAACACCGCATCGACCATGCTGCCCTTCACCAACGTGCTGGTAGAGCTGGACATCACCGGTGCCGAGGTGATCTCAACCCTGGAGGATGCAGTAGCCAACCATCTTGACGCTTCAGGGTCCGACGGCTCCCAGCCTTATGCAGCGGGCTTGCGCTGGGATGTTGATCTATCCGAAATACCAGGCTCACGCTTCAGTAACGTCGAAGTGCGGGATGTGAACGGACAATGGGCGCCGATAGCGCTGAATCGTACTTACGTGTTGGTGACCAATGACTTTATCGCTGAAGGTCGTGACGGTTACACCACACTGGGTACGGTGACCGAGGATGGGCGGTCGGTAAATACTTACCTGCTGTACACCCAAAGCCTTGTCGATTACCTGATCGCTCAGAATAATGTGTCTCGCCCGTTGCGGGCAGATTATTCTCACCAGGCGGTAGTGACCGCTGATGATGTGCGACTGCTGGACTGAGGTCTGCCACTGCGCTAATAAGCGCTCCGTCTGGGGCGCTTATAATGGGCTCAGATGTTCTTGTCTGACGCCACGATAAATGACACCAGATAACGCACCACCGGCACCACTACGGTAATGGTCGGGAACGCTACCACGAACGCCAGCATCCACGCCTTTAGCCAGATCGCCAGAATATTGTCTACCCAGCCGATATTGAACAGCGAGATCACCATCGACATGATGCCAGACATGATCAAGGCCATCAGAAAGGAAAAAACGTAAGCGGCGTATTTCTGCGGTATCAAACGGGGGCCTCCTCTTGGGCGATGCCAACATCAGGCATCTCAATAGGTCGCCATGATACCCCCTGCAGGCGCGACAGGGGCATGAACACTGTGTTGCATATTAAGGTGTTGCTCCGCCACCCCTGCTCTGACGCTAGAAACTGTAGGCCAGGTAGAGAGACGTTCGCGTCGCATCATCATTGAGCTCATCCGCCCAGTAGCGTCCAAGGCGCCAGCTGATGGTGGTCTTGCTCAACCCCTTGTATTCGAGCATCAGGTCCAGACCGTTGCCATAATGGGCGTCACCGGTGTCGGCGTTATAGTCGTAGAGCACGGTGAGGAATGTCAGGGCATCGACGCCAGGCACCTTGCCCGCGGCATTGACGGAAAACACCTCAAGCCCGTGATTGTCCCCGACGCTGGGGTTGACCAGAAACAGCTCGGTCAGACTGTTGAAGGTATGCGACAAAGGTGTGATGAACTTGTTGGTGAGCGACTCGCCACTGAGCAAATTGTAGCCCGCACGATAGGCGATATCGGATACCTGAAAGCCCAACTCCAGTAATTGATACTCCGCATCGACATGATTCGGGTTGTGCCCGGCATCGCGCTGAATAGCGTATTCCAGTGTGGACAAGAGCTGCCAGCCGGCCATAGGCGAACTGCCTTCAAAACGCACGCCGTAAGTATCGACGGAATTGGTCGGCTCACTGTCATAGTCCAGCAGCACGCCATAGGTTTTCAACGTGCCGAGGTTATCGATCTGATAGCCCAGATTGTAGAAATGTGAATCCATATCGGCACGGCCGTTGCTCGCCCGTTCGCCAAGCACTCGCAGGGCGCGATTGAGGTAGCCATATTCCAGCTTCAAACCTGCCACGGGCACAGTGGTAAGAGTAAAGCCGTTGAAGGATTGATGGTTCTGGCGCAACCCCGAGGTGCTGATAAAGCGGCCATTGTTAAGCATGATTTCCTGGCGTCCCGCACGCATCTGCAACAGCCCGCCCGGGTCTGCATATTGCACATAGGCCTGGTTCATCTCGGAGCCACTGGGGTCAGCAATCACCGGGTAGCCCGGCTTGTTCTGGTCTGGAACCGTCGGCACGTTGTAGCCGTCGTTGAACTGCTCTACCGCTTCGAATTCGGCAAAGCCACTGAAGTAATCGCCAACATTGGCTTTGGCCTTGAGCCCCAGACGAACGGTCGAAGCCTTGGACGTCTCGTCGATATCAAACCATTCGTAGCGATAACGCAGATCTGCGCCGTACTCCATACTGACCTGGGCATTTGACACATCGCTGATCAGCAAGCCAGCGAAGCCAATCCCTATTACAACTATCGGTGCGCGCGACACCTTCGATAGCAGTTTCTGCATTTTTATTATTCTCTTTGGGTAAAACGCATGCGCGATCCAGGACAAGTTTCGCACTGCGAGGCATGAGCCTATATCACCTTGGCGCTTCGACCAATTAGCGCGCGAGCATAATAAATGACAGGAATGACGAAGCCCCGGCTGAAAACGGCCGGGGCTTTGTGTGGCGTTACGCGTTACTGATTAGAAGTCGAACTTGACCCCCACGGTCAAATTCCGGCCCGGCAGCAACACTTCATCCTTGATAAACGACGAATGCTGGCGGGCTTTTTCATCGAGCAGGTTATTGGCCCGTGCATACAGCAGGTAACCCAGATCCTCATTTGCCTGCCCGCGATAACTCAAACCGGCGCCCAACATGGTGTAGCCCGAGGTTGAGGTTTCATTATCAGCCACCCGGCTCTGCCCCTTCACACGGTAAGCTTCCACCTGCCCGGCAAGGCCTGCAGTGATGCGTTGATCGAAACGTACACCCAGCCGGCTCGCGGGAATGCGGGGTAGATTGCCGTCGCCCTTCAGCTTGCCCCGTACCAGATCGCCAAACAGGCTGACTTTGAGACCATCAGTGGCCTGCAGTCCGATAACGCCTTCCACCCCGTGCAGCACGGCATCGCGCTGGCGATACTCGAACTCGCGTACTCCGTCGCCGGGATCGGTGCCGGCATCGGCCATGTAGATAAAGTCGGAAATCTGATTGCGATACAAACTCAGGTCATAAGTCACCACCCCGGCCAGCTTGCTCAGCCCGAACTCGATGTTGTAGCCAGTTTCCTTCTTCAGGTCGGGATCGCCGACTTCGATAACGCCGGTCGCCGCGTGCGGTCCGAAGGCATACAACTCCTCCGCACTGGGCAAGCGCTGCGAGCGTGAAAGGCTGCCACGCAGTGCGTATTCCGGTGCAAAGCGCCATGTAGCGCCAGCCGAGGCCGAGGTACCACTGTGCGAACGGTCTGGTGCCGCCACACCGGCGCGGATACCGTCTGCATCAATATCCTGCCAGTCATGCCGCAGACCCAGTTCGTAGCGCCAGTCGCCGACCTTGAGCTCTTCCAGCAGGAAGACCGCATGGCTACGGGTAAGCGTGGGTATCAGGTAATCCTCTTCGCCTTCGGCGGAGAAATCCCGTCGGGAGGTCTGCCCACCGACCACGCCACGCCATCCGTGGAAGGGTTGATGAGTCAGCTCCAGACGCGCCTCAGTGCCCTGGTTCTCAAACCGGGTACCCACCAGGCCCTCCTCGATTTCGTCGTGCTCGTAATCGGTATGTGACACACGCAGCTTGGCCAGCTCAAAACCGGCAAAGGGATCGGCGTATTCGCCGCGCACATCCCAGCGGCGCTGAACCATGCTGATGTAGGCGCCGTGATCATCTCCGTGCTCGTGATCATGATCGTGGTCGTCGTGATCGCCGTGGCCACCGCAGTGCCACTCGGTCTGATGGTGGGTGTGGCAGTCGATATGCTCATGCGCGAGCAGACCATACTCCTTCTGCTGGCGACTGAATGCAGCGCCCAGATAGCCGCGCTCTCCAATCCAGCTCAAGCCCAGTGAATAGGACTCCGAATCATTGAACGCACCTTCCTGCCGTGACGGGTTGCCGGGTATGCGATAAGGATCCGCTTGGGATTTACTCGCTTCGATATGCCCGGCCACCTGGCCCGCGCCCAGGGTCACGCCCACAGCTCCGGCTCTCTCGTCGGCGACTGTGTTGCCGCGCAGATGTACATTTCCTTCAATGCCTTTCTCCGGGACGTAGGTAGGGACCTTGCGGTCGATCAGATTGACCACGCCGCCTATGGCACCACCGCCGTAGAGCAGGGTTGCCGGTCCCTTCAATACCTCTACCTGCTCAACCAGCAGCGTATCGGTGGTGATGGCGTGGTCCGGGCTGATGGTCGAGGCATCCATCACGTCAACGCCATCGCTCAGCACTCTGACCCGCGCACCTTCAAGGCCGCGTATCACCGGCCGGCCCACACCGGGGCCAAATCCCGAGGCATGTACACCGGGAAAGCCGTTAAGCGTATCGCCCAATGTCGCCTCAGTGCGCTGGGTCAATTCATCGCCACGCAGCACTTCCACCGGGGTGGTCATTTCGGTCGTGCGGGTATTCAGGGCCGAAGCGGTAACAGTTACCTCGTCCAGCACGATCGGTTTATTCGTTTGAGCAAACGCCGATGCGCTGCAAGCCAGTGTGGCCATGGCCACCGACCAGGCTAATGGATGGTGTAGCAGTCTCATAAATCTCCCTTGTGCATATTGTTTGTGCGCAATGTGTCGCCAGTAGCGAACCGGGGGAGAATATAAACGTTATGTTATAACAATAGAACAAAAGAATGAGCTAATTTTGTTCCTGGCGCCGCAAGTGAGGGCTTGCGGCGTTCGCATTGCTGCCAATTGGTAAGGGGGGGGATTTGAGAGCAAGGCGCTCTGGACACCTTCAGATCAGGTGTTGCTGCAATCTGGCTCGGTGGTAAAAGTCTTGCTGGAATCTACTACCGCACCGATGTTTTCCAACGTTCGGCGGCCGATAAGGACGGGATAGTTCATCCGGTCACGGTCATTCAATGAGAACTGCTCGTCATAGACCTTGTCACCAATACAAATTTTCATCATCACTACCGGCCGTCTCTCGGCCCCGCCAGCACCACGCACCTTGATGTAGCGCCGTACTTCGCGTTCAAAGGTCGACTCGATCTTCTCGTCACGGTCGACGTCTTCCAGCTCTACGCTAAAACGAACCCAGTCATCCCCATCCTTTTCAAATTCATCAATGTCTTCAGCGTGCATGGAAGAGGTCAATGCCCCCGTATCCAACTTGAATTTCACTGCGACTCGTTCGGGTAATACCAGCCCTTTTTCTATCCAGCCCAGCGAATCTGACTCAGCGAGGGCCAGAGGAGCAGCCGTACAGAGCCCCAGGAGCGTGGCCGCCAGCAGACGCCGTGAAAATAGATGTCGCGAACAAATAGTCATGCCAGGACTCCTGCTTGATGGGCACTCAGTGCCAGAAAAGTTGTGTACGATGGATTGGCAGCGGCTGGATAAGTTCATACCGTCCGACCAGGAGCGCGCTACAGAGCGCGTTCATGTGCCTGGGATCATGGCTTGCAATGCCATAGCAGATTCTTTGTGCCGGGATCAGCACGAAAAGTGCATAGGAATCTGTAATGTGATAATTGTCGAAAAACCTATTGCACAGCATAAATCTCGAACCGATTAACGCGAGCACCTGGAGGCCACATTGATCCTACGCAACGCAGTCCAGCTCATCTGTTATCCCAACCGCATCGGCAATAACCTCACCGACCTGCACACGGCGATTAATCGTCACCTGTCCGATGCCATCGGCGGCATACACATACTGCCGTTCTTCCCCTCCAACGCTGACGGCGGTTTTTCACCGCTGACGCACAAGGAAGTCGATCCCGCTTTTGGCACTTGGGAGGACATCGAGCGGCTGGCAGCCGAATACGACATCTGTTCAGACCTGACGGTCAACCACATTTCCGATGAGTCGGAGCAGTTTAAGGATTTTGTGCAGAATGGCTTTGACTCGCCCTATGCCGAGCTCTTCGTACACGTCAACCGGTTTGGCGAGATCACCCCCGACGACCTGGCCAAGATTCATATCCGCAAGGAGAAAGAGCCATTCCGCGAGATAACCTTTGCCGATGGCAGCATTGACCGCGTCTGGTGCACCTTTACCGAGCGGCAAATCGACCTGAACTACGAGGCAGACATCACCTACCGGCTGATGGAGGAATACATCCAGTTTCTTACCAGCAAAGGCATCAAGCTGCTACGTCTGGATGCCTTCGGCTATACCACCAAACGGATCGGCACCAGCTGTTTCCTGGTCGAGCCGGATGTGTATCGCATTCTCGAATGGGTCAATGAAACGGCCGCCCGGCATGGCGCCGAGTGCCTGCCAGAGGTGCACGACCATACCAGCTTCCAGTACGCGATCAGCCGGCGCAATATGCATCCTTATGCGTTCGCCCTACCACCATTGCTACTGTACACGCTCCTCGACAATAACAGCGTGTACCTGAAGAACTGGCTGCGCATGTGCCCGCGCAACAGCATCACGGTGCTGGATACCCACGACGGCATCTGCATCCCCGATGTCGAAGGTGTACTGCCCGAGAACAAGATTCGCGAACTGATCGACAACATCAGCGCCCGCAGTGCCGACCCGATTCTGCGCCGCTCCGCCGCCCGGGTGAACAGCGTGGGCGCTATCTACCAACTCACCTGCACCTTCTACGATGCCCTGATGAACAACGACGACAGCTACATCGCCGCCCGCGCCATTCAGTTCTTTACACCCGGCATACCCCAAGTGTATTACGTCGGGTTGCTGGCTGGCTGCAACGACGAGGAACTGATGAACGCCACAGGCGAGCTGCGGGATATCAATCGGCACTTCTACAGCCTGGAGGAAATGGACGAAGCCATCGAGCAGCCTGTAGTGCAGCGCCTGCTGAAGCTGATGCGCTTTCGCTCCAACTACCCGGCCTTTGATGGCCGCTTCGAGCTCAACTATTCAAACGATTCCAGCGTGGCCATGGCCTGGCGTCACGGCGAGTACTATTGCCACCTGTTGGTCGATCTCAACTTCAAGACCGCCCGTATCACCTATCGAGACGAAGATGATTTCAGCGAAAAACTCTTCACTTGCTAAGCACGTTTACCCAGGGAGCAACAGGTGAGTAGCCATAACACGGAAGCAGCGCACGGAGCCCATGATCACCACCATGGGCATGAGCACCATCATGGCCACTCCCACGCACCGGAGGTGAACACCTCCAATGAACGTAGGCTGCTGATGGTATTTGCCCTGACGTTCGGTTACGCCTTGATCCAGGCCGTGGGTGGCTGGTTGTCCGGGTCACTGGCGTTGATTGCCGACTCCGGCCACATGATTTCCGATGCCGCCGCCCTGCTGCTGGCTCTGATCGCCTACCGGATTGCCCGCAAGCCCGCTGATGCCACGCGCACTTACGGCTTTCATCGCATACGCGTGCTCGCCGCGCTGGCCAACGGCGCCAGCCTGCTGATTCTGGTTGCCTGGATTGCTTGGGAAGCCATAAGCCGAATCAACTCGCCGGTCGAAGTACTGGCCGGACCCATGTTGGTGGTCGCGGTGATCGGCCTGCTGGTGAATATTATTGGCGCCTGGACGCTCTGGTCGGGCAATCGGGATGATGGCAACCTGCGCGGCGCTCTACTGCACGTGATCGGCGATCTACTCGGCTCGGTGGCTGCCATCGCCGCGGCCATCGGCATCATGCTCACGGGCTGGACGATTCTCGACCCGTTGCTGTCGATACTGGTCGCGCTGCTGGTGGTCAAATCTGCCTGGGGGTTGGTTGCGGATTCCATCCGCGTGCTGCTTCAGGCCGCACCCCGTGGGCTGGACGCTGCAGCGGCAGAGCGCGAGCTGGCGCAATTGCCTGGCGTACTGGAGGCCGGCCATTTCCACGCCTGGACGTTGATGGATCAAACCTGTGTCGCCACCGTGCATGTCACCCCTCAGCCTGGCACCGATGCCTTGGCACTGCCGCCGCTGGTCGCCCAATGGCTGAAGGACCAGTACGCCATCGAGCATGTCACTGTGCAGGTAGATCCGCCGGGGGGATTGATCCAGGCCTCGCACTAGCACTGCTCTAACGCTTAAGCGTCGATTATCTGTACTCCTCGGCGCCCTTCTACAGGAACGGCAGTTAATGTGCCGCGTTAGACCTGCAACCATAAGCTATCCTGAGGCTTGATCCAGAACTATCATCAAACTCGTACTGCCTCAGCCTCGCACGGGCAATGCGCCTAGCGCCCCGGAAGCAGCCTGGTATTCGCTCATGTATCCACGCCCTTTGACGCCCGACTCACCCCGCCCAGCGGTTGCGCTGGTGCACTATGCGCCAGCCATGGCGCTGCTGCCGTGGATTCAAAGTTACTGGGTGCTTGAGCAGACATTTTCTGCACTACCCACCCCGCAAAAGTTGCACCCTGACGGTGGGGTCAGTCTGATACTTGATCTTGCCAGCGCCGCGCCGCAGGCCACTCTTATGGCGTCCTCCAGGCTGGTTTACCAATCATTCAGTGGGCCTGTCAGCCGCCTGGGCATTCGGTTCCAGCCTGGCGGGCTGGTCGCGCTATTCGGTCTGGATATACAAGAGCTCATGGATACGCCAATTCCGGTCGCGGACCTCTCGCTACCGGGTTGGGACAGATTGTTCGCCGGCATAACTGGCGCCCCCTGGCCCTTGGTCCGACATCTACCGCTACTGGATAATTGGCTGCTGCTCCAGGCCAGAGCCCAACAAGCGGCTCCCGGCACCTTGCAACGCTTGCTGCCCTGGCTACTGACCGGCCGGTTGGATATCAATACCCTAATCAGCACCCAGGGCTTGAGCCGCAGAACCCTTGAACGTCTGCTGCGCGATCAGGTCGGGCTCGCCCCGGCGCAGTTGAATCGCCTTGGCCAAATAAAACGGGCTCGTAATCTACTCATTGGCGGCGCCCAGCCAGTGTCAAGTATCGCTCTGGACTGCGGCTTTCATGACCAGGCGCATTTCACCCATCACTTTCGCCGGCATACCGATGAAACGCCAGGCGCCTACCGGAAACGCAAATTGACGCAAATATACAATCGCCCACCAGGCTCATAACGCATGCTCTCCTCAACCACTCAAGAGGAGCAACACCATGCAAGAACGTCTGAGCTACCCTAAATTTCACCGTTTGCAACCTGCGATTGCCGAAGGCCTGGGCCTCATCCACGAAGCTGTGGCGGCTTCACTGGATCCGCAATTGGCCCACCTGATTCACTATCGGGTGTCGCAGATCAACGGCTGCGCTTTCTGCCAACATATGCACGCCGCAGAGGCGCGGCAGGATGGCGAACAGCAGGAGCGCCTGGACATGCTAGCGGGCTGGCATGACGCGCCCGGCTTCAGCACTCGCGAACGCCTGGCATTGGCCTGGGCTGAAGCCTTGACACGTATTGCTGATGCCCCGGTGGACGACGACCTCTACGGCTCGGTGAAGGCGGAGTTTGGCGACAAAGGCATGATCGACCTGACCGCTGAAGTGCTGATCATCAACAGCTGGAACCGCATAGCCATTTCCAACCGTTTTATGCCAAAGCTGACAACCCAATAAACCGGAATGGATCCCCGCTTTCGCGGGGATGCCGGGGCCTCAGGTTGTGCTCCTGCGGCTTGGAGACAAATGCAATGTCTCGCCGTCACCAAGTCGTCATCCTCGCGAACGCGGGGATCCATTTTCAGCGCTGATTACTCCATCAACTCAACCAGTGCCCAGGTATCAAGGAACGCCATCACCCGCGTAATAGCACCATCTTCCATCTCCAGGTGCCAGGCGTAGCTGTTGTTATAAGGCGCTCCGTTCCGCGCAGTGGCAGTACCATCCCAGAGCACGACTACGTTGTTGCCCTGGGCAATGATGTGCTTGACCTCTGGCGTAATCGCCGTCGACAGCTGCGCGTGAATCGGCTCAACAGCCTCCTGCACCAATGCTTGCCTGGTCGGGTAGACGGCCGACACCGGACTGACGCCCGCCACCGTCCACTCGGCATCCTCAGACAGTAGGTTAAATACGCTGCCTCGACCATTCTCCCAATCGTCGAACGCCTGACGAATCAGTGCGCTATTGGTCTCTTCTACAGATTGGGCATTGGCTTGGCTGCTGATGGCCATAAGAAACAGCAGAGCCAGCACGACACGAGTTTTGCTACTGCGATTTTTGATAAGCATGGGACGATCCTCCTGGAGCTTGATCGATAATCGACTTAAAATGGGCTGGCCGTGGGCCGAACGATAATTTCGCTGGTGTCCACATCATCAGGCTGCTCAACCGCGAAACAGATCGCCCGGGCGATGGCGGAGGCGCTGATAGCCACCTTGCGAAACTCCTTCATTTCTTCACGGCCCTGCTCGTCCGAGATACTCTCGGCCAGCTCCGACTCTGTAACGCCGGGGCTGATGGTAGTAACGCGAATCTCGGGGCTTTCCTGGCGCAGCCCATCGGAAATCGCCCACACCGCATACTTGGTCGCGCAGTAAACCGCCGCTGTCGGTGATACCGCATGCGCGCCGATGGATGCCACGTTGATCACCTGTCCCCAACCCTGCTTCTGCATTACGGGCAACACCGCCGCGATTCCGTGCAGCACGCCACGAATGTTTACATCGATCATGCGATCCCACTCGTCCACCTTGAGTGCAGCCAGGGGCGACAGCGGCATGACGCCAGCGTTATTGATGATCACGTCAATCCGGCCGAAATCGTTGAGCGCCGCGTCGACGAACGCCTGCACTTCTTCGCGCTGCGTCACGTCTAACTGGCGGGCCATGGCGATCTCACCGGCGTCACGGATCTCGGCTACCAGGTGTTCCAGCCGATCTGTGCGGCGGGCCCCCAGCACAACCTTGGCGCCCTGCTGTGCAAGCTGGCGCGCCGTGGCTTCGCCGATACCGCTGCTGGCACCGGTAATGAGGATGACCTTGCCTTGAATATTGCTGTTCATTGTCATGACTCCTGCTGATACCTGAATGAAAAATGATTACCGCTTCATCCTAGGTAGCCACGACACGAACGCTAAGGCCCGTTCATCTCGGAACCTTGCCTATTTGTATCAGGGGCCTGTCAAGCAGCGGAAAATATGCTGATATAGTCGCTGGCTCTCCAGTCGGGACTCAGCAAAATGGCCAGCACATCAGATCAGCAGGCACGCATGATCGAGCTGATAAAGCGCTTGGCGCCAACCGAGGGTTACACCCAGTCAGCGCTGGATAGCGTCACCTTCATGCGCTCGAATCGTTCTATCCCGCGTACGCAGGCACTCTATGAACCCAGCATCGTTATCGTGCTGCAGGGCAAAAAACGCGGGTATTACGGCGGAGAGATGATTGTCTATGACGCAGGGCATTACCTGGCCCTCTCGGTGCCGCTACCATTCAGCACGCAAACTGAAGCCAGCGAAGCCGAACCCATGCTCGGGCTGGCACTGCGCATGGATGCGGCAGTAACTGCAGAGTTGGCGATGGGCGTGGATGAGACGGCGCCAGCGGATGCAAAAAAACCGGCGACCCTCTACGCCACACCCATCGACACCAAGCTGGAAGATGCGATCTTCAGGTTATTGGAGGCGCTGAGCTCGCCGGTGGAAAGCAAGCTGCTCGCCCCCTCAATCTTTCGCGAAATCACTTTTCGGGTACTCACCAGCGAACAGGGTGGCGGGCTGCGCGCTGCATTACTACAAGACGGCCATTTCGGCCGCATCGCCAAGGTGCTCAGACATATTCACGGCAAGTTTGACAGCAACCTGGATGTAAGCACGTTAGCGAAGGAGGCTTATATGAGCGTCCCTTCTTTCCACAACCATTTCAAAGCCGTAACCCAGACCTCACCCATTCAGTACATCAAGGCCATACGCTTGCACCAGGCACGGCTGATGATGATCCGCAACGGCATCAGCGCGTCCAGTGCGTCACAACGAGTGGGTTATGAGAGTCCATCGCAGTTCAGCCGCGAGTTCAAGCGGCTGTTTGGTCGCAGCCCGTTGGAGGAGGCGCGTTATTTCCAGGAGGTTCTTACACTGTCAGCACCGGTAGCGACTCCGGCGCTATAGCTGAGGGCACCAAAGCTGCACCCGCGGAACAGACTAATAAATCTCAGGCACAAACATCTCTTTGGACACAGGTCGGCGAACATAGTCCTCATGATGTTCACGCGGGGGTAATTGGATAGACGGACGCTTTACTTCGGTATAGGGGATTTGCGTGAGCAGATGATGAATGCAGTTCAGTCGCGCCTTTTTCTTGTCGACCGCTTCCACAACCCACCAGGGCGCCTCACTGATATGCGTGCGCTCCAGCATCACTTCCTTGGCTTTGGTGTACTGCTCCCAGCGCCGGCGTGACTCAAGATCCATGGGGCTCAATTTCCACTGCTTCAGCGGATCGTGAATACGCCCCATAAAGCGCAGATACTGCTCGTCATCGGAAATCGAGAACCAGTATTTGATGACCTGAATACCCGAACGCACGAGCATGCGCTCAAAATCCGGCACTGTGCGAAAAAACTCCTCGTATTCATGCTCATCGCAAAACCCCATTACTCGCTCAACGCCCGCGCGGTTGTACCAGCTGCGGTCAAATAGCACCATTTCACCGGCCGCCGGCAGATGCGATACATAACGCTGGAAGTACCACTGGGTACGTTCCCGCTCATTGGGCGCGGGCAGCGCCGCAACGCGGCAGATACGCGGATTGAGGCGCTGGGTGATGCGTTTGATTACCCCACCCTTGCCAGCGGCATCGCGACCCTCAAACAGAATCACCACTTTGTGCCCCGTGTGGGCAACCCAATCCTGCAGTTTCACCAGTTCAATCTGCAGGCGAAACAACTCTCTGAAGTATTGCCGCCGACCCTCTTTACGTATGAGCGTTTCCTGCGGCGACTCCGGCGCTCTGGCCATACCCGGTACCAGGTCGTAAAACTGATCCTCAAGCTCCAGCTCGAACTCTTCGTCATGGCTATCGAGCAGGTCATCGTTGATCCGCTGCATGATGTCAAGGTGGTTAAGGTTCATGGGCGTCTCGATTGAGGGATTTTTGAATCAATCATGCTACCCACCCTAAGTGACAGAATTATTTCGCCTCGCCTATGGCCGTTTGTGTGTGAATCGGACACGCGCAAACAAACTACCTTTAGCAGTTCGTCTTCGCGAATAAGTTAGTGATCGTAAAAGAATATGGTTTGGCCAGGCGGCCACCAGCAAGTTCAGAGAGCGGTATCGCTCAGCCCCACTCTCAGATCTGCGATTGCAGATAGTTCTCCATACCCAGCAGCTTGATCAGGCGCAGTTGCTGTTCCAGCCAATAAGCATGATCTTCCTCAGTATCCTTGAGTTGAATCTCAAGCATCTCGCGGGTCTGGTAGTCGCGGTGTTTTTCGCACAGGGCAATGGCGTTGGCCAGGTTCTCGCGCACCTCGTATTCCAGCTTCAGATCAGCAGCAAGCATGTCAGGCACGGTATAGCCGGGGTCGATCTCGGAGGGACGCATGTCCGGCATGCCTTCCAGAAACAGGATGCGCTTGAGGATCGCATCGGCGTGCTGGGTTTCCTCTTCCATCTCATGGTTTATGCGCTCGTACAACTTGGCGTAACCCATATCTTCGTACAACCGGGAGTGCAAAAAATACTGATCGCGAGCACCGAGCTCGCCGCGCAGCAATGCGATGAGACAGTTGATGACGTCCTGTTGGCCCTTCATGGTACTGCTCCCCTGCTACGGCTGTAATCCGTGAATTGTGCCGAACAGTGGCATCAATTACCACCCTTTCCTTTGAACAAAAAACCAATACGAACAAAGGTTTATGTGGAATTTTATCGTAGCCGGAAGAGCAACCATTGGCATTCTCATCCCACAATGCAGCCAACCTCCTGAAAAATAAACTGGAACTGGCTTGTTACGATAAGCCTGTTGACGGGCCAGGCGTTTCACTGAAGTCTAGCGGGGTTAAACCGCACAATAAACCTAACAATCAAAGGAAACACCATGTTCAGTCACGTCATGCTCGGCACCAATGATATCCAGGCCTCCAAGGCGTTCTACGACGCCATCCTCGGCGTCGTAGGCTGCAAACCCGGCGTTATCGACGAGAAGGGTCGCTGCTTCTATTTCACCAAGACCGGCACATTCGCGCTCAGCAAACCGATTGACGGTGAGCCCGCTTCCCACGGCAACGGCAGCACCATCGGCTTCGCCATGGAAACATCCGAGCAAGCCGACGCCTGGCACGCTGCCGGCGTCGCCAATGGCGGCACTACCTGTGAAGATCCGCCGGGCGTGCGCGAAGGCGGCGGCATGAAACTCTACCTGGCCTACCTGCGCGACCCGTCCGGCAACAAGATCTGTGCGCTGCATCGCATGGGCTGATGCCTGATCAACAGGCAATAAAAAAGGACCCCGAGGGGTCCTTTTTCAGTAGTGCCGCCAATCTCAGGGTTGAGTGCCAATCACAGCATCCAGCGTCACCGCAGTCTGGCCGAGCGCCCGGCCATTAAAGGTAGCACCTGTCTGCATTACGATTTCCTTCTCGCTCAGCAGAATACCGTTCAATGTAGCGTCTGTACGCAGCGTAACATTACCCGTTACCTGCCAGAAGATGTTCTCAGCTTTGGCACCGCCAGCCAACTGCACGGCCACCCCAGTTTCCAGCAGAAGATCCTGCGCAATCTGCAGAATCCAGACATCGTTCGGACCACCATCAAAAGTGAAATCTGATGACGCACTGACACCCGTGCCCCATTTGTACAAGCCAGGAGACAAGGTCAAACCACTGATATCACCAGCGCCCAGCTCAGTTTCCGAAGGGTTGCTGCGACCGGCGGCATCATTGAATGCCAGCTCCATGTCGCTTATCGCGGTAGTCAGGTAAGTCGGCGTTGGCGTGGCCATATTGGCCGCGTAGATCTTGCCGGTAACCAGATCGGAAGTGGAAAAGGTATCGGTCGAATCCCGTACCTGACCAAAACCGGTAATGGCTGCCTCATTGATCGGGCTAACCCCCATATCACCGGTAATCGCAGTAACACCCGTGGTGGTGATGCCGGTCTTCGAGAGGATTACGAAATTACCCGCGGTCCCCAACAGAACCGGATCCGGGCCAGCAGCGGGCAGTACCGTGTTTGCCGTTGTGAAAGACACAATCTGATCCGCTGGTAGTGCATTGGCCGGGCTGGCCAAGTCAGTAATCGACGTAGTCAGGGTAGCGATGTAGTCCGTATCTGGCAGCAAATCTACCGCAGGATTGAATACCGCCGTAGTGCCGATATAAGTCACTGTGCCCAGTACAGCCGTACCGGCAGTTTCCAGCGTAAAGCTGTCTGCAGTCACTGTGGTCGGATCAATACTTTCGGAGAAAGTCGCGGTGACGGTACGGCTGGTCGCCACATCAACAGCGCCGTCCAGCAGACTGAACGCTGCGCTAGGCGCAACGTTATCTGTCGTGCTACCGGTGGTGAACTGCCAGCTCAAATCGTCTTCCAGGGCAACACCCAGTGCATCTTCCACATCAGTGGTCAGGGTTGCGGTATAGAGCGTCTCGTCGGTCAGGCCACTGTCGGGGGTGAAAATCGCGGTGCGGGTGTCTGCGTCATAAGTGACTACGCCCACAATCGCCGGGCCGGTATCGCCCTGTAACAGGAAGCTGGTGCCATTGATGGTGCCGGCATCCATGTCCTGGTTGAAGGTTACGGCCAGTTTCTTATTGGTATCAACAGTGGCGCTCTCGCTGATGGGGCGCACGGCCTGAACAAGGTCAGACTCGGTGATCGGCACCAGAGGTGCGGCAACCGGAGGATTGGTTCCGCCGCCGGTGTTGTCATTATCGGAACTGCCGCCGCTGCCGCCGAAGCAACCAGCCAGCGATAGGCCGGACACGATAATGGCGCTAACCGCCAGCAACCTGGCGATAGGAAGAGATTTTTTCATGGGAATTACCTATGGTCGAACACTGACCGCGTAAAAAGATGAAGGCGATCGCATTCGGTAAAATGGAAACTCAAATCTGAAACGGACGCTCAAAACCCCTGATCGGTTGTTAGTAGAGTTCAGGATGATGAGATGGCGTCGGGATGGGAGTCTGGCGCAAAATATTCAATACAAGTCAGTTATACGCGGTATTCGAATGGTTTGTGGGTTTATTTACAGGACTCCAAGGAACAGCACTTGGTTCTTCCGCGCGTTAAGACCTGCTGTGACCTAGCACGCTGGCTAATGACCCCCGCCCCCCAAACAGGTATCATTCCCCCCTTTTCCACCCGTCACCAATAGAAGCCGAATGTCCATGTCCAGCCACAGCAAACCTCGTCAAATTCTGGTTACCAGCGCCCTGCCCTATGCCAATGGATCCATCCATTTGGGGCATATGCTTGAGTACATTCAGACCGACATATGGGTGCGCTTTCAGAAGCTGCGCGGCAATCAGTGCATCTATGTGTGTGCGGACGATGCCCACGGCTCGGCGATCATGTTGCGCGCGGAGAAGGAAGGCATTACCTCCGAGCAGTTGATCGATAACGTCAAGGCCGAGCACACGGCAGATTTTGCCGATTTTCTGGTCAACTTCGACAACTACCACTCCACCCATTCGGAAGAGAACCGTGAGCTGTCGGCGCTGATCTATGAGCGTTTGAAGGATGCCGGGCATATCAGCACGCGGTCGGTGACGCAGTATTTCGATCCTGAAAAGGAAATGTTCCTCGCTGACCGCTTTATCAAAGGCACCTGCCCGAAGTGTGCCTCGGAAGACCAGTATGGCGATAATTGCGAAAAATGCGGCGCGACCTATGAGCCGACCGAGCTGAAAGATCCACGCTCGGCGATCTCCGGTGCGACACCGATATTGAAGGATTCCAAACACTTCTTCTTCCGCCTGCAGGATTTCAGCGACATGCTGAAGGAATGGACCCGCAGCGGTGCGTTGCAGGATGCGGTGGCAAACAAGATAGCCGAGTGGCTGGATTCCGGTTTGCAGGAATGGGACATCAGCCGTGATGCGCCCTACTTCGGCTTCGAAATTCCCGGCGAGCCGGGCAAATATTTCTATGTGTGGCTGGATGCGCCGGTTGGCTACATGGCCAGCTTCAAGAACCTCTGCGAGCGTCGTCCAGAGCTGAGTTTTGATGCTTTCTGGAGCACCGATTCCGATGCCGAGCTGTATCACTTTATCGGCAAGGACATCGTCAACTTCCATGCGCTGTTCTGGCCGGCAATGCTTGAAGGCGCAAACTTCCGCAAGCCGACCGGCATCAATGTGCACGGTTACCTGACGGTCAATGGCCAGAAGATGTCCAAGTCGCGCGGCACCTTTATCAAGGCGCGTACTTATTTGGATCACCTGTCGCCGGAATACCTGCGTTATTACTACGCGGCCAAGCTGAGCCGTGGCGTTGAGGATCTGGACCTGAGCCTGGACGACTTTGTGCAGAAGGTGAATTCCGATCTGGTTGGCAAGGTGGTGAATATCGCCAGCCGTTGCGCGGGCTTTATTCACAAGGGTAACGGCGGCGTGATGGTGGCAGCTAATCCCGCGCCCGAGCTGACCGATGCGTTTGTCGCCGCCGCGCCAAGCATTGCCGACGCTTATGAAAAGCGCGACTTTTCCCGCGCCATGCGTGAAATCATGGGCCTGGCGGATAAGGCCAATGCCTATATCGCCGACAAGGCGCCCTGGGCGCTGAACAAGGTGGAAGGCAAGCAGGCCGAAGTGCAGGAGATCTGCGCGCTGGCTATCAACCTGTTCCGACAACTGGTGATCTTCCTCAAACCGGTACTGCCGAAGCTGGCCGCCGATGCGGAAGCCTTTCTGAACGTGCCGGAATTGACTTGGGATAGCCACACGAAGTTGCTGGCTGATCATCAGTTGAATGCCTTTACCCCGCTGCTCACGCGTATCGAGCCCGCCAAGATCCAGGCTATGGTCGACGCATCCAAGGAAGATCTGGAAGCCGCTGCCACAGAGACTGCGCCCGCTGCCGCTACTAATGGCAACGGCGAACTGGCTAAAGATCCGATAGCGCCGGAAATCGATTTCAACACCTTTGCTGCGGTGGATCTTCGCATAGCTCTGATCGAGAAAGCCGAGTTTGTCGAAGGTGCGGATAAGCTACTGCGTCTGACACTGGATATTGGCGATGCCAAGCGCAATGTGTTCTCCGGGATCAAGAGCGCTTATCCTGATCCGAGTAAACTGGAAGGCGAGCTGACGCTCTACGTAGCCAACCTCGCGGCGCGCAAGATGAAGTTCGGGCTGTCGGAAGGTATGGTGCTGGCCGCTGGCCCCGGTGGCGACGAGATTTACCTGCTGAGCCCGGATGCCGGTGCCAAGCCGGGGCAACGGGTTAAATAATAGAACGGCAGACTGCGCGGAATTCAAAGCGGTGTTGACGACCGCTTGTTTCGGACCGTCGATGCCCTGGTCGAAAATTGCTCCTGCATTTTCGACACTTCCGCCATCCATGGCGGTCGGATGGGCATCGCCGAGCTTACAGGGATGTATTTACAGCGTGTCCGGAACAGGCGGTCGGCAACGACGCAAACACAACAAGCCGAGCACTGACAAGCCAAGCGATCTCAATACGGTTAGGTAAGATGACGGAATTTGCCCTGATCCTGGTCAGTACCATACTGGTCAACAATTTTGTGCTGGTGCAGTTTCTCGGGTTATGTCCCTTTATGGGCGTGTCCGGCAAGCTGGAGACCGCTATTGGCATGTCGGCGGCCACCACCTTCGTGTTGACGCTGGCGTCGATCCTCAGCTACCTGACCTTCCAGTACATTCTGGTGCCCTTCGATCTGGAATTTCTGCGCACCATTTCCTTCATTCTGGTGATTGCGGTGGTTGTCCAGTTCACCGAGATGGTCGTGCACAAGACCAGCCCATTGCTTTACCGCGTACTAGGCATCTTTCTGCCACTCATTACCACCAACTGCGCGGTACTGGGTGTGGCGCTGCTGAACACCAACCGCGCCGAGCAGACCTTTATGAAGTCCGCCGTGTACGGGCTTGGCGCGGCGCTGGGTTTTTCGCTGATTCTGATTCTGTTCGCCGGTCTGCGTGAGCGCATCGCCATTGCCGATGTGCCCAAGCCCTTCCAGGGCGCCGCCATCGGCATGATCACTGCCGGGCTGATGTCCCTGGCATTTATGGGCTTTACCGGGTTGATCAGGCTTTAACATGTCCATCGTCCTCACTGCCATCCTCGTCCTGCTGGGCCTGGCGCTGATCTTCGGCGCCATCCTCGGCTATGCCGCCATTCGCTTCAAGGTCGAAGGCGATCCTATCGTCGACCAGATCAATGCCCTGTTGCCGCAAACCCAGTGTGGCCAGTGCGGCCATCCTGGTTGCAAGCCCTACGCCGAAGGCATCGCCAATGGCGAACCGATCAACAAGTGCCCGCCCGGCGGCGAGGCCACGATTCACGCGCTGGCCGACCTGCTGGATGTGGAAGCGCCGCCGCTGGACGCCGAACACGGTGAAGAAAAGCCGAAGATGGTCGCCTACATTCGCGAGGCCGAGTGCATTGGCTGTACCAAGTGCATTCAGGCCTGCCCGGTGGATGCGATTCTCGGCGCGGCCAAACAGATGCATACGGTGATCGTCGATGAATGTACCGGTTGCGACCTGTGCGTTGAGCCCTGCCCGGTCGACTGCATTGATATGTTGCCGCTGCCAACCACCGCGCAGAACTGGAAGTGGGATTTCCCGTTGCCACCCGCCCGGCTGATCGCCACTGACGCCCAACACGGAGCTGCCTGATGCTGGCCAAGGTGAGAATCTGGGACATTCCCGGCGGTATCCACCCCGAAGAACACAAGCATGAGTCTACCCAGCATGGGCTCGAGCCTATGCCCCTGCCGAAGCAGCTGATTCTTCCACTGCTGCAGCATATAGGCGCCCGCGCAGAGCCGGTGGTGAACATTGGCGACCGCGTACTCAAGGGCCAGTTGCTCGCCGAAGCCAGTGGCCTGGTCAGCTGCCCACTGCACGCGCCGACGTCCGGCACCGTAACGGCGATTGGGCCTGCGCCCTACCCGCACGCGTCCGGTCTGGAAGAGTGGGCGATCACGCTGGATACCGACGGCCTGGATGAATGGACCCAGCTGCAGCCAGCGACCGATTACTCAGCCCTGGAAGCCACTACCCTGCTGAACATGATCCGCAATGCTGGCGTGAGCGGACTGGGCGGTGCCGGCTTTCCAACTGCAGCCAAGCTCAAGGCCCGGCCGGAGCAGAAGCTGCATACGCTGATCATCAACGGCACCGAGTGCGAGCCCTATATCACCGCCGACGATACCGCGATGCGCTACAAGGCAGTCGAGATCGTCGCCGGGATCGAAATCCTGATGCATATCCTGCACCCAGAGCAGGTGCTGATCGGCATCGAGGACAACAAACCCGAAGCCATTGCGGCGATGCGCGAGGCGGTCGGCGACAAGCCGATGCAGGTGATCGAGTTCCCGACCAAATACCCTTCCGGCGGCGAAAAGCAGCTGATCCAGATCCTGACCGGCATGGAAGTCCCCAGTGGCGGGCTGCCGGCGGATATCGGCATGGTCTGCCAGAACGTCGGCACCTTGATCGCCATTCACGACGCCGTGCTGCTGGGTCAGCCATTGATCAAACGCATCACCACCTTGACCGGTGCTGCGCTGCAGCATCCGACCAATGTGGAAGCGCTGATCGGTACACCGATTCGCGACATGCTGAATTTCGCCGGTTTACAGCCTGAGCAGCTGTACCGCCTGGTCATGGGCGGGCCGATGATGGGCTTTACCCTGCAAAGCCTGGACGCGCCCATCGTCAAAACCAGCAACTGTTTGCTCGCTGGCACCCAGAAAGAGCTGCCACCGCCACCACCTGCGCAAGCCTGCATTCGCTGCGGCCTGTGCTCCGAAGCTTGCCCCGCCGAGCTGCTGCCGCAGCAGCTTCACTGGTTTGCTCTGGGCAAGGACTATGAACAGCTCAAGCGCCAGCATCTGTTCGACTGCATCGAATGCGGCGCCTGCTCCTACGTATGCCCCAGCAGCATTCCGCTGGTGCAGTATTACCGCGCGGCCAAGGCGGATATCCGCGCGCAGGATCTGCAACAGCACAAGGCTGACCACTCCAAGCAACGCTTCGAGCAGCGTCTGGAGCGCCTGCAGCGCGAAGCCGAGCAGAAGGAAGCCGACCGCCAGGCCCGCGCGGAAAAAGCCGCGCGCCTGAAAGCCGCCAAGGAAGCCGAAGCCGCCAAAGCGCCGGAAGATGCGCCGGCTACAGGCAATGCCGAACCAGACGTAGCGCGCATGGAGGCGAAAAAGCCCAGCGGCCTGACGCCGGAACAGAAACAGCTGAAGATCGCCGCCGCCACCGCGCAGATGGCGCTGAAAAAAGCCCAGAAGCAACTCGCCGCCAATCCGGACAATGCTGACCTGCAGGCGCAGATTCCCGAACTGGAGCAGGCCTGCGAACAGACCCAGTGCGCCTACGACCAGGCCATGGGCGAGGCCGCGGTGGAGCCTGCTCCTGCGCCCGCCTCCGCCGCGACGGACGACACCAAGCGGTTCAAAATCGAAGCCGCTATGCTCAAGGCCAGCTTGCGCAAGGCAGAAAAGGCTGCAGGTGAAGCGCCAACGGAAGAGCAGCAGGCCGAGATCGCCAAATTGCGCGAGGAGCTGACTGCCGCCGAAGCGCGTTTGCCCAACGAAGCCAAGCCGATCGCGAGTGCCGGGAGCAATCAAGCTGAACCGGAGACCAAAGCGAAAAAGCCGGTCGACCCCGTCACCCAACAACTGAAGACCGATATGGCAATGGCCAAGGCTGAATTCAAGAAAGCCGAACGCGCGGTACAGGCCGACCCAGACAGTGCCGAGGCGCAGGTGGCGCTAACCGACGCCAAGCAGGCCCTGGATATCGCTGCCAAAGCCTTCGCCGAGCACATGACCAGCAAGGAGCGAGCGTAGTGGCCCTGCCCCGCATTACCTCACCCCACGCCCGGGGCAACAACCGTACTCAGACCATCATGCTCTGGGTGTTGGCCGCGACCCTGCCCGGCATCATCGCCATGACCTGGTTTTTCGGTTGGGGCACGCTGATCAATATTGTCCTGGCCAGCGTCGTGGCCCTGGGTACCGAGGCACTGATTCTGCTGCTGCGCAAACGGCCGCTGAGCTTCTTTCTCAGCGATGGCAGCGCTCTGGTCACCGCCTGGCTATTGGCGCTGGCCCTGCCACCCCTGGCGCCCTGGTGGCTGGTGCTGATCGCCAGCAGTTTCGCCATTGTGTTCGGTAAGCAGTTATACGGCGGTCTGGGCCAGAACCCGTTCAATCCGGCGATGCTGGGCTACGCCGTGGTGTTGATCTCTTTCCCGGTGGAAATGACCAGTTGGCCGGCGCCGCGCGGCATTGAACAGTTGATGCCCGATATGCAGGCCACTCTGGGGCTGATGGAAGCGCTGCAGCGTGTGTTCCTGCCCGCCACCCAGGCAATGGATGGCTGGGCCATGGCCACACCGCTGGATGTGGTCAAGAACAACACCAGCCTGAGCATGGCCGAGCTGGCCGCCGCACAACCTGTCTTCGGCAACTTTGCCGGTTATGGCTGGGAGTGGGTCAGCCTGGCGTATCTGGCCGGTGGCGCCCTGCTGCTCTACAAGCGCATTTTTACCTGGCACGCACCCGCCGGCATGTTGATTGGGCTGGGGCTGATGAGCCTGCTGTTTTGGGGCGGTTCCGGGTCGAACTCCAACGGCTCCCCGCTGTTCCACCTGCTCAGCGGCGCGACCATGCTCGGCGCCTTCTTTATTGTGACTGATCCGGTTTCCGGTGCGACCAGTAAACTGGGCCGGCTGGTCTTCGGGCTCGGCGTCGGGGTGCTGGTGTACTGCATTCGCGCCTGGGGTGGTTACCCCGATGCGGTGGCTTTCGCCGTGCTGCTGATGAATCTGGCCGCACCAACCATTGATTACTACACCACTCCGCGCACCTACGGCCATCGCAAGGCCGAGCGCGGCATGGGCAAGGTGGACTGAGCATGCAGAACCCTCTCACCGCTGGCAGCTCGATCGTCCGTAACAGCATCATTCTTGGCGTGTTTGCGATGGTTACCGTGGGCCTGATTGCCCTGACGCAACAAGGCACCGCCTCACGGATTGCCGAAGAGCAGCGGCGCATGCAGATGAGCGCGCTCAATGAGATTCTTCCCCACGATCAGCACGACAACGACCTGCTCGAAGATGCCTTCGCCATCAACAATCGGGAGCTGCTGAACCTCCCCGGCGATGCCATGGCCTATCGGGGCAAACTGGACGGCGAAGTAGTCGCGGTGATTCTGCCAACCATCGCTCCGGACGGCTACAGCGGCCGCATCGACCTGCTGGTGGGCGTGCGCGCCAACGGCGAGATTGCCGGGGTACGTATTACCAATCACCGTGAAACACCCGGCCTGGGCGACAAGGTGCAACTGAACAAGAGCACCTGGGTACTGGATTTCAACGGCACCAGCCTGAGCATGCCCGCCCCCGAGAATTGGGGCGTGAGCAAGGATGGGGGCGATTTTGACCAGTTTACCGGCGCTACCATCACCCCGCGTGCCGTGGTGCAAGCGGTGTATCGCGCGTTGCAGTACTTTGAAGCCAACCGTGATCAGTTGCTGGAACTTAACAACGAGGAGCCTGCTCGTGGCTAGTACCCGTTTCGTCGACATCACCAAGGAAGGCCTCTGGCACAACAACCCTGGCCTGGTGCAGTTGCTAGGCTTGTGTCCGCTGCTGGGCGTCAGCAGCACCGCCGTTAACGCGCTGGGCCTGGGAATTGCGACCATTCTGGTGCTGGTCGGCTCCAACTTTGCCGTCTCCTTGATTCGCAGCGCCGTCACCGATGCAGTGCGCCTGCCGGCGTTCGTGATGATCATCGCCGCGCTGACCACCTGTATTGAGCTGCTGATGCAGGCATTTACCTTTGAGCTCTATCAGATCCTGGGCATTTTTATCCCGCTGATCGTGACCAACTGCGCGATCCTCGGCCGCGCCGACGCCTATGCCTCCAAGAACCCGGTCCTACCTTCGGTAATCGACGGTTTCATGATGGGCCTGGGGTTTGCGTTGGTGCTGCTGGTGTTAGGCATGCTCCGGGAGCTGGTGGGGTACGGGACCCTGTTTGCGGGAATGGATCTGCTGTTAGGGCCGATGGCCGCTGACTGGCGCATTGTCGTATTCCCCAACTACAAGGATGTGCTCTTCGTCATCTTGCCGCCCGGCGCGTTTTTGTTTATGGGCTTGCTGATTGCGGTGAAGAATGTGATTGATGGGGTGGTAAAGGACCGCGCTGCGGCGCGTGCCGCCAAACCTGCCGTGGGTGGCAAGCGAGTGCGGGTGACTGGGGCGGTGGGGCCTTGACCTGGAAGGTGTGAGTGGCCTTGATACTCCGCCTGGATTCCCGCCTGTGCGGGAATGACGTGGGTTTTGGGGTTGGCATGGTAGGTATTCTGGAAGTCCGCATGGATTTCCGCCTGCGCGGGAATAGCGGGAACGACGGGGAGTTCGCCCGCCCCACCGTCATTCCCGCGAAGGCGGGAATCCATTCTGACTGTCAGATGAATGCAGGAAGGCGTTAGGCTCGCCCCACCAACTAAATCACCCCATGAGTTTCCCGCTTGTTGCCTGCCCGGGTAAAGACAAACAACCATCAACCAGACGCAAGAAAACCACTACCCATGAACAAACAAAAACGCGAAGAAATTTTTCGTCGTCTGCGTGAAGACAACCCCACTCCGACTACCGAACTGACCTACAGCAACCCATTCGAGCTGCTGATTGCAGTGATTCTCTCCGCGCAGGCGACCGATGTGGGCGTAAACAAGGCCACTGCCAAACTCTACCCGGTGGCCAATACCCCGGAAGCGATCTATGCGCTGGGGGTCGAGGGGCTGAGCGAGTACATCAAGACCATCGGCCTGTACAACAGCAAGGCGCGCAACGTGATTGAGACCTGCCGCATGCTGGTCGAGCTACATAACAGCCAGGTACCGGACAACCGCGAGGCGCTGGAGGCGCTGCCTGGGGTGGGCCGCAAGACGGCCAACGTGGTACTGAATACCGCTTTCGGGCACGCCGCCATGGCGGTGGATACGCATATCTTTCGTGTCAGTAACCGCACCGGCATCGCGCCGGGTAAAAATGTGCTGGAGGTCGAGCGGCAGCTAATGCGTCACGTACCCAAGGAATATCTGGTCGATGCTCACCATTGGCTGATCCTGCACGGCCGCTATGTATGCAAGGCACGCACCCCGCAATGCGGTAGTTGCCGCATCGAAGACCTGTGCGATTACAAGTTCAAAACCAGCAACTGAAAACCTATTGGTAAAATTCGCCCGGTTTGATTGAAAAAATCTATTTCCGCTGAATTCGATTGCCCGTTATAAGGTGCGCAAATGGCATCTTCATAGTGGAGTTGAGTCATGGCCAAAGCAAAAGCGGAAATAGAACTGGACGACGATGACTTTGTTGAAGAAGACGATGCGCCCGATACGGACTCAGCGGCCAATTCCAAAGCCAATCTGACCAAACGCAGATTGATCGATAACTATCTGGAAGAACGCCGTCTGCAGAAACAGCTGCTGGATTTCGACTTCGACGTGTAACGATTATGGCCGCTCCTGACGCTCCTGAGGGGCGGCTGGCTTGCAACCCGCGGGCTGCCATTGAGCGAAACAATCGAAGCCATTATTCAAATCTGTTTTATCTATTAACACCAATCTCCTACACTCAACTCATCGGGAATGATTCCCATTTATGATTTGAGGTGCACCATGGTCAAGACCACTACTTTCGCAATCATGCACTTCACCGTGGCCTTTGCTGTGGTGTATGCGATGACTGGCAGCCTGATGATTGGCGGTGCCGTCGCATTGGTCGAACCCGCCATCAACACGGTGGCTTTCCACTTCCATGAAAAGGTCTGGAAGCGGATCGAACAAAAGCGTAGCAGCCGCTTGCCCCCTCCGGTGTTCAATGCGTAGTTCAATGCGTAGTTCAATGCGTAACAGGCTGAGCCAAAAGGGGGCTTAAATTCCGCTATAAACTGCTCTGACAGCACCTATTCAACGGTGCTGTGGAACTTTATTCGTGTTATTCGGGTATAGTCAGTGGAGTCCACTGGAAAACCATATGCCCCTATATATTTATGCCCTGATTTTCAGCCTGTTCGCCGCGTCGGCTCAGGCTCAACAGATTGATAACTTCAGTTATCCCGACATTAACGCTTTCATGTCCACTATCGGCGGTACCCCAGAGCCATTGCGTGCTCCGGTCTCCGACGACGTGGATGTGCGCCAGACAGATCTGTCCGTGCGCGTGCTGCCTGATCGGAAGCTGCCGCCTGCGCTGTCACGGTATCGCGACATGCACTATCGGCTGGCCTATAAGACCGGACCCGCGCCGCTGATTTTCCTCATCGCCGGTACCGGCTCGGGTTTCGACAGCCCGCGTCTGGATTACCTGAAAGCCCTGTTCTGGGATGCTGGCATGCATGTGATCATGCTGTCATCGCCGACCAACCATGACTTTATTGCCTCAGCCTCCAGCACCGGCTTGCCGGGGCTGGGCCGCGAAGATGCCCGCGATCTGCATACTGCCATGTCATTGGCGGTTGAACACGCTCGCGATGAAAAGGGTATCGAAATTACTGAATACCGCATGGCCGGATTCAGCCTCGGTGCCTTGAACGCCGCCTTCGTCAGCCACCTCGATGAAACCCTCGGTCAATTCAACTTTACCAAGGTATTGATGCTCAATCCGCCGGTGGATCTGTATTCGTCCATCCAGCGCCTGGATGCACTGTCGGATACCAAGGTGGAAGGCATCAGCAACACCGAGAGCTTCTATGAGCATATTTTCGACAAGCTCTCTCGTCACTTTGCCCGTAGCGGTGACACCGACGTGGAAGCGGGTCTGTTCACTAGCATCCAGACCTCTGAAGAAGCGTTGACCGACGCCGAGATGGCATTGCTGATTGGCGCAGTGTTCCGCTTTGCAGCAGCCGATTTGAACTTCATGACCGACGTGATCAACGGGACTGGCCGTTATGCACCTCCCGGCGCGACCATCAAGGTCAGTACCTCGCTGACTCCATACCTGCGCCGTGCCTTGTTCTGTGACTTCAACTGCTATGTGCAGAGCCAGCTGTGGCCGTCCTGGAACAGCCGCAATATCGAAAAGACCATTAATGACATGGCCTATGAAACCAGTCTGCGCAGTATTGAAGGGCACCTGGTTGATAACCCGAATATCGCAGCTATCACCAATGCTGATGACTTTATTCTCGATGCCGGTGACTATGCCTACCTCACGCAGTTGCTGGGCGAGCGTGCTTATGTGTATCCGCGCGGGGGCCATGGTGGAAATCTGCAACACGTCAACGTGACTGCACGGATGCTGAGTTTTCTTGAGGGAACAGAATAATGCGTAGAACTACCCTGACCCTGACCCTGTGCCTGGCGCTGTGTGCCACGCCACTGTTTGCCCAGGAAACGCCCGAAAGCACTCGTGACGCAGTTTCCACGGCGTCCATGACGCCGGAATACAAAGATCCTTTTGCCGAGCTGGAGATCGACCCCTACGCCAGCCAGTACCAGTTTGAGCGCTCCAGCCTGCGCGCGCTGAATGTGCAGGATCCGATCGAAGGTTTCAACCGGCGCATCTATCGTTTCAATGGCCGGTTTGACGAGCTTGTGTATTTGCCGGTGATCCGCACTTACGAATGGGCCACCCCCAAATTCGTTCGCACGGGCGTCTCTAACGTGTTCTCCAACCTCGCGGACATACCCAATCTGGGCAATAGCATCCTGCAGGGCAAGGCGCAGAAAAGCATGCGTACCACTGCGCGCTTGTTGTTCAACACTACCTTGGGTGTCGTTGGCTTGTTCGATGTGGCCAAGGCCATGGGCCTGCCGCAGGAATCGGAAGACTTTGGCCAGACGCTGGGTTTTTATGGCGTACCGCCGGGACCCTATCTGGTCGTCCCCTTTCTGGGCCCATCATCCCTGCGCGACACCAGTGGTCGAGCGGTGGACTGGACCATGGAAGACGCCGCAGCCTACTTGAACAACCGCGAGATCATGAATGAGAACCCGTGGAGCTATGGGCTGTATGCCATTGATATAAGATATAAAAATGGCTTCCGCTATGGTGCCCTGGATAGCCCTTTTGAGTACGACCAGGTACGTTACTTGTATACCAAGCTGCGCGAGTTTCAGATAAGCCAGTAGCCCTAAGCCGCTGTGCGGCTTCGGGCTACTGGCAGCGGTAAGCCTCAAGCTGCAAGCCGCAAGTTGTCCGAGTGGCTGCAAGATTTACTTCCAAACCAAAACCCGGCGCCGCTTCAAATCCGCGCCGTGGTTTTGTTTTGCTTCTAGCTTCTAGCTTCTAGCTTCTAGCTTGCGGCTTGCGGCTTCTTTTTTAGCAGCCTCCGGCTGCTACCCCACTCTGAAAATAATCTGATCTTCCCAATCATCCTCGGCTACAGCGTTTTCCGCGAGCATGCGGCCGGCCTGTGAAATCCCGGCGGCGTGCACCGCTTTGCGGTCGCCGCAGACCAGATGGTGCCATACGGGCAGATCCTTGCCTTCGGCTACCAGGCGATAGCCGCAGGTGGGCGGCAACCAGGCAAATCCTGCGGCGGCTGTAGGGGTCAGCTGGATGCAGTCAGGTACGAAATCCCGGCGCTGCGGATAGTTGCTGCATTGGCAGGTGTTCAGGTCCAGTAGCTTGCAGGCAACGCGCGTGTAGTAGATGGCCTGGGCATCATCTTCATCTTCGAGTTTTTGCAGGCAACAGAGTCCGCAGCCGTCACAGAGTGACTCCCACTCCTGCTGATCCAGCTGCTCCAGCGTTTTGCGTTGCCAGAAGGGTTTGACGATCTGTGCCATGCCTCAGCCCTCCTCTACCAGCAAGTCGCCCAGCCAGTCCATCAACTGAGGCAAATTGAACGGCCAATCCAGCTCGGCGCCGGTGTCCTCTCGACGCAATACGGGAATGCGCAGCTGGTAACGGGACATGAGCTCCGCGCTCTCGGTAATATCCTGCTCGCGCACCTGCACGCCATTACCTGAAAGCAGGGCCAAAAGACTACTGGCCTCCTCACAAAGGTGACAGGCCTGGGTACCGTAGAGGGTGAGTTCCGGGTTGGTTTGCATCAATGGATAATCAGGGTCGGGAATCAGTGCCTAGTGTAACCCGCCTGCTTGGCAGTGGCGACGCCATGCAACATACTGCGGTCAAATCACGGAGACACAATATGGATTGGGAAACACTGCTGTGCCGCGAGCGCCTGGGCAAACCCGTGGCCGGTTCCGATGAACTCGGCCGCACGCCCTTTCACAAGGATCATGACCGAGTCATCTTCTCCGGGGCGTTTCGCCGCCTGGGCAAAAAAACCCAGGTGCATCCTGTTTCCAGTAACGACCACATCCATACCCGCCTGACCCATAGCCTGGAAGTCGGCTGCGTTGGCCGCTCATTGGGCATGCGCGTAGCAGAGATGCTTCGCGATCAACTACCCGACTGGTGTGAGCCGGCCGACATCGGCGTCATCGTTCAGGCCGCGTGCCTGGCCCACGACATCGGTAACCCACCCTACGGGCACTCGGGCGAAGACGCGATCCGCCATTGGTTCCATCAGGCAGATCAGCGCGGCTGGCTGGCACCGCTGACGGATGCCCAGCGTCTGGACTTTCTCAGCTTCGAGGGTAACGCCCAGGGCTTCCGGGTATTGACCGAGCTGGAATACCATCAGTTCGAAGGCGGCATGCGCCTGACCTACGCGACGCTGGGGGCTTACCTGAAATACCCCTGGACCGCCCGGCATGCCGACAGCCAGGGCTACAAGAAACACAAGTTCGGTTGCTATCAGGCCGAATTCCCCCTGCTGGAACAGATCGCGGAAAAACTGGGCCTACCGCTACAGGCAGATCAGTGCTGGGCGCGGCATCCGTTGGTGTATCTGGTCGAGGCGGCGGACGATATCTGCTATGGCCTGATCGACCTGGAAGACGGCATGGAAATGGAGTTGCTTGATTACGCCGAGGTCGAAGAGGTGTTATTGCAGCTGGTCGGCGATGACCTGCCAGAAACCTACCGGCTGCTTGGCCCGCAGGACTCGACTCGGCGCAAATTGGCGATTCTGCGTGGCAAGGCGATCGAGCATCTGGTCAATGCCGCCGCCGAGGCGTTTATCAATCAGCAAGACGCGCTGCTGGCTGGCGACCTGAAAGGTGATCTGGTCGAGCATATGCATGAGAACGCCCGCCGCTGCGTGCAAACAGCCAAGAACATGGCGCGCGAACGGATTTTCCAGGACAAGCGCAAAACCCTGCACGAGATCGGTGCCTACAGTACGCTGGAAACGCTGCTGGATGCGTTCTGCGGCGCGGTCAATGAGCAACATGCCGGGCAGCACCTGAGCTTCAAGCACCAGCGGATTCTCGATTTGATGGGCAATAACGCACCCAAGCCGGATTGGGATCTGTATCGCAGTTATATGCGCGTTATCGATTTTATTGCCGGGATGACCGACCTCTACGCCGCCGACATGGCCGCGCGCATTCGCGGTGTCAGCCCGATATGAGCCGGACATTCACTGGCGGGGTGAGGATCATTTGTATGCCAGCGCGCCGGGGGCCTGTAACCGCTCCAACAGCAAATCGACGATCGCCAGTGTGGCGCTGATCGCCTGCGTAGCGATGCTGAAATAGCGATTGGACGCCAGGCCAGGCCTGTCGCCAGTTTCAAGCAACTGATCTACCGCCTGGAGCAGGCTGTCCAGGCTATCTTCGGCGGCGCGCACGGGTTTGTCCACTGACAAACGCAGCAGCGGCTCGGTGCATAAGCGTGCCAATGGCTGATAACACTGAGTATTGATCTGCTCGCGCAAGCGTTGCAGCTCCTGATGCTGCAACGCGCTGTTTTGCCGCCGCGCAGCTATGCCGGTACCCACCGCCCGGGCGCGGCCGAGCAACTCGGTATTCTTCAGCAGCTCCAGCCACATACCCTGCGGTTGCGGCGCCAGCGTGCCCAAGCACACCAGATCATGGCGGACAGCCAGCGCTTCAATGGTACTGATCAGTTGTTCGGCCATGCGGTGGTGTAGCAGCAGAACCGCTTCGGCAGAGGCATTTTGCGCGCGTTGCTCAGCGATCTGTTGCCAGACCGGCAACACTGGATGCCAGGCGGTGTACCAGAACAAGCTGGCCTGGTGGACTGCGACAGCTTCAAGCGATTGCGCCACCTGGGCTTCGACCTGCCAGCGCTGACTTTCCAGGCTGTGCTCTCCCGCCATCACACCAAAACACAGCCCCCGGTGACGCTGCACCTGTTCAAGCAGCAGACGCAACAGTCGGATCTGGTCCAGCGCTTTGAGCCGGACATGACGCTTTTGGAGAGTGCGACGCCGGCTGCCGATTCTTTCCAACAACACCGCCAATACAACTGCTACTGCGAATAAGGTCCAGACCATAGTGCACCAGCTTCACGCTGTCAGCGAGCCACTCCGGGCGTGCGCCCCGACAGCAATTCAATACGATACCCGTCCGGATCCTCGACAAAAGCCAGGATACTGCTGCCGTGTTTCATCGGCCCAGCTTCTCTGACAACCTTGCCCCCCGCGGCTTTGATTTGCTCACAGGCCTTGTAGACGTCCAGCACTTCTATCGCAATATGACCATAACCGTCGCCAAGATCATAGCGCGCCGTATCCCAGTTATGCGTCAGCTCCAACACAGCTTGATCATCTTCGTTGCCGTAGCCGACAAAGGCCAGGGTAAAGCGTCCCTCGGGGTAATCCTTGCGACGCAACAAGGTCATACCCAGCACTTCGGTATAAAACGCAATCGAAGCGTCCAGATCACCAACGCGAAGCATGGTATGTAGTATGCGCATGACAGCAGCCTTTGATTGAGCTTCAAGCTTTAACTTACAAGCTTCAAGCGGTAGGTGCAAAACGAAAACGGGCGCCGGACCATTACAGTCAGGCGCCCGAATGTACGGCCTTTGCCAAGCTGCTAGCGCTTTGAAGCCGGCAGCTGGCAACTACGCGTCAGAGCAGCTTGCGGCCTTTACCAGCGGCAATGCGCATGCGCAGGGCGTTGAGCTTGATAAAGCCTGCAGCATCAGCCTGATCATAGGCGCCCGCATCGTCTTCGAAGGTAGCGATGGCAGCGTCGAACAGGGAATCGTCAGACTGACGGCCAACGACGATGACGTTGCCCTTGTAGAGCTTCAGCCGCACCACACCGTTCACATTGGCCTGGGATGCGTCGATCATCTTCTGCATCATCAGACGTTCCGGGCTCCACCAGAAACCGTTGTAGATCAGCTCGGCATACTTGGGCATCAGGCTGTCTTTCAGGTGCGCGACTTCACGGTCCAGGGTGATGGACTCGATGGCGCGGTGGCCCTTGAGCATGATGGTGCCGCCGGGGGTTTCATAGCAGCCGCGGGACTTCATGCCGACAAAGCGGTTCTCGACGATGTCCAGACGGCCAATACCATTCTCACCACCAATGCGGTTCAGCTCGGCCAGCACGGTGGCCGGTGACAGCTCTTTGCCGTCAATCGCGGTGATGTCGCCATTGCGATAGGTCAGTTCGATATAGGTGGGGGCGTCCGGGGCATTTTCCGGTGACTTGGTCCACTTCCACATGTCTTCTTCGTGCTCGGCCCAGGTATCTTCCAGCACGCCGCCCTCATAGGAAATGTGCAGCAGGTTCGCGTCCATGGAATAAGGCGACTTCTTCTTGCCGTGGCGTTCGATCGGAATATCGTGATGCGCGGCGTAATCCATCAGCTTCTCGCGGGACAGCAGATCCCACTCGCGCCAGGGAGCAATCACTTTAACGCCAGGCTTGAGCGCGTAGGCACCCAGCTCGAAGCGAACCTGGTCATTACCTTTGCCGGTCGCACCATGGGAAATGGCATCCGCGCCGGTTTCATTGGCGATTTCAATCAGGCGCTTGGCGATCAACGGGCGCGCAATAGAGGTACCCAGCAGGTACTCACCTTCATAGACCGTATTGGCGCGGAACATCGGGAACACGAAGTCACGCACGAATTCTTCACGCAGATCGTCGATGTAGATTTCCTTGACGCCCATGGCCTTGGCCTTGGCACGTGCCGGTTCAACCTCTTCACCCTGACCCAGATCGGCTGTGAAGGTAACCACTTCACAGTCATAGGTTTCCTGCAGCCATTTGAGGATTACCGAGGTATCCAGACCACCGGAATAAGCCAGGACGACTTTTTTCACATCAGACATTACGCGCTCCCTAGAAGATTGATCAGCGCCACATGGGGCGACGGGCAAAAGCGCTATTCTAGCGCCGCGCCGCGAGGAATCACAGGGGCGATAGTCTTCGCCGGCCTGCCGAGGGGCTAGTTTTTCTCTAGCCGCAGGGTAACGCGGCGATTCTGCTGGCGGCCTGAATTGCTGGCATTCGTGGCCACCGGATAGCTTTCGCCGTGAAAACGCATGGTGAACAGGTCTTCTTCCACGCCCTGCTCCATCAGGTAATCGCGCACTGCCAGGGCGCGCTGCCGCGATAGCTCGCGGTTGGTCAGCCGATCGCCCAGGTTGTCGGAATGGCCATCGAGTTGAATAGCGCCAATGTCTTCATCCGCCTTGATATAGACCAGTGCGGTATCCAGCAATGCTTTGGCTTCGTCGGTAAGTCGGGTGCCGCCGCTGGCAAAACTGACCACACTGCGCGATACCTGATCGAAATTCAGCGGCAGCAAACCGCCGGCGCAGGTTTGAAATTCAGTCCAGGCTTGCTGATAACCTACGCTCGAAACCACTACCCTGACTGACTCCACAGCGCTGGCCCAGGCCGCGCGCTGAATGGTCGGATGCATGCCTGAAGCCAATCCCGCCAGCATTTGCCCGGCTTGCTGTTGAGAAGCCCGTAAGGTCACTGGCCCGTTTTCGACCAACGCCGCGCCCAGCACGGATGCGCGCAGGTTATGCCGCCAGGGTGGCGGATCGTTGAACAACTGGGCCTGGCCCGGCTGCATCAGATTGCTGGTGGCTTCCAGTTGAAACACCGGACGCTCACCTGCCCTGCGTACAAACACCGCTTGGCCGTAACCGCTGACGGGTTGCGCCATACGACATTCGAACTGATCACCTTCCACCGTCCATTCGACCTCTTCCATCCGGGTCTGAAAGGTGATGGCCTGCACAGGCAAGGCGACTCCCAGCAGTAAGGCACAATACATTCGACGCACGACGATCTCCATGCACTATTGATTCTCTCAGGTCCTGCATCGGCCGTTGCAGTTAAAACTTTACCCGGCGCATGCTTTGACGCTGAGACTTAAGTCCGGGGTGAAAGCAGGTGTGAAAACAGGGCGTTTCCGGTAGCATGATGGGATTGAAATTGTCTGGAATTTGCTGATGACTGATCGTCTTACCCTGATCCGGCCGGATGACTGGCACATTCACTTGCGTGACGGAGAGGTACTGAGCAATACCGTGGCCGACGCCAGTCGCACCTTTGCCCGGGCGATCATCATGCCCAACCTGGTGCCGCCCGTTCGCAACGGCCAGCAGGCGGCTGCCTATCGTCAGCGCATTCTCGCTGCTCGGCCCAGCGGGTCTGGTTTTGAGCCGCTGATGGTGCTCTATCTCACCGATCAGACCACCGCCGAATGTATCCGCGAAGCACACAGCGCTGGCCAGGCCATCGCGGCCAAGCTTTACCCTGCTGGTGCCACTACCAACTCCGATTCCGGCGTGACCCGGCTAGAGCACATTTATCCGGCACTGGAAGCGATGGCCGATGTAGGCATGCCGCTGCTGGTGCATGGCGAAGTGACTCATGCCGAGGTAGACATTTTTGATCGCGAAAAGGCTTTTATCGATCAACAGCTGGTCGGTCTGGTCGAGCGCTTCCCGACCTTGAAAGTGGTCTTCGAGCACATCACCACCGCTGACGCGGTGGATTTCGTCAATTCCGCACCGGACCGCGTAGGCGCGACCATCACCGCCCACCATCTGCTGTATAACCGCAACCACATGCTGGTAGGCGGCATTCGCCCGCACCTGTTCTGCCTGCCGATCCTCAAGCGCCAGCGCCATCAGCAAGCACTCTGTGATGCAGTGGTCTCAGGCTCGAGCAAATTTTTCCTCGGCACCGATTCCGCTCCGCACGCGCGTCACGCCAAAGAGGCCGCGTGCGGTTGCGCTGGCTGTTATAGCGCGCACGCAGCATTGGAGCTGTATGCCGAAGCCTTTGACGAACTCGGCGCGCTGGAAAAACTGGAAGGCTTTGCCAGTTTGCATGGTCCTGATTTCTACGGACTGCCGCGCAATACCGATACCGTCACTTTGGTGCGCGAGTCCTGGAGCGTGCCCCCCAGCATGCCGTTGGGCGACCAGACCATTGTGCCGCTGCGGGCCGGCGAGAGTATCCATTGGCGCGTTGCCTGACATCCTGGATTTGAGCGGTATAACCATTAAGGATCGCCCGTGAGCGAGTTTGAGTTCGATAGTGAAGACCAGCAAGAGACCTTGGCCAAAGGTCACAAGCCACCCATGGCCTACCGTTTCCGCGGTTTCTTGCCGGTGGTGGTCGATGTCGAGACCGGCGGTTTCAACGCCGCCACCGATGCGCTGCTGGAAATTGCCGCAACACCTCTGCTGATGGATGAAGAGGGCATGCTGTATCCGGACCAGACCCACTTTTTTCGCGTCGAACCTTTTGCCGGCGCCAATGTAGAACCGGCCGCGCTGGAATTCACCGGCATCAAGCTTGATCATCCGCTGCGAATGGCGGTGGATGAATCCGAAGCACTAACGGAAATATTCAAACACGTGCGCAAGGCAGTCAAATCTGCCGGCTGCACCCGCGCTGTACTGGTCGGGCATAACGCGTTCTTTGATCTGGGCTTTCTTAATGCCGCGGTAGAGCGCACCCAAATCAAACGCAACCCCTTCCACCCCTTTTCCTGTTTCGACACAGCCACCCTGGGCGGCTTGGCGTATGGCCAGACCGTACTGGCCAAAGCCTGCGCGGCAGCGGACATCGACTTTGACGGCAAGGAAGCACACTCCGCCCGTTATGACACGGAAAAGACCGCCGAACTGTTCTGCAGCATCGTCAATCGCTGGCGTGAGATGGGCGGATGGCCACCCGTCTGAGGTAGCCGCCTAACAGCGCACAGCACCCGGTGTCGCAATTCCATAGATATCAGTCGAATCAATAACTTGCCCGAAACCCGGGCTAGGGTTATTTTCCAGCGTTGGCGGAATACTCCGCTACACTTCAAGGACCGGGCACCAAATCATCGACCACGAGTTGATAATCTCTCCCTGGCCAAAACGCCAGGGAATACCGTGACATCGGCAGTTGATTGCAGTGATGTATTGCAACGTTGCCGATTGATAACCAGAAAAAGGAGTCACCCTCTAATGAAACGTCAATCGCTCGCCATGCTGTTTTCCGCAGCAATCGGATGTGCCGCACTGGCATCCACTCCGGCTGTGGCCCAGCAGAACTTCGTAACCATCGGCACCGGCGGCCAGACCGGCGTCTACTACGTCGTTGGCCAGTCTGTTTGCCGCTTGATCAATCGCAATACTGACGAGCATGGCATTCGCTGTAACGCCCCGTCCAGCGGTGGCTCCGTGGCCAACGTCAACGCCATTCGTGGTGGTGAAATGAACATGGGCGTAGTCCAGTCGGACATTCAGTACAAAGCCTATGAAGGTGTTGAGAACTTTGAAGACGCTGGCAAGTTCGACGGTATGCGTGCCATGTTCGCGCTGCACGGTGAACCACTGACTGTGGTTGCCCGCCGTGACGCCGACATTACTGACGTCAAGGATCTGAAAGGCAAGCGTGTGAATATCGGCAACCCGGGTTCCGGTCAGCGCGACACTATGGATGTTGTACTCGATGCACTGGGCTGGACGCACGAAGACTTCTCCCTGGTCTCGGCACTTGACGCCGCCGAGCAGGCCGCCGCACTGGGTGACAACAACATCGATGCCATGGTCTACGTTGCTGGCCATCCCAATGGCTCCATTCAGGAAGCGACCACTACCGTAGATGCAGTACTGGTGTCAGTCGACGGTGAGGAAATCGACAAACTGATCGCCGAGCGGCCTTACTACGCCAAAGCGACCATCCCGGGCGGCATCTACCGTGGCAACGATAATGATGTGAACACCTTTGGTGTCCGTGCCACACTGGTAACCTCAACCGATACTGATGACGAAACCGTGTACCAGACCGTGAAGGCCGTGTTCGAGAACTTCGATCGCTTCAAGCGTCTGCACCCCGCTTTTGCGACACTGAAAGAAGAAGAGATGATCAAGGAAGGTCTCTCCATTCCTCTGCATGATGGCGCCGTTCGCTACTACAAGGAACGCGGCTGGATGTAAGCCCCCAAACCCGGATCACTGATCCGGGTTTGTTTTTTGCATGTTTCATTCCTTTATTAGCACCATGCAACTACTCAAGGGCTACCATGAGCGTACAAAACAACCAACGTGATGATCTGAGCACCGAACTGGAAGACCTGGTAGCCACCAGTGATACCGGCGCTCGAAAACCCCAGGGATTCACCGGCAAATTAATCGTGTCGGTCGCAGCAGCCTGGTCTCTCTTTCAGCTGTGGATCGCGTCCCCACTGCCCTATCTGGTCGGCTTTGGCGTATTCAACAGTGCAGAATCCCGGTCTATTCACCTGGCTTTTGCGATTTTTCTCGGCTTTATGGCCTTTCCCGCACTCAAGCGTTCACCAAGAGAACGCGTTCCCGTGCAGGACTGGGTTCTGGCCTTCGCAGCCTCGTTCTGCGCCGCTTACCTGTTTATTTTCTATACCGAGCTGGCCAGCCGCCCGGGCAACCCGACTACGCTGGATGTGATCGTCGGCGTAGCAGGTCTGGTGCTGCTGCTGGAAGCCACTCGCAGGGCTCTGGGTCCGCCTTTGATGGTCGTCGCTCTGGTGTTTCTGGTCTATTGCCTCGCCGGCCCCTATATGCCCGGTATTATGGCGCACCGTGGCGTCAGCATTGAAGCGCTGGTCAACCACCAATGGCTGACTAGCCAGGGCGTTTTCGGCATTGCCCTAGGCGTATCTACCAGCTTCGTATTTCTGTTTGTCCTTTTCGGCTCCCTGCTGGATAAAGCCGGCGCCGGTAACTACTTCATCAAGGTCGCGTTTTCGCTTTTGGGTCACTATCGCGGAGGCCCAGCTAAGGCAGCGGTGGTGGCATCGGCGATGACCGGCCTGATCTCGGGCTCATCAATCGCCAACGTAGTGACTACCGGTACCTTTACCGTACCGATGATGAAACGCGTAGGTTTCAGCTCCGAAAAAGCCGGCGCGGTAGAAGTGGCCTCGTCAGTAAACGGCCAGATCATGCCGCCGGTAATGGGCGCTGCGGCGTTTCTGATGGTAGAATATGTCGGCATTTCCTACGTCGACGTGATCAAGCATGCCTTTCTGCCCGCGCTGATCTCCTATATCGCACTGGTTTACATTGTGCACCTGGAGGCAATGAAGGCGGACATGCAGGGCCTGCAGAGCAGCAACCCGCCGCGGCCATTGTTGCGTAAAATTTTTGGCTTCATGACCGGCCTGATTCTGTTGATGGCACTGTCATTTGCGGTGTACTACGGGCTCGGCTGGCTCAAACCGCTGCTCGGCGATGCTGCTGGCTGGGTCATTGGCGCCTGTCTGTTGGCTGTGTACGTTGGGCTGCTGAAGGTCGGATCACGCTACCCGGTGCTCGAGATGGACGATCCCGAATCCCCCGTGGTAACGCTGCCGCAAACCAAACCCACAGTGATGTCCGGCCTGCATTATATTCTGCCGGTGATCGTGCTGGTCTGGTGCTTGATGGTAGAACGCCTGTCCCCTGGCCTGTCGGCCTTCTGGGCCACGGTTCTGATGATCGTGATCATCATCACCCAGCGCCCTCTGATGGCCATGTTCCGCGGCGAAAGCAAGCTCGCACATGATCTGCATGAGGGGCTGGATGACTTGTGGCAAGGGTTGGTCGCCGGCGCGCGCAACATGATCGGTATTGGCATCGCCACTGCAGCGGCAGGGATCATTGTTGGCGCCGTAGCGCAGACTGGCGTAGGCCTGGTACTCGCCGATCTGGTCGAGATACTCTCCATGGGCAACCTGATGCTCATGCTGATCCTGACCGCCATTCTCAGCCTGATTCTGGGGATGGGTCTGCCGACTACCGCCAACTACATTGTGGTCTCGGCCTTGCTCGCCCCCGTTATTGTGACCCTGGGCCAGCAGAACGGCCTGATCGTGCCCCTGATTGCCGTACACCTGTTCGTGTTCTACTTCGGCATCATGGCGGATGTCACCCCGCCAGTCGGGCTGGCGTCCTTCGCCGCTGCGGCGGTGTCTGGCGGTGATCCGATTCGAACCGGCTTTCAGGCTTTCTACTACAGCCTGCGCACAGCGGCCCTGCCCTTCCTGTTCATCTTCAACACTGACCTGCTGTTGATCGATGTCACCTTCTGGCAAGGGATAGTGGTGTTCATTGTCGCCACCATTGCCATGTTGATCTTCGCCGCAGGCACCCAGGGCTGGCTGCTGGTGCGGAGCCGCTGGTATGAAAGTGTGCTGATGCTGTTGGTAGCCTTTACCTTGTTCCGTCCAGGCTTCTGGATGGACATGATTCACGATCCCTACCAGTCGATTCCGCCTGCTGAAATCGCCACCGCGCTCGACCGCGTGGACGAAGGAAGCAACCTGCGGATTCAGATCAGCGGTAAAGACGACATTGGCAGTGCGCGCACTTTCTACGTGCTGATGCCCGTGCCGGATGGCGAGACCGGCGAAGAGCGTCTGGAAGAGACCGGGCTGATGCTGATGCAGGATGGCGACCGCACCCTGGTTGACATGGTTACCTACGGCAGCATGGCTGCTGATCTGGGGTTCGACTTTGATCAGGAAATCATCGAAGTGCTAGCGCCGGTGGACCGGTGGGCCAAGGAATGGATGTGGATTCCCGGTTTCTTGCTGTTCATGCTGATCATCGGGCTGCAGTGGCGACGTCGCCCGGCTGCTGAAGCGCCTGTTGCGACCGCGCCTGGAGGTAACAATGTATAACCGGATCCTCTTACCAATCGATCTGAATCACAAGGCGTCCTGGGCCAAGTCCTTGCCTACCGCGCTGCAGCTGTGCCGTGATTACACGGCCTCGCTGCACGTGGTCATGGTGATTCCGGATTTCGGGTTGCCGCTGGTAGGTGGCTTTTTTCCCAAGGAATATGCGGAAAAAGCCAAACAGGCGATCACCAACAATCTCAAGGAATTCGTCAAGGCAAATGTGCCGAAGGACGTCAAGGTGCAACGCATCGTGGCTGATGGCAAAGCTTACGAGGCGATTTTGCGGGTAGCGAAAAAGATCGACGCAGATCTGATTGTCATGGCATCGCATAAGCGCAAACGTGCCGAGGATTATGTATTGGGTACCAATGCGCTGCGCGTAGTGCAGTTGTCCAAAACCTCGGTAATGATCGTGCGCTAATATCGCTGGCACAGTCCTTGCTCTGATTTTTTCCAAACCCGATTAATCGGGCAGCAGCAAACGACAACGGCGTCGTGTATCCAGATCAGTAGCAGCGATCTGGAGCACGGCGCTTTTTTATTTGCCGCGCACCCGACAGTTAAGGAAAAACCTCATGAAGCAAGATCGCCAACCACGTGCCGATGCGCTGGCCTGGGTCAACGGTAGCGATGCTCCGGAAAAAAGCCTGTTAAAGCTGGGTTACCTGCCATTAACGGACGCCGCATCGCTGATTGTGGCCGCCACTCAAGGTTTCGCCGAGCCCTACGGGCTAAGTCTGCAACTGCACCGACAGGCTTCGTGGGCGGGATTGCGAGACCGCCTGCTGAGCGGCGAGCTGGACGCCGTACAGGGCCTGTACGGCCTGATCTACGGGGTGCATCTGGGCATCGGCAGTCCGAGCACGCCGATGGCGGTGTTGATGGGCTTGAACCAGAACGGCCAGGCGATCAATCTTGCCGCCAGCATGCAACGCGCTGGCGTGACCGATCCCAAGGCGCTGGGCAAGATGGTGCATCAAAATAGTGCGCCACTGCGGTTTGCCCAGACCTTCCCCACCGGCACCCACGCTATGTGGTTGTATTACTGGCTGGCGGCGCAGGGTATTCATCCGCTAAAGGATGTTGAGACTCTGGTAGTCCCACCCTCCTTGATGGTCCAGCATCTGAAGGCCAAGCGTATCGACGGCTTTTGCGCAGGCGAGCCCTGGGGCGCCTGCGCCATTCAGCAGGGCGAAGGTTTCACCATGGCGACCAGCCAGTCGATCTGGCCTGACCACCCCGAAAAGGTGCTGAGTACCACACAGGAATTTGTCGACCGCTACCCCAATACCGCCAGAGCCCTGGTCATGGCGATACTCGATGCCAGCCGTTTTATCGACCAGAACGACGCCAATCGTGAGAGTACCGCCCAGTTGATCAGCAGCCCAGAGTTCGTTGATGCGCCCGTTGATGCACTGCTGCCGCGCATGCTGGGAGAGTACAATGACGGCAACGGAGATATCTGGCAGGATAGCCACCCGCTGCGTTTCCACGGTGAAGGCAGCGTCAACATGCCCTATCTGTCGGACGCAATGTGGTTCATGACCCAGTTCCGCCGTTGGGGCCTGTTGCGCACGGATCCTGATTACCTCGCCGTCGCCCGGCAGGTGCAGCAACTGGATATTTACCGTGATGCAGCCAGTGCTCTGGGGGTAACCATCCCGTCTTCACCGATGCGCAGCAGCACCTTAGTTGATGGTATGCATTGGGATGGCAGCGACCCACGCGGCTACGCTCGTGGGTTCGCACTGCATGCTCTGGATATACACCATGACCTGGGACGGACGCCTGGATGAATGCTTCTGACCCTTGTTCGTACGGGAGTGCACTATGCGCATCCTGCTGATTGACGACACAGCCCGCAAACTCGGGCGGCTTCGGGATTCGCTGATCGAAGCTGGCTTTGAGGTGCTGGAAGAATCAGGCTTGTCTATCGACCTGCCCGCCCGGGTGCAGAGCTGCAAGCCGGATGTGGTATTGATCGATAGCGACTCACCCGGCCGCGACGTGATGGAACAGGTCTGCCTGGTGACCCGTGACCAACCTCGGCCGATCGTGATGTTCACCGACGACCGTGACCCTGGGGTGATGCGCCAGGCAATTCAGTCCGGCGTCAGCGCCTATATCGTTGAAGGTATTCAAAGCGCGCGCATGCGGGCAATTCTAGATGTGGCCATGGCGCGGTTTGAAAGCGACCAGAAGCTGCGCTCCGAACTACTTGAGCGCGAACAGCAACTGAACGAACGCAAGCGCATTGAAAAAGCCAAAGGCCTGCTGATGAAAATGCGTAATTGCGATGAAGCCGAAGCGCATACATTGATGCGCCGCCAGGCCATGAGCAAGCAGCAGAAGATCATCCAGGTCGCCGAACAGATTATCTCCATGCACGAGCTGCTTAAAGACTGAACCCTCGCTGCTAAACCTTCGTCTGGCACGTATCCTGCTTGGATTAACTCAGGCAGCCAACGGCGGTTGCCATCAGACAACGACGTCATTTCCCATCAGACCTTTACTGGTCTGCCGGGAAGTGGCGTTTTTTTTTGCCTCAATGGCGCAGGCAAAACTATCTGCAGCACTGATACCGCCCACTCCTGAGGGATTTCACATGAACAAAAGTTTCTGGAAAGCCGGTCATACACCGACTCTGTTTGCCGCCTTTCTCTACTTCGATCTTAGCTTTATGGTCTGGTATCTGCTTGGCCCCCTTGCGGTGCAGATCGCTACCGATTTGAGCCTCAGCGCACAGCAAAGAGGCATGATGGTCGCCACGCCGATTCTCGCGGGCGCTGTCCTGCGACTGTTGATGGGCTTTCTGGCTGACCGGTTGTCTCCCAAAACCGCGGGCATCATTGGTCAAGTGGTAGTGATTACCGCATTGGCTACTGCCTGGCTGCTGGGCGTCGACAGCTACAACAAGGCGTTGCTGCTGGGCCTGGGGCTGGGTTTTGCCGGCGCCGCCTTTGCGGTCGCGCTGCCACTGGCCTCGCAATGGTACCCAGCAGAGCATCAGGGCAAGGCCATGGGCATTGCCGGCGCGGGTAATTCAGGCACCGTGCTTGCCGCGCTGTTTGCACCCGGACTGGCCTATCTGTTCGGCTGGCAGAATGTATTTGGCCTGGCACTGATTCCGCTGGTCGCCACTCTGATCATCTTTATATTGGTGGCGAAGAACTCACCCCAGCGCCCCAAGCCCAAGGCCGGCAAGGACTATCTGCTGGCGCTGAACGATAAAGACAGCTGGTGGTTCATGTTTTTCTACAGCATAACCTTTGGTGGCTTTATTGGTCTGGCCAGTGCCCTGCCCGGCTACTTCAGCGACCAGTACGGGCTAAACCCGGTGACCGCGGGCTACTACACCGCCGCCTGCGTATTGGCCGGCAGCCTGATGCGGCCGTTGGGTGGCGCCTTTGCCGACCGGGTCGGTGGCATTCGCTCGCTGCTGTGCATGTATGCCGTAGCATCGCTGTGTATCGCGCTGGTTGGCTTTAACCTCTCCAGCTCCTTTGCTGCACTGGCGCTGTTCGTCACAGCCATGCTGGGATTGGGCGCTGGCAACGGTGCGGTCTTCCAATTGGTACCCCAGCGCTTTCATCGTGAAATCGGGGTAATGACCGGGTTGATCGGCATGGCCGGCGGCGTAGGCGGGTTCGTACTGGCCGCCGGGCTGGGTACCATCAAGCAGCAGACCGGCGACTACCAACTGGGACTCTGGTTGTTTTCTGGCCTCGGCCTGCTGGCCCTGTTTGGCTTGATTGGCGTCAAACGTCGCTGGCGCACCACCTGGGGTTCGTCAGCCATGACCTCGGCGCGAATCTGATCATGAGTCTGGAACTGCGCATCGCCGAAGCGAGCGCCAGGGGCCCGCGGGAAGAGAACCAGGATGCGATACGCATCGTTACGCCTGCCCCGCACCTGGCCGCAAGCAAGGGCCATCTGCTAGCGCTCGCTGATGGTGTCAGCCACTGTGCCGATGGTGGTCTGGCTGCCCGGGCAACCTTGCAAGCGTTGGCGCTGGATTACTACTCGACGCCCGAAACCTGGACCGTGACTCAGGCTCTGGAGCGGCTGTTGACCGCACACAATCGCTGGCTGCGCTGCAATGGCGGCGGGCAGCCGCTACTCACCACCCTGAGCCTGCTGGTGCTGCGCGGGCAGCGCTATACGCTGGCACATATCGGCGACTGCCGGGTCTACCTGTTGCGCGATGGCCAGCTGCGCAAACTGACCCAGGAGCATGTGTGGGAGCAGCCCGGCATGCAGCACGTACTCAAGCGCGCCATGGGCCTGGATGAACATCTGGTGATGGACTACCTGGAGGGCGAGCTGCATAGCGGCGATCGTTTTCTGCTGGTCAGCGATGGCGTCTGGGCGCAGTTGGATGATCAGCTACTGCACCAGTACCTGACCCGGGAGGATGAACCGGCAAACTGCTGCAATGAGCTGGTCAGCCAAGCACATCTGGCCGGCAGCCCGGACAACGCCAGCGCATTGCTGGTATGCATTGATCACCTGCCGAAAGCCAGCCTGAATGATGCGCTGCTGCCAGCGGACGAACGTGCCGTTCCTCCGCCTCTGAAGAACGGTCAGAGTTTTGAAGGCTGGCTTGTCACAGAGCGCTTGGCCGAATCGCGCCAATCCTTGCTGTATCGCGTCAAGGACGCCACCCAGCAGAACTGGCTATTGAAAACCCTGCCCGCTGCGCTCAAGGATGACCCTGAGGCGCAGCGTCAGTTGGTGCTGGAGGAATGGTTTCTGCGCCGGGTGGCGGGTACGCATGTACCCGAACTGCATGCGCATTGCAGTCGTCGGCACCTGTACTACGTAATGCGCGAATATGCCGGCATGACCCTGCAGCAACAGAAGCGCAGCACCGGTCTGCTCAGCCTGGCGCAATTCCAGAGCCTTGCACCCGCTTTGACACGTGCTGTCGGACTATTGCATCGGCGCAATATACTGCACAGGGATATAACCCCCAGCAACCTGCATATCGGCGATGACGGCGTGCTGCGCCTGCTCGATTTCGGTCTGGCATTCTGCCCCGGCTTGTCAGACTGGCAAGGCGGTTTACCCGGCACGCCCAGCTATATCGCCCCGGAAGCTTTTGCCGGGGCCGAGCCCTCAGCGCAGCAGGATCTGTACAGCGCAGGCGTCAGCCTCTATTACCTGCTGACCGGCCATTACCCCTATGGCGAAATCGAAGCGTTTCAGCATCCGCGCTTTGGCCAACCGACTCCACCGAGTCGTTATCGGCCGGATCTGCCTACCTGGATTGACCGCTGCCTACTCAAGGCGTTGGAGACCGATCCCGGCAAGCGCTACGAAACCGCCGAGGAATGGTTATTGGCTTTAGAACGGGGTGATCGCTCAGCTCTGGCGCCGGCACATCGGCCGTTACTGGAGCGCGCGCCGCTGGCGATATGGCGCGGCATTGCACTGGGTGCGTTGGGTTTGAATCTGCTGCTGCTGGTGATGTTGCTGCACTGAGTATCGCATAAGCGCACCAGGGTGGTGCCGACCGCCTCATATGGGTGCAGTAAAATCTCACTCAGCGCCCTGCAACCCGAGGAATATCAGTTACTTGGAAGCTGGCACGCACTGTGCATTGTTGTAATCAAGAGATATTCATACAAGCAAGCCACGCAAGTGCAACACCCTTACATAACGTGCAACTGTCAACGGCGACAGGGCACTACCTGACTGATCAGGAACCGGACAAAGGCGTCCTACCGCGAGAGCGGTGGGACGCCTTTTTTGTTTTGCGCTCAACAACACGGAGCAACAGATGCAAAAGCTCAAACTGGTGATGGTAGGCAACGGCATGGCCGGGGTACGTACCCTGGAAGAACTGCTCAAGCTCGCACCTGACATGTACGACATAACCGTGTTCGGTGCCGAGCCGCACCCCAACTACAACCGCATTCTGCTCTCGCCGGTTCTGGCCGGCGAGCAGGCGTTCGAGGACATTATCCTCAATGACCTGAAGTGGTACTCAGATAACAACATCACCCTGCATACTGGCCGCAAGGTGGTCAAAATCGATCGCAAGGCCTGTCGTGTGTATGCCGACGACGGTACCGAGGCGGAATATGACCGGCTGTTGATGGCGACCGGCTCCAATCCTTTCATTCTGCCGATTCCCGGCAAGGATCTGGAAGGCGTGATCGGCTATCGGGATATCGCCGATACCGAAACGATGATGAACACCGCCAAGACCCACAAGCACGCCGTGGTCATCGGCGGCGGTCTGCTCGGCCTGGAAGCGGCCAACGGGCTGAAGATGCGCGGTATGGAAGTCACCGTCGTGCATATCGGTGAATGGCTGCTGGAACGCCAGTTGGATCGCACCGCGGGAAATTTGCTCCAGGGTTCGCTGGAAGAGCGCGGACTGAAGTTCCTGCTGCCACAGTTCACCAGCGCGTTGCTGGATGATGGCAAGGGCCGGGTCAAAGCCGTGCGCTTCAAGGATGGCAGCGAAATTCCCGCCGACCTGGTGGTCATGGCCGCCGGCATCCGCCCGAATACCGATCTGGCAGAAAGCGCTGGCCTGGCCTGCAATCGAGGCATTCTGGTCAGCGATACGCTGCAAACCTACGATCCGAAGATCTACGCCATCGGCGAATGTGCCAGCCACCGGGGCATCGCCTACGGTCTGGTTGCGCCACTGTTTGAACAAGCCAAGGTCTGCGCCAATCACCTGGCCATGCTCGGTTATGGTCGCTACGAAGGCTCGGTCACCTCGACCAAACTCAAGGTTACCGGCATCGACCTGTTCTCCGCTGGCGAGTTCATGGGCGATGACGACAGCGAAGTGATTACGCTGTCCGACCCCATCGGTGGCGTGTACAAGAAGCTGGTGATCAGAAACAACATCCTGGTCGGCGCCTGCCTGTACGGGGACACCGCCGACGGCGGCTGGTACTTCCGCATGGTCAAGGAAAGCCACAACATTCACGAGATCCGGGACCACCTGATGTTTGGCGAAAACGCCATTGGTGATACCGGCCACCAGGGTCAGAGCAAGACCACCAACATGCCCGATGACATGGAAGTCTGCGGCTGCAACGGCGTATGCAAGGGCACCATCGTCAAGGCGATCCAGGAGCACGGCCTGTTCAGCGTCGATGACGTGAAAAAGCACACCAAGGCTGCCAGTTCCTGTGGCTCCTGCACCGGCCTGGTCGAGCAGATCGTGATTAACACCGTGGGCGGCGCCGCTGATGTAAAGCCCAAGAGCGAGAAAGCCGTGTGCGGCTGTACCGATCTGAATCACGGCCAGGTCCGCAAGGCGATTCGCGAGCACCACCTGATCAGTATTCCCGATGCCATGCGCTTTATGGAATGGCGCACGCCGAACGGCTGCGCCACCTGCCGCCCGGCGCTGAACTATTACCTGATCTCCACCTGGCCAGGCGAGGCCAAGGACGATCCGCAGTCGCGCTTTATCAACGAGCGCGCCCACGCCAATATCCAGAAAGACGGTACCTACTCGGTTATTCCACGCATGTGGGGCGGCATTACCAATGCGGCGGAGCTGCGCCGGATCGCCGATGTAGCCGACAAGTATCAGGTGCCCATGGTCAAGGTCACCGGTGGCCAGCGGATCGATCTGCTCGGCATTAAGAAAGAGGATCTGCCCGCGGTCTGGAAGGATCTGGATATGCCCTCGGGCCACGCCTACGGCAAATCCATCCGCACGGTAAAAACCTGCGTAGGCAGCGAATTCTGCCGCTTTGGTACGCAGAATTCGACGCAGATGGGCATCGACCTGGAGCATGCGCTGTTCAACATGTGGTCGCCACACAAGGTCAAGCTGGCGGTGTCCGGTTGCCCGCGCAACTGTGCAGAATCCGGCATCAAGGATATTGGCATTATCGGCGTGGACTCCGGCTGGGAGCTGTATATCGGCGGCAACGGTGGCATAAAGACCGAAGCTGGCGAGTTCTTCGTCAAGGTCAAGACCGAAGCCGAGGTGATGGAATACAGCCTGGCCTTCCTGCAGCTCTACCGTGAAGAAGCCTTCTATCTGGAACGCACCGTGCACTACATGCACCGCGTCGGTCTGGAGCACATCAAGAAGGGTGTGCTGGAAGATGCCGAGCGTCGCAAGGCTTTGCATGAGCGCCTGCTGTTTTCCCTCTCGTTTGAACAGGATCCCTGGAAAGAACGCATCGAGAAGGAAGAGCTTAAAAACGAATTCCGCCGCATTGCGGTCAAGGAAATTGCCGAGGTGGCCCTATGAACTGGCTGGATATCTGCGCGCTGGAAGACATTCCCCCACTTGGCTCACGCGTAGTGACCGGCGCCAAATGTGATATCGCGGTATTTCGCACCAGCGATGACGATGTATTTGCCGTGGACGATCGTTGCCCACACAAGAATGGGCCGCTGTCTCAGGGCATCGTTTTTGGCAAGCAGGTCACCTGCCCGCTGCACAACTGGACCATTCAACTGGAGAACGGCGAGGCCGTGGCCCCCGATGTGGGATGCACGCATCGCTATCCGACCCGGGTGGAGAATGGGCGGGTGCAGTTGGTGTTGGACAAGGCTCGGGAGCCAGCGTGATTGCTTTTATCGCAGGCTGCACGCAGGACCATAGCGTCGTTGGGGGCGGGATGGGCTGGACCGTCGATGCCTGGTCGAAAAATGCTCCTGCATTTTCGACACTTCCGCCGTCCTTGGCGGACGGACGGCATCGCCGAGCCCCCAGGGGTGAGGCGAGCGTTGACGAAGCTCAGCTTCGTGCGAAGCCGAACACCCACCAATCTGTGATTGGTGGGCTGGCCCGGAGGGGGTTCACGGCGTGTCCAGCCCAGCCCGCCGCCAATGAAGCCAAACTCGAAATATCAGAATCGAGCGTAATGCTATGACCACAATAACCGCCTCCACTTGCTGCTACTGCGGCGTCGGCTGCGGTGTGCTGATCGAGCACGATAATGAGCGCATTATCGGCGTCAAGGGCGACCCGGCGCACCCGGCCAACTACGGTCGGCTGTGCAGCAAGGGCGCGACCCTGCATTTGACCGGTGACCTCACAGCGCGAGCGCTGTACCCCGAATTACGGCTGGGCAAAGGCTTGGCGCGCAGCCGTAGCGATTGGGATACCGCCATGGGCCATGCCGCTCAGGTGTTTGGCCAGACCATTGCCGAGCACGGCCCCGACAGCGTCGCGTTCTATATCTCTGGGCAGTTGCTGACCGAGGACTACTACGCCTTCAACAAATTGGCCCGAGCGTTAGTGGCCACTAACAATATCGACAGTAACTCAAGGCTGTGCATGTCCAGCGCGGTGGTCGGTTACAAGCGCAGCCTGGGTGCCGATGCACCGCCCTGCTCCTACGAGGACATTGAACAAAGCGATTGCCTGCTGATTGTCGGCAGCAATATGGCTTATGCGCATCCGGTGCTTTTCCGCCGCCTGGAGCAGGCCAAGGCGGACAAGCCGGATATGCGCATCATCGTTGTTGACCCGCGGCGCACCGATACCTGCGATATCGCCGATATGCATCTGGCAGTGCAGCCCGGTACCGACGTGGCGTTGTTTCACGGCATTCTGCATATTCTGATGTGGGAAGGCTGGCTCGACCGGCGCTTTATCGACGAGCACACCGGCGGGTTTGATGAACTGAAAACCCTGGTGCGGGACTATACGCCAGAGATGGTCTCGGGCATCTGCGGCATCCGTCAGGATGATCTGCAGAATGTGGCACGCATGATCGGCACCGCGCCGTCGTTTCTCTCGCTCTGGTGTATGGGTTTGAATCAGTCCAGCGCCGGCAGCGCAAAAAATAGTGCGCTGATCAATCTGCATCTGGCCACCGGGCAGATCGGCAAACCCGGTAGCGGACCCTTCTCACTAACCGGCCAGCCGAATGCCATGGGCGGCCGCGAGACAGGCAGCTTGTCCAATCTGTTGCCTGGCCATCGCGAAGCCGCCAATGCCGAGCATCGCAACGAAGTGGCCGAATATTGGGGTGTCGACAGCCTGCCGGGTAATGTCGGCTTGAGCGCTGTCGAGCTGTTCGAGTGTGTACGTCAGGGCAAGATCAAGGCGCTGTGGATCGCCTGCACCAACCCCGCGCAATCCATGCCGGATCAGACACTGATCCACGAGGCGCTGGCCGCCTGCCCTTTTGTGGTGGTGCAGGAAGCCTTTGCCACCACCGAAACCTGTCATTACGCCGACCTGCTGCTGCCCGCCGCCAGTTGGGGCGAAAAGGCCGGCAGCGTGACCAATTCCGAGCGGCGTATCAGCCGCGTGCGTTCAGCGGTCGCCGCACCGGGCGAAGCGCGACCGGACTGGGCGATTGTCTGCGACCTGGCCACGCGTCTGGAAGCGCAATTACGCCCTGGCCAGCCAAGTCTGTTTGACTTCGACAGTCCCCAATCGCTGTTCGATGAGTACCGTGGGTTGACCGCCGGCAGGGATCTGGATTACAGCTCTCTAAGCTACGCGCTGATCGACGAACTGGGCCCGCAGCAGTGGCCGTTCGACGCGGCTACACAAAAAGGCACTGCACGGCTGTACGCAGATAATCAGTTCCCGACCGACAACGGCCGCGCGCGTTTTATCGCCGAGTCCTACTTGCCGCACAAGGAACAGCGCGATGCGCGCTTCCCGCTGACATTGAACACCGGGCGACTGCGTGATCAGTGGCACGGCATGAGCCGAACTGGCACTGCGGCGCAGCTGTTCGGCCATGTCGAGCAGGCGCAGATCAGCCTGCATCCGGACGACCTGCGCAGCCGCCGTCTGGTCGATGGCCAACTGGTGCAGGTCAAAAGCCGGCGCGGTGAGCTGATCCTGCCGGTGCTGGCGGATGAACAGATTCGCCCCGGCCAGGCCTATATTCCGATGCACTGGGGCAACCGCTTTCTCAAGGGCCTGGGCGTTAACGTGCTGACTCAGCCGCTATTTGATCCGCTGTCCAAGCAGCCCGAGCTGAAACAGGCTGGCATCAACGTCAAGCCCGTGGTCTTTCCCTGGGAACTGTTCGTGCTGGTGGAAGGCAACGTGCAGCAGCGCTTCACCGCGCTGCGTGACCATTGTGAAGAGCTGGCCTTCGCCAGCTTCAGCCTGGCTGGGCGCGATCGCCCTGCCTTGCTGATCCGCGCCGCGCACCGTAACGCGCCGGATGCCGACTGGCTGGCCAAGCTGGATAGCCTGCTGGACCTGCAGAACGGGCCGGTGCTGATCTACGATGACCTTCGCCGGGCTATTGGCAAGCGGGTCAGGATTGAAGAAGGCCGAATCACCGCTATTCGATTGACCGGGGAAACCGCCGCCCGTGATTGGCTGCGCGCCGTCTGGCAGAGCGGTGAGACCGATGCCGAACTGCGGCGCTGGTTTCTGGCGCCGATCAGTTCGCCGCCGGGGGGTAAGTCAGGTGCTGCTGACCGCACGCTGTGCAATTGCATGAACGTCAGTCAAAGCCGCATTCAGGCGGGCATTGATCGCGGTCTAGACCTGAATGGGCTAAAAGCCGCGCTGGGCTGTGGGACAGAGTGTGGTTCCTGCGTGCCGGAAATCAACGGGTTACTGAGCCGGGCTAGGGAGGCTGTATGACAGAGGTCCTTCGCGGCGGGGCCGCCGCTCCTACTAGCTTATGCGTACAGGGTTCTGGTGGGAGCGCCGGCCTCGGCGCGAACGGCCGGAACCATCACACCCTATCCAACGGAGAAACCCCATGACCGCTCTTGTCCATCTGGTAGGTGCAGGTCCTGGCGACCCGGAACTGCTGACCCTCAAAGCAGTGCGCATACTCGGTCAGGCCGATGTGGTCATGGTCGATGATCTGGTCAATCCAGCCATTCTTGAGCACTGCCCGCAGGCGCAACTGGTACGGGTGGGCAAACGCGGCGGCTGCCGCTCGACGCCACAGGATTTTATCAACCGCCTGATGCTGCGCTACGCCCGCCAGGGCCGCAAGCTGGTGCGTTTGAAGGGCGGCGATCCGTGCATTTTTGGTCGCGCCGGTGAAGAAGCGCAATGGCTGGCCGAGCGCGGGATTGAATCGGAAATCGTTAATGGCATAACCGCTGGCCTCGCCGGCGCAACCCAATGCGGGATTCCGCTGACGTTGCGTGGTACCAGCCGCGGCGTCACCCTGGTGACCGCGCATACGCAGGACGATAGCGAACTGAACTGGCAAGGCCTGGCGATGGGCGGCACCACCCTGGTCATCTATATGGGTGTCGCGCGGCTGGGGCAAATCCAGCAAGGGCTATTGGTCGGTGGCATGCCTGCGAGCACGCCCGTGGCGATGATCGAGCGAGCCAGCCTGCCGGATCAGCGTCAGCACATGTGCACTCTCGCCGACCTCTACGAGGCAGCGGGGACCTTCCAGTTACAAAGCCCCGCGGTGCTGGTGATTGGCGATGTGGTCGCTGCGGCGCGCCATTTGAACCAACCTGCGGCATTGGCGGCTGTGGGTCACTAACCAGCCAGCAAGCCGAGCAAGCTGGGCTTGCTGGCTCCGTCTCAGCTTTTCGGCTTCATTGCCTCAAGCATCGAGCCCATCGCCTGATGAATGGCATTGATCGCTTTCAGCGGCCGCACCATGACCTTGAAATCGATGATCTGACCGGCATCGTTCCACTCGATCATATCCACACCGTTGATCTTCACGCCGTCGATCAGGGTTTCGAACTCGAGGACTGCGTGATTGCCCTGCTCTATTTCACGCAGGTAGCTGAAATGCCCGGGCGCATTGAGCACCTGCATCGCTGCCATCAGATACAGACGGGTGATCTTCTTGCCGGTCTGCGGGGTATGCACTACTGGCGAGTGGAACACCACGTTCTCCGCCAACAGCGCATCCAGGCCTTGTGCGTCCTGGTGTTTGACGATCTGATGCCACTGTTCGATTACGCTACTCATGAACGTGCTCCTCTGTCTGTTTGCAGCATTCTTGATCGCCTGCCCGGCTGGCTCAAGTCGCATAAGTGTCAAGAATAAGGGCGCTATGCTCCGGCTGCCAGCGATGGTCAAATCATGTCAGCCCTGGGGTTGTTGCTCCCGTTGTTGATCGGCCCAGAGGCGCGCGTAGGCGCCGCCCGCCGCGAGCAGCTCCTCATGACTGCCCTGCTCCACTACCCGCCCCTGGTCCAGTACCAGAATGCGCTCGGCGTGCACGATGGTCGATAATCGGTGGGCGATGGCCAATGTGGTGCGCTTTTGCGAGATCAGATTCAACGCATCCAGAATCAGCCGCTCGGCATGGGTGTCCAGCGAAGAGGTAGCCTCGTCGAGAATCAGTATCGGCGGATTTTTCAGCAGCACCCGAGCGATAGCGATACGCTGCTTCTCGCCACCGGACAACTTCAGACCACGCTCCCCCACCTGGGTATTCAAACCCTTGGGCAGGCGCCGAACGAAATCTTCCAGCTGCGCCATGCGCAGCGCCTGCCAGATCTGCTCTTCAGTCGCACCGGGTTTGCCGTAGGCGATGTTGTAGCCGATGCTGTCGTTGAACAGCACCGTGTCCTGCGGTACCACGCCGATGGCCTGGCGCAGGCTGTCCTGGGTCACGCCGCGAATATCCTGCCCATCAATGCGGATCGCCCCGCCGCCGACGTCGTAGAAGCGAAACAGCAGCCGTGCCAGCGTGGATTTGCCCGCGCCGCTGGGGCCGACGATGGCCAGGGTATGGCCGGCAGGGATATGCAGGTCCACACCCTGCAGAATCGGCCGGGCAGGATCGTAGGCATGGCTGACCTGGTCGAAGTCCACCGCACCACCGGTGATCTGCAACGGTTTGGCATCTTCTGCATCAGCGACCTTGACCGGCGCTTCCAGCAAACCGAACAGACGCTCGATGTTGGTTAGCGCCTCGCGGATCTCGCGGTAGATAAAGCCGAGAAAGCCCAGCGGCACGAACAGCTGGATCATGTAGGCATTGATCATCACCAGCTCACCTAGGGTCATGTCGCCAGCGGCGACCTGGTTGGCGGCCATGAACATCATCAGCGTCACTGACCCGGCAATGATCAGTGCCTGCCCGGAATTTAGCGCTGCCAATGACAGGCGATTCTTCATCCGCGCTGCTTCCCAGCCCTCAAGGTGCGTGTCGTACTCCTGCGCTTCGAAGCGCTCATTGCCGAAGTATTTGACCGTCTCGTAATTCAGCAGACTGTCCACCGCCCGGGTATTGGAGCTGTTGTCGAGCTTGTTGCTCTCGCGCACAAAGCGGTTGCGCCATTCGGTACACCAGATTGAAAACGTGCCGTACAACAGCACCGATCCCAGTACCGTCAGCGCATACATGGGGCTGAAGTTGGCCAGCAGAATCACCGCAATCAAGCCGATCTCAAGCAGTGTGGGAATGATATTGAAAACCATAAAACGCAGTAGAAAGCTGATGCCGCTGGTGCCGCGTTCAATATCCCGCGCCAGCCCGCCGGTGCGGCGTGCCAGATGAAAGCCCAGATCCAGTCGATGCAGATGTTCGAATACCCGCAACGACACCCGGCGCATGGCGCGCTCGGCTACGCGGGCAAAGACCGCATCACGCATTTCGGAGAAAAACACACTGGAGAAACGCAACAAACCGTACATGGCCAACAAAGCGACCGGCACCAGGACCAGTGCATCGGCCGTCGCTTCGAAATGCTCTACGATCAGCTTCAGCGCCCAGGGCACCGCCACGCCGGCCAGTTTGGCGACCAGCAGAAAGCCCATGGCCAAGGCAACGCGGCCACGGAACTCGCTGAGATAGGGGATCAGGCTGGTCATGATGCGCCAGTTGACCGGCCCACCATCGTATTGACTATCGGAATTGGGGCGCACAGGGTTTCCTTCGGAAAAGCGGCAAGCGGCAAGCGGCAAGCGGCAAGCGGCAAGCGGCAAGCGGCAAGCGCGCTCAGTTTGGGCCGCAGCCCGACAATGTCAACACTCTAACCAAAACCCCGCCAATGCTGGCGGGGTTTTTCTTGAAGCTTATAGCTTGAAGCTTGTCGCTAACCGCCCAGAGGCGGTCAGTCCTCGTGCGGAATCGGATCGCGGTTGACGTCCCAACCGACCAGCAGCAACGTCGCCAGCACACCGAAGCTCAGACCGATCCAGGGGTCGAAAAATGCCAGTGCAGCACCGATAAGCACCACGGTACCCCGCGCTGTATTGTTTTGCGGAATGGCCATGGCCACGTAAGCACAGGCAAAACCGGTTAACACCAGCGTCAGCGACAACGCAATGCCCAGCAGCGGCTGCAGCCCCGTGAGCAGTGGCAGCAGGAAGAACATCAACGGAATGCCCATCAGGTAATAGGACGCCATGCCACTATGCAGGCTGTTCATGTTTTCCTTGCCCTGCTTCCAGCGCTGCACAATGATTACCTGCACGCCTGTCCACATGGTGCCTTGGGTGGGGAAAAATGGTGCCGTTATGCCCATTACCGCATTGCGTATGCCCACTGACAGATGTGTGCGCGTCGGATTGATGTCGATATGCTCGTCATGACGCGCAGTCAGACCGTCACGGATCACTTCGTTACCGGTGACCATATCGCCAAACAGGATGACGTAGGTAATGATCGCCAGCGGAATGCCCTGCAGGAACATTTCCAGACTCGGCCAGCCAATAGCGAAGGGTGACATCTGCGCCCAGGCATCACCGACCGGCGGAATAAGAATGCCCCATTGAATGTCGTACGTTACCTCGCCAACCAGCGGACCAACCAACGCAGCGATCATGAAGCCTGGCAGCAAACCAAGCGCACCAATGATGGCAAACACCTTGTACTTGGCCTTGAGCTTCGCCATTGGCAACGAGAAGGCGAAGATCAGACACACGGCGCAGGCCAATGTAATCGCAATGGGTTGCTGCAGCAGAAAGCGCTCGGCGTCGTCGATAAATACACGCTTGAGGGCGGCAATGGCGGCGCCAAGGATAATACCGGCCTTGAGGGTGTCGGGCAGCCAGAGCACAAACTTCTTGCCCAGCCCGGAAATACCCAGAATAAACAGCAAGGCGGCGAAGTTAAGTGACAGCGCTGTCATGGCCTGCCAGCGTGAGGCTGGATCGTCGTAGCCTCCGAGTACATACGCAAGCACCAGTGGTAGCGCTGGCGTAATCCACCCCGGCGCATAGGGTTCACCAAACACGATAATCGCCGAGGCAATGATCGCCGAATGGATCATCGATACCGCGACCGCTTCTTCAAACCCGAGCCCAAAAAACTCCATCATCAACGGCACCAGCGCCAAGCCTGTGGCTGCCGCTACAAACAAGCCCTGCAACGCTTCTTGCCAATAAAATCGGGTGTGATAAAAAGGCATGCGGAAGGTAAAGGGGCCCCAGCGCCAACCGGGCAATTCGGGTTTGGACATAACAGACTCTCCGTGACGTTGAAATTATTCTTTTAGGTCAATTGACGGTACACACCGTTGCGGTGTGCCGTTAAGGACGGCATCCATTATGCCGTCTGAAATCGCAAATGGGCATAGGCTGTGAAGTGCCCTCCAGAGCCGTCGTGAGCCGCAAAAAGCCTCATAGGGTTTGCCAATCGTTAAGCCCTGTCACGCTTTGCAGCCACAGCACGGTGTGACAACACAGCCACACCGAGGGCAAGTACGTGTCATCACCGCCGTGAATAAGCCTCTAGCTTAGGCCGCTTTACTCCATGGTCTCGGCAAAAAACAGCTGCATGGCGGCGAATGAGCGAGCGGCCACCTGAGGGTGATATTCATTGCGCCCCGGATTAGCCGCGGTAGGATCGGTAAATGAATGCACCGCTCCGCCATAGTTCACGAACTGCCAATCCACTTCGGCATCACGCATCTCCTTTTCGAAGGCGCGGATCTGCTCGGCAGGCACGGCCGGATCGTCTGCGCCGTTGAGGACCAATACCGGGGTTTTGATTGCCTTGGCATCGCTGGCATCCGGTGTATCCAGATTACCGTGGAAAGACACCACGCCGTCGATTTCGCTACCCGAGCGTGCCAGTTCCAGCACCACACCACCGCCGAAGCAGAAGCCGATAGCGCCCATTTTTGAACTGTCCAGCACTGCTAGATCACTTTGTTTGAATACGTCCAATGCAGCGTTGATACGTTTGCGCATCAATGGTCGGTCTGACCGCACAAAGGTGGCGGCCTCCTTGGCCTCGTCGGCATTACTCGGTCGCACCGATTTGCCATACATATCAGCAACAAACACGACGTAATCAGAGCCGCCAGCACGGTAGGCTTTCTTCAGTGAGTTCTCGGTCATGCCCATCCAGTTGGGCACCATCAGCAAGCCCGGGCGCTTGTCTTCCACCGAACCGTCGTAAACCAGCACGCCCTCGTAGGCCTCGCCATCAATCTCGTAGGCGACCGGCTGGGTTACCATCTCGGCATTGGCCGCCCCTGCGGCGCCAAGCATCATCATGGTGGTCAGGGTCTTTCTCATATCGGCTTCCTCACAGGCTGAATGGTTTGCGGTGTTGAAGGTGGCTGTCTGCAAGCATAGACGTTTAGCGAGGTGGTGCGGGGGGTTGTCACATCCTGTCGCCATTTGCATTGGCCAATAAAAAGGCCCAGTCATCGGAATGACTGGGCCTAGGTTCACACATGTACCGCTTTTGCAGCCTACTTGCTAAGTTCCACCAGCAGGGCGTTCAAGCGCCGCACATAAGCACCCGGGTCCTGCAAACTTTCGCCGGCCGCCAGCGCCGCCTGGTCGAACAGGATGTGGCTGAGATCGCCGAAGCGCGCTTCATCCTGCTCCTGATCGAGCTTCTCCAGCAGCGGGTGCGCCGGGTTGATTTCCATAATCGGTTTGCTTTCCGGTGCAGGCTGCCCAGTCGCTTCAAGGATCTTGCGCATCTGCAAGCCCATGCCATCTTCGTTGATCACCAATACCGCCGGTGAATCAGTCAGACGGTGCGAGACTTTGACGTCTTCAACGCTGTCGTTGAGCACAGCCTTGATGCGCTGTACCAGATCAGCCTTGGCCTTGGCCGCTTCTTCCTGAGCCTGCTTGTCCTCGTCGGCTTCCAGCTTACCCAGATCCAGATCACCGCGGGCGATATCCACGAAGGTCTTGCCCTGGTAATCGCTCAAATGGCTCATCAGCCACTCGTCGATACGATCGGTGAGCAGCAGGACTTCGATGCCTTTCTTGCGGAAAATTTCCAGGTGCGGGCTGTTCTTCACCTGGTTGTAACGCTCACCGGTCAGGTAGTAGATCTTGTCCTGCCCTTCCTGCATGCGCTCGATATAGGCGTCGAGGCCGACTACTTCGCTGTCGTCATTTTGCTGAGTAGAGGCAAAGCGCAGCAGGCTGGCAATTTTTTCGCGGTTGGCAAAATCTTCTGCCGGGCCTTCTTTCAGCACGCTGCCGAAGTTCTTCCAGAAGGTGGCATACTGCTCTGGCTCCTTCTTCGCCAGTTTTTCCAGCATGTCCAGTACGCGCTTGGTCAACGCCGACTTCATGCTGTCGATCGCCGGATCTTTCTGCAGGATCTCACGCGAGACGTTCAGCGACAGATCATTGGAATCGACCACCCCTTTGATAAAGCGCAGGTACAACGGCAGGAACTGTTCGGCGTCATCCATGATGAACACACGTTGCACGTACAATTTCAGACCGCGTGGCGCTTCACGCTGGTACAGATCAAAGGGCGCGCGGCCCGGCACGTACAGCAGGCTGGTGTACTCGAGTTTGCCTTCAACCTTGTTATGGCTCCAGCTCAGCGGGTTCTCGAAGTCATGGGCCACATGCTTGTAGAACTCCTGATATTCCTCGTCCTTTACCTCAGTACGAGCGCGAGTCCAGAGTGCGCTGGCGCGGTTAACGGTTTCCCATTCCAGCTCGGCTGGCTTGTCCTTGTCTTCGCCAGTGTGTTGCTTGGGCAATTCGATGGGCAGGGAGATGTGGTCGGAGTATTTCTTCACCACATTGCGCAAACGCCAGCCATCGGCAAACTCGGACTCGGCGGCCTTGAGGTGCAGCACAATACGCGTACCGCGTTCCGCCTTGGCGACGTTCTCGATGGTGAACTCACCCTCGCCAGCAGATTCCCAGCGCACACCTTCGGCGTTGTCCAGGCCCGCACGGCGGGTGAATACTTCAACCTTGTCCGCAACGATAAAGGCGCTGTAGAAACCTACGCCGAATTGGCCGATCAAACTGGCATCTTTCTTCTGGTCACCGGTGAGCTGTTGCATAAACGCGGCGGTGCCAGATTTAGCGATGGTACCCAGGTTCTCGATCACTTCTTCGCGCGACATGCCGATGCCATTGTCTTCGATGGTCAGCGTGTTGGCGGTTTCATCCGAGCTGATGCGGATACCGATGTTCGGTTGATCTTCCAGCAACTCAGGCTTGGCAATCGCTTCAAAACGCAGCTTGTCGGATGCATCAGAGGCGTTGGAAATCAGCTCGCGGAGAAAGATCTCTTTGTTCGAATACATCGAATGGATCATCAGGTGCAGCAGCTGTTTCACTTCTGTCTGAAATCCGAGCGTTTCCTTATGGGCTTCCACGGTCATCTTTGGTTGTCTCCCTTTGGTTTCTCAAGGCATGTTTCAGTCAAGGCTTACAGATCCGTGAAAGGTCGATAAGGCAATGACAGAATGCTCGTTAGCGAACGCATTCGCCAACGAACTGATGGGCCTTTAATGGGGACAACTGCGGATAATTCAAGTCACCGCCTGGAACGATAGCGCACTTCCAGACTGCGAATATCCAGCGGGTGAAAATGATAATCCACCTGATTGGGACCGCGCGGCTGCGCTATGACGACGCGCTGATCACCACTGACTGCTTTCAATCGACCTTCGTACACACGGGCAGTGACCGTGGTCAGCCTGATGTTCTGGTCGATAAATAATTCCGGCTCATCCAGCAGAGCCAACAGGCTGACCGTCTGCCAGTCGCCCAGTTGCGGCGCTACCGGCGCCTGAACAGAACGCTGGACCGCCGGGCGACTGACAGGGGTGGCAGGCGCTGGCTTAGCTTCCAGAGGCTGCAGCGCCTTGAGCCAGCCTGGTGTTTCCTCCAGCCAGACTTCCCCGGTTACCCGCGTGGCTTCCGGGCTCGGCAGATGCAGATGAATATTCACCCGAGTGCGCCCGTCGGCTTGCGGAGCGAAATCCAGACTCAAGGTGTAATCGTCCACGACCCGCCGCAATCCCGGCGCTTCCAGCGCGCCGGTATACCACTGCAAGACCAGTTCCGGACCCGCACCCTCATCGCCGGGCAAACGTTCTATTCTGCGTTGGTGCAACAGCTCTGAGGTGTTGGCAAAGCGAATGCTGAGCGAGCGCCGTACGCGTTCGTCTTCGCCCTCCTCCAGTATCAGTTCTTGAGCTTTCCAGTAAACACGGTCAGGCACAAACCGCTGGCCCATCAGCTCGCCTTCGAGCTGGTGAGCCGATGGCCGCGCGAGCCAGTCGCCGGCGAGTAATGAATCAAAGCGTTCGGGTTGATCCCGGTATAACCAGGCGCCGCCGGCGAATAGTAATATCAGCCCGACGAACATTAGTAGTCGCGGCATCAATGCATAACCGCGGCGGCGCAAAAACAAGGTTATCAGCGGTAGGAAAATCGCCAGCAACAGCAGGCCCAGGCTCAGGTTTCGTGCTTGCAACGCCAGCCAGATCCAGCCAATCAGCACTGCGACAATACCGCTGACGATCAACAAGGCGTCCATGTCTGCACTTTCCCGATGCGTAGGTGGTCTCTGGAACTGACGTGCCTGTCGCGGATGAAGACAATCATCGCCAGCGGCGGTCAATCCAGCTTGAAATGCGCCCGGGCGGTGGCTATCGGTTCATTGGAGCGTGTTTGCCAGGCAGTTATTGCCACATTACCCACTCGCCTACCCTGACGCCATACCTGGCAGGTGGCATAAGTGTCTTTGTAGAGACCGGCGCGCAGATAATCGATGGAGAAATCGATTATTTTTGGGAAGTTCGAGCTGCTCATCGAGATCATCAAATGCAGCATGGCCGCCTGTTCCATAAAGCCGGCGATCACGCCACCATGCAACGCTGGCAGAACCGGATTGCCTATATTGTCTTTGGCAATCGGCAGATGAAATACCACTTCCTCCCCCAGCCTCAACACCTGCAGACCTATGGTGCTGGCGTAGGGAATGCTTGCTACCAAGGGGGCGAAATTTCCCGAGTCATGCGCCTCACGCACCAACTGCTCGATTTGTGCGGTGGTCAAGGTCATTGCGTCTCTCCGTCAATCTTGCGCGACAGCTGCCCTTTTGCATCCGGCTTCCCCATGCGCATAAAGGTCCCTACCACGTGAGCAATAGGTTGCTCACGGTCATCCTGATAGGCAACACCGCGGGTAAAGATAACCGTAGGGGTAATTCGATAACATTCGGCAAAACCGTAAATGGCCTTACCCGGCTCGGCAGGATGCATGTAGTCGATTCGCAGATCGAGCGTGGGGCAAATTTCAAATTCGGGCAGATAGCACACGGTGGAAATGCCGCAACAGGTGTCCATCAGAGTGGTAATGGCTCCCCCATGAACGACGCCACTGACAGGATTACCCACAATCGCTGGACTGTATGGCAATCTGATGATCAAACCTTCCTCGTCCGCCTGCTCCACAGTCATTCCCAATACCTGGCAATGGCGTAAAACTGATAGAAAACTGGTGGCGCGCTCTTGGATATTGTTCATGCACATTCTCGATACTGGCGAACAGCCGCAATAAGGGCGGCCATAGTAAACAGAACGCGCCGCAGACTCCACACTTCAGCTATTCTATCGAAGGTCCACGGAGCGATGGAACTATTACAAATCTCCTCGGACTAAGAATAGGGTAATAATCACCAAGGAGAATTCGATGAAAAAATTGTGCGCAACGGCCGTTCTGATGGCCAGTTTGAGTCTCTTGGCAGCTTGCCAGGACGAACCAGAAGACAAGATGGATGATGCCGCTGACTCCATGTCAGAGTCCATGGATAACATGGGTGACGCTGCGGAAGAAGCTGGCGAAGCAGCTGAGCTGAAAGCTCGTGAAGCCACTGGTAACGAAGAAACCATGGGTGAGCGCGCTGAAGAAAACATGGAAGAAGCTGGCGATGCCGTTGGTGAGGCGTATGACGATAGCGCTGACTATGTGAAAGAAAAGGCTGGTGATGTTCGTGACTCTGCGGCTGAGACTAAAAACTCAATCGAAGAAAGCATGGAAGAAGAGTAATACCGCAGGGCATGCCTCGCCAGGCATGCCCTTCTCTCTGTTTATCCTGTTTATCGTTTTACCTCCCGCCACCACCTAGCGCCTTCCAGCTCAAGCCCTGCTCAACTCGACCTTCAGCAAAGCAATTGTGCCAACTCGATTCGCCCTACTCGTCAAGCCAATGCAGGCGACAAAAGCAGACCCAGGCAGCTGATAAAGCCAACACCCCAAACCAGACTGCGAACCTTGTCCAGATTCATCAGGTACAAAGCGGTGTAGGCAATGCGCGAAATGATAAATAACGCCGCCAATAGATTGATCGTGAAGCCTTGAGTATTGGTCACCTGGGCGACCAATACCCCTGCGGCAAACAACGGGAAAGCCTCAAGCATATTTGAATGCGCGGCCATGGCGCGCGCACCCCAACCGGTCAGCGCCGCCTGCTGGGCACGCGGGTGGCGGTTGTCGTAACCCTTTTCACTGCTTTTGGCCATGGCCACCGCGACGGGCGCTTTGGTAAACACAATCAACAACGCAGCAAAAAACAAACACCATAGTGGGAAGCTCATTCGCCTTTCTCCTGGCTGGCCGGACCGGTCGTTACCGTCGGGCTGAACATCATGACCGCAAGCACATCCGAATGGAACTCCCGGCGGTACAGCACCCACACCACACCTGCGGTGGTGAACATGAAGAACAGTGGATTGATAAACCAGGTCAGTGCCGCCAGCGCGAAATAATAAGCTCGCAGCCCCAGGTTGAACTCATTGCCCGCCATCGACAGCACTGCAGCGGCCCTGGCCGCATAGGCCTTGCGTTCGGTTTCGGTGACATTCTTTTCACCTACCAGAGGCGCGGACCCAAGCAGCACCGAGGCAAAGTTATACTGGCGCATGCCCCAGGAAAAAGTGAAAAACGCGTAAACAAAAATCGCCAACATGACCAGCAACTTCATTTCCGACATTTGCCGGCTGACAGTCGCCACAAAGGGCATATCCTGCAGCAGAACCTGAGCCCGATCCGTTGCACCCATCAGGGTAATAAGACCCGCCAGAATCAGCAGTGTACTCGAGGCGAAGAAGGCGGTATTTCGCTCCAGATTACCAATCACACTTGCGTCGGCTATGCGCTGTTCACGCATCAATAGCCGGCTCATCCAGTCCTGGCGGTAGAGGTGTAGCACGCTCGCCAGGCACACAGTATCGCGTCCCTTGTGGCGCGCGTACCGGGTATAGCCGATCCAGCAAAACAAAAACCAGAAAAACGCCACCAGGTTCAGCCATGTGGCACCGGCATCGGGCAGTTCGGGTAACACGAGCATTCAAGCCCCTTATCGAGAAAGTCGTATGTGTCCTTGCAGCGTCAGTATAGACAGCTCTGCGCTACGCGTACTGATGAGAAGCACTGCGTGCAGCGAAAGACACCTGCGCATAAAAAAACCCCGCCGAAGCGAGGTTTCTTATACAACGGGTCTCAGCGAAGAATTACTTCTTCAGAGCCCAACCGGTCAGTTCAGCCAACGCGACACCGATGTCTGCCAGTGAACGCACGGTTTTAACACCAGCGTCTTCCAGCGCGGCGAACTTCTCGTCAGCCGTGCCCTTGCCACCGGAGATGATCGCCCCAGCATGGCCCATGCGCTTGCCCGCAGGTGCGGTCACGCCGGCAATGTAGGAAACCACTGGCTTGGTAACATTGGCTTTGATAAAGGCCGCAGCCTCTTCTTCAGCGCTGCCACCAATTTCGCCGATCATCACGATCGCTTCGGTCTTCGGGTCATCCTGGAACATCTGCAGGATGTCGATGAAGTTGGAGCCCGGGATCGGGTCACCACCGATGCCAACACAGGTCGACTGGCCGAAGCCGGCGTCAGTAGTCTGCTTCACGGCTTCATAGGTCAGGGTGCCGGAACGTGACACGATACCGACCTTGCCTGGCAGGTGAATGTGACCAGGCATGATGCCGATCTTGCATTCGCCGGGAGTGATCACGCCTGGGCAGTTAGGCCCGATCAGGCGTACGCCCAACTGGTCACAGACGACTTTGCAGTCGAGCATGTCCAGGGTAGGGATGCCTTCGGTGATGCAGACGATCAGTTCGATGCCGCCGTTGGCTGCTTCCAGGATCGAGTCCTTGCAGAACGGCGCAGGAACGTAGATCACGCTGGCAGTAGCGCCGGTTTTCTCGACCGCTTCGCGCACGGTGTTGAACACGGGCAGGCCCAGGTGAGTAGTGCCACCCTTGCCAGGCGTTACGCCGCCGACCATCTTGGTGCCGTATTCAATCGCTTGCTCAGAGTGGAAAGTACCCTGTGCGCCGGTAAAGCCCTGGCAGATAACTTTGGTGTCTTTGTTGATCAGGATGCTCATTATTTACCCTCCGCGGCCTTGACGACTTGCTGGGCAGCGTCGGTCAGACTGGTTGCTGCGATGATGTTCAGACCACTTTCCTTCAGTACCTTGGCGCCCAGTTCGGCATTGTTGCCTTCCAGACGTACGACTACGGGTACTTTCACGCCGACTTCCTTCACCGCGCCGATGATGCCTTCGGCAATCATGTCGCAACGAACGATGCCACCGAAGATGTTGACCAGAACGGCCTTCACATTGGTGTCGGAAAGAATGATCTTGAATGCTTCGGTCACGCGCTCTTTGGTAGCGCCGCCGCCCACATCCAGGAAGTTGGCAGGCTTGCCGCCGTGGTGGTTGACGATGTCCATGGTACCCATGGCCAGGCCAGCACCGTTGACCATGCAGCCGATGTTGCCTTCCAGCGCAACATAGTTGAGCTCGAACTTGGCAGCGTGGGCTTCACGGGGATCGTCCTGGGACGGATCATGCATGCCGCGCAGCTTGGGCTGACGGTACATGGCGTTGCCGTCGATGCCGATCTTGGCGTCCAGGCAGTGCAGGTTACCGTCTTCCTTGATAACCAGCGGATTGATTTCCAGCAGAGCCAGATCATAGTCGGCAAAGAGTTTGCCCAGGCCAACAAAGATGTTGGTGAACTGCTTGATCTGGTCGCCTTTCAAACCCAGTTGGAAAGCCAGGTCGCGGCCCTGATAGGGCTGGGGACCGACCAGCGGATCAACGATGGCCTTGATGATCTTCTCGGGAGTCTCTTCCGCTACCTTCTCGATTTCCACGCCACCTTCAGTAGAGGCCATGAAAACGATACGACGGCTGGAGCGATCAACGACGGCGCCCAGGTACAGTTCCTGAGCGATATCGGTGCAGGACTCAACCAGAATCTTGGTCACTGGCTGACCATTGGCGTCTGTCTGATAGGTCACCAGACGCTGGCCCAGCCATTTTTCGGCGAACGCCTTGGCTTCTTCCTTGCTCTTGATCAGCTTGACGCCGCCAGCCTTACCGCGGCCGCCAGCGTGGACCTGGGCTTTAACTACCCACATGTCACCGCCGATCTTGTCGCAGGCCTCAGCGGCCTCTTCTGGAGTGTCTACTGCAAAGCCTTTTGAAACAGGAAGGCCGTACTCAGCGAACAGCTGCTTCCCCTGATATTCGTGAAGATTCATGCGTATCTACCGTTTTGATCGTGTAGGAATTGCGTTCATAACGCGGGCAGCATCAGCGGAAATAATCCGATCACCTGCCTGCATTACCCTTATCACCGGGATGGAAGCTCTGAACAGCTGCCTGGCTGTCGAATCGCGCCGTTGCGTTCGATGTACTTCCCGCGCCCTGTTCAGAACCGCCATTGGTGACCAGACCGATTGCTCGGCCGGATTTGCCGCTTCGAAATAATGTCACCGGGAACTGGCAGGTTTTACACCCGACCTGCCAGTCACAGGGACGCTATATTATCGCTTCTTGCGATTGGCGACATGTATTGCGTGACCATTTACCGCCAGAGCTGCTTCATGCAGCGCTTCGGAAACGGTCGGGTGTGAGAACACCATCATGCCCAGGTCTTCGGCACTGGTGCCGAATTCCATGCCGATTGCGCCCTGCTGCACCAACTCAGCTGCGCCAGGGCCAATCACGTGAACACCCAGCACCCGGTCGGTCTTGGCATCAGCGATGACCTTGACCATGCCGCCAGCATCGTTGGCAGCCACGGCACGGCCGTTGGCAGCAAAGGGGAACACACCGACATTGACTTCAACGCCTTCGGTCTTGAGCTGCTGCTCGTTCTTGCCGACCCACGCGATCTCCGGGTGAGTATAGATAACCGAGGGGACCAGGTCGTAGTTCATTGCAGTCTTGTGACCAGCGATGCGCTCGGCAACCATGACGCCCTCTTCCGAGGCCTTGTGCGCCAACATGGCGCCACGTACCGCGTCGCCCACCGCGTAAACACCAGGTACGCTGGTAGCGCAGTAGTCGTCAACAAAGATCACGCCACGCTCGTCCATATCCACACCGGAATCACTGGCCAGCAGGTTTTCGGTATAGGGGCGGCGGCCTACGGCGACAATCAGCTTGTCGAAGCTCAATTGCTGCTCACCATCTGCGTCGGTGAAGGATACGGTGACTTGCTTGCGCTTGATATCAGTACCAGTAACGCGAGCACCCAGACGGATCTGCATACCCTGCTTGGTAAAGGTCTTCAGGGCTTCTTTGGAGATCTGCTCATCGGCTAGGCCGAGAAACTTGTCCAGCGCTTCGAATACAACCACTTCAGCGCCCAGACGACGCCAAACCGAACCCAGCTCCAGGCCAATGACGCCGGCGCCAATGACACCCAGCTTCTTCGGTACCGTCTGGAATTCCAGCGCACCGGTCGAATCGACGATAACGTCTTCGGTCAACGGCGCTGGCGGAATATCGATCGGACGCGAACCAGAGGCGAGAATCACGTTCTCGGCTTCGATGATAGTGGTCTTGCCTTCGGAATCGGTCACTTCAACTTTTTTGCCCGCCAGCAATTTGCCGTGACCTTCGATGCTGGTAACGCCATTGGCTTTGAACAGCGCGGTAACGCCGCCAGTGAACTGCTTGACGATCTTGTCCTTGCGCTCCAGCATGGCTGGGATGTCGATGCTCAGTCCCTTGGTGCTGATGCCGTGAATCTGAAAACCATCCTGGGCTTCATGGAATTTCCAGGAACTGTCCAGCAGCGCCTTGGAGGGAATACAACCCACGTTCAGACAGGTGCCACCGAGGGCCTGCTTGCCGTCCTTGCCTACGTATTTCTCGACGCAAGCCGTCTTTAAGCCCAGTTGGGCGGCACGAATGGCAGCCACATAGCCGCCAGGGCCGGCACCAATTACCACTACATCGTATTTATCACTCATAACCCAATTCCTCTGTTTGCAGCTGTTAGGGTAAAGCTGCCCCTACACTTGTGGCGCTCTGGGGCAACTTGCCGCTTGCCACTTGAAGCTTGCAGCTGTTTATCAGATGTCCAGCAGCAGACGTGCTGGATCTTCCAGCAGTTCCTTGATGGCAACCAGGAAGCTGACCGCTTCCTTGCCGTCAATCAGACGGTGATCGTAGGACAGCGCCAGATACATCATCGGCAGAATCACGACCTGACCATTGACCGCCATTGGGCGCTCCTGGATTTTGTGCATACCCAGAATCGCTGCCTGCGGCGGATTGACGATTGGCGAAGACAGCAGCGAGCCAAATACGCCACCGTTGGAAATGGTGAAGGTGCCGCCGGTCATGTCTTCCATGGACAGCTTGCCTTCCTTGGCCTTGCGACCGAAGTCAGCGATGGTACCTTCCACCTGAGCCAGGCTCATGTGTTCGGTGTTGCGCAGAATCGGAACAACCAGACCGCGATCACTGGATACAGCTACGCCGATATCCTGATAACCGTGGTAAACCACGTCAGAACCATCGAGGGAAGCATTCACCGCCGGGTAGCGCTTCAGCGCTTCAGTCGCGGCCTTGACGAAGAAGGACATAAAGCCCAGTCGCACGCCGTTGTGCTTCTTCTCGAACAGGTCCTTGTACTTCTTGCGCAGATCCATGATCGGCTTCATGTCGACTTCGTTGAAGGTCGTCAACATGGCCATGGTCGACTGAGCATCTACCAGACGCTCGGCGATGCGCGCGCGCAGGCGAGTCATTGGCACGCGCTTCTCTACACGATCGCCTTCACCCAGGCTTGGCGCTGCTTCAGCGGCGGCAGGCTTGGCGGCAGCAGCCGGCTTGGCCGGAGCGTTTTTCTTCGCTTCGACGGCGTTCATCACGTCTTCTTTGGTAACTCGACCACCTTTGCCGGTGCCGGCGATATCGCCTGCAGCCAGACCATTTTCTTCGGCCATTTTGCGCGCGGCTGGCGAGAGCAAAGGCTCTTCGCCGGATGCGGCGCTGGCGGCGGTCTTGTCTTCAGCCTTGGCCTCGGGCTTGGTTTCAGCCTTGGCTTCAGATTTGGCTTCCGGCTTGGCAGAAGCAGTTTCGCCATCCTTCAGGCTGCCGAGCACTTCACCGCTGAGTACGGTTTCGCCTTCACCCTTGACGATGTCGCCAAGTACGCCGTCGGCTTCCGCCAATACTTCCATTACAACCTTGTCGGTTTCAATGTCGACGATCAGTTCATCACGCTTGACGGCGTCGCCAGGTTGCTTGTGCCAGGTAGCCACGGTGCCATCGGCAACCGATTCCGGAAAAGTAGGGGCCTTGATTTCAATAGCCATTGTCGATCCTTAAATTAATGCTGTGTTGTCTGCCAGATGCTCAAGCGGTGAGTGCGTCTTGCAATAGTTTTTCCTGTTGCTCGGCGTGCATGGAAGGATAACCACAAGCAGGTGATGCAGAGGCCTCCCGTCCAGCGTAGTCCAAGTACAGGTTCTTGACCTTATGCTGGGCAATCACGCGTCGCATATGGTGTTGGCTGCAGTACCAGGCGCCCTGGTTCATCGGTTCTTCCTGGCACCAGACGACCTTCTTCAAGGATTTGTAGCTGGCCAGTACTTCGGCCAGATCATCCTCTGGGAAGGGATACAGCTGTTCGATACGGATAATCGCCGCGTTGTCGATCCCATCCTTGCGGCGCTTCTCCAACAGATCGTAATACACCTTGCCGCTACACATGATGACGCGCTCGACCTTCTTCGGATCCAGCGCATCTACCTCTGGAATAACGGTCTGGAACGAGCCCTCGGCCAGATCTTCCAGTGAGGAGATGGCAAGTTTATGACGCAGAAGGGATTTGGGTGTCAACGCGACCAATGGCTTACGCAGCGGACGAATCACCTGACGACGCAGCATGTGGTACATCTGCGCAGGAGTAGACGGCACGCAAACCTGAATGTTGTGCTCTGCGCTCAACTGCAGGAAGCGCTCGAGACGTGCGGAGGAGTGCTCCGGCCCCTGCCCTTCGTAACCGTGCGGCAGCAACATGGTCAGGCCGCAAAGACGCCCCCACTTGTGCTCACCACTAGTGATGAACTGGTCGACCACCACCTGGGCACCGTTGAAGAAGTCGCCAAACTGCGCCTCCCAAACAACCAGCACGTTCGGTGTGGTAGTGGCATAGCCGTATTCAAATGCCAGAACCGCTTCTTCCGACAGCAACGAATCGTAGATATCAAAACGTGGCTGATTCTCGGCCAGATTCGCCAGCGGAATGTAGGTGCTGCCATCCTTCTGGTTGTGCAGTACTGCGTGACGGTGCGAGAAAGTACCGCGACCCACGTCCTGCCCAGTGATGCGCACTGGATGGCCTTCGTGCAACAGCGTGGCGTAGGCCATGGTTTCGGCAAAGCCCCAGTTCAGCGACAAGGCGCCGGCGGCCATCTTGCTGCGATCTTCAACAATCTTGTTGACCTGACGTTGAATCACCAGCCCATCAGGCAGGCTGTTGAGCTTGTTGGCCAGTTCCTGCAGGGTTTTCAGATCAATACGAGTGTCGTGGCGCGCGGTCCACTTGTGGCCCAGATACGGTGCCCAGTCGACGAAGGAGCTGGTATCCGGCTCCTTGACCAGACTCTTGACCACATGATCGCCGTTGTCCAGAGCATTGCGGTATTCCTCCATCATGCCCTGCACATCGTCACTGGAGATCACTTCTTCCGCCACCAGACGATCCGCGTAGATCTCGCGGGTAGTCGGGTGCTTGGTGATCTTTTCATACATCAGCGGCTGGGTGCCGGACGGCTCGTCAGCTTCGTTGTGACCACGACGGCGGTAGCAGACCAGATCGATGACCACGTCGCGCTTGAACTGCATGCGATAATCCACAGCCAGCTGCGTAACAAACAGGACCGCTTCCGGATCATCACCATTAACATGGAAGATCGGTGCCTGAATCATCTTCGCCACGTCGGTGCAGTACTCGGTAGAGCGCGCATCATCCTGACGGCTGGTGGTGAAGCCGACCTGGTTGTTGACGATGATGTGGATGGTGCCGCCGGTCTTGTAAGCACGGGTCTGCGACATCTGGAAGGTTTCCATGACGACGCCCTGCCCTGCAAAGGCAGCATCGCCATGGATATTGATCGGCAGTACGCGATCACCGGAGAAATCCTTGCGGCGATCCTGACGGGCACGCACCGAACCTTCCACTACCGGAGAAACAATCTCCAGGTGCGAAGGGTTGAAAGCCAGGGCTAGGTGCATCTCGCCGCCAGAGGTCATCACGTTGGATGAGAAACCCTGGTGATACTTGACGTCGCCGGAGCTCAGGTCGTTCTTCTTCTTGCCTTCGAACTCGTCGAACAACTCGCGCGGGTTCTTGCCGAGAATATTCACCAGCACGTTCAGACGGCCACGGTGCGCCATGCCCAGTACGGCTTCCTGAGTACCATAGGATCCAGCGCGCTGAATGATCTCATCCAACATCGGGATCAGGCTTTCGCCGCCTTCCACACCGAAACGCTTGGTACCGGGAAACTTGGTGCCCAGGTATTTTTCCAGGCCTTCTGCAGCGGTCAGACGCTCCAGCAGGTGGCGCTTGGTGGGTACTGAGTGCTGGGGTTTGCCACGCACACTTTCCAGACGCTGCTGAAACCAGCGACGCTGATTGGAGTCGACAATGTGCATGTATTCCGCACCGTAGGTCGAGCAATAGGTCGAACTCAGCGCATCAAGAATGTCTTTGAGGGGAGCTTCTTCCTTGCCGATATGCAGTTCGCCGGTACGGAAGGGAGTATCAAGATCTGCATCGGTCAGGCCGTAGTCGGCCAACGTCAGATCAGCGATTTCTTCGCGTTGCCAGAGGCCAAGCGGATCCAGGCTGGAGCTTTGATGCCCGCGCATGCGGAAGGCCTGAATAAGGCGCAGTACATCTACCTGTTTCTTTTCATGCTCACTGCTGACGACCCCGCCGCCGTTAACCGTTGCGGTACGACGCTGGTTCTTGGCCAACAGTTGGAAGTGTTCACGAATCGTCGAATGGGAAACATCCGACCCGGCATGGCCGTTGGATTGCGGCAGCTTCTGGAAATAGCTGCGCCACTCATCGGCGATACTGTTTGGGTCGTGCAGATAGAGCTCGTATAGCTCTTCAACATAGGAGGCATTCCCACCGTCAAGATGAGATGTGCTCCACAGCTGCTGCATTTCGCTGTCTGGCATGCTTGGTCACCCTCTATAAGGGGACACCATCTGGCGCAAAGACCATTAATTGGCAAAAACACTGCCATCCGCGCAAAACATGTGGTGACCATGGCATTGTCTCTGCCACTCACCCTGTCTTGTCATGTTCTGCGAAACCGGAATATTGCCGGCCCCGACAGATAGTTCGGGTGTTACCCGATTGCCCCTGTTGGTTTAGGTACATACAAACCGCGGCTTTGTGGGCTGCGGCTCGATTAAAATACTGACCGGCTCCCTGTAGCAGGAGCCGGCGCAGGCCAACGTGATGCAGACTTCAACCGATCAGGTACCGCTCTGCAGCAACATGTTGCGGATGTGGCCAATGGCACGGGTCGGATTCAGACCCTTGGGACACACATTCACGCAGTTCATGATGCCGCGGCAGCGAAATACGCTGAACGGGTCGTCCAGTGCAGCCAGACGGTCAACGGTCTGGGTGTCACGGCTGTCCGCGAGAAAGCGGTAAGCCTGCAACAGACCAGCAGGACCGATAAACTTGTCCGGATTCCACCAGAAGGAAGGGCAGGAAGTAGAACAGCAGGCACAGAGAATACACTCGTAGAGGCCGTCCAGTTTTTCCCGCTCTTCCGGCGACTGCAGGCGCTCGATAGCCGGCGCCGGCGTGTCGTTCTGCAAATACGGCTGAACCTTTTCGTATTGCTTGTAGAAGATGCTCATATCCACGACCAAGTCACGTATGACGGGCAAACCCGGTAGCGGACGCAACACCAACTTGTTTTTCTTGACCACATCGGACAGGGGTGTGATGCACGCCAGTCCGTTTTTGCCGTTAATGTTCATCCCGTCAGAGCCACATACACCCTCGCGGCAGGAGCGGCGGTAGGACATGCCTACATCCTGTTCCTTGACCAGAGCGAGCACGTCAAGAACCATGATGTCCTTGCCGCCAGTATCGACCTGGAAGTCCTGCATGTAGGGAGCGTTGTCGCTCTCCGGGTTGTAACGGTAAACGCTTACTTGCAGCATATCGGTCACCCTATTAATAAGTACGAACCTTGGGTTCAAAAACAGGCACTGTTTTCGGCGCGAAGTTGACTGCTCGCTTACGCAATTCTTTGGTAGCGGGCATGTACAGGCTGTGGCACAGCCAGTTTTCATCATCACGATCTTCAAAATCTTCACGGGCATGCGCACCACGGCTTTCGGTACGCAGGTTTGCGGCTACCGCAGTTGCTTCGGCCACTTCCAGAAGGTTTTGCAATTCCAGTGCTTCGATACGCGCAGTGTTAAACGCCTGGCTCTTGTCATCAATCTTCACGGTCGCAATGCGCTCGCGCAGATCGGCCAGCTGTTTGATACCTTTTTCCATGAACTCGCCAGTACGGAAGACACCGAAGTAGTTCTGCATGCAGTTCTGCAATTCCTTGCGCAGCGGCGCAACGTCTTCACCGGCGGTACGCTTGTTCAGCGAATCCAGACGGCTCAGCGACGCTTCGATGTCAGACTCGGATGCCGAGCGATGCTCAACGCCATCTTTCAATGAAGACTCAAGGTGCATACCTGCGGCACGACCAAACACCACCAGATCGAGCAGCGAGTTGCCACCCAGGCGGTTGGCACCGTGTACCGATACACAGGCCACTTCGCCTACAGCAAACAGACCATCAACGATCTTGTCCTGGCCGTTGGCATCCTGGGTAATCGCCTGACCATGAATATTGGTCGGGATACCGCCCATCATGTAGTGGCAAGTCGGGACTACTGGAATCGGTGCGGTAACCGGATCAACGTGAGCGAAAGTCTTGGACAACTCACAGATACCCGGCAGGCGGCTGTGCAGCACTTCCTCGCCCAGGTGATCAAGCTTGAGCATTACATGGTCGCCATCCGGGCCACAGCCGTTACCGGCAAGGATTTCCTTGACCATGGAGCGGGCCACAACGTCACGACCAGCAAGATCTTTGGAGTTAGGCGCATAACGCTCCATGAACCGCTCGCCATGCTTGTTGATCAGGTAGCCACCTTCACCACGGCAACCTTCGGTCACCAGGGTACCCGCGCCGGCAATACCGGTCGGGTGGAACTGCCACATTTCAATATCCTGTACCGGTACGCCAGCGCGCAACGCCATGCCGATACCGTCGCCGGTGTTGATCAACGCGTTGGTAGTCGAGGCATAAATACGCCCTGCCCCGCCGGTCGCCAATACAGTTGCCTTGGAGCGGATGTAGGCGGTCTCGCCGGTTTCAATGCAGATCGCGATCACACCCACCACAGTGCCGTCCTGGTTCTTCACCAGATCGACTGCATACCATTCATTAAGGAAGGTGGTGTTGTGCTTGACGTTGTTCTGATACAGCGTGTGCAACAGAGCATGGCCGGTACGGTCGGCCGCGGCGCAGGTGCGTGCTGCCTGAGTAGGGTTGTCCGGGCCCTTGGACTGACCACCGAACGGACGCTGATAGATGCGGCCCTGCTCGGTACGGGAGAACGGCAGACCCATGTGCTCGAGCTCAAAAATGGCTTCCGGGCCAACCGAACACATGTATTCGATTGCGTCCTGGTCACCGATATAGTCGGAGCCCTTGACGGTGTCATACATGTGCCAGCGCCAGTCATCGTTCGGATCGGCCGACGCGATAGCGCAGGTAATGCCGCCCTGGGCAGAGACAGTATGCGAACGGGTCGGGAATACCTTGGTGACCACGGCAGTCTTGTGACCACCCTGGGCCAGCTGCAGCGCTGCACGCATGCCTGCACCACCACCACCTACAATGATGGCGTCAAAAGTCAAAGTACGGATGTTAGACATTTAGATACCCCAAAAAATCTGCACGCCCCAGACAAACAGGACAAACATCGTCAGACCGCACACCACCTGAAACAGGAAGCGAACTACGGTGGCGGATTTGCCAACTGCCATAGGCGTCAGGTAGTCAGTAGAAATAGTCCACATTCCGACCCAGGAGTGAACACTCAGAGCCACCAGTGTGAGCAGACTGAATATACGCATCCAGTTCTGGCTGAATAGACCCTGCCAATCCGCATAAGTGAGGCCCGGATTGAATATCAGGTAACCAAGCAGGAACAGCACATAGGCTGCCAGCAATACGGCGGAGACGCGTTGCGCCATCCAGTCATAAAGGCCGCTGCGCGACAGGTTGGTGACGTTGGTTACCATATCCAAACCCCCAGAAGAACAATCAGAATGACGGATACGACGATCACGATCTGTGAACCACGCTTGCCACTCTCAAGGCCTTCGCCTACGCCGGCGTCCATGATCAGGTGGCGAATACCGGCAACCAGGTGATACAGCAGGGCAGCGAGCACGCCCCACAGGATCAGTTTGGCCAGCGGATTCTGCAGAAGCGACTGCACTTGCTCAAAACCACTTTCGGAGCTCAATGAAACGTCCAGCATCCACAGCAGGCCAGCGATGGAGATGAACAGAATGATTCCCGAAATGCGATGAGCAATTGAAGTCAGCGCGGTGACAGGTTGCTTGATTGTCCTGAGATCTAGATTGACAGGTCTTTTGCTATTCACGGCTATATTCACACTCGTGGCCCTTTTTATGATTCAGGGCTGGATTATAGGAAGGTGCACTATTGTGGGTACCCCAGCAGCATAACTACTTGACCTTGCAGGAAGGTCGATATGCCACTTTGCCGGTCATGGAGTATAGAGACTTGACCCCCTGATTACAATGCAACCAAGCCTTTGGAATGCCCTTGTTACAACCGCGCAGGGCGTTTACCAGACTCGTTCAGGGTGCAAATAAAAGCTTTTTATCTGACTGATATCCATTCACTATCGGTAGAATTGACAAACCGATTTATCACCTTATAGTGATGCGGGCCCTGCGTGGGGGCTTTTTTCGATTCCAGTTCGATTCCAGCAGACAGGAGGCCATCAATGGCTGATAAGAAGGCGCAGTTGATCATCGAGGGGAACTCCCCCATTGACCTGCCAATGTATTCAGGCACTCTTGGCCCGGATGTTATCGATGTGCGCGGCCTGACCGCTGAAGGCTACTTCACCTTCGACCCCGGCTTTATGGCCACCTCGTCCTGCGAATCCAAGATTACCTACATCGATGGCGACAAAGGCGTGCTGTTGCACCGCGGCTACCCCATCGAGCAACTGGCTGAGAAAGCCGATTTCCTGGAAACCTGCTTTCTGCTGCTCAAGGGTGAACTGCCTAACGACAGCGAAAAGGACCAGTTTGTCAGCACCATCAAGAACCACACCATGGTGCACGAACAACTCAAGACATTCTTCAACGGCTTCCGCCGTGACGCCCACCCGATGGCCATCATGTGTGGCGTGGTCGGTGCGCTGTCTGCGTTCTACCATGACTCGCTGGACATCAACGATGCGCATCACCGCGAGATCTCGGCTGTTCGCCTGATCGCCAAGATGCCGACACTGGCAGCCATGGTGTACAAGTATTCCATGGGCCAGCCCATGATGTACCCGCGCAACGACCTGAGCTATTCCGAAAACTTCCTGCACATGATGTTCAATACGCCCTGTGACGAGAAGAAGGTCAACCCGGTACTGGCCAAGGCCATGGATCGCATCTTCGTCTTGCATGCCGATCACGAGCAGAACGCCTCCACCTCGACTGTGCGCCTGGCCGGCTCTTCCGGCGCCAACCCCTTTGCCTGTATCGCTGCGGGCATCGCTGCCCTGTGGGGACCGGCGCACGGCGGTGCCAACGAAGCGGTACTGCGTATGCTCGACGAAATCGGCGATGTGTCCAACATCGAGAAGTTCGTGGCCAAGGCCAAGGACAAAGACGATCCATTCAAGCTGATGGGCTTCGGTCACCGCGTTTACAAGAACTTTGATCCACGCGCCAAAGTGATGAAGCAGACCTGTGATGAAGTACTGGCCGAGCTGGGTATCAATGATCCGCAGCTGGAACTGGCGATGAAGCTGGAAGAAATTGCCCGCAACGACCCCTACTTCGTCGAGCGCAACCTGTACCCGAACGTCGACTTCTACTCCGGCATCATTCTCAAGGCCATCGGTATCCCGGCCTCGATGTTCACCGTGATCTTTGCCACCGGCCGCACGCCAGGCTGGATCGCGCACTGGAACGAGATGATCAGCGGCCCGTACAAGATCGGCCGTCCGCGCCAGCTGTACACCGGCGCCGCCAAACGCGACTATCCAGGCTGATCTTCAGCCAATAAAAAACCCGCTTCGGCGGGTTTTTTATTGGCTGGCTACAAGCCACGAAGAATGGAGCATCCCCTACTGAAGAGTTCGTATTTATCTTGCAGCTTGAGACTTGAAGCTTGCCGCTGCCCTACCCCGTCTGCGCTTCCCACCAACCGATAATCCGCAGGGCATCCGCAGCGTTCTCGCCGCACACGTCTGCAGCCGGGTGGAATTCTGCACAGACCCGGGGGCGATCCGAAGAGAAAAAGATCGCGCAGCGGGCGTCTGCATCCAGATGAATACAACGCACCCCGGCAGGCTTGCCCAGTGGCATGCCCGGGATCGGTGAGCTTATTGAAGGTGCTATGCAGCAAGCGCCGCAGCCGGAGCGGCAACTAGTCAATGACATGAACGTTGCCCTCCTGTGGACGCGACATGACCAAGGCGCGGTATTATCCACAAGAGAGCAGCAGCTGTCGATCTGAGGTCGCGGACCGGACCGCCGTTATTCCTCGCGCTTACGCTCCAGCCGCGCGATCAGGCTGGAGGTGTCCCAACGGTTACCACCCATGGCCTGAACATCTGCGTAAAACTGATCGACCAGCGCAGTAACCGGCAGTTGTGCGCCATTGCGACGCGCCTCATCCAGCACGATACCCAGGTCCTTGCGCATCCAGTCCACCGCGAAACCAAACTCGAACTCACCGGCGAGCATGGTCTTGTGGCGGTTTTCCAGCTGCCAGGATTGCGCCGCGCCTTTGCTGATCACTGACATCGCCGCCTCGCCATCCAGCCCCGCACTCTTGGCAAAATGCAGCGCTTCCGCAAGCCCCTGGACCAGGCCGCCGATGCAGATTTGGTTGACCATCTTGGTCAGTTGACCCGACCCCGCCGGCCCCATCAATTTGAGCATCTTGGCGTAGCAATTCATCACCGGCCGGCTAAAGTCGAAAACGGACTCGTCGCCGCCGACCATGATGGTCAGCTGACCATTTTCCGCACCCGCCTGACCGCCGGATACCGGCGCATCGAGAAAACCCACGCCCTTTTCAGCACAGAGCTGGAACAGCTCGCGGGCCACGCCTGCAGATGCCGTAGTATGGTCAATAATCACTGCGCCAGAACGAATACCCTGAAGCACACCCTGCTCTCCACAGACCACTTCGCGCAGATCATCGTCATTACCCACACAGATCATCACCAGATCCTGCTCTGCCGCGGCTTCAGCCGGGGTCGAACAAGCGCGACCACCAAACTCGTCAACCCAGGCCTTGGCTCTGGACTCAGTACGGTTGTAAACCGTCACGTCGTGGCCGGCGGAGCGCAAATGGCCCGCCATGGGGTAACCCATCACTCCCAGTCCGATAAAAGCTAGGTTCGCCATTGGTATCTCCTCAAGAAAGAAGCTGCAATCGCAGCCTCACTGGTTTAGGTCACACTCACCCGGTACGAGCCGGAACTTTCATTGCGTGCACCATAGCCTAACTTGGCGACAGTGGCTTTTTCTTGAAACCTTTTGCCAAGAAATAACAAGAATGATTATCAGCTTGCGCTGATTCTGTCATCAGTAACGGTTAGCATACAGCTACCCGACCGCGCTTAATCCATGCCAGCGGGCCATGCTCGTCTTTCCGATAAGCGAGTACATGTGCGCCATTAAAGGAATGTTCAAACGCATGCTGAGGTACAAGTCCGGTTTCCCCCGTCCGCTGCTGGCCACTCTCGCATTCACACTGCTCGTCGGCTGCGAGCAGGAAGCGGGCCCACCACCAGCGTCGCGTGACGCTACACCCGTAGCCGCGCACCAGGTAAGCACACGTGATCTTTCCCGCCCGCTGCGGCTTGCAGCGACCGTAGAGCCCCGCGCCCTGATCAGTCTGGCCGCCCGCACCGAAGGTACAGTAAAGAGCGTAGCGGTCGAGGAAGGCGATCGCGTCAAGGCCGGGCAGGTCCTCGCCCAACTGGATGTCGCCGAGGCCGCCGCCGAGCTCGCGCGCTCAGAGGCACAAATGGCCTCGGCCAAACTGGATTTCGATCGCGCCATCGAGCTGCGCCGGCGCGGTGTCGCGACCCAGATAGAATATCAGGCCGCCGATGTCGCCCTGCAGGTGGCCCGCAGTCAGCGTGATCTATGGCTCAGCAGAGTCGCCTACGGACGTATTGAAGCACCTCAGGCCAGTACCATCATCGCCCGGCATATCGAGACCGGTGAAGCCGTGGAAACCCAAAGTACGCTGTTCGAACTGGCAGACCTGGAACAACTGGTACTGCGCCTGGGTGTATCGGAACTGGATGTGGTGCATATCAACCAGGACCAGATACTGCCCGTCACACTGGATGCGCTGCCCGAGCTGCGTCTGGAAGGCAGAGTGAGGCGGATCTTCCCCGCAGCACAGGGCAGCAGCCGGCTGATTACCGTTGAAGTATTGCTCCCCAGCAGCGCCTGGGATCAGGGCGTGCGTCCGGGCTTTCTAGCTCGCATAGACGCGGCTATTGATCCGCGGCCGAATACGCTCGTGGTACCAGGAGCGGCGGTCGGCAGCCTGGACAATGGTCATTACGTGTACGTGATAGAGAACGACAGACTGGTTCAGCGCGAGATCAGCAAAGGCATCAGTCGCGGCCGCTGGACGGAAATCGTCAACGGCCTTGAACCCGGCGAAACCATATTGGCCAGCAACCCGATAGATATGCTGGAAGATCAGAAGGTACGCATTGTGATCAACCATGACTGATCCCGAGCGCCCACGCTTCGGCCTGACTACACTCGCCATCGGCCGCCCGGTTGGCACCCTGGCTCTGGCGTCAGTGGTGTTGGTCATGGGCTTGTATTTTCTGCAACGCCTGCCGATCGACCTCCTGCCCAGTATCGATTATCCGCAGATCCGCGTCAGTGTTGAATACCCTGGGGTCTCTGCTGAGGTAATTGAAGAGCAGGTCACCCGAGTGCTGGAACGCAACCTCGCCGCCACCGAGAACCTCACCAAAATCAGCAGTGAAGTCGAAGACAGCCAGACCGATCTGGATCTGACTTTCGAATTTGGTACCGATCTCGACCTGGCATTGCAGGACACCGCGCGAGGCCTGGAACAGGCCAGACCTCTTTTGCCGGACGTTGATCCGCCACGTGTACGCAAGTTCGATCCTGGCCAGCAAGCTGTCTGGCAAGGCGGATTCAGCTCGACCGTGCGCAATGAGGCTGCGGTCAACGACTGGATTGAGAATACGCTGACCCCGCAACTGATCGGCATTCCCGGGGTGTCTTCGGTGGAAGCTGCTGGCGGCATGGTTCGCGAGATCGAGGTGATTGTTGATCAGCAGCGGCTGCTGTCCTACGGCATGGGGATGGCTGACGTAAGCCGCATCCTCGCTGCCGAGAACCGCGACTTGGCGATTGGCCGCGTGACCTCCGACACCTTTGATGTCGCGGCCAAGACCGAGGGCCTGTTTACCTCTCTGAAGCAGATCGAGAACCTGCTCCTGCCACTCCCCCGCGAAGTGTCCCGCTACGGGCAGAATATCCGCCTGGCAGACGTAGCCGAAGTGATCGACGGCAACCGTCGGCAACGGGTCTTTGCCCGTCTGGATGGCACTCCCGCATCGCAGGTATCCATTTACAAACTGCCGGAGGCCAACACCGTCGCCGTCGCGGATGCCGTGCGCGACACGCTGAAAAGGCTTGAGCGCAGCGACTTCATTCCTGCCGATATCAGTTATCGGCCGACCCAGGACCCGACCTATTTCATCCGTGGTGCGCTGTCCAGCGTGACCTCTGCCGCGCTGCTGGGCGGCACGTTGGCAATGATTATCGTGCTGCTGTTCCTCGGCAGCCTGCGCAAAGGCTTCGTCATCGGCATTTCCATCCCCATCGCCATAATGGCGACCTTCAGTCTGATGGGCATGAGCGGCCTGACGCTGAACATCATCAGCATGGGGGGGCTGGCGTTGGGTGTCGGCCTGCTGCTCGACAACGCCATCGTCATGCTGGAAAACATCTATCGGCACCGCGAAACTCTGGGAAAATCACCTGATGATGCAGCGCGCGACGGCGCCAGCGAGGTGGTGTCAGCTATAACGGCCGGCACCATGACCAACCTGGCTGCGGTATTACCCTTTCTGCTGGTCAGTGGCATTGCCGCGCTGGTGTTCCGCGAAATGATCGTGACCATTTCCTTCGCCATCCTCGCCACGCTGCTTGCCGGCCTCACGCTGGTACCCTCGCTGGCCGCCCTGATGGGGCGTATCAGTTTCACCAGTGGCCTGGTTAACAGCCCGCCGGTACGCGGTTTCAGCGTTGGCATATTACGTCTGCGCAATGGCTATGCCCGCGTATTGCCCGGCGTTCTGCGCTGGCGGTGGGGCGTGATGGGCCTGGCTACGCTGTTGCTGGCCGGCTCAGCGTGGCTGTTCACTCAGCTGGGCAGCGAGTTTCTGCCGCAGCTGGATGACGGCGCAGTACAGATCCGCATTACCATGCCGGCAGGCACGCCCCCGGATGAAACGCAGCGCGTGTCTCGGCAGATTGAACAACTACTGCTTGAGCGCGATCACGTCGATAACGTCTTTACCCTGGCAGGTGGAGCCTTATGGGGCGGCGTCATCAGTGAGCGGGCTGGTTCGGGTATCTTTCAGATTCAACTGGTGCCAGCCAGCGAACGCCCGGACATGCCCGCAGGCATCTGGATCAACGACGCGCAGCGGGCGGTGCGTGACCTGGGCTTACCCGGCGTCAGCATCACCGCACGGCCGCCGCAGATTCGCGGTCTGCGTTTCACCAGCGACGGCAACGATCTGGCGATTGGCGTGACCGGTCCTGAGCTGGACGAACTACAGCGCATTTCCGATGACATCAAGCAGCGCCTGGAGGGCCTTCCAGGGCTGATTGGACTGGAGACCGGCGCCGAGGATCAAACGCCCCTGCTCAGGCTGTTCGTTGATCGCCAGCGCGCCGCCCAGTTCGGTCTGCGCGTCAGTGAGGTAGGCGAAGCCATCCGCCATGCGGTGGACGGCCAGGTGGCTACCCAGTACATCGACGGCAACCAGGAGTACGACATGCGCGTACGCCTGCCCTACGACACTATCACCAATGCTGAAGACCTGGGCAGCCTGCTGCTGTTTCGTATTGACGATGAACCGGTACTGCTGCGCGACGTCGCCCGGTTGGAGCTGGGTGAAGGACCGGCGGTGATCTATCGCGAGAACCAGACGCGGATCATGCGCGTGGTGGGTGATATCAATACCAGTATTTCCGATGTCGGTACCGTGATGATGGCCGTGGAAGAACGCCTGGCGGATCTGGAAATACCAGAACGCTACAGCCTGCTTACCGGCGGGCAATGGGAAACCATCCAGGAAACCAATCAGGAAATCATTCTGGTGGTCATGCTGTCGATTTTCCTGGTGTTCGTGGTCCTGGCCGTGCAATACGAACGGCTGAGCAATCCACTGATCATCATGGCCGCAGCGCCCCTGTCCATGGTGGGCGTCAGCCTCGCGCTGTGGGCTACCAGCACGCCAGTTTCCTCGCCAGTGATGATTGGTCTGATACTGCTGATCGGCATTGTGGTCAACAACGCCATCCTGTTGGTGGAATATATCGAGCAGGGGCGCAGGCAGGACGGTCTGAGCGTGATAGAAGCGATTGCCCGGGCTGGCAGCGTGCGCTTGCGGCCGATCCTGATGACCACGCTGACCACCGTACTCGGCATGCTGCCATTGGCGATCGGCATTGGCGAAGGTGCGGAGATCATGCGCCCGCTGGCCTTGACGGTTGTCGGCGGGCTGATGGTCTCGATGCTGTTGACGCTGTTCGTGGTGCCCTGCCTGTACATGATCATCAATGGCTTGGCCGAGCGCGCAACGGCTAAATTGACCGGCAGACCGGCGGCAGTCTGATTTCGATTGCCGGTATATAGCCGGCTTAGGCATACTATGCGGCTCTTAATCACGCTCTCGAGGAGCCCACAGATGTTCAAGATCAACGAGTATTTTGATGGCAAGGTCGCGTCAATCGGCTTTCAGCAGCCCGACGGTACCGCCACTGTGGGCGTGATGGCACCGGGCGAGTACGAATTCGGCACCAACCAGCTGGAGATCATGCAGGTGATCACCGGCAAGCTCACCGTGCAATTGCCGGGTGGCGACGAATGGGAAGAATATGCCGCTGGCAGCCAGTTTGTTGTGGCCGCGCATAGCAAGTTCAAACTCAAGGTAGAGGAAGATACCGCCTACCTGTGCGAGTACCGCTAAATCCATAGCAGCGGCAGGCCAACACCTGCCGCTTTGCTTGCGCTCCAGCTCCAGCTCCAGCTCCAAGTGTTAATTCCGCTCCAGCATCCCCCGCTTCAATCCCTTGTAACTTCTCCGGTCTCGGCATCGGCAGACATGCCCTTGGCGTAGACTTCGATAAAAATCGGCGGCATACGCTTGGGTTTGCCCGTGGACACTTCTATGCAAACGAATGTCGTGCGGGCACGCAACAGTGTGGCTCCGTCCGATTTGCGGCATAACTGAAAGTGACGCGTCATGCGCAGTTTTTTATCCCAACTGATAATCCAGGTCGCCATGATCAGTTGATCGCCCTCGTAGGCGGCGCTCAGGTAATCAATCTCGTGACGAAACACCGCCATGGCTCTATCCAGTTTGCGGTATTCCTCCACCCCCAGACCCAGAGAGCTGGAATGCTGCCAGGCGCAGCGCTCTAACCAACCAACGTAAACGATATTATTCGCGTGACCTAGGCCGTCGATATCCTCCGGCTGCACGGTGATTTCCAGGGTGTGCGGATTGTCCAGATCCCATTTCACTGTCGCTAACTCCCATCCATATCGTTTGTAAGGTCCAAAGCATACCATTGCTCAAGCTTTTTCTGACCCGTCAGTCTTACTAGTAGACCAGGCAGCACACGCGTCTGTGGTGTAGTCTGGAGGCAGGTCTTTCAAGGAATCGGCTTTCATGTTCAAGCACTTGCACTTCCCCATTCTGGTCATCAACCCGCACATCGGCCGCCAGGATGTGGCCGGCAGCCAACTTGCCGAGCTGTTCAAAGCGCTGAAGCAGGAAGGTCTCGAAGTGTTGGCCACTGCCTCGATCGACGAGGGCCGATTGATCGCCGAAGCACATCGCGGGCTGTCCTGCATTCTCTTCACTGCCGACCAGGAGGATGATCTTGAGCCGGTCAGAGCGCTGTTCCAGGCTGCCCATTGCCGCTCACCAGAACTGCCGATCATGGCACTGACCACTCGTCAGAGTCTGGATAACGACAAGCTCAGCGCGCTGCGAGACCTGCACCAACTGCGCGGAATCATCTACCTGTTCGAAGACACCTTACCCTTTATTGCCGGGCAGATCGCGCGTACCGCACACGCCTATCTAGGCCAGCTGTTGCCCCCATTTTTCAAGGCGCTGCTCGATTACACCGGCCGCGCCAGCTACTCCTGGCACTCGCCCGGCCATGGCGGTGGCGTAGCCTTTCGCAAAAGCCCGGTGGGTCGCGCGTTTCATGACTTTTTCGGCGAAAACACACTGCGCTCGGACCTCTCCGTATCAGTGCCTGGTCTGGGCTCGCTGCTCGATCACAACGGGCCCATCGCCGAAGCTGAGGCCAATACCGCGCGCACCTTCGGCGCCGATCACAGTTTCTATGTAGTCAATGGCACCTCGACCGCCAACAAGATCATCTGGCACGCCTTTGTCAGCCGTGATGATGTGGTGCTGGTCGACCGCAATTGTCACAAGTCGATATTGCACGCGATCATCATGACCGGCGCCATTCCCGTGTACCTGACCGGCTCGCGTAACGACTACGGCATTATCGGACCTATCAGCCTGGAGTCCTTCGCTCCAGCCAATCTGCGCCAGCGGTTGGCCGAGCATCCGCTGCTACAGGGCCGCGACGCCAAGATCCGCCTGGCGGTGCTGACCAACTCGACGTACGACGGGCTGTGCTACAACGCCGAACTGATCAAGGACGAGCTGGAAGATGCGGTCGACATACTGCATTTTGATGAAGCCTGGTATGGCTACGCTGCGTTTCACGAGTTTTACGCCGGCCGTCATGGCATGGGCAGCAAGCGCGGCTTTGAGCGTGCCAGGCACCCTCTGGTGTTTGCCACCCAATCCCCGCACAAGGTCCTGGCCGCGCTATCCCAGGCCTCGATTATTCTGGCCGAGAACAGCCTTGAGCAGCAGCTTGATCTAGAACGCTTCAACGAAGCCTTCATGATGCATACCTCCACTTCGCCGCATTACGGCATCATCGCCTCGATCGACGTCGCCACCGGAATGATGGCCGGCGAACCCGGTCGCTCGTTGGTGCAGGAAACCCTGGATGAAGCACTCTCTTTCCGCCGCGCAATGCAACAGACTGCGGCGCGGCTGCATGAAGACCAATGGTGGTTCGACGTCTGGGAACCGGAGGATGCATTGGAGGCAGAGCAGGTTCAGCCCCGCGATTGGACGCTGGATGACCACGAAGACTGGCACGGCTTTGGCCCCATGGCCGATGACTATGCGCTGCTTGACCCCATCAAGGTCACCCTGCTTACCCCTGGTGTCGAAGAACAGGGGCGCCTGGCGAAGAGCGGTATACCCGCGGCGGTGGTAACGCGCTTTCTCGCCGAACGCGGCCTGGTGGTGGAGAAAACCGGCCTGTACTCCTTCCTTATTCTGTTTTCCCTGGGCATCACCAAGGGCAAGTGGAGCACCCTGGTATCCGAGCTGCAGGAATTCAAGCGGCTATACGATGCCAACGCGCCTTTAGAGGCGACACTCCCGGGGGTTGCCGCCACCGGCCATTATCGCGGCCTGGGTTTGCAGGATATTTGCCAGCAGTTGCACGCTTTCTACAAGGAGCAGCGCATGGTGCGCACCTTGCGGCAGATTTACACCGAGCTGCCGGAAATGGTCGTGCGTCCAGCCGACGCCTACCAGCACATGGTGCGCGGTCAGGTGGAGATGGTGCCGGTCGAGCAATTGGCCGGGCGCATCAGCGCGGTGATGCTGGTGCCCTACCCGCCCGGTATTCCGGTAATCATGCCCGGTGAACGCTTTCCGGCAGACGGTTCGGCGATTACTGACTTTCTGCAGATTGCCGGCCGCCAGGACCAGCGGTTTCCCGGCTTTGAAAGCGACATCCATGGCCTGCGCAGTGCCCAGCAGGACGACGGCAGCCTGCTGTACTGTGTCGACTGCCTGAAAGGCGACTAACGGGCTGCAGGCTTCAGATAAAACCTATGCCCACCTGAAACAGGCGCTCGACCTGCTTTACCGCGCGCTTGTCGGCAACGAACAGAATCACATGATCGCCGTCCTCGATCACACTGTGATCATGGGCGATGGAGACCACATCGTTCCTGACCAGGGCACCCACCGTGGTGCCCTCCGGGAGGTCCAGCTGGTCTATCCGGCGCCCGACCACCTTGGAGCTATGCTGGTCACCGTGGGCAATGGCTTCCAACGCCTCCGCAGCCCCTCGGCGCAGCGAGTGCACGGCCACGACGTCACCACGCCTTACATGGCTAAGCAGAGCACTGATAGTCGACTGCTGGGGTGACAGGGCAATATCAATCAGGCCGCCCTGCACCAGATCAACGTAGGCAGGATTATTGATCAAGGTAATCACCGTACGCGCGCCCAGCTTTTTCGCCAGCATCGAGGCCATGACGTTAGCCTCGTCATCATTGGTTAGTGCCAGGAATACATCCGTGGCCTCGATATTTTCCTCAATCAGCAGGTCACGATTGGACGCACTACCATGCAAAATGGTGCTTTGCTTCAACTCCTGCGACAACAGCTCACAGCGCTCCAGATTCAACTCGATGACCTTGACCCGATAGCGGTCCTCGATGCTCGCCGCCAACCGCGCGCCGATATGCCCGCCACCGGCGATGACCACGCGCTTATAGGGACGATCCTGGCGGCGCAGTTCACCCATTACCTGACGAATGTCTTCGCGCGCGGCGATAAAGAACACTTCATCGTCAGCTTCGATCACCGTATCACCGCGGGGGATCACTGCGCACTCGCGCCGGAAAATCGCCGCCACGCGAATTTCCACACCGGGCAGATGCTCTCGCAGAGACGCAATCTGCTGGCCCACCAGGGCGCCACCGTAACGCGCCTTTACAGCCACCAGTTGTGCCTTGCCGCCAGCAAAATCCAGCACCTGCAATGCTCCTGGATACTGCAGCAGCCGTTTGAGGCTGCGGGTCACCAGCGCTTCCGGGCTGATCAGCACATCCACCGGGATCGCCTCACGACTGAATAACGCGTCCCCGTGGGTCAGGTAATCGTGCTCACGCACTCTGGCGATCTTGCGCGGCAGGTTGAACAGGCTCTGGGCTACCTGGCAGGCAATCATGTTGATTTCATCGCTACTGGTGACCGCCACCAGCATATCGGCATCCTCTGCACCGGCCTGGGCGAGGATATGCGGAAGCGAAGCGGAGCCGCAAAGGGTACGCAAGTCCAACCGATCCTCCAGCTCCCTGAGACGCCGGGGGTCGTGGTCGACTACGGTAATATCGTTGGCTTCGCCAGCCAGGTGTTCGGCCAGGGTGCCGCCGACCTGCCCGGCACCCAGAATAATGATACGCATGCGTAACTCCCGGTTATGTGCATGCGTCCAGTGTTGCTGACCAGCCTGTAAAAAAACGATGCTCAGCTACGGGGCAAGGCGTAAACAATGCGTATACGCTTAGTCCTGCTGGCCGAGAAACCGGTAGCCGACGCCCGCTTCGGTTTCGATATAGCGCGGTGCGGTGGGGTCATCGCCGAGCTTGGCGCGCAGTCTTCCGATAAATATGCGCAAATAGTGAGTGTCGTGAGTATGGTGCGGGCCCCAGATATCCTTGAGCAATTGCTGCTGAGTGATAATCCGCCCGGGATGCGTGATCAGCGAACGCAGCAGCTCAAACTCTTTCTTCGACAGGTGCACATCTTCCCCGGCGACGCTGACGCGCCGATCCAGCAGATCGACTTTCAGGTAGCCGTCCTCGTAGCCGACCGGCGGCACAGACACTCCGGTGAAGGTGCGCAATACTGCTCGAATGCGAGCCAATAGCTCATTAGCGCCGAAGGGCTTTTCCACGTAGTCATTGGCCCCATTATCCAGCGCCATGACCTTGTCTCGCTCACCATTGCGCACAGACAGCACGATCACCGGCCCGAGATAGAATTCGCGTAGGCTCTGCAGCAACTGCTGACCGTCCATATCCGGCAAGCCGAGATCCATGATCACCAGGTCCGGCTCGTGCAATGCTGCCTGTTGCAGGCCGCGCCGCCCGTCTTCAGCCTCGAGTAACTGGTAGCCCTGGGAACCCAGGCAGATGGTCAGAAAGCGCCGGATCTGCGGTTCATCGTCGATGATCAACACGCGGTTCATAGCGGCTCGCCCGCTGTCGAATCGACCGGCTTCGGCAATGGCAAGCTCAGGCGCAGCGTCGCGCCCGTGCGGGTAGCGCTCTCAAGCACAGACACAGTGCCGCCATGCGCCGCCAGAATACTGCGACAGATGGCCAGGCCCAGGCCCGTGCCCGCCGCATACTGATCACCGTGACTGAAGGTATGAAACATATCGAAGACCTGATCGCGCTTGTCCGATGAAATGCCCGGCCCGCTATCACGCACATCAACATGCAGCCAGCCGTCATCCTCTACGGCGCTGAGCCAGATCCTGCCGCGGGGCGGCGAAAAGCGAATGGCATTTTCCAGCACGTTGAACAGCGCCTGCTCGATCAGCGCAGGATGCACATGCAACAAGGGCAGGCCCGTGGGTATATCGAGCTTCACCTCCAGATCACCAACCAGGGGTTTGCTGCGACGCATCACTACGCTGACGATATCGTCGAGGCCTATCCAGTCGCGATCCAGGGTCAATTCACCGTGCCCCAGGCGAGTCATATCCAGCAGCTTCTGGATGTAGCGATCGAGGCGCCGGGCTTCACTCAGCGTATTGTCCAGCAACTCGGCGCGTTGTGTCGCATTGAGCGAGTCGCTCAGGTCAATCAGGCTGGAGACCGAGCCAATCATCGTCGCCAGCGGCGTACGCAAATCATGCGAAACCGATGATAACAGTGCGGAGCGCAGCTGCTCGCGCTCCTTGCCCAGGGTTTCATCGCGCAGGGAGGCTTCCAGCTGCACTCGCCCCCAGGCCAGACGAGCCAAATTCACCAGCATCTCCAGACGCTGCCGATGGGTGCTCTGCAACGGCTCGGTGGCGGACAAGCGTATCGCCCCTACCCGCTCGGCCTTGGAATTGGTAAAGATCAGGCTGACGCCGCCTGCGTCCTCAAACCAACTGACTTCGCGCGCCTGCTGCACGGGATGCTGACCGGCCATTACGCTGTCCGATGGTCGAGCATACCAGCCCAGAGCTTCTTCCAGCTGCGCCGAAAAAACCTTGATCACCTCCTCTGCCGCGACACACACCGATAGCGCTCTGGCACAGGCCATCTGCTGTGCATTCCAGCGCTCACTATCCCTTAGCGCCGCCACTTGCTCGCTGAGCCTGGCAGCCAGATGCCCGGTGACAATGGCGACCATGATTAACAGGATGCCGGTGAGGATGTCCTCGCGGTGCAGCATGCGCAGGGAGAAGTGGGGCTCAGTGAGAAAGAAGTTATACGCCAGAAAACTGAGAACAGCTGAAACCAATGCTGGCCGCACACTGGTACTGATCGCCGTAAGTAACACCGCCGCCAGGTACAGCAAGGCCAGATTGGCCACCGCCAGCAAGGGCGACAGCATAACCGCCAGCAGCGTCGCCAGCGCGGGCAACAGTACCGGCAGGATCAGCGATTTGAGAGAGGCCACGCCCCAGGTTTTTTTGGTCATCAACTGCGCCAGAACATCGGTGTGAACAGAACCATCATCGTCAGCAACTCCAGACGGCCGAGAAGCATCGCAAAGGATAACAGCCATTTGGCCGCATCCGGTAAGCCCGCGAAATTACCGGCAGGCCCGACAATGGGGCCAAGCCCGGGGCCCACGTTGGTCAATGCCGTGGCAGTGGCGGTCAGACTGGTGACCAGATCAAACCCCATCATCGACAATAGCAGGGTGAAGCCAGCCAGACAGAGGAAAAACAGAAATGAAAAGGCAATCGCCGAGAGGATGATGTCATCGCTGACCGGCTTGCCGTTGTACTGGGTAACAAAAATGCCATTGGGATGCACCAGTTTGCGAACCTGGCTGCGCAGAAACAAATAACTCAGTTGAAAACGGAAGACCTTCATACCGCCACTGGTTGACCCGGAACAGCCGCCAATAAACATCACCATGAAAAACAGCGCCACGGCGAACGGCCCCCACAGGGTGTAATCGCCCGAGGCGAAACCAGTGGTGGAGATCACCGATACCAGATTGAATGTAGCGTGAGTCAACGCTTCGAACGGCTCATGCGAGCCCTGATCGATCAGATAAGCCGTGAGCGCCAACGAGACCGCTGCGACGATTAACAACAGCCCCTTGACCTGCTGGTTATTCAGCGCAGCCAGACTTGGGCGTCGGGCGAAGCCGATGAGCATGGTAAATGGCATGGCCCCCAACAACATGAAGACAATCGAGACCCATAATACAGCGCTGCCAAAGCGCCCCATTGACCGGTCATCGGTCCCGTACCCACCGGTAGACACCGTTGCCATCGCATGATTGATTGCATCAAACAGGCTCATGCCAGCCCACCAGTAACTCAACATGCAGGCCAGGCTGATGGTCAGATAAGTGCCCAACAACATGCGCGCCAGGGTCTGAATGCGCGGCATGGATTTATCGGACCAGTCGGAGGATTCGGTATGGAACAACCGCATGCCGCCGACCCGCAGGAAAGGCAGAATTGACACTGCCATGCCCACCACACCCAGCCCCCCCAGCCACTGCAACAGAGAGCGCCAGAGCAGCAGGCTTGGCGGCAGGGTTTCGATTTTGACCAGAATCGTGGAGCCGGTGGTGGTAATGCCCGACACCGCCTCAAACACCGCGTTAACAAAGGTCAGCTCAAAATGGCTGAAGAACAGCGGCAAGGCGCCGGCCAGCGACATCATCACCCAGCTCAAGCTGGTCAGCAGGTATAGCTGCCGGGCAATCAAATGAAAATGCGGGGTACGGCCGCCTATCACCATAACCAGGCCCAATGCCGAGACCAGCCCGGCGCTGATCAGAAAGACCGACATTTCCGGATCCTGGCGGATCCAGGCAAACAAGGCTACCGACAGCATCAGCCCGGCCATGATCAACATGAGAATGCCGCACACATAGATGATCGGACGGAGGAACTTGAGCATAGCCTGACTCCTGAAATGATGGAGTACAGGCTAAGGGCGCGTGGCATAAACAAACGAGGCGCAAATGACTGGCCGGGCGTAAACATTGCGTAAAAGCCGGACCGAAAAGCGCAAAAAAAAGGGCCGACAACGAATGTCGGCCCTTGGTAATGGTGGAGCTATGCGGGATCGAACCGCAGACCTCCTGCATGCCATGCAGGCGCTCTCCCAGCTGAGCTATAGCCCCGTGGTCTCACGACCCCGATACACAATGTGTACCGGTCAAACAATGGCGTCCCCTAGGGGACTCGAACCCCTGTTACCGCCGTGAAAGGGCGGTGTCCTAGGCCACTAGACGAAGGGGACGCAAACCCTTCTCACTGGGGCTGGAACCCCGGTGCAGTGATAAAACAGGCCAACGCAGAGCGGTGACCAAAAAATGGTGGAGCTATGCGGGATCGAACCGCAGACCTCCTGCATGCCATGCAGGCGCTCTCCCAGCTGAGCTATAGCCCCGTCTCTAGGACGGGGCGCATATTATGATTCGAGCCATGAACTGTCAACATATTTATCTAGAACAGGCACTTAAGCGGCAAGCGAACTACGGGCTAAAGCTTCAAGCTTCAAGCTTCAAGCTAACTGACCAGCCGGCAGCACCTCGGTTCCGATCTGCTCCACCACTAAAACAAAACCCGGACAACTTGAAGCTTATAGCTTGCCGCTTGCAGCTGGGGCGCTTCAGCGCCCGCCCAACAGCTTTTCCCACGCCTTGACCTCCTTCTTCGAGCTGCCGCCCAGCAGCTCAAGCGCCTGACGCAGACGGAAGCGGGTCAGGTCCGGCCCCAGATGAGCCATGGCGTCCAACACCGAAACCGAGCTGGCCTGCCCGGTAATAGCGGCAAACAGCAGCGGCATCAGATCACGTAGTTTCAATTCAAGTAATTCGGCAATCTGCTGGATGCTCGCGGTGATGCTGTCCTTATCCCACTGGCGGGTCGCCTCGAGCTTCCACAGCAGCAACTGGAGAGCCTGACGCACCTGATCCGGCGACAGCTTCTTGTGTTCAAACAGGCTTACATCCGGATAGACCTGGCCGGTCATAAAGAACCCGGCCAGCGGAACCAGCTCGCTGAACGTTTCCACCCGGCTCTGCACCAGCGGAATCATTGGCTTCAGATACTCTGCATTCAATGCCCAGGTCTGCACTGCTGTAGCGAATTGATCAACCGAGAGCTCGCGTATCCACTGGCCATTCAACCAAGCGAGCTTTTCCACGTCGAAAATCGGACCGCCGAGCGACACACGCTGAATATCAAAGTGCGCGACCATCTCATCCAGAGAGAATTTCTCACGCTCATCCGGCATCGACCAGCCCATGCGCCCGAGATAGTTGATAACGGCCTGCGGCAGGTAGCCCATGCGCTCATAGAAAGTAATACTGGTCGGATTCTTGCGCTTGGACAGCTTGCTCTTGTCCGGGTTGCGCAGCAGCGGCATATGGCACAGCTGCGGCATGTCCCAGCCAAAATACTGATACAGCAGCATGTGCTTGGGCGCCGAGTTGATCCATTCTTCGCCACGCAATACGTGGGTAATACCCATCAGATGGTCGTCGACGACATTCGCCAAGTGGTAGGTCGGCAAGCCATCGGCCTTCATCAACACCTGCATGTCCACCTGCTCCCAGGGGATGTCGATCTCGCCGCGGAGCATATCCTGCACCTGGCAGATCCCGATCTCGGGCACTTTCATGCGAACAACATGGGACTCGCCAGCCGCCACCCGTTTAGCAACTTCCTGCTCGCTCAGGGTCAGGCAGTGCCCATCGTAACCCGGGGTCTGTTTGTTGGCGGTTTGCTCGGCGCGCAGACTATCCAGCCGTTCGCTGCTGCAGAAGCAGCGGAACGCATGACCTTTGCTGATCAGTTGCTCACTGTGCTCATGGTAGATTGCACTGCGCTCACTCTGACGATAGGGCCCGTGCGGGCCGCCCACGTCCGGACCTTCATCCCATTCCAGACCCAGCCAGCGCAATGAATCAAGAATCTGCTGTTCTGATTCGGCGGTGGAGCGTACCTGGTCGGTATCTTCAATGCGCAGGATAAACTGTCCGCCGTGCTGACGGGCAAAGCACTGGTTGAACAAGGCAATGTAAGCGGTGCCCACATGGGGGTCGCCGGTAGGAGAAGGAGCAATACGCGTACGGACAGTCATGGAATCTCTCGTGATGGGAAGCGGCGGTTACTTATCGTGCAGATCTGGATCATGCAGTTCTGGCTGCGCAGGGATGGATGATAGCAGCGCCTCCACATCCGTCTCCACACCCAGACCAACGAATCGCTCCAGGCTTTCAATCATGAAGTCGATAAACGCCTTGACCTTCATCGCCTGGAAACGCCGGGACGGATACAACGCATAGAGTTCGCTGGACGGCAGCCTGACATGCTCGAGCACGCGGACCAGTTGGCCCTGCTCGACATAAGGCTCGGCGATAAAGGCCGGTACGTTGATGATGCCGGCACCCGCAATCGCGGCCTCACGGGCAAAGGTAATGTTGTTGACTGTCAAGATCGGGTTGACCTGCACGGCGACCTGCGGTTCCAGGAAATGCCATTTACGCCCGCCATCCATCAGCGTGTGGATACACCGGTGCTTGGACAACTCCTCGGGCTTCTGCGGCATGCCGTACTGGGCAATATAGTCAGGGCTGGCAAACAGCTGACGCGGGCTCGACATCATCGGCCGCGCAACCAGGCTGGAATCCTGGGGGCGGCCGCGGTGAATCACCACATCGATACCCTCCTCCACCGGATCAATCATCCGCGTGGTCAGCTCCACCTCCACCTGAATCGCCGGGTAGCAACGCATGAATTCCCCGACCACACCGCCGAGGAACAACTGCCCGAACTCGATTGGCGAGCTGACTCGCAACAGGCCGGTGGGTTCACGCTGCAATTGCATGATCGCCTGCTCGGCTTCGGCAAACTCCTGCATGATCTGTCGGCAGCGTTCGTAATAGGCCTGACCCACCTCGGTCAGCCGCAACTTGCGTGTGGTGCGGTTAAGCAAGCGCACCCCAAGTCGCTCCTCCAACTGCGCGATCCGGCGGCTCACTGTGGACTTTTGCATACTCAACGTCAGTGCGGCACTGGTAAAGCTATGACATTCGACTACCCGAGTGAAAATAAGCGCGTCATCCAAACCCATTTCAACTGTTCCTGTGATGCAACAAAGTGTCCAGATTCTAACCCCTCTTTACCTGAGCGGAACAGTGCTAGAGTGCGGGCAAGAACAAAAACAGGATCAATCATGTCGTCCCGAGTCCGCGCCCGTCTCTTCATCTTCTTTCTTCTCGTCGCCCTGGTGGCCGCGGGTTTCTTTGCCCATTGGTGGTTTATCGGGCGTTTTTACCAACAAACCGACAACGCCTATGTGCATGCTGAAATAGCCCGTGTCAGCAGCCAATTGAGCGCGCAGGTCACGGAGGTGCTGGTCAGCGACAACCAGGTTGTAGCTGCCGGCGATCCCCTCGTGCGCTTGGATCCGCGCGATTTCGAAATTGCCCTGAGCCATGCCCGGGCCAATCTGGCCATGCGGATGGCGGAAAAAGCCGAAGCTGAATCCCGCCTGTTGCAACAAGACAGCCTGATTGCCGCTGCGCAGGCCGATGTGGAAGCGCGCCAGGCAGAGCAACGGCGCATTGGCCTGGACATAAAACGCATTGCACCGCTGCGAAAATCCGGCTATGCGTCGGAAGAACAGATGAGTAACTTCCGCGCTCAGCTCGATGTCGCCAAGGCGCAGGTGCGCCGCGCTGACGCTGACAGCAAAACCCAGACCCTGAATAAAGACGCCCTGCGCGCGGATATCGATCGTTTGAGCGCGCTGGTAGAAGCCGCCCAGGCGGACATCGTGCGCGCCGAACTGGACCTCAACCGCACCAGTATCGTTGCACCGGTTGCCGGCCGGGTGGGCCAGCGTTCAGTACGCATTGGCCTTAACGTACAGCCCGGTGCGCATCTGCTTGCGCTGGTGCCGCAACAACAGCTCTGGGTCCAGGCCAACTTCAAGGAAACCCAGCTGCAAGGCCTGCGTGAAGGGCAGAAAGCCACACTGGAATTTGATGCCTTCCCGGGCGAAGAGGTGCCGGGCGTTATCGACAGCCTGTTCCCTGCCTCCGGCGCCCAGTTCAGCCTGTTACCGCCAGACAACGCTACGGGCAACTTCACCAAGGTGGTTCAACGAATCCCGGTGAAGATACTGATTGATGACGAGCACCCGCTCAGCCCCAAGCTGCGGCCGGGCATGTCGGTAAACGTCAAGGTCGATCTGCGTGGCTGAAGGCGTCGCGGAACAGATTATCCCGCCGCCCAGCCGGCGTGACTGGATAGCGTTGCTCAGCGCCATTCTCGGCGCGTTCATGGCGATTCTGGATATTCAGATCATCAACTCGTCGCTCAAGGATATCCAGGGCGCCCTGTCCGCGACGGTGGAGGAAGGCTCGTGGATATCCACCGCCTATCTGGTCGCCGAAATCATCATTATTCCGCTGGCCGCCTGGCTAGCCGTGGTGATGTCGCCGCGACGCTTCGCCGTGACGATGTCATCGTTGTTCGTGATCGCCTCCTTACTCTGCTCCATGGCCTGGAGTCTGGAGAGCATGATCATTTTCCGGGTATTCCAGGGACTGGCCGGCGGCGCCCTGATCCCCTTCGCATTCATGCTGATCCTCACCAAGCTGCCGGCCCGCGACCGCCCGAAAGGCATGGCCATGTTCGCCATTACCGCTGTTTTCGCGCCTTCGATCGGGCCGACTATTGGTGGCTGGTTGACCGAAAATTATGGCTGGGAGTATATTTTCTACATCAATGTGGTGCCCGGCATGCTCATGATCAGCGGCTTGCTCTACGGCCTGGAAAAATCCTCCCCGCGCTGGGAGCTGCTGAAACAGGGCGATTACGCCGGCATTGTAACCATGGCCCTGGGTCTGGGTTGCCTGCAGGTGTTTCTTGAGGAAGGCCATCGCGAGGACTGGCTCGAATCGCGCTGGATGGTGGTGCTGGCGGTCATTGCCTTTGTCAGTCTGGTCAGCTTTGTCATACTGCAGCTCTCACGGGACAACCCGCTGATCAATCTGCGCCTGTTCAAGGATCGCAACTTTCTATTCGGCAGCCTGGCCAATATCGGTTTGGGTGTGGGGCTTTACGGTACCGTTTTCGTGCTGCCGGTCTACCTGGCGCAAATCCAGCAATACAACGCGCTGCAGATTGGTCAGGTGATCATGTGGATGGGCGTGCCGCAGTTATTGATCATTCCGTTGGTGCCGATTCTGATGCGCTATGTGGATGCGCGCCTTATCTGCGCTACCGGCTTCTTTCTATTTGCCTTCGCCAGCTTTTTCAGCGGCAGCCTGAGCCTGGATTTCGCCGGCGATCAGTTTATCGGCATCCAGATCTTCCGCGCCCTGGGTCAGCCTATGGTGCTGGTACCCATGTCGATCCTGGCCACCGCGATGATTCCGCCCTCGCAAGCCGGCTCCGCCTCCAGTTTGTACAACATTCTGCGCAACCTAGGTGGTGCCGTGGGTATTGCCGCGCTGGCGACCATCCTCGACAGTCGCGCCAAACACTACTTCGATTTCCTGCGCGAATACATAGTGCCAGGCAATCCAGCGGTCGAGGAACGCCTGGGCATTCTGACCGAGCAACTGGGCGACCCCCAGGCCGCATTGATGATGCTCAACAACCAGGTTCATCAGCAGGCACAGATCATGGCCTATAACGATGCCTTCCACCTGATCGGCATTCTGCTGGCTTGCTCCATGGTGTTTATTCTGCTGGTTCGTCCACTACCCAAAAACCCGCCAGCAGCCCCCTGATACTGTCATTTTTTTTGACCACCCTCTGGAATTAAAGCCCTGCCGTAGGTAGCATCAGCCAATCTTGTAAAAAATATCAAACATGGCAGGTACCTTATGGCCTATACATCGCATACCTCTTCCTATTACGCCGCCTCCGCCAACAACAAGGCGGATCGCCCGGCGTTGCAAGGCGCGCATGAAACCGACGTATGCGTGATCGGCGCAGGCTATACCGGTATTTCCACCGCACTGTTTCTGCTTGAGCATGGCTTTCGTGTCACCGTGCTGGAGGCGGCAAAGGTCGGCTTCGGTGCTTCTGGGCGGAACGGCGGGCAGATCGTCAACAGTTACAGTCGCGATATCGATGTCATCGAAAAGACTTTGGGCGCCGAGCAAGCGCGAATGCTCGGCGAAATGGCGTTTGAAGGCGCGCGCATCATCCGTGAGCGCGTGGCCAAATACCAGATTCAGTGTGACCTCAAAGATGGCGGCGTGTTTGCAGCGGTCACCGACAAACAGATGAGCCACCTGGAGGGGCAGAAGAAACTCTGGGAACGCTACGGTCACACGCAGATGCAATTGCTCGACGCCAAAGCGATACGCGAGGTAGTGAATACCGATCTGTACGTGGGTGGCTCGCTGGACATGAGCGGCGGTCATATCCATCCGCTCAATCTGGTACTGGGTGAAGCAGACGCAGTGGAATCGCTGGGTGGGGTCATTCATGAACAATCTCGCGTCACCCGCGTGGATCAGGGCGCCAAAGCAGTAGTGCATACCGAGCAAGGCCAGGTGACCGCTGATTTTGTTGTGGTTGCCGGCAATGCCTACATCGGTGATCTGATGCCACAACTGTCCGCCAAATCAATGCCCTGCGGTACCCAGGTGATTACCACCGAACCACTTGGCGACGAACTGGCCAAGTCGCTGCTACCCCAGGATTACTGTGTCGAAGACTGCAACTATCTGCTGGATTACTACCGCCTCTCCGCTGACAAGCGCATGATCTTTGGTGGTGGCGTGGTTTACGGTGCCCGCGACCCGGCAGACGTGGAAGCCCTGGTCCGACCCAACCTGATCAAAACCTTCCCGCAACTCAAGGATGTAAAGATCGACTACGCCTGGACCGGCAACTTTCTGCTGACCCTGTCGCGGCTGCCTCAGGTCGGCCGGCTCGGCAGCAACATCTACTACTCCCAGGGCTGCAGTGGCCATGGCGTGACCTACACCCATCTGGCCGGCAAGATTCTTTCCGAGGCCATTCGCGGCCAGGCAGAACGTTTCGACGCCTTTGCCACCCTGCCGCACTACCCTTTCCCTGGCGGCCGAATGCTACGGGTGCCTTTCACCGCCATGGGCGCTTTGTACTACAGCCTCAGAGATAAACTTGGCTGGTAAATCCGTGTTGTAAATCAGTGTGTTGGATCACGTTTTCGTAACAAAAGATGGAACACGGCAGCGTCTGCGTTGTCAATCCAGAGGTAGCCGCCCTTATATAGGGCTATGCTACGGGGTAAGCGCCGGAACATCCGGCGCTTATAAGGCAACCGTTGACGGAAGCCTCAAGATAAAAAATCAGGAGTAGGCCCTATGACTTTCATGCAATCTACCAAGCGTTATATGTCCATCATGCTAACCGCACTGTTCCTGTTGACGACAGTCACCAGCGTACATGCTCAGGCCAGCATGATCGGTACTCAGGAAGTGATCACCAACGAACAGGTTAGTGTTGACCGTGAAGCGCTGAAAAGCATGCTGTCAGACGAAGCTGTTCAAGAGAAAATGGCGTCAATGGGTGTCTCCCCTGATCAGGTAGAGCAGCGCATCAATAGCCTGACTGCTGATGAACTGGCCTACTTCAATGCGCAATTGGATGAAGCCCCTGCTGGTGCCGGTATCCTCGGTGTGATCGTGCTGTTCCTGGTGATCTTCATCATTACCGACTTGCTGTGTGCTACCAACATCTACAAGTTTGTAAACTGCATCAACCGCTAATCAGGTGCGTCGCTTAACCCACCTTGTGGTTCTGCTCGGGCTGGCAGCTTTGCTGTCAGCCTGTGCAAGTCGACCCACAGCAGTTCCTTCACCTGAATCCCTGGCTGATCTTCCTGCCAGCACCTACCTGGATCAGGTCCCCTTTCATGCGCAGGACGCTTACCAATGCGGCCCCGCGGCACTGGCCATGGTGCTGAATCATCGCGGCCTGCCAGACACTCCCGACCAGCTCAAGGATCGTGTGTATATCCCTGAACGCAAAGGCACGCTCCAAGTGGAACTGGTCTCGGCTTCACGTGAACGCGACCTGCTGGTGTATCCGGTAGAAGGCGAGCTCAAAGCCGTCATGGCTCAGGTGGATGCCGGGAACCCGGTATTGATCATGCAGAACCTGGCTTTTAACTGGTTTCCGCAATGGCACTATGCGGTAGTCGTCGGTTATGACCTGGAAAAACGCGAGATGATCGTGCACAGCGGCCTGAGCGAAGCCCAACGCGAGCCTTTCAAGGTCTTTATGCGCACCTGGGATAGAGCAGACCGCTGGGCCAGGGTCATGCTGCCGCCACACCAGTTGCCCGCTGACGCGCAGCCGCTGGTGTATCTGCAAGCAGCCAGCGACCTGGAACAGACCGGCCGCCTGGACAGCGCCAGGCAAGCCTACGCGACGGCCCTCAGCACCTGGCCTGAACAGCCGTCTGCCCGCTTTGGCCTGGGTAACGTGGCCTGGGCTCAGAAGCACCCGGAAATAAGCGTCGAGCATTTTCGTACGCTGGTTACTGATTTCCCGGACTTCAAACCCGGCTGGAACAATCTCGCTGTAGCACTGGAAGCTACGGGCTGCCCGACGAGCGCCAAAGCCGCTCAAGCCTGTGCCAGCGAAACGGTTAGCCCATCCAGTGCAGCTCCGGAAAACGGACGCTGTGCTATTCCCCGATGCGCTGATTAGCCAACAATCCAGTGCATGCAGTAACCTACTGCATGCACTTTAACTCCCAGCCTTGCAAACACCTTCGCAACTTTCTTACTTGTTATTCTGCATATCTATAAATTAAAAAGCATAAATCCGGATGCTTGCAGCGGAAAAGCCAACCGCAATAAACGCAGAACAATCAACAACTCCGCAGCCACGATGCGATACAGTTCGCATTTTCGACCAAAGTCACTCAAGCGTCTCGATGCGCGACAAAATCCATCTGACCCATCTAGAAGCAGCATAATATTTTCAATTATTTCAATAGCATGCAGCCAGCTCCTAATTTTACAGACAAGTAAAGACTTATGACTATTCGTGCCATGAAAATGGGTCTGATGGGAATTGATGGTATTTTGGCGCCATTTTCGCTGTTAATATCTAATTACTCAGAAAGCAAAACAGTTCACAGTTTATCGCCTTGCTACTCACTTTCGCCGCGACTAGGATACACCCCGTTCATCACCTATGCGCAACTTGTTGCACATAGAAGATTGCGCAGAAAGTTGCGCAGTGAATAAAGTGCGCAACTTTCTGCGCACCTGTTAATGAAACTAATTGGTTAAATGGAAGTTGTACGATCAACTTGACTAGTAATTGGTTACTTGGCGCTCAAGTTAATCGATTAACGAGTCTCAGATCAGGGATTGATGATTCAGTCATGCTCGCAAACCATTACAGACAGTTGGCTGAGAAGCCCATCAGTGACGCTGATTTTTACGGCGATGATGTGCGCTATTCGGCTGAGTTTGAGGGCTTGGAAAACGAGCTGAACAAAGCCAATTCCCTGCATGACAAGCAAGGCCCGGACTGGATACTGGTACGTGACGGCTGCGAGGCCCTGCTGCAATCCCAATCCAAGGATCTGCGCGCCGCGGTCTGGCTCACCTGGAGCCTCTACCAGGTGGACTCTGTCACCGGACTGGAAGCAGGCCTCGGTGCGCTCAACTACCTGTGCAGCCAACATTGGCCTGCCCTGCACCCGCACAAGCCGCGAACCCGCCTGGCTGCATTCAGCTGGCTGATACCGCGCATCGACCAAGCGGTCTCCGAGCTGCAACCCGGCGCAGCGCAGCCGGAGACACTGGAACGGCTGGGTAAGCAGTTACGCGAACTTGACCAATGTCTGGCCAGCCACTTTGACGACCAGGCGCCCTTGTTGATACCCACATGCCGACGCCTCGAGACCTTGGTCAAGGCCCCCGAGCCGCCAATTCAAAGCGCCAACGACAGTCTTGCCCCGGCATCAACCTCGGCCAACAGCGCAAAAATCATCCCGATCAATAACGCCAATAGCGACATGCCCAACGCGGTGAACGACAGCCGGGACGCGCACAAGTGTCTGCGCAGCATTCAGGACCAGGCGCGGCTTCTGAGCAACTGGTGGCTACAGGAAATGACCACGGATCCTCGCGCTTTCCGCCTTGCCCGCACCCTGTTATGGCTGCCGATCGACGCCCTACCGGAACACGATACACACAACTGCACAACGCTCAGAGGACTGCCGGCCGATCGATTGTCAAGTTACCGCGAGCGTCTGGAGCAGGCCCAGTTCAGCGGACTACTGGTCGACCTGGAAGCCAGTCTGGCTCGCTCACCGTTTTGGCTCGATGGTCAGTTTATAGCCTGGCAGTGTCTGCAAGCCCTGGATGCACAGGCGGCCATGTATGAAGTGGAAATCCAACTGGCAATGTTGCTGAAACGCCTACCAGGTCTGGAGCAGCTATGTTTCCACGATCAAACGCCCTTTGCTGATGACGAAACCCGCCGCTGGATCAGCGCGCATATCCTGCCGCATACCAGCAGCAATCACCTGCCCGCCGAAGGCCAGGCAAACAGTGGCACTGAAGGCGCGCAGCCGCCCTGGGAAAAAGCCCTCGCAGCGGCAATCCAACAACTGCGCAAAGGCTCGCTGAAGGCCGGCATTCAGTTGATCAAGCAGGCAATGCCCAACCTCGCAGGCGATCGCGAGCGGTTTAACTGGCAACTGGCTCAAGCGCGCCTCTGTTTTCAGGCCCGGCAGTACGACCTGGCCCGCCACCAACTCGAATCCCTCTACCAGGTTCTCCAAGGCTCTGATCTTGAGCGCTGGGAACCCGATCTCGCCCTGAGCGTACTGCACCTACTGCTCGAATGCTGCGACAAGCTGCCCAGCAGCCCTGCCCTGCGTGAACGCAAGAACGAGATCTACCAAAGGCTGTGCCACCTCGACCTTGAAGCGGCACTCGACCAGGCCTCAGGGCCATAACTGTAACGGAGAAGATCATGGCCAAAGACGGCTCAGTAGCGCCCAAAGAACGCGTTAATGTCACTTTCACCCCCACCAATGGTGGCGCCCAGGAAGAAGTCGAACTGCCGCTGAAACTGATGGTGCTGGGGGATTTTACCCAGCGTCCTGATGACCGCAGCATCGAACAGCGCAAGCCCATCGCGATCGACAAGGGCAACTTCGATGAGGTGCTGGCCAAACAGGAACTGACGCTCGACTTCGTGGTGCCTAACCGCCTGCACAACGATGAAAACGCCGATGACAGCCTGAATGTGCATCTGAAGATTGATTCCATGAAGGATTTCAATCCCGCCAGCCTGGTCGCTCAGGTACCGGAACTGCAGAAACTGATGGAGTTGCGTGACGCGCTGGTGGCCCTGAAAGGCCCGTTAGGTAACGCACCCGCGTTCCGCAAGGCGATCGAAAGCGTGCTCAGCGACGATGACTCCCGTGAACGGGTACTCGCCGAACTGGGCCTGGATTCACAAGACCAGCCCAAAGCCTGATCACCTAACCGATCCCCCAAACAAGGACGCTTATTCATGAGTACCCGTGCAGCAGCAGAAAGCGGCCAGAAGGCCGGAGAAGTCAGCATTCTCGACAGCATTATCGCTGAAACCCGTCTGACGCCGGACGACGAGGCGTACGGCATCGCCAAACGCGGCGTGTCAGCGTTTATCGAGGAGTTGCTGAAACCGCAGAATGACAAGGAGCCGGTGAAAAAGGCCATGGTCGATCGCATGCTTGCCGAGATCGACGCCAAACTGAGCCGGCAGATGGACGAAATCCTTCACGAGCCCAGCTTTCAGGCACTGGAATCGTCCTGGCGCGGTTTGCAGGTACTGGTCGATCGGACCAATTTCCGCGAGAACATCAAGCTGGAAGTCATCAACGCGTCCAAACAGGACCTGCTCGAAGACTTTGAAGACAGCCCGGAAATCGTGCAATCGGGCCTCTACAAGCATGTCTACACCGCCGAATACGGCCAGTTCGGTGGTCAGCCGGTCGGCGCACTGATTGCCAACTACTACTTCGACCCCAGCTCCCAGGACATGAAAACCCTGCAGCATGTGGCGAGTGTGGCGAGCATGTCACACGCGCCCTTTATCGCTGCTGCCGGCCCCAAATTCTTCGGTCTGGAGAGCTTTACCGGCCTGCCGGATATCAAGGATCTGAAGGATCATTTCGAAGGCCCGCAGTTCGCCAAGTGGCAAGCCTTCCGCGAAAAGGAAGATGCGCGCTACGTGGGTCTGACCCTGCCGCGCTTTCTGCTGCGCAACCCCTATGACCCGGAAGACAACCCGGTCAAGAGCTTCGTCTACAAGGAAAACGTCTCCAATAACCACGAAGACTATTTGTGGGGTAACACGGCGTTCACCTTCGCTACTCGCCTTACCGAAAGCTTCGCCAAGTTTCGCTGGTGCCCGAACATCATCGGCCCGCAAAGCGGTGGCGCGGTGGAAGATCTGCCGCTGCATCATTTTGAAAGCATGGGCGAAATCGAGACCAAGATTCCGACCGAGGTGCTGGTCTCCGATCGTCGCGAGTATGAACTGGCCGACGAAGGTTTTATCGCCCTGACCATGCGCAAGGGCAGCGACAACGCGGCGTTCTTCTCCGCCAACTCCACGCAGAAAGCCAAGTTCTTCGGCAACAGTGAAGAAGGCAAGGCAGCCGAGTTGAACTACCGCCTGGGCACGCAACTGCCTTACCTGTTCATCGTCAACCGTCTGGCTCATTACCTGAAGGTGCTGCAGCGTGAACAGATCGGTTCCTGGAAGGAGCGCACCGATCTGGAGCTGGAACTGAACAAGTGGATCCGCCAGTACGTGGCCGATCAGGACAACCCCAATGCCGAAGTACGTGGCCGCCGCCCGCTGCGGGCAGCGCAGATTACCGTCAGCGATATTGAAGGTCAGCCGGGCATGTACCGCGTGGGTCTGAGCGTGCGCCCGCATTTCAAGTACATGGGCGCGGACTTCACCCTGTCGCTGGTCGGCAAGATGGAAAAGGAATAACCCATGGGTTACGGCAGCCTGTTCGAGCGCCTGGCCGGCGACTCCGCGAAACGCAGCAGCCTGAGTGTCGACCAGGCAATCGTCGCCTCGATCGCTGCGCACCTGGCGAAGATGCTCAGTACCCGCGCCGGCAGTGTTCAGGCACTACCGGATTACGGGCTGCCCGACCTCAATGACATGCGCCTGTCGCTGCACGATTCGCTGCAACAGGCACGTGTCGCCATCGAAAGCTTTATCGAAGCCTACGAACCGCGTCTTTCTCAGGTCAGGGTGGTTGCCCTGCCCCGCGAGCAAGACCCTCTGAACCTGGCGTTTGCGCTCGAAGGCATGGTTGATCTGGACGGTCAACGCCGCCCGGTCAGCTTTACCGCACGGCTTAACGGCAGTGGTCAAGTGCAGGTTCAGTAGAAGCAGGCAGTGCCGCGCCTCGCGCGGCAGCGCTTTGCCCACAACGACTATTCGAACACCGCGAATACCAGAGACTGACTGAATGTCATTCAATCATTACTATCAAGGCGAGTTGACCGCACTGCGTCAGCTCGGCAAGCGCTTTGCCGAACGTAGCCCGGCGCTCGCCCCGTTTTTAGGCCAAAGCGGCCGTGATCCTGACGTCGAGCGTCTGCTGGAGGGCTTCGCCTTTCTTACCGGGCGCCTGCGGCAAAAGCTCGATGACGAGCTGCCGGAGCTGACGCACTCGTTGATGTACCTGCTCTGGCCCAACTATATGCGCCCACTGCCGGCCTTCAGCATGCTGCAGTTCGAGCCCATGTCAGCACCCGGCGCGGCGGTGATCGTCCCGCGCGATACGCCAGTGGAATCCAATCCGATCAAGGGCGTGGCCTGCCGCTTCAGGACCACCGCCAATACCGAGTTGACCGCCCTGGCCATGCGCGCCGTAGACTATTCGGTCAAGGGTGACGGCGCATTGCTGAGCCTGCGACTGGGCGTGAATGGCGGCAAGCTCGCCGATGTTCAACTGGACAAGCTGCGTTTGCATCTGGCCGGTGAACGTTACATCAGCCAGACCTTGTACCTCAGCCTGCTGCGGCATACCGAGGATATCCAGCTGGTGCTGCTGGACAACGCTGGTAAACCCTTGAAAGACAGTTTTGACCGCCCAGTGCCCGGGCTGAAGCTTGATCGCAGTCTGCTCAAGCCGGCAGGTTTCGATGAAGATGAAGCATTGGTGCCCTACCCGGTGAATACCTTTCGCGGCTACCGCTACCTGCAGGAGTACTTCGCATTCCAGGAGAAATTCCTGTTCGTCGACATCGGCGGGCTCAAAGCCATCCAGAGCTTCTCCGAGGATCTGCTCAAGCGCACCGGCGGTTTTGAATTGCGTATCGAACTCAATCGCTCGGGCTCGCAGCGGGTCAAGCCGACGCTGGACAATATTCGGCTGTATTGCACCCCCATCGTCAACCTGTTCGCCCACGATGCCACTCCCATTCGCCTCGACGGCAGACAGGACAGATATATGCTGCGCCCGGCCGAGTATGAAAGTGCGCATTGCGGCGTGTTTTCGGTAGACCGGGTGACCGGTTGGAAGCCCGGCGGCATGGGTTACGAGGAGTACGTCCCCTTCGAGTCATTCGAGCATGACGCCAGCTTCGACTTTCCCGAGGCGCGCCCCTATTACAGCCTGCGGCAGAATCCCTCTCTGCTCGATGACGGCATGGACACCTATCTGAGTTTCGGCATGCGCAGCTTCGAGCAGCACGAGACCCTGTCGGTAGAGCTGACCTGCACCAACCAGAACCTGCCATTGCAACTGCCACTCGGCGCCATCTGTCGCCCCAGCGAAGGCACGCCGGAATTTCTGCGCTTTCGCAACATCAGCGCCGTCACCGCCAGCTACGCGCCGCCGCTGCAGCAGGATTTTCTCTGGAAGCTGATCAGCAACATGTCGCTGAATTATCTGTCCCTGGCCAACGTCGAGGCGCTCAAGGTGATTCTGGAAACCTATGACTTGCCGCGGCATTACGACCAGCACGCCGCCAAGGTCAGCCAACGGCTGCTCAACGGCCTGAAAAAAATCAGCCACAGCAGCGTCGACCGTCTCTACCGCGGCCTACCTGTGCGCGGTGTACGCACCGAACTGGAAATGGATACCGACGGCTACCTGGGTGAAGGCGACCTGTTCGTATTCGCCTCCATTCTGAACGAGTTTTTCGCGCTGTACGCCAGCCTCAATTCCTATCACGAACTGACCGTACGCAGCAGCAAAGGAGAGATTTACCAATGGACACCACGCATGGGGCAACAGCCCCTGCTCTGAACCTGCTGAGTCGCAACATTCGCGAGTACAGCCTGTTCCAGGGTGTACTACAGGTAATGGAGCGACTGCGCAGCGAATACCCAGAGCACAACGAAGACGCGCTATACAGCCTGATCGAGTTCCAGGCGAATCCGAGCATGGGCTTCCCCGGCAGCGATATAGAACGGGTAGAGTTTTTCCGTGAGAACGGCGAAACCCGCGCGCGCCTGCGGCTCAATCTGATCAGTCTGTTCGGTGCCGGATCGCCCTTGCCGGCGTTCTATGCGGAACAGGCGCTAGGCGACACCGCCGAGGGAAATCCGACCCGGGAATTTCTCGACCTGTTCAATAACCGCCTGCAACGTCTGCTGCTGCCGATCTGGCAGAAGTATCGCTATTACTCGCGCTTTTCCAGCGGCGCTCTGGATCCCTTCTCTTCCCAACTGTTTTCGCTTATCGGACTCGGCGGCGAGTCGATCCGCTCTCACTCGGAGCTGAACTGGAAGCGTCTGCTGCCCTATCTCGGCCTGCTCAGTCTGCGCGTGCAATCCGCCGCAGTCATCGAGTCGGTGCTGCGCTACTACTTTCGGCATCAGGCGCTGCATATCGAACAGTGCATGGAACGCCAGGTCGAGGTGCAGCCCGAACAGCACAACCGTCTTGGTCTGGCCAACAGTGCGCTCGGCGAGAGTCTGGTCCTGGGGGATCAGGTGCGCGACCGCAGCGGCAAATTTCGCATCCATATCCAACAGCTGGATTGGGAGCGCTTTCATGAATTTCTACCGACCGGCACCGAATTTCGCGGCCTTTGCGCACTGGTGCGTTTCGCACTGCGTGATCCGCTGGATTACGACATCCGCCTGCAGTTGTGCAAAAACGCCGTTCGCGAACCGCGCTTACAAGCCGACAGCCCCTGCCTGTTGGGCTGGACCAGTTGGCTCGGCTCGGATGCCCTGGGCGCCTGTGCGGACCCCGCGGTAACGCTCAGCAGCAAAGCTTATTAAAGGATTGATAACCTCATGATCGATGTAGATCTACAACAACTGGTACAGGCGCTGGATGCCCGAAGCCGGCAGGATCTGGAAGCCGCCGCCGAGCGCTGCGTGGTGCGGCATGGCAGCAAGGTGTTGGTCGAGGACCTGCTTCTCGGGCTCCTGGAGCGCAATGACAGCGTGCTGCACCGCGCGTTGCAGGATGCGCAACTGGATGCCGGTGAATTTGCCCGGATACTGCAACCCTGCACTGAAGACAATGCCTCGCGCAATCCCGCCTTTTCGCTGGAGCTTGTGCAATGGCTGCAGGACGCGCTCCTAGTGGCCAGCCTGGAGCTGGGCCAGAGTCAGGTTGATCAGGCCGCACTGGTACTGGCGCTGTTGCGCAACCCGCTACGTTACGCCGGCAGCCAGTTGCAGCCGCTGCTGAGCAAGCTGAATGCTGAACGCTTGCGTGATTACGCGCTGGCCCAGCAAGCCACAACGGCCGCGCCGCAACCGTCCAAGGGTGCGGATTCCGCGCTAAGCCGCTTCACCCACAACTTTACCCAGCAAGCACGCGACGGTCGCCTGGACCCCGTGCTGTGTCGCGATGCAGCGATTCGGCAGATGATCGACATCCTCGCCCGCCGGCGCAAGAACAATCCCATCGTCGTCGGTGAGGCCGGGGTCGGCAAGACCGCCGTGGTAGAAGGCCTGGCGCTACGCATAGTACAAGGCGAAGTGCCTGCTGCGCTGCAAGGGGTGGAGCTGCACTGCCTGGATCTTGGCCTGCTGCAGGCCGGCGCCAGCATCAAGGGCGAATTCGAAAAACGCCTTCAGGGTGTGATCGATGAGGTCAAAGCCTCGGTCACGCCGATCATTCTGTTTATCGATGAGGCCCATACCCTGATCGGTGCCGGCGGTCAGGCCGGCAGTGGCGACGCGGCCAACCTGCTCAAACCGGCACTCGCCCGCGGCGAGCTGCGCACCATCGCCGCTACTACCTGGAGCGAATACAAACAGTATTTTGAAAAAGACCCGGCCCTGGCCCGACGGTTTCAGCCGGTGCAGTTGCACGAACCTAGCATCAGCGAAGCTGTGACCATCCTGCGTGGCCTGGCGCCGGTGTATGAAAAAAGCCATGGCATCTACTTGCGCGATGACGCAGTGGTGGCGGCAGCCGAACTGTCTGCCCGTTATCTGGCAGGCCGGCAGTTACCGGACAAGGCTGTTGATGTGCTGGACACCGCCTGCGCCAGGGTCCGGATCAGCCTCGCTGCCGCCCCTGACGCATTGGAAAAGTTGCGCACCCGGATTGCAGAGAATCAACGCCAACTGCTGGCAGGCACCCGCGACCATCAGGCGGGGCTGGCCATTAATGCTGATGAACTTGCCGGCCTGCAACGTACGCTCGACGAAGACCATGCCAGCGTTTCAGCGATGGAAGCTCGCTGGTTGGCACAAAAAGCACTCGCCGAGAGTTTGCTGGAGCTACGCCAGCAATGCGCTAGCGCACGCGCTGATGACAGTACGCCCGGGGAGGATATTGCAGAATTGGAAGCTAGCTTGCGCGAGACCCAGGCAGAGCTGTCCGCTGCGCAAACGCAAGAGCGCCTGGTTAGCCACGAGGTCTGCCCGCGACTGATTGCCGAAGTGATCAGCCACTGGACCGGGGTTCCGTTGTCGCAGCTCGCGCGCGAACACAATGCCAACGTCTCACACTTTGCCGATAACCTGCGCCAGCGCGTGCGCGGCCAGGAGCAGGCAGTTGCAGCGCTGGATCGGGCGATGCGCGCCAGCGCCGCCGGCCTGAACCGAGCTGACGCCCCAGTCGGCGTATTCCTGCTGGTCGGCCCCAGTGGCGTCGGCAAAACCGAAACTGCCCTGGCACTGGCCGATCTGCTGTATGGCGGTGAGCGCTTTCTGACCACCATCAACATGTCCGAATTTCAGGAGAAGCACACGGTATCGCGGCTGATCGGCGCGCCGCCCGGATACGTCGGCTATGGCGAGGGCGGCATGCTTACCGAAGCCGTCAGACAGAAGCCTTATTCGGTGATACTGCTCGATGAAGTAGAGAAAGCCGACGCTGACGTGATGAATATTTTTTACCAGATATTCGACAAGGGCGTAGCCAATGACGGCGAAGGCCGGGAAATCAACTTCCGCAATACGCTGATCCTGATGACCTCGAACCTGGCCAGCGAACAGATAGCTCACCTTTGCCAGGACGCGCAACGGCCGGATCCGGAACAATTGGAAGAAGCGATCCGCCCGCGCCTGAGTCAGCATTTCAAGCCCGCGCTACTGGCCCGCATGCAAGTCGTACCCTACTACCCGATTGCAGGTGACGTACTGCAGCAACTGATCAACATGAAGTTGGCGCGCTTCGGAGAACGTCTGCAGCGTCGTGACCTGACTTTCACGCATTGCCCGGCATTGGTTGACCATTTCGCTGCGCGGTGCGCTCGCAGCGACAGCGGTGCCCGGCTGATCGACCGGTTGATAGATCAGCAGCTGCAACCGCTGGCAGTTGATCGCCTGCTGGAAGCCATGGCCAGCGGCGAGCCAGTGCACCGCGCACATGCCACGCTCGACCGCGAAGGAGCAGTGATCTGTGAATTCGCCTGACGTCCCAACCGCACAGATGTTTGCGCAGATACCGCGCCCCTTGCAGTTCGCCGAATCAATGCTGGAGCGCTTCGCCGCCCTGTCAGTGCTGCGTACTCCGAGCGCGTTATCCAGCGCTCTGGTGGAAGCCTGCGCACTACTCAGCGACTGCACCCTGAGCCAACTGTACCTGCTGGATGTCACCCAGACGCGTCTTTCGCTCTGCGCCCAGTGGTACCAGGGGCAACTGCAGATGCCGGAGAGTGTCAGCGTATCCAGCGACTATTCCGACATGCATCTATTGCAATACTGCTTGTGCCAGAACCGTCCGCTGCTAATGAACAACCTGGATGCCAATCTGCACAGTACTGCGTTTCTGCCTGACAGCGATCGGCCCTGGGGCAGTTTGTTGTGCTTGCCGTTGACCGATGAACAGCAGCACGTGCGCGGCCTTTTGGTCACCGCCAGCCGCACCCATGGCGAACTCGGACAGATGGATGAGGCGCTGCAGATGCTGGGCAATTTCGCCGTTGCGCAAATGCAGCTACTTGGTCGCCCACATCAATTGGCGGAACCTGCTGCCGTGGCCACCGAGATCGCTCCGCCAAGCCGTGAGCACTTCGGTCTGATTGGCGAAAGTGCCGGCATGAAGCAGGTCTACAGTCTGATCAGCAAAGTGCTGCACAACCCGGTTACCGTATTGATCACTGGCGAGACCGGCACCGGCAAGGAGCTGGTCGCCCGCGCCATCCATGATTTCGGTCTGCGCCGCAGCAAAGCCTTTATCGCCTTGAACTGCGCGGCAATGCCGGAAAATCTGCTTGAGAGCGAACTGTTCGGCTACCGAAAAGGTGCCTTCAGTGGCGCTGACCGCGATCACAAGGGACTGTTCGATGCCGCAGATGGCGGCACGCTGTTTCTCGACGAGATCGGCGATATGCCGCTGCTGCTGCAAGCCAAGTTGCTGCGTGTGCTGCAGGAAGGCGAGCTGCGCCCACTCGGCAGCAACGAGACGCACAAAGTGGATGTGCGCGTGGTCACCGCGACCCACCATCAATTACTGGAGCAAGTGCAAGCCGGGCTGTTTCGCGAAGACCTGTTCTATCGCCTGACACACTTCCCCATCCACCTGCCACCGCTGCGCGAACGTGGCGAGGACATCCTGCTGCTGGCACGCGAATTCGTTGAAGCTGCGTGTTCATTCCTGCAACGCGAACAATGCCGCTGGTCCGACGCTGCACTGGAACAGCTGGCCAGTCACGAGTTTCCCGGCAACGTACGCGAGCTCAAAGGCCTGATCGCCCGCGCGCTGCTGCTGTGCGACGGCAACCTGCTGCTCCCTGAGCACTTCAACCTGCCTGGCTCCCCGAACAACGAAGGTCAGTTGAGCCTACGCGAACGCATGGAGCGCGTCGAACGCAACCTGCTGGTGGACTGCCTGCGCAAGAATCAGGGCAATCAGACCAGCGCCGCCACCGAACTCGGGCTACCCCGCCGCACGCTGTTATACCGCATGCAGCGGCTGAATATCTGCCCCGCAGAGCTCAAGGCCAGCAGGGGGAAGAACAATGCCTGAACCCATGCAAACCCGATTTTTTAACCGCCATCCCTTTTTTAAACAGTACCGGCATCAAGCCGCCCGAAAACGAGGAAGTACACATGAACACACGTCGCTACTGGCCCGTCGCCCTGCTCCTGTTGGCCGTCAGCCTGAGCGCCTGCTCGGGCAACCATAAATTCAACGACGATGATTACCGCCCCCTGGGTGACCCGCAGACGGTAAACCGCGGCGAGTAGCCGCAAAGGAGAACAGCATCATGGAACTGATTCTGGATATGGTCGGCTCTGAGCAGTTTATCAGCGGCATGCCGGTCACCAAGACCTTCCGCCAGGCGGGGGGCATTATCGGCCGCGCCGAGGATTGCGACTGGGTCATTCCCGACCGCAAACGCGTAGTGTCCGGGCGGCACGCGCAAGTGAGCTTCGAGGACGGTGCCTTCTTTCTGACCGATACCAGCAGCAACGGCATCCTGCTCAAACCCGGCAACACGCCTCTGCCCAAGGGGCAACCGCAGCGCATCGAACACAACACCCTCTACGCGATCGGCGACTTCGAGATCCGCGCCCGCGTCATGCAGGACCCCGCCGTCTTCAGCGAAGACCTGGGCCGCCCGCAGGACGCCGGCAGCATCATCCCGGACGATGCATTCCTTGATCTGGATCCGCTCAACGCGCTGGACCAACAGGAGGCCATGTACGCCGCAGGTGACGACCTGGCGATGTTCAGCCAAAGCGCGCATGCCGAACCCGCGCAAGCGCCCGATTATGCCCCCATCAATATGGAGAATCTGACGGTGCCCGAATTGGTCGCCGCCCCCGCCCCGGCACCACCCGCGCCCCAGCCGGCAGCCGCTCCTGCCGGGCAACCTGAGCCGTTCTGGCAGAGCTTCGGCGATGCGCTAGGCGTCAGTCTGGAAGGTCTGGATGAAGGGCAGCGCCAAGCGCTGGCACTCAAGGCCGCGCGCCTGCTCAAGCAAAGCGTCGGGAGCCTGCAACAGAGCCTGCGCAACCGTAATGAGCTGAAAGCCGAGATGAAACTGGCGGTGACCAGCGTCGAACAGGTCAGCAGCAATCCGTTGAAATTCAGCAGCGAAAGCCGTCAGGCAATGGGTAGCCTGTTGCGTCCCGCCGCGACAGAGATGCCCGCCGAGCAGGCCATCAATCGTTCGTTCCGGGATCTGCAGGCGCATCAGGTGGCGCTGATTGCCGCCAGCCGAGCGGCGGTAAAAAGCATTCTTGAGCACCTGTCGCCAGAGCAACTGACGCTACGTTTCGAGCGCGAGAACAAATCGCTGATGAACACCGCAGGCAGCCGCTGGCGCGCCTACACCCACCTGTATCAAGCGCTGCAACGCGATGACAACTGGAGCCAGCGCCTTTATGCGCGTGATTTCGTTGTCGCCTATGAAGAGCAGATCCGCCTGATTGCCACTCTCAACACCGATCATCAAGGATGACCACCATGTGTAAAGCTATTCTTCTGGCCCTGGCCACCAGTCTGTTTGTGTTGACCGGCTGTTCAACGGTGTCGCCCTATTCCGACCTGACCAAACTGGATCTGACGCTGGAAGGCAGCAGCCAGCTCAATCCTGATCTGAACGATCGGCCTTCCCCCATCGTCTTGCATCTGATGGAACTCAAGCATCCGGTCGCCTTCGAAAACGCGGATTTTTTCACTCTCTATCAGCGCCCGCGCGAAGCACTGTCCCCGGACCTGATCGCCATCGAAGAGCTGGAGCTGCGCCCCGGCGAGAAACGCGAGCTGAAACTGGCGGTCCAGGAAGGCAGCCGCTACGTAGCCGTGCTGGCCGCTTATCGCAATCTGCCCGATACCAACTGGCGTTTCATTATTCCGCTAGAAGAAAAAGGCCTGAACCAGATCAGGCTGCGTCTGGATGCCGAAGGGATTCGCGAGCTGGACAGCGACGACAAGGACAAGGATTAAGCCATGATGAGCCAAAAAGTCGTCTGGCAAGAAGGCATGCTGCTGCGCCCGCAACACTTCCAGCAGAACGACCGCTACCTGGATCACCAGTTGACCAGCCGTACAAGGCGCATGAGCCATTACGCCTGGGGTTTTTTCAACCTGGAGATTGATACCCAGTTCCTGAATATGGGCAAGCTGGTCATCAGCCAGGCCAGCGGCCTGCTACCCGATGGCAGTTTCTTCGAATTGGGTAATGAGCGCGAAGCGCTGGCCATGGATGTACCGGCCAATACCAGCAATAGCCCGGTATACCTGGCTCTGCCCCTGGTTACTGGCAACCATGTGGAAACCCGACGCCCCGAACAGCGTGACGTACTGGCGCGCTATACCGCCTTTGACAGCCAGGTTGCCGATTCCAATGCCGGGGACAGCAGCAGCAGTCAGGTCAGCTGCGGCTTGCCGGACTTCCGTCTGTTGCTCGGCGAGCAGCATAACGACCACGCCTATGTGAAGCTGAAGATCTGCGACATCCTCGATACCACCCCTGATGGCGCGGTCGGCCTGGATCCGGATTTTGTGCCCGCCTACCTGCACTTTCACGCCAGCCCCTTTCTGCAATCGTGCATGAAGGAAGTGATCAGCATGCTGACGCACCGCGGCGACATTCTCGCCGAGCGCATTCGCGCTACTGGTAAGGTCGGCGGCGCCGAGGTTGGTGACTTCATGATGCTGCAGTTAATCAATCGGCACGAGCCGGTGCTGCGGCATTACCAGGGCATAGAGCAGGTACATCCCGAACAGATGTACCGCGAGTTGCTGGGGTTGCTCGGCGAGCTTTCGACCTTTGCCAGCGAGACCAAGCGCCCACGTCTGGATAGCCGCTATCAACACAACGATCTGGGTCAGAGCTTTCGCAAGCTGATGGATGCGATACGCCAGGTACTCTCGATGGTGCTCGAACAGCACGCGGTCGAACTGGTGTTGCAGCAACGCCAGTACGGCATCCAGGTATCGCCGCTGCAGGACCACACCCTACTCGGCAGCGCCTCCTTCGTACTCGCCGCCAGCGCCGATTGCGACTCGGAAGAACTGCGTAAACGCCTGCCGTCGCATCTGAAAATCGGCCCGGTCGAACGCATCCGCCAACTGGTCAATCTGCATTTGCCGGGCATCAAGGTCAAGCCGCTACCGGTCGCGCCACGGCAGATCCCGTTCCATTCGGGCAAGACCTATTTTGCATTGGAGCTTAGCTCCGAAGAGCTCTCGCAACTGGAGCGCTCCGGTGGCTTTGCCTTCCATGTGTCCGGTGAGTTCACCGGGCTTGAGCTGAAATTCTGGGCTATCAGGAGCTGACCGTCATGATCAGGGAAATGGATTACCACCAGGATGATCATACGGTCATCGTCAACCGCCAGGGCACCTCGGCGGCGCAAAGCCCGCTGACCGACTCTGCGGTACCGCAAAAATTCGACAAGCTCGAAGAGCGCATGGTGTATGCCGCACGGTTGCGACCGGCGGAGACACTCAATCTGGGCATTAACCCGCTGGTCGCCGTGGCCTCGGCATTGCTCTCGGAGATGGTACGCCTGCAGCAGAGCTATGAGCGTGAGGACCTGTTCGCGCTCAAAGACCGCCTCTCTTCGGAGATTAAACGCTTCGAACACCGCGCCCTGCAGGACGGCGCCGAAAGCAGCCAGGTAATGGCCGCACGTTATGTGCTCTGCACCGCGCTGGATGAGGCCGTAGTGACCACGCCCTGGGGTAACGAAAGTGAATGGTCACAGATGAGCCTGCTGAGCAGTTTCCACAATGAAACCTTCGGTGGGGAGAAGTTCTTTCAGTTGCTTGAGCGCCTGTCACGCGATCCGGTCAAACATCTGCCGATGCTGGAGTTGATGTACATCTGCATGTCGCTTGGCTTCGAAGGGAAATATCGGGTGCTGCCGCGCGGCACGCTGGAACTGGAAGCGCTGCGCGACAGCCTGTATCGACAGATCCGCCAGCTGCGCGGCGACGTGCCCAGGGACATTTCTCCGCACTGGCAGGGGCTCACGGAAAATCGCCGGCGCCTGATCCGTATCGTGCCGTTGTGGCTGGTCACCCTGTTCACGCTGATCTGTCTGGGCGTCATTTTTGGGGTTTTCAACTGGATGCTCACCGAGCAACGCGACGCTGCATTGAAACCGTTTGCCCAGACCCAGAATACGGCTATGGAACCGACGTCGGCTGCCACGGCAATCAATGAACCAAACGTCTCTTCAGGGATGAACTGATATGAAGTCCTTTTTCCTCAAAGCCGGAAAATTCTTCCGGAAAAGCTGGGTATGGAGCCTGTGCCTGGTATTTGCGCTAGCCCTGCTGGTCTGGTTTGTCGGCCCGTTGCTGGCGATCAGCGACAAACGTTTCTGGGCCTCAGCCAGCAGCCGCTTGCTGACCATCAGCCTGATGTTCCTGATCTGGGGCCTGTGCATGGTCTATGTCAGCTGGCGTGCGGGCGTGGAGAAAAAAGCCAATGCCGAAGATGAGGATTATCTGGTGCGTCAGCAGCGCCAGGAACTGATCGTCGAAGAGCATTTGCAGTTGACCGGCCGTTTCAAGGACGCGATGCGCACCATGCGCCGCTCCAGCCTGTACAGCGGCCGCAGCGAGCGTTGGCGGCGCGAACTGCCGTGGTACCTGGTGCTTGGTCCGACCGGTAGCGGCAAGACCAGCCTGGTGGATTTCTCCGGTCTGGAGTTCCCGCTGAACAAGGGCGACAAGCAGCGCCTGACCCGCGATGTCAGCAGCACCCGCTATGCCGACTGGTATTTCGCCGAGCATGCAGTGATCATCGACACCGCAGGGCGTTACCTGAGCCAGCCGGATCCCGAAGTGGATGCCGCCGGTTGGTTCAGTTTGCTGGGGCTGTTGCGCAGTCGCCGTCCGCGTTCGCTGAATGGGGTCCTGATCAACGTCCCGGCCGAGCTACTGCTGCGTGGTAGCGAGCTGGAACTGGAAAGTCTGGCGCGCCAGACCCGTCTGCGCCTGCAGGAAATCAATCAGCGTCTGGGCGCCGATGTGCCTGTTTATCTGGTCATCAGCAAGGCCGATGGCATCAGCGGTTTCAATGAGTTCTTCGATCAGCTGTCGCGCGAGGAAAGCGATCAGGTTCTGGGTGTCAGCTTCCGCAAGAACCAGGATGGTACTGACATCCAGGTGGTGCGCGGCGAGTTCGAATCCTTGATGCAGCGACTCAACAGTCAGGTGGTCATGCGCATGCATCAGGAGCGCGACAACCAGCGCCGCGGTCGCATTCTCGACTTCCCACTCAAGCTCGGTCAGATCGAAGAGCATCTGGGGCTGTTTATCGAACTGGCTTTTTCCGGCAACCGTTATCAGCGGGCCAGTCAATTGCGCGGGTTCTACCTGACCAGTGCGCCGCAAGTATTGGACCCCGCACATCAGCACTCGCTGAGTCAGAACAGCCGAGCCGGCTTGCCGACCTTCCATGCCAGCCACGGGCGCTTCATCAAGAACCTGCTGAGCCGAGTCATTTTCCCCGAAGCCGATCTGGCTGGATTGGACGAGCGCGAGGTCAAACGCATCAACTGGCGCCAACGGCTGATGTACACCGTGGCGCTTGGGTGTCTGCTGGTATTCGGCATCGTCTGGGGCAGTAGCTTCTCCAATAATCACGAACGGCTGGAGCACCTGCGCGAAGTCGCTCAGGCGCTGACCGAAGACAAACAACAGATCCGTCTCAACGACGACGCTGCTGAAGTGCTCGCCGCATTGGACAGCAGCTACGCCGCTACCCGCGTGTTCCCGCCGCAGGACCAAGCCGGCACTTTGCAACGCGGCGGCTTGTTTCAAGGTAACCAGGTAGATCCAGTGGTCCAGCAGGCTTATCGACACGAGTTGGAGAATCTGTTGTTACCGCGCGTTGGCGAGCAACTGGAAAGTCAGATCCGCACCAGCCTGACCGATCGTGAAAGTTTGCTAGGCAGCCTGCGCGCTTATCTGATGCTGAACCTGGAAGAGCGTCGAGAAACCCCTTATTTGCAGGATTGGATGGCCACCGAGTGGTCGTTTCTCTACCGCGGCGACACCGAAACACAGAACGGCTTGAACACGCATTTTGCCCGCCTGCTCAATCAGCCCTTTACCCCTTACGCGTTAAACGACCAACTGGTAGCGGATGCCCGCCAGGAACTGCGTAGCGAGTCTCTGGCGACCGTGGTCTACCGGATGCTTCGCGATCAGGCGGCAAGCCTGCCGGAGTACCGTCTGGGTCAACGCCTGGGTCCGCATGCACGACTGTTGAGCAGCAATGACAACAGCATCCCCGGTTTCTTCACCCGCGACGGCTACGAACAAACCTTCATGGCCGAGGGCGGCGAACTGGTTCGCGAGATCTTGCAGGATAACTGGGTGCTTGGCGACAGTGAGCGCCTCAGCGCCAGTGACCTGGGCCGTCTGATGGTCGAGATGGAACAGATGTACTTTCAGGACTACGCCAGTCACTGGAACGAAGCCCTCGCCCTGCTGCACCTTGAGCCTCTGGCCAGCGCCGCACTTGGCGCCTCGCAGCTTAACGGTCTGACCGCAGCCAACTCGCCTTTGATGCTATTGCTCACAGAGGTGCGCGACAACACGCTGCTGGGCGGCATGCTGGACACGGATGTGTCCGCGAAGGATCTCACCGCGACGGCGCAGAAAGCTGGAGTACATGTCGGCCGTACCGGGCGTCTTGCAGCCGCAGCGGCCGAGCAGGGTCAGGCAGCGGTGGCCCAGAGCCTGCCAGCCACCGCACGGAAAAATCTGGCACGGCAGTTCGAGTCTCTGCACCAGCTGTTGGATGAGCAAGGCGGTCCGGGTCCGGAGATGACCAGTGCGCTTCAGGCGCTGGATGCGCTAAAGGCGCAGCTCAGCGGTCTGGCCAACGCCAGTGTGCCGGGCCAGGCAGCCTTCGATATGGCGCGCTCGCGCATGCAGGGGCGCAATGACGCAATCAACCAACTGCGCAGCAGCGCGGACAGTCTGCCAGCACCGATGGCCGAGTGGCTCAAGGCCCTGGCGGCCGACAGCTGGATGCTGGTACTCAATGACGCGTATCAGTACCTCAATCAACGCTATCGCAGTGAGCTCTACAGCGCTTACACCGACTCTGTAGGCAAGCGCTACCCGTTTGCAGCCAATAGCGAAAGCGATGTTGCGCTGGCGGATTTCCGCGAGTTCTTCAGAACCGAGGGTACCGCAGACAGTTTCTTCGAGCGTTACCTCGCCGGCTTCGTCAGCGACAACAGTGGCGCGTTCCAGTTGCGCCGGGTAGACGGCCGCAGCCTGCCGGTGTCGCGCGAGTTCCTGAAACAGATGACCACGCTGCAAACCATTCGCCGCAGCTTCTTCGCCGAAGACCCCGACGAGCCGCAGATTCTGTTCAAACTGGAACCGCATTCGCTGGATTCCAGCCTGGGTCGTGCCAGCTTCCGCTTTGGCGGTCAGAGCATGGAGTATCGCCATGGTCCTATCGTACAAACGGCGTTTCGGTGGCCAGCGGCGAACAGCGAGGGGCGTACCAGTCTGATGGTCGAGGACCTTGGCGGGCGGCGCGTGGGCATTGAGCAGAATACCGGGCCCTGGTCGCTATTTCGGCTGCTGGATCTGATGGACGTAGAGCACCACAGTGATCGCGACGTGCTGATGCTGCGGGCTAACCTTGACGGCATGCGCGCCCAGTATCTGCTGCATAGTCAACGCTCGCCCAACCCCTTCGACCTCAGTCTGCTGCGCGGCTTCAGTCTGCCGGCTCGACTCTGATGCTGGAGGTCGACATGCTCTGGCAAAGCACAGCCAGAACCGACAAGGGCAAAGTCCGCAAACGCAATGAGGATGCGGTGTTGGACTTGCCCGAGCGCGGTCTGTGGGTGGTCGCCGACGGTATGGGCGGTCACCAGAACGGCGCTTTGGCCAGCCGTCTGATCATTGAAGAGATGCTTGAACTGCCGGATCAGCTCAGTCTGGATGAACGCCTGCTGGGCGTGCGTGATTGCCTTTATCGGGTCAATCGCTTGCTGGGTCATGACATCACCGTCACCGCCGACCGCCCGGACAGCATCATGGGCAGCACCGTAGTCATGCTGCTGGCCGAAGGCGAGCGGGCCATTTGTGTTTGGGCCGGAGACAGCCGTTGCTATCTGTGGCGCAGTGGCCGGCTGTTTCAATTGTCGCGCGATCATTGCCTGATGCAGGAGCTTATGGAGGAGCAGCAAATGAGTGAAGAAGAAGCGGCCAGCCACCCGTCTGCCAGAGCATTAACCCGAGCGGTGGGCGCCAACGATGAGCTGATGCTCGACGTGGTGGATTTCACTGTGTACCCGGGCGACACCCTGCTGTTATGCAGCGACGGGCTCTATCAGGACCTGAGCCGCACGGCGATTGGGGACGCACTGGCGTTGGACAGCACCGAACACGCCGTGCAACGCCTGTTCAAGGAAGCACTCGAGGGTCCGGCCCGAGACAATATCAGCGCCGTTGTGGTGCGCCCATGAATTCGTCGGAGTCAATGATGATCTCCTCATCCGCCCAGCCATCCCCTGCGTCTCTCGATCGCTCGACAGAAGAACCCGAGGCTGTTTCAGCAGCGCTGGTCCGTCCGCAGACCAGCACCGCCACCGAGCTACCCGAGATTCTCTGCAAACGTTACAAGATCGAGCGCCTGCTCGGAGTCGGCGGCATGGGCGCGGTGTACCGGGCGAGAGATCTGCTACGCGAGCAATACGGCGATCCCGATCCCTATGTGGCGATCAAGACCTTGAACGAGGAGTTTGCTGAATACCCGGATGCCAATGCGCTGCTGTATACCGAGTTCGCCTTGACCAGCCGTCTGCGTCACAGCAACGTGATCCGCCTCTATGCATTCGATGTCGATCCTCACAGTCAGCGCGCTTTCATCACCATGGAACCCTTGAAGGGCCCAACCCTTGACCAGCTATTGGAAAGCCATCCTGATGGCCTGCCCTGGAATGAATTTCGGGATATCGCGCTGCCGCTTATTGAAGCTCTGGCATGTGCACATGAACGTGGTGTGTTGCACGGCGATCTCAAACCCAGCAATGTCATGCTGGCCAAGGACGGGTTACGTCTGTTCGATTTCGGCCTCGGCCAGCCAGTACAGGGCTTGCTTAACGGCCTACCGAAACTCAGCCGCAAACGCATAGCCGCCTGGACCCCGCGCTACGCCGCGCTGGAGCTGCTCAATGGCGAAGGCCTGACCAGCACCTCCGATATCTACGGGCTGGCTTGCGTGCTGTATGAACTGAGCAGCGGTCTGCATCCCTATAGCCGGCTGACGGCCAAACAGGCAAAAAGCATGGAACAGGATAAAAGTCTGCAGAAGCCTGCCAACCTTCCCGCCCACTGCTGGCCTGCGCTACGTCAGGCGCTGGCGTTTGACAAGGAAGCAAGGCGGGTTGATGCGCGGGGCCTGTTGCAGGCGTTCAGTGCGTCCGCGCCTGGGCTGTTCAAACGTCTGTTGCGACGCTAGAACCGATGTTCACAACCCTGGAAAAGTACGCTTGGGGGTCATGAATTCAATGGCGGGTGATACGCGAGCGTCTCCAGCCGCCATGACTTGAAAAGGCTCCGGTATCTCCAGTCAGGAAAAACCGCGTGGCTCGATAGCCGGCGTTCAAAGATGAAAGATGGTAACTGCGCGCTTTACGGTAAGCCCAGATCCATCCGTGTTTTTTCTGCTCCATTTTGCTTCTTTCCGTCCCTGGCCATGGATAAAGGTGATATTAAAAAGACATCGCATACTACCAAGGATTGCGTCAAAAATATCACCATTTTTTGCATGCCGACAAATAAATGACATTTCTCTGAAACAGCCGTTTTAGAGCGGCCAGAAAAAATTCAGGAAGGCCTGATCAGCCGAGTCATTGCATGACAGTCTGGCCCACCTGCCCGGCTGCAGCTTTCCTGATAAACTGCGCTTTCTGAATCCCGACACTCCAGTTTCAACCATGTGCCGCAGGCGGCCGGTTATATCCGGCCTACCTTGGGCTTGCCCGGGCTCTGATACGCCGTCGCCAGGTCTCTCACCCGAGCCGTATCCGAGTGACTCTTCATGGCACGCTGGAGCCCAGGCACCAAACAGGCAATAGAGATGCATACAGACTCACCATCGACCCCCATCCTCTCCCGCCCCGGCCCGAGCCGGCGCTTCTGCGTTGCGCCTATGATGGACTGGAGTGATAGACATTACCGCTACTTCGCCCGCCTTATCAGCCGCCGCGCTCTGCTCTATACCGAGATGGTCACCACCGGCGCGGTAATTCATGGCGAGCGTTCGCGTTTTCTCGGTTATAACGCAGAGGAGCAGCCGCTGGCGTTGCAACTGGGCGGCAGTAATCCTGCGGAGTTGGCGACTTGCGCTGCGCTGGCTGAAGAAGCCGGCTTTGCTGAGGTGAATCTGAATGTCGGCTGCCCCAGCGATCGGGTGCAGAACAACATGATTGGTGCCTGTCTAATGGCCCATCCGAAGCTGGTCGCCGAGGGCGTACGGGCGATGCACCAGACTTGCAGCGTGCCCGTGACGGTCAAGCATCGCATCGGTATCAACGGCCACGACAGCTATGCGCAGCTCTGCGACTTCGTTGGCCAGGTACAGGAAGCAGGCTGCGAGACATTCATCGTACATGCACGCATTGCTATTCTGGAAGGCTTGTCGCCGAAGGAAAACCGGGATATCCCGCCGCTACGGTATGAGGTGGTGCAGCAGCTCAAGCGCGATTTTCCCCAGCTGGAAATCATCATCAACGGCGGGCTGACAAACCTTGATGTGATGACCGAGCAGTTGAAGACACTGGATGGCGTCATGGTCGGCCGTGAGGCTTATCACAACCCCTACCTTCTCGCAGAAGTCGATCAGCGCTTCTACGGTGACACTCATACTGCTCCTGACAGGCTTGAGGTGATGGCCGCCATGCGTCCATACATTGCCCGGCATATGGCCAACGGCGGAGTCATGAATCATGTTACTCGGCATATGCTCGGGTTATTCCAGGGATTGCCCGGCGCGCGACATTTCAGGCGTCAATTGAGCAGTGCCATACATCAAACCTCGGATCCGCTGGCGCTTTACGATCAGTTGCTGACTGATATGAGCGAACGCCAGCAGGCAGGATTGCTCCGCGCAGCGGGCATAAGGTAAGGTCGGGGTAACTTCTTTAACGGGCTCCCGATCATGACCAGCAAATTAGACAGCCTCAAACAGCACACACTGATTGTCGCCGATACCGGTGACATACAGGCGATTCGCAACCTGCAGCCGGTGGACGCGACTACCAACCCTTCCTTGCTGCTTAAAGCCGCGCAGCAGGAGGAGTATCACCAGCATCTGGACCGTGCCCTTAGCGTATCAGCGTCCAGTTTCAATCCAATTGCCGATGCCTGCGACCACTTCGCAGTAGGTGTCGGCAGTGACATCATCAAGCTGATTCCCGGCCGCATTTCCACCGAAGTAGATGCACGCTTGTCTTTTGATCGCCAGGCGACGCTGGACAAGGCGCATCGACTGATTGAACGTTACGAGGAAGCGGGCGTCACCCGTGATCGGGTACTGATCAAGATCGCTTCCACCTGGGAAGGCATCCAGGCCGCCGCCGAGCTGGAAAAACAGGGCATTCAGTGCAACCTCACCCTACTTTTTTCCTTCGCCCAGGCTCAGGCCTGTGCAGATGCTGGCGTATTTCTGATATCGCCCTTTGTTGGTCGTATCTACGACTGGTACAAGAAGCGTGACGGGCGGGATTTCCAGGGTCAGGAAGACCCCGGCGTGCAATCGGTGGCACGTATCTATCGCTACTACAAACAGCATCAGTACAGCACCGTGGTGATGGGTGCGAGCTTCCGCAACATCGGCCAGATTGAAGCCCTGAGCGGCTGCGACAGGCTGACCATCAGCCCGGCGCTGTTGCAACAGCTGGCCGAGGAAGAAGGCGAATTGAAGCCTTCCGAGGTTCTGACTCAGCCAAGCAGCGACGAGCGTGAAGTGCTGGACGAGGCGGCGTTCCGTTGGGCGCATAATGAAGATGCCATGGCCACAGATAAACTTGCCGAAGGCATACGCGCCTTTGCGGCTGATCAAGTCAAACTGGAAGAACTGCTGTTGTTGCGGGCCAGGTCAGCCGCTTGATTCGAGGGCGCTGACCAGATCGCGGAAGGCGTCGCGGTTGTGCTCATTGAGGTTCATCAGAATACGGTGGGCCTCGAGCACTTTGTCTTTAACCAGATTCTCGGATAATAACTGCCCGGGCAAATCCTCAAGCTCGGCGTCAGTCGGGGTGATCTGACTGACGATATTGAACACCTGATCGAAACCCATGCTCTGCAACAGACGATTCATGTCTTCCTGATTGGAAACCAGCGTCGGTAGGAAGCCCACTTTCTGCTTGGACAAAATCGACAGCTTTGCCAGCAACCCCAGGGAAGTGCTGTCGATGCCATCGGTTTCGGTCAGATCAATAATAATGGCGTTAAAGGTCAGTACGCTGAAGATTTTCTCGATATAAGCGTCCAGCGCCGCGCACAGTGTCAGCCGCACGTCACCCACGAATTTAAGGACAAAGGTGCCCTCCGACTCTGCAAACTGGATCTTGCCAGTGGTCATCATCCTGGGTTCCTGCTTAACATCATCAGTGAAATATCATCCGGCATGACTTTGCCGGGTTGCAGATTAAGCTTGCCCATAAGGGCTTTCAACCTTCCACCGGCCTCTTCGATCAGGCGCGGCAGCTGCTGTTCTTTCTCTCTCAGCGTAGTCCCGCTGAGGCAATCAAGCACGCCATCAGAGCATAAAGTCAGCGAAAAGCGCTGAGGAAGCTCAATCACGTTGTCTTGATAGACCGCGTCCTCAAACAACCCGACCGGCCGGCCCTTGCCTTCCAGATAGCGCGCCTGGCCATCACTGTACAATACAGGTAGCGGCAGATGACCGCCGATACTGTAGGTCAGCGTCTGCTGCGCCTCATCTATGATCCCGCCGAGCATTGTCACGTGCTTGCCGAGCTTGCAACTGATCAGGCTTCGGTTGATATGCCCGAGCACGTCAGATGGCTTGAATGCGATAGGCCCGTTGCCATCCTGCCGCCGCTGCTCATAGAGCAGGCGCGTCGTCATGAACTTGAGCAGCACCGTGGCGAACGCTGAAGAAGCGCCATGCCCGGACACGTCAGCCAGATAGAAAGCCAACTGGGTCTCAGACACGCGGAAATAATCGACGAAATCACCAGACAGATACAGCGAAGGAATAATTCGGTGCTGGAATTCGTACTCGCCACTCTGCCAAGGTGATTGAGGCAGCATATTTAGCTGCACCTGGTGGCCAGCAGCCTGATCGTCCTTCAGCTCCTGCAGGTGGTTCTGCAACTCGCGGTTTGCGGTTTCAAGGCGCTCGCGAATGCGCTGATTCTCGACTCGCAGCCGCGCCTGCTCCAGCGAGCGCTTGACCACATGTTCGAGCACTGCCAGATCCGCCAGAGGTTTAAGCAGATAATCGCTGGCACCGGCATGAAGAGCCTCTACCACAGCGCTCATGTCACCTGCATCAGCGATGACCACCAACGGCGTATCGGGAGAGTTTTCAGCGATCTGACGGATCAGGGCAAGTCCGCTTTGATCTGACATCTGCAGATTGAATAGCACCAGGTCAGGCGCATTCCGGGCGAAAAGCTCCAACCCTGGTCCAGCCTGATTGGCCTGGAGCACATCAAATCCGCCGGTCTGCAAACGCATCGCGATGTCTTGCCGGACGACGTCATCATCGTCAATAACCAGCAAAGTCGTGCCAGTAAGCTGCATAGAGTCCCTACGTCATTGCCCGGCAGCTGAGCAGGCTGCAGGCCACAGGGTGTGTGAGCCGATGTCAGGTAACCTGACGTTTTCAAGGGGCAAACACTACTCCCATCCGCAGGTTCAGGCAACCACCTGCGAAGCCAGGCGGAAAGCTTGTGCGCGCCAGCGCGGGGAATTAGGATGAGCAGGTAGCATAAACCTGCTATGACGCAGGCCTAACGGAGATTCGAGCATGTCATTTCATGATCAGCAATATAACGAAAAGCGCGATTTCATCCGTATGAAGGTACAGACTGCGGCAACGCTGACCGCCAACGGCGAACAGCTATCTGTCGAATGTCAGGATCTGTCCAGCCAGGGCGTGCAAGTGGTGCTGGACAAGGCGCTGCCCGAGGGCACGCAGGTTCAGCTGAGCATCCCCTCTCCCACCGAGCACCTCAAAGGGTTGCAAGCCAGCGGCCAGGTCACCCGTTGCGTCACTGACGCACAGGGACGCTATGCCGTGGGTATTCAATTCGACAGCCTCGATTAAGCCCGAGACTGCAGGTGCATAACGCTGGCAGCACCAGCGCCATGCACTTCCAACTTAAAAGGGATCTTCTACATCGCCATCCTTAACCTTGAACTCGCGGTTTTGCAGGAAAGCGTTGCGGATAAAGTTGTAACGATCGCCTCTGATCATCTTTTCCTGAGCCAGAAGTGATGCACGCGTGTCGATCAGATCAGTGCCCAGTGCGGTATTACGGGTAGGCACGTGATCGATCTGACCGGTATAGCTGTAATTCGCCAACGCTTCCGGCACACGTGCTCCGCCGTCACGTACAGTACTCGGCCCCAGCAGGGGCAGTACCACGTAAGGTCCGCTTGAGACGCCCCAGGCACCCAGTGTCTGGCCGAAGTCTTCATCATTACGCTGCAAGCCCATGCGTGTGGCCACATCAAACACGCCTACCACGCCCACTGTGGTATTCAGCAGGAAGCGCGCCATATCCACGCCAGCGTCGCGAAACTTGCCCTGCAGGGTGTTGTTGACCAGGTTTCTCGGCTCGCCCAGATTACCAAATACGTTGCTGATACCGTCGTCGAGCTGCTGCGGCATAAAACGGTCGTAGGTTTTGGCAATCGGCTTTAGCGTGTAGGTATCCAGCGTGTCATTAAAGCGAAAGATCACGCGATTGACCGGCTCCCACGGGTCGGCATTGGCGCTTTCATCCGCATAGGTATCCTGAGCATTAACCATTGCTGGCGTCAGCAACAAACCGGACAATACCGCCACCAAAAAAGCCTGCTTTCTAACGGGTATCCGCGACATCTGTATTCTCCATAAACAACTATCTATAGGCGTCGGGAAGCATAACCATTCCCATTAGACCGGCAAGTGTAATGCATAAACCACCATTGATCAGTGATTTTCAAATATGAGCGCAGCAGTCAAACCACCACTTTATGTTTCAAACATCCCTGTTCGCTGGGGCGACATGGACACCAACCAGCACGTCAATAACATTCGTTATTATCAATATCTGGAGGAAGCGCGTATCGAATGGCTTGACGGCATCGGCGCGCAACGTCGTCAGGTGGGCCAGGGACTGGTGTTGCTATCGTGCACGCACCATTTTCTCAAACCGGTGGATCATCCATCCACCGTGGTGGTCGAACTCCACGCTGGCGAGGTCGGCCGCACCAGCTTGACGCTCAAACACAAGATGTATGTCCAGGGCGACACGGCACTGGTTGGCCACGGTGAGGTCAAAATGGTGTGGATCGATGTTGCCAGTCAGCGACCCATTCCCGTGCCTGATAAAGTCAGAGTAACCATGGGTTTCGCCCCCTTGGTGGTATAGTGAAAACAGATAATTCAAAAGAGGAAGTGCCCATGCCCGCACGTCAATTGCAGATCCAGCTGGAGAGCTTGCAACGCACGCTCAACGAGACCGATGGCCCGATGTCGGAAGAAGAGCGCGCGTCACTGCAAGCGCTGGCCGACAATATCGAAGCGCGCTTGCGCGCGGTTGAAGCCAATGAGGCGCCCGAAGAGGATCCGACGCTGGTAGATGGCGTAAACCTGATGATTGAGCAATTCTCCGCCCGGCATCCGACCGTTGCAGCGACGCTGCAGAGTGTCGGCAAGGCGCTGTCGGATATGGGTATCTGACATCGTCCAGCGCTACCCGGGCGCGGCGCTTTACTGCCTGGCCAGGCGTAGATTGTCCGGGAAGCTGGCGCTGGTAGATCGATATGGATTAATATCCAGCCCGCCGCGACGCACGTAGCGGGCATACACCGTCAGCTCCGCCCCCCTTCCCAGCAACGCCAATACGTCACAGAAAATCCGCTCCACGCACTGCTCATGAAAGTCCGAATGCTGCCGGAACGACACCAGATACCTCAATACCGAAGCATGGTCCAGGCGCTTGCCGGAATAGCTGAGCATGATGCTGCCCCAGTCCGGCTGGCCGGTGACCGGGCAGTTGGACTTGAGCAGATGACTGTGCAGTGACTCACGGGCCAGTCCACCCGCCTCGGCAAGCTCCAGCAGCGTTGGATCGTATGTGTACTGGCTGACAGCAACTGGCAGGTCGTCAATGCACTCACCCGGCAGCTGACTCATGCCCACATGGTAGAGCTGATTCATACCGAACAGCCGCACCATGACCGGACCTTGCGCCGCCACACTGAGATCCGACTCCAGCGTATGCAAGACTTCTGCGCGGTCGCGGAACACGGTCTGGTTGAACGAGTTCAGGTACAACTTGAAGGATTTCGACTCGACGATGCGCTTGGCCTTGATCGGGAATATGAACTCCGCAGCCGCCACTTCCGGCTTGCCCGACGGGCTCAGCCAGGACAGCTCGTAACAGTTCCAGATATCCGCACCGTGAAACGGCAAATGCTCGGGATCCAGCTCCAGCTGCAGCCATTTCGGCTCGCGAGCTATGGGGAAAAGCAGTGATGGGGTATAGACGCTGACATAGACACTGCTCTTGCCCAGCGGCGACTGTTCAGCAGGGTGCTGGTCCATTGATTGATCTCCATGCAAGCAAGCAATCAAGCATACTCCGCAGCACCCGTGCCGACCAGTAGCTATTAGCTACTGGCGCATGCCAATGCCGCGCAGTAGCAGCCAATAGCTGACGCTATAAAGAAGCCCGACAAACACCACCATCAAGACCAACGCGACACCGATCGGAATGTCCGAGACGCCGAGAATGCCATAGCGGAAGGCGTTGACCATGTGCAGGATCGGATTGATCAGCGACACCTTTTGCCAGAACTCCGGCAGCATGCTGATCGAATAGAACACCCCGCCCAGGTAGGTCAGTGGCGTCAGCACAAAGGTCGGGATAATCGAAATATCGTCAAAGGTCTTGGCAAACACCGCGTTGATAAAACCGCCCAGCGCAAAGACCAGCGAGGTGAGAAATACCACCACTATCGTCAACCCCAGATGCTGCACTTGCAGCCGGGTAAAGAACAACGACATCAGCGTGACGATCAGCCCCACCGCCAAACCGCGCGCCACACCGCCAAAGGTATAGCCGAGCAGGATCACATGCGGCGACACCGGCGCGACCATCAGCTCCTCGATAGAGCGCTGGAACTTGGTGCTGAAGAAGCTCGACACCACATTGGAATAGCTGTTGGTAATGACCGACATCATGATCAGACCAGGCACGATGTAGTCGATATAGGCATACCCGTCCATCTCGCCGATCCGGCTGCCAATCAGGTTCCCGAAGATGACGAAATACAAGGCCATGGTGATGCCTGGTGGCAACAAGGTCTGAGGCCAGATACGAGTGAAACGGCGTATCTCCTTGAGAACGATGGTCGTGAATGCAATCCAGCTACTACGCCAGTAAGTCATGATCAGGCAGCCCCTTTTTCAGCGTTTTCATCGACCAACATCAGAAACAGCTCTTCCAGCCGGTTACTGCGGTTGCGCATACTCTGTACCTGTACACCTTGCTCGCTGAGCACGGCGAACAAGGCGTTGAGTCCCTGGTGCTTGTCCACCTGCACCGCCAGCGTATGCGGGTCCACCAGATTGCAGGCGTAGCCAGGCAAGCTCGGCGCCTGATCAAAACTTGCTGCACAATCGAGCAGGAAGGTTTCAGTGTGCAGCTCCATGAGCAATTTGCGCATGCTGGTGTTATGGATGATCTGGCCCTGATCAATGATCGCGATGTTCTTGCACAGTTGCTCGGCTTCTTCCAGATAATGCGTGGTCAGCACGATGGTGATGCCCTGCGCGTTGATTTCCTGCAGGAACTGCCACATTGACCGGCGAATCTCGATATCAACGCCGGCGGTAGGCTCATCGAGAATCAGCAGCTTGGGCTCATGAATCAGCGCGCGGGCGATCATCAAGCGGCGTTTCATCCCGCCGGAAAGCATGCGCGATGGTTCGTTGCGTTTGTCCCACAAGCCCAGCCGCTTCAGATACCGCTCAGCCCGCACCTTGGCATCGGCCAATGCGATACCGTAATAGCCAGCCTGGTTGACCAGAATATCCATGGTCTTTTCGAACTGGCTAAAATTGAACTCCTGCGGCACCACGCCGATACAGCGCTTGGCGGCCAGCAGATCGGTATCCAGGTCATGCCCGAACACACTGACCTTCCCGGTGGATTTGTTCACCAGTGATGAGAGAATGCCGATGGTGGTGGACTTACCGGCGCCATTGGGGCCCAGCAGCGCAAAGAAGTCGCCCTGCTGCACCTCGAGATTGATGCCCTTGAGCGCCTGAAAACCGTTGGCATAGGTCTTCTCGAGGTCGCGAATACTGATAGCTGCTGTCATGCATGCCTTCCAGCGAATAGAAATGAGCTCACTTATATGGGGCCTTTGCGAACAATATCAACCCCCGTCAAAGGCACCGGCGCTGCGCCCAGCTACAAATCTGCTACAAATGTGACCCTCTGGTCAGTTGTGCGCCAGCCGCCTGCAGCCCTATGCTTCCGGCACACAAAAACAACTCAGCATGACCTTTTCGGAGACGCCAATGGCCTTGAAGCCAGACTCACCCGTCGATATGGAAGACTACGCCGCCCGTATCACTCCCCGTTATCGCCGCTATGCGTTATTTCTGTTGGTACTCGCCTATACCTCAAGCCATGTCGACCGCAATATCGTTGGCATTCTGATCGAACCACTGAAGGCCGACCTGCTGCTCTCGGATACTCAGTTAGGCTTTCTATCCGGCATCGCCTTTGCGCTGTTCTATGCCACCTTGGGCATCCCTATCGCAGTGTGGGCTGACCGCTCCAACCGCCGTAACATCATTGCCTGGTCCATCGGTATCTGGAGCCTTATGACGGCGGTCTGCGGTCTGGCGCAGAACTTCTGGCAGTTGGCGGCAGCCCGGGTCGGTGTGGGTATTGGTGAGGCCGGTTCAAGTCCGCCTTCGCACTCCATGTTGTCTGACCTGTATCCGAAGGAACAGCGTTCCAGTGCCATGTCCATCTACGCTCTCGGCGTCTATTTCGGCATCATGCTGGGCTTTATGATTGGCGGCTTCGTCGCTGAGTGGTGGGGCTGGCGCGCAGCCTTCTTCGTAGTGGGCTTGCCTGGTCTGGCCATCGCCTTGCTGGTGCGTTTCACCATGATCGAGCCACCCCGTGGCTTTGCCGACGGCGGCGCCAAGCCATCTGCATTGCAAAAGGTCAACGTTAAAGCCGGCTTCGCCGTGCTCTGGCGTGTACGCACCACACGGCACGTGGTTATTGGCGTGACACTGACGGCGCTGGTGGGCTACGGCAGCATCGTCTGGGGTCCTGCATTCCTGATTCGCAGCCATGGGCTGACGCCCGGCCAGGTGGGTCTGTTCCTGGGCCCGGTCATGGGTATTGTCGGCGGTCTGGGTGCGTACATCGGCGGCATACTCGCCGACCGCCTTGCTGCCAAGGACCAGGCCTGGAACGCCTGGATCGTCGGCCTGGCCAAGGTACTGGCCATCCCCTTCATCGTGTCTTTCTACATGATCGACAGCACCTTCTGGGCACTGGTGGTGTATATGCCGGCGGCCTTCCTGGGCGCGTTCTATCTTGGGCCCAGTTTCGCCATGATCCAGAGCCTTACGCCGCTGCGCAGTCGCGCATTGGCCTCGGCCATCATGCTCTTCGTGCTCAATCTGGTTGGCCTGGGTTTTGGACCGCAACTGATCGGTATCGCCAGCGACGTGATGCGCCAGTGGTTTGATAACGACAGCCTGCGCTACGCGCTGCTTGGCGCTGCGTTCGTCAATCTGTGGGCGGCCTATCACTATTACCTTGCAGGCAAAACGATCTCCTCTGACACCGGCAATCTAGTGGATCCGGGCTAGTCAATCCTCCCGGCGGCGCCTCCCGGAGCCGCCGTTTTTACCGCCTCGCCGGGCACTAATTTCACCTCCTGATTGTCCATTCTGTTACATCCTGCGGTTACCCTCGAGTGCTCAAGGGTCTATGCTAGGAACTGTGCTGTGAATTGGATCAATGGAAAAAGGAGTGCTGAATGATCACCCTACTCTGGCTTATCGGCCTGGTGCTAGGCATCGCATTATTGGCTTATCTGCGCGTGGGGCTACTCAATGCCTGCCTCGCTATAGGCGCTTATCTGCTGGCAATGACCCTGCTGGCGCCAGTGCATTGGTTTATCGACCTGCTGCTCTGGGCAGTCTTCCTCTGCGTTGCCATCCCCCTGAATCTGCCTGATGTACGCCGGAACAGCATCAGTAAACCAATGTTCTCCTGGTTCAAGAAAGTCCTCCCGCCCATTTCCGATACCGAACAGGAAGCGCTGGACGCCGGCACTGTCTGGTGGGATGGCGAGCTGTTCAGTGGCCGTCCCGACTGGAATCGGTTGCACAGCTTTCCCAAGCCGACGCTAACTGAGGAAGAGCGTGCCTTTATGGATGGGCCGGTGGAAGAACTCTGCCGCATGACCGACGAATGGGAGCTTACCACTGAGCTGCAGGACCTGTCTGAAGACAGCTGGAGCTACATCCGCAGCAACGGCTTTTTCGGTCTTATCATTCCCAAGGAATACGGCGGAAAGGGCTTTTCAGCCTATGCGCACTCGCAAATCGCGATGAAACTGGCCAGTCGCAGTGGTGACCTTGGGTCGACCGTCATGGTGCCCAACTCCCTGGGGCCGGCTGAACTGCTGATGCATTACGGTACCGAAGAGCAGAAAAATCATTACCTGCCCCGCCTTGCCAACGGCACGGACATTCCCTGTTTTGCCCTGACGTCTCCCGAAGCTGGCTCCGACGCTGGGGCCATGCCGGACAAGGGCATCGTCTGCAAGGGCCAGTGGCAGGGTCAGGAAGTCATTGGTCTCAAGGTCACCTGGGAGAAGCGTTACATCACCCTGGGCCCGGTCGCGACTATCCTGGGACTGGCCTTCAAGGTATTTGATCCGGACCACCTGCTCGGTGACGAGGAAGAGCGCGGCATTACCCTGGCGTTGATTCCTACCGAAACTGAAGGGGTCGAGATTGGCCGCAGACATTTCCCGCTGAACGCCGCCTTCATGAACGGCCCCAACTCCGGCAAGGACGTGTTCATTCCGATGGACTACCTGATCGGCGGCCAGGACATGATCGGCCAGGGCTGGGTAATGCTGATGAACTGCCTGTCGGTCGGCCGCTCCATCTCCCTGCCCGCCGGCAGCACCGGCGCGGCAAAAATGGCCAGCATGACCACCGGCGCCTACGCACGCATTCGCAAGCAGTTCAATCTGCCGATTGGCGAGTTTGAGGGTATTCAGGAAGCCCTGGCCCGCATCGGTGGCAACACCTATGTAATGAACGCCGCCCGCACCATGACTGCAGGCGCCGTGGACCTGGGTGAAAAGCCCTCGGTGCTCTCCGGCGTGGTCAAGTATCACCTGACCGAACGCATGCGTACCTGCATCAATGATGCAATGGATGTTCACGGCGGCAAGGGTATTTGCATGGGGCCGAAGAACTATCTCGGCCGCGGATATCAGTCGATTCCGATTTCCATCACCGTGGAAGGGGCAAACATCCTTACCCGCAGCATGATGATCTTCGGCCAGGGCGCAATTCGTTGCCACCCTTATGTATTGCAGGAAATGCAGGCCACCCAGGACCCGGATGAAAACTCCGCACTTGAGCGTTTCGATCAGTTGTTGTTCGAGCACATTGGTTTTGCGCTCGGCAACGCCTCGGGCAGCCTGCTGTTGGGTCTGACCAATGGTCGCTTCGTGAAGAACCCGGGCAACGCCGAAACCAGTGCCTATTACGGCCAGCTGTCACGCCTGGCCGCCGCCTTCGCCACCCTGACCGATGTCACCATGTTGATGCTCGGTGGCGAACTCAAGCGCCGCGAGCGGATCTCGGCACGCCTGGGCGACGTACTCAGCAACCTGTATATGGCCAGCGCCACCCTGAAGCACTATCAGGACCAGGGTTGCCCGGAAGAGGACCTGCCTTTTGTTCAGTGGGGCGTTGAGGACTTGCTCGCGCAGACTGAGCAGGCCATGCACGAAGTGCTGCTGAACTTCCCCAACCGCGCCGTGGGCATTCTGCTGCGTCCGATCATCTTCCCGCTCGGCCGTCACCTGTCGCCGCCCAGCGATCTGATTGGTGCAGAGATCGCCCGCCGCCTGATGACGCCCGGTGCAGCGCGTGATCGGCTGCTGGATGGCTGCTACCGTAGCAACGACCCAGAAGATGTCACCGGCCTGCTCAACAGCACACTGGAGAAGGTGATCCTCGCCGATCCGTTGGAGCTGCGTCTGGGCAAAGCCATTCATTCCGGCGAGTTGGAACACGACAGCGAGGCTGACATGCTGGAAGTGGCGGCGGAAGCTGGTGTTATCAGCCCGGAAGAAGCCGAGCAGATTCGCTCGGCACGACTGGCGCGCGCCGCCGTGATTGCCGTAGACGATTTCTCCAAGGAAGAGATGTCGCCGAAGGCAACCAAGCCGGCGAAGAAACCCAAAGCCTCAACTACGCCTGCGTAGCCTTGGCAACAGCAGTAACAGGCCGGCGCATCGCCGGCCTTTTTTTTGCTAGACTGCCGCACCTCGCAACAGGAGCTATCCCATGAATCCAGAACTGCCCTACCACCGCTACCACATGGCGCTGCTGAAAAGCCTGTTTGACACCCTGCGCGCACAATCCGTGCTGATGGAGCAGGTGCCGGAAGAGAGCAACCTGCTATTTCTCGAGCGCTTTGACGAACTGATCACTCAGCTGGAAGCAGGCGACCACGACAGTCTGCATGCCGGCCAGGACATCATGTGTCAGATCATCAGCCGCTATCCACAGATCGCGCACATGATCCCGCGGGATCTGCTCTGGTATTTTGGCGGCGATTGTCTGCACTTCATGCCGGACGAAGAAATTGCCCAGTACCAGCTGATCGACGAGCACCGTGCCGCTGCTGAAGAACGCGGCGAGGAGTTCAATTGGGAACAGGCTCGGCAATTGATTCAGAGCCCCTGAAGCCAAACCTCCGTGGCGACCCCGCCGCGGAGAGGTTAGCTTTGTAACAGGCACAAAAAAACCGCCACAGGGCGGTTTCTTTGTTACATATGGAGCGGGAAACGAGACTCGAACTCGCGACCCCGACCTTGGCAAGGTCGTGCTCTACCAACTGAGCTATTCCCGCAAATCAGACGCCGAAGTGGCGTCCCCTAGGGGACTCGAACCCCTGTTACCGCCGTGAAAGGGCGGTGTCCTAGGCCACTAGACGAAGGGGACACAGTTCCGGACTTCACAGTGCCGAGCGTTAACCCGACTACTTGCTGCTGCTTGGCTGTTGCCTTGTTCGCTGCAAGTGGCGCGCATTTTATGCATGCACCGGAGTAGCGTCAAGCCCCAAGTCGATCTTTTTTCAGGTATTTCCATCAAACCGTTCTGACATAGCGCCAATCGCAGGGTCAAGCGTCCGCCAGGCGGTAACGGCAGTTTGCGATCAAACCTTCCTTAACCTTCCCGATTGTGGCATAAAGTTCAGGAAAAGCTCCCGGCAAAAAAGAGAGATATCCCGTGTCACCTCTACTCATCGGCATTCTGGTCGCAGGCGGCGTTCTGATCCTGCTAAGCATTGGCTATATAAACCACAGTCTAGAGCGGGCCAAGCTTGAGCGCGCACGGCAAACTGCCGAGCTGAATGCCAGGCTCAAGGTGTGTCAGAACACCAGCAGCCAACTACCGGGCCAGTTCATGAGCCCGGAACTGAAGAAGCTGCTGCTCAGCTATGAAGCCCATTTACTGACAAAGCTGCTACGCGTAGACCGCAAGAATCAACGGGCCCAGCAGCAACTGGACGCCACCCGGACTCTATTGGCGCAAACCGATATCCCGGTTGATAACGCCCCCTTGAAAATCGACAACCCGGTAACAGCCAAGGAAGTACGCTCGCAATTGGAAAACGTGCGTCAGCTTCTTACCCAGGCGCATCTGGAGGGCCTGCTCGACAAAGCCACTCTGGCCCAATGGTCGAATCAAATTCGCCAGCAGTTGATTGCAATCGCGTTGGACATGTTTCAGGTCGTCGCTGAACAGGCCATGCGCGATAAAAAGCCCCGCGTTGCCAAACTGCAATACGAGCGCGCAGTCACTTATCTGAACAACCTCAACAGCCCGGCCCATGCCCAAGAGCTGGAGCGCTACAAGCAGCTGATGAAGATGGCTGAAATAGCCACTGTACGCGCCGAGCAGGCAAACTCTGATGAGAACAATGAGTTGAGCGCAGGTCTGCAGGAGCTGGAGCAGAGCGATGACTCCTGGAAGAAAAAAGCCGTTTACGACGACTGATTTCTGATCAACAGCCTAACTCACCCCCCTCTCCTGCCCCCACGGATTCCCGCATGGCCCTGACCCTGTACGGCGCAATACTCTCGCCTTTTGTACGCAAGATCCGCATCCAACTCGGTGAGCAGGGTATAGCCCACGAGCATGTGGCGGTGCCACCCATGCAGCAGCCGGACTGGTATTACGCGATCAGCCCCTTGGGGCGCATCCCGGCAATACAGGATGGTGACCTTGCGTTAGCGGACTCGGCGGTGATCGCCCAATATCTGCACGAAACTTACCCTGGCTCTACCCTTTATGGACATAACCCTGCAGAAGCAGCCAGGGTACGCTGGCTGGAGAAATACGCCGATTACGAATTGGCCGCCTTTGCTACCTTCACCGTGTTTAGCCAACGCTTTCTGGAGCCGCTCAAGGGCGGTCAAACCGACGAACAGGCGGTCGAGCGGGCGCTGCAAACCCAGTTGCCGCCGTTGTTTGACTACCTGGAAAGGGAACTGGGAGATCAACGCTACTTTCTGGGCGAGGTTTTCAGCATTGCCGACATTGCAGTCGTCAGCCAACTGATCAACCTGGCCCACGTCGGCGCGTTGATCGATGAAGAGCGCTGGCCCGGGCTCGCTTCATTACTCAGCCGAGTGACCGGGCGCAGCAGCGTCAGCGGCTTATTGCCCGCCGAACATCAATTGATCGCTAAATACGCTGACCGGCGTCACGCGCCAGCCTGATTCTCTTCCAACAGGCGCCGGCCCACCCAGGCACGGGCAAACTGACTGGCGCAGCGGCCGTTGCGGTTGCCCCGCGACAACGCCCAGCGCAGTGCTTCCAGCTGCAGCTCGTCGTCCCAGGCCCATTCGAGCTGATACTGCGCTGCGACTTCCGTCAGCCAGTGCTGCACTACTGCGAGATAATGCTCCTGACTAAAGGGATAGAAAGAGACCCACAGGCCGAAGCGATCAGACAGGGCGATCTTTTCTTCTATCGCCTCACCCGGGTGCAGCTCGCCATCGACCATTTTCGCCGCCTGATTATCGCTGCGCTGCTCCGGCAACAAGTGCCGGCGGTTCGAAGTTGCATATAACAACAGGTTGTCCGGTGCGGTTTCCACGCTGCCATCAAGCACGGTTTTCAGGGTTTTATAGGCGCTGTCATCCGCCTCGAATGCCAGATCGTCGCAGAACAGCAGAAAGCGCCAGGGCAGATCGCGTATTTGCTCGACCAATGCGGGCAGATGCAGCAAATCCGTCTTGTCGATCTCGATCAAACGCAGCCCCTGATCGGCATATTCCGCCAGCAACGCGCGCACCAGCGACGACTTGCCCGTGCCTCGAGCACCCCAGAGCAACGCATTGTTGGCCGGCATGCCTTGCACAAACTGCCGGGTATTGGCCTGCAACAAACCTTTTTGCCGATCAACACCAATCACGTCACGCAGATGCGCTTCGCTGCCCTTCACCAACGGCCGCAGCCAGCCGCCGGCGCCTTCAGCCATCCAGCGGGCGGCATGGACCTGCTGCCAATCGATAGCGGCCGGCACATACGGCCCCGCGCGTTCGAAACGGTCGATAACCGAGAGCACGCGCTGCATGAATTGCTGCGCCGAGATTTCTGACATACTGTTCTCCAAATACTCAAAGAATGCCACGCGACTAGACTGACGACCATGGCCAAGCACCATGTCAGACCAGCCAGCTTGGCCGCAAGGCAACAACTGCGACTCCCCATCGGGCAGAGTTGAGCTAAGCTCACGGACAGATTATGGCAGATGGACACGCATGAATATTCGCTTTACTGATCGTCTTTCCTTCAAGCAGACCCGTCTCGGAGTATTGGCCGCCTTTATGCTGGGAACCCTCCTCGGGTTGATCCAGGTAATGGTCGACTATCGTGCACAGAATGCCGCCATCGACGATGAGGTACAGGCGCAGATCAATGTCAGCCTCGGCCCGGCCTCACGGATTGCCTACAACATCGACGCCGAGCTGGCCCTGGAGCTGGTTAACGGACTGCTGCGCGCGCCACCGGTAGTACGCGCCGAGATTGTCGACAACAACGCCATCGCTCTGGCCAGCGTCAGCCGACCGATGGCCAGCAGCCCCTACCGGCCGGTCAGCGATGCGCTGTTCGACCGCCGCCGCACCTATTCCCAACCGCTGTTCGTCAGTCACGCGCCCAACGAGCTGCTGGGCCACCTGGTGATCGAGGTAGACACCTTCCATCAGGGTGCCAACTTCTTGCGCCGCGCCGGGCTGACCATGCTCTCGGGCTTCATTCTCAGCCTGGTACTGTCGCTGGTGCTGATGGTGCTGTTCTACGCCATGCTGACCAAACCGCTGGTGCGGCTGATCGACGATCTGCTGGATATGAACACCGGGGGCGATGACCGCAGCCGCCTGCCCTGCCCCGACCATCACGAGCGCGATGAGATTGGTGCGCTGGTCGAAGTGATCAACCGCCAGCTGCAAAGCATCGACGTCAACATGCGCCAGAAGCTGCGTGCCGAAGAACGCCTGCGGCAATATCTGGAAGAGCTGGAAATCATCGTCGAGGCGCGTACCACCGAGCTTCAGGAAACCAACGCGCAGTTGCGGCGCTCCAACCAGGATCTGGAAACCTCCCGCGAAGAAGCCCTGGGCATGGCCCGTGCCCGCTCTACGTTCCTGGCCAGCATGAGCCATGAGATCCGCACCCCGATCAACGGTTTGCTCGGCATGATCGGCCTGACGCTGGACAGCTCGCTCAATAACGAGCAGCGCCAGCAACTGACCATTGCCTATGATTCCGGCAAGGTACTGGTCACCCTGCTGAATGACATCCTCGACCTGTCGAAATTCGAGGCCGGCAAGCTGCAATTGGAGGCGATTCCCTTTGATCTCGGCGCGTTGCTGGAGGATACCGCCAACCTGCTGTCGCAAAATGCCGGCAAACAGGAGGTAGAACTGACCTGCCGGATTGACCCCCTGCTGCCTGGCTTGCTGGTCGGCGACCCAACCCGCGTTCGGCAAATTGTCAGTAACCTGCTGTCCAACGCATTGAAGTTTACCGAGCACGGCTATGTTGCCATCCAGGTCGAACTGGAACCGCTGGTCAACGGCGGACAGCAAGTCCGTATCAGCGTGCGCGATAGCGGTATCGGCATCGCCGAAGAGGCCCTCGAGACTATTTTTTCGCCCTTCACTCAGGCCGATGCGCAGATTTCCCGGCGGTTTGGCGGCACCGGACTGGGGCTCGCGCTGTGCAAGAGTCTCACCGATGCGATGCACGGCGAACTCTCGGTCGAGTCCACTCCAGGCCAGGGCAGCACCTTCAGCGTCACCCTGCCGGCGATCACGCACCAGCAGGCCGCCACCTTTGAATATCCGCAACCCTGCAAAGTGGTGATCTGGAACCAGCAGGGACGGCTACAGGGCCGGATCCTCTATGAAATGCTCCGGCACTGGCGTCTGAGCTGTCAGTTGCTGGATTACGACGCAGAGCAACTGCCCACTGCCGATCTGCCTGACGCCGATCTATGGCTGCTGGATAGCGCCGCTCTGGCACGCCAGCTTGAGCTGCGCCAGGCAGCTATCCCGCGCTTGTTGGTCTGCCCCTACACGCAGTTATTGAGCGCGGAGCAAGCTTCCAGCCTGGGCATTGCCCACCAGGTACCCAGCCCGCCCGCCCGAGCGCGCCTGGCCAGAGCAATAGATCACTGCCTTGGCGGCCAGAGCCAGCAAACCGAGCAGGCGCGGGCAGAGCCCGCGGCCACCGGACAGCGTCTACTGCTGGTGGAAGACAATATCGTCAATCAGATGGTCGCCAAGGGCATGCTTACGCGCCTGGGGTATGAGGTCGATGTGGCCGAGCAGGGTGAAGCTGCTCTCGCGCGGCTGGAAACCAGTGACTACGACCTGGTGCTGATGGACTGCAATATGCCGGTCATGGACGGCTATGAAACCAGCCGGCGGATGCGCGCCGATGCCCGCTGGCGCGATATCCCGATCATCGCCCTTACTGCCAACGCACTGCAGGAAGACCGGCAGCGTTGCGAGGCGGCGGGCATGAACGACTACCTGGCCAAGCCGTTCAAGCGCGAAGATCTGCAAGCACTGCTCAGCACATGGTTAACGCCTGGTTAACCCAGCAAAGCTTCGATATCGCCACTCAGATCAGCCGGGCTGGTGGTGGGCGCGTAGCGCTTGATCACACGCCCATTGGCATCCACCAGAAACTTGGTAAAGTTCCACTTGATGCCCTTGCTGCCGAGCAGCCCCGGCGCTTCTTCCTTCAGCCGCACGAACAGCGGGTGGGCATCGTCGCCGTTGACATCCACCTTGCTGAACATCGGAAAGCTCACACCGTAGTTGAGCTCACAAAACTCGGCAATGTCGCCGTCGCTGCCGGGTTCCTGGGCGCCAAACTGGTTACAGGGAAACCCAACCACCCGCAAGCCCCGCTCGGCGTAGGAGCGCGACAGATCCTCCAAGCCCTTGTACTGCGGCGTGAATCCGCACTTGCTCGCGGTGTTGACGATCAGATAGGCCTTGCCGTTCAGATCAGCCAGGCGAGTTTGCTGATGGTCGATGGTGGTGCACGGGATAGTCAGGACTGAGTCGTTCATGAGCGTGGCTCCAGGCGCAGGCAAACGGAGTTGATACAGTAGCGCAAGCCAGTAGGCGGCGGGCCGTCGGGGAATACATGGCCCAGATGCGAATCGCAGCAGGCGCAGGTCACTTCAGTTCGCTGCATGCCATGGCTGCGGTCCTCCACCTCGTTGATCAGCTCTTCGGCAATTGGCGCGTAATAACTGGGCCAGCCACAGCCGGCGTCAAACTGGGTCTCTGTATCAAACAGCGGCGTATCGCAGGCAACGCAGTGGTACACACCCGGCACCGTATTGGTGTAGTACTCGCCGGTAAACGGGCGCTCCGTCCCGCGCATCCGGCATACCTGGAACTGGGCATCATCCAGCTGTTCGCGCCAGGCGTCCTCGGTCTTTATGACTTTCTTCATGATTCACTCCTCGGATGGTGTTGTCGGACTTTCCCAGTCAGGGCCGCACAACGTATGATGCTGGTTTTACCCTCACTCTGACAGCCCCCAGGGAAAGTACCATGCAGGTTAGCAAGTCGAATAAATTGGCCAATGTCTGTTATGACATCCGCGGACCGGTTCTGCGCCACGCCAAACGCCTTGAGGAAGAAGGCCACCGTATTCTCAAACTGAATATCGGCAATCCTGCGCCCTTCGGTTTTGAAGCGCCGGAAGAAATCCTCCAGGACGTTATTCTCAACCTGTCCACTGCGCAGGGCTACAGCGATTCCAAGGGCCTGTTTTCAGCGCGCAAGGCGGTCATGCATTACACGCAGACCAAGAACATTGCCGGCGTGACCATCGAAGACATCTACCTGGGTAACGGCGTTTCCGAGCTGATCGTCATGTCCATGCAGGGCCTGCTGAACAACGGTGACGAGGTGTTGATTCCGGCGCCTGACTACCCGCTGTGGACCGCTGCCGTGAGCTTGTCCGGCGGCAAGCCGGTGCATTACCTGTGCGACGAGCAGGCCGACTGGTATCCGGATATCGAAGATATCCGCAGCAAGATCACCCCCAACACCCGGGCGATGGTCATCATCAACCCGAACAACCCGACCGGGGCGGTTTACTCGCGGGATATGCTTGAGCAGTTGGTGCAGGTTGCCCGTGAGCACAACCTGATCCTGTTTGCGGACGAGATCTACGACAAGATTCTGTACGATGGCACCGAGCACGATTCGGTCGCTGCGCTGGCACCTGACGTGTTGTGCCTGACCTTCAACGGCCTGTCGAAATCCTACCGGGTGGCGGGCTTTCGTTCCGGTTGGATGATCATCAGCGGCCCCAAGCACAATGCCCAGAGCTACATTGAAGGCATCGATATTCTCGCCTCCATGCGCCTGTGCGCCAACGTGCCATCCCAGCATGCGATTCAGACTGCGCTGGGCGGTTACCAAAGCATCAACGACTTGATCCTGCCCGGCGGGCGCCTCCTGGAGCAGCGGGATGCGGCCTGGGAAATGCTCAACGATATTCCCGGCGTCAGCTGCACCAAACCCAAGGGTGCGCTCTATCTGTTTCCGAAGCTGGACCCGAAGGTCTATCCGATCCACAACGACGAAAAGATGGTACTGGACCTGTTGTTACAGGAGAAGATCCTGGTGGTTCAGGGCACTGCCTTCAACTGGCCCTGGCCGGATCACTTCCGCATCGTCTCGCTACCGCGCAAGGACGACCTGGAAATGGCAATCGGCCGGATCGCCAATTTTCTCAAGACCTACCGTCAGTAGTCAGCAGGCGCCAAGGAGTCGCGGCATGGCCGATCTGCATATCGAGGATTTTTATCAGGATGTCGCTGGCATCCTGCTCGGGCTATTCAACAGTTTTCCGCGCCCGACCACCTTGTTTGTCAGTGATCTGGTTGGCGAACTGGAGCCGGATGCATTTGGCGTACCGGCGCCTCGGCACCAGGCCTGTTTCAGCGCCATGCTATGGCTGGCTGAAGAAGGCTTTCTGCGCTACACCGACGTGATTCGTCAGGAAGCGATTGATCAGTGCTGTTTGACCGAGCGCGCCTTTGTCCGCCTGGCCACGCCGATCAAAGCATTACACGACGACACCCTGCCACCGACCATTGCCCGACAACGCGCGACCCTGGCTCAGCAGCTACGTGATGCGCGGGCCAGCGCATCGTCAATCCAGTTGGCCAATGTCGTCCAGCACTGCTTCCAGGATCCGGTCTAGACAGCGCTTATTGGCGCCGCCGCAGTACACGATTTGAAATAGACTGGCGATTGAAAGCCGCACGGAAACACCCAATATATCCACACATAAGACCCGGTTGCTGTGCCTGTGGGAAGCAGGCACAGCAACCGGCAGATTTTTCATTACTGGAGCTTCATTAAATGATGCGCATTGTTCTTTTTCTGGCGACCAACTTCGCCATTCTGTTGGTAGCCAGCGTGACACTCAGTTTGCTGGGTATTGGTACTACTGACGGTGCAGGCGGGATAAACCTGACCGGGATGCTGATCTTCTGCGCCCTGTTTGGCTTCGGCGGAGCCTTTGTTTCTCTGTTCCTGTCCAAATGGATGGCCAAGCGCGGTACCGGCGCACGGGTCATTGAAACACCGCAGAATCGGCAGGAGCAGTGGCTGGTCGATACCGTCGCGCAACTGGCCAAGCAGGCCAATATCGGCATGCCCGAAGTTGCCATCTTTCCCTCGCGCGCGCCCAATGCCTTCGCCACCGGCTGGAATCGCAACGCCTCGCTGGTCGCCGTATCCGAGGGCATGCTGCAGCGCTTCAGCCCCAACGAAGTAAAGGCCGTGATGGCCCACGAGATAGGTCATGTGGCAAATGGCGACATGGTCACCCTGACGCTGATTCAGGGCGTGGTAAACACCTTCGTGATGTTCTTTGCGCGGATCATCGGCAGTTTTGTCGACCGCGTGATATTCAAGAATGAAAGTGGTGGAATAGGTTTCGGTTACATCATAGCGACGATTTTCGCTGAAATTATACTGGGCATTCTCGCCAGTATTATCGTCATGTGGTTCTCGCGCCAGCGCGAGTTCCGCGCAGACGCTGCCGCGGCGCAGCTTGCCGGGGCCGGTAACATGATTGCCGCGCTGGAACACCTGCGCGCGGAACAGGGCATTCCGGTAGAGATGCCTGGCGAGATGGTCGCCTTCGGCATCAACGGCAGCCTGAAAAATGGACTAGCCGGCTTACTGATGACCCACCCTCCGCTCGAACAGCGGATCGCTGCACTGCGCGAAGGAAACCTCCGGTAACCCCAGCGGCAAGCGGCAAGCTTCAAGTAAAACAAAACCTGCGAAGCCTGGAGCTACGCAGGTTTTTTATTGGGTTTGCTTCAAGCTTCCAGCTTGAGGCTTGAGGCTTGCCGCTAACTGGCCTGCCAGTTAGCGGGGTACAACATCTCCTCCCGATAGCCACTTAACACCCGGCGCAGACCGGTGAGCTCTTCATCCAGCTGCTGGTCTCCGCTGTCCACCAGAAATGGCCTACCGGCGAGCGTCTTGAGTTTGCTTTTGGTCGCCACCACCAGCAGATTCTCGACCCCGACCGCGCGCACGATACGCGGTGAAATCTGTTGATTGCCGCGACCCAGAATATGTCCCTGACCGCCAATCGCAGTAACCAGAATCCGCGCCTCTTCGGCGTCCTGCAGCAGCTGCCACAATTGCGCTTCAGTTACATCGCGGCCGATCAACTCGCCAGCGCGCAGTACGTCCACGCCCAATAGCGTGCCTTCCAGACCCATGGCTTCCAGCAGACCCAGATTGGTCGAGCCCGGACCCATGATCCAGGTGATTGCGTCGCCTTCCTCCTGCAAGCCAGCAGCAATATCATCCAGCACCAGGGTTTCCAGTTCGCGACCGCCCTGTTTGACCTGCTGCACAAAACGACCCTCTTCGGGGATCGACAACTCACCGTAATGGCGGGTGCGGACCTGGCCTTCGCGGAACGCCACTTCGTCTATATCACGCACGTCGGCGCTACCCAGCCGCACCAGTTCGCCGGTCACCAGCAGCGCTACCAGCTCTCCCGCCGCGCGGGGATTCACCGCGTAAACGCCGGAGTGGATCTTTACCCCAGCGGGTATGCCCAGCACCAGCTGCCCCGGGCGCGCGCTGTTGCAGATATTTCGCGCAGTACCATCGCCACCGGCAAACAACAAAAGATCCACGCCACGCGCCTGAATCTGTTCGGCCAGGCGCTCGGTGTCCTCAGCGCGGGTCTGATCACCGCTCAACTCGCCTATTACCTCATGCTCAAAGCCCAGTTCCTCGAGTAACGCCGCGCCCATCAGGCCGGGTGCGGCGAATATCTGCAATTGATCACGCAGTGGCAACAGCGCCTGCAGCGAGACTTTCACCCGTTGCTGAGCCAGCGGTTCAACGCCCATCGCCAATGCCTGGTCAGCCACGCCATCCGAGCCTTTCAATGCGGCTCGACCACCCAGGCCAGCCAGCGGATTGATGATCAAACCCAAGCGAAATAGTTGCGACATAGATCCTCATTAGATTGCGCCGGTTGTAACACGGCCGTCATACCCGTGACCTATTCTGCGATCAAACCAGAAAAGTACAAGCAAGGCCCTGATTACCTGATAACCGAACGGAGAAAAGCATGAATGTACAAGCGCGCCAGCCCCCTTTTGCCTCGGCTCACATCATGTGTCATCCCGCCCAGTTTACCGGTGGCTGGCTGATCGATGAGCACGGCCGGGAAATCGCCATTACCGAGCATATGGTCCAGCAGGCCTGTGCCGCGCTGGAAGATTCCTGCTCCGAAAACGCTTAAGCCTGAGCTGAGCGCCTTTCAGTCCAGGCTGAATCCCGCGGCCTGGAGCGATGTTTTGAGATCGGCCGAGGCAGCGCTGCCCAGGCCGATACTCAGTAACGGGGCCTCCCTGCGTAAGGGGTAGTTCTTGCGCAACCGATCAAAGCCGGCGCGGCAAGCCGCTGCACTGTCCGGCGCCGTCTGTGCCTGCTGCAGCATCTGCCGCATCCTTGCATCGTCATCACGCACGTCATATACACAGCGAAGCGCCTTTTGTAGCGCCCAGTCCGCCGGGGGTGAAGCTGCCAGCTCCAGCCGGGCCTGGCCGGTCAGCGGCGCCAGGTTGGCCAACTGATGCTGATACGACTCACCCAGATAATCACACAACGCCTGGTAGATCTGCTCGGTACCGCGCAATTTGCCATCCAGGCTGTAACCGGCGACGTGCGGGGTAGCCAAGGCACAACACGCCGCCAATGAGCTACTGACCAGCGGCTCCTCTTCCCAGACATCCAGCGCCACCTGCAGATCATCACGCTGCGCCAGCACTTGCTCCAGGGCGCCGGCATCAATCACCGGACCACGGCTACTGTTGATCAACCAGGAGCCCTGGCGCAGGCTGTGCAAACGCTGCTCGTCGAACAAATGCCGGGTGGCGTGCGCTCCGCAAACACTCAGCGGCACATGGCAGCTGACTACATCAGCCCGCGCCAGCAATTCATCCAGGCCGACGAAGCCAGGCTCTCCGGCTTCCGCGCGCAACGGATCGCAGAGCAAGGTGCTAACGCCCAGCGCATCCAGGGTCGCTGCCAGCCGGCTACCTACCTGCCCTACCCCGACTATACCCACCACACGCTCCTGCCAGCGCTGGCCAGTGCGCTCCGCCAGCGTCAGCAAGCAACTGAGTACGTATTCGACCACACCGCGGGCGTTGCATCCCGGTGCGCTGGCCACCTGTATACCGGCACTGGCGAGCCAGGCCAGATCCAGATGATCCGTACCTATGGTGCAGGTGCCGACGAAGCGCACAGGCGTACCAGACAGCAGCGCCTTGTCCACCCGGGTCACCGAGCGCACCAGCAACACGTCTGCATCCATCAGGTCGACGGTTTTCAGCTGCCGGCCAGGAAAGACACTCAAGCGGCCGTGTCCGGCAAAAAATTCGCTTAACAAGGGAATATTGTCATCCGCCACAATATGCATTGAAAATTCCACGACCATTTGTCAGTGATTTAAGAATTACCTCTTGCCTGAGGTACTGGCTACTGCTTTACTTGGATCACGAGTCGATATGTGACCAAAGAGTCGCATGGTTGTTCTAAGAATGCCTGGCACTTGTGCCATTTGAAGGATCTGCCTGAATCACCTGCACCAACGGCAATTACCCATTGCTGGCAGTTGATTATCCTTCACACCCGCCCCGCCATAACAACACTCTGGTGATACAAAAGCCCTGCTCGCAAGCAGGCTTCGGGATTATACGTTTCCGGCCCTCTGGCCTTTCTGCCCTGACTTGCGCGGCGGCTAACTGCTGCTCGCCCAAACCTCCAACACCGGGAGACAGGGAATATGCACGCACAGAACGCACTGTTCAACAGCCAAGGGTTATTCACCGTTCATACCGCTTACTATGCCAGTCCGGCACCGCGGGGCACCATTATTCTGGTTAACGGCTCTTTGGCGACAACTGCCTCTTTTGCCCAGACCCTGCGTTATCTGCAAGCTGATTTTAACGTGGTGATGTTTGACGAGCCCTATGCCGGCCTGTCAAAAGCGCACAATCGCCACGACAGGCCGATGTCCAAGGAGCAGGAAACGCGGCTGCTGCTCGACTTGATCGATCATTTCAATGCAGACCACCTGCTGTCCTTTTCCTGGGGTGGAGCATCGGCAATGCTGGCGTTGGCGCAGAACCCACCGAGCATCAGGCGCGCAGTGATCATGGGCTTCTCGCCAGTGATTAATCCTGCCATGCGCGATTACCTGCAAACCGGCCTGGAACGGCTAAGCCAGTGCGACCGCCGGGGTGTCGCGGAACTGATCAACGGCACCATAGGCAAGCACCTGCCATCACTCTTCAAGCGCTTCAATTTCCGCCATATCTGTAGTCTGGATGACCACGAGTACCTGCAGATGGCCTTTCATGTGCGCCAGGTATTAAATCAGGACAGCCACTGCTACCTGCAGGACGCAGAATGTATCGACGTTCCAGTGCTGTTCGTCAATGGCGAATGGGACGAATACACCAGCGCCGACGACGCGCGCCAGTTTTCGCAACTGATTGATCAGTGCGAGTTCGCTCGTATTGCCCTGGCCGGGCATTTTCTCGACGCGGAGAACAAGCACGCATGGAGTCAGACACGGGACGCCGTGATGGATTTTTTGCTACCCGCCGAGCGCCCGGTCGTCAATTATCGTCAACAACAATTCACTCAGTTATTGCTCGGCGGGGAGCCTGAAATGCGCATGGGATTGCAAGCCGTTAACTAGCGCAGCTGCGGGTGGTTTCTACCGCGGCTCAGTCGAGCAGAAATTCAGCGGGCTCTAGCGGCTGCCCACCGCGGTAGGTATCAACCAGCGCCTGGATAAAGCGTGCAGGCCGCTCCGGCACGCCGTTCTCCAGGTAGCTGAGCAGTTGCTGACGCACCGCCTGCTCAAAGGGCGCGGGATCAGTCTCCTCGCCGCTAAGATTATCCAGACTGACCCGAAACGGATGCACGGCCGCGGCGCAGAATAACCACTCCAGCGCTTGCGGCTTGACCTCTACCTGCTCGAAAGTACGCTGCTGCTCGGCATCGCGACCATCCGGGGCGTACCAATAGCCGAAATCCGGTAATAACCGCCGCTCTGCTCCCGCCACGCACCAGTGCGACACCTCATGCAAGGCGCTGCGAAAATAGTCATGGGCGAAAATGATGCGGTGCTGCGAGTGCTCGGGCGAAGCCGGTATATACTCCGGCTCCTGGCCGCCAGCGACCAGACAGGTGTGGTATTGCTCGGCGAAGCAATCGGCAAATAGACGAATCAGATCCTTAACATCGTGGGTCATGGCAGGTTGGCTAGACAATGTCGGGCAAGTTGTTAGGATGAGGCGCTTTTCTCCAGACAGATCCCATATGATTCGCAAAAAATCATGACCCGCAGAAAATCCGCCACCTACAGGCGCCGCAGTGTAACAGAATTGCGCTCCCTGATCTGGCTCGCACTGCCCATCATCGCCGCGCAGATGGCCCACACCCTACTCGGCTTCGTCGATACCGCCATGGCCGGTCGAGTCAGCGCGCTGGATCTGGCCGCCGTCGCGTTAGGTAATTCTTTCTGGGTACCGACCTTCCTGTTTCTGACCGGTGTACTGATGATCGTCACCTCCAAGGTGGCGGCCAACAATGGCAGCGGGCACAACGAGCGCAGTGGCGCTTTGGTGCGCCAGGGCGGTTGGCTCGGCGTGATCATTGGCACGCTGTGCTGCGGCTTCCTGTTCTCGGTCGAGCCGATTCTGCACTGGATGGACGTGCAACCCGAGCTGACCAAGATCACCATGGGTTATCTCAAAGGCGTTGCTCTTGGGTTTCCCGCGGTGGCGTTATACCAAGCTTTGCGCGGCCTGAGCGACGGGCTATCGCAGACCAAACCAACCATGCTGATCGGCTTTCTCGGCCTGGCGTTGAACGTGCCAGCCAATTACATATTGGTCTACGGTAAGCTCGGTTTCCCGGGCATGGGCGCCGTCGGCTGCGGCTACGCCACCGCGCTGGTCATGTGGTTCATGCTCGGCTGCATGCTGGTTTACCTCAAGCGCTCATCGCTATACAACAGCATCCGGCTGTTCGAGCGGTTCGACTGGCCAAACTGGCCGGAACAACGGCATTTGCTTGGTCTGGGTCTGCCGATCGGCATCGCACTTTTCGCCGAAACCAGCATGTTCTGTCTGATCGCACTGTTGATCGGCGGACTGGGAGCGGTGGTGGTCGCCAGCCATCAGGTGGCGCTGAATTTCTCCTCACTGACGTTCATGGTGCCTTTCAGCCTGGGGCTGGCGATCACTGTGCGCGTTGGTCATAACCTGGGCCTGAACGGCGCCCGTGCGGGCTTGTTCGCAGCGAAGATGGGGATGGGCGTAGCACTGGCGTTCGCCTGCATCGCAGCGGCAATCATGTTTGGTTTTGCCGACTGGATACCGCTGCTCTACACCAATGATCAGGCCGTCATCAGTCTCGCGTCCCAGCTGTTTGTTTACGCCGCCATTTACCAATTCTCTGACGCCATCCAGGTGGCCTGCGCGGGCGCGTTGCGCGGTTACCAGGATACCCGTCTGCCCATGCTGCTGACGCTGATCGCCTACTGGCTGATCGGCCTGCCCTGCGGTTATGTCTTGGGCCTGACCGACTTGCTCGGACCCGCGCGCGGCCCTGCCGGCTTCTGGCAAGGCTTGATTATCGGCTTAACTGCGGCGGCGCTGTTTCTCGGCGTGCGCCTGGCCTATGTCGGGGCCGGACGTAAACGCAATCAGCCCTACGGTGTCGCAGGAAAAATCCAGTAACGCCTGCTTTCAGCGGGCGCGTATCGGCATGCCATACTCAACATCCCCGCCTTGTGGGAGACATGATGCGTTGCCTGCTACTCACAATCACCTGTTGCCTGATCCTGTCCGGCTGCGAACGCGCGCCTGAAGCCAGCCAGCAGATGGACAACTATCTCGAGCGCGTTGGTCGCGTGCTCGACGCGCCGTGGACCCGGTTCGATAGCCAAAGCCTGAGCCAGTATCGCCTCCCCTCGCGGCGTGATCGGCTGCTCCCGGTCGCAGAGCAACGGATTGGCATGCTTGAACTACTGGTCGAATCACGCCGCTGCCAGACCCTCCAGCAAAGCGTCGCCCAGCGCAACAGCAGCCTCGGCAAGGTCATGCCCTGGAGCCATCGCCTGGCCGCGGATGGTGAGCTAATTCAGGCCCTGGATGATTGTATCGAGGTTCTGCACGATGATCCTGCACGTGAAGCGCTGCTGGTGGATCTGCAAAACATTGCCGCGACCAAGCGTGAAGAGCTGCCGGAGGTGTTCTGGAACGCGCTGAATGCCAGCAGCGAATTTGAATACTACCTGCGCTTTACCGCTGACCCCTTACCGGTTTCCAGCACCGCGTTGACCGATCAGGCCGCTCTTGACGCCCTGCAACAATTGACAGCCATTGGCCAGGCCTTACCAGGTGTGTTGCCGCCGCCACGCACCGAACTGCAATCCCATTTCCAGGCTTTGCAGCGCAGCCAACGCGGCAGCGAGTTGATCCACAGCCTCGCGCGGCTGACCCATACGCTGGAGCAGGTCACCGCCATGCTGGGTAGCGAACGGGCACAAAAGCTCTGCCCGCTGGGCAAACCTACTCAGCGTTCACAGATTCTGCTCAATGTATTTGTGACCTTCTACGCCGGTGAGATACAACCCTACCTGGCACAGGTGCAGCGCCTTGGCCAACCCTGGCAACAAAGCCTTGGCGAACTGGCCCAGGTGCAAGCAATTCCGGCCGAGACAGAGCACTACCTGCGCGCGCTGGTAGGCGCAAAAGATTCGCTCTGGGAACGTTACCAGCAGCAACTGAACGCGCACAGCACGGCCTGGCAAGACGTATTGGGACAATGCCAGCTCAGGCCGGGGCAGCCGGGCTGGAACACCAGGGATACCGACACCTAGCCCTGTTTACGTAACAGGTAGCGATATACCCCCTCGGCTTCGCTGCGCTCGACCAGCTCATGTCCGAGAAAGGAGCAAAAACGGGGAATATCCCGTTCGGTCGAGGGGTCGGTGGCCAGCACCTCAAGCAACTCGCCCGCCTGCATATCGCGCACCGCATTGTGCAGCAGCATTACCGGTTCCGGGCACATCAGCCCCTGGGCATCAAGTTGTTTGTCTGGTTGGTTGGCCGTCACGGGCAATTGTCCTGAGGTGGCATATCGAAGTGGCGAGATTGCATTATCCGCAAAAGCACAGGCACTTGCCAGCCGCGCCAGCAGAGCCGACACTGTATGACAGAAGCGCCAATAAAGGCGCCATACATCACTGGTAAGTAAGGATTTATTGATGATCAAAGTACTGATCGAACGCGTTATTGCCGAAGGCCTTGAACAACCTTACGAAGAAGCGGCTCGCAAGGTCATCCAGCAGGCCATCCAGTCACCCGGTTTTATCTCCGGGGAATCCTTCCGCGATCTGGAAAGACCCAATCACCGCATCGTCATGGTCACCTGGCAGAACCGCCACTCCTGGGAGCGCTGGGAGAATTCCCAGGCGCGTTTTGACAGCATCAGCGCCTTCGCCCCGATGCTGCAGGAAGAAGAACGCGTGACACTACTCGAGCCGCTGTAGCTATCGCCTAGCGCGCTGGCAGTTCCAAGCCCTTAACTAAGGGTCTGAATCTTGAAGCTGCCGGCGTGCAGGATCCGCACGTGGCAGGTCACTTCTTCCCGGTCACTGTATAGCTGCTTGCAGGATACAGTGGCCTTGATGCCCGCCTCGTCCAGCGCTTCCTGCACGTGCTCCATGCACTGGATCACTTCCTGATAGCGGCGCTTCATCGGCAGTTTGAAGTTGACGATTGCTTCGCGACACCAGCCGCGACCGACCCAGCGCGCCAGCAATGCGCTGGAACGTGCCGGCTTGTCGACGATATCGCAGACCATCCAGTGCACGGTTTTATTCGGCTTGTACAGATAGCCGTCGGCCTGAATATGCTCAACCTGGCCGCTGTCCATCAGGCTTTGCGCCATGGGGCCGTTGTCTATGGCTATGACTTTCATGTGCCGATTGACCATCTGCCAGGTCCAGCCGCCCGGTGCAGCGCCCAGATCCACAGCGGTCATGCCCGGAGCCAGGCGCGCGTCCCAGTCATCCCGCGGGATGAAATGGTGCCAGGCTTCTTCCAGTTTCAAGGTCGAACGGCTGGGTGCATCACGCGGTACTTTGAGGCGCGGAATACCCATTGGCCAAGGTGCAGCGTTGTGCGCCCAGGACCAGCCGACAAATACCCGCGTGCCGCTTTCAAAACACAGGTGCAGGCGCGGCATCTCGGTTTTTGTCGGACGCACGAAGCGGGTCTTGGTCAGCGCTGATTCCAATGGCTTGCTGAGCTTCTTGGTCAACGCGGCCATGGCTTTGCCGTCATTGGTGTCAGCGGTTTCCAGCCACATGCAGGACGCTATCGGGCCCTTGGAGCAGGCGGTGATGATCGGCGCAATGCGATCTTCCACCGGCACTTCCAGCCAGTTGCCCAACGCCCATTGGCGCACAAAAATCAGCTGACGAAAGTCCAGCTTGTGCATCAGCCGTTCGGCGTCGCCCTCCCCAGGGCAAACAAAGCGCACCAGCGCCGAACCTTCCTTGGTCACGGCATAGCCGGCAAAGCCCTTGACGGCAGACAGCTCCTGCATTTCAGCAGCCGCTTCGCCCTCAAATCCGGGACGGCAGTGCAACAACAATTCCTGCATGGTCTAGCTCCAGCATGATTTACCGGCCGCTACTCTACAGGCTGCGCCCTCCGGGTAGAAGCAGAATGCGACGGGGCACCGGCGGTCTCGGTTCGCAGTTGCTGTGTTGCCTGCACCATTGCCGCCAAAGCGGCGCGGGTTTCCGGCCAGCCGCGGGTCTTCAGACCGCAATCCGGGTTCACCCACAAACGTTCGGCAGGTATGACCCTGGCCGCCTTGCGCAACAGCCGCACCATCTCCGCCACCTGCGGCACGCGCGGGGAATGAATGTCATACACTCCCGGCCCGATGGCATTCGGATAGGCGAAATCCGAGAAGGCTTCGAGCAGCTGCATATCCGAGCGCGAGGTCTCGATAGTGATCACGTCCGCATCCATCGCCGCAATCGAGTCGAGAATATGATTGAACTCGCTGTAGCACATATGCGTGTGGATCTGGGTCGTGTCCTCCACGCCACTGGCGCTCAAACGGAAGGCTGCCGCCGCCCACTCTAGATAAGCCGGTTGCGCCGCCGCACGCAGGGGCAAACCCTCACGAAAGGCCGGTTCGTCGATCTGAATAATGCCGATGCCCGCCGCTTCCAGATCCACCACTTCATCGCGGATCGCCAACGCCAATTGCCGCGCGCTCAGCTCGCGGCTGACGTCCTCACGCGGGAATGACCACATCAACATGGTCACCGGGCCGGTAAGCATGCCCTTCATTGGCTTGCTGGTCAGGCTCTGCGCATAACGCGTCCATTCGACCGTCATCGGCGCTGGGCGGCTGATGTCGCCATAGATGATCGGCGGCTTGACGCAGCGTGAACCGTAGCTCTGCACCCAGCCAAAGCGCGAGAACGCATAACCACTCAACTGCTCGCCGAAATACTCGACCATGTCATTGCGCTCGGCCTCACCGTGCACCAGCACATCCAGGCCCAGCGCTTCCTGCTCGCGCACTACCAGCTCGATCTCGGCGCGCATGGCGTCGATATAATCTGCTTCAGCCAGGCGACCCTGTTTGAAGGCCTGGCGGCTGGCGCGAATCTCTGTTGTCTGCGGGAAAGAGCCGATGGTCGTGGTCGGCCAGGCAGGCAGTTTGAGCGCCTGCTGTTGCAGCCACTCGCGCTCAGGATAGGCCGCATTGCGCTTGGCGTCCTGCGCTTTCACCTCGGCCAGGCGCGCTGCGACTGCCGGGTCGTGGATGCGTTTGGATTGTCGACGCGCCAGCTGAATCGCATCCGACGCCGCATTAGCCTCGCGCACCATCGCATCATCAGGGGTATTCAGCGTTCGGGCGAGCAGACTGACCTCACCGACTTTCTGCGTGGCAAATGCCAGCCAACCGAGCAGTTCATCATCCAGCTGATCCTCCCGTTGCAGGTCCACCGGGCTATGCAACAAGGAGCAACTGGGCGCAACCCAGAGTCGCTCACCCCAACGCTCCTTGGCCTGACCTAGCTTTGCCAGGGTCGCGCTCAAATCACAGCGCCAGATATTGCGACCATTGACTACGCCGAGCGACAGCACCTTGTAGGTTGGCAGCCGATCCAGGATCAGCGGCAATTGCTCGGGGGCGCGCACCAGATCCACATGCAAGCCGTCCACCGGCAGATTGCAGGCCAAGCCCAGATTGTCCTCGAGTCCGCCAAAAAATGTGGCGACGAGCTTTTTCAGTGGTGCGCGCTGAAGCAGGTTATAGGCACTTTCAAAAGCTGCCTTCCAGTCGGCCGGCAGATCCAGCACCAACGCCGGCTCGTCGATTTGTACCCACTCTACGCCCTGCTCCGCCAGGCGATTGAAGATCTGCACATACACCGGGAGCAGCCTTTCCAACAGCTCCAGCTTGTCGAATCCCTCGCCCTTGACCTTACCCAGCCACAGATAGCTGAGGGGGCCCAGCACCACAGGTTTGACCGCATGCCCCAGCGCTTGCGCTTCTGCCACTTCATCGAACAATTGCGTCCATTGCAGGCTGAAGTCTTGATCGCGGCTGAACTCGGGCACCAGGTAGTGGTAATTGGTATCAAACCATTTGGTCATCTCACAGGCGAAGGTTTGCTTGCCGCCCTGGCTGACGCCGCGAGCCATCTGAAACAACGTATCCAGTGTCGGCGCCGCATCCGTGGCAAAACGCGGCGGCACAGCGCCGACGGTCAGACTATGCGTGAGCACCTGGTCGTACCAGGCGAAGTCACCGACCGGCAATAGATCCAGCCCGGCGTCTGCCTGCACCTGCCAATGGCGAGCGCGTAGTTCGCGCCCCACCTGTAGCAGGGCTGGCTGATCAAGCTTGCCCGCCCAATAGGCCTCAAGGGCTTTTTTCAATTCGCGGTCGCGGCCGATGCGAGGAAATCCCAGCGAGTGAGCCAAAGCCATAACGTTCTCCACAATAATTAAACTATTTGATGTCGTGGCGTTATGGTCTGCTTGCTCTGCTACTGAATCAAACTCATCCTTTTAATGCTAAACTTCGATTTCATTCATGTTGAGAACTTGGCCATGCTCGAGCTCCGCCACCTGCGCACCCTCGCCACCCTGCGTGAAGCCGAAAGCCTGGTGGAAGCCGCCGAGCGTTTGCACCTGACGCAATCAGCCTTATCCCATCAATTGAAAGATCTGGAAGAGCGTCTGGGTCTGCCGCTATTTGTGCGCAAGAGCAAGCCGGTACGGTTCACCAGCGCCGGGCTGCGCCTGCTGCGGCTGGCGGATAACCTGCTGCCGCAAGTACGCCAGGCCGAGCGCGATCTGCAACGTCTCGCCGGCGGCCAGGCCGGCCGCCTGCATATGGCCATTGAGTGCCACAGCTGCTTTCAGTGGCTGATGCCGACCATTGACCAGTTCCGTAACGCCTGGCCTGAGGTGGAAGTGGATTTCGCCTCCGGTTTCTTCTTCGCGCCCCTGCCGGCACTGGCGCGTGGCGAGCTGGACCTGGTAGTCACGTCTGACCCGCAGGAAATCAACGGCATCAGCTATGTGCCGCTGTTTACCTACGAAGCGGTACTGGCGATCAGCAACCAGCATCCACTGGTCAACCGCAGCCATATAGAACCGGCCGATCTGGCTGAGGAAACGCTGATCAGCTATCCGGTAGATCGCGAGCGCCTGGACATCTTCAAGCAATTTCTCGATCCCGCCGGCGTGGAACCGCTAGCTGTGCGCAACGCCGAGCTGACGGTGATGATGATGCAACTGGTCGCCTCTGGTCGCGGCGTCTGTTGCCTGCCCAACTGGGCAATTGCCGAGTACCTGCAGCGCGGCTATGTCAGCGCGCGTCCGCTGGGCGCTGAAGGATTGTTCGGCACCCTCTATGCCGCGGTGCGCGAGGACATGCTGGAGATGTCCTACCTGCAGGACTTTCTCCTCACCGCCAAGGATACGTCCTTCGCCACTTTGGATGGCGTCAGCGCCAAAATAAGTAGATGACCAGTAGAGATATATTCCTGACTTATGTCTCGACATGAACGATCATTCGCATCTAGCTTGAATTGAGCACTGCACCAAACGAGCTGCAGGTAAGCCCATCCAAGGGGATGACGGCAGGGAAACGGAGCGCGTAAATAAAAAGCGCGGTGAGCGGTGGGGCCGTGAATATTGGTTTCCGCTTAGCTCAGGGCCGCTTGCTCAAGGAAAGTCTCTGCACTCATCAGTAATCGTCATCCTCGCGCACGCGGGGACCCATTCTCTGGGTAAGTCAGCGAGCTAGTGCGGTGCAACTTTGCGACTGTTCTACTGTTGTCCTTCAATAAAAACAAGATTCAGGAGAAGCTCAATGCATTGCTGCGCACCCAAGAAAGTCACTCGCCGTATCTTTTCCAAACGACCTTTGATAACCGCCGTCGCTTTGGCGACCGGATCCTTACTGCTTGCCGGCTGCCTGGGTGGCGGCGGCGGAATTGATTCAGATGATTCTGACAATCGCGCCCAGTTAACCTTGGCGAACGGCGCCGTCGCCGGGATTGCCGAAGACGACACTCTGATCTGGCACGGCCTGCCCTATGCTCAGCCGCCGGTAGGCGACCTGCGCTGGCGTGCGCCACTGCCACCGCAAAACTGGAGCGGTACGCTGGACGCTACCGAGCGCGCTCCGGAATGTGTGCAGGCGGAAACCACCACCCAGTGGCAACGCACTTCCAATATGGTCGGCGATGAAGATTGCCTGATCGTTGATATTTACCGCCCCAACCGTAGCGACTTTGCGGATGAAACCTTACCTGTTTACGTCTGGATTCACGGCGGCTCGAACAACTTCGGTACCGCCAAACAGTACGATGGCCGCGCTCTGGCCAATCAGTCCGACGTGGTTGTCGTGGTCGTTCAGTATCGGCTTGGGCCACTGGGTTGGTTCTTCCACCCGGACGTACAGACTGCAGGTGCAGATCCACTGTCGGACTCCGGCAACTTTGGCACTTTGGACACCATCCGCGCGCTGGAATGGGTCAAGGCCAATATCAGTGACTTTGGCGGCGACCCGGATAACGTGACCATCACCGGCGAATCCGCAGGCGCGCATAACGTACTCAACCTGATGGTGTCGCCAGAGGCCGGCGGTGGTCTGTTCCACCGCGCCATGTCGCAAAGCGGTTCGATGAATACCCGCAGCCCCACCACTGCCCGCGCCTCAGCCAACAGTCATATTGAATGGCTGATCCGCCTGCAAGAGGATCGGAAAACCCCAGACGCACCAATCAGCGCGGGCCAGGCCACGCAGATGCGGGAGGATATGGAAGCCGCCGGTACGCTGAATGATTACCTGCGCGCAGCCGAAGGTCGAGACCTCTATCAGGCGGTCTTCAACTACAGCTCGCTCAGCGCTTATGGTGCGATCGAAGACGGTACCGTGATTCCCACCGGCGGCTGGATCCCGCGCTTTACCAGCGGCAATTTCAATAATGTACCGGTGATCCTCGGTGCCAACGAGTACGAGCAGAAGTCATTCATGCCCTTGTACGGTGCCGCAGTAAAAGGCGCCCTGCCCGACATACCCTCTCCACCGGACAAGACCTGGCTCGATCTGCTGGATGTCGCCTTCGAAGGCACCCAGACCCTGGACGAGGTGCTGCCTACCCAACAGGATAAAGACACCTACGAAATCACCGGCTACCACGGCGGCCGCGCCTGGCGGGCGAAATATGTGGATGAGCTGGCGCGCCTGATCAGTCAGCACCAGCCCGCCACTTACGCCTACGATTTCCGTTGGGGCACCCAGTCCGGGCCCACTCCATTCAACTTTATCTACGGCGCCGGGCATGCAGCGGATATTTCATTTTTCTTTGGTGCGGGTGAAGGCCTGTTTGAGCTTCCCTTCACCGATGAAAACGAAGCCGGTCGCGTCGCGCTGCAGGAATCCATGATGAGCTATCTGGCAGACTTCGCCCGTGATGGTGATCCCAACGGTACTGCCAGTGAGGCGCAACCCGAGTGGTCAGCCTGGACGTCCGCTGTCGGCCAGAACAAGGTGATTGTGTTTGACGCGACCAACGAGGAGGCCGACGTGCGCATGTCCGCCGAGGAGCTGACCCTGGCCGGGGTCAATGCGGCCTGGACCACCGCACTGACCAATGCAGGATTGAGCCCTTTGGAGATAGGCACCTTGCCCGCCTTCTTCGGTCAATCGCCCAACTACTCTACCCCGTAATCCTTCCTTAGCAGCCAGAACGGGGCCATCCGGCCCCGTTTTATTATTTTTTACTAGCTCGCGCCAAGCTGCGCAATACAGCCTGCTTTCAATTCTGTCTCAAATTTAACCCAAATAGGCGAATGTGGGGATTTCCCTTCGGCGTTAAGGTTTGTCTCGTACTGAGCCTGCTGTTGGTATGTTCAGTGGTCTCAACTGACACAACAACAACACCAAGAGAGATCAACAAATGACTTCTATCCAGTTCAAACTGAGCGCTTTCGCCAGCACCCTGCTGCTGTCTACCAGTGTTATGGCTTACAACCCGCCGACTGACCCGCCTCCCGGCGGTGGCGGTGATGGCTCCTTCCCCCCGGTTTCCAGCTTTAGCGATGACGGTCCTTTCGCTACCACCAGTGGTAACGAAGGGCCGAGCTGCCGCATCTACCGCCCCCGTACCCTGGGCGATAATGGCCTACGTCACCCGATTATCATCTGGGGCAACGGCACCGGAAGCTCGCCCACTACCTACAGCGGCCTGCTGGATCATTGGGCCAGCCACGGTTTCGTGGTTGCTGCTGCACGAACCTCCAACGCCGGTAGCGGTGAGGACATGATCGATTGTCTGGATTACCTGGTGCAACAGAACGGCCGGAGCACCGGTACTTATGCCGGCAATCTGGATGTCAACAATGTGGGCTCCGCCGGGCATTCGCAGGGTGGCGGCGGTTCCATCATGGCCGGTCGGGATAGCCGTATCACCGCCACGGCGCCGTTCCAGCCTTACACCATTGGCCTGGGCCATCGCTCATCATCCCAGAGCCAGCAGAACGGCCCGATGTTCCTGATGACTGGCGGGCGTGACACCATCGCCTCACCGACCTTGAACGCAGCACCTGTATTCAGCCGCGCCAACGTGCCGGTCTTCTGGGGTGAGCGCACCACCGCCAGCCACTTTGAACCTGTGGGTGACGGTGGCGATTATCGCGGGCCTTCCACCGCCTGGTTTCGCTACCACCTGATGGACGACGGCAATGCCGAGAGCACCTTCTACGGCGGCAACTGTGAGCTGTGCACCGACTTCCGCTGGGACGTCGAGCGCAAAGGCATCAACTGAGCGTAAGTCAGCAACAAAAAAGACCGGCCCAGCGCCGGTCTTTTTGTGTGCAACGATACACTTTATAGTTTTGTATCGGTTTTTCACCCGAATAGGCGAGTGCTGCACATAATCTCACACCGTATTGTCTGTATCGCAATGAGTCTGACCGTCGGTGGTTGGCCAGAGGCTCAGCGGTTGCATACAACAACAATATTCCCCTTCAAGAGATTATTATGAAAACATCCAAATTCGCCCTATCCGGCCTCGCAGCTGCTCTGGTGGTATCCACCTCCGTTCTGGCCAGCAACCCCACTCCGCCACCGACCGATCCAGGCGATGGTAGCTTTCCACCGGTATCAGACTTCAGCCGCTCCGGTCCCTTCGCCACCACTGATGGCAATGAAGGTCCTAGCTGCACCATTTATCGCCCGCGCACTCTTGGTGAAGAAGGCCGGCGTCACCCGATTATCCTCTGGGGCAATGGCACCGGCGGAACGCCTGGCACCTACGGGGACTTGCTTGAGCATTGGGCCAGCCATGGCTTCGTCGTCGCTGCCGCACGTACCTCGGACGCAGGCTCAGGCGAGGAAATGATCGATTGCCTGGATTACCTGGTACAACAGAACGGTCGTAGCAGCGGCACCTATGCCGGCCGCCTGGACGTTAACCGGGTAGGTTCTTCAGGCCATTCGCAGGGCGGTGGTGGTTCGATCATGGCCGGCCGCGATAGTCGTATCACCGCCACTGCGCCATTCCAGCCTTATGTGCTGGGCCTGGGTCACGTCAGCTCCTCACAGGGTCAGCAAAATGGTCCGATGTTCCTGATGACCGGCAGCTCCGACACCCTCGCTGGCCCGGTATTAAACGGCCGCCCGGTCTTCAACAACGCCAACGTGCCGGTGTTCTGGGGCAATCTGGACGGCGCTGGGCACTTCGAACCCGTGGGTGACGGCGGCGATTTCCGCGGGCCTTCCACTGCCTGGTATCGCTATCACCTGATGGATGATAACAACGCCGAGAGTACTTTCTACGGCAGCAACTGCGAGCTCTGCACCGATCGCGATTGGGAAGTCGAGCGCAAGGGCATCAACTGATTGCCCGCGTATCACTCAACGTAATGCAGCCGGTTACCTTAGGGTGACCGGCTTTTTTGTAATCGGCTATGCTGCGGGGCTGAACCTAGCCTTGGAGCCCAATCATGACAACAACCACCTCCCCCGTCGCCCTGGTCACCGGGGCTGGCAGCGGTATTGGCCGCGCCACCGCGCTGGCGCTGTTGCGCGCAGGCTACCGCGTGGTGCTGGCGGGCCGCCGTGCCGAACCTCTCGAAGCCACTGTCGCGGCCGCCGCACACCTCGCCGAGCACAGCCTGATGGTAATGACCGATGTGCGCCAACCCGCTTCGGTAACCGCCCTGTTTGATCGTACGCTTGAGCACTTTGGTCGCCTTGATCTGCTGTTCAACAACGCCGGTACCGGCGCACCGCCCGTACCCTTGGAAGACATCAGCTTTGAGCACTGGCAGGCCACGGTGGAAACCAACCTGACCGGCGCCTTTCTCTGTACCCAGCAAGCTTTCAAGATCATGAAAAGCCAACAGCCCATGGGCGGTCGCATCATCAACAACGGTTCGATTTCCGCCCACGCGCCACGACCAAACTCAGCGCCTTACACCGCCACCAAACACGCGATGACCGGCCTGACCAAATCCACCTCGCTGGACGGCCGGCGCTACAACATCGCCTGCGGTCAGATCGACATCGGCAATGCCGCCACTGAGATGACCGAGCGCATGAAGCACGGCGTCCAGCAGGCAAATGGCGACATAGCGCAAGAGGCAATGATGGATGTGGAGCACGTTGCTCAGGCAGTGGTGCAGATGGCCAATCTGCCGCTGGAAAGCAATATTCAGTTCATGACCATCATGGCCACAAAAATGCCCTTTGTCGGTCGTGGTTAGTCGGCTGAAACCGCCTTCTTCATGACAAATGCGACTAAAGGATGATATCAAAATAGGATTCAAGCAATGATTCAACATCGGGACACTTCTCATCTTGGTATCGTCCTTGCTACTATAGGCAGCTAGAGAGCCAACACATAAGTCACACAGGCAGTGAATATGAGCAGTCAGAATACCCCGCTATCCATGGCGCTATCGCAGCGCAAATCCGATGAGCGCGCCACGCCCATCACTGCTTTTCGCATGGCCCGCCGCTGGTGGCTTGAGGGCCGCCGACTGAACCTTTCGCTGCTGGCGGAGGAGCTCAACATCGGCCGCGCCACGCTCATGCGCTGGGTGGGGAACAAGGATCTGCTGATGGGCGAGATTCTCTGGTCACAGTACAAGTTCATCTATGATCAGGCGATAGAGCGCGCGAATGAGACACCTGAGCTGCAAGGGATCGATTACCTGGTACAGATTTACACCGATATCAATATTGCGCTGATCAACGCCAAGCCGATGCATGATTTCCTGCTGGCAGAGCCGCAATGGGGTTTGCAGTTACTAACCTCAAACATCTCCGGCTTGCAGAGCCGCTTGATTGAGACCTGGCGCGAGCTGTTCGATGGGCAGATCAAGGCCGGCAAGATCAATCCGGAAATGGACGCCGAAAGTCTCGCCTATTTCATTATTCGCATTGGTGAAGGTGCAATTTACTGTGATCTGATCTGCGGCCGCACCCCGGAACCCGGCCCTGCCAGCCAGGCCTTCCGTTTGCTGGTCAACGGCCACAGCCGTTAACCCTCGCTGTGTTCCGCCGGTACTGACGCCCTAGCGGCGCTGTACCGGCCAGTCCAGGCTGAAATCCGCACCACCCAAGGCTTCCGAACGCCCGACTCGGGTGCGACCGTTATGCCAATAAATTACCCTGCGCACAATCGACAACCCCAGACCGTATCCTCCAGAAGAGCGCGTGCGGCTGTCATCCAGCCTTAGAAACGGTGTGAAAATACGCTCGCGCCATTCCTCGGCGATCCCCGGCCCGTCATCCTCGACGTTGATCACGCAACGCCCGTACACCACCCGCGTGCTGATTCTTACCTGGCTGCTGGCGTGACGCTGGGCATTGCTTACCAGGTTGGTAATCGCGCGGTGCAGGTAGCGCGGCTCGGCATCGATACGGGTAGCGCGGCCCAGCGACAGATCCCTCGCTTGCAGATTGATGTTCTGTTGTAACGGCCCCAGCTCGCTGACCACCTGGGCTACCATCGCCGGCACGTTCACCCCGACCATGTTCAATGCCGGCGCGCCCTGCTCCAGGCGCGCATAGGTGAGGATCTCGTCCACTAGTTTGTCCAGCTCGCTGAGATCGCCATCCATTCCCTGCATATAGCGATTCAGGTCCGCGTCGTTATCTGCGGTTTCGACCATTTCCAGGCCAAAGCGCAGGCGCGCGATCGGCGTACGCAGCTCGTGGGAAACCGCGCCGATCATCTCGCGCTGAATAGCCATTAGCCTTTGCAAGTGGCTGGCCATATCGTTGAACGCCTTGGCCAGGCGACCCACCGAGTCCGGTCCCGACGCATCCACACGTACATCCAGATTACCGCGGGTCAGTTGGGTGGCGGCGGCCTCAAGAACCATCAAGCGCTGTTCCAGTTGCCGCACCAGCAGATAAATCAGCAAACCGGACAGGGTCAACACCAGTACCCCGACTATCAGCAGCATGGGCGCTGGAAACTCCTTCATCTGGTACAGCGGCCCCAGGCTGAGCACCCATTCGGTATCCGGCACTTTCATGTACAGCATTATCGAATCGCCGTCCGGCCCCAGGGTCATCAGGGTGTCCAGCTCTTCCAGGCGCCGACGCTGGTCTGCGTCCAGATCAGCTTCGTTCATACGCGTCAGCACCAACGGGTAACCGAAACCTTTCTCGCGGCGCAGTTGCTGCAAGCGCAATGGCATATCCGCCTCGGGGGCCCGCACCAGCTCATCGGCGATCAGAAACAGCGTGGCCCGGCCAAGCTGCTCGGTGATGCGCTCAATCGTGGTGGCCAATACCATCTGGCTTTGTAACTCCACCAGGCTGTAGACCCGCACGTCCTCCACGCCGTTCTGCTTGACCAGCACCTGCCCACGGATCAGTCGCGACCAGCTGCTGGAATCCAGATCCAGATCATCCAGCTCATTCAGCTGCAGCGGCACACCAATCAGACGCGTCCAGGCCGCCAACGCGCGCAAGCGCTCGGCATCGTCCATGGGTTCGAGGTTGTCGGCCATCAGCCGGAAGGTGCCACTGGCGATGCGCTCGCGGTAGTCCTCGGCGCGCACATCGTTTATCAAGCGAATACTCAATAACGCCAACAGTGACACCGTGATCAGAATCAGCAGCATGCCGCCATAAATGCGCAGGAAAATGGAGTTCATTCAGGGTTGCACGGCGACAAACAGGTAGCCCTTGCTGCGCACGGTCTTGATGATGCGAGGCAACTCAGGATCGTCACCAATTTTCGGGCGGATCCGCGAAATGCGCACATCAATCGAGCGATCCTGACCGTCGTATTCGATGCCACGCAATGAATTGAAAATCTCCTCACGGCTGAGCACCCGCCCGGCGTTGCTGGAGAGTAACCAGAGCAGATCGAACTCGGCGCCGGTCAGATCAATCAACTCATCATGCAGCCAGGCCTCGCGACGCGCATGGTCAACTACCAGCGGTCCGAACGTCAGCCGGGTGGCCTCGCGTTCACTGGCCGAGTCCATATCCGAACTGCGGCGCAGCAACGCACGAATACGCGCCAACAGCACCTGTGGCCGAACCGGTTTGTTGACGTAATCATCCGCGCCCAGCTCCAGCCCCTGAATATGATCCTCATCATCACTGCGCGCGGTCAGCATCAGGATCGGCCGCGCATAACTGGCGGCACGCAGCCGTTTGCAGATAGACAGCCCGTCTTCGCCGGGCAGCATCAGGTCCAACACCACCAGATCGGGATTGCTGGCGAGAATGTGCTCTACCGCCCCGCTGCCGTGCGTCAACAGCTCAACGTCCAAGCCCTGGGAGATCAGAAACGCCTCGATCAAGGCCGCGAGCTTGAGGTCATCCTCAACAATCAGTATTCGCCCACCTTCCACATTTGACACAACACCAACCCCGATTTGCCGCGAGTAAGATCGGCGATTGTAGCAACCGCAAAGCAAAACACCTACCCACGGTTACCGGTAGTGAGTGGGCAACCTGATAACACAATATATTGTGTTTATTTTTCGTCTGGCTCCGCCTGTTGATAACTCGCCAGGAAGCCTGAAATAAGCGGTTTAGAGCGGCATTTTCCATACCGCTGCCAGTAGATGGCCAGCATAAAAAATTCAAGTCGCAGGCTTGCACAACAGCCATCTACACACTATCTTGTGCCTCACGGCATTTTAATCACTAGATGTTGTTTTAATCGCAACGGTCTCCGCAACAGTTCCAAGCCTGTAGCGTAGAACCACCATATATAGTACGCAGGCCCGGCCAAGGAGATTGCCCATGCAGCCCACCCCCAACCCCACCGAGACCATTGGGTCTCGCGCGCCGCAAGGTGAGCAGCACGAGCAGGATCTGAACCTGACCGCGCCCGGTCAGATTCGCGTGATCAAGCGCAATGGCACTCTGGTTGGTTACACCGATGACAAGATCAAGGTCGCCATCACCAAGGCGTTTTTGGCTGTAGAGGGTGGCCAGGCCGCTGCCTCAAGCCGCATTCATCAGACCGTGAACCAGCTCACCGAGACCATCACCAATATCTTCAAACGACGCATGCCCTCTGGCGGCACCCTGCATATCGAAGAGATTCAGGACCAGGTAGAACTGGCACTGATGCGCGCCGGCGAACAGAAAGTCGCGCGTAGCTACGTGCTCTATCGTGAAGAGCATTCCCGCCAGCGTCAGGCGCGTCAGCCGGTGGAAGCGCATCCCACGCTGAACGTCACCCAGGCCGACGGCAGCCGCGTGCCGCTGGACATGGGCCGCATGCACACCATTATCGACGAGGCCTGCGAAGGCCTGGCCGAAGTGGATGCCAAGCTGATCGAACGCGAAACCCTGAAGAACCTCTACGACGGCGTTACCCAGCACGACGTCAACACCGCCCTGGTCATGACTGCACGCACACTAGTCGAGCGTGAACCGAATTACAGCCACGTGACCGCGCGCCTGTTGATGGACACCCTGCGCGCCGAAGCCCTGGGCTTTCTTGGCGTTGCCGACAGTGCCACCCATCATGAGATGGCCGAGCTGTACGCCAAAGCCCTGCCCGCTTATATCAACAAAGGCGCCGAGCTGGAGCTGGTGGACTCACGCTTGAAGGAGTTCGATCTGCAGGCACTGGGCGCCGCACTGGATCATACCCGCGATCAGCAGTTCTCCTACCTCGGCCTGCAGACTCTGTACGACCGTTACTTCATCCACAAAGACGGCGTGCGCTTCGAGCTGCCGCAGATTTTCTTTATGCGCGTAGCCATGGGTCTGGCGATTGAAGAAGCCGATCGCAACGCCCGCGCCATCGAGTTCTACAAGCTGCTGTCCAGCTTCGACTATATGGCCTCCACGCCAACGCTGTTCAACGCCGGCACCCTGCGTCCGCAACTCTCCAGTTGCTACCTGACCACCGTGCCGGATGAGTTGTCCGGTATTTACCATGCGATCCACGACAACGCCATGCTGTCCAAATTCGCTGGCGGCCTGGGCAACGACTGGACCAACGTCCGTGCACTGGGCTCCTATATCAAAGGCACCAACGGCAAATCCCAGGGCGTCGTGCCCTTCCTGAAAGTGGTCAACGACACCGCCGTCGCGGTAAACCAGGGCGGCAAGCGCAAGGGCGCGGTCTGTGCCTATCTGGAAACCTGGCACCTGGATATCGAAGAGTTTCTCGAGCTGCGCAAGAACACCGGGGACGACCGTCGCCGCACCCACGATATGAACACCGCCAACTGGATCCCCGACCTGTTCATGAAGCGCGTGTTCGAAGACGGCAAGTGGACGCTGTTCTCCCCGTCCGACACCCCGGACCTGCACGACCTGACCGGCAAAGCTTTTGAAGAGCGCTACGAGTATTACGAAGCGCTGATCGAGTACGGCAAGCTCAAGCTGCACAAGACCATCCAGGCCCGCGATCTGTGGCGCAAGATGCTCAGCATGCTGTTCGAAACCGGCCACCCGTGGATCACCTTCAAGGACGCCTGCAACCTGCGCAGCCCGCAGCAGCACGTTGGCGTGGTGCATAGCTCCAACCTCTGTACCGAGATCACCCTGAACACCTCGGCCGATGAAATCGCCGTGTGCAATCTGGGCTCGGTCAACCTGCCCAACCATATCGTTGACGGCAAGCTGGACACCGCCAAGCTCGCGGCCACCATCAAGACTGCCGTGCGCATGCTGGATAACGTCATCGACATCAACTACTACTCGGTGCCGCAGGCGAGAAACTCCAACCTCAAGCACCGCCCGGTCGGTCTGGGCATCATGGGCTTCCAGGATGCGCTGTACCTGCAGCATATCGCCTACGGCTCCGATGCTGCTGTCAGCTTTGCCGACCAGTCCATGGAAGCGGTCAGCTATCACGCCATCCAGGCCTCCTGCGATCTGGCCGAGGAGCGCGGCAGCTACGCCACCTTTGAAGGCTCCCTGTGGAACCAGGGCATTCTGCCGCTGGACTCGCTGGACATCCTCACCGAGCAGCGTGGCGCCAAGTACATTGAAGTGGACCGCAGCCAGACCCTGGACTGGGAGCCGCTGCGCCAGCGCGCGAAGAAAGGCATGCGCAACTCCAACATCATGGCCATCGCCCCGACCGCGACCATCGCCAACATCACTGGCGTGTCCCAGTCAATCGAGCCGACGTACCAGAACCTGTACGTCAAATCGAACCTGTCCGGTGAGTTCACCGTGATCAACCCCTACCTGGTCCGCGACCTAAAGGCACGCGGCCTGTGGGATCCGGTCATGGTCAACGATCTGAAATTCTATGACGGCTCGGTACAGCAGATCGACCGCGTCCCGGCCGATCTGAAGTCCCTGTACGCCACCGCCTTTGAAGTGGAAACCAAGTGGATCGTCGAAGCCGCCAGCCGCCGTCAGAAGTGGATCGACCAGGCCCAGTCACTGAATCTCTACATTGCCGGCGCCTCCGGCAAGGCACTGGACGTGACCTACCGCATGGCCTGGTACCGCGGCCTGAAAACCACCTACTACCTCCGCGCGTTGGCGGCCACCAGCACCGAGAAATCCACCGTGGATACCGGCAAACTCAACGCCGTATCCAACGGCGCCCCCGCCGGCCTGACCGCCGCCGGCCCGGCCCCGGTGCCCAAGGCCTGTGCGATTGATGAGCCGGATTGTGAGGCGTGCCAGTGAAGCAGCCGCAAGTTTCAAGCTGCAAGCGACAGCAGCCCGGGGCTTGCCCGAGAGAGAGACGCCCAGGTAGGAGCGACGGCCTCGTCGCGAAAGCGTGGTCCGTTTGAGCGAATGGGTTGAGCTGTGGCCATGGCGCGTTGACCGCCACTCCGCCTGGATTCCCGCCTTCGCGGGAATGACGGGAAAGGGAACGAGAATGAGGATCCAGATAGTGCGTTCTTCTCGTCCCATCATTCCCGCGAAGGCGGGAATCCATTTTGACCTTGGGGGCCCTGGCATTGCGCATTACGTAAACAGCCAACCCCAAAATGGATCCCCGCGTTCGCGGGGATGACGGAGCAAGAACTGAGTACTAACAATGTCGTCATTCCCGCGAAGGCGGGAATCCAGGCGGACTACCGGCCAAAACCGGAGCAGGACAACGAACACCACAGCCGCACCGAGGCGAACCAGAACAATCGCCCGAGCCGCTACACAAAACAACTTGAAGCTTGAAGCCTGCCGCTTGAAGCTGCGACCAAAGGGAGCCAACCATGCTCAGCTGGGACGAACTAGACACACCAGAAACCACCACCCCCGCTCACCGTGCAGCGTCCAATGCAGCAACACAGGCCGATAACGCAGACACGCAACTCGACCAACAAGCCGTTGCAGCGGTCGACAGTGCACGCCACGTCGGCAACGATGACTCCGACGCCGTCGCTCGCGCCAAAGCCGCACTCGACCAACTGGACATCCAGGAAGGCCTGGACGAACTCGAGGGCTCCGCCGCCCGAGTCAACGTCGATGCCAAGCAGATGATCAACTGCCGTGCCGACCTTAACCAACTGGTGCCGTTCAAATACGAATGGGCCTGGCAGAAGTACCAGGACGGCTGCGCCAATCACTGGATGCCGCAGGAGGTCAACATGACCGCCGACATCGCCCTGTGGAAAAACCCCGAAGGCCTGACCGATGATGAGCGCCGCATCGTCAAGCGCAACCTGGGCTTCTTCTCCACCGCCGATTCCCTGGTCGCCAACAACCTGGTGCTGGCCGTCTATCGCCTGATCACCAACCCCGAGTGCCGCCAGTACATCCTGCGCCAGGCCTTCGAAGAGGCGATCCACACTCATGCGTACCAGTACTGCATCGAGTCACTGGGCATGGACGAAGGCGAGATCTTCAACATGTACCACGAGATCCCTTCGGTCGCGAAAAAGGCAGCCTGGGGCCTCAAGTACACCCGCTCGATCTCCGACCCGACCTTCAACACCGGCACCGTCGAGACCGACAAGGAACTGCTGCGCAACCTGATCGCCTACTACTGCGTACTGGAAGGCATCTTCTTCTACTGCGGTTTCACCCAGATTCTGTCCATGGGCCGGCGCAACAAGATGACCGGCGTCGCCGAGCAGTTCCAGTACATCTTGCGTGACGAGTCCATGCACCTGAACTTCGGCATCGACGTGATCAACCAGATCAAGATCGAGAACCCGCACCTGTGGGATGCCAGCATGAAGGACGAAGCCACGCAGATGATTCTGCAAGGTACCCAGCTGGAAATTGAATACGCCCGCGACACCATGCCCCGCGGCGTGCTCGGCATGAACGCCGCAATGATGGAAGACTATCTCAAATTCATCGCCAACCGCCGCCTGACTCAAGTCGGCCTGAAGGAAGAATACCCAGGCACCGTGAACCCCTTCCCGTGGATGAGCGAAATCATGGATTTGAAGAAGGAGAAGAACTTCTTTGAAACACGGGTAATCGAGTATCAGACTGGCGGGGCGTTGAGCTGGGACTGAGTGAGCAGGGGCGCGCGCATACCGTGCCCCTAGATTTTCACACAGGCAAATAACGCATTACCTGAGATGCCATCCCAGGCAGAGAGGGTCTCATAATCATGCTCAAGCATATGAACGTCAAAGTGCGGTTGTAACAGCGCCATCAATTCGCTGAAGCTCACCGCCACCATGGCATGTTCGTCGTGCCACACCTGCTTTTCACCAGCGACGCTTTTTTCGATCCGCAGCTTTAAAGCCTGCCGCTCGCCCTCACCCGAATAGTGCCAACCGGAGCTGAAACTGAACCGGGCCTGCGCCTGGCTGACGTTGTGCGACACCCATGAGCCATTATCAATCCGCTGCCGGTCAACCGCGTTAAAGCAGAACAACCCACCTTGCGCCAACGCGGCATGCACACTGGCGATACAGGCGTTCAATCTGTCGAGCCCGGCGCTGTAGTGAATCGAATAGAGAAAACAGGTAATCAGATCGACCGGTTCACCCAGCGTGAAACCGCACATATCCTGCAGGGCAAACTGCGCTTCGGGACAGCGCATCCGCGCCAGGTCCAGCATCGGCTGATTGATATCCAAACCACTGCTTTGGTAGCCCGCATCAAGCAGATGCCGCACATGCGGCCCGGTCCCACAGGCCAGATCCAGATGCGTCTTCCCGCCATTCCCGAGCAACTGCTGCAGCCGGTGAATACAGTGGCTCTGGGCGCGGTAATCGATATCCGCGCACATTAAATCGTAGTAACCCGAAAGGTCAGTATAAATAGCGTTGCTGAGCATGATGGTCTGGTGCTGAGAGGTGGGGCGCGAATCATATCCCGGCTTTATGAAAAGCGCTCGCGAATCAATAACGCAAGGGCAGAAAACCCGTCGAATTTCTTTGAAACACCTGCGATGAAGCACTCAACCGGCACTACGTTAAGCTCGGGGAAACCAACCAAGGGACAAGCATGATGGACGCGGTAATCACTTCCAGGGCGACTGCCGCCCTGCACAATCTGTTTATCGGCGATGCACTGGCCATGCCGGTGCATTGGTACTACCGCGTCAGTGACATTGATGAGGCGTTCCCGAACGGGATCAAGACTTTTGAAGCGCCGCCCACCTTCCATCCGTCCTCGATCATGTCCCTTCATTCGACCAGCGGCGGCGGCCGCAAGGCTGCCGCGGCCCAGAACCAGACCAGTATCGTCGGCGACGTGATTCTCAAGGGCAAAGCCCAGTACTGGGACCGCCCCAACGTGCATTACCATCAGGGCATGCGCGCCGGTGACAACACCCTCAACGCCCATTGCGCGCTGACGCTGATAGAGGTGATGAACGCCGCCGGCGGGCATTATGATCGCGATGGATTTCTGCGGGCCTATATTCAGCTGATGATGGCAGACGACTCGGCCCACCCGGATACCTACGCTGAATCCTATCACCGCGGCTTCTTTGCCAATCTCGCTAAAGGGTCCCCGCCTGATCAGTGCGCTGCAGTTACTCACGATACGCCATCGATTGGCGGCCTGGTGACCATCGCCCCACTCGTGATCGGCGAACGATTGCGCGGCACCTCGTTGGCAGACACCCGTCAGCTGTGCCGTGAGCATCTGGCATTGACCCACCCGGATGATTTTCTCGCCGATGTATGCGACGCCTATGTGCAGTTGATTGACGGCTTGCTGTTTCGTGAGGACGACACCCAGGTGCGGGAGTTACTGCTGAATGCAGCGCGGGGAGTGTCACGCCGGGATCTGACCAAGCTGGTAGAAGGCAGGCACGCGGAGCGTGAGGTGATCGGCAATGTGCTGTCCCCCGCCTGTTACATCAGTGACGCATGGCCTGCGGTGTTGTATCTGGCCTGCAAACACCAGCAGGATCCACTGCAGGCCTTGCAGGTCAATGCTGAAGTGGGTGGAGACAATGTACACAGGGGATCGGTATTGGGCGTACTGCTGGGCCTGATCCAGGGCGAGGCGGCCGGAGACCTGTTTGATCAGCTCAGCAAACAGGCCTCAATCAACCGGGCTATTGAGCAACTGGTCAGCCCTGATGCTGCCGGCCTGTGATGGATATGAGCGGCTAACGCTTCTCCCGGCGAATGGTAGAGGTCATAAAGAAATTGGTGTCATTCATTTCATCCACCATCTTGCACAGCCGGCGGCGTTGCAGGAATGAAATGCTCTGACGGGTTCGCCAGGAGGCGGGTGTCAAGGTCCCGCCGTACTTGCTGCTATCAATAATGAAGTCTCGTCTGGCGCTAACGGGCTTGGGCTCCGGTCCGTACAACGCGATAAGCTCAATGGTCAGACTTTCCAGCTGAATATCCTCTTCTGGGCTATTCCCCTGCATCGGTATGCCACCTTGCCTAGCCAGACGCTGGACCAGTCCGCTAAAGGTCCCGATATGCATGAATTCGCCTGAGAGCAACGGGCCTTGCCGGGTGTTTTCGCGAATGTTCGTGGGTGTCACCGCAACAGTTTGCCGCTCGCCCGCACCGTTCTCGCGTTCTTCTGTAGGGTGCTGTTCAAAATCCGTGACGTCCATCGTCACAGAGCCGAGCGAGGTTTTCAGGGTAGCAATGATATATTCCACATAAATCGCTTCCTGACTCATATTGCTGACGATGCACAGGGCATCCAGGTCTCTTTTGCTACCGCGATTGATGATTACCCGAGCCGTGCGCTGCCGCCGAAATCCGGAATACAACAACTGGGCGTATATCACCCAGACAAGCAGGGTAGCGAAGCTGACGCATACACTCAGTACCGCCTGGTTTGTTTCAATCCAGTCGATCATGGCCTTAAACGAAATCTCCTTTGTCACAAGTATGGGGGCAGTGAAGTACCGTGGGGGTGTGACAAGGAAAAGGAAATTTGATTCACAAGATGTGTCAGACCAAAGTGAATGAACCAGAAGGCCTGTAGCCGAAAACCGGCCCGGCACCCACCATCCAACAGGAACCCCTTAACATGCAGACAATCAGTTTGGGCGGAGTAAACGTACCGCGTATAGGCCAGGGCACATGGCGCATGGGCGAGGATGCCGGGCACCGGCAGGCCGAGGTTAGAGCTTTGCGTGAGGGCCTGGATCTGGGCATGACGCTGATCGACACGGCGGAGATGTATGCCGAAGGCGGTGCGGAAGAGATCGTCGGCGACGCCATTCGGGGCCGACGTGACGAGGTGTATCTGGTCAGCAAGGTCTATCCGCACAACGCCAGCGCCAAGGGCGTTCAGACCGCCTGCGAGCGCAGCCTGCAACGCCTGGGCACCGAGACTATTGACCTCTACCTGCTGCACTGGCGCGGGCAATATCCGTTGGACGAGACAGTCGCCGCCTTCGAACGTTTGCGCGAGCAGGGCAAGATCCTGCGCTGGGGTGTGTCGAACTTTGACGTGGCCGATCTGCAGGAACTCGATACTCCGGATTGCGCGACCAATCAGGTGCTCTACAATCCCGAATCGCGCGGCATTGAATACGACCTGCTGGGCTGGCATGCGCAATACAACATGCCGATTATGGCCTACTGTCCAATCGGGCAAGGCGGAGCCCTGCTTCAGGACGCTGCACTGCAAAGCATAGCCGACAAGCACGACGCCACACCCGCGCAGATAGCGCTGGCCTGGGTACTGCGTCACCCCGGGATGATCGCCATTCCCAAGGCGGTGAATCTGGTTCACCTCAAACAGAACGCAGGGGCTGACAAGCTCAGACTCGATAACGAAGACCTTGCCCGGATAGATGCTGCCTATCCACCGCCTACATGCAAACAGTCACTGGAAATGGTGTGAGCTAGGCCCGGGTGATCTTTTTCTTAGCGCTCAGGTAAACATTTTTTGAATTATTTCTGTAGAGATCAGCCTGGCTCATTGAGCATCCAACGGGCTCACACCAGCTAGACTGCGTTACAGTCAGAGATCAAAGAGTCAGGTCACGACGGCCTGGGGACAGGAGCGCTGTAATGTCACTGCCCACCCGACAACCAGCAAGCGCCTGGTTCAGCTTTCTCGCCCACGCGCTGTTTATCCTCGCCGCCTGGACGTTGTTCATCAAATACCTGTTCCCCATTGGCTATGCACTGTTCTACGGGGAGCCTTGGACGCGTTATATCTACTGGGATCTGTGGCCACTGGCGCACGTCTGGCTAGGTTGGGCGCTGCTGGTACGCCCTCGTTACACACGTGCACTGGCGGTGGGTATGTCGGTGATTGAAATCCTCATCATCTGCACTCTGTTCGGCCGTTTTCTCGCTGACCCGGAGTGGTCGATCTGGCGCACCAACTGGTTTGTTAACAAGGTCTTCGTGCTGACCTGCTTTGTTCTGGTGTTGGCCACCACGGTGCCTATTCAAAAAAATCTGAAAGAGCGACCGCTATGAACCGTCCCATCACGCGCAGACACAGCCTGAAAATCATCGGCGCCGCGCTGGCGGCCGTGATGCTGCCATCGGCCGCCCTTTTTGCCAACGCCAACGGGCTTAGGCAGAAAGCCTTTGCGGGAAGCGACAACAAGCTACCCGTCATCGGTATGGGTACCTGGCGCACCTTCAATGTCGGCAGCGATCCAAAGTTACTCGATGCCCGCACCGAGATCGTTAAAACGTTTTTCGAGCTGGGCGGAGGGCTGATTGATTCCTCGCCCATGTACGGTTCCGCGCCGGATGTCATGGGCTACGCGTTACAACAACTCGGCACCCCAGAGAACCTGTTTTCCGCAGAAAAAGTCTGGAGCCCGGCCGGGGGCTCAGCCCGCGAGCAGGTGGCTGAGCTGGAAGAACGCTGGAACCTTGAGCAGTTTGATCTGGTGCAGGTGCACAATCTGACCGACTGGCGCGAGCACCTGGCAGCCCTGCAGGAGATGAAAGCCGAGGGCACCATCCGCTACATCGGCATAACGACCTCGCACGGACGCCGCCATAGCGAGATCGAGCAGATCATGAGTTCGGAGGATATCGACTTCGTCCAGCTCACTTACAACATCACCCATCGCGACGCAGAGGACCGGCTGCTCCCACTGGCGGAAGAACGCGGCATTGGCGTGATCGCCAACCGGCCTTACGATGGCGGCAACCTGATCAAGAGCCTCAAGCGCCGTGAGGAGCCATTGCCCGAATGGGCGCAAGCGGAATGCGGTTGCAGCACCTGGGCGGACTTTCTGCTGAAATTCATCGTCAGCCATCCGGCGGTCACCTGCGCCATCCCCGCAACCAGCCAGGTCGAACACTTGCGCGAAAATATGCACGCCGGTCGAGACCCGATGCCCTCGGCCGACGCGCGGCAACGAATGGCAGCCTATATCGAGTCGCTATGAACGGTTGGGCGAGTTACCAGCTGCAGGACTTTGTTCCCTTCACGGCGGAAATTTACTTCCGCCTGTTGGAGCGCATGGGGGAGACCTTCTGGCCGCTGCATCTGATGTCCCTGGCCCTAGGCGCGGCCGCGCTTGGGCTGGCATTGACGCAGCGCACGCGGCTCGCTTGCTTGATACCCGCACCGCTCTGGATCTTTGTCGGCTTCATGTTCTTTATCCAGCGTTACGCAGAGCTCAACTGGGCAGGAGCCTACCTCGGCTACGCTTTTATCGCCCAGGCCGTGCTTCTGGTCGTGATTGCGTTTACCCGGTGTGGCCTGGACAGAGCGCCGCGCCCTACCAGCCCACCGGTCGTAATCGGGTCGGCAATTGCCCTCTTCGGTCTGATAATGTTGCCTCTGATGGCGCCACTGAGCGGCGGCTCCTGGTACCGGGCAGAAGTGGTCGGCATCCACGCCGATCCCACAGCCATCACCACGCTCGGCCTGGCACTGATTATGCTGAGAGGTTGGGCTCTCTGGGCGACCGCCATTATCCCGGCATTCTGGGTACTGATTTCCGCTCTAACTTTGCAAGTACTGGATGCGTCGGGCGCCGTCGCGCCGGGCGCCTTAGCGTTATTTGCAGTATTGCCTATCACGCTGCTCGGCCTAATTTGGAAGAGCGTCGAGTCTCGGTCCGCGAGAGCAAAATAGGCTCTTTTAACACGACTCTGTCGGCCACCGCGCAGATAACTGGTAACCTTGGCGGCTACCAAGTCAGAGCATAAGAGAGCCCCGATGTCCCAGAGTGCGATGCGCCCGAACATGGTGATTACCGTGCTGTGCGGTACCCTTACGTCCCTGGTGGTGATTGGCTTTGCGCGCCTGGCTTACGGCGTCATCCTGCCAGCGATGCGTGCTGATCTGGGGCTGTCCTACCAGCAGGCGGGGATTCTCAGCACCGTTACCGCCCTGTGTTATGTCTGCTTCGTCCTGGCCGGTGGCCTGGCGGCTGCCCGCTGGGGCGCGAAGGCGTCAATCATGTTCGGCATGCTCACGGTCACAGCTGGGTTTGTCGGTCTGGCCTTTGCCGCCAATTTTTGGCTGGTTATGGCGCTAATGGGTTTGCTGGGCTTTGGTACTGCCTTTGCATTTGCGCCCATGGTGGCGTTGCTGGCTACCTGGTTTCCCGAGAAACGCGGCTTGGTAATTGGCTGCATGACGAGTGGTGTGGGTGTCGGCGTTCTCGTGTCTGGCGTTCTCGTGCCTTTTTTGTTCGCCACATTTGGCGAGCAGGGTTGGCGAGTCAGTTGGGGTGTATTTGCTGGCGCGGCACTGCTCGTGGCAGTGATGGTCGGGTTATTCGTGCGCAATCCGCCAACCGCTAAAGCCAGCGATGCCGGACACCTGCCAGCGGATGAGAAATGGCTGATTTACCGCAATCCCCGGGTACTGATCGTGGCCACTACCTACGGCATCATTGGCATGAGCTATATCGTTCAGACGGTGTTCATGGTCAGCTTCATGGTAGAAAGCGGCCACAGCGCATCCATAGCCGGCCGCTATATGGCAATGATGGGCCTGATGTCCATTGCCGCCGGTCCGCTCTGGGGCTGGCTGTCAGACTTCTGGGGCCGCGGGAATGCACTGGCAACGTGCATCTTCCTTGTCATCATGGCCATGACATTGCCACTTATAGAGCAGAGCCTGCCCTACTTCTTCTTCCACTTCCTGGTGATGGGCGCCTCGATCAACGGCGTGTTTGCGATGATTCAGACCAGCGCGACGGATCAGGTCGCACCGCGTTACATCCCCATCGCATTCAGCTTTGCCACACTGTTCTTTGCTTTCGGCCAATTCCTCGGCCCAGCCATCGCCGGCTGGCTGATCGAAACCACCGGCGGCTTTACCGTCGCTTACAGCTTCACCGTGCTGGTGCTTTCGGTGGGCTTCGGCTTGACACTGCTGATCCGCCGTTTTCCCAAAGAGCTGGCGGTCGGTGAACCGAGCGTTGGGGCAACCCCCTCTGCGGAAGGTCCAGCGGAAGCCAAATGATCGCCAACCTTCGCTAGAAATCCTGTGACTCGCCAAGCCACAGGAGAGTGTTGCCAATGGTGTCTGCGCGTCGCCGGGGCTGCTGCTGGCATGGCATAGTGCGGGCTGACCCTGTCTAGCCAAAGGAAGCCCTGTGTCCACCAGCGTGCAAATGAGCGACATCCACCTCAGCTACCCCACAGAATCAGGAACCGTCGCAGTACTCAACAACGCATCGTTGACGATTCCACCGGGCGAGACACTGGCAATCACTGGCCCCTCCGGCAGTGGTAAGACCTCACTCCTGCTGTTGCTCTCCGGTCTCGAACGCCCGGACCAGGGCGAGATACTGGTCGGCAGCCGGCGCCTGGGCGATATGGACTCCAATGCACTAGCTGACTGGCGCAGCGAACACCTGGGCATTATCTTCCAATCCTTCCATTTGTTACCCGGCCTCAGCGCGCTGGGCAACGTCAGCCTGCCACTGGAAATCGCCGGGCAGGCGCACGCACGTGAGCGCTCGACTGCCATGCTGGAAGCCGTCGGGCTAAGCCATCGGTTGCAGCACTACCCCACTCAGCTTTCCGGTGGCGAGCAGCAGCGTGTGGCGATTGCCCGGGCGCTGGTGCACCAGCCGAGCCTGCTGCTGGGCGATGAGCCCACCGGTAACCTGGACCATAAAACCGGCGAGAAGATACTCACGCTGCTGTTCGACCTGCACAAGGAAAGCAAGTCCACGCTGGTGCTGGTGACCCACGACGAGCGTGTCGCCGAGCGCTGCCAGCACCGCGTGAGAATGGATGCGGGACGCCTGCATGCGCTCTGACACAACCGCCAGATTACCCTGGTCAGCCAGAGCCCTGTGGCTGCTGAAATTCGCCGTCACCGACCTGCGCTCACGCATCTCCGTACTCAAAGTGTTTCTCGCTTGCCTGATCCTTGGCGTCACGCTGGTCGCCGCCACGGCCAGCCTTTACCGAGTGATCGAGCAAAGCTTGCTGGAAGATACCCGCGCGCTGTTAGGCGGCGATGTCGAGCTGGATACCAACGAGCCAATGCCCGATGAAGCGCTTGAATGGATTCGCGCCAGCGGCACTATTTCGCTGGTGCGTGAGCTCGACACCATGGTCAGTGATGCCAACGGCGAGAACTTCTTCAGCGCCGAGATTCTGATTCCGGATGCCGCGTACCCGCTGTATGGCGAGCTACAGCTGACACCAGATCAACCGCGCGCAGAACTCACTGCCCAGCAGGACGGGCTCTGGGGCGCGATCATTGATCCCCTGCTGGCTGAACGTCTGGGCCAAACTGTTGGCGATCAGATACAGATTGGCGCCGCGACCTTTCGCATCAGCGCTCTTATAGAAGCGCAGCCGGATCGCAGTCTGAATGCCAACTGGCGTGGCCTGCCGATCATGATCTCCGACGAGGCCTTGCAAGCGGCTCAACTGATACAACCTGGCAGCCGCGTCGACTATGAATATCGTGTACAAACCGACCGCGATCTGACTGTTTGGCTGAACGAGCTGGAGCAGGCCTTCCCCGATGCCCGCTGGGATACCACCACCTTTGCCGAACGCAGCGAGCGGCTGGCCGAACGGCTGGACCAAATCGCCACGGCGCTGATTCTGATTGCCTTCACCACACTGTTTATTGGCGGCCTGGGTGTCGCCAACAGCATCCATGCCTACCTGGATGAAAAGCTCGGTACCATCGCCACCCTGCAGACGCTGGGGTTACGGCGCGCGCCGCTGGTGATCATCTATCTGCTGCAGATCGGCGTACTCGGCAGCCTGGCCGGAATCATCGGCGGCGCCATCGGTCTGGCGCTCTCCGCTGTGGCCCTGACGCTGGCCGGCGATGCCTTCGCGATATCCGGCTCTGGTGGAGCTGGGCATTGGATTACGTTGTGGGCCATACCTTTGCTTCTAAGCTGGCTGTTTGCGGTATTGACCGCTTACGTCTTCGCGTTACCGGCACTCGCCAGAGCACTGGCTGCATCGCCGGCAGGGCTGTTCAGAGGCAAGGTTCAAGCCGCCCGGCATGAGCCACGAAGTTGGCGCGTAGCCAGCTATCTGCTGCTGGCGGTGTATATCACCGCCACGCTGTTCTGGCTGCCCTCCTCGCAACTTGGCTTTATGTTCCTGCTCGCGGTGGTCGTACTCTGGGGGTTACTGGAAGCGCTGATCAAGGGCTTGCAGCGCGGCGCCAAAGCCCTGGAAAACGGCGGCTTTGCCGAGCGCAATTTTGCCCGACGCCTGGCATTGGCCAATCTGCACCGGCCGGATTCACCACTGCGGGCAACGCTGCTGTCGCTGGGTACCGCGCTGACGCTGGTAGTCGCCTGCACCCTGCTGGTCAGCACGCTGCTGCGCGCACTGGAATCAACCATTCCCGCCGAGGCGCCGGCGCTGATTCTCTATGAGGTGCTGCCTGATCAGATCGACACGCTCAACGCCGGCCTGGAGTCACTTGACCCCAGCGCCGAGACCGAGCTTCTGCCCCTGGTACGGGGGCGCCTGGGCGCGATTAACCAGGAGCCGATCGCCGAGATGCTCGCAGACGATTCCCGCGCCAGACGCGAAGCCATGGGTGATGAATACAAGCTCAGCTATCTGTCCGGCAACCCGGAAGACCTGGAGTTGGTCTCTGGAGAATGGTGGACATCACCAGCACCTGACGGCCAACCCGCCTTTATGGCCATGGAGGATCGGGAGGCTAACGAGCTCGGGCTGACCGTCGGCGATCGGGTCGAGTTTCTGGTCGAAGGCCAGACCATTGCCGCTGAAATAAGAGCCCTGTACCGGCAGAAAGGCCTGCAGACGCGCTTCTGGTTTGAGGGTGTGTTGCAGGATGGCGCGCTGGATGCCTTGATCGGCCGCTACGTCGGTGTGGTCTACCAGAGCGACTCGGCCGCCCAACAGTCCCAACAATGGCTGGCCAGGAACATTCCCAATGTGATCACCCTGAGCACTGCCGACTGGCTCAAGACCGCAGGCGACCTGCTTGGCAAAGCCACCGCCGGTCTTGCCGCCGTCGCCCTGATCAGCCTCACGGCGAGCTTGCTGGTGCTCTCCAGCGTGGTCAGTGTCAGCCGCCGGCGCCAGCTCTATGAGGCCAACCTGCTGCATTGTCTGGGTGCCCGGCACCGCGCCATTCGGCTGTCCATGCTGCTGGAAACCGGGTTGCTGACTTTTATCGCCACCCTGTTCGCCACCGCACTCGGCGCGCTCATCGCCCTGCCCCTGGCAACCCTACTGTTGAAACTGCCGGCAGGCGATCTCTGGTGGCTTGGCGCGCTGGTGGCAGGTGTAGTCAGCTCGCTTGCCCTGCTGGGCGGGCTGCTGCCAACACTGCAGGCCTTGAAGCAGAACCAGGCCATGTTGCTGCGCGAGGGCTGAATAGGTGACCTACGGAACCTGAGACGCGCAGCGGTCTCTACTGCTGTGTATCGGTAAACATAAGGAGTCGCACGATGAAGTTAGCCCACGCCTGCGTCGTGATTGCCTGCATGCCTGCCGTCGCCTTAGCCGCGCCACAGGTGCTGCTGGACAGCGAGCTCAACGAGTTGGACATTCGCACCCTGGTCATCGATCCGGAAGACTCGACTGGCCCGGCCCGCGCCGATAATCCCAAGCATCTGCGCCTGACCAATAACCACAGCAGTGCGGTGGAATGTTCGCTCAGGCCAGAACCGGCAGAACAGGCCTGGACCTTTTTCCCAGAAGCGACCATTCAGCCCGGCGAACAAGCCGAGCTGCGCATTGGTGGGGACTACTCCACGGAAACCATTCGCGTGAAGTTGATCTGTGAAGATACACAGCTGCTTTGACCAGCCCCTAGCTCCACCGAGTTGCCTACAATACTTACCGCAATAGGCAAACGCGTCGCAGGCACAGGCACCACTGCCTGCGCTAGGCGGCTATAACGCTCTAGTCGCGGACACTTTGCTGGTCAACACCCTTTTCTTCCTGCATGCATCCCCGCAGACCGTCTTGAAAAGACTCGCAACAAAATGCAACACACCGACTCTAACCCACCCTAACGAACTTTAATCCACGTAGAAACGCGAGATGAAATAATGGGTGCAGGTACAGCTTTTGTGGCGTTGGCGGCTCTGTTCTGGGGATTGTCGGGCGGGATTGGCGCTATCCTCATGGGCGAAGGCTGGGACGCGTCTGTCGTGTCATTCTACCGGGGCGCAATCGGACTGTTCTGCGTCCTGGTCTGGTTGGTGCTGCGCCCAGACAAAAGCGGACTTGCAAGCCGCAAGCTCTGGTTCTGGTCAGTGGTTGGCGGCCTCGGTGTAGCAGGCAACTTCTCGTTTTATTTCCTGAGCATCGAGCACGGCAGCGTTGCAGTAGCCGCTACGCTGATGTACTGCGCACCAGTTTTTGTGTATCTCGTGTCATTTGCTCTGAATCTGGAACGCCCGACGCCGTTCAAGTGGGGCGCGATCGCGGTAGTGATTGTCGGCGTCATGCTGCTTACCCAGATTTACGACATCGGTGCCAGCGATCTCACGGCAATCGGTGTGGCCGCCGGCCTGCTTGCTGGCGTGTCCTACGCCATGTTCATTTTTGCTTTCAAGTACGCGAGCCCCCACGGCCGCCCGCAAACCATTTTATCCGTAGCCTTCGCGGTACTTGTGGCCATACTCATCTGGCTGGGCGATACCGGCCAGAAGACGGCGGCCTTAGGCACATCGGATTGGCCGCTGTTCGTAGCACTCGGCGTGTTCGGTGCGGGGTTGTCGTTCACTCTTTATGTCATCGGCCTGGGTCGCACTTCTCCGACCGTGGCTTCCATTGTGGCGATGGTAGAACCGGTAACCGCCACGCTGTTCGGCTTCGCCGTGCTGAATGAAGACCTGGCGGCTACACAGATGCTGGGGATGGGGCTAATACTGGTGACAGTGACGGCATTGAGTGCCTATTCCAATTCCGCGCGGTCCGCCTCTGACAGCTCTACGCGCTGAGAGGCGGATCAGTTGAGGCAGAAACAAAAGCCGTTCTCCGCTGGTGTCCGATTTACTACTTAAAAAACCCGAACCGCCGAACACATACATCCACATCAAATGCCTCGCCAATCGCGATAACAGCCACGCTGCGGATCTTCGCCGGGTCAAGCTCGGCATCTGTGCGGTGCGGGCTCAATTGCGCATAGGGCACAACAAAGCGCGTCCATTCTGGCTCGACCGGCAAGGTGCAGCGAAAGGATTGCCAGGGCTTGTCCAGCTGCGTGGTTTTGACGTTCAGGTTGTAGTCGTGTGCTGGGCCGCAAAGCTCGATAAAGAAGCCCGCGTACTCAGCACACGGCCAAGCTGGCTCAATCTCAAGCTTCATCTGCACAAAGCCGCCGTTGTTCTCCAGGCTGGTGCGGCCTGTCAGACAGGTACAGGCCGAGCCATAGCGCCCATCCTGCATCACTTCAGCGGTGGAAACGCCGCCCATGACCTGATCGGTGATGGCGGTCCAGGGCGATGGCTCGCCCGGACGTGCCTGGTAGATATCAGTCAGTGACTCTGCTGAGGGGCCTTCAGTTTTCATGTGCTCGCTCACCAGGTGGCTACCCGTGTATTCATGGCAGGAAAATCGCCTTTACGTTGACGAACTCTTTCATGCCGAAGCCGCCGTGTTCGCGTCCGTACCCGGAATCCTTGACTCCGCCAAATGGCATATTCGGATCAGCAGCACCGAATGAGTTGATACGAATCATGCCCGTCTCGAAGTGATCACGGGCCAGCTTGATGGCGCGTTCCTCATCCTTGCAGAAGATCCCGCCACCCAGACCGTAGCGACTATCGTTCGCCAGTCGCATGGCATCCTCGTCATCTTTGGCGCGGATGACTGCCGCAACAGGCCCGAAGATTTCATCGTCATAGGCCGGCATTCCGGGAGTGACTTCCGTCAACACGGTGGCAGGATAATAAGCACCCTTGCGATCCGGCACCTCACCACCGCAGAGGACTTTCGCACCCTTTGCGACGCTGCTCTCCACTTGTTCTTTGACCGTATCGAACTGGTCCTGGCTGGAAAGCGGACCCAGCTGTGTGTCCTTGCTCGTGGGGTCGCCCATGGTAATGGCTTTCATCTGAGCCACGAATGCTTCAACAAAGGCGTCATAGACTTTTTCCGTGACGATGAACCGCTTGGCAGAGACGCAGGTCTCGCCATTGTTGTATAGCCGCCCCATCACTGAATATTTCACCGCCGTTTCAATGTCGGCATCTTCAAGTACCAGATAGGCGTCGTTGGATCCCAGTTCAAGTACCGTCTTCTTCAGCGCTTTGGCTGCCGTCGCGCCAATGTGCCGCCCTGCTCCGTCGCTGCCGGTCATCGTAACGCCACGGACCTTGGGGTGGGCGATCAGCTTGTCGCTGGTGTCATGGCCGATCACCACGACTTGAAACAGATTCTCGGGCAGTCCCGCTTCAATGCAAATTTCCCGCAGGCGCAAGCCTGATCCGGTGCAGATGCTGGCATGCTTGAGCAAACAGCCATTACCCGCCATCAGGTTGGCGGCCAGCACTCGAACCACCTGGTAGCAGGGAAAATTCCAGGGCTGAATCGAATAGATCACCCCAATGGGCTGATAGCTGACGATGCCACGCTTGCCGCTAAGCCCCTGCTTACGCTCTTCATCGGCCAGCAACTCGGGGCCGTTCTTGGCGCTGTATTCGAACAGGGCCGCACAGAGTTCGACTTCAACGCGGCCGTCCTTTAGCAGCTTACCGGTTTCACTGGTCATCAATGCAGCCAGCTCATCCGCATGCTCACGCAGCTTTTGCGCGATCTTCGCCAAGTAAGGCGCCCGGTCCTGGGGAGTCAGTTCACGCCATTCCAGAAAAGCAGCATGACAAGCTTCCAAACGCTCAGTGGCTTCCTCTTCGGACATGACATCGTAGGTGTGGAGTTGTTCTTCAGTGGCGGGGTTAACAGTAGTGATGGTCGACATGGTCGCTCCTACGGGGTCGAATAGGTTGGTACAGCGGGCGCCGTCGGCATGATTCACGCATCAGCACTCATCTGCTTGGCCGCGAAGACACCCTTGGCTGTCTGCCACAATGGACCAGCAGGCTTTTTCAGTAGTTCCTGGCCCATTGAGTCAGGAAATGTCCGTGGTGGTGGAGCTAGGTGGCAACGGCAGTCTGGCTGGCTGAACAGCATTGAAGGACTGCGGCCGCTCTTGCTTCAGGACACGCTCTTGGGCATGGGCACACTGCGAATATGAATATCCTGCTGAGGAAAGGGAATTTCCATCTCGGCTTCTTTGAACGCGCGGGTGACCGCCGAATGCAACTCATGTGACAGCGGCATGAAGTCCAGAAGGTCTTGCACGAATACCCGTACTTCGAAATTGATTCCGCGCTCCCCCAGGCCCACGCAAAAGACTGCCGGGGCCGGGTCGTTCAGAACCCTTTCGTTATTTTCCGCTACTTCCTGCAGCAGATCCCGAACCTTGTCCACATCCGAGCCGTACGCCGCCATCACTTGAATGATCACGCGGGTTATCGGATCGGTCAGTGTCCAGTTGGTCAGATCCTGGGTCACAAAGGTCTTGTTGGGAATAATCTGCTCCTTGCGATCCCAATCCACCAGAGTGGTAGCACGAATGCGGATACGGGACACAGTGCCAGTTGTTCCGCCGATAGTTACCGTGTCGCCCACACGAATGGGCCGTTCGAACAGCAGGATAATGCCGGAAACAAAGTTGGCAACAATCTCCTGCAACCCGAACCCCAAACCCACGCCCAGGGCAGCGATCAGCCACTGCAGCTCGGACCACTGCACGCCGATAACGGCCAGTGCCGTGATCACACCAATAAACACAATGACGTAGGTAACCAGTGTCGTGATCGCGTACCCAGAGCCAGGCTCCAGATTGACCCGACTCAACACCATCACCTCCAGGGTACCCGGCAGGTTGCGAACGGCCAGCAGAGTGCCAACGCCGGCCAGCAATGCCAACATCAGATCACCCAGGGTGATGGCCACTGAAGTCTCGCCCTCCGCTTCGCCACCGATGCTCCACAGCGTGATGTTATCGAATATCTGTAGAGCGGGAATGACGTCGGCCCAGAAGCCCCACAGCACATAAAGCGCAAGGGTCACGGCCAGTATGCGTATCAGTGATTTACTTTGCTGACTGATGTCTTCCAGGTCCATTTCGGGCATATCGAAAGCCACGGGGACGCCCTCGCCAGAATTCTCCGCAGCTTCACGGGCTTCAGCCATCTTGCGTTCGGCAATGCGTTGTTCCCGCAGCCGCTTGAGGGTCATGCGTCGCTCGCGCACGGACAAGCCGCGAAGACACAGGTAGTACAGCAAAATGACGAAGGCTACCCAGCAGATGCTGATGAACATCAGCCCCTGCAACTGGACCGCCGTATAGTAATAGCCCCCGAGGGCTGCTACGGCGAGCGCCAAGGGCGTAGCGACGGCAAGCACTTGTGCGCTTTTCAGGAATTTGCGGTGGAGCGCAGCGTGCAGTACAGCCCTCGTCACCCGCCAAGCGAACCAGGCCATTGCCACCGAAGTGGTTATGAACAGCAATCGCCCAAGGCTGTCATCGAAAGCGCCTCCCTCCTGCGCGTCCATTGTTGGCAGTACGATCACTACCGGAGTAAGCACCGCTAACAGTATCGGAATTTGACGCCGAATAGCCGCCAGCGACGGACCATTCCATTTGAAGTGACGCTCACCTAACCCGTCCCTACGGGCTACCGAGCGCAGCGACTCCAGGAGCAATGTGACAAAGGCGGCCGAGCTAAAACCGGAGGATAAGGCAGAGAAGAAGCTGTTGCCTTCCTTGAGCATCAGTGCTGCGAGCAAGAGTACCAGGACCCCTGGTAATGCGAGGATAAGACTCACACCCCCTGCGGTGAAAGTGGCGGCCATGCGATCACGACCCACATTGCCGACGTCTTTCCCGCAATCCACCAACTTCTGCCGCAAGACTCGGCGCCGCGCCAACAGGACTATCAGCGCGGCCAGCACCACCAGTATTCGAATGGTTCTTTCGGCAAAGGAATGACGCAGGGCGTCCGTGACGGGCTCCAGATGAAAATTCGATACAAACCAAATGCTGCCCTGATACAAATCCATGACGGTCTCAGGACCCACCCGCTCGGTGCTGGGAAGCCAGAACAGGCGTTGTTGAAGCAGCTCCTGGTAGGCGTCGAAACGTGTCCGTAGCTCGGTCACGGTGTTGTAATACTCGTTGAGAACATCGATGTGTTCTGTGACGACACCGTGAAGCTGAGTAATCAGCTCCTGGCGTACCTGTGAAGAATCCTCCTGGGCATCGTTATCGCTGAGGGCCTCATACTCCTCTAGACGCAGCTGCTCTTCACGGGCGGCTGACAATCGGCCGCTGATGCCATCGGTCAGCTCGACAGCAATGGTCTGGCTATTGAGCCGATCCAGCCGTTGGCGTAGTAGACGGGCATAGTCCACGGTCAGGTTCAGCCCTGCCTTCTCAAGCCGCAACTCGAAACTGCGGTACTCGTTATCCAGTCGTTCCAGCAGAGTTTGGGCATGAGCCAGCCGCCGGCGGCTGCCGTCCAATGCAGCCTGACGGTTACTCAGTGACTCACGCAGAATCTGAATTTGCTGGGGAGCATCACCTGACTCTGACGTCGAAAAATCACTCTCCAAAAACTGATCTGGCTCCGCCTCCAATATGGGCTGGACCGGATTGGCGGACGGCTCAGGCGGGGGTTCCTCTGCCGACTCTTCGGATTCCTTCTGGTCATCGGATGCTTCGCTGGCACTCTCCTCCTGCCCCCCGCTGGTGGCCGCATTCAACAAATCGGTAACCGACGCCATGGCGGGCGACACCAACAGACAACTCAGAATGAGACTGGTGAAAAGGAGCCAGCAAGTGGAGGGAAACCGTCGTTCAGTCATGGATAGCAGGGCCTGTTTAAATCAAACCACCGCAGTGTAACGGAAAAACAACAACCAGAAAGCCAACCGGGGTTGGCTCTGCACTTGGTTCAACAGTCGTTGCTCTAGGCTAAAGCGGGGCCGATTTGCAGGCGATCCGCCAAGACCGGACGTGCTATTACCAGGTTTCTCTGGAAATATTCAAAGCGCCTGACCCGCAAAAACAGTCACGCAGTATCAGTATCGTCCACCGGTCGCCTATCACGGACAGCAGCTCTCATCGGCTTGACAGACGCAAAAGAACTTGTAACTCTCATAATAAGAGTAACCAAGAGAATCTCAAATGAAAACCAAATCCTTTGCGGGTATGCGCTGCTCGGTAGCGGGTGCGCTGGAAATCATCGGTGATCGCTGGACGCTGCTGTTGCTGCGCGATCTGGGCCTGGGACTGTCGCGCTATGACGAGTTCAGAAAGAGCTGCGGCATCCCCACCACCACCCTGTCCAAGCGGCTGCAATCGCTGGAGGAGCACGGTGTGGTCAAGCGCACCCGCTACAACGAGCGGCCGCCACGTGATGAATACCACCTGACCGACAAAGGCCGGGATCTGTGGAAAGTCACCACCGCCCTGCGTGAATGGGGGGATCGCTGGGATGCCTCTGGCTATGGTGCGCCGACTATCGAATTGGTTGATCGCGAGACCGAAAACGAATTGCGCCTTGCTCTGGTCGATGCAAAAACCGGCAAGGTCGTTCCGCGCGAAAGAATATGGCTGCGTCCCGGACCCGGCGCCGATGCGCATGTCCACGCCATGTTGGCCCCTTTCAAGGCCAAGTCCGATACCTGAGGGACTATCCCTCAACTCTTTCTTCAGGAGCCACAGATGACAGATACAACGCTCGAATCCCTGGTCGTAGGCAAGCACAGAAGCGCGCAGAACATTGCTCGCAACGACGCGCGGCACCCGGTCGAAACGCTGAATTTCTTCGGTTTGCAGCCTGACATGACAGTACTGGAAATCCTGCCGGCCCTGGGTTGGTATACGGAAATCCTCGCGCCCTACCTGGCAGACAAGGGGCGCTTGTACGTCGCGCATTTCTCACCGGATGGACTGATGCCATACATGCCCAAAGTGCTGGAAATGTATGAAAGCCGCGTAATACGCCAGCCGGAGATTTTCGGCAAGGTCACGGTGCGGCACATCAACCCACCCAAGGAAATCAGCGTTGCGCCTCCGGGCAGCGTGGATCTGGCCCTGACCTTCCGTAATGTGCACAACTGGATCATGGCGGAACAGGAAGATGACTATTTCGCTGCGTTTTACCAGGCGCTGAAACCCGGCGGCGTGCTCGGAATAGTGGAGCACCGCGCCCGGCCCGATGCCGATATGCAGACCATGCGCACCAGCGCTTATGTCACCGAAGCCTACGTCAAGGAGATCGCCCAGCGTGCCGGTTTCGTGTTCGACGGCGCCAGCGAAATCAACGCCAACCCGCTAGACAGCAAAGATCACCCGCATGGCGCCTGGTCCCTCCCCCCTGCCCTGCGCTCGGGTGATGAAGACAAGTACAAAGCCATCGGCGAAACCGACCGGATGACGCTGAAATTCCGCAAACCCCTTGATTCCACCAGCAAGTAAACAATGGAAAGGAGCAGCAAACTCATGAACAATTCTTCCGAACAGCCTCTGGCGCTGATCACTGGCGTAGGCCAAGGAGTGGGTACATCTCTGGTTCGTCGCTTCGCCGAAGCCGGTTATCGCGTCGCAATGATCGCACGTGATGTTGACCGGCTTGCCAAGCTTGAAGCAGAGGTGCCCGGCGCTTTCGCCATGCCCTGCGATGTGACCGATACCCAGGCCCTGCAGCAGGTGATCGACAAGATCGGCGCGCCCAAGGTGGTTGTGCATAATGCCGTCGGCGGGTCTTTCGCATCCTTTCAGGAGACCGACCCGGCTGTGCTGCAGAAAAACTTCGAGATCAACACCATGACCCTGCTGCATCTGGCGCAGATGGTTGCACCCGGCATGATTGAAGCGGGTGAAGGTTCGATCATCGTCACGGGCAACACCTCGGCGTTGCGCGGCAAGCCTAATTTCGCCGGGTTCGCCCCCACCAAGGCAGCCCAGCGCATTCTCGCCGAGTCGCTGGCCAGAGACCTGGGTCCCAAGGGCGTGCATGTGGCCTATCTGGTAATTGATGCCGTCATTGATGTGCCTTGGGCGCGCAAGATGCACAGCGAAGCCGCGGATGACTTTTTCATCCAGCCCAAGAGCATTGCAGCAGAGGTCTTTCACCTGGCTCATCAACCCAAAGACGCGTGGTCTTTCCTCGCTGAGGTGCGCCCTTACCATGAAAAATGGTAGGCGGAGCTGGCAACTATTCCAGCCCCAGCTCTTCCAGTAGCCAGGGATCATCGAAATGCCTGTAACCAATAAAAGCGATAGCGTGGGTGCCGTGAATGCGCATCGCGCCTGGGCTGGGAATGCCCATGGGCCAGAATACCAGGCGCTCGGGTCGCCTGGACTCAGGCACCAATCCTTGCGCATCGAATGGACTGTAATAGTGCCCGTCCGGGCTTTCCAGCGCTCTTAATTGCGCATAGGGCTGCACAGTCAGAGGCTGCGTGGCGCGCGGCGCGTTAGCAGCCTGTACGCCAAGCAAGTGATGCGTGTTCGCTGCCAGCCATAAAGTATGCCGCTGCTCCGGGTGTAGCGTTCGCCCAATATTGAACGGCTCCTGAGTCCGGGGCAAAGCGGGCTGGGCATCAAGCCCCTCGGCCGGAAAAAACTGATACCAGCAACCGCACTGATGCATCTTGTCGTAGCCCAGAACAGCGCCTGACGGCAGCAGATGAACCCGCCAGGTAATGCCGTCGAACTCGCCAGCGAGCAAGTCCAGCGCCTGCTCCGCCTTGCGCTCGGCAAACCAGACACTGTAATTCAGCTGCAGGGTTACCTGGCCCTGATAGCGACCATGGCTGACATGGGTATAAACCGTGGGTTGGGTCGTGTCACGCTGAATGGCTCCGGAAGCGTCGGCGATCAAGTGCGCGGGTCGGTCATTGTCGGCAGCTGCGCCATGGGTGTTCTTGATCGCCAGGGCCGGCATAAAGGCGTCAAGTAACTGCTCCTCTATGGCTGAGCCCAACAGCGGTATGCCCAATTCATCCAATGGTTGCTGGCGTAATAATTCCAACGCCTCGGCAGGAGACGGCGTGGGTAGCGGTTGCAGGTAATGCGTCCACTGCCCTGCCCGTTCAGTATCATTATTGGCAAACTCGCGCTGTTGTTGTTGCAGGTTCCGGTGTTCGTTTACCACGCCCAGATAGAACGGCATGACGGCCAACGGGTAAAGACCTGCCCAACGTTTCCAGTTCTGATACTGACCGTCAGTGGTCATGCCGGTCAGGCGTGGCAACTCAGCCTGGTGCGCTACCAGCGCGCCACCGCAGTCACTGAGTGCACGTTTTACCGCTGCCTGGTCGCCAGGCCAGTAGTGGCTCAGCTGCTGCTGACTGGCCGGCGGCAGACGCAACCACTCGATGAAAAGCCCCTCCACAGCATGCGAGTTCTGATGCTTAAGCCAACGCTGATACGCAGCCTCAGACAGCGCAGCAACATCAAAACTGGCGAGAAACCGTGAGGTGCGCAAATGAGCAAGACCTTCTACGCGCTGGTATCGCGCATCCACCGTGCCGAGGTCCCGCGCCATGGCATCCAGAGCGTCATACCCGGCGTGGCAGTCATGAAGGCTCGCCTTTATCGACGCCCGGCTCTCCCTCACGGCAACCCGGTCAACCTCAGCAACATTGATTCCGGCACAGCCGGCCAGCGCAGTGAGCAACAAGGTCAGGGCCAACTGGAAGCACAATGGTCTGGCAGCATATGGCATCAGCGAAAAACCTATCGAAGCCCTGGATCGGAAGCATCATCACCGCACGTCTTGCTGCGGCTGTCGGCAGCATAGTCGCGCAGAGATTGCAGCAGCTCAGCCACCTCGGTCATACCGATACGATCAGATAACCATTGCGATACCTGCCCGCCGGGTTCGACACGCTGTACATAATCGATACGAGTGGTATCGGCCCGCTCGGCGTACAAAGTCCAGCTGCCTTCGCTGAATGGGATTCTCTGGTAGCCGTCAACGGCCGGCACGCTATCGGGCCTGGACTGCATAGTCAGTGTGACCGGCGGCCCTTCGCTGCGGGTAAAGAGTGTGACACTGTCACGGAGATTCATCGGCCAACCCAGCTCCGTCGCCATATACACCAGCGTCTGGTTTTCACCCGGCTTTGCCAGAATCGTCAAGGAGCGCAGTTTGGGTACCCACTCTAGCAGGTGGCAAGGTTTCTCAAGCAGCGTTAAAGCCCGCGTCAACGGTGCCGCAACCGAGACCGTAGCGCGGAGTTCATCTGGGCCGTCACGGGAAACACGTTCAACTTCCACCGCTAACACCCGGCCGGAAAGGCTGAGCGCCAGTGTCGTCAGCAAGAAAAGGCCCGCGCGCAGGCATAGGCCGCAATGAGATCGGCGAGATACCTGGAACAGCCGGGCCTTGATATCGCTGATAGCCACTGGTCGTCATCCCGTGCCGCTTTCAGGAAAGTGCTGAATCTGAATACCATTCAAAGTAGCACATCGAAATCCAACGCAAAGGTTACTCCGACCCACTCCCCCCTTAACGCAAACCAGCCAGAAACTCCAACAGCTTGTCCACCACCAGTTCAGGTTGCTCCTGCTGCACCCAATGCCCCGCGTCCGGCAACAGATCGCAACTGCGAAGGTCTGTGCACGCACGGCTTTGCATGGCCTCAAAGGCGCCGGGGCTTTGGTAGATACCCCAGTCTTTTTCACCGGCGATAAAGCAGGACGGCACGCTGACGGTATTGCCGGCAAACAACAACAGTTCTGCCTGGGAAGCGGCTGAGGCGAAGGCGCGATACCATTGCAGCCCGCCCTGGAATCCGGTTTCAGCAAACAGGCGGGCATAGCTTGCCAGCTCATCGTCAGGCAACCAGTCACAGGCACTCACCTGCTCCGGCGTGGGCATCGCGGAGGCGACCGTCTCCGGCATGGTCTTGCCGGCCTGCATCACGTAATACTCAGGCATTCTCGCCAGCTCCGCAGCGCTGGCCGATGCCAGCGGCGCGGGCGTGTTGCCCGGCCAATCAGCACTTTTCATATGAAAATAGGCGCGCAGAAAATCGTGCAATCCTTGCGGGCAATCGAGCATGTCGCCATTGGCCTGCGGTGCGCAGAAATACCGTTGGTAATGCAGACGCGACGGGGTGAGCGCTGCCAGATCCTCATGCAAACGGGCAGCCTGCTCAGCACTCTTACGGCCATCAAAGCGAAAGTCGGGTACGCCAGGATAAGGAGCACTCATCAACGCGACGGCGCGGAATACATCCGGCCGAGTCAGGGCGCAGGTCGCAGCAACCGGCGAGCCGATATCATGGCCCACAATCGCTGCCACAGCGCTATGGCCCAGCGCAAACACCAGCCCCAGGGCATCGCGCACCAGATTGAGTAAGTGGTATTGGCTAAGCTCGCCGTCAAAGCGCAGATCCGCCCCTTCGGTCAGCCCGTAACCGCGTTGATCCGGCGCCACCACGTGGTAACCCGCAGCCGCCAGCGGCAACATCACCTTGCGCCAGGTAAAGGCCAGCTCCGGGAAGCCGTGCAGCAGCAATACACACTCGCGGCCGGGTTGTTCAAAACCCGCCTCAAGAATATGCATATCAAGGCCATTGCCATTGTTCAGCATGCGCGAACGGATGCCAGGCGGCAGTTGTTCGGCCAGCTCGGTCACGGTCATGTGGGGCGGGGTATCGTGTTTGGGTGCGGGCATATTGGTTTTACATTTTTGGGTGGGTTTACGCAGTTTAGTCGCTGCTGGCCATGTGCAGAGCAGGCTGAAGCACAGGTGAGCTGGCTATTCATCACTAAAGCCAGGGCGTCAAGGTAATCACCATCACCGGCAGCGCGACGGCGGCAATCAGGGTCTGGGCGGCAATAATGCCGGCCATCAGCGGCGCGTCGCCGCCCAGGTGGCGCGCCAATATGTAGGACGACGAGGCAGTCGGTAACGCCTGGAACAGGATGGCGGCTATAGCCGCCTCCCCTTGCAAACCGAACAGGTGGCAGAAGCCCAGGGTGACCAGCGGCAGGATCAGGAACTTGGCGACGGACGAAAGACCTATCGGCCTTATCCAGCCGGCAGCTGCGCTCAGGTTCAAGGCGGCGCCGACGCACAGCAGACCAAGCGGCAGCGACGCCTGCCCCAGCGCTTTGAGCGCCGGTTCTATCCCCCCGGGGATGCGCAATTCCATCGCCTGCGCCGCCATACCCAGCACGCAGGCAACCAGTAACGGATTACGCACCAGTTGCCGAGCTACAGCCAGAAGTGACAATCGTCCTGCCGAGCCATAGCGCGCCAGAACCAGCACGCAGAGCACATTGACGGTGGGCACTATCGCCGCGTTGGCCAGCGCCGCGAGGGCAATGCCCTGCGCGCCGAACAGACCTGCCGCGGCAGACACGCCCACGTAATTATTGAAACGTACCCCGCCCTGAAACAGCGAGGTGAACGCTGGGCCGTCCAGCTTGAACAGCGGCCGCAGCGCAAGCAGCAGTGCCGCAACCACCAGAATGGACAACACCAGCGTCAGCATCATCGCGCGCACGGGCACATCGCCCAACTCTGCCGTGGCCAGGCTATGAAAGAACAGCGACGGCAACAGCACGTAATAGCCCAGTTTTTCAGCCTGCGGCCAGAACGTCTCCTGCACAAAGCCGGATTGACGCAGCCAGGTGCCCATGGCAATCAGAATGGCGATAGGCACTAAAGCGAGTAACAGCAAAGAGGTCATGGCGCCTCGTTACGATCAGAGGCAATGCAGTCAATCGGCATGTCAGTGGTTCCTAGTAGGTGCTGCGCTGCGCAGTACGCTCAGCATTGAGCCAATAGATAAGGGTCGCGCATTCGCCAGGCAGATGTCACCAAGATATCAAACCGAGGTTCAGCAGAAGTAGCCATTCACCCTGTGAATCAAGTCTTTTGCCCAACCAGCATGGAGCATCCGCTTTCTTGACAGCAACGCGCTATCGACTTTAGTTTGATTTTGCCGGTGCCGAAGGCACACAGAAGCGTCATCACGATAACAAGAACAAAATCGGAGACAGCTCTTATGCAGATCAGATCGCTGAAGGCGGTGTTGGCTGCCAGCTCTATGGCGGGCGCGCTGGCATTCAGCGCTATCACTTCAGCCCAGGCCAATGATGACAGCATGCCGAACCTGCTGGTGATCGGCACGCCCGGCACCTCCAGCGGCAGCTTTGCCTCCACCAACGGCTGGGGGCCAACGCTGCAGAAGGATCTGGGCATCAACGTGCGCGTGGTGCCGGAGGACAGCGAAGTCCAGCGCCATCGCCGCCTCACCGAACGTCGCGATCTGGCGCTAAGCTCGGTCTCAGCGGCGGAACTGCGCTTCCAGATCCAGGGCATCGGCCACTACGCGACCATGACGCCCGTACCCCAACGCGTAATCTGGCACCACAACGACACGCCCTGGGGCTTTGTTGTATCCGGCGACTCTGATCTGCACAGCATGGACGACCTCAAGCAAGGAGGCCTCAGGGTGGCCCAGGGGCAATTCTCGCCGCCCATGATTGCCGCCGTCCGTGATGGCCTGCCCGCCTACCTCGGCATGACGCCGGAAGAAGGCGCTGCCAATTACCAATTTGTGCCCGCCAGCAGTTATGTCGAGAACTGCCGCACCGTCGTGGAAGGCCGGGCCGATGTCGCCTACTGCGCCACGGTCAGCTCGGTAATGGCAGAAATGGAAGGCGCCCCCGGCGGCATTCGCTGGCTGCCCATGGATCTGGACAACACCGAGGCATGGGCCGGCTTTCTGGAGCACCGGCCCATGGTCGTGCCTGGCACCATCACCATGGGCGTCGCCTCCTCCAAGGGCATCGACGGCCTGGCCTCGAACTTTCTCTACGCGGCCCCGGCGGATGCAGACGAGGAATTCGCCTACCGCATGGCCAGATGGTTTCACCAGTCCTTCGATGAGTACAAAGGCTCTCACCCGCTCTCCACACGGATGAGTATGGAGGTGTTCCGGGAATATCTGGATCGCTCGCCGCTGCCAGTGCATGAAGGCACGGTGCGTTATCTCAAGGAGATCAACGTCTGGACCGAGGAAGACGAAGGCTGGAACCAGCAAGCGATTCAGAAGATGGACAGCTGGATGGCCGCGCGCGAGGCCGCCCTGGCCGAAGCCCAGGCAAGCGGTATCAAGCCGAACGCCAACGACGAACAATTCATGGCCATTGTGAAGAAGCACACACAGGGGCTGGAAGGCTTTCGTACGCGTCTTTGACCGAATAAAAAGGTATCGCCATGAAAACCGACATCATCACTGCTGAAGAAGCTGCACCAGGCAACGAGGTTACGCGGCTGGGTGACGCCTACTCATGGCAGAGCATCGCCTTTGTTGTGCTGAGCGTCTGCGGGCTGGTCAGCGGTATCGCCTATATATTCGGCTTTACCTGGGAAGGCCGGCGCCTGCTGGAAGGCGAGTACTACTGGATCTTTATCGGCTTCTTCGCCGCCGCCGCCTTTATCGCGCTACCCGCCAGAGCCGCACAGACCAAAGTGCCGATTTACGATGTACTGGCCGCCTTAAGCGTGCTGGCCGCGAGTTTCTATTTCGCCCACAACGCTTGGGACATGGTTCAGGCCGGCTGGAGCAATCTGTACCTGGGCATTCTCATCTGGCTGTTGATGATGGAGCTGGCCCGGCGCAGCGGCGGTACGCCCTTCCTGCTGGTGGTGGTGCTGATCGGGCTGTATCCGCTGGTCGCCAGCCATTTCCCCGGCCTGTTCATGGGCGTGCCCTACCAGTTCGACCACATGATCGAATCCTACGTGTTCCGTGCCGAGGGCATGATGGGCATCACCACCAAGATCGTCGCCGAGATCATTCTGGGCTTTCTGGTCTTCGCCGGCATCCTGCTGGCGACCGGCGCCGGCACCTTCTTTATTGACCTGGCCAATGCCGGTTTCGGCCGTTATCGCGGCGGCTCGGCCAAGGTTGCGGTGGTCGCCAGCGCCTTTATGGGCAGCCTGTCCGGTTCGATCTTTTCCAACATCGCCGGCACCGGCTCCATCACCATCCCGACCATGAAAAAGGCCGGCTACCCGCCCCACTACGCCGGAGCCATCGAAGCCTGCGCCTCAACCGGCGGCGTGGTGATGCCGCCAGTGATGGGTGCGATTGCCTTCGTCATGGCGATTACCATTGGCGTGGACTACGCCACCATCATGATCGCCGCCATCCTGCCGTCGCTGCTGTTCTACTTTGGCCTGATCCTGCAAGTGGATGGCTATGCCGCGCGCAACGGGATGAAAGGCATGCCGAAGGAAGATCTGCCCTCCACCCGCAAGGTGCTGATGCGCGGCTGGCCGTTTCTGTTCGTCATGGCGTTCCTGATGTGGGGGCTGCTGTACATGCGCTGGGAATACTACACGCCCTGGTATGCCTGCATCCTGATGATTGGCCTGTCGTTCCTGCGCAAGGAAACGCGCCTGACGCCCGCCCGGCTGTACAGCGCCATACGGCAGATCGGCGTACTCATCACCCAGACCGCCGCCATCATTCTGCCCATCGCCTTCGTGGTCGGCGCTCTGACCATTACCGGCGTCACCGGCTCGGTCACCTCCGGCCTGGTGGGATTAGGCGGCGACAACCTGTTTCTGGTGATCCTGTTTGGCATCGTCGCCTGTTTCGTCATGGGCATGGCCGGGTTGGCCATCGTCGCCTATATCTTCCTGGCGGTGACACTGGCCCCGGCGATCATTGAAGTGGGCGGGCTGAATACCATCGCCGTGCACTTCTTTATCGTCTACTACGCCATGCTCTCGGTGATCACCCCTCCGGTCGGCGCAGCGGCCTTTCTCGCTGGCACCATAGCCGGTGCCAAGCCGATGAGAACCTCGTTCACCGCCATGCGCCTGGGCATTGTTATTTACTTCGTGCCGCTGTTCTTCCTGTTCCAGCCTGCCCTGCTGCTGCAGGGAGACCTGACACCGCTGCTCTACGTGCTGCCCTCGATTATCGCCGGCATTATGCTGATCTCCGGCGGGCTGGAGGGCTACCTACTCGGCGCCGGTCTGGTGAAACCCTGGCAACGCTTGCCGCTGATTGCCGCAGGCTTTGCCTTTAGCTTCCCGGGGCCGATGACCACCCTGATCGGCGGCCTGGCATCAGCCGTGCTGGCAGCCATGGTGTGGCAGCAGAACCGGGGCAAGCCAGGGCTGGTATGACGATTAAGAAAAAAGTATGAGACCGAAAGCGTTCAAATCCGAACGCCATCCGCCTGTTCCTGGCTCACATGCCCGCCTGAGACGAGTTCGGCTCTTACCATGGATTCAATCGTATCTGGCTTAACCTTGTAGCCCATTGCGCCTACAAATGTTGACATCCCATCAACTAGCTCTGGCAATGCAATTGACAGCTTATCCGGCTGAGATTGATAGGTTTCCTTCATTTCCTTCGCCACAAATCGACTGCAGATATCCCGCATTTCCTTGGTTTTCTTGTCCTGACCGTTCGGGTTGAACTCGCCACCAAAGGCAGCTCTGAAACCCACTTGGGAGACCCTAATAGCGATAAACGAGCCAAAAAGAATCAACATGACTACCAAGAAAAATACACCTTCCATTTTATGTCCTTATATCCTGATGTGCAGACCGCAAGCGGTCATAATTAGGCTCCTGCAAACCGTATGGTACCTCCGGGGCTGCACTTGAAAAACCAATAAATCCTACGATAAAACCCAAACGGTAGCTCACAGCGAACCCGCCCGCACTCTACACATCAGCTCTACGCTAGCCTTTCATCTGATTTGCTCCTTTGAAGACACCGGCCAGAGAGCTGGTGACAAAATTGCCGCTTAAATAGCGCATCACCGGGATTTGGTCCAGCCAGACAACGACGCCTGTCGCTCCACAGTTATACCAATGGAGCGGCCGGAGTTTTTCCGTTTATTGACATGGAGAAATTGGATGCCGAACCGACAGAGCCCTGATTTCCTGTTGCTGCACTCGTTGAGCAGTCACGGAGTTGGCTGTTGCGCATCTGTTACTGAACGGGCTGGGAGTTGTCAGCTCCGCTAAAGGCTGGCCTCTGGTTGTTCAGATCCCTCTCTGGGATCAATAGGGCCAATGTCATTGAAAAACGCCGGTGGCTCCGCGTTAACGCAATAATTGATCGCCACTACCGAGATCGCGCTTCCATCCTGCTCTGGCCGCTCATCAGACCCAACACAGATGCTCCGCTAGGATATTGCGGCCGGTTCATGTTGACCTTGACTGTGTCGGTAATTTTATCAATTTGTAGAAATGTTCATCTGACCCTGGCCTTTCGCAGCGAGTTTCGGCGCTGCATGATGCGTCCATTGACACAACGCAAAGTCATGAAGCACTACCAGGACGATACTCACGCCTTTGCTTTCACTTACTACCCATACAAGTTGGGTCGCTGCTCTATTCACTACTCAGGGTCGGATGCCGGTTAAGCCATAGAACTGTGTCACAAGACAATGAAGCAACGATTGTCTCTGTTGATCAAAGTCCTTAGGATGCCATCGCTTAATGGCTCGCCGGCTTACCGCTTTACCACTCTAGGTACGACTCGACGCCCATCTCAGCAATCATCCGATCACTCAAGAACCAAATAACCTGGCAGAAGGGAATATAGCCTTGTTTACGCTCAGCCTGCATAGAGCCACACTTCTTTCACTTGCTGCAATCGCTTTTTCCGGCTGTGCAACGGCCCCGCCTTCAGACTTCAAAGGATTGAACCCTAGCAAAGACCACTACACCATCACTGCCACGGCGCTAGATGAACATACCATCAAAGCAACTACAGTCTATCGACCCGCGAATGGCGTATGTTCGGAGGACACCGAAGCTTTTGACTGGCGAGTAAGCCGCCAGGCAGCCGAGCTTGATAGAGAAAAGCCCACTTCTGCAAATGAGTATTCGTTTAAAAGCCCGCTGAGCATCCATATCTTGGGATGCCAATTGAATGCCGCTCACTCCCATTTAGGGTTGGAGCTTCGGGAAGGCCAAGGGGGCACACACAGAACACAGGACATGTACTTTTTCCCGAAGTCCGAGATGCCCGCACGCGAAGGACGGCATGAATCCCTGAGGAGCGTCAACCAAACCAGGCTGTGCTCCCATACTTTCTATATTCCAAGGCTCGGTTCAAAGGTGCGAAGGTTTATAAATTGCTTCAATGCAGAGAAGGACGCTGGCGGTTACTCCCCGGCCTTTGTTTTTGAAGACTTGAAGGACAAAACAATCCATTACACCTTTTCCAGAGTCGCCGAAGATACACCTTCTTCTCCACGAAGTTGGCTTAAAACACCTGATGGGTACCGCCCCTGCGTTAATAGGGAGTTTAATTCTTATTGCCAGGACCCGCCTGAATTAAAGCAGTTTGAGATGAACGGACAGCAATGTGACATCTACCCAGGTTGCACGCTGCCTGAAGGCCTTGACTGATAATTCGACGGAAATCGTACCCATGACTGAAGTAACCCTGCGCACGCTGGTATCTCTGACATTAGCCTCTATCACTTTATATGGTTGCTCTGCAGCGAATTACCGGCCGAATTTTCAAAACCTGACACCCAGCCCCGAAAGCTTCACCATCACCGTAGTAAGCCCTGCTGGATATGATCTTGAGGCGAACGCCCTTTACTTTCCTCGGGACGGAGCCTGCCCTGACTTCCTAGGCGACCTGGACCTGATCGTGGGCCTTCAGCCCAAGGACGTGACCAGTGCGGCTGAGTCAGCTGCGGTCAATTATTCCTTCGAACTCCCGCTGCATGTCGTCAACAAGGGCTGCAGGTTGTTTGCCTTCAGGCCCTCTCTGACTCTGACTGGACCAGCTGGCAAGGTCCACGAAGCAAAAGAAGAAATGTTTATATTATTGCCAGATGAAATGTATGAAACAGGCGTAAATCATGAAGCTTTCCTATCCTTGAACCAGTTCCGCCGGTGTTCATATACGTTTGAAAATCACCCAAGACGAGGCGACGTTAGCAAAACCTTCAGCTGTAAAACGCACGATGAGCAAAGAACTCGAATTGTCAGGGAATACCCCCGGTTTGCTTGGAATGAGCTACAAGGTAAAAGCATTCACTTCACCTTTGAGCTGGAGCCGGAAGACAAGCCGAAGGATTCACGCCAATGGGTGAAAACACCTGAGGGGTATCGTGCTTGTGCACAACAGGAATCTGGCTTTTTCTGCAATGAGCCCCCGCAATTAAGACAATTCAAAATGGATGGCCAGCTATGCGATGTCTACCCTGCCTGCACACTGCCAAATTGATCAGTTTGTTCGTACGTAGGGGGCTACGTTTCCCGGCAATTATCATGCGGGTAATTGGGTTCAGATGAAAACTGATCCCATTCCAGGCAACTGCCCGCCATAAATTAGGGCGCAGGTGATAGCATCCGCATCTACTAGGCATACCAAGTCCAAGGATCAGTGGAATGCCCCGGGTTTTTGGACACGTTGAAGCCTCATGCTGAAGCGGCCTCGAAAGCCTCTGGGCTTAAGCCGCCGAGATGGCTGTGGCGCCGATTTCGATTATAAAACACTTCGATGTAATCAAAGATATCTGCGCGAGCTATGTCTCTGGTTTTGTAGATGCGCTTCTTAATGCGCTCTTTTTTCAAACTACTAAAAAATGACTCCGCGACAGCATTGTCCCAACAATTGCCGCGTCGACTCATGCTTGGCTCAAGGTTGTGGTGATGACAGAATCGTCTCCAGTCGTCGCTGCCATATTGAGACCCCTGATCTGAGTGAACCAGCACTCGGCTAGTGGGTTTGCGACGCCAGACAGCCATCATGAGAGCGTCTAGAACGATCTCGCGTGCTAGCGTCGGTTTCATGGACCAGCCCACTACTCTGCGTGAGAACAGATCCAGTACGACTGCCAGGTATAGCCATCCTTGCCAGGTCCTAATGTAAGTAATATCGGTTACCCAAGCGGTGTCTGGTGTGGTCACCTTGAATTCCCGGTTAAGCGTATTGGGTGCCAGGATCGATGGTCGGCCGTTCACAACTCTTGGCTTTTTATAACCGTGTATCGCTTTGATATTATTGGTCTTCATGATGCGATGGACTCTGTGCTTACCGCACGTCTCACCAGTCTCTTTCAGGTCCATTGATATCCGCCGATAGCCATAGACGCCAAAGCTGGCACCGTAAGAAGCATGTATCAAAGGCAGCAGCCGAGCATCTTCGACAGCTCTGTCGGACAACGGCCGGAAACGCCATGCGTAGTAGCCGCTTCGCGAGATATCAAGCAGGTTGCACATGGTGCGCACCGGAAACTCGCTACTGTGGTCAGCAACAAATCGGTACTTCACTCGGGTTGGCTTGCGAAGTACCGAGCGGCCTTTTTTAAGATATCTCGCTCCTCCTCAGTTCGTCGAAGCTGGGCTCGCAGCTTAAGAATTTCCTTCTTTGCGTCGTTGAGCTCTGAGGTCTGTTCGTCGGATTTACTTGGCTTGATTGCCTTGACCCATTTGTGAAGGCTGTGGGCAGAGACACCCAGTCGCTCCGAGACCTCGGCTACTGGGTAACCCCTCTCGACGATCTGCCGGACCGCTTCGTCTTTGAATTCGGGTGAATATCGCTGGTTACTCATCACTTCCTCCTATGCTCAAATAATAGGCTAGAAGTGTCCAGGTAACCCGGGGCATTCCATATAAGGCCTGGAGGTGTCTACGAAACTAGGGGCGATTCAGAATTAGGTATTGGCCAAACATCGCGAAGACGCGCCAGGCCTGGCTGAGCATTATTCCGGAAAGGTCGTCGAGCGTTGCGCCTGCGGGAGTGGCCATAGGGCTAGTAGCAACGGGGCGCAGGATCAGCCAACTAATAACGCCAATCAGCAAACTTGCCCACCAGGGCAGTCTTGAAAGGAGGGTTACCAGATCTTCGAATGTTGAGGTACGTTTACGCGCCATCCATGGGCTCCTGAGAGTGGCGTAATGCCTTCCCTCAAAGGTAAACCTTCCGGTGGGCAAAAACCACAAACGAAATCAGGTCTTTGGTCTGATGGCCACCAACGCAGGGAACGGTGCGCCAGAGTGAGCAAAACATATGCCCTGAGGTCTTGGCCTGGGTCATGCCACCCTCTTGATTTGCAAGGTACTCAGCAACGCTGCGAATAACGTCAGAGCGGCGCCAAGCCCGAACCCAATCCGAGGTGTCGTTGCAATTTCACCGAAAGTAAAAATCACCGTCATAATCACCGCCCCTGCAGTCTGCCCAAGCAATCGAGCGGTGCCTTGCATACCTCCTGCCGCCCCGCTGCGTTCGATGGATGCCGAGAGAAACAGATTGCGATTATTTGCGGCATTAAAAAGGCTGAAACCTAACCCACACAGCATTGTGAACGGTATAAGGAGATAGACGGCTTCCTCGAGCGGCCACAACGATGTTGCTCCCAGGCCCACAGCGAGCAGCAAACCGCCTGAAAAGCAGATCAAACCTGTCGAATATTTGTCTGCAAGGCGGCGTGACAATGGTGCTGCGATAGCAACAGACAAGGGCCATGGGACCATATAGAGGCCGGTCATCAAGGCGCTTTGCTCAAGGTTGCGTTGTAAGTAAAACGGCAAGGCGACAATAGCGGCTGTCTGGCCCGCAAAACAAAACACAGACGCCAATACGGAAAGGCTGAATGATCGGGATCCCAGGAGGTCGATGGGGATCAGCGGCGCCTTTTTTGGCATTTCACGCTTTACCAGTGCAACCAGTTGTAAGCCCGATACGGCTAACAGGGCCCCTGCCAGTATCGGTCTGTCGATAAACACATCGACGGCAAAAACCAAGGTGCCGAACATCCCGACGTTCAACGCCATGCTCAATAAATCAACGCTGCTGGCAGTCCCATAATTATCGTGAAGCGAGCGTGTAATGAGCAGTACGAACAAACCCAGAGGGAGTTGCAGAGCAAACAACCAGGGCCAGGTTGTTGCCGATAGAACCAATGCGCCGATAGCCGGACCGGCAGCAGAAGACAGTGCCACTGCCATGGCATTCCAGCCAATAGCCGCACCGAGTTGGTCAGGAGCTACGGCACTGCGAAGCAGCGCAACACCAAGTGCCATGACTGCCGCGCCGCCAAGCCCTTGCATGAATCGTGCAGCAAGCAGCCAAGGCAGTGATGGCGCCAGGGAACACAAAACTGTAGCCGCCGTGAACAACATGACGCCCAGGGCAAATACCCTACGGTAGCCCAGTCTTTCGCCTAGGGCCGCGCAAGGCAGCAACGCCATCAACAATGCCATCTGGTATGCAGTGATTACCCGGACGGACATAGCGGGAGATACGTCTAACGAGACTGCAATCGCGGGCAATGCGACGTTTGCAATAGCTGTGTTCAGTACCACCATTACCATGGCGGTGAGCACGCAAGTGATCGCTAGCGTCCGCCCTCGCTCAGGCACGACGCTTTTCACTGCTGGGGCTCAAGGGTCCAGATGCCGTCGCCCCATACATACCTGGTCAAGGTGCCGGCTTTAGCCTCTTTTTTCAGATCTCGCTCGGTGAATCGGAATAGCAATGCGGGACCTGAAACGCAGCGGGTGTCATGTATGTCACCTGGCAGATACACCTGAGCCATGCCGGCACCAAGAACGGTGGTATCCCGTTTGACCAGTTCAACCTTTCCGTCAGCCCGCTCGATCCGGGCATAAGTGCCCATCTCGATTTCCCCTTGCTGAATGGCATAAATGACCCAGCCTTGGCCGTGGTCGTGGGGGGCTCGGTATAGCTCCTGGGGTTCAGAGTGCGCCAACAGCACGAATCCATTAGCGGGATCCCGGTACAGTTCTTTTTGAGCCAACTGTTCCAGGCATAGCGTCGCCAACCATTGCTCTGAAATCGGTGTTTGTAAGAGGGTTTCCAGTTGCTGTTTACAGCCTGCAACCAGCTCGGAACTGAGCGGCCCCCAGATTGAGCTGATGGCTTCGAGGGACTTTTCCAGAGAGTTCATGTCGCTTTCCTTTCAATTCGGTGCGAATGCGCCGCTGAGCAAAACTGTAAGGAACAACGCTATAAGGCGGAAGACGCACCATTTGCACTTTATAGATGCGTCTGACGCCACTTATGGCGAAAGCTGAGCTAAGATCAGTTGATGCCAAACCCTGACTTCAACTTGCTCGTCACCCTTGATGCGGTACTCGCAGAGGGCAGTGTTGCGCGCGCGGCTAAACGCTTGCGCTTGAGCCCGTCGGCAATGAGCCGGGCACTCGCTCGACTGCGCGAGACAATGGGCGACCCCCTGCTGGTCAGAGCCGGACGAGGGCTGGTGCCGACGCCAAGGGCTCTCGAGTTGCGCGACCGGGTCAGTCAGCTCGTGCGCGATGGCCAGGAAATATTGCGTCCTGCAGAAACACTCGACCTTAACAACCTGGTCAGAACCTTCACGCTGCGAACCAGCGAAGGCTTTGTGGAGTGCTTTGGACCTGAGTTGATAGCGCGCATCGCAGAGCAGGCTCCTGGGGTCCGGTTATTTTTTGTGCAGAAGCCAGATAAAGACAGCCAGTCACTGCGCGATGGCAGCGTCGACCTGGAAACTGGAGTAATCGAGGCTTCCACAGCGCCGGAGTTGAAGGTAAAAGCGCTGTTCCGGGACAACTACGTCGGCGCGGTGAGGCTAGGTCACCGGTTAAGCCAAGGGGAGATCACCCCTTCCCTTTATGCTTCCGGCAAGCATATTTTCGTGTCGCGGAGAGGGGCTGATAGCGGTCCAATCGACGACGCTCTCATCCTGCTAGGGTTGACCCGCAAGATCACCACGATCGTGGGCGGCTTTTCGACCGCTCTGGGTTTGGCTCGAGGTTCCGACCTGATAGCCAGCGTTCCTCAACGTCACACAGCCAGTTTGCGGGAAGGGATGTTCAGCTTTCCCCTCCCAGTGCCCACGGCCGAGTTCACCGTTTCACTTCTGTGGCATCCTAGATTCAGTGCCGACCCCGCCCATCGTTGGCTGCGCACTCTGGTCATGGAAATATGCGCCAACTAACCCCATCACGTGGCTGACAAATTCCTCTTTTTCACCTACTGGCGCAACGTAATGCAGCGCATCTGCTGCGGCTTCCTTGCTGATCAAACGGGCAATAATCCACGCCGCAAGATAGTTCGAAGCCAAGCAGCCACCTGCAGTCGCAACGTTGCCTGCGGCATAAAAGGGCTGATTCAGCACCTCAACGTCGGCATCCTGTAACCAGGGTTTGGTGGTCAGGTCGGTACACGCCGGCACGCCATTTAACAGACCCAGCTTGGCCAGTATCAGCGCACCTGAACATTGGGCCGCCAATAGCTGCCCATCGGGATCGAGGCGAAGCTGAGCCATAAGCGTGGCGTCGGCGGCTATTTCTCTTGTCTTGATACCGCTGCCGATGATCACAGCGTCTGCTTCGCAGGCCTCGTGCAACGACACCTGGCTTTCCAGTACCAGACCGTTCATGGATGTTACGCGCCGCTCAGGGCTCGCTATCGTCACTCGCCAGCCGGGCTGCTTTATACGATTAAGGACGCCGAAAGCAATCAACGAGTCGAGTTCGTTAAAGCCTTCAAAAGTGAGAATACTGATATGCATGGCAGGGCTCCTGAATAGGCGTTGCCAAAGAGCTTCAACCGGAAGACCATAACAATCAAATAATTGTCATGGATGCAAATAGGGATGGCTCGCAACCGTTATAAAGCACTGGTCGATTCTCTGGCGGCCGATATTCGTGCGGGCAAGCTGGCCCCTGGCACGCGTCTTCCCACCCACCGCGCCCTGGCCGCAAAGGAAGGCATCGCTTTGGTAACTGCGTCGCGGATCTATACCGAGCTGGCCGCAATTGGATTGGTCAGTGGCGAGGCAGGAAGGGGCACCTATGTGCGAGAGATTGCCATGCCGCCGGGGCATGGGATCGATCAGCACTCAACGGCGCCCGCCATGCTGGACCTCAATTTCAATTACCCCGAGCTGCCTGAGCAAACGGAGCTTTTACGCAGCACGTTGCGGCGGATAGCTTCTGGCGGTGATCTGGAGGCGCTGCTGCGTTACCAGCCCCATGCCGGTCGAACACATGAGCGTGCAACGGTTGCCAAGCACTTGGTTCGCCGCGGATTGCGGACGACGGCGGATCAGGTAGTAATAGTCAACGGAGCGCAACATGGCTTGGCCGTCACTGCCATAGCCATGCTCAATCCGGGCGACGTGGTGGCAGTCGACAGCCTGGCTTATTCCGGCTTCAAGGCCCTGGGGGAAGCCCAGCATCTGGAGTTGTTGCCTCTCCCCTCTTCTGGCCACGGCCCCGATCTGGACTCGCTGGCGCTACTTTGCAGGCAACGGAAAGTGCGCGCGGTCTATGTTATGCCGACACTGCACAACCCGCTTGGCTGGATCATGAGCCTTGCGCAACGACAACGGCTGGTGGACATAGCACGCGAGCACAGTCTGCTGATTATCGAAGATGCTGCCTACGCGTTCCTGGTGGCTAACCCCCCGCCGCCGTTGGCCACCTTGGCGCCGGAGTCCACGATCTACGTATCAGGCTTCTCCAAAAGCGCAGGTACCGGGCTGCGGGTGGGCTATGTTGTGGCGCCGATAGAATGGGTACCCAAGATAGAACGCGCCGTAAGAGCAACAACCTGGAACACGCCAGGCTTGATGACCGCAATCGTGTGCGAGTGGATAGAAGATGGGATCTTAGCCCGTTTGGAGGCAGCGAAGCGTGAGGATGCGACCAAGCGGCAGGCATTGGCGAGGCAGATACTGGAAGGCTTGCAATGCTCTGGCTATGCGGCGTCTTACTTCCTGTGGGTTCATCTTCCGGTCGACGTGCGCGCAGAGCAGGTGGTGATGGAGTTGTTGCGCTCCGATATCGCCGTGTCCTCGGCGGAGCCCTTTTGCACTTCTGAGCATGTGCCGCAGGCAATCCGTATTGCGCTCGGCTCCGTTAGCTTCCAATTGTTGGCGGTAGGGCTGAGAAAGGTGGCGCAGGTGATATATGACTGCTCATGTGGGGTGGTTAGTCCGCGCTAGTGACCAGAGCCAAATATCACAGGTTCGGTGCGCCATGCCATTGCCGAAAGACAGCGCCCTCCCGACCATCGCCAACAAGCCTGATAGGCGACGGTCGGGTCGAGCTGGCTGTAGCTATAAGCGCACGCAGGCTACTGGTTATACATGTAGTCGACAAATGCCTTCACATCCAACGAGCCCAGGCCGGTCGCGATATCGTAGCCGGGGCCTGCTGGATAAGATCCCTCGCCGGAGTATCCATCCACGACGTCGTTGAGGACGGTGGAATTGGTGGGCCCTCCGTTTGTGGACATAAGCCCGTAGAGGCTGCGCTGAAGCGGGTTGGGCGAGGTGTGAATGGTAGACAACATTGGCTTGGTACCGCCTTTCCTGACTTGATCGGCTATGGCGACCACACCCGTGAAGAATGCCGTCGATACCGCATTGCCGCCTATAACGTACCACCCTCCGAGTATTGATACATAAATCTGGGCGCCGTGCCCCGAATCAGCGTGAAAGGCTACGTCCGGGACGGACCGAAAAGCCGTGGTGTTGGCATTCTGGACGGCTGGAATCATCTGGTAACTGGGCATTCTTTGATAAATTGACATGCCAGCTGCTGAGTTGGCCACTGCGGTCTCAGACAGGAGTACCGAACTGGCTGACAAACTGGCTGACGTGCTACCCACCGCGACAACGTCTGGAGAGGTCCCCGGAAAGGTCGGCCCAGCGCCAGTGCCCGCTGCCACTATCCACGCGATTTGAGTCTTGGCAAACATGGAAGCCATGGAGTTTTCCCCAGAGAACTCGCGAGCGCCAAACGGCATCGAGACAATATCTACACCTAGATTGACCGCGGTTTGTACGGCGATCCTCATATCACTCTGAGTATTCGATTTGGCTTCAATCACATAGACAGTCGCCCCCGGGCTCACGGCGTTGACCATCTGAACAGCTATGTTACTTTGTATGGCCCAGTTGCTATTCCTGACGGTGCCGGCCTGGTTGATGATGTTCAAGCTAATCGGATTTATGGAAAACTTCCTTGCCCAGGTATTCAGATCGCTCTGCAGGTTCGAGTAGTGGTAGGCCGTGATGATGGCTATTTTGATTCCATATCCTCGGGGCTTGTTGCCCGCTGTAACAACGGAATCCACGTTATAGGCATCCAGAAACTGCTGAGGTGTCCACCCACTTGAAGAGGACGCACTGGCCGAGCTCTGCAAGTTCATGGTCTGCCGAAAGCTGGAGGTCAGCACGGGAGCATCGTCAGAAGCCAGGACAAATGCGTGCTGGAAATCGTCCGCTTCAGGCACATTCTCCGCGTCTTCCTCCGCAGGCACGTCCTGGTCGGTGCTCTCGGCCTTGCATCCGTACAACCCCACGGCCACGAGACAGACAGCCAGGCACATACCGCGCCGCATCCATGTTTTAGTGTGTTTCATTGTTATCCTTATTGGGGCAGAGGTGCCTGAAGTGCGGTGAGCATAAATGCCCATTGACTGAATAGCCACCCAGTTTTGAAGACGGCCCGAATGGCCCGCTGGTGCCTGAGCTGAAGGAGATTTTCCCGGACGCGCCCTATATTGCCCGCCCGGGCCAGATCAATGCCTGGGACAACGAAGACTTCGTCAAGGCGATTAAAGCCACTGGCAAAAAGCAGCTGATCGTGGCGAGCGTAGTCACTGAGGTTTGCGTTGCTTTCCCGGTGCTGTCAGCCCTGGAAGAAGACTATGAGGTTTTCGTGGTAGCAGACGCATCTGGGACCTTTAATCCCTTGACGCGCGATGCCGCCTGGGATCGCATGTCCGCAGCCGGAGCCCAGATGATGACCTGGTTCGGGCTAGCGTGTGAGCTGCACCGCGATTGGCGCAATGATGTTGAAGGTCTGGGGACCCTGTTCTCGAATCACATTCCTGACTATCGCAACTTGATCAACAGCTACAACACGCTGACCAGCAAGCGCTGAGCGCTATGCAGCCATATCGACGCGATCGATATGGCTGTTTTGCTTTTCTCACCTGAAAGGATTTGGCTGGCCAAATCCGAAAATCCTTAGCGCATGGTATCCGCCAGCATTTTCTGCCCACGCTCATCCAGCGCATCCACCACCCCCGCCACATCAGCAGCCGCCTTGTTCTGGCTCAGCTTGAACTTGCCCACCAAGCTTTCAATCTCGATCTCGATACCGACAATCTTTGCCAACATCTCGCTGATATAGTCCGGGCTGGAGTCGGTCATCTTCCAGGGGCGTTCGGACCCAGCCTGGGCTTCATGTTCACGGGTGAGCCGCGCTACCAGGCCGCGGACGAAGCGCTCGTCGTCACGTAGGCGAATGCGGCCATGGGCATGCACTACCTGGTAATTCCAGGTGGGTACCTGGCGGTGGGTTTCGTGCTTGCTGGGGTACCAGTTGGGCGAGATGTAGCCGTGCGGCCCCTGAAAGATCACCAGTACGGGCGCGCCATCGGTGATCTGCTGCACCAATGGATTGGCGCGGGCTATATGGCCTTGCAGCACGCCGTGAGCGCCCTGCTCTGCCAGCAACTCAAAGGGTATGTGGTTGGCATCCAGCCCCTCGTCGGTGTGCATCACCAACGCGCCCAGCGAGTAGGCGCGCATCAGGGCGTGCAGTTGCTCGGGCCGGTCTTCGGCAAAGTGCTCGGGCAGGTACAAGGCGGTTTCGCTCCGGTAACACGGGTTTTAGTCAGATTCTATAGAGTACCGCTGTTATCTGGCGGAGGTAACGTACTTCAACACCTCGACCACTTGCTCGGGGGTCTGCGCCCAGGCCATCGCCGCTGCGTCCACTTCCTTGAGCGGATGGATGATGTCTTCATCGTGCAGGGTAATGTAGGGCGTGCCCATGGCGGCGCAGTAGCCGGCATCAAAGGCCGCGTTCCACTGTTTGTACTTGTCGCCAAAGCGGATCACGGCCACATCGCACTGCTCCAGCAGCGTCTTGGTGCGTATGCCGTTGACCTTGGCAGACTGGTGGTCGCGCCAGAAGGGTACATCGGGCTTGCCCAACATATCGCCCGCAGCGTCGCTGGATTCGTGATGGGTGACTGGGGCGGTAAATTCCACCGGCAAACCGGCGGCTTCTGCGCCGGCTTGAATCTGTTCGCGCCAGTCGGTATGGATCTCACCGGATAAATAAACAGTCCAGATCATGCGGTACCTCAGCTTTTTCAAAAATGCGAAATAGGGTTACTCAAGACTGACAGGGTACCAGAGCTGGTTGGGCTGGTCAGACGCGGCTGCAGATGCATGGGTACGGCAAAGTGATCTAATGCTGTTTCACAGCGGCCGAAAGCGCTCGGCGTAGCTGCGGCTGACCACGAGTTTATCGGCGCAGCCTTTCAAACTGAGATTCAGACCCCCACGAAAGTCACGACTGATGGATTGCACATAGCGGGCATTGACGATGCAGTTGCGGTGAATGCGCCAGAAGTGCTCGCCGTCCAGCCGTGGCTCCAGCTCCTTTAGCGGCGTGCGGATGGGGTAATGGCCATCTGCGGTGTGCAGGACGGTGTATTTGTCTTCGGAGCGCAGATAAAGCACTTCAGCCGCCGCAATCAGCCGTATGCGTTCACCGACCGAAGCCTGTAACCACTGCAGCGGCGACACCGGTGCGGGTTCAAGCATCTGCGTGACTCTGGCCAACAGGGCGGCTAGATCTTCGCCCATGGGGGTTCCGCTGGCCAGGCGTTGCTGCAGACGTTCAACCGTGACTTGCAGGCGGTCTTCGCGTACCGGTTTGAGCAGGTAATCCACGGCTTCGCGCTCGAAGGCGTCGACTGCGTACTGATCGTAAGCTGTAACAAAGACGATATGGCAAGGCTGATGCAGCTGCGCGGCCACTTCAAGGCCGCTGAGGCCGGGCATGCGGATATCCAGAAAGGCGATCTGCGGTTGTGTTTGCTCCAGCAGGCGCAGGGCTTCCAACCCATCGGCGGCATGCGCAATGCTGGTCAGCCCCGGCCAGGCCTGGCGCAGCTGGCGGTCCAGCTCGCGGACCAGCTCTGGCTCGTCGTCGGCAATCAGTACCCGGATGCTCATGCGCGCGGCACCCTCAGCGTGGCGGTTACACCGCCATGGTCGTTGTCTTCCAGGGTGAGTGTAGCTCGCCCCTCATAGAGGGTGGCAAGGCGAGCGCGGATATTGGCCAGCCCGGTCCCGGCGGCGCCGCTACTGCTGAAACCAATACCGTCGTCGCCTACTTGCATCTGAATGACATCGCCCGTACTCGATACGTTAATCCACATCCGGCCAGGCCCGGTTTTTGGCTCCAGGCCGTGGCGAATAGCATTTTCCACCAGGGGTTGCAGCAGCATGGGGGCCAGCGGCTGGCTGCGCAATTCATCGGGAACCTTGATACTGAACGTCATTCGCTCGCCCATGCGAAATTGCATGATGGTGAGGTAGTTGTCCAACAACGCCAGTTCCTCGCCCAGCGTTGCGTGATCGCAGCGGCTATGGGACAGGCTGGCACGCAAATAGTCGATCAGGTGGTCCAGCAGCTGCCTGCCTGCCAGCGGATCACGGCCGATCAAACCGCGCAGAATCGCCAGCGTGTTGAACAGAAAGTGCGGTTCGACCTGTGCCTGCAGCAGGCGTAACTCGGTCTCTACCCGCGCCTTTTCACCCTGCAGAAGCTTGAGGCGCTCGGCATCAAGTGCTTGCTCTGTGCGCAGGGTGCGCTCGCGGTAGAAGGCAAGCAAGGTGATACCAGTGCCGAACACCAGGCCAATAAACACCGCCTGCCAGAACGCCCGTGAAACTGGCTCCTCGAATTGGTAAACCCCGGTGACCACCAGTGCCAGCCCGGTGCCCAGCATGGAGCCCAACACCACCGCCAGACCCAGGCCCACTGCGCGCCACGGGCGAACATGGATAAAGCCCAGGCTAAGGACCACAAAGGAGGTGATGGTCAAACCGATGCACTGGGAAAACACCCAGTTCACCATCAGGGAGCCGCCGTAGTCGATAGCCGTAAGAAACAGGGCGATAACCGTGTTGAAGACGATAGCCCCGCCCCAGCGCGCCCATGCCGGCACCTTCAACCAGAATGAAGGCTCATGCGCGTTATGCGCGTCAGAATGTTCTGATCGGATGTTCATCAGCTGCGCACAAAGTGGCCGTGAAAGCCCAACGGCAGACTGTAGGGCAGCGCCGCCTGAGCCATGGGGCCGTCCTGCAGATGCGCTGCATCAAACAATGTCAGGCGGGTGATGCCAGCTTTGGTGTCCAGCACGGTACCAAGCAACCAGGCGTCGCCGTCAGCGGCGTTGGCTGTTTTGGGTATGACCAGATGCTCCTCTACCATGATGCCCTCGTCGAAACGATAGTGTTGCTCATTTTGCCGGTCCAGATCGATTCGCCTCAGCGCATTGAATCCAGGGTGGCTTATATCGCCGGTGGCCTCGGCCAGCACCAGGAAACGCTGGCGTCGGCCAACGGCACGCGGGTCCAGTGTCGGAAACTCGCATTCACCCGGCAACAGCTGCTGCTCGGCGCGGCCGCTATCAGGGTAAAGCGTGACCTGTGCAAGCTGCGAACGGTGTCCACCGCTGTACTCGCCCGTCATCACCGCACGGAAACTCTCGGTCAACACCCGGGCATCGGCGTAACGCAGGTAGTCAAACCGAATAGTACCCCCAGCCTCTTCCCAGGCGTTACCCAGATGAAACACAAAGCCGGACGGCAGTTCATACCAGCGTTGCCGGGACCAGTCGTTCTTGTCAACGGTGAGGATTCGCATGGGCTGGTCAGCGTGCCAACGGTAGCTATCGAGCACGCTTTGCCCGGCTGTAGAACGGTCTGCGTCCAGCACCATGGGCGGCAACAGGAATATCAGATGCCGCTCGGTGATGGCAAAATCGTGCACCATCGGCAGATCCGGCACGGGGATGCCTTCGGCTTTCTTTAGCGTGCCGTCAGCGCCAATGTGATAGATCAACAGCATCTGGCGAGCCGCGCCGAAATTCCACAGGCTGCCATCGGTATCCTTGCGCGGATGGGCAGAGAACGGCACGCCTTGCAGATCGTCGCGCCAGGTCACCGGGCCGATGGTGCTGAGCGTCTGCGGATCGAGTTCCCAGGCAGAGCCTGCGTCCCACAGGGACATCAAGCGCTCGCCATGCCAGGTCACACTCACATTGGACACGTTCATGTCGTCTGGACCGGCGACTGCTTCCATACTCGCCAGCCGCGTGCCGAAAGCGGGCGTGCGTTGCCGCCCGGCGCTCTCGTCAACACGGAACTTACGCGTTTCGACAAACCTGCCGTGATGGGCAATGCTGCCCCCGTTCAACCGAAACGCCTGAAGCATGCCGTCACCGTCGAACCAGTGCTGGTAACGTTGCCCGCCGCGCTCAAAACGCGCCGGCATGTTGCGATAGAAGCTGCCTTGCAGCGCTGCAGGCCAGCGGCCGCTCAAGCGCAATGAATCGCTGCTCAGGCTGTTCTGCTGCACGCTCTGATAACCCAGCAGCCATGCCTTATGCGGCGCACTGCCGACCATGCTACCAGCCTCACCTGCAGCCCTGGCCAGACTCAGGGGCACCAGCATGGCGGCGGCGCTACCCATCAACATTTGCTGCAATAGCTCACGACGATTCATGATTAATTCCTCAGCTCAATGTTGATCACCTGGGTTTCATCGTCTGCCGACAAGCTGATCGCGGCTGCAGTAAAATCCGGTGGCCCCATAGCGCCCATAGCATTTTGGCTGAAGCCGTAAGGTTCGTTGGGTATACCGATGAGGTTGGTGTCGAGCTTGCGGTTGGCGTTTACATCCTGATAGACCGTGATTGCGTAGTCACCCGGCGGCAAACCAGTAAATACGGCAGACGGAGGCGTATCACTCTCTGTGGAAATCGCCCCTTCGCGCATTTCTCGCTCCTCGTAAGACTCTGCTGAGTCATACAGCGCGAAATAAACCAGACCATTGCTCTGCTTGGCATTGCTGATGTCGATCTGAAGATCTGCACTCAGTGCGCTACAACCGAAGGCCAGCAGACCGGTGAAGAGAGGGAGGTTTAGAGATTTAGGGTTATGTCGCATCGCTAGCTGCTCCGTGTGGTGATCGGGAAGCTCAATCTGACAGCTCTACCCGCGAGCAGAGACGGATTTGCGATGGAACGCCGTACGGTGCGATAAGACGCAGAAACAGGGCGACGAGCGAAAAGGAAGGGGCAAGCCTGTTGTTTTGTATCGATTTTCGTTCCGTTAGATAAATAACCAAGCCGATTGTTGAAATAAGGTGTCTAATGAAGAGCCAGTAATTCGTGTATGTCCGGCCCGGAAGCAGAAGATCAGGCAATGAATAACACAATGCTTGCGGCCGCTGTTCTGATCCGTCAGGCGAGATTTACATTGGAGACTGATCATGAACATGAACACTATCAAAAATCCCCTATCGCATTTCCGACTGCCCATGTTGGCGGCTGTGGCGTTGGGTGGTCTGCTGTTAGTAGGTTGCGCGGGCAACCCCCCTACTGCCCAATTCGCCCTGACCGAATCAGCCGTGAACGCTGCAGTCAGCGCCGAGGCTACCGAGTATTCAGCGGTGGAGATGCGTTCCGCACGTGACAAGTGGAAGCAGGCCGAAATGGCCATGCAGGAAAAGGACTATGACAAGGCGCGCGTACTCGCTGAGCAAGCTGAGTGGGATGCACGCGTTGCCGAGCGCAAGGCGCGGGCCGCCAAGACGCAAAATGCCCTGAAGGACGCCAGCCAGGGGATCGAGGATCTGCGCGAAGAAGGTATGCGCAGCGCCGAGTGATCAAGACGCCCCCTTCCCTATCGCCTTCACCCAAGGATTACCTGTTATGAACAAATTAATGACTATTACCACCGTGCTCGCCGCGGCCATTGGCCTGTCTGCCTGTGCTTCACAGCCCAACAGCAACCTGCAGCAGGCTCAGGCGCAATATGCCCAACTCCAAGGTGACCCCCGCGCCAGCCAGATGGCTGCGCTGGAGACCGAAGATGCTGGCAAGGCTGTCGATCAAGCCAGCAAGGCCTTTGAGAATGGTGACAAGAAGCAAGTCGACCAACTCTCTTATGTAGCCCAGCGCCGCATTGAGCTGGCCGAGCAGACCATCGCTTTGCGGTCCGCAGAAGCGGATCTGGAGCAGTCTGCTGCCAAGCGCGCCGAAGCTCAGCTTTCGTCACGTGAGCAGCAACTGAAATCAAGTGAGCAACAGCTGAAGTCAAGCGAGCAGCAGTTGGCGTCACGTGAGGCGCAGATCCGCAGACTGCAGGATGAGCTGAAGGCAAAGCAGACCGAACGCGGTACGCTGATCACTTTGGGTGACGTGCTGTTCGACGTCGACAAGTCCGAGCTCAAGCCGTCAGGCGTGCGTGACGTGCAGAAGCTGGCCAGCTTTCTGAATGACAACCCCGAGCGTCAGCTGGTGGTGGAAGGCTATACCGACAGTACCGGTGCCGATTCCTACAACCAGCAGCTGTCTCAGCGCCGCGCCGAGTCAGTGCAACGTGCGTTGACGCACGCTGGCGTTAATTCCCAGCGCGTTCAGGTGGTCGGCTATGGCGAACAGTACCCCGTCGCCAGCAACGATTCGGCCTCCAGCCGCTCGCAGAACCGTCGGGTGGAAGTGACCATTTCCGACAATGACCAGCCCGTAGCACCGCGTTCGTCTATCGAGTAAAGCGCGTCAGGGCATCGCTAGCCGGTGCCCCATGCGTTTGTACCAGAGCCCGCCTAATTGGCGGGCTTTTTTGTGTCAGGATGCCGCTTTCTTCTGCATGGATTTGAACTGCCTGCTGAGCATAAAGCCGTAACCCAGCCAGAGCATCAAGGCCGCCAGCGACGGAAAAGGTGAAACACTGAATTGAACCCATCTGGATATAGGCCCCAACTGCAACACAATTCATGACCCAGGTCACAGGCTGAACAGGGAGTGCTCGTGCGTTGCTCGACACTTGCGGTAACCTGCCCCTTTGATGCCGATCGAACAGGATTTCAGGGCATGATTTATTTGCCATTACAGCGCGTTTTACTCTCTCTGCTATTCACCTCCCTGGCACGCTTAAAGATTCGACCCCAGCCCTGCACAAAAGGCCCGGCTTAATGAGCGCCCTGGCTCCTGGCCGCTTGTTAGCGGCGGCGCTGGCCTTTGTGCTCTGGGGTGGCTGGGCGCTGTTAGCCAACTGGCCCGCCGGGCACCGAGAAGCCCTGGTTGCCGGCGTGCTGCAAGGCTGCGCCAGCGCGATCATTACCCTGCTCATGGCCGTTTGTGCCAACGCCTTGTTTGCTCGGCTACCTGGCCGTGTTCTGCGTATCGCGGCGCCGCCGCTGCTGATTGTTTCGGTCAGCTTCAGCGCACTCTGGCTGGCGCATACGGCCAATGACACCCCCGCGCTCTGGGCCACCATCCTGCCGCCCAGCTGCCTGGCTTTTGCCTATTGCCTGTATCTCACCCTTTCGCTGGCGCGCGACGCCGCGACCTCGGAGCAGTAACCCCATGACAGATCTCAGTAACCGTCGCCCCCTGAAAATCCGCGACCAGCAACTGATGCGACGCTTCGCCGCCTGGCTTAGCCGCCGCAAGGTAACGCCCAATCAGATATCGATCCTCAGTGTGGTCTTTGCCCTTGGCGGCGGCGCTGCGCTGGTGATGGCCGGGCAGACGCTGGCGGGTGAGCGCTCACTGTGGTTCCTGGCCGCCGCACTGCTGATTCAATTACGCCTGCTGTGCAATCTGTTCGATGGCATGGTCGCGATGGAAGGCGGGAAGCAGACGCCGGCAGGCGAATTGTTCAATGACGTGCCGGACCGCATCGCCGATCCGCTGCTGATCGTGGCTTGCGGCTTTGCGTTGCCGGATTTCCCCAGCGCCATGTGGCTGGCCTGGCTCGGCGCTCTGCTTGCGGTCATGACCGCCTACATTCGCGTGCTGGGCGTCTCCCTGGGGCTGGCAGCGGACTTTCGCGGCCCAATGGCCAAGCAGCAACGTATGGCGCTGATTACAGTCGCTGCCGTGATATCTGCACTGGAGATCTTCTGGGGGCACTACGGCATGGCGCTTTGGATCAGCCTGATCCTGCTGGTGGTGGGCAGCGCGATAACCGCATTGCGTCGCTTGATGAACGCCTACATGCTCCTGCAACAACGTGGAGCCAACTGACATGGATATCGGCTTGCCCTTTATGCTTGATCTCACCCCCAATGCGCTTGTGGCCATGCTGGTAGTTCTGGCAATGCTGGTGGTGGCCTCCATCACCCAATGGCGCCTACGCTCTCGTTTAAGCCCGGAAGCACATCTGGAACTCAAGCAGCGCATCAACTCCTGGTGGATCATGGTCGCGGTGGTTTTTACTGCGCTGATGATTGGCCAAACAGCCTCGCTAATCTTCTTCGCGATTTTGAGTTTTATCGCGCTGCGGGAAATCTTTTCGATACTGCCTGTACGCATCAGTGACCGCCGTCTGATTCTCGCGCTCTATCTGATGGTGCCGCTGCAGTATTACTGGATTGCCAAAGACTGGTACGGCATGTTTATCGTTTTTATTCCGGTCTACCTGTTCCTGCTGATCCCCTTCGGCTTGTTGATCCTGGGCGAAACCAAAGGCTTTATCCGTGCGGTTGGCTCATATCAATGGGCAATCATGACCACGGTGTTTGCCATCAGCCACGTGGCCTACCTGCTGATGTTGCCGGCGGATCAAAACGCCTCCGGTGGCGGCGTGGGCCTGGTGCTGTATCTGGTATTCCTCACCCAATTCAACGACGTGGCGCAGTACATCTGGGGTAAAAAGTTTGGTGAGCGCAAGATAGTGCCCACCATCAGCCCCAACAAAACCTGGGCTGGTTTTCTCGGTGGCGTAGCCACCACCACTCTGCTGGGTGGCCTGCTGGCCCCTTGGCTGACGCCAATGAGTTTCTGGCAGGGCCTGGCAGCGGGTCTGCTCATCGGCTGCGCTGGTTTTGTCGGCGATCTGACCATCTCTGCCGTCAAGCGTGACCTGCGCATCAAGGACACCAGCCAGCTGATTCCCGGTCATGGCGGTATTCTCGACCGCATTGACAGCCTGATGTACACCGCACCGCTGTTCTTCCACTTTCTTTTCTACACCAGCTACTGAGGCCACCATGTCGTTCATTCAACGTCTGCCCAAGCGGCTGTTTTTCCTACTGATCGTCAAACCGTTGGTGTACCTGCTGCTGGGGCTCAACATTTATTCCGCGCAGCGCCTGCCCGCGCGCGGTCCGGCAATCCTGGCGGCCAATCACAACAGCCACCTCGATACCCTGGTGCTGATGGCGCTCTACCCGCTCAGCCAGCTGCACCGCGTGCGCCCCGTAGCTGCCGCCGATTACTTTCTGCGCAACCGTTTTACCAGTTGGCTGTCGCTCAACGTGATCGGCATCATCCCGCTAGACCGGCAAAGCCAGGTCGACAAGGAAAAGGTATTTGAGCAGTGCCAACAGGCGCTGGCCAATGACGAGATACTGCTGCTATTCCCGGAAGGCAGCCGCGGCGAAGCCGAACAATTGCAACCGCTGCGCAAGGGCATCTACCACCTCGCCCGCGCCCACCCCGGCACCACAGTAACTCCCATCGCCATGCACGGCCTGGGCCGCGCCCTGCCAAAAGGTGAGTCCATGCTGGTGCCGTTCAACTGTGATGTAGTGATTGGTGAAGCGTTGCTGCCGGGTGAAGACAGCAACGTGTTTATGCAGCAATTGCAGACCTCGTTGGAAGAGCTATTGGCTGCATGTATTACCCGTCGTGATGAACGGTGGGAAAGTTAAGGACTTGATTGCGACGATGCGGTGGCGGTTGCGACGCAGTTGGGTCAGATGAACATCACGGCCGGCCGGATGCCGCTTTCTTTTGCATCGCTTTGAATTGCTTGTCGAGCATAAAGCCGTAGCCCAGCCAGAGCACCAGTAGATAGACCAGCGAAACCACCAGCATGACGATCAGGAAAACGACTGCGTTCTCTTGCAGCATAATCCGCATCACCGCGACGCTTTCTGGCTGCATCGCCACGATGGCCAGGACGAATAGCAGCGAGACCAGCACGGATGCCAGGAACGACATGAAAACCAGCCAGCGCTTCTCGGCGGCGGTGGGCAGGCGCTGATGGTCCTTGAGAAAGTAATGCCCGGCCGCCATCGCCGAGCCTATCAATATACCCATATTGACCCCGGCATTGCCTTCCAGGTCCAGCAGGGCAAACACCACCGCAGCGATCACCATCAGGCACAAATTGGCGCCGGCGAAGATGAACAGGTATTTTTTCAGTGGGGTGAGCTGGATCATGGTGGACTTCCTTGTGTTGTGGAGTATGTCGGCCTTACCGACTGCGGTTTGACGTATTATTCAGTCAACCTTCAAAAATAAACAGGGGGGATAAAGGGCGGGGATTTGATTTGGCAAAGCAGCAACCAGCCGACAGCTCGGCTGGCATGACCATCAAAGAAGCCAGGCTGTTGTCACTGTCAGTAATTAGCCGGTGGATCGCTCGCCGGAAATGACTCGTCCAGGGTTTCATCCAGCAGATCGTCGTCATGCTCTTTACGCTTTTTGTTCTCTTTGTCTGTTTGTTCCTGGTCTGTCTTGGGCTTGGGATCGTGTGGGGCGTTAGCGTCTCGGTTTGGCATGCAAATATCCTCGTGGGTAACTGGCAGCGAGCGAAAAAATAAAACAACGTGCTCTTAAATAACGACTGCGTCGGTTGGTTGAGGTTCAGTAAATCAGCGCAGCTGGCGTGGCCAGGACCCAGAATGCCCGCGCGGCTAACGCGGACACCCTTCCGGGCTTTGTGGATCTAGCGCTAGGCATCCTTTAACCCTAGCGACCTTTGATGAGCTTGAACGCCACCAGGCCTACCGCCACAGCTGTTGTTGCAACGCCCAGGGCCGCCTTTGGATGCAGCCGCGCCTGGGTGTAAGGGCTCAGCATCAGGCCTTGACGGCGCTGATTGAGATAGACAGCGCCGTCCTCGTCTGCCGAGTACAGATTATCGGTAGGCGACTTTGGTTTGCCGCTCGATTGCACTCTAGGCAGCGCCCAGCTGATGACCCTGTCCATCACCGAAGGAACCAGATCCCACGCTAACATCGAGATCCGCCCGGTTTCACCGACAGTGATCTGACGCACATACTTTTGCGCAGCGGTGAGTATGGCCTCGGCGACCAGCTCGGGGTCGTAGAGCGGGGGCATTATCTTGCCGCGGTCTTCCATGTAGCTGCGGCCATGGTCAGAAATCGGCGTGGCAATGCCGGAAGGCATGACGACGGTGACCTTCACCGGTGCCTTCTCATGCAACAACTCCATGCGCAACACGTCAGAATAGGCTTTTACCGCAGCTTTACTGGCTGAATAGGCGCCCAGTATCGGGACGGGCATCTCTGCGTTGATGGAGGCGATATTGATGATGGATCCACCGTTATCACGCGTCTTGAAATGCTTCTGGGCAATCCGTGACCCGTAAACCACGCCCCAGTAATTGGTCTGAAATATCTGCTGATGGTCTTCGATTGGTAGATCTTGCAGCTCGGAGAACACCACAACACCTGCATTGTTTACCCAGGTATCGAAGCCACCGAATTCCTCGACAGCCTTGTCGGCGATCTTCTGAACGTCCTGCTCTTCTCCTACGTCGGCCACCACGTATGCGGCCTTGCCGCCAGATTGGCTGATTTCAAAACAGAGATTTTTCAGTTCATCCTCGTTGCGTGCAGCCAGAACCAATCTGGCGCCATAGCGTGCGGCCCGCTGGGCGGTAGCCAGTCCAATACCTGAAGTGGCACCGGTGATGACCATGGTCTGTGCTTGAAGTGGTTTATAACGATGTTTGTTCATAGCTTGTCCTCCTGCTTGTATGCCCCATTTCCAATATCAAATGGATGCCTGGCGTCATGAGGAATATGTAATTGCCACAGGCTCTTAATTTTTGTCAGGACAACTAGGGGGGAGTTCAACCTAAAGCACCGCTTGAATTTGCGTATGAACACATCGAGGAACGGTGGCCGCACGGGGACGAGGCGGAAGAAAAACTTTATCTGCTATTGGCGAAAATGAGCCAGCCGATAATAGCGGCTATGGGCGTGAGGAGTACTACACAGCCCACCACTACAGCACAACCCCAGGCATAACCGCTCTCCCCTTTGAAGCTGCCGCCATTTAGAACACCCAGCACGCAAACGCCGATACGGTGAGCTAATGCGTTTATTAAAAAATCGAAGATGAAGTCCATTTGATCTTCCGGCCTCTCGAATTGACCATTCCAGGACGCATTTTAGCTATGCCATCTTACAAGCTCGGCAACTGGCATACACCCCTGCGCCTTTGGCAATTAGAATCTGTGACCTGCCCAGCAAAGCTACCAGCCTGGAATTGACGTATCCGCATTAGCAATTAAGCTCCTTTGCCACGCGTTATCAGGTCGAGAAATGTAAACAGGGGGAGTCAGACGTCATGCTTGGAATTGGTATAGGGTCAAAGACCTCCACTGGCGGGGAAGTAATCGAAGGTAATGAGGGCGTCGTATTTGACGGCCTGGTCGCCAGTTTAGTGGGTCATAAAGCCACCTGCCCAGCATGCAAGAAAGGCATTGGTGAAATCATCGCAGTCGGCGGTAGAACGGTACAGCTACCCGCAGGACCGGCGGCTCGGACTGGCGACTATGTGGCCTGCGGTTGTCCGCCGGGGTCCAATACGTTACTGGCACAGGGCAGCATTAGCCTCAGTAACATTCACTCAGGCTCCCCTTTTTCTGCTCCCAACCTTGGCGGCGGCGTTAAGCCAGCTGACAAGTCGGTCGATCGTTTGTACTTCTTTTATGGGGAGGGAAAAACTCCGCTTGCTGATAGCTCTCGGTTCTACACTGATTTGAATCTACACGCTGATACCTCCGGCTATTCGCCGGGTGATCTGATAGAGATTACCGTTGCAGGAATTACTGACACATCCGTCAGTGGACGCGTAAGCGAAGACGGCTCGGTATTCATACCGGGGGTCTTTACTTCAAGGTCCGTACCCCTGCAAGGAGACATCTGAATGACAAACACCTTGACTGCCTCCGCCGGCAATACCTCAACCAGCGTCGAGGTCAAAAGACCTCGCTTTGAGGATCTGTGGAATGCCTATGCTGAGGTTGGGAAAATGGACTTCCAGGCGGTCTACGATCTGGTGGGTGATAATGTTGCCGAGCTACGTCGCAGCAACCCGAATGATTACACTAATGCTTGTGCGCTACGTAAGAGTAGGGCTTTCAATTACGGTGGTTATCAGGTGCCCACGGGGACCATTACGCCTCGCACCAACATCTACCGTGTACGTGGCGGCGACGGCTTGCCCTACATATTGCGGGTCACGGGTGTAGTCGATTTTGTCAGGCACAATTGGGGAACGCCGGATAAAACCCTAACCCCCGACCAGTCAGCCACGCTAAACGGGCTCAAGGGACTGATCGTGGTAGAGGTGCAGGGCTGGGGCGATGCTACGGGTCATGTAACGCTCTGGGATGGAAGCTTTACCGGCGACGGCTCCGATTACCAGAACCCTAACGGCAGCGCCTACCGCAACCCCGGCGTTTCACCCGTGCGCATCCTCTATTGGGAACTCAAATAATGAAAGCCTTGCTATTGGCCACACTTCTGATGAGCGGCTGTGCGACCAACTTGGCTGACACCGCTACCGAAGATGCCCGGCAGTCTCTGAAAAACTATGGCCTTACCCGCTGCCTGCTGGAGGCCCTGCCCGAAGAGCAGTCTGTTCTGCGTGAGGATCTGGCCAGCGCCAGCCGCGCCTACCATTTCATGGGAAAAGGCGCGCATCAGATCCTGCAGGATGAAGACACGATGGACATCCTGCACGACCCCTATCTGGATACGCGCAATTTCGTTCTAAATCGCTACGCCGCTGATGGCTCACCTATGAAGTCCGGCAACGGCAACAGCGCCTTTCATGCCTGTTTGGCGATATACAATTCGGCCGAATTTGATCAGTTTGTTCATACTCAGGACGCTTACCTGCCCTGAGCACTTCGTAATCTTCCTCCTCCTTTTCCATGACCCCCTCCATGCAACCTATCGCTACTGGCGAAGCTCCAGCCCCATGGCCCAGAAATCAATTTCCAGCCGGGTGGCGTCGCTGAAGATCCGCGCCAGGCGCTCGAAGCGTCTAGGGGTTACGTCTGCCAGTTCCCGGTTCAGCCAGTCGATCTCGGCATGCATCGCCACCTGAAACTCGGCGCTCTCGTACATCCCAATCCAGGCATCATAGGGATTCTGCTCACCGCGCAGCGTTTGCGCCCGGGTGTTGAGCCAGTTGGCGATTTCACCGTAACCGACCAGGCAGGGTGCCAACGCCACGTGCAGGTCGAGCAGGTCTCCGCGGTTGCCAGTGTCGAGCACATAGCGGGTGTATGCCAGTGTTGCGCGCGCTTCCGGCAAGGCCTGCAATTCCTGCTCACTGATGCCCCACTCCTCGCAGTACTGAATGTGCAGGCCCAGTTCCAGATCGACGATCGCCGAAAGCCCTGCCTTGGCGTGCCGCAGATCGTCCAGCGTGGTGCTCTTGTATGCCGCCAGAGCAAAGGCGCGGGCAAACTGGATTAGAAACAGATAGTCCTGCTTGAGATAGTGACGGAACGACTCCGGCGCCAGCCTGCCCTCGCCCAATTGAATAACAAAATCATGCTGAATATAGGCATCCCATTCATGCTGACAGTGTTGTTTGAGGTGCTCGAAGGTATAGGGCATCTACTTTATCTCGCTGTTTTTGATAGATAATCTGCAACAAAAGGCACCATAGCATAGCCAACGCACACCTGGTTGCGCAGACGCGGCGAACATGAGGCCTGCGCCCATTTTCAAAAAAAGCTACACAACGCGCGTGGCCGATTTGCCGGCGAGCCGTTATGGTTGCGCTCCTGTAATGGAGGCGACATGACCTATCTGCTCTTCGTCACGGTGCTCTGGGCCGTGTCCTTCAATCTGATCGGTGCCCATCTGGCCGGACAGGTGGATCCCTACTTTTCAGTGCTGACCCGCGTTCTGCTGGCCGGCCTGGTGTTTCTGCCGCTGACACGCTGGCGCGGCGTCGATCCCCGATTTATCGGCGGGGTCACGCTGGTGGGGTCGTTGCAATTTGGCGTGACGTACATTTGCCTGTACCTGAGCTTCAATCTGCTGAGCGTGGCGGAAGTGCTGCTGTTCACGGTGCTGACGCCGCTGCACGTGACGCTGATTGACGATGCGCTGCGGCGGCGATTCAATCCCTGGGCACTTGTGGCCGCGGGGGTTGCCGTGCTGGGCGCGGGGGTCATACGATTCGACGGGATTTCTGCTGGTTTTCTTGGCGGCTTTCTATTGATGCAACTGGCCAACTTCACCTTCGCAAGCGGGCAGATCGGTTACAAGCACCTGACCCAGCACTTTCCGTCGGAGATCCCGCTATATCGACGCTTCGGTTACTTCTTCCTCGGCGCGCTGCTGGTGGTGTTGCCTGCGTGGCTGCTGTTCGGCGATCCCGAGCAGTTACCAACCACGTCTACGCAATGGGGCGTGCTGCTATGGATGGGGGTGCTTGCCACGGCGGTCGGACAGTTCTGCTGGAACAAGGGCGCAACCCTGGTATCCGCCGGCACACTCGCGGTGATGAACAATCTGTCCGTACCAGTGGGTTTGCTGCTCAATCTGGTGGTCTGGCGCACTGACACCGCTCTACTGCCGCTTTCGATCGGCGGCAGCCTGATCATTCTAGCGCTGTGGATCAGTAAGCGGGGGGCGCGCACACGTCCCACTTGAGCTCGCCTCAAGTGATCGTCAGCAGCAACCTATATCGCTCGTTAGTTCAGCCAAACCACCGGGACAAGTAGCGCATCCCTATCCAACGCCGCTACGCTGTGTGCTACCAATCAGGTTCCAGGCAAGGCGGTAACTGTGGACAGGTTTCAGGAAATGAAAGTACTGCTGGCCGTGGCGGAGGCGAAAAGCTTTGCCGGGGGTGCCAAGCTGATGGGCATGTCGCCGCCGAGCGTGACGCGCGTGATTGCCGGCCTGGAGAAACGCCTGGGTACGGTGCTGCTCGCACGCAGCACGCGCACCTTGCGCCTGACCGAAGCCGGGCGGCGCTATGTGGAAGACTGCAAGCGCATCCTGCTGGAGTTGGACGAAGCCGAAGAGCTGGCCACCGGCAGCAGCATCCGAGCCCGGGGTAATCTCACGGTGACGGCGCCGGTGATGTTCGGCGAGCTGTATCTGATTCCGCAGATTACCGAGTACCTGGCTGCGCATCCGCAGGTGGCTATCAACGCCCTGCTGGTGGATCGACTGGTAAACATGGTCGACGAGGGCGTGGATGTGGCCATACGCATCGGTCACTTGCCAGACACCGGCCTGCAGGCGATCAAGGTCGGGCATATCCGCCCGGTGATTTGCGCTGCCCCGGCCTTTCTCGAGGAATTTGGTCGGCCGAAAGCACCTAAGGACGTATTGACTGCGCCTATTGTGATGTCCTCTGCCAGCAGCCTTCTCACCGACTGGCAGTTCAACCTGCCAACCGGCACCACTTCCCTGCACCCCAAGCCGCGTTTGTTGGTGAGTTCCAACCGGGCGGCGATCAATGCGGCGCGCTTGGGGTGGGGGCTGACACGGGTTTTGTCTTATCAGGTGGCCGAGCTGGTAGCCAAGGGCGAGCTGGAGATTATTCTCGATACCTATGAAGCAGCGGCGTTGCCGGTGCACATTCTCTATCAGGGTGGCGGGCGGGTTCCGGCTAAAGTACGTACTTTTGTCGACTTTTGTGCCGAACGGTTTTTGCAGGAGCCGGCGCTGCAGAGGGCTGGGAGACTCTAGCGTATGAGCCATTACCGTCAGATGCAGGTGTTCGAAGCCGTGGCGCAAGCCGGGAGCCTTGCCGCGGCAGCGCGCCAGCTAGAGCTCTCGACCGTGACCGTTATGCGCAGCATCGCTGAATTGGAAGCACGCCTGAACAACACCCTGCTGCTGCGCGGCCCGCGCGGCGTCGAACTTAGCCCTGCGGGCGAGCTGTTTGCTGCCAGTTGCGAGCAGATACTAGAGCATACGGCCGCTGCCGAACGCTCCGCCGCCGGCCTGCATGCGCGCCCAGCCGGGCAATTGAACGTGGCACTGCCGATGCTGATGGATCAGCAGATCTTGACGCCCATCGCCCTCGACTATCTTGCAGCGTTTCCCGACGTGTACTTGCACACCCGCGCCAGCGAAGGTCTGCCAAAACTGCTTGAGGACAATATTGATGTTGCGCTGGTGGTGGGCCATTTGCCGGACTCCTCGGAGTTCGCCATGGCGGTGGGGACGGTGCAGCCGATCGTCTGCGGCTCACCCGCTTACCTGGCTAAGTGGGGGCGCCCGCAGACGCTCGAGGACCTTAAAGCCCATCGCAGCGTGCTGACCACCGCCTCTGGCGAGGAAAGTGAGTGGCGCTTTTGTTCAGAGCGCTCCACGCGTGTGGTGAAACCGGCGCCGGTGCTGACCTGCACCACCCAGCGCGCCGCCATTAAAGCCGCAACCCTGGGGCTGGGGCTGATTCGCTGTATGAGTTATGAGGCGCATGATGAGCTGCAGAGCGGTTTGCTGGAGCCGGTACTGGGCAGCTTTGCGATCCAGGGCATACCAGCACAGTTGATCTACCGTGATGGTCGCCGGGCGGCGGCGCGAGTGCGTACTTTTATCGACTTTGCCACGCCCAGGCTGCGCGCGCACCCCGCCTTTCTAAGCTAACGCTACACGGCTGAAACGCCAACACCCTGCCCCACTCTTTCAGAAAACGAAATTATGCATTGCTCTGCATGGTGATTCTGCTCAGCCGCGAGTGGGTGCAGCATGTACTTCCCAGCGCAAGTAGCCCAAGCCGGTTTGATCTGCGCTGACCTCCTTAACCAGATGCGGAGCCACGATCATGTCTCAACCAGCTATCAAACTCTATCGCCACCCCCTGTCCGGCCACGCCCATCGCGTCCAGTTGATGCTTTCATTGCTGAAGCTGCCCATGGAACCGGTGGATCTCGACATGGCCAATGGGGCGCACAAAAAACCTGAATTCCTCGCCATTAACCCTTTTGGGCAAGTGCCGGTTATCGATGACAACGGCACCATTCTCAGCGACTCCAATGCCATTCTGGTGTACCTGGTGAAGAAGTACGACGGCGGCGGCAGTTGGATGTCTGACGAGCCTGTCGCGGCGGCGCGCATCCAGCGCTGGCTCTCGGTGGCGGCCGGCCCGGTTGCCTACGGCCCGGCCTCTGCGCGCCTGGTCACCGTATTCGGCGCTCAATTGAATGCCGCCGAGGCTATCACCCGCTCCCACGTGCTGCTCAAAGTGATGAACAGCGAGTTGGCCAATTCGCCGTTCCTGACAGGCGATACAGCCACCATCGCCGATGTGGCCAACTACGCCTATATCGCCCATGCCCCGGAAGGCAATGTGTCGCTGGAGGACTACCCGAACGTGCGCGCCTGGCTGCAACGGGTTGAAGCACTGCCCGACTTCGTACCCATGGCGCGAACCGCTGTAGGTCTGCAGGCCAACTAAGCCGAGCCACGCGAGGAGGACGCACCATGGATCACCTGCCCAAGCACCGCCGCTCTCCCTGGCATGCCGGGGAAAAAGTACTTCAGGAACTGCACGGCGTGTCCGAGCGGATGGAGGTGCTTGGGCAAAAGGTGATTCGCGACCACATGCCCGACCAGCACCGTGATTTCTACCAGCAGTTACCCTTTATGATCGTCGGTGCGGTGGATGCGCAGCAGCGGCCCTGGGCCACTCTGCTGGAGGGGCCGGAAGGCTTCGTTACCTCGCCCGACCCGCAGCAGTTGCTACTGGGTACGCAGCCAGACAGCCAGGATCCGGCCGCTGCCGGCTTGCAACCCGGCAAGAGTATCGGGCTGCTCGGCATCGAGCTGCATACGCGTCGGCGTAATCGCATCAACGGTGTGATCCAGCAGGTATCTGCGGATGGCATTGCCGTGGCGGTCGAGCACTCTTATGGCAACTGCCCCAAGTACATTCAAACGCGCTCCTATCAACACGTTCAGATGCCAGCCGACCGCCCGCCGCGGCAGGAATTTACTGAGCTGACTGCGCGGGCTGCCGCAATTATCCGCGCCGCGGACACCTTTTTTATCGCCAGCTACTTCGATCACGACCCACACCACCGCTCTGTGGATGTTTCCCACCGGGGTGGCCGCGCGGGCTTTGTCAAAGTCGAGGGCAACCGGCTGACCATTCCCGATTACGCGGGCAATCTGTTCTTCAACACCTTGGGCAATCTGCACGCCAACCCTGTCGCCGGCCTGCTGTTTGTTGATTTCGCCAATGGCGACATCTTGCAGCTTACCGGGCGCACTGAGTTGATTCTGGATGGCCCACTGGTTAACGCGTTTGAAGGCGCCGAGCGGCTCTGGACGCTGGATGTGACTCAGGCGGTGTTGCGACCTGCCGCCGTCGCGCTGCGCTGGGAGTTTCAAGACTACGCACCCACCAGCCTGGCTACAGGTACCTGGGCTAAAGCAGATGAGAAGCTGCTGCAGAAAGAAAAGCGCCAGCAGTGGCAGCAATGGCGGGTGATGCAGGTGCAGCAAGAGAGCAAGGACATCCGCTCGTTTGTTATCCAGCCGCTGGACATTGCGCACGTTGCTTTTACCCCTGGGCAACATGTGCCGGTGCGCCTGCAGCCCAATGCCGATGAGCCCGCGCTGATCAGAACCTACAGCGTTTCCAGCGCCCCTTCTGACGGGCACATCCGTATCAGCGTCAAGGCGCAGGGGCCGGCGTCTTATCACCTGCACAACACTATGCAAGTGGGCGACCTGTTGGAGGTGCGCCCGCCAATGGGCAGCTTCACGTTGAAAGAGGAAACCGAACGGCCGGTGGTATTGATCGCTGCCGGGGTAGGCATCACGCCCCTGCTTTCCATGTTCAGGGAGCTGGCAGCGCAGAATCAACAGCATCAGCGGCAACGCCATGTGCATCTGTTCCAGAGCGCCAGAACGCTGGAGGACCTGCCATTCCAGGCAGAGCTCGGGGATTTGCAGCAGCGCGATCCGCAGCAACTGCATATTCACCGCGCCTTAAGCAATCCAGGCGCTGAAGCTATCGCTGGCCGCGACTTTGATATAACCGGCCGCCTGGACTTCGCTCAAGTAAAGACTCGGCTGCCGCTGGATGATTACGATTATTACCTCTGCGGGCCCGGCGGATTTATTCAGGATATGTACGACGCGCTACGTGCGCTGAACATTGCGGATGAACGCATTCACGCCGAGGCATTCGGGCCTTCGACCTTACGACGCTTGGCGGCTGAAACCTCCGCACCACTGGCCCAACTACCCGCCGCCAGCGCGCCGGTGCCGGTGTATTTCGAGTCATCGGCAAAAGAAGCCCGCTGGACCCCAGACAGCGGTAGCTTGCTAGAGCTGGCAGAAAGCCGCGGCCTGAGCCCCGACTTCAGTTGCCGCGGCGGTTCCTGTGGCACCTGCAAAACACGCATTGTCAGCGGCGACGTTCACTACCCCAATCCGCCAGCGGAAATGCCGGAGGACGGCAGCGTGCTGATCTGCTGCGCGGTACCGGCGGAACATGCGGACGGTATTCAACCCTTGGTTCTTGATCTGTAGAGAGGTGCTGTGCCATGTCTACCCCTGAAATTCGCCAACCTGTTCCGCCTTTTACCCGCGAGTCTGCCCTGTTAAAAGTCCGGTTGGCTGAAGATGGCTGGAACAGCCGGGACGCGGCAAAAGTGGCGCTGGCCTATACACCAGATACCCAATGGCGCAACCGCGCGGAGTTTGCGAAGAACCGCGCCGAAGCGCAGGCTTTTCTCGAGCGTAAGTGGAACAAGGAGCTCGAGTATCGCCTGATCAAGGAGCTATGGGCCTTCACCGATAACCGTATTGCTGTGCGCTATGCCTATGAATGGCACGACGATTCCGGCAACTGGTTCCGCTCCTACGGCAACGAGAACTGGGAGTTTGCCGAGAACGGCTTGATGGCCCATCGCTTCGCCTGCATCAATGATCTACCCATTGAGGAGTCCGAACGCAAATTCCGCTGGCCACTGGGCCGCCGCCCGGATGATCATCCAGAGCTTTCGCAGCTTGGTTTGTGAAGTGAGCATTTGTAGCGACAATGCTAGCCCTGTGTAAGGTTCTGACATGCCAGATAACGAACTGACTCTTGGTGTCGGCACTAACCTCGTTTATGGTGTCGAACTATCAGGTCATTGATTCTTTTCGTGTCGAATACCAAGGAGACAAGCATGAACACTGCGTCAAGCCGTGGCGCTGAAATTCGCAGCGCTTTGCAGGTGAATTCCAAGCTTGAGAACGACGTTGAACTCAAGATGGAGCTTGAGCGACGTATCGATTTCATTAAAGACACCGTACAACGCTCCGGGACTAAAGCGCTGGTGCTCGGGATCAGCGGCGGTGTGGACTCGACTACCTGTGGCAAGCTTTGCCAAATTGCCGTCGAATCGCTTCGCCAGGGCGGCTACAACGCTACCTTCTATGCCATGCGCCTGCCCTATGACGTGCAGCATGATGAGCACGACGCCCAGTCAGCGGTGGATTTCATCAACCCGGATCAGGTGCGCACCGTCGACATTCAAAGTGCGGTCGACGCGTTGATGGAGAACTTTGCTGATGAACAGGCTGACGCGGGCAAGCGTGATTTTGTTAAAGGCAACGTCAAGGCGCGTACCCGTATGGTTACGCAATATGCGTTGGCCAACTTCGTCAATGGCCTGGTGGTGGGTACCGACCATGCCGCCGAAGCGGTGATGGGCTTTTTCACCAAGTTTGGTGACGGCGCCTGTGACCTCGCCCCACTGACCGGGCTGACCAAGAGCCAGGTACGGCGCATTGCTGCGGAGCTGGGTGCGCCTGCGTCACTGGTCGGCAAAGTGCCAACCGCCGACCTTGAAGAATTGAAGCCTGGCAGACCGGATGAAGATGCCTATGGTCTGACCTACGAGCAGATTGATGCTTTCCTGCTGGGTAAGGCGGTGGACGACGATATCGCTCGTCAGATCATCGAGCGCTATGATGCGACCGAGCATAAACGCCAGGTGCCTCTGACACCTTGATCTGCAGGTGCGAGGGCGAGGTGCCGGGGATCGCCGGTCTGCTATGCTCCTTGAAACCAAAACGAGGTCTGCACGGATGACGATCTTGATTGGCGCTGTCGCAGCTCGTCCTGTGTTACCAGGCGGCTGCTTGGCACTCGTTCTTGTTGTGCTGGCTTGCTGGCCCAGTCTGGCGGCAGCCGAATGCGAGAAAAGCGTGCGCTGGGACGATGACCCACCGTTCAGCATGCAAATGCCTAATGGAGATATTGCGGGAATCGATGTCGAGCTCAACCGCGCAGTGCTTGAGCATTTGGACTGCAAGGCCACCCTGCACAAGTTGCCCTGGGCAAGAGCGCTAAGGGAACTGGAGCTGGGCCGGCTGGATATTCTACCCAGCGCCTTTCGGCGACCGGAGCGCGAAAAGTTTGCGCACTTCTCCGGCGCCGTTATCCCTGCCTCGCACAACATTCTGTTTATGCATGAACGGGCGCTTGCAAAATGGCCCGTCTCTCGCCTGATTGATCTGCGAGATACTGAATTCCGACTTGGCGCGCAGATCAGGGTGTATTACGGATCTGACTTTCAGGAAGTCATGAACGACCCCGAATTTGCCGCGAGGGTAACGATCCTGGCCAAACGCGAAAACCTGTGGCGCATGCTGGACAGAGGGCGAATTGACGGCGTCATTGCCAACGAACATACCGGCGCCTATGAGATCCGTCAGCTCGGCCTGGGCAGACAAATCAAAGCGACTAAGGTTGTGGTGTCCCATGAGCCAGCAGAGGTAGCGTTCAGCAAGGAATCAAACGATCCGGACTTTGTTCGGGACTATGCAGAGGCGTTACAACAACTGGTTGCCGATGGCAGCTATAAGCAAATTGTGCGGCGCTACGTACCGGCGCAATAGTCAGCCCGCCGAGGCACGCACCACCGACAAGGGCACCGGACGCGCTTCGCGCTGAGCCAGATAGCGAGTACAGCTCACCCGCAAAAACGAGGCGAAGTTCTCTACTTCGCCGCGTAGTTCCATGATTTCCTCGTACAGCTTGGTAATCAACTGGTTGGTGGTCATGCCATCGACCTCGGCGATTTCCTGGAGTATCTGCCAGAACTGATTTTCCAGCCGCAGCGTGGTGACCACGCCGCGGATGCGCAGGGAGCGGGAACGCGATTCGTACAGAATTGGATCGGCTTTGACGTAGAGCTCACACATGCGGCCACCCCTGATGATTGTTTATCCGAACTAGAGCGTTATCTGGGCGCCCAGCAGTTTTACAAACGCGGCCAGCCAGGCGGGATGCGATGGCCAGGCGGGCGCGGTGACCAGGTTACCTTGAGTGTGGGCCTGATCCACCGGGATATCCATATAAGTACCACCAGCGAGCTTCACATCGGGGCCGCAGGCCGGATAGGCACTGCACTCGCGACCTTTTAACACGCCAGCTGCGGCCAGAATCTGCGCACCATGACATACGGCGGCGATGGGCTTCTGCGCCTTATCGAACTGCTGCACGATTTCGATTACCCGTTCGTTCAAACGCAAATATTCCGGGGCGCGGCCACCAGGAATCACCAGACCAACATAGTCTTCGACTTTGACCTGATCGAAATCGTAGTTCAAAGCAAAGTTATGGCCGGGCTTCTCAGTGTAAGTCTGATCACCTTCAAAGTCGTGAATGGCGGTGCGTACGGTGTCCCCGGCTTTTTTCTCCGGACATACCGTGTCAACTTGATAGCCGAGCATGGTCAGGGCCTGAAACGGCACCATGGTTTCATAGTCTTCGGTGAAGTCACCGGCCAGTAACAGCAATTTCTTAGCGGTCATGTTTCGCCCTCCTCTATTGGTGCGTTCAGCATGCACCTGTATGAAGGCCTGCGGGTAACAGGCGGCTACTACAATCACTGGTTCTGGCAGGTCACCCGAAAGCTATCGTCCAGGGCAACCGGCAAAACCAGGGTACTGAACTGCAGTTTGTTGGCGGCACTGCAAAGCCCCTCTACGGACCTGTCACTCAGGGAAAGGCCGCCATCTTCCTCCGGGTATTCGGCATGCAACACCGGTTTGCCGGCCTGGATAAACGGCAACAACAGGTCGCACTCGTTGTATTGAAAACACTGTTCGTTGATCGAAAAATCATAGTAATCCACCAGCGCCTCCACCTGCTCGAGATCGTTCTTCAAACCCACCCCGAGGCCGCGCTGGCGCGCCTGATTGGCGATAAACCGATTATAGGCGAGCTGGTCTTCGGCGCTCAGGTCAAAGCCTGTGGGCTCAAGATAGCCCTGGACGTTATCCGGTTCGACCGCATCGCAGCCCTTCTCGGCTGCCAGGTCCAACCGCTCGGTCATGATCCTGCGGACGTTGTTCGAGCGGATGTCCAGCCAGCGTTCCTTGGGCCAACCCTCCAGGCCATTACCCAGTTCGCTGCGGTCGAACTGGTGACGATCCGAGCGATAATTTTCGAAGGAGCCGGCCGAGAAGTAACAGATCACCTTGCGATCTTGCGCCTGCAGCGCGCTGATGGTGGCTGCGGGCGTATTGAACAGATCGAGATTGTAGATATCCGCTACATAGTTCGTGTTCAGCGGGTGATTGTCATCTACCAGCAATTGCCATTGCCAGGTCGCCGATACGGGCGGCTTGTACCAACTGCCCTGCGTAACGGGCGCCACCTCAACAGGCGGGGCCTCGTTTCGATCGGTCGGCAAAGCGTTGGCCGCCTGGCCAATGGCGAGGGGCAGTGCGCAAGCGGCCCGAAACCACTTCAGCTTCTGCATTCGCCCTCCTCAGTTTCTGTTTTCGATCATTGCCGTTGCGGGTCAGCTCCGCTCCTCAAGCCCGCCATCACCACAGTATAGGTGGCTCTAGCCTCAGACGTAGCGGGGTAGGAATACTTGAAAGCCCACCCCGTCAGCCCTGCCTTTTATCCTTCAAAATGAGCTACCCGTTGAGGAAACTGGGAAGGCAGGTTGTGTAATACGGAAACATATTGCTAACGAGAAACGTTTGCACTTGGACAATTACCTTTATATCTTCCGCTTTTGACAGCGCAGAGAATGCTGGCCCGGCGGCAATATGGACCAACCCAGCGCGTCAACAAAGTTAAAATCTGCCATTACTCTAAATACGCGCTTGAGCACAGTACTTGGCGTGTAGGGTTATTAAAAAGGACTCAGACAATGCCCGCTTTCAATAAAAAGCCTCTCCCTGAAGCACTGGACGCTCTGACCAGCGCTACAAAAGGATCATCGTTCAGCCGCAGCTCTCTGGCCGCCAGCGTATGTATGCTGACGGCACTCAGCGCTCCCGCTTACGCGCAGACCAGTGAAGCGCCTGCAGCCGAACTCGAGACAGTGACTGTAACCGGTTATCGCGGTACGCAATTGGACGGGGTTAAAACTCCACGCAGTGTTCAGGACACGCCGCGCATCGTGACCGTATTGACCAGTGAATTGCTGGAAGATCAGAACGTTACCGAGCTGCGTAGCGCCCTGCGAAATGTATCTGGCATCAGCCTGCAAGCCGGTGAAGGCAACCCGCCCGGTGGTGACCAATTGAAGATACGCGGCTTCAACGCCCGCGACGACCTGAATGTGAATGGCACGCGCGACCTGGGCAACTATTTCCGCGACCCCTTCTATGTCGACCAGATCGAGGTGATCAAGGGCCCCAACTCGGCGTTTTCTGGCCGCGGCTCTGCCGGCGGCACCATCAACTTTGTGACCAAGAAGCCGCTGCTGGAGGACCGCAACCGGATCGAAACGTCGATAGGCACCGATAGCCTCACGCGCCTGACCGGCGATTTCAATCGCCGTATCGACGAGAACAGCGCCTTCCGCCTGAACGTCATGCATCACGGCCAGGACGGCCACGGCCGCGATGTCGTTGAACAGGATCGTCACGGCCTGTACGGCGCCTATATCTGGGGCTTGCAAGGCGACACTCAGGTTGAAGTGGATTTCCTCCACACCCGCCAGGACAACATCCCGGATCAGGGGATTCCGATTGACCGTGAAGGCTTCAGCGGCGATCCAGGCGAACTCGGCAGCAATGGCCGCACCCCAGGCGGACAGCGCGCCAGCGATGGTTACTACACCGGCGAGGTGCCCCCAGGGCTGGATTACAGCAACTACTATGGCCACAGAGACGATTACCAGAAAATCGACGTGAATCAGCTTGGCCTGGCGGTGACGCACTACCTCAATGAGAATCTGAGTCTACGCAACCAGTTTCGCGTCAGCCAGGTAGAGAATGATTCAATCACCTCGTCGCCACGCATCAAGATTCCAGAGGCAGCCTGGGGCAGCGGAGATTTCTCTCAAGCCGAAGTTCAAGGCGACCTCAAACCACGCGACCAGACCGACAGATCTTTCTTCAACCAGACCGATCTGCTTATCTCCTTTGATACCGGCAACATCAGCCACGATCTAGTGGTGGGTGCTGAACTCGGTTACGTGGATATCGAGAACGACCGCCGCCCTGACCAGAGTGGCCCGCGCACCTCTTTGTACGATCCGGAACGCCGCGTACGACCTGAGGCCTATTACGATGGTAGCAGCCACCGTCTGGAATCCGAGCAGTTAGGTCTTTACGTTCTGAATGTCGCGGCCTTGTCTCCGCAATGGGATCTGCACACCGGCGTGCGCTGGGACCGGGTAGAAATGACCGCGACAGACAAAGGCTACGCCGAACCTCTGGGTCCCATTTCGCGTACCGATTCGGAGTTCAGCGGTAATCTGGGGCTGGTGTTCAAGCCGACCGCCAACGGCACTGTCTACGCCTCGGTAGGCACTGCATTTGATGTTACCGGCACCTTTGACCGCGGCCTGGTACAGCTTGCCGGTGGCGGGGATGCAACCCAGGGCGGCCGTGAAGATATCGTCGACGTGAATGCCTTTGATACCGACCCAGAAAAAACTGTTGCTTACGAGCTAGGCACCAAGTGGACTATCGCCAACAATCTGCTGGTGAGTGCAGCATTGTTCCGTACCGACAAGACCAACGCGCGTACACCGGCACTAGGCGGTGGCGATCTGCTTAACGTGCTGGACGGCGAACAGCGGGTAGAGGGTTATGAAGTCGGCGCCATGGGTAGCCTGGCACCTGGCTGGGACCTTTATACCAGCTACACCTATATGACATCAGAAGTACGCAGCTCCAACAATCCATGGGAAGTGGGTTCAAGCCTCGGTGGTACGCCAAGGCATACCTTCAACCTGTGGTCTGATTATGATCTGACGCCAAGGTGGAGCATCGGTGGCGGCATGGAGTACGTGGATAGCCAGGTCAACAACGTCAACTCCGAGCCAGGTGCGCGTCGGCGCCAGGTTGAGATTGATGGCTACTCGGTATTCCATGCATCTACCTCTTACCGTTTCACCGATCAGTTGCAGGGGCGTTTAAATATGTTCAACCTGGCTGACAAGGAATATATTTCCCAATTGGCCGAGGGTGGCGCACAGGGCATTCCCGGCCCCGGTCGCCATGCTATTGCGACACTTCGCTACGACTTCTAATGTGAAACGATGATTGTCACTTTTGAAAATGTAATCACCCCTGAGGAACTGGCGACCATGCGTCGCCAGTTGCTGGGTGCCGAATGGGCCCGGGGCATCAGCGCCGGCCCACAGGCCCAACAGGTGAAGAAAAATTTGCAGCTCTCCGAGCAATCGGAGGTACTGCACGATTTGCGGATTGTGGTCATGCGTGCGCTGAACCGCACGCCGGACATCATGAGCGCGGTGCTGCCTTTCAAAATCATCCCGCCGAACTTCAATCGTTATACCCCGGAAGACAGCCACTACGGTAAGCACACCGACAGCACCTTGCGGCTGTTACCAGACGGCAGCTATCTGCGTACCGATGTCTCGGCCACGCTGTTTCTCTCCGATCCCGATGAGTATGACGGCGGCGAGCTGAAGATCTCGGATACCTTTGGCGATCAAACCATCAAGCTTCCCGCGGGAAGCCTGGTTACCTACCCTTCCGGCAGCTTGCATGAAGTCTGCCCGGTCACCCGCGGTGAGCGTCTGGGTTGCTACATGTTCATGCAGAGCCTGATTCGTGATACGGAAAAGCGCCGTCTGCTATATGAAATGGACAACTCCCTTCGCCAACTAAGAACAGAGCACGGCGAAGCACAGCCTGAGCTGGTGGCTCTGACAGGCACCTATAACAATCTGGTCAGGATGTGGTCAGAGTGCTAGGCGTCTAGTCACTAACTAATCGCCGGCCAAAACGCCATACTTGGCGGCTATTGTGCGATAAACGCCGTTCAGCTGCAGCGTATTCAAGGCCTGGTTGAAGCGCTCAAGTAACAACTCTGTCTGAGGGTAGTTTCGCGAGGTCATGAGATAGTTGTAGCCAACATCCAGGGTGCTATCGAGGGTACCGAAATAGGCTTGGTCTTCCTCTGAAAAGGTCCTGCGGATGATGTCCCAGCCTACTGTTTCAACGGCAGGAACCAGGTCGACCCGGCCAGCATGTATCTTTCTGAAATTCAGCTCTTCGCTTGAAGCAAGCGCAAGAGGCAGTCCAGCCGCCGAAAATATACTTTCGTAATAGTAGCCACGCACGCCTCCCAGCCTGTATCGGCTGAGCTCGCCAAGATCAGTGAAGTTTTTTGGAATATCAGACTCAACCTTGCTGTAATAAAATAGTACGGTTCGCTTGGCATACAGCGGCTGTGAAAACAGAAATTTTTCCTCGCGCTCCTGCGTTGGCACATAAGGCATCGTCGCCCATGCCTGGAGAGATTCCACAGCAAGCTCGCACCGTGGCCAGGGCATAAAACGCAGCTCGATACTAACGCCCATTTCCTTGGCTATTTCCTGTAGTAATTCAGTCAGAAAACTATTCTGCGGGTCCTTGCTGATGTAGGGCGGGAGTTCGCTGGTGGCGATCGTCAACACCTGCGGAGCAGCATGGCCAATAGCACAGTTCAACCCTGCCAGGCTCAGTGCTCCGTAGAAGCAAAGGAACCTGATACATCTGGCGGTGACTTGCGAGGTAGTTCTTCCTTGTCTGTCCACCTGCGCTCCCAAAGCAGAAGTCTGCATTGTCGCTGCCGTACAAGCTACCCGTGCAGCGGGAGTGATTGTAGCAAATATGCGCTGGCCGCTATCTTCGAGCAGTATAGACAGCCCAAGAATTGGCAACGTCGGCCGACACAAATTCACACAGGACTGCCAATGCTATTGGGGCAGTCTCATTTCTCCGTCATGACAAAAGACGCCGCTTTAGGGTAACGTCACTGGCTTCATCGACAACCCCCCTTTTGGGTATTTCACACCCTTCGATACTTGAGGATCCCCTTTGAGAATTTGCGTCTTCTGTGGCTCCAGCTCGGGCAATCAGTCCCTGTATCTTGACGCCGCTCAGCAGTTGGGCACCACGCTGGCCAAGGCCGGCATCACCCTGGTATATGGCGGGGCGCAGGTTGGTTTGATGGGCGCCGTGGCCGATGCAGCAATAGCTGCGGGTGGCGAGGTGATCGGCGTCATCCCCCGTCATCTGGTCGAGCGGGAACTGGCGCACACAGGGCTGACCGAGCTGCGCGAAGTGGGTTCCATGCATGAGCGCAAGGCGATGATGGCCGATCTGTCCGATGGCTTTATCGCTCTGCCCGGCGGCGTAGGAACCTTTGAGGAGCTGTTTGAGGTCTGGACCTGGGCCCAGCTGGGCCATCACCAGAAGCCCTGTGCGTTGTTCAACGCCGGCGGCTATTACGACAAACTGATCGCCTTCCTTGACCACGCGATGAACGAGGGCTTTATGAAGCAAGCCTACCGGGAGATGCTGATCGTCGCCCCGGACGTTGAGTCGCTGATGGCCAAGGTCGAAGCCTACGAAGCGCCGAAGGTGGCAAAGTGGATGGACAAGGAAGAAAGGTAAGCTTTAGGCCTTCGACGCCCCCGCGGCCCGCGCCATGTGCAGCTTCTTGTAGCTCTCGATCAAACGCTGATGCCTTTCGAGACCGTCCAGCTTCATGCTGGTCGGTGTCAGGCCATGGAAGCGCACACTGCCGTCCATTGAGCCGATAACAGCGTCCATTCGCTCGTCGCCAAACATGCGACGAAAGTTAGGCTCGTAATCGTTCAGATCCAGCTCATCGTCCAGTTCCACTTCCAGCACCACATTCAGCGCCTGATAGAACAGCCCGCGCTCGACGGTGTTGTCATTGAACTGCAGGAAGGCTTCGACCAGTTCCTTGGCTTCTTCAAACTGCTGCAGGGCGAGGTGAACCAGCAGCTTCAGCTCCAGTATCGTCAGTTGGCCCCAGGCGGTGTTGTCGTCAAACTCGATGCCGATCAAGGTCTTGATGTCGGTGTAATCGTCCAGTTCGCTCTCGTCCAGGCGTTCGATCAGCGCTTGCAGGCTTTCGTCGTCGAGGCTGTGCAGGTTGAGGATGTCCGCGCGGAACAGCAGTGCCTTGTTGGTGTTGTCCCAGATCAGGTCGTCGACCGGGTACACCTCTGAGTAGCCTGGTACTAGAATGCGGCAGGCGGTGGCACCCAGGTCGTCGTAGACGGCCATGTAGACTTCCTTGCCCAACTCTTCGAGGATGCCAAACAGGGTGGCGGCCTCCTCGACATTGGCGTGCTCGCCCTCGGCGGAAAAATCCCACTCGACGAATGCGTAATCGGCCTTGGCGCTGAAAAAGCGCCAGGAGACCACGCCGCTGGAGTCGATAAAGTGCTCCACGAAATTGTTCGGCTCGGTAACGGCCTGGCTTTCAAAGGTCGGCTGCGGCAAGTCGTTCAAACCCTCGAAGCTGCGGCCCTGTAACAGTTCCGTCAGGCTGCGTTCCAACGCCACTTCAAAGCTCGGATGCGCACCGAAGGAAGCGAACACGCCACCAGTGCGTGGATTCATCAGGGTCACGCACATCACCGGGAATTCGCCGCCCAGCGAGGCATCCTTGACCAATACCGGGAAGCCCTGATCTTCCAGCCCCTGGATGCCGGCGAGAATGCCAGGGTATTTTGCCAGTACGGCTTGCGGCACGTCCGGCAGGCACAGCTCGCCTTCGAGAATCTCGCGCTTGACCGCACGTTCGAAGATTTCCGACAGGCACTGCACCTGCGCCTCGGCCAGGGTGTTGCCGGCGCTCATGCCGTTGCTAAGGAACAGGTTCTCGATCAGGTTGGAGGGGAAAAACACCTCCTGGCCGTCGGAGTGGCGCACATAGGGCAGCGCGCAGATACCGCGCTCGGTGTTGCCGGAGTTGGTATCGATCAGGTGCGTGCCGCGCAACTCGCCGTCAGGGTTGTAGATCTCCAGACAATAGTCGTCGAGGATCTCTTTCGGCAGAGCACCTCTTCGGCCCGGCTTGAACCAGCGCTCGTTCGGGTAATGCACGAAGGGCGCGTTGCCGATCTCTTCGCCCCAGAACTGGTCGTTATAGAAGAAGTTGCAGTTCAGCCGCTCGATAAACTCGCCCAGCGCCGAGGCCAACGCCGCCTCCTTGGTCGCGCCCTTGCCGTTGGTAAAGCACATCGGAGACTGCGCATCGCGGATATGCAGCGACCAGACGTTGGGCACGATATTGCGCCAGGAAGCTATCTCGATCTTCATGCCCAGGCCGGCAAGAATACCGGACATATTGGCGATGGTTTGCTCCAGCGGCAGGTCCTTGCCCAGAACCCGAGTACCCTCGCCCGCTGCCATTGGCATCAGTAAGGCCTGGGCGTCGGCGTCCAGATTTTCCACCTCTTCGATAATGAAATCGGGACCGGTTTGCACCGCCTTTTTCACCGTGCAGCGGTCAATCGAGCGAAGAATACCCTGACGATCCTTGGCAGAAATATCAGCCGGCAGCTCGACCTGGATCTTGAAAACCTGCTTGTAGCGGTTCTCAGGATCAACGATGTTGTTCTGCGACAGGCGAATGTTGTCAGTGGAGATACCACGCGTGTCGCAGTAGAGCTTTACGAAATAAGCCGCACACAGCGCCGAAGAGGCGAGGAAGTAATCGAACGGCCCCGGCGCCGAGCCATCACCCTCGTAGCGGATGGGTTGATCAGCCACCACCGTGAAGTCATCGAACTTGGCTTCAAGTCGAAGGTTGTCGAGAAAGTTGACCTTGATTTCCATGGGGGGCACCAGAATGAAGAGCGAAACGAATTGGCCGCCATTATCCGGCTTTTGAGCGGGAAGTCATGTGCTGGTAGTCGGCGTAGCTATGTACTGTGCGGCGAGACGACAGTGTTGTTTGGCGCTCAGTACCAAACGGGTCCAGCTTCACGCATAAAGATCTCGACGGTTTTCGGACCGACGCCTTCAAATGCGTTCAGGCGTTTTTCCAGGTCCGCACGGTTGTCGCTGAGCTGGTGAATAACACTCATTTTGCCCTGATACTCGTCATTCAGCTTGACGCAGAGTTTGTGCAGGCGCGTAGCTGTGGATTCGTCATAACGAGCGTAGCCGCCCTCGCCGAGCATCCTGACCAACTCTCGATGGGAGCAATTGCCGAGTTTGCGCGGAGTATCGCGCTGATGTTGTTCGATGATCACGCGGTAGGTTTGTACGGCGATGTTCTGCTGAATGCGCTTGCCGAACAGAAAACTGGCGATAAACCATTTGAATAGTGCTTGGTCGTTACCCTGGCTCAGGTCCAGGCCGATATCCGCGGCGGATACGTGCTTTGCCATGCTTCACCTTGATTAACGTTAATGGCTCAGGTCAGGCTTTGACTGGTAAAAGGCAAACCCTGTTCCTGGCCGTGCCCCTGGCGGGGCGTTTAACGCTTACAGCTTGGTGACGAAGGTGCGGGCCTGGTACAGCGCCAGGCCACTGAGCACGATAATCACGCCGACGGCGAGCATATCAGCCCCCGGAAAACCCCAGAAATCAGACATGGTAGCTCCTTGGTTGTAGTGGGTAACGGTTGCGGTTAGACCAGCGCGGTATCACGCATGCGTTGCCGGCCAAAGTCGTTGAGGCGGAATTTGAACAACACGCGGCCAGCGCCGAAATAGGCCTGATCGTCGAGTTTTTCTTCCACGCTTTCGATAATGCCGCTGGAGAACAAATCCGTCAGGGTGACGCGGGTGTTACCGCGCCAGTAGGGTCCGCTCAGGCTGTATTCAGCCATCACCGCGTCGGTGATTTGCCAGTCCCAGATGCCGGCATCCTGCTCGGCATTGATCAGTTGCAGGATGCGGCCTTTCATATGCAATTTAGTCATGCGGTGCTCCTGTGATCACGAGTTGGCCGCGTGAGCGGTAGTCGTTTTGCTGTCGGTGGAGACGGCGCGTACCACTTCAAGCACTTCGTCATTCTCGGTATACATGACGAAACCGCCGGTCACGAACAGCACCAGGCCAGCCAGGAAGTTCCAGGCGGGCAGATCCAGGGTGAATGCGGCGAGGAAGATCACTGCAAACAAGCCATACAGCGCGGCAATCGCTTGCCCACGCCCTACCCCGATCAACGGGAATGACTTGTACCAGGAGACGTAGCAGAAGGCGAAAGTCACGCCCGCCAGCGTCAGCCAGCCGATAGCTGCCCAGTTGAAGGTCGCGACCACCAGATCCACCACCGGTTGATCAGTGAACAGGTAGATTGCAGGCAGAATCAGGACCACCCAGTAGAGGACTTCCGCAGTAAAGCGCACGGTTATACCCACATCCGGGTCAGCCACATCAAGCCCACGGCCAGCAATGGCACCTTCGATCCCCCAGCCCAGCGCAGCCATGGCACCACCGAGGTAGCCCAGCCAGCCCGCGTCACCAGTACCGGTCAGCTCACCGATAATACCTGGTGCATATACCGTCACGCCGCCAGCCAGAATGATGAAGATACCCAGCGCGGCACGCCGGGTGATCTTCTCCTGATACCAGAGTCTGGCCAGCGTGGCGCCGATGATCGGGTACATCAATGCGGAAATGGCCGCAAAGGCCCCGCCGATATAGCCCATCGCCAGATACGAGCCAAAGATCGCCATCGGCCCACCAAAGATGGCGCCAATGAAGAACCACTTGGAGATGTAACGCATCTGCCGGATGGTGCGCAGATACTCACCCCACTTGCCCAATACCCCGTTCCAGACGAACAGGAAGAACAGCACGGCAATCGCGTTGAACGTGGTCAGCACCGCCGCCGCGAGCAGGAATTCGGCGTTGGTGTCGTAGCTCAGGTCGATATACGGCGCTTCGAACCAGACTGCGGAGCCAGGTACATACCAGGCGCCCCAGAGCACGGCGCACCATAACGCCCACATGAAGCCCCAACGAATGCTGCTGGAGGTGAAGCGCGAGCGCGCCTGGCTCAGGGTTGGCTGGTTAGAGCTGGACAAACTCATGCGCTTTCCTTGGCTGGCTGGGCTTGCTCTTCAGCAAGGAAGGCTTCCAGCGAATCGTCCATCGCATCCATCCAGCGCGTGTGATGCACGGGCGCCAGCGTACCGGTCAGTGTCGAGCGATAGCTCTTGTTGCGGTAACCGAGTATGTCCGCTTCCTTGTGGTGCTCCCACTCCTTGAAGATCTCGGCCACGCCGGTCACGTCAAACGCTGGATAGTCGGTAGGCTCAAGCAGATCGAGGATGTAGGCCGCCTGGAAATCGATCGCCTCGAAGGGATTGGCAACCTGCTCTTCACGGCTAACCCATTCGTTGCAATCGGCTTCCATGGCCGCAGCCGCTGGCAGCTTGATGCGATCAAGTATCAGATCGCGGGCGTACCAGGCCTGCGCGTCGAACATGTTGAAGGTGTAGTACTGATCCTGCATGCCAAGGAACATCAGCTGTGGGCTGGCCAGGGAAACGATGCCTTTGTACAGGCCTTCAGGGTACAGCCGGTTGTGCGTGGTCAGGGTCAGCTCGTTGGGCAGGAACGGGAAATGGTGCTGATACCCGGTGCACAGAATGATCGCGTCGACCTCCTTGCTGGTACCGTCCTTGAAATGGGCGGTCTTGCCGATCACCTCGGTCAGCAGCGGCACTTCGGCGAAGGACTCCGGCCAATCAAAGCCCATGGGCTGTGAGCGATAGCTGAAGGTGACCGATTTGGCCCCGTATTTGTGGCACTGGGTACCGATGTCTTCCGCGGAATAGCTACTACCGATCAGCAGCAGATCCTTGCCTTCGAATTCAACCGCATCGCGGAAATCATGCGCATGCAGTACGCGGCCAGGAAACTGCTCCAACCCTTCAAAGTAAGGCGCGTTAGGCGTGGAGAAGTGCCCGGTGGCGACGATCACATGATCGAACTCTTCGGTACTCAGCTCATCCTGTTTGAGATCGCGCACGGTGACTGCGAACTTGCCTGTCGCTTGATCCTGGTCTACCCAGTGCACGGCGGTATTGAAGCGAATGTACTGGCGTACATTACTCTTGGCCACGCGCCCCATGATGTAGTCGCGCAGCACGGCGCGCGGCGGATAGGACGGGATGGGCCGGCCGAAATGCTCTTCGAAACTGTAATCGGCGAACTCGAGGCATTCCTTCGGGCCGTTGGACCACAAGTAACGGTACATGCTGCCATGGACCGGCTCGCCGTAAGCGTCGAGGCCGGTGCGCCAGGTGTAATTCCACAGGCCGCCCCAGTCGCTTTGCTTTTCATAGCAAACGATTTCAGGAATGTCGGCACCGTCGCGGCGGGCTGCTTCGAAAGCACGTAGTTGGGCCAGGCCGCTTGGGCCGGCGCCGAGAATGGCGATTCTTAAAGTCATAAAGACTCCTGTTTACAGGCGATGCATCGTGCGCCAGGCGAGAGAGGCCCGGGCGCACGATAAAAAACGCAAAAGCGCGCAGCTCAGCCTGTAAAAGGCCGGCCATCAGGCTCCGCAGTAAGACGCACACAATGGGATTTAACCGAAGGTGCTATGTGATGAAGGCAGCATCTGTTTGATGAAACAGACGGCCGGTGGCGGGCAGGCCGCCGAGATGGAACGCGAGATCTCGAGAATACGCCGGAAGAAAGCGCTCGAACTGGTCAAGCAGGAGAAAATACTTGATAACTCATATGCCAGGACGGGCACCTTAACACATTTGGGGTGTCGGCGTTTTGGTTGGTGCGGCATTTGCGCGGTAACGAACAATGAAACATTATCGCGCTAGCGAACTGCGCCAACGTGTCCGTATAGTAATTGGCATGACCACACACCCTTATCTGCCCCACGAAAAACTACTGGATCTGCTCCTGGACGTAGTATGCATTGTGGATGTTGAAGGTCGCTTTCTCTCGGTTAGCGCCGCCAGTGAGCGTGTTTTCGGTTACCGGCCGGATGAAATGATTGGCCGCACCGCCTTCGAATTTATTCATCCGGATGATCGCGATGCCAGCCGGGCGCTGGTTGAGCGGATTAATTCCGGCGAACCCTCCCATGATCACGAAAACCGATACGTTCACAAAGATGGGCACATCGTGCACATCATGTGGTCTGCTCAATGGCTTGAGGCAGAGCAGGTGCGAGTCGGCGTGGCGCGGGATATAACCGCGCGCAAGCGGGCCGAAGCGATGCAGGCTGCGCTGTATACCGTATCCGAAGCGGCGCACACTGCTGGTGATTTGCAGACGCTCTACGCTCAGGTGCATGAAGTTATTGGCCGCCTGTTACCGGCCGAGAATTTCTTCGTGGCTCTATACGACCCGGCCATCGATGAACTGAGTTTCCCGTACTATGTTGACCAGTTCGACCGCCCGCCGCAGCCCCAGCGGCTGGATTCAGGCACGCTTAGTGCTGAGGTCATCCGAACCGGTGAAGCTGTGCTGCTCACACCTGAAACCGCCGAGCAGACCCTGGCGAAAATCGGCAGCGTCGCAGGCAAGCATTCCTTGGACTGGCTGGGAGTACCGCTGGAAGCGGGCACGGAGATCATCGGCGCTCTGGTGCTGCAGAGCTATTCCGGCGCGGTGCGTTACACCGAGCAGAACAAGGAGCTGCTGCAATTCGTCTCAAGCCAGGTAGCCACCGCTATAGAGCGCAAACGCACGCACTCGCGCCTGGAGTTTCTAGCGCGCTACGATCACCTGACCGAGCTGCCCAACCGGGCGCTGTTTCTGGACCGCCTGCAAAACTCGCTGCAAAGAGCCCAACGTGACGACTTACGGCTGGCAGTGCTGTATCTCGACATGGATAACTTCAAACAGATCAACGACACCTTCGGCCACACCACCGGGGATCGGTTGCTGCAGGAAGTTGCCCAGCGCCTCAAGCAGTGTGTGCGGGAGTCCGACACCATTGGCCGGTTGGGCGGCGACGAGTTCGCTGTTTTGCTGGACAACATCGGTAAACGCGAAGACGCCACCCTGGTGGCCGACAAGATTATCGCCACACTGAGCAATCCGTACATCCTGAACGACAAAACGGTCATCAGCTCGCCCAGCCTGGGTATCGCCATATACCCAGAGCACGCCGATGATGAACTGGAGCTGGTTCGACTTGCGGATGAAGCCATGTACGTGGCCAAACGCGATGGCGGCAAGCGCTTCAAGATTGCCGCCATTACGGCCATAGCCAATGACCAGCTTAACCCGACAACGTACACAACCCGCCCGGCACCGACATCACCCAATCGCGAATAGCCAGAATCGTCGGATCGTTCCGGCGGCTTTCCGGGTACACCAGATAGAAGGGTTTACCTTCAAACGCCGGGCCAAAAGGCTGAACCAGACGCCCCTCTCGCAGTTCATCCTCAATCAACGGACGACTCATCAGCGCCACACCCTGGCCGCCAATGGCAGCGGATACGGCATGAGTCTCGTCGGAAAACACCAATCCGGCACTGACGTCCAGCCCAGGCACCTTTGCCAGCTTCTGCCACGCCGCCCAGTCGATGGGCGACGATACTGCACCCTCGTTGCGAAAGTGGATCAACGAATGCGAGGCAAGCTGAGCTACATCGTGCAACCCAAGATGCGGGCTGCAGGTAGGGATAAAGGTGTTATCGAACAGCTTTTCTGCCACCAGACCCGGCCAGCGACCGTCACCATAGCGAATAGCCAGGTCCGCCGTTACTCCGTCCAGGGCGACCGGCTCATGGGACGCATGAATGCGCAAATCGATATCCGGATGTGACTCGCGTAACAAGCAAACCCATGACAACAACCAACGCACCGCAACAGCTGGCGTTGTTGAGAGCGTGACCGCCTGACGACAGGGCACTGCGCTTAGGCGCTCAACTGCAGTACTGATGCTGTCGAACGCAGACTCCAGCACTTCTTGCAGCTCCCGCCCCTGAGCCGTCAATTCCAGCTGTCGGGGCTTGCGCACAAATAGCGAAACGCCTAGCGCCTCTTCGAGCCCGCGGACCTGGTGACTGATAGCGGTAGCTGTGACGGACAGTTCCAACGCCGCCTGCTTGGCGCTCTCATGCCGAGCCGCGGCTTCAAACGCCCGCAACGCAGAAAGGGAAGGTAAACGGCGATGAGTCATGAGTGAATTCCTCTCACCTGTAGCTGAAAGAAAAGATCGTTTGTCGCCCATAGAGGGCCGGCCTAGTCTGAGCTTGCGATTAATTACAGATGAATTCAACTCTAAACAGGAGGCACACCATGCCACATATTCTGCACATAGACGCCAGCGCCCGCCCCGGCTTTGCCGGTAAGGACAATCACGGCTCCCACAGCCGCAATCTCAGCCACCGCTTCGTCAGCCAGTGGCAGTCCCGCCGTGCGCAAGACAGCCTTACCTACCGCGACATTGGTCAAAACCCACCGTCCATAATCGATCATGACTGGATCGCAGCCGCCTTCACGCCAGAGGAAAAACAGGAGCCCTGGATGGCAGATGTGTTGGCCGAAAGTGATGAATTAACCGGTGAGTTGATTGCTGCGGATATTCTGGTGATCGGCACGCCGCTATATAACTTCGGCATGCCCGCCGCGCTCAAGACCTGGATTGATCAAGTCGTACGCATGGGCCGGACGGTGGATGTCGATGAAAGCAATCCACTCGATCCTTATGTCGCCAAGCTCGCGGACCGACCGAGACATGCTGTCATCCTCACCGCCAGAGGCGGCGTGGGCTTCAACCCGGGTGGGGAGATGGCGCACATGAATCACCTGGAACCCAATCTGGCGACCGCCCTGGAGTTTATCGGGATCACCCGCTTTCACTATATCGCTATCGAAGGACAGGAAGTGGGTGGGGAATTGCTGGCTGAATCGGTAGCGGATGCAATGCAGCAGGTCGACACTCTCGTTGACGAGCTGCAGGCAGCTTTTGCAGAGGCCCCGCACCTGGAAACGGTATGAGGACACTGGGTTGGGGCGTCAACTCGCTTAGCCACGCAAGGCTTTGACGTGTTGGCGCTCCCATAGCGTGACTGCCAGCAGCGCCGGCATGCAATCAGGTCCTGGGTTTTGCTAACCCAAATAGTTTGCCTACCTTCGAGTAGCAATACGCGAGTACCGACTCTCTTTCACGCTCGGCCTGCTCGGAATCAACAGGCTCGCGAACAAGCCGCTCAAGCAGCGTTGTGGCTGTCTCGGGGGTCATTCTGTTCAGGTCGGCGAATTCTGCCAGTAGCTTTTTATTTGAGAGAATTATCTCGGCTTTTTGTACTACTTCGGAATCCATAAAACTCCCTGGGTTCGAGTAACAACGTACCAGGTCTCAGTCCACGTCGTGCATCTCAGTGACGTCCGCCAAGCCTATGTGGGTGGCCATATGCCATTTGGATAAGTTAACCGCTTCACCCAATAAAGGCCACTTTTTCCGTTCAGAAAAAAGTCTTTCGACTTAGAACTTCGTAGATTATCTTGGACTTTTCCCAAGGGACTACCTTACCCTTGAAGCCAAGCAAGGGAATGCAGCCAGCCTTCACTCAGACACGGATAGTCTCGGACAGATAGTCTCGGACGGAAAGTCTTGGACGTATAGTCTCGTATCTATTTATCTGTTCTTCCCCGCTTACTTTAATACCGAATCCTGCGCCCCGCTCGCGCAGGACCCGGCCACGTCCTGCCCTCTTTCTGGGCCTCAGTAGTCTCGAACCGGAATATAAAAATGAAAAAAATACTCTCCATTACCGCACTTGCCTTGCTGGGAGCCGGGTGTACCTCTATTCAAGTCCAACCGATAAGCACACAGACAATGCCCGAGCAAATATGCATCGAAGAAAACCCCAAAGTGATTGTTGCCGATTTCCTCAGCGTTGTGAGAAGCCGAATCGAGTATCACGACATTGGTACTCAAGTATTTGAAAACGAGATACCCGCCGGCTGCGAGTACACGATGACCTATACCGCGCTGAAAAATTGGGACGTGACCACATACCTGCATCACGCAGAGCTCCGCTTGGAGCACCACGGAAGAAAAGTCGGCTTCGCGCAGTATCACCTCAAGGGTAAAGGCGGATTGGATCTGACGAAATGGAAAAGTACGAAAGCAAAAATGGATCCTGTCGTGGATGAGTTGCTCGGCAAGTGACGCGCTCGCAGCTCGAACAGCAGCGTTCTCAACGCGCGTTATCTGTATTGACCAACCTTGGCCGTGCGGCAATCACCTAAGAGCACCAATCAAAAAAGCGCTAGAGCGTAAGCGGCTTCTGGCGTGTCATCCGACACTTTAATACGGTACGCGGCGGATGCGCTTTATAGCTCTCCAGCCGCATAGCAAAACCAGGATCACGAGAGTTAGCAAAAAGTGCATTACGTGCAAGAACAGAAAAGCCAGGTCAGAACCTTCGTGATTAAGCTGGCTGGTAGGTTTGATCCCCTCAAAAAGAGCCAAGAAAAAGATCATTGTTAACAATAACAGCATTGCTATCTGGGTTTTTCGCCAAGGTGTGGCTAGAAGTATTGCCAACGCGGGAAGGAAGGCTGCCGAGGAAAAGCCAAGCTCACCAGATGTCGCCGGATAACGAGGATCGCCAATAAAACAGACCACAAATAGCGGGACGCACATTGCGAATGCGGTGATTATCGCAGCAGCAGCTCTTAGGCGTATATCCAACAACTTGCCTCCAGCCTTCATCTAGGGGGACGGGATCATCCGCTCTTCACGTCCGCCAACACTACAAACCATCCCGCTCCCGCTTCCTGTTTCAATTCCAACAAATCATAGGTCTTCACCATGTCCAGCAACCCGGAATGCCCGTAGGTCTTGGGGGAAAAGGCTGGATCAGTGCGCTTAAGGTATTGCCCGAGCGCGCCCAGGCCGACTTTACCCTCGGATGATTCGCTGGCCAGCAGAGTGACTGCCTCCACCACAAAACGGGGTCGTTGCTTGACCGGTGGTTTGTTGGTTTCCTTGGCGAGATCTTTAACCAGCTCTTTGCTCGGCTCTACCTTCGGGGCTTTGGGCTTGGCGGCGGACTCCAGTTTCACCGGGGCTTTTTCTGCCGAATCGCTAGTGCCATCGGGATCTGCATCATCAGCCGACCATTCAAAAAACTGGTCGCTAGCGTTACGAAGTGCCTGCGGCGTTTTCGCTTCGCCGACTATGCACACGCGCGAGCCGCGCTCGCGTAATTTGCGGCACAGGTAGGCGAAGTCGGAGTCACTGGTAACCAAGCAGAAGGTGTCGGCGCGTTGGTCAAACATGGCTTCAAGCGCGTCCAGCGCCAGCGCGATATCAGCGGTGTTCTTGCCCGAAGCGTACTGGTACTGCAGATGCGGCGTGAACGCCTGGCGAACCAAGGCTTCCTGCCAGCGATTTGCCAACGTGGTGTGATTGCCGTAGCCGCGGCGCAACGCCACGCGGCCAAACTGGGCGGCAACGCGCAGTGCGTAAGGAAGGATTTCCGGCGGAACGTTATCGCAGTCCACCAGAATCGCAACTGTAGCCTCGGTTCCGTTAGTTAAGTCCTGCATGGCAGTCGACCTGGAGGTGGTATTCATGGCGTCCTTGTTTTGAATACGGAATTAGTTCTGACGTTAGCCGCAAGTCGCCATGAGGTAAAGCGTTTCAAGCTGCGCTCGCCCCTTGAGGGAAACCAATGGAACCTAAGCCGGATCGCCGTGCCACAAGAAGATGCCCACAACACTAGAGGAGTAGTCTATGACTCAGGCAAAACACGCCACGCTTTACCGCATGGTCATGAAAAAGCACCTCTGCCCATTTGGTCTGAAGTCGCTTGATCTGCTCAGGCGGCAAGGCTACAGCGTGGACGACAACTGGCTGACCAGCCGCGAAGAAACCGACGCATTCAAGGCCAAGCATGATGTTGATACCACCCCGCAAACCTTTATCGGCGAGCAGCGTATCGGCGGTTACGACGATCTGCGCCGGCATTTTGGCAAAGAGGTAAAGTCCGCCGATGATACCAGTTACAGACCGGTCCTGGCGGTATTCGGGGTTGCCGCACTGCTGGCGTTGGCGGTGATCTGGATGGCCGGTGGGGCGCTGCTGAGCCTGCGAACTGTCGAGCTGTTTATCGCTTTCAGCATGTGCATTCTGGCGCTGCTCAAATTGCAGGATATCGAGAGCTTTTCCACCATGTTTCTCAACTACGATCTGCTCGCCCGCCGCAAAGTGCCCTACTCCTATATTTATCCCTACGCCGAATTGTTTGCCGGCGTGTTGATGGTAGCCGGGGCCTTGCTGTGGCTTGCCATTCCGGTAGCTCTGGTTATCGGTACCATCGGGGCGGCGTCAGTATTCAAGGCCGTGTACATCGATAAACGCGAGCTTAAATGCGCCTGCGTTGGCGGCGGCAGCAGTGTGCCGCTGGGTTTTGTATCGCTGACTGAAAATCTGATGATGATGGCTATGGGGTTGTGGATGTTCAGATACTTTGGCGGTTGATTTACCAGCAGCTGGATTGACCACCATTCAACCAGCTTATGCGCCCTGCTGCCGCGACCCAAACAGGTATATTCGTAGCCACTGATTTTTCGACTACGGAGGCACCATGACATTGCCCGCTACCAACGACATCATTCTGGCTGAACGCTGCGGCCCCACACTGGTGTTGACACTGAACCGGCCAGACAAGCGCAACGCGCTTGAAACGACGATGTACATATTGCTGGAAAAGCATATCGACGACGCGCTGGCAGATCCGCAAATCGCCAATCTGGTGCTGCGCGGCGCCGGTGACTTCTTCTGTTCGGGTGGTGATCTACGCTCGCTGGAAACCCGTGCTGCCCTGCCCGTCGAGGAACGTGCGGCGCTGATCCAGCGCCTGCATGATCTGGTGCTGAAATTGAAGTTCTGCCCGAAGCCGGTGATTGCTGCCATTGAGGGTGGCGCCGCTGGGGCCGGAGCATCGCTGGCATTTGCTGCTGACCTGATCGTGGCGGCCAGCGGCAGCTATATATCCATGGCTTACGTCAAAGCCGGGCTGGTGCCAGATGGCGGCGGCTCGGCTTTTCTTGCCCAGTCCTTACCCCATCAGTTAGCCGCAGAGATTGCCTTGTTTGGCGGACGCTTGCCGATAGAACGGTTTCAGCAGGCGGGTGTAGTTAACCGCGTGGTCGAGCCGGGAACGGCTTTGCAGGTCGCGCTGGAGCTAGGCCAGCAATTGGCCGAGGGTGCGCGGGCATCGCAGAGCGCGATCCTGCAATTGCTCGGCCCCGATCAGGACGCATTCAGAAAGCAACTTGACCATGAAAAACAGCTGATGGCGGTCGCTTTGGGTGGTGCAGAGGCAGCAGAAGGTATTGCCGCCTTCAAGGAAAAACGTGCACCACGCTTTCCCCAACCGGGCAGAGGCTGAAACGCAGTTGCTCACCGGTCTGCAGAAATGCGGATGGGGCTGACCCCAACCGCATTTGCACAAATCTTCCAGACACCCCCGCCCCACGCGTTATGATGCGGTAGACCCACTTCTACCGGCTTGATGCCCATGAGCACACGTAACTGGATTGATCTCAAACAGGATGCCGACACCGGCATTGAGACCATTCGTGCGCATTTTGAGGGGCATGCCTACGACCCGCACTGGCACGACAGCTATCTGGTCGGTTTTACCGAGCAAGGAGTACAACGCTTTCATTGCGGGCGACAGCTTTATGACAGCGTGCCGGGCAAGGTCATTTTGCTTGAGCCAGGCGAGATTCACGATGGCGAAGCACCCACTACAGATGGCTTCACCTACTCCATGCTGTATCTGGATCCGCGCTGGCTGGAACAGGAGCTGCGTAGCCTGTTTGGCGATGCGCCTGAAGACTGCGTGCCGGCCATGAGCATGACCGTGGCACAGTCGCCAAAACTGATTTTTGCTATCGCCAGTACTTTTCAGACCCTGCATCAGCAGGAGCTACGCATTGTGCGCCAGACGGCGCTGGACTACCTGCTGACACAGCTGACCAGCCAAATGCACTGGCGTCGACGGACCGAAACCGACCCACGCATGCCGCAGGTGGCCCGGCAGGCACGGGACTACCTGCACTCTCATCTGCAGGACGATGTCAGCCTGACCGATCTGGCCAGCCTCACAGGCGTCGACCGCTTCCGCTTGAATCGTGCCTTCAAGGCTGCCTTCGGCCTGGCGCCACACGCTTACCTGGTGCAACTGCGACTGGCCCAGGCGCGTCGCAAGTTGGCCGCGGGCGAGTCGCCGGCACTGGTCGCCGCAGGCCTGGGGTTCGCCGACCAGAGCCACTTGGGGCGTTGGTTCAAACGCGCTTACGGCTTGACTCCAGCAGCATATCAACAGCGCTGCACGCACCTTCCAGACGGCCGTTGAACAGGCGCGGAGAATAACTCCCGACAACTAATCTCGGGAGATTCATCGTGACTCATCTGCTGCCTTTTCTGCTTTTTGCCTTTGTGGCTTCCATCACGCCTGGCCCGACCAACCTTCTGGCGATGAGCAACAGCGCGCGCTTCGGCCTGCGCGCAACCTTACCCATCATCGCCGGGGGTTGTCTGGCATCGGCCGGGCTGGTCCTGGCGGTGGGTATTGGTCTGGGCCAGACGTTATTGGAAGTGCCGGTAGCGGCCCAGCTACTTGGCTGGGCAGGCGCGCTCTGGCTGACCTATCTGGGTTGGCAAATCGCTCATGCGCCAGCAGAAGTCGAAACTGATACGCATACAGCACAGCCCTTGAGTGGCTGGGTGGCGGCGCTGATGCAACTGATCAATCCCAAGCCCTGGACAGTCGCGCTGGCGGTGGTCAGCGTCTTTATGGCCAGCGCCAACGCGCCCGCCTGGTTGCTGGCGCTGTTGTTTCTGTTGATGGCCATTCCCTGCATGCTGCTCTGGGCCTGGCTGGGCATGCAAGCGCAGGCGCGCCTGAATTCACCCAGCCAATTGCGCCGGTTCAATCAGTTGATGGGGCTGTTGCTCGCCCTGTCAGGCTGGCTTGGTTTGCTGGGGTAGCTGAAAAAACCGTCCGGAAGGAGTTTCTTTCGTGGTTTTCTTCTTCAGTAACCTTCGACGCTGCCGATAGACAAGCAACGGCATGTGTATGACTGCCGACCTCTCGGAGAGAAGCACGTGCGCATGTCCCTTAAATCGAAAGTCGTCCTGCTGGCTCTCGTGCCGGTCATTCTTTTTGCCCTGGTACTGAGCGGCGCCGCCGCGAAGATCCTGAATAATCTGGCCGAGCATGAGCTGGAAACCACCCGCGAGCGGCTGATGGAAGAAAGCCGCACTGAGCTGCGCAACTACATCCAGATCGCCATTGGTTCGGTTCAGACACTTTACGAAAACGCCAGTGACGGCGATATGAGCAGCCGCGCGCAAGCCATTGCCGTGCTATCGAAGATAAAGTTCGGCGAAGACGGCTACTTTTTCGGCCATGATTCCGACGTGGTCAGACTCTTCCGCGGTGACAGTCCGGTAGACGTCGGCAACAGCCTGGTTAACCGCCAGGATTCGAACGGCGTTTATATCAACCGTGAATTGGTTCGCGTAGCAAAAGATAACAGCTACTACGTCAATTACTCCTCGCCGTTACCCGGCAATGAAGCAGTCACGGTGCCGAAGTTGGCTTACAGCTATTACCTGCCCAAATGGGATATGGCTATAGGCACAGCCATCAACCTGGATGGTATAGACGCACAACTCGCCGAAGTGGAAGCAGCCATCAGCGAACGCGTGAACACCATTATTACCAGCATCCTGGTGATCGCGACCGTGCTGTTGATTGTCTTTGGCATCGCAGGGGTCATCCTGGCCAACACCCTGCTGCGCCCACTGCAACAGATCAAGAGCAATCTGGACGACATTGCTGAGGGTGAAGGCGATCTGACCCGCCGGCTACCCGTGACCAGTAATGACGAAATTGGTGAGCTGGCGACCTCGTTCAACCGCTTTGTAGACAAGGTACACGGGCTGGTACGGCAGACAGTGGAGATGACCGGCCAGCTAACGGTGCTGGTTGCAGACGTATCGTCCCAGGCCCAGCGTTCCGACGCTGCCATGGGTAAACAGCGCAGCGAGACCGAGCAGGTCGCCGCGGCCATCAACGAGATGTCCTCTGCGGCGCAGGAAGTGGCCCGAAGCGCCCAGGGCGCAGCAGAAGCGGCGCAACAAACTGATCGAGAAGGCCAGGATGCCAAAGCCATCGTTGATGGCAGTATCGCCAAGATTCATACCCTGGTGCAGGACATCCGCAGCAGCGGCAGCACGCTGGATACTCTGCAAAAGGATGTGCAGTCGATCGTCAGCGTGCTGGGCGTGATTCGCTCGATAGCCGAACAAACCAACCTGCTGGCGCTGAACGCAGCCATCGAAGCCGCCCGTGCCGGTGAAGCAGGCCGAGGTTTTGCGGTAGTGGCTGATGAAGTCCGTGCGTTGGCCAGCCGTACCCAGCAGAGCACCCAGGAGATTCAGGGCATGACCGAGCGCCTGCAACAGGGCACGGAGGCTGCGGTCGTCTCAATGCGCCGCTCCAGCGATGCCGGTGAAGTCACCAGCGAGCACGCCAATAAAGCGGGCATGTCACTGGATGCCATCGCACGACTGATCGGCACCATCAACTCCATGAACGCGCAGATCGCCAGCGCCGCGGAGGAGCAAACGGCCGTAGCGGAAGAGATCAATCGCAGCGTGCATCAGATCGCCACAGCAGTAGAAAGCGTGGCAGATGAAACCGCCAATGGCGCCAAGACCGCTCGCGATCTGTCGTCACTCGGCGATCGTTTGGGCTCATTGGTGGGTCAGTTCCGCATTTGATACCTGCGAGGCTCAGGCAAGGTCGCCTGTACCTCCGCTGACCTAACGCTTGTACTGGGTCGGACAATAACCGCGAATAACCCCAGGATACCGATGGGTGGCGATTAGTGGGCGACGAGTTCTTCGGCCAAAGCTTGGGAAAACCGCTGGGCAGCTGGCCAGCGCATGTGAATGGCGTCGACGAAAGCTTCTTCCCCCGGCCTCCACTCTGCATCGGCGTCCCAATAATGAGTTCCGGTGCTCTGAAGTGATTTGATTATTTCGTGGTTGAAATTAGCCAGAAGCGTTCCACCAGGGTCTATTTGCGCCTTCCATTGCGGATGCAGCGGTGTAGAAACGACCATGAACTTGCGGCCGTCTTCCTTGAGTCGGGTAGCCAGAGAGTTCAATGCCTCGAAGCAGGTTGAGTCAAGCGGGTCTGGCTGACCGTAGAACAAGCCCCTGCTCTGGTCAGTCAGTAAGGGGCCATCCCCGTATTGGGTAAACTTCAACAAGTGCATTCCGTTTTCGTTTGTACGGTGGTCCTGAACCGTACGCGAATTGCGCATAAGCGATACCGGAGCGAAATAGCGCATGTAATAAGGGAAAGCCGGAGCATCTTCATACACGTAGTCGTCGACATCTTTGCGGTCAAAAACCGCATCTTGCACTTTGCTGCAGCGGGCGAAGTCAATCACGTCGACTATCATCACCACTTCCTTGATGGTCGGCTCACGCTCAAGCAGCCAATCCGCCACGTGCTGCGTCTGGTTAGCCTGGAGCCCGCAGAAAGCGCCGTTTAGCGGCCGAGTACCGGGGACATGAGAAACCAGCGTTTCCCCGTCCACATGTCTCCACGCGACCGAAGATCCGACCACCAGCAGGTTAGGGCTTGCATACGGATTGTCGCGCATGAAACTGAGTTTTTCATCCAAACACAGACTGTTGGAAAAGGCCGGCGGCGGCAGATTGTCCGTCACCTGCAGTCCGAAAAGGAACAGGCAGAACGCGATCAGGCATGCAAGGACGCCGCCGAACAACGAGAGCAGATAGCTTGCCGGAAAGCTGCAAGCCTCGGCGGTAGCGCCAGACGACGAATCGCCTGCGCCCTTATCGTTCAATGCTGTGTCTTTGGTGCCATTGGACATAAAGTTACCCGTTAAGCTTTTTGCTGATTAACTGCGCGAAATGACCGACATCGTGCAGCGAATCCAACTCTGCCGTGAGGAACTTGACGCCGAACCGCTGTTCGGCAGCCACAATCAAACTCACATGCGCCAAACTGTCCCAACCGTCTATGTCTTCGGCCGTGGTATCGGCCGTGAGGTCGATGCCATCATCATCGAACATGTCGCGAAAAATGGGTTCTAGAGCGCTAAGCACTTCTTGTTCATTCATGGGTTTTCGACCTTTATAAAGTGTGTGCCATTGGGTGCGGCACCTAGGTTGTAGCGCCAAAACACTGAATTTGATTCCGCCCCCTTTGGGGCCGACCGATTTACAAAGCCGAGCCGAGCATAGTGTTCGGCGACCATGCTGTTGCGTGCTGTTGGCCGATACTCCCCCACCAGTGCCGACCATCCAGCCTCGGCGGCCCGGGCCACCACGACCTCAAGCACGGCTTGTTCCACTTGGCGCCCAAGCACCCGGCAGCTCATCAGCCAGCTATCAATCAGCAATTCATCCGGTTCGACGCTTGCGTCTGGTCGCGCCAGGACCACACTGATCAGTCCGTTATCGCCAAACTTGTCGCGCAGGCGCACAGCCAGCACCAGCGCGCTTGGGTCTTCAGCCAAACGCGCCACTTCGGCTTCGCTATAACGCTTGGTAGTCAGGTTGAACTGATTGGTCTTGTTGATGAGCTGAGTCGTTCGCGGCAGTTCCGCCGGCCCGACCAACGTCGCGGTCAAGGTCATGTCCAGGCCCCGCAGATAGCCTTCAATGTCCGCGGTCTGGCTCAGCGAGGCCTTGCGCTCGGCATTCGAGGCATAGCTGCGACTGCGCGCCGCATCATCGGACGTAAAGGAGATGGTTTCGAAGTACCCGGCAGCAGCCAGACACGCGGGATAATCCGAGACGTCCTCCGGCAGCTCCGGCACCTCTACTTCGGGCAATTCCCGCCGCACAATGTCGCGCTCGGCTGGGTTGTCATCCACAAAAACCAGACTGTCCAAGCCGATATCCAACATCAAGGCGATGCGCCGCAGGTTACTGGCTTTGTCTTCCCAGTTAGCAACGAACGCCGCTATGTCGGCACGCTTGAGCAGCATATCAGGATGCTTGAAGGCGGCATCAGCGACCGCCATGTCGTTCTTGCTGCATACAGCGAGAATAATCCCGCGCTTGGCCAGCAGAGTCACGTACTGCTGGAAGGCCAGAAAAGCCTCGCCAGAGGGCGTGCCCGGGCCCAGATAAATGCCCTCCACTCCATCGTCACCGATCACGCCGCCCCAGAGCGTATTGTCCAGATCCAGTACCAGGCACTTGCGTGACAGCCCAGCGGCGGCCGCAGCAACGCGTGCCAGCTGGTCACCATACAGGGGCGCAAGATGGGGGCTGACCAGCTGCTTGGCCTGGTGCCAGCGCACCGGGTCACCTACGCCTTTGCCGTAGCAGCCCTGTGCGGCCTGCCAGGCCAGGTCGAGCAACAACACGCCATCTTGCCGCGCCGCCTCGCGAATGGCCGTATTCAACCGCTCGATCACTGCATAAGGAGCGGCAGGAACCAAGGCCTCGAAGGATCCAAAAACAGGCGAATCCAGCGGCACCAGAGTTTGCTGAACCACCTGTGCGGCATAGCGCTTTTTTGCTGCGAACCATAACTTACGCAACTCTGCGACCTTGTCCTGAACCGCAGCAGCCACATCTTCCTCCGCGCTTTCCAGCGGCAGTTGCAGTGGCGCATCCCGCGCGTCCAGGGCCAGCACGACCAGTTGCGGCGCAAAGGCAGCCATCTCAGGATCCTCCATCAAGAGCGCCTGACGATACATACCATAGGACGCAACGTGCACCGATATCGCCAGCCGGCGATGCAGACCGGCGACACGCAAGGCGGGCAACAGATGGTCCACGGTATGCGAAGACAGAATCGCCACTCGCAACGGGGTCAGCCCGGCAGTTTTACAAGCATCCTTGGCGACCAGATCGGCAATCAGTTTGCCTGCCGTACGGTCCAGGCGATTGGTCAGGGTAAAATCCCGGCGGTATCCGGCGAGATTCGCCAATGCATTCAAGCATTTCGCCGGGTCAGTTTCTTGCCTTGCTTCGCCGATGGCCTTGCCAAGATCGGCATGTATGGGTAGCCAGAAAAGCTGCTCCATTGGGCTGCTCCTTTTTGACGCTCTAGAACTGGAAATACAGAAATTCAGTCGGCGCAGCGGAAAAAGCCATCGCCAGCGCGAAAAAACCTGCCACACCGACGCCTACGCCCATCACGGGCGTAGGCCGCCAGCTGACGAAGGGGAACCAGCGTTCGAGCCAGCCTTGCTGAGGGTGAAAGTTCAGTGCAGTGCGAAAATGGCTCATCCATTGCTCCACATTCGGCAACGCCCAGACAATAAACAACAGACCGGCAACCAGCAGCATGACGTCGCGATAGAAAGTACTGTCCCAGCCACCCAGTCCAACCATGCCATAGAGAATTGCCATGGCTGCTGGAACGCTTTCGGCGCGGAAGAAAACCAGCGCCACCACGACGCAGCCAAAGGTAGTGAGCACCGCCATTACACGGTAGAGCACATTGTCGCTATCCAGCGACCAGCCGCGACGAACCTTGTAAGCACGCCAGCCGTGGACCACCACCAAATAAAATCCGTGCAGCAGACCGAACACAATGAACTGCAAGCCGGCACCGTGCCAAACGCCCGATATGAACATCGTGAGAATCGTCGGATACGCCACCAACGCAGCAAAAGTTCCGGCCGTCATCTTGCCCCGACGCGGCTGCGGCTTGCCCGCCGCCATTCTGGCCCGGGTCATGCGCATGACAATCGGATTGTAAATATAGGCGGTAAGAAAACGCGTCAGCGTCATATGCCACCGTGACCAGTATTCGATTACATTATGTGCCTTGAACGGACTATTGAAATTGGCCGGCAGGCTGACGCCGAACAGCAACCCCAGGCCGATAGCCATATCGCTGTAGCCTGAGAAATCGAAGTACATCTGGAGTGTATAGGTCAGTGCCGCGGTCCAGGCATCGAACAGCGACGGGATAGTGCCATCGGCCGCCGTGGCAAAGATAGGCGTCGCCATCTGGCCCAAAGGATCGGCAATAATTACCTTCTTGAACAGACCCAGCAAAAAAATAGTGATCCCGATGGAAAAGGTATCGATCTTGATGCTGAAGGTTTCGCGCTGATTGAATTGAGAGAGCATTTCACCGTGATGAGTGATCGGCCCAGCGATAAGTTGTGGAAAAAACGAAATAAACAGGCAATAGTTGAGAAAATCATGCTCCTGCACTTCACCGTCGCGGGCGTCTACCAGATAGGCAATCTGCTGGAAGGTGAAGAATGAAATAGCCAGGGGCAAGATGATATGGCCGATTGACCAATCCGCTCCCACAACGCCCTCCAGCGTGCCAAAAAGAAAGCCGGTGTATTTGTAGTAGCCGAGCAGCAGAACGTTCGCCCCTACCCCCAGCGCCAGAGCAACCCGCGAAGGGTTGCGGAGCAGAAAGCCACCGACCAGATAGTTGAAGACCATGCTGCCCGCCAGCAACGGCAGGTAGCTTGGATTCCACCAACTGTAGAACACCAGTGAGGCCATCGTCAGCCAGATTACTGCCAAGCGCTGAAGACCGCAGCGCGTGAGTGCAAAGAAGCCGAACAGCACCAGCGGTAGAAAACCTGCAATAAATACTGGCGAGTTAAATAGCATCGTTTGCTCCTGCTTTCAGCGACGAGCCCCTCAGGTCCGCGCATAGCCATGAACGGCCTAACTTGAGTGGAAGCGAAGCACTCTTGTTGAAGAATCGGACATCGCCATTTGCAAAACGTTCATGCAACACTGCTGCCGGGTGCCCAACGGCAGAGCTGCGAAGTATTGGACCTGATAGCCTCAGCTGTCGAGGATGCAAAGCGAGCGAGCGCTGAACATGTGCATAACAAGCAGGACGGCCTGCTCTTCTGTAGGAGTAGTAGGCACCAATCGACCCCATTTTGCAGGGATCAAGACTGAACGGGGCTTATAATGTCCAAAGCTGCGGAGAGACGTAACATTGGCACCACGCCAACCACCAACCGCCGGCGGATCAATGACGAAAGGCGTAGAGGCTGGCTGCAGCTTAACGATTTGAGGATTGCACTATTTTTCATGATTCCCGGCTTGGGCGAGACGCTGCGGATCAATGGCGGAGCTGCCATCACCGTCGACCCTGAGCTGATGGATCGGTTTGTGGTAAAGGGCAAGGCGGCGGAAGAGATCAACCGCAGCGTGCATCAGATCGCCACAGCAGTAGAAAGCGTGGCAGAAGAAACCGCCAATGGTGCCAAGACCGCTCGCGATCTGTCGTCACTCGGCGATCGGTTAGGCTCATTGGTGGGTCAGTTCCGCATTTGACACCCGCGAGGCTCAGGCAAGGACGCCTGTATCTTCCGCTGACCTAGCGCTTGTACTGGGTCGGACAATAACCGCGAATAACCCCAGGATCGCGCAGCGCGCCATGCTTGGTCTTGCGCCCGCTTACGCGCGCACGCCACAAGCGGAAGGAGCCGGGTTTGAGTTGCTGGCGCATCAACTGAATCACCTCCGGCTCACTCAACCCGTACACGGCTTCAATCGCTTCAAACGGGGTGCGGTCTTCCCAGGCCATTTCGATGATGCGGGACGCATCTGCACCGCTCCACTCGTTGCTGCCGGACATAGCCCACACCCCTGCTGATCGAAGGCGGCATTATGCTCATGCCAACGTCTGGCGGCACCCGTATCATTGCAACAGCCTGTTGCTGCGAAATCGCCTTGAGTCGCAAATCGGCAATCGATCTACGCTAACCTTTTGCGTTAATATGTCATTCTGACTTGCGCCCAATAGAGGGCAAGCAGCCTTCCGTATCGCCTGGCATATGACCGAAAACGGGACGACACTCGTCCGAGGAACATCCATGGCACGCGCTTTACCCCGTACCCTGCAAGTCATTAGCAAGCAAACCGTGACCCCGAACATGCTGCGCGTCACTCTCGGCGGCGACGCCATGCTGGACTTTCCCGAGGACCAGGCAGGCGGCTACATCAAGCTTATGTTCGACGCGGGTCCAGAAAACAAACCGCTGATGCGCACCTATACGATCCGCGAACAGCGCGCAGGCGAGATGGACGTGGACTTTGTGTTGCACGGCGACGGTGGGCCGGCCTCCCATTGGGCGGCGCATTGTCAGACCGGCGACAGCATCCTGGTTGGCGGCCCTGGCGCGAAAAAACCGCTCGACCACAGTGCGGACTACTTTCTGCTGGCTGGCGACATGACGGCGTTACCCGCCATCAGCGTCAATATCGAAGCTTTACCCGCCGATGCTCGGGGCACCGCCATACTTGAGGTCATCGACCAGGCCGACATTCAACAGCTCAACGTGCCCCACGGAATGGAACTGATCTGGCTCATCAACCCTGAGCCCGGCCACCGCCCAGAGACATTGGCCGACCGTGTGCGCCAACTGTTCTGGCCAGACGGCCGAGTCAATGTGTGGGCGGCTTGCGAGTTCACTGGCATGCGCGCACTACGCCAATATTTTCGCGAGGAGCGTCAGATAGACCGGGCTGACCTGTATATTTCCAGCTACTGGAAGCATGGCAGTAACGAAGACCAGCACAAGCAATTGAAACAGGCCGATGCGGTACAGGCCGGCTGACGTTGAATGTGGCTTTGCTGACAAGCACTCAGACCGCTGCGGCGGTCTGGATGCTTTAGGTGGCAGTGCGCTTATTGGCCAACTTGCCAATAAAATCTTCAGCCGGCAACGGATGCCCCAACAAAAAGCCCTGCAGCACGTCGCATTTCATACTCGAGAGGAATGCCTGCTGTTCTGCCGTCTCCACCCCTTCAGCGACAATGCGTAGCCCCAGCGCCTGGCCCAGATTGACAATTGCAGAAATAATCGCTTCATCCGCGGCGCCGTGTTGTAGCTCATTGACGAAACCGCGGTCGATCTTCAGTTCATTGACCGGCAAATTTTTCAGATACAACAGGCTGGAATGACCGGAACCGAAATCGTCAATCGAAACACCTACGCCAATGCTGCCTAAACGTTCCAACACCTTGATGCTGGCGTCGACGTCATTCATGGCCATGGTTTCGGTGATTTCGATGATCAGGTGTTTGGCAGGCAGGGCGTTTTGCTCAAGGGCTGCTTGAACGCTGTCGACAAAGCGCGGCTGGGATAATTGCAATGCCGAGACGTTCACCGCTACGCACCAATCGAGGTAGCCTTCGGCATACCATTCGCCCATCTGCTTACAAGCTTGTTTAAGCACCCAGCTGTCGATTTCAACAATCAAGCCGGACTTTTCGGCCAGCCCGATAAACGCGCCAGGCGCGAGCAAGCCTCGAGTGGGGTGGCGCCAGCGTATCAGCGCTTCGGCCCCTACGATTTGCCCATCATTAACGGCAAATTTCGGCTGGTAATAAAGTACGAATTCATCTTGCTGAAGGGCGCGGCGCAGATCCTGCAGCAGGTTCAACTGCGCCAGAGCGCCGGCATTCATGGTGGTGTTAAAGAAGCTGAAGTCGTTCTTGCCACTGGCTTTGGCGTGATACATGGCAGCGTCAGCGTTCATCAGCAGCTCTTGCTGATCAGCGCCATCTGCGGGATACATCACGATGCCCAGGCTGGTGGAGACCCGCAGTTCCTGCTCGCCAACCTGAAAAGGCTGATTGACCAGGTCGATGATCTGTCTGGCGATGTTGGATGCATCGGTGGCGTTATCCACTGCTGCCAACAATACAAACTCGTCACCGCCGACCCGCGCCAAGGTATCGGTAGCGCGCAAACGCTGGGTTAGCCGTTGCCCGACCTGCCCCAGGAGCTTGTCCCCCACATGATGGCCAAAGGCGTCGTTGATCGGCTTGAAGCCATCCAGATCGAGAAACATCAGGGTGAACATACCGCCGTTGCGCCTGACCTTCTGCATGCTCTGCTCGATGCGGTCTTCCAGCAACAGGCGATTGGGCAGCTTGGTGAGATTGTCATGCAGGGCCAGGTGCGTGAGTTCCTTGTTGGCTTCAGCCAGGGAGCTACTCAGCGCGTCGGTGCGCAATTCCATTTTTGCGTCCAGCACCGAGGTCAGCAGCGCGATGCCGAGCACCGCGAGCGTGACGACAATGACCAGGCTGGCCAGCCAGTTGTTGTCCAGCCCGTCAACCGCCGCAGCGCAGAAGCTGCCCTCCGGGAAGCCTGCCGCAGCCATGCCGGTATAGTGCATACCGATGATGGCGCCGCCCATGACCAGCGATGCCCCCATGCGCCAGGCCTTTACATAGGCCGTATTTCTGCGCAAGCGGAATGCGATCAGCAACGCGGATGCCGACGCAATGACCGCGATCACCAACGACAAGCCCACCAACAAAGAGTCATAAACAATGCCCGGCTGCATCAGCAGCGCGTACATACCCAGGTAATGCATCGCCGCGATGCCCGCGCCCAGAGCCACGGCACCAATCAGCAGATGTAACCAGGGCATCTCCGGCTGCGCCACCATCCATAGGGCGAAGCCTGACGCGAGGATAGCCAAGGCCAGCGACAGCAAGGTTATGGTCAGGTCGTAACCCATGGGAATCGGCAGGCTGAACGCCAACATACCGACGAAGTGCATAGACCAGATACCAATGCCCATCGCCAGCGCCCCGCCACATATCCAGAAGGGCACAGCATTCTTTTTCGATGTGGCAACGCGGCCGGAAAGATCCAGTGCGGTGTACGAGGCGAGAACCGCCACGCAGAAAGAAATGAAGACCATGAAAAGGTCGTAACTACCCGTCAGCATAAAGTCTCAGGTCGTGGAGGGATTCTGATCAACTGAGGTACTACACGGGCGTGAACAGCCATACATCGCACGGTAGAGCAGTTTCCAAGCGAGAAGTCTACCTCAGGTCACTATTCACGGTATTGCCAATGTCTGACATATTGTAAATATGAATCAACTTTCCGACAGAAGGCCATAGGCCATCATTCGCGTCAGCCATTCGGCTCAACAGGCGCTGAGCCGGCGGCTGCGAATTGATCAGAAGATCAGCATGAAAAAGCCGATTACAACGGCCAGACCGATCAAAAAAATGATACCAATGGTGCTGCCTAGAAATTTCAACATGCGATTACTCCTTTGTTGGCTGTACTTTTAAAGACCTGCCCAGGCAGATATCGTTCCGCTCCATGCTGGGCTTGTACCGCCGATATGGAGTATATTCACTCCAGAACGCAACGGAATGCAGCAGCCTGAAGGGTTGCCTTGCAGTGCACTCACGAGCGAAACAGGCAACCGTAAATGGAATTACTCAAGAAGCTGATATTGCTGTCGCTCCTGATGATCAACGCGAGCGTTGCGGGGGCAGAGCCCAGGGTCGATATCACTGAGGGGCCGGTCTCGCTGACCGATTTCAGCATGGGCTACTTCGTCGATGACTCTCAAGCGCTGACTTACCAAGACATCACCGCCATGCCCTTTACCCCCACCAGCAGTAAAACCACGCTTGGCACCAGTGCCAGAGTGACCTGGTTCAAGGTAATCCTGGACAATGCCACCGGTGAGCAGCAACCGCTGTTCGTGCACCTGCCGCACGCTTACCATGTGCGCTCGGTCGACTTTTATCAGGAACGCAGTGGCCGCCTGGTGGATCAGCAGACGCTCGATATGGAAGAGATCGATGATGATCCTCTGATGTACCGCGGCACCGCCGTGTACCCCCTGACGATACCCGCAGACCAGTCCACTACCTTGTACCTGCGCAGCCATGCCTATTCGCATCAATGGTTCGCCGTTGAGGTAATGGATGAACAAACCTCCCGGCGCGCGCTGATCAGCATCAAAACCGACATCGCTCTGCTGGTGGGCATGATGCTCGCTCTGGTGGTTTATAACGGCCTGCTGTATTTCGCTACCAGCAAGAAAGAGAACATCTTCTACTCGTTCTACCTTATCTCCGGGCTGGTGTGGATTGCGCTGTCCTACGGGTTGATCGCCAGCACCTTCGATGTGTATGGCAGCGAAATATTCAAACTGAATATCTCGCTGATCACCATGCCGATCTTTCTGATGCTGTTCATGATGGCAGTGTTCGAAACCAAACGCTTTTACCCCACCGAACACCGCATTCTGCAGGCGCTACTTGTGGTGCTCAGCGGCACTCTGATCTGGGGCATGTATGATATTTCTGCCGCGCTCAAGCCCGCCAGTAGCTTGGCCGCGCTGATGATGGTGGTGACCTTCTCTGTCAGCATTTCGTTGTACCGCAAGGGTAACCCCTTGGTAGTGTACTTTCTGATCGGCCACAGTTTTTTCGTGCTGTTTAACGGTATCGCGGTGCTGTTTTACAAGGGGATCATTGCGCATTCCTATCTAAGCAGCCATGGGGTGGGGATCGGCATTGTACTTGAGGCACTGACCCTGGCATTTATCATCTCTCACCGGATAAAAATCCTGGAGGATATCCGCGCCTCGCAGGAAGAGCTGAAGAAACAGGCAGCCACCGACCCGCTTACCCGCCTATACAATCGCCGCTATTTCTTTGCCGAAGCTGATTACATGCTGGAATTGGCGAAGAATCGGGGCACGCCGCTGGCGGTATTGGTGATCGACATTGACCACTTCAAGCAGGTGAACGACCAGTATGGCCACAGCTGCGGCGATCAGGTCCTTGTCAGTATTGCGCAAACACTGAAAAAACACAGCCGTACCAAGGATCTACTGGCACGCTTCGGTGGTGAAGAGTTTGTCGTGCTGCTGCCGGAGGCGGATCTGCAAGAGGCCAACCGCTGCGCAGAACGCTTGCGCGCAGCCGTGCAAGCCCTGGAGGTGACAGTCAACGACAATGACGTGGTGCATTCCACTGTGAGCATTGGCATCGCTGAGGTCATGGTAGGCAATGACGGGGTCGAAGCCGCGCTCAACCGCGCTGACAAGGCGCTATACCAGGCCAAGCACAGCGGGCGCAACCGGCTGTGCTTCGAGACGCCCGAGCTAGCCCAGGCAGAATATGGATGACCTGCACTGACCCCGTAGCAGTAGCAAGTCCGCTTAACCATAGGTTGCGCACACTGCTGGATAGCCTGATACTTCAGCCTAATCTAACGCTACATAATAAGAAGGGTTCCCCTTGAAAACTCCGCACGGCGCGAAAGTGTTGCTGGTGATGGCGTTATTTGTTCTTGTTTCCTGCCGATCCGGCTCAAGTAGTGATGACACCCCTCCCGTAAGCGACAATACCAGCCCCAATATTCTGTTCGTGATCATGGATGACGTGGGCATCGATCAGCTCAGCGCTTTTGGCTATGGCGGCGCCGAGGCCCCAAGCATGCCTACTATTGGCACCATTGCCGACGCCGGGGTGCGCTTTCGCAACACCTGGTCCATGCCGGAATGTTCCCCAGGCCGCTCTGTACTCATGACCGGACGCTATCCGCTACGTACCAACATCTATCAGGCTATCGGCCCTAACGATCTGGCCAACTCCCAGACCGACCCGGAACAGATTACCGCAGCCAAATTGCTTGAGCCGGCCGGTTATACGAGCGCGATGTTTGGCAAGTTCCACCTGGCCCAGGCAGAGAACAACGAAGCCGGCAACGGCACACCAGCGCAAATCGGCTGGAACAATTTTTATGGCTGGATCAGTGGCGAGCCGGGCTCTATCGACACCACCGCTGGCGGTGTTGCTGCACCCGGCACCCACAGCTGCGGTTACATCCCGGATGAAACTCAAACCAACGGTGCCTACAGCGGCGCCTGCTATGTGCCCACCTCGACCGGTAGCCAGTGCACAGAGATTGTAGGTGCAAGTGCGCTGGGTGATTCCGCCGGGCTGCAATGTGTGTCTCGGGGTGGGGTGCTGGTGCCCGATGATGTCTGCCAGAGCGAGACGCCGACGCAAGTCAACTTTGACCAGGTGAACGCCCATTACGTATCGCCTCTGGTCGTCAACGGAGGCGGAGAAGTGCTGGAAGCCCCGTTGAGTGACATGCGCGGACGCGGCTGGCGCTCGACCATCGAAGTCGACGCCGCCATCGAATGGATCAACGCGCGCAAGAACGTTTCTGGTCCCTGGATGACAACCCTTAGCTTCAGCTCGGTACACAAGCCGCTACAGCAGCCCCCTGCCGAGCTGCTGCCATCTGGTATCAGTGCAGAACTGAACAGCAACTGCGCCAGCCTGCCAAACCAACGCCGCCTTTCCGATGCAATGATCGAAGCCATGGATACTGAACTGGGCCGCCTGCTGGTGGAAACCGGTATAGCCCAGGCACAATCCGACGGCTCGCTGATCTATGACCCGGCCGCCAGTGACACCATGGTCGTGGTGATTGGCGATAACGGCAGCTTCGGCAATCTGGTCAAGGCACCTTTCGATCTTAACCGTGCCAAGGGCACCGCCTATCAGACCGGGGTCTGGGTGCCGTTAATCGTCGCAGGCCCCATGGTTGAGGCGCCAGGCCGTGCGGTAGAACATATGATCAATGCGGCGGATGTGTTCCAGCTGTTCGGTGAGACCGCTGGCATTGATGTGCCAGCAGCTGTACCACGCGGCGTCGACGCAGTGAGCATGCAGCCCTACCTTACCGACCCCGCCCAGGAAAGCCTGCGCGATTACAACTTTACCCAGGGCGGGCTGAATATCCAGGTGGACGGCGGCCGCAACGGCCCCTGTGTGTTCTTCGGCAGTTCCTGCTCGCACACGCCGGTGAGCAAGAATGTATGTGAAGACAACGCCGGGGTCTGGTGGGGTATTGGAGCGGACGATCCGGCGGTTCTGAGGGGCGATCTGACCCAGTGCTGGGAAGTGAATCAGGCCATCTACGATGACGATCCAGCCAACTACGACTCCAACCGAATCGCCATGAATCCAACCACCACCATTGCGGTGCGAAATGATGATTTCAAACTGGTCCGCAACCAGGCGCTGGACTATGACGTCACTATCGACTCCGGCATCGAGATAGTCTCTGAAGAACTCTATGCCATTGATCAGAACTCGACCTTGCCACAGATAGACAGGGCGGAATTCGAGCTGACCAGCCAGGGTTTGAACTCCGAGCAGCAAGGCAATCTGGACCTGCTGCAGGCAGAGCTTAATAGTGTATTGGCCTCTCAGGTCAGTTGCCCGGGCGACGGTAATGGCGACGGCGTGGTGAATGATCTCGATCTAAGCACCCAGGCCGCAGTGCAGGCGCGCTGGGGTGGATCAAGCACCTATGACTTCAACATCGACGGTCTCACCAATGATTTGGATCGAGACATCATCAATGCCAATCTAGGGCCATGCCCGCAATGACCGCCTGCGCTGTGCAGCCATGTCATCCTGGTGCTAGCCGCAAAGGGTGAAAGCGGCTATGCGCAGGTATTGGATATGGCTGCTGATTCTACTCTTGGGCGGGGCAGCAGCTGCGGCGTGGTGGGTAATGCATGGGCGCAATGCGCCCATAACTGAGCCCGCAGCCGCACAGGCGGTTGCTTCCGCTCCCCCACAATGGGTGGAGGAAAGCCAATGCCAAAGCTGCCACAGCACAGCCTTTGCCGACTGGCAGGGCTCGCATCATCAACTGGCCATGCAACCAGCCAGCGAACAGACCGTGCTCGGCGATTTCAGCGGGCAGCAGATCGCTAGTGATGCCGAGACCAGCGAGTTTCTGCGTGACGATGAATCCTTTGTGATCCGTACGCCGGACGCCAACGGCCAATCAGCCGACTTCAAGGTGGCCTATACATTTGGTCTGGAGCCGTTACAGCAATATCTGCTGGAGATGCCCGGAGGACGTCTGCAGGCCCACGGCATGGCCTGGGATACCCAACAACAGGCGTGGTTTCACCTATACCAGGGCCAGGGCGTGGATCACCATAGCCAACTGCACTGGACCGGAGCGCTGCAGAACGCCAACTTCATGTGCGTCGAATGCCACACCACCGACTTCAAGCGCAACTATGACGCCGGTACAGACAGCTTCGCTAGCCGCTTTCAAGCACTTGGTGTGGGCTGCCAGAGCTGTCACGGCCCCGCGTCTGAGCACCTGACCTGGGCGGAAAACAATGCGACAACCACACCAGAGCAGCAAAGCGAATCAAAGGGCTTCAGCACCAGCCCGAGTATCGCCCCTGCAGCAGAGGTGGAAGTATGCGCCCGCTGCCATAGCCGTCGCTCGCCACTGGATGACGGCTATCAGCATGGCAATGCGCTTATGGACGACTTCCTGCCCAGCATTCTTAGTGCAGATCTCTATGAGGTCGATGGCAAGATCAAGGAAGAAGTATTCGAGTATGGCTCCTTCAAGCAGAGCAAGATGCACGCCGCCGGGGTAGTCTGCTCCGACTGCCACAACCCCCATAGCAACGAGCTGCGCGCAACGGGCAATGGCGTATGCACGCAATGTCACAACACCAATGCCCAGCCCATCCGCGCCGACATTCAGGGCAGCGGCCTGCAGGCAAGAAATTACGACTCGCCAGCCCATCACAATCATCCGAACGGCTCGGCCGGTGCCCAGTGCATCAATTGCCACATGCCGGGCAAGCTGTACATGACCAACGATCTGCGGCATGACCACAGCTTTACTTCACCCAACCCGGCACAAGCATTGGAACTGGGGCATACCGACGCCTGCCTGGGTTGCCATCAACCTGCCGAGCCTGCGGAGCTGGTTGCCCAGTACCTGGCGCAATACCCTGACGCGGAGCCACGCGATGGCGGGTACGCGCAGGATCTGTCAGCGGTACGCGGCGGCAAACCCGGCGCGGCAGCTGCGCTGAACAGACAACTGGCCCGTGAAGATCAACCGGCTATCAGAGTCGCTACTCTGGTCAGCGAACTGCCGCGCTATCCTTCCCTCGCCGCCCTGCAGCAACTGGCCGGGGCGCTGCAGCATGCTGATCCCAGCGTGCGTGTCGCCGCCGTCAACAACTTGCCGGCGCTGGCCACCGAGACGCAGCTCAGAGACCTGCTCGCGCCCCTGGCATCCGACTCTATTCGCGCCGTACGCCTGGCGGTTGCCTGGCAACTGGCGCAACTATCGGCGCAAACCAAATCCGGGCTGACCGCCTGGCCGACGTTGCAGGCTGAATACGAGCAGGTACAAAACAACCTGCTGGAGCGTGCCGAGGCCCACTTCAACCTGGCCATGCTCTACCAACTCAGCGGCCGTGAAGATCAGGTTGAAGCTGCCTTGCGTGAGGCGCTGGAACGCGACGCGGCCTTCTTCCCCGCGGTGATCATGCAGGCCCAGTGGCAGGAGCAATACTTCCGCCTGCCGCAGGTCGGCCTGGCCATCCTGCAAAAGGCGCTCAAAGCTCATCCGCGGGAAGCCAGCCTGCAGCACGCGCTGGGTCTGGCGCTGGTGCGCCAGGGCAAGCTGGCAGACGCCCTGCCCGCCTTCGCTCAAGCCCATGAACGGGCACCCGACAACTCCGACTACGCTTACGTGCTGGCGATCGCCCTGCACGACAGCGGCGAGCCCGAGCAGGCTCGTGAACTGCTCAGACAGCAATTGGCCGCCGATCCTGCCAACCGCCAACTCCGCCTGGCTTTGGTAAGTTATCTAAGTGGCCAGGACTCACAAGAGGCGAGGATGTTGATGGAGCAACTGCGTGAGCAGAACCCCGATGATCCGGCGGTAGCGGGTAGGTAAAGCGCGCCAGGGTAGCAGCCTGGCCGAGCCGCTTCACTGCAGAATAGCCACAGCAGTGTGCAAACATTGACTTCCAGAGATAAGGTTAGGCTTTGCCACCACCTGCCAAGCGGGAGCCGCAATGCTAGATCCCAAGCACGTCATCAACACCGCTGACCAACTTGCTGCTCTCTACGGCGATGTCGCCGTAGTGTCGCAAAAGAAGGAAATCGACTTCATCCACCCCCTGTATCAAGCGCTGATTCAGGCCTCACCCTTTGTCGTGTTGGCCACCAGCGGCGATGGCGGGCTGGACGCATCACCGCGCGGTGACGCACCTGGGTTTGTGCAGGTGCAGGACGAGAAAACCTTGCTGCTGCCTGAGCGCCGGGGCAATAAGCGTGTAGACAGTTTGCGCAATCTGCTTACCGACCCCAGGGTCGCGCTGTTTTTTTTGATACCTGGCGTGGGCGAGACGCTGCGGGTGAGCGGCCGGGCCACCATCACAGTTGAACCTGAATTGATGGAGCGCTTTGCGGTGAAGGGTAAACCGCCGAAATGCGTGCTGGTGATCGAGGTCGAGAAGGTATTCTTCCAATGCGCCAGGGCGATCAAGCGATCCCGGTTATGGGATGAACAGGCGAATCAACCCGCTGCCACCCTGCCCAGCGCCGGAACCATCCTGGCGGCGCTGTCGAGTGGGTCAGTAGACGCCAAGCGATACGATGATGAACTGCCTGACCGCCAGCAAGATACCCTGTATTAGTTCTCTGGCTCATTAAACACTTGAGCACCTCGCTCACTGGCTGAAGAAAGTGCTGCGGCGTTTATTACCTGAACTATTCGTCTGTCGCCCATTCTATCTGTAGCAGACAACATGATTTGAGGGGCGGCGAAAGCCCCGCGCTAATGGCGAGCTCCGCATGTTGCCTGCAAAAGAGAGGCCTCTTGAAAGAAGCCCTGGTTGCAACCGTGATTAAAGCACCTGATGAGGACAACATAATGAATGCGATCGAACTGCTCAAAGACGACCACAAGAAAGTCCTGAAGCTGCTGGAAGAGATTACCGGCACCACCGAACGCGCGGTAAAAACCCGCACCGACCTGCTCGCCCAGATTCAGACGGAGTTGTCTGTGCACACCACGCTGGAGGAAGAGGACTTCTACCCGGCTTACAAAAAGGCTGGAGGCAAGGAACAAGCCAAGATGTATCACGAAGCCGTCGAGGAACACCGCGCCGTAGAGAAATTAGTGCTGCCTGATTTGCTTGCGACGGACCCAGGCTCTCTCCAGTTTTCAGGGCGGATCAAAGTGCTCAAGGAGCTGCTGGAGCACCATATCGAGGAAGAGGAAGAAGAAATGTTCAAGGAAGCGAACAAATTGCTCAGCAAGGATCAGTTGAACGAGCTGGGCGAGCAAATGGCGGCCAAGCAAAAGAAGCTGAAAGCGGCACTGAAGTAAGCTGCCAGTCAGCCGCCCGGAAACGAAGAGACTTGCCAGTGTCTTCACCCGCGAGAGGGGTCAGAACAATCGGTCCTTCTCGCACATCACTTTCAGTGGGCGGCTTCAAGGCCGGGCAGTGGCGGCTTCAAGCTTCGGATTCGACCATGACAGGCTGAGCCGACAAAGGTAATCCGAATATCTTGTCAAAGGCCAGGCTGAACACAAAGGTATAGAATACAAAAAATATAAGCAGCCCCATGTCCAGCACAAAGGCATGCCACAGCGATATTTCCAGCCACCAGGCCATGACTGGTACCAGAATCGCCAGCAGACCGAATTCAAAACCCAGTGCATGCATGATGCGCCTTTTGATACTGCGGCCACGCTCCGGCTGCCGCGTCTCCCAGCTCTCGAACAGGCTATTCCAGACCAGGTTCCAACTCACGGCAATCGCAGAAGTCATGCCCGATGCAACACCGGCATCCAGCACCGCATGCCCCATCATCAGCAGTATCAGCGTAATAACGGCCGTGGCGATTACTTCATATAGCGTCACATACACCAGCTTGCGTTTGATCCCCTGCATGACAACAGCCCCTGCTAATCTATTTCTCAGTTTTATTGAGTAAAGGCCTGGAATATAAGTGCTTACTTCTGATAGAAAAAGAAACCTCCTATCAATAAATCTGACAAGCCATGGCATTCACCAGCGAAACCGTGAAAGTTTTTCTCGAAGTACTGGATTGCGGCTCCTTCTCTGCCGCAGCGCGCAAGCTCAAGCGCGTTCCTTCGGCCATCAGCATGAGCATTTCACAGCTCGAGGCCGAGCTGGATCTACAGCTGTTTGATCGATCAGCACGTGAAGCTCTGCCGACAACCGCAGCGCTCGCCCTTGAGCCCAAGGCCAGGCAGGTACAGCGCCAGTTGCTGGAACTGCAGACGCAAGCACTGCAAATCCATCAGGGGCTGGAAAAGCGGCTGACATTGGCCGTTGCACCCGAATTGCTCTCTGCGGCATGGAACGGTCCCCTGGCGGCGCTGGCCCGTGAATTCCCCACACTGGAACTGGAAATCCGCTCCGAACCACAAGCAGATGCGCTAAGGCTGCTGCACGAAGGCTCGGTACAGATCGCTTTGGTATTTGAACGCCCGGCCATTGACGAGCGCGAGCGCTTCGAGGAGTTCGGCAGCGAGCTGTTGGTCGCCGTGGTGGGCCCCGATTATCCTGCAATGCTCGCAGGCAGTGCACCGATTCGGGAAGAACAACTGATGGACATGCGGCAGATTGTGGTAGCCAGCGGCGACGTGACAGAATCCGATCCGCGCATGGTGCGTTCAAGACAGATCTGGCTAACCGACAGTCATCTGGCCACCCTTAGCCTGGTACAGGCTGGCCTCGGCTGGGCCTGGCTTCCGCGAACTTTGATCCAGCCTTTGTTGGCAGCGGGCAGCCTGCTGGAGATCCGCTTCGAGAACATGACCAACGAGCTGTGGCTATGGGTGGATATGGTCTGGGTCAAGGACCGACCATTGGGTTTGGGCGCGCAGCGCTATATCGAACTGATGCGCGAAACCTTGTGACAATATGGCGCTCTTGTATGCCACTTTTTTCACCCCAGGTTACATAAATATCTCATATGCATATCGCCCGCCACTTGCCATTAGCTCAATAAACAATATTCAAAACAATAAAAAAGGTCTGGGCTATATCAAGATAACGATATAACCACAGACCTTCTTTCTTCCGCTTGCCTGTAATATCAGATAACGATTTTAAGCAAACGCCAATCTACCTACATCGGACAGAATGTCGAGGCAAAATTACTCTACGTCACGATTGGACTCGGGAGCATCTTCCGGATTGGTGCCGCCGGGAACATGGGCAGGTGCATTGGGTGCTTCGGAGCCTGCGCTTGTAGTTCCGGTACCATCGCTACCAGGCGCGCCGGGGTTGCCAGTGGCGTTGTCACCGTGACCGGCCTTGTGATCTTTCTTGTCCATCTCCTGATGAGTGCCATCCGCATCATGCTTGTCATGATCAGCTGCAACAGCCAGGGGCGCAGCAGCTCCGAGCGCCAGAGTAAATGCGGAAGCGAAGAGAACGTTGGATAGTTTGAGATTTTTCATGAGTCACCTTTTATCTTTAAGAAGCGTACTCAATAGAAAGTATGCTAAATAAAAAGTTCACCCTGTTTTAATCAGACCATGCCACGACAAGCTGGCATTTGAAATGCGCAGTTTTACTCGGCTGTAGAGCATGGCGAATACTGATTATCTGTTTTATTAACTTTTTGAAACAACTACACCCCTTTGTGAGCTCGAAATGATTAAAAACTTGCATTTGAGCGGGTAAAGAACGTCTCGGTATGGCCGATAACAGCTCACCCTCCTCTACGGACATCGCCATGTTTAACCACCATTTGAAAGCCAGGCTCAAGGAACAGGATCAGGAGCTGCATGTTTTGCGTCAGTTGGCAGCCATGCTGGCGTCTGATGAGATGTATATCGAGTTGGACAAGGATTTCAAAATAGCGGTGGTTAATCAGAAATTTGCCCAGGCGCTGGACTACACTCCAGCGCAGTTGCAAGGCCGCCCAATGGCGGAGGTAGTGCCAAGTTACGTGAGCAAACTGCCCTGCTTTCATAACTTCAGGGCCGCCGTCGGCAAATTTCAGCCGATTTCAGATGATTACCGGTACTTGCGCAGCAACGGCAGCCTGGTTTGGCTGCGCGTCAACTGGTACCCGTTGAAGGATGACCGGGGCGAGTTACTGAGTATCAAGGGGGTTGCCCGCGACGTGACCCATAGCATCCAGGCTGCGAAGGAAAACCAGGAGTTTATTGATGCACTGATGCGCTCTACCGCCGTGATCCAGTTCAGCCTGGACGGCAAGGTAATCAGCGCCAACAAGCAATTCCTGCAAGCCATGGGCTATTCGAAGGAGCAGATCGTCGGCAAGCACCATAGTCTTTTCTGTACTCCCGAAACGACTGCTTCGCCAGAATACAAAAGCTTCTGGCAAACGCTCAATCGGGGCGAATACGTCAGCAACCGCTTCCAGCGGATCGACAGCATGGGCCGCGATGTCTGGCTGGAGGCCAGCTATAACCCGGTGTATGACACCGAAGGCACGCTGTACAAGGTGGTCAAGTTCGCTAGCGTGGTCAGTGATCAGGTAGAGCGGGAGGCCGAGGTCAGGGAAGCCGCTGGCGTCGCCTACGACATCTCGCTGCAGACGGACGTGAGCGCGGAACGGGGCGCATCCGTGGTCCAGGATACCGTCGAAACCATGGAGCATGTAGCGCGTGAAGTGGAATCTGCCACTCAGGGTATCGAAGCGCTAGGCAAACAATCCCTGTTGATCAGTTCAATCGTTCAGACCATTAGTGGCATTGCAGCCCAGACCAACCTGCTGGCTCTGAACGCGGCCATTGAGGCTGCGCGGGCGGGCGAACAAGGCCGAGGATTCGCGGTGGTGGCGGATGAAGTACGGCAGTTGGCAGGTCGCACCAGCAAGGCTACCGAAGAGATCATCCAGGTGGTGGAGAAGAACCAGTCGCTGGCCGAAGATGCCGTACATGGCATGGCCCGTAGCCGTGAGCAAGCAGCTCAGGGCCTGGCGCTGGCGGGTCAGGCGGGGACGGTGATCGTTGAAATTCAGAAGGGCGCCAAACAGGTGGTCAATGCGGTTGGTCGCTTTGCCAAGGAACTGAAGTAGCTTTCCCGGGGGCGCTGGTGTTGCGGCGCCCCCCTCCGTATAGTCATACATCATCTTTATCTATACAGCATCTGACTAAGCCAACTCCCCGCCGCGGCAAGTCGGGTTTTCACATTGCCGCCCGATTATTCTGAAATCAGGCCCAGCAGAGCAACAAAACCCATGAGATTGCATGAGTTCATCTCCGCAAATATTGAGGCCATTCTCAAGGAATGGCAGGACTTTGCGCGCGCCAATCAGCCGCCCGGCGGAAATATGAATGAAGTTGAGCTCCGCGATCATGCGAAGGAGCTTCTGACCAACATCGTCCGCGATATGACCAGCGCCCAGACTGAACCGGAACGCGAGGCGAAATCGCAAGGAAATGCCCCGACCTCTGGTGCGGACACCCCGGCCGAAGAACATGCGGATGAACGCCTGGGCGCAGGCTTCTCTATCCGCCTTTTGGTTGCAGAATATCGGGCTTTACGCGCCAGTGTTCTGCGCCTGTGGTTTGACGGGGCAGCACCCCCGCATAAGAAAGATGCGGATGAGGTGGAAGACCTGATCCGTTTTAATGAAGCCATAGATAAAGCTCTGGCTGAATCGGTTGCTCGCTACTCCGAAGCGGTGACTGAAAACTCGGATATTTTTATCGGCATGCTCGGCCACGATCTTCGCTCGCCTCTGCAGGTATTGAGCTTTGGTGCGGCAAAACTGAAAAACATGGAGGATGCCGGCAACAGTCTAAACCAGCTGGGTTCAACCATGATTGCCAGCGTGCAGCGGATGAAGGAAATGCTGGATAACCTGATGGATTTCACCGAAACCCGTATTGGTGAAGGCCTTAGCATTCGCCGCAGCCGGACCGACCTGGCCGCGATTATCCATCAGCTGATAGAAGAATTTCGCTCAGCGCATAGTGAAAACACTTTCAAGCAAGTAATAACCGGCGACTGCAGCGGTAACTGGGACGCCATCCGCATCGGGCAGATCTGTCAGAACCTCATCAGTAACGCTTTGCAGCATGGTGCTCCGATGGGCGAGGTCGTTGTCAGTTGTGAAGGCCTTGATGACAAGGTAATCCTGACGGTGAAGAGCGATGGGGAGCCCATACTGGAGTCGCTACAGCAGAACATTTTCCATCTGGCTCACCGCAAACATTATGCAAAAGAAAACCTGAACAAGAACCTGGGTCTGGGACTGTATATTGTCAAAGAACTTGTCACGGCCCATAACGGCAAAGTGAGCGTGGAGTCCACGCAGAGCAAGGGAACGACTTTCAAGGTAGAGCTACCTAAAACTGCGTCATAATCCAACAGACACAAGGCTGCCAATGATCCCCGCCGCTCTTCCCGCCCAGCCCCGGAGATCCAGGCGCCTGCTCATGGCCTGCGCCGCTACGTTACTTGCATTGGTTATCGCTTATCTGGCCACTTCGCCGTGGCTGGACCGCGTCTATTTTTCATACAAGACCGAGGCCAACGCAGAGAGATGGACTTCACAGTCCATTCTTCTGCAGGAGCTGAAAGCCACAGTGCAAGCGCTACCCGTTGCGGGCGTTGAACAAAGCCTTTCGGGGTTGACCTGGGATACGGACCGCGATCATCTCTGGGCAGTCAGCAATCGACCAACCGAACTGATCGCCCTGGATAAGCAAGGCAACACCCTGTTTAAAACAAAACTGGACGGGTTTGCTGACACCGAGGCAGTGGCTTATCTGGGTGACGGCATGCTGGCGATTGCCGAAGAACGTTTGCAAAATATCGTCATTGTTGATGTCCCCCTGCAGACTTCGACGATTTATCGTGAGGGTCTGCCTTTTATCACGCTGAACCTGGCCGACAAAATCGAAAACAAAAACGTCGAGGGCCTGGGTTACGACATCGCTGGCGATCGTTTGTTTGTCACCAAGGAACGTGACCCGATGAGCCTGATCGAGATCGGCGGCTTTCGCAAGACACTTGAGGGCGGCATGGCCCTATCCATCCGCGACCACAAGACGCTAATCAACGACAAGGTATTCACTACCGACCTGGCCTCCGTCACCTTCGCGCCGCAGTACGGCAATATGTTGCTACTAAGCGAGCAGTCAAAAACCATCATCGAGTTTAATGGGCAAAACAAAGTCATTGCCTTCAGCGCGCTGAATTCCGGTTTTGCCGGGCTGGAAGAATCCATTCCGCAACCGGAAGGCATGACCGTGGACGACAAAGGCAACCTGTTCGTGGTCAGTGAACCAAACCTGTTTTACCGCTTTGAGCGGATGTAACCGCAGACCTGCAGCCTGTCGCAGATTGCGCTATACCTTTATCAGGTTGCAGCTGAAGTCAGCAGCCCCAGAAAACCCTCTAGGACCATTATTGCCTTGCATGGCATGCCTTAGGGTTGACTCATGCGAGTGCAGGCAGCCGCCGCAGTTGTGCTCCAGTATTGACCATGGAGTACGCGATGAAACGTATCGTTATTTGCGCCGACGGCACCTGGCAGTCACCGGAAAGCGACAAACCTACTCATGTTCTGCGCATCGCCCAGGCGGTTGCCCCGGCTGACGCGCAGGGCAACCGGCAAGTGGTGTTTTACGACTGGGGTGTAGGTTCCGAGGGCGATCGTCTCACCGGGGGCGTTACTGGCAAGGGCATCGACAAGAACATCATGGATTGCTACCGGTTTATCGTGCACAACTACGATGTCGGTGACCAATTATTCCTGTTCGGTTTCAGCCGCGGCGCCTACACCGTTCGTTCGCTTGGCGGGCTCATTCGCAACTGCGGCATTCTCAAACGTGCGCACGCCGGGCACATCAATGCGGCCTATGAGCTGTATCGCCAGCGCAGTCCAGCCTCTTCCCCGGGTGAAGTCAAAGCACGCCAGTTCAGGAAGGATTACGCCGTGGCCGATATCAGCCAGATAGAATTTATTGGGGTGTTCGATACCGTCGGCGCATTGGGTATACCCGCGCCCTTTCTCGGCACGCTGGGCACAGCGCGCTATTTGTTTCATGACACTGAACCCAGCGGCATCATTTGCCACGCACGGCATGCGGTGGCCATTGATGAGAATCGGGAAGACTTTGAACCAGCACTCTGGACCCTCAAACCGGGCATTGATTTGAAGCAGGTGTGGTTTGCTGGCGTCCATACCGATATCGGCGGCGGCTATCCGGATCATTCCCTGGGAGACTACGCCGGGGTGTGGATCTGCCGTGAAGCGCAGAGCGCCGGCCTGCATCTGGAAGCGCATTTGCAGGCCCAGCTGCAGCCGAATCACCTGGGCAGCAAGCATAACGAGTACAAAGGCTTCTACCGCATCATGCGTCGTTCCAGAGTGCGAGTACCCGAGGCGCAACTGCACCGCAGCGTGCGCAAGCGCTGGGAAGACCCCGCTGCCAAATACAGCAGCCCGGGGTTACGCCAGTTGCTCAAACAGATAAAGGACGACTGGAGCAAGGTCAGCCTGTTCGACTGAGGCTTGCTTCGCCTGACCAGCTAGCCCTGCTCCTTGGATCGGCTGACCGCCCGGGAAATTACCTGAACCAGATCCTGCTCATCGAAGGGTTTGGTCAGCAGAGGTGTGTTATCGGTCTGCTGATAGCCGATTTCCAGATACCCGGTGGCCAGTATCACCGGCAAGCCCGGGTAGCGCTCATGCAGCAGATCAGCCAATTCACTGCCAGTCATAAGCGGCATGGCGTGATCAGTGATCACCAGATCAACCGTCTCCTGCTCCAGCAAAACCAGTGCTTCAGCAGCCGAACCTGCTGAGAAAGGCAGATGGCCTATCTCTTCAAGCAGCGCGCAGGTATTGGTCAGTACCAGAGCGTCATCGTCCACGGCGAGAACTCGCAGCGCGACAGCCGAATCGGCCGTAGGCGCCATCTCGTCGTGATCAACCACTGGTTCCTCACCTTGATAGACAGGCAGCCAAAGCTGCGCGCGCGTACCTAGACCGGGCTCGCTATGCAGTTTCAGCTTGCCACCCAGCTGTTCGATAATACCGTGCACCATGGATAAGCCTAAACCAGTGCCCTTGCCCACACCCTTGGTGGTGAAAAAGGGTTCGGTTGCCCGTGCCAGAGTTTGCGTGTCCATGCCCTCACCGACGTCAGCCACTTCCAAGATCACCCAGTCTTCGTCATCCAGACCGGTCATGGGCAGCTCTTGGCAAAGGGGTCGGCGCGTATTGATGGTGATATCGCCGCCTTCCGGCATCGCATCGCGTGCGTTAAGTACCAGATTCAACAACAGGGTTTCCAGTTGATGCGCGTCAGCTTGTACAGGCGGCAGCGCCCCGGCGGTCTGGGTGCGAATACGTACCTGCGGTCCGATGGAGCGCTGAAGCAGGTCACGCATGCCCTGCACCAGCTCAGCCAGCGAGAGCACTTCCAGCTGCAGCGACTGGCGGCTGGAGAACGCCAGCATGCGCTGGGTCATGGAGGCGCCGCGCTCGGCGCCCTGGATCGCGTTGTCCACAAAACGCAGCACATCGGGAGAATCCATCACCCGCTTGCGCGCCATTTTCAGACTGATAAGGATGATCGTCAGGAAGTTGTTGAAGTCGTGCGCCACGCCGCCGGTAAGGCGGCCGACCGCTTCCATCTTCTGCGCTTGCAGCAGCTCCTCACGCGCATAGTCGAGCGCCTTTTGCGTCTCCATGCGTTCGGTGATATCCCGCGTGACCTTGGCAAAACCGGTCAGAGTGCCGTCCGTTTCGCGAATGGCATCAATGATTACGTGGGCCATGAATCGGGTACCGTCTTTGCGTATCCGCCAGCCCTCCTCCTCCGCTCTACCCGCGCGGGCGGCCAGCGCAAGATTGGTTTCGGGCTTGCCATTGGCCACATCTTCAGGCGTATAGAAACAGGAGAAATGCCGGCCTATGACCTCTTCCGGGCGGTAGCCTTTGATCTTCTGGGCGCCAGCGTTCCAATTGGTAACCAGCCCCTCCGGGCTGATCAGATAAATCGCGTAATCCGTCACGCCCTGCACTAACAGGCGCAACTGCTCCTCACTCTTGCGCAGCGCTTCTTCGGCTAACTTGCGTTCGGTGAGATCGCGGGTGACCTTGGCAAAACCGATAATGTCCCCGGCTCCATCGCGGATGGGGTCCAGCACCACATGCGCCCAGAAGCGTGTGCCATCCTTGCGCACCCGCCAACCCTCGTTGGCAAACCGCCCCTGCTGAACAGCAATCGCCAGGCCGTTATCCGGCAGGCCCGCAGCGCGATCGAGGTCGGAATAGAACATCGAAAAATGCTGACCAATAACCTCTTCCGCAGCATAGCCTTTGAGCCGCTGGGCGCCGGTATTCCAGCTGGCAATAAAGCCCTGCGGGTCAAGCATGTAAATGGCGTAGTCAGTCACCGCATCAACCAAAAGACGGTATTTGTCTTCTGCCGAGAACAGAGGACCCAGATGCGCTTTGCTGTCCATGTGATTCCTGACGATAACTACGAAGAAGGACGGTCGAACTATTCAGGACCGATCATTGGCAATTCAGGTTCAGACTTTATCAAAATGTGTCAGCCAGCCAAACCATCTTCGGAATACATCTTTGCGGCCTGACCGCGCAATCGTTGCTTTAACGAAATTTTACAACTCAAATAACCTGCTATATACCGTCATTCGCAGGCTCTATTTAGGGATTCTTGCAAACATCTGTCGCGACTTTTCGCTATTCACGTCTAGAGCCTGTGCTACATTGATTTCATTACCTAATTACGCAGGACAGGCTAAAGAGGTAAGGCCATTAAGTGGCCAGTACGAAGGGACTCACACAACTTATTCGAGATAGCGCTATGAGCGTGCATGAGCAAGACAGACTTTATGCCCTGAAGAAATTGAATTTGCTCGATACGCTACCCAGCGACAGTTTTGACCGTATCACCCGCATGGCCAGCCAGTTGTTCGATTTGCCTATTGCAGCGATCTCGCTGACCGACGAGAAGCGTCAATGGTTCAAGTCCAGAGTTGGCACCGAGCACTCGGAAATCCCTCGCTCCGATGCCTGCGACAGCGAAGTTACAGAGACTTCCACCGGCTTGACCGTTCCCGATCTACTTGATTCGCCTCGCTATCAAAACAGCGTGCTGGTTCAGTCCGGCATTCGCTTTTATGCAGGTGCGCCTCTGACCACGCGCGAGGGTCATACCCTGGGCGCGATATGCGTCCTCGGCCATGAACCCAGAAACATGAGCGTTCACGAGGTATCAGTGCTGCAGGACCTGGCAGCAATGGTGATGGATCAGATTGAGCTGCAGAGCGCTTATGGTCGGCTCGATCCGCTGACCGATCTGCCCAACCGCAGTCAGTTTGCCGTGGACCTGCGAGACATGAGCCGTACCCCGCCGCCCAAAGCAGTTTATGTGCTTTTCAGTGAAGTGATCGATGTCGCTTCTCTGGGCTCGCTACAGCGGGTCATGGGGCCGGCCTACGTAGAAGAGCTTGCCCGCGCTGCAGGCCGGCTGCTGGGCAGCACGCTACCCGAGGGCGGGCGTGTATATCATCTGGGGCCCTGCCAGTTCGCGCATCTGCTGATCGCCGAAGACGATGATGATGTGGTGAAGGCCGCAATGGGCCTGCGCAAAGCCTTGCGCGGACTCACCACAGGTGAAGCGGCAGCGGTCATGGTCAGGCCGGTTGTAGGTATTGCGCGGCTAAGACTCGAAGATCAGCACTCGATAGATATTTTACGCACCGCACACAGCGCCTGCCTGGATGCCCGCCTGACTGAAAAAGGCGTTGCCCTGTATTCACCGGAGCTGGAGGCAGATCACCAGCGGCGCTTTCAGATGCTGGTCGATTTTCGCAGCGCACTGGAGAGTCCAGACCAACTGCGCCTGGAATACCAGCCGCGCATATCCACGCGTTCAGGTGAAACAGTGGGTGCAGAGGCCCTCCTGCGATGGGCTCATCCCAAATGGGGCAACATTTCACCTGCTGAATTTATTCCCATCATCGAACAAACCCAGTTAGCCAAACAACTGACCGAATGGGTGATGCAGGCTGCCACTGAGCAAGCTTCTCGCTGGCAGGCCAACGGATTGAATTTGTGTATTTCAGTGAACATCTCTGCTTCCAACCTGGAGGAAACCGATTTGGTCGAGCGGCTGCTGGCAGCAATGCGCCGGCACGATCTACCTGTGTCCTCCATAGAAGTTGAACTGACAGAAAGCGCACTGGTGGACTACAGCCCCATCGCGTCGAATCAACTGGACGCGCTGCTGGAAGCCGGCATACGGGTAGCGATCGACGATTTTGGTACCGGCTATAGCAGTCTGGCTTATCTGCAGGAAATACCGGCACAGGTGGTCAAGATTGACCGCACTTTCATTCAGCGCATCGAGCAGGAGAAGCGCAGCCGTACCCTGGTCAAAGCGATGATTTCCATGGCTCATGACCTGGGTTACAGCGTGGTAGCTGAAGGGGTTGAAGATCACCAGACATACGCGTTCCTGGATGGGCTTGGTTGTGACGAAGTGCAAGGCTACTTCGTTTCAAAGCCGCTTCCAGCCAACCAGTTCGAGCAGTGGCTGGAGACCAGTACGCCGCAGTAACTTCCTTGTCACGGCCGGCGATCAATTCCCGGCCAGACGTTCAGCGGCACACAGCAAGGAATGCTGAGTTGCTTCCCAGCCCAAACACGCGTCCGTGATGGATACCCCATACGCCAGTTGCCCGGACAGCGGCTGGCAACCATCGAACAGATGACTTTCGAGCATCACACCGCGCAGGCTGGAGTCACCCGCTAATCGCTGGTCCACTACCGACGCCAGCACCTCAGGCTGCAACAGCGGATTCTTGCCACTATTGGCGTGGTTGCAGTCCACTATCAGCCGGGCTGCAAGCCCTTGACTCTCCAGCATCTGTCGTGCGGCCGCGACAGCTGGCGCGTGATAATTCGCCCCACCATTGCCGCCCCTGAGCACCAGATGCGTGTCGAGATTGCCGCGCGTCTGAACCATTGCCGGACGGCCCTGCTCATCCAGCCCGAAATGTTGGTGGCCATGCGCCGCAGAGCGCATCGCGTCACTGGCAACACTCATGCTGCCGTCCGTGCCATTTTTGAACCCTACCGGCAAATCCAGACCACTGACCATCTCACGGTGCGTTTGCGATTCACTGGTGCGAGCGCCAATGGCAGCCCAGCCGAGCAGATCGTCCAGGTAACCTGCGGCCATCGGTTGCAACAGCTCGGTAGCAACCGGCAGACCCAGTTCGGCAATTGACAGCATCAGGCGCCGTGACAAGGCCAGCCCCTCTGCCATATCGCCACTGCCATCCAGATGCGGATCGTACATAAGGCCCTTCCAGCCGACAGTGGTGCGTGGCTTCTCGACGTAGGTACGCATCACCAGCAATAGCTGATCGCTGACCTGAGGCGCCAGCGCGGCAAGACGCTGTGCGTATTCCATGGCCGAATCGGGGTCGTGCAAGGAACAGGGCCCGACAATGACCAGCAGACGATCATCGTCTCCGTTCAGCACGGCGCGGATAGCGTCGCGCTGCTCGGCGATTTGCCCGTGCAAGGCGGGGCTGCATGGAAGGCGCTGGCGCAACTGCGCGGGACTGGGTAGTGGCAAGGTGTGACGCGGACTGCGTGGCGGGTTCGGGGCGGTGTCACCCAGAGCATTTTCAATCAGTTGTCCGTGCACAGTATTGGTCAGGGCAGAGAGCGTGGCATTCATACGGGGTTCCTCGCGTGGCGCTCATTGCGCCACAGCACTATCGTGTTCTATGTGTCGTTCGATTCAGGGATCGGGAGTCAGCGCACAAGGCGCCGGTAAATCGCCAGTTACGATATGAAGCCATGGTGTAAGTGGGTGCGTACATGAGCAAATCCTCGTTGGCAAAACATTAGATTGTTGAACATAAAAAAACCCCGGGCGGGAAGCCGACCGGGGTTTTGAAACTGCTGGTGGCGACCCTTGAACCGGGCGCCTGCTGGGGTATCAGGCGCGCATGCGGCTAAACCAATACCCAAAATAGAAATACCCGCCAACCATGGCCGTCAGCGCGCGCACCGACCCAGTGCGTGAAGCACTGCGGGTGATGGCGTGGTGGTCTGACATGAGTTGCATGGGCGTCTCCATTGATCTGTCATGACTCTAGCCGATTGACGGCCGGGCATCAAGCCTCCCCGCTAGCTGGGCAGGCAGAAGCGTTGACTAACTGACAAGCCGCCCCCACACTTGCCGCTCAACATTCGGAATGCCCTGCATGTCCAGAGCCCTTACACCAGGTCCCCGCAATCCAGCCCCAGTCTCGGCACTGGCCAGGCTGCCGTTGCTGTGGCTGCTGTTTGTGGGATTGGCCCTGTGCATCAACTCGGCTTCCTTCGGCGCCAAAGCGGTAGTCGGCTCTGGTTATGTCAGCCAGATAGAGCACTTTGTTTTTGCCGGGAACAGCGATCCAGCTCGTATTCTGCCGCGTGCAGCTGACCTGCTCGGTGATGACGGCGATCCGGCCCCCCAATGGCTAGCCATTGCGACGCAGCTTTTTACGTTGCATCCGCCACTACCCCTTCCCGGTTTAACGGCGCCTAGAGCCGTTCTCAGTTCCTACCATGGCAACCTCTTCCAGCAGGCTCCGCGCGCACCACCCTCTGTGTAATCCCAGCTCACCACACCCGTAAGTTCTAAAACTACGACGTTAGTGTCGAGGATTACGCATGAAATCTTTGTCTTCACGGGCCGTGCTTTACGGCCTGATAATGCTGTTCGGGCTGCTATGCGCCCTGCCCAATGTGCTGCCCACTTCAGTGTTACAACAACTACCCAGCTGGTATGCCGATAACAGTCTGGCGCTTGGCCTGGATCTGCGCGGTGGATCGCATCTGCTGCTGGAGGTCGATACCCGCGAGCTGCTGCGCAACGATAACCAGCAGTTGGCCAATGATCTGACCGCCGCCCTGCGCAAGGAGCGCATTGCTTTTACCCAGCCGGCGGCCTCAATCGAATCAGTCCAGATCGCGGTCAGACATACGCGCGACAACCCTGATTTAAAGCGCATTGCCCTGTCACTTAATTCGCAACCCGGAGAGCCCGGCACCCGGTTTACGCTGGAAGAGGCGCAGAACAAGAACCAATGGATATTGCGCATGACTGACGCGCACCGCGAGGCGCTGACCGGTGATGCAGTAGATCGCAGCCTGGAAGTGGTGCGTCGCCGCCTGGATGAAACCGGGCTGGTAGAGCCCAGCATTACCCGCCAGGGCGCCGACGGCATTCTGGTGCAGATGCCCGGTGTGGCGAATCCGCAGGAGATACGTCAGTTACTGGGTACGACTGCAAAAATGACCTTTCACTGGGCGGCAAACGGCAAATCGCGGCAGGTCTTTACCCTTGAAGATCAGGCGCAAGGCACAGCCTATGAGCTGGAGGAGCAGGTAGCCATGGAGGGCAAGCATATTCGCGATGCCCAGTTGGCATTCAATCCCGACTCCGGGCAACCGGTGGTCAATTTCAAGCTGGACCGCGAAGGGACCGATCTGTTCGGAGACATGACCCGTGCCAACATCGGCCGGCCGCTGGCCATAGTGCTGGATCAGAAGGTCATCACCGCACCTGTAATCCGCGGTGTAATCGCTGGCGGCAGTGGTGAAATCAGCGGCGCATTCAGCGCCAGTGAAGCCAGCAATCTGGCTCTGCTGCTGCGCGCCGGCGCCCTTCCCGCTCCGCTGAAAGTCATCGAGGAGCGCACTGTCGGGCCGGACCTGGGGAGCGACGCGATCGCCATGGGCATCAGTACCGGGGTATTCGGCGCGCTGCTGGTTATCTGCTTCATGTTGGCGGTTTACGGCCGCTGGGGTTTTATCGCCTGCGTGGGCCTGAGCATCAACGTCGGCTTGATTTTCGGCATACTTAGCCTGCTGGGGGCCACACTCACTCTGCCCGGCATCGCCGGTATCATTCTGAGTATCGGCATGGCGGTGGATGCCAATATCCTGATCAACGAGCGCATCCGCGAGGAAACCCGTAACGGCAAGTCCGCCTTTGGCGCCATGAGCGAGGGCTTCAGCCGCGCTTACAGCACCATTCTGGACTCCAACGCCACTACGCTGATAGCTGTCAGCTTGCTGTTCCTGTTCGGCAATGGCCCGGTCAAGGGCTTTGCGGTAACCATAGGCATCGGCTTGCTGACGTCAATGTTCACCGCCATTGCAGTAACCCGGCTGCTGATGGAATGGCGCGTGCGGCGTATGGGCCGCCGGCCATTGGTGATATCCGGCATCAGGCGGCTCGACAAACTCACCAGCGGCAGTTTGAATCTGATGCGGGGCCGGGTAATGGGTCTGATGCTGTCCCTGGTACTCTCGGTTGGCTCACTGGCACTGTTTTTTGGCCCGGGGCTGGACTATGGCATCGATTTCACTGGCGGCACTCTGGTGGAAGTGCAGGCACCTGACGCCACGGTAGAGCAGTTGCGCACCAGCCTGCAGGAACATGGTCTAGGCCAGGCTACCATCCAGGAGTCGGGTGACGCAGGCCAGTATCTGGTCCGCCTGCCGATGCAGGGGGCTGAGCAGGTAGCCTCAGGCGCGCCAGTGGAAACACTGAAACAGGCGGTTACCGAACTGGCCGCAGATGCCAGCTTCCCCAGAGTGGAGATGGTTGGCCCCAAGGTCAGCGGCGACTTTGTCCAGGCCAGTATCATGGCAGTGCTGTTGGCCGCAGCCGGCATGCTGGTGTATCTATGGATCCGCTTTGAGTACCACTTCGCCCTGGCCGCAACGCTGACCATTGCACTGGATCTGACCAAGACCATAGGCTTTTTTGTTCTCGCTGGCGTCGAATTCAACCTCACGGCGGTGGCCGCCCTGCTGGCGTTGATCGGTTATTCGATCAATGACAAGGTCGTGGTATTCGACCGGGTACGGGAAAACCTGCGTCTCACGCCCGACAAGCCGCTTTTGCAACTGCTCAACGAGAGCATCACCTCGACGCTGACCCGCACGGTGTTCACCTCACTGACCACCTTTCTCGCGCTGCTGCCCATGGCCATAGCCGGCGGCGCAGCCGTAGCCAGCTTCGCGCTACCCATGCTGTTCGGCATTGTCGTGGGTACCAGCTCGTCAATACTGATTGCCGCCCCCATTCTGTTTTACCTGGGCCAGTGGCGGATGCATAAGGGCGGCGCACAGTTACGCCCCAGTGCAGAACAAATCAGAAAAGAGCTGGACCTGATACCCTAACGCGCACCGCCACCCTCTAGCCCGCTGGGTGGCGGCCGTTTTCAACGAGGTAAGACCACGCATGTTCCTGATTGACCAATTGATTCTTCTGGCTGCGATACTGATTCTGTTTGGCATAGCATCAAGCAAACTCTCGGCGCGCCTGGGGCTGCCAGTGCTGGTGCTGTTCCTGCTGATCGGCATGCTCGCCGGTGACGCGGGCATCGGCGGTGTCAGCTTCAATAGCCCAGGCGCAGCCCATGCACTGGGCACCCTGGCGCTGGCGATTATTCTATTTGACGGTGGGCTGCAAACCCCCACGGCGTCGATCAAGAAAGTCTGGAAGCCGGCATCCCTGCTGGCCACCGTGGGCGTACTGATAACGGCGGCGGTGACCGGCGTGGCGGCCGCCTATGTGCTGGACCTGCCGATCATGGAGGGGTTGCTGCTGGGCGCGATCGTCGGTTCAACCGATGCTGCCGCCGTATTCTCGCTGCTGCGTAATGCTGGCATCCATATTCGCGAACGCTTGAAGGCGACCCTGGAAATAGAAAGCGCCTCGAACGATCCGATGGCCATCTTCCTGACCGTTGGCTTGCTGGAAATACTGGTCAATGACATGCAGCCCGGCGTGGGGCTGCTGCAGATGTTTCTGCTGCAAATGGGAGTGGGCGCTGCGGTGGGTCTGGGCGTGGGCTGGGCATCGGTGCAGATCATCAACCGTATCCACCTTGTTGCTTCCGGCCTCTACCCGGTAATGGTGGCAGCCTGTGGCTTGTTTGCGTTCGGTCTGGCAGCGAACCTGAACGGCAGTGGCTTTCTGGCGATATTCCTTGCCGGGGTAGTGATCGGCAATAGCCGCTTCGTGTTCCAGCGCAGTACCTTTCTGTTTCATGACGGGCTGGCCTGGCTTAGCCAGATCACCATGTTCGTGGTACTCGGCCTGCTGATCAATCCGCCATCACTGTTTGAGGTCTGGCGTGAGGGGCTGGTGATCGCTGCCGTGCTGGTGCTGGTCGCCCGGCCGCTGGCAGTGGTGCCCATACTCGCGCTATTCGGCTTTAAAAAAGCTGAAATGGCCTTGGTATCCTGGGTCGGGCTGCGCGGTTCGGTACCGATTATCCTGGCAATATTTCCGCTGATGTTTGGGCTACCCGGCGCAGAGCTGATCTTCAACGTGGTGTTCTTCGTGGTGTTGATCTCTGCCACGATCCAGGGCTCCACCCTACCCTGGGTGGCACGCAAACTGGGGCTGACGGAAAAGCCGCCGGCCACTCCAGCGGCGACACTGGAAATTACCGCACTTGGCGATGTGGATGCGGATATTGTCGAGTACACACTGGGCGCCAATGGTCGTGCAGTGGGCCGCAGACTGTCGCAGATGGCGTTGCCGGATGGCACCGTGGTAGCGATGATCACCCGCAAGAGTCTGGTCATCCCACCCCGCGGCTCGACTGCGCTGCAGGCTGGCGATCACCTGTTTGTGGTGCTGCGTCCGGAAACCAGGCCCTTTGTCGATTCGGTCTTTTCCCAGGCGTTGGAGGCTTCTCGCAACGAACTACCCGGCAGCGAACTGCGCCTGAAAGGCTCAACCACGGTGGACGACATTCGCTCTTCCTACGGCATCATCCTCGCCGCGGATGACTTGCTGACGCTGGAGGCGTTGGTACGCCAGTCGATGTCCGAAGAGCTGCGAGAAGTGCAAATCGGCACATCGGTTACGCTGGACGGTGTGATCTTGACCGTACGCGACATGATCGACTCCAGAATCGTCACCATTGGCCTGATCCCCGAACCGAATTGATCGGCTCTTCGAGCCTATCGAACCTGGGCCATGAATTTTGACGCCGACACCGGCCTGGAAAACAGGTAGCCCTGGCCGCAATCACAGCCTAGCGCCGCCAGTAGCTGCCGAGTTGCTTCGTCTTCAATACCCTCGGCGGTGGTTTCCAGCTCAAGGCTGTGCGCCATTTGTATGATGGCCGTTACTATCGCTCGATTTTGCTCATTGCTGATGATCGACTGCACGAAAGAACGGTCGATTTTCAAACGATCCACCTGAAAACGCTGCAGGTAAGACAGGTTGGAATAACCGGTACCAAAATCATCAATAGCCAACTTGACGCCCAACTGCTTCAGGCGCTGCAAGAGCAGGATAGACGCCTCGGAGTCATGCAGCAGCATCGATTCGGTCAGCTCCAGCTCCAACAGGGAAGCTTTCAGTCCGGTACGTTGCAGCGCATCGCGCACTGACTGTTCCAGATCGCCGCGATGCATCTGCACCGCGGACAGATTGACCGATATCAACACCTCGGGCAGGCCTTCACCCTGCCAGATGACCATCTGCTGGCACGCTTGCTGTAATACCCAGATACCCATCTCAACGATGAGACCTGACTGCTCGGCCACCTGAATAAAAGCATCCGGCCCGACCATGCCGCGCTCGGGGTGGCGCCAGCGCAGCAATGCCTCCACCGCAACCACACGCCCGTCCCGCATATCCACAATAGGCTGGTAATGCAGTTCGAACTCATTACGCACCAGCGCCTGGCGCAGATCCTGCTCCATTCCCAGCCGCGCATAGGTGTCCGCGCTCATTTCGTCACTGAACAACCGATACGCATTGCGACCGGCAGACTTGGCCTGATACATCGCCGTGTCCGCTTTTTTCAGCAAGGTGCCAAAATCGTCGCCGTCTTGCGGGTAGACCGAAATACCGATCGAAAGGGACACCACCAGTTCCATATCCTGCAGGGTCAGCGGCTGCGCTACCAGCGTCTGAATACGTAGTAACACCGCGGTCATCGCATCGACGCTGTCGACCTCGGCAAGAACGATAAGAAACTCGTCACCACCTTGCCGGCTCACAGAATCGCCCCCCCTGACCACCTTCTTCAGCCGCGAGGCAATTTCACGCAGCAACTGGTCGCCGGCAATATGCCCGAGGGAGTCATTGATTATCTTGAAATGATCCAGATCCAGAAACAGCAACGCGACCATTTTGCCCGACTGTCTGGCGCGGTTGATGGCATTACCAACCCGCTCCTCAATCAGTGAGCGATTGGGGAGATCTGTCAGTGGGTCATGCTGCGCCAGATAATTGAGGCTGGCTTGGGAGTTTTCCAACTGGAAGATTTCATGGTCGAGATTTTCACGGGCATGATGTAAATCGTTGGCCAGTAACCATATGGCGACAGCGCCCAGCACCAGCAACGAGCTGACCACCAGCATACGACCAGGCCCATGGGGCACAGCCACATAGGTGTGCATACCGTTAAGCGATATCCAGGTAATGAGCGCCACCATGCCCAGCATGCTGACCAACAAGCCGAGAAATACCCGACGCGACGCCAGCATGCCCGCCGCGATAAGCAGGCATGGATAGGACAGCAATGCACCGCTAAACAGTCCCTGATTGACCACCATTGATACGCTGACCAGTACCATCATGACGCCCAACAGCAGAGGCACTGCCAGCTCTGTTCGTTCGCGTTGAATCAGATAACGCCCTACCAGTGCAGCTACCACGCCCAACGTTGAAAGCAGTATGTCCAGCTCACCGCCGAGTGCTACCGCGCGGCCCCCAATCACCAGCAAAACAATACATAACAAATCAGCAATGTGCGTCAGCCGCTGAATGCTCGGGCGGTAGGATCCATGCACTTTTTCATCCTTTTTAACGTCTGCATCCATATTCCATTAATTTCCCTGAAGCTAAGACGAACATCACTTATTGGAATAAAAATGAGAACGCTAACTAAAATCGTTAGTTGGAGCAAGCATTCAAAAGTCTGAGGAAAGCTTAGAGCAAAAACGCGAGGTCGGATAATGCAAGGGCCAAAACGGTTCAATTCGAGGATAAACCTAGATGTTATGGGGGTAACAACGGGTGGTAGCGAGCCGTAATCGCTGCTCGCAGGGGGTGAAACGCTATTCAGACTATCAAGGGGAAGTGCAGGTACCAGCATTGCGCTGACGACGTACCTGCAGCCAGAATCTATCAGCTGTTAGCGGAAGGAGTACCGCGCGCGCCAACCTGATTTTCATTCCCCATGGGCGTTGCGTCTGGCAAATCAACCGACTTGCTTTCAAAATCAGGGCTATGCACTTCGGAATCCATCGGCATATGGCTGTAGCGCTGATCAAGAGCAGCCTGGCCTTGCTTTTGACTCCCTTGCTTTTCATTAAGGGTGTCGTTGAATATCCGCTTGGCTTCGCAATGCCCGGTGTAACCACGCGCCAGTGCCATGCCACCCAGAGCGAGTTGTATAATGCCGCTGAAGCCGCCGCGGCGAACGCCTTTGCCGACCAGCATCAGGCCGCTGAATACAGAAACCGCACGCTCGAATTCGCCAACATTCTGAGTCTGATTCTTGTCAAAAGGGTTATTCATTACTCGTCCTCCAGTAGTAGTCATCGTAAGTTAATGACTGTGCCCCAGAGCAACCGTTCCACTTTTGTTTTCGACAGCCGACAGGAGGTCTGCTATCAGCAGCTTTAGAGATCCGACCGTTGCCTGATCATATCGCGCACCTTGCCGCTCAGCGCTGCCATGGGAAATGGCTTGATCAGCACCTGCAAGCTGTCGTTAAGCTGAACCTGGCTCATCGCAGATTTCTCCGCATAGCCGGTCACGAACAACACCTTTAAATCGGGCCGCAGCGCACGCGCCGCATCCGCAACCTGCCGGCCATTCATACCGCGCGGCAAACCAACATCCGTTACCAGCAGATCAATGCGTGCAGCAGAGCGCAATATTTCCAGGCCCGCAGGCCCGTCTTCAGCAGCCAGCGTCTGATAGCCGGCATCTTCCAGCACTTCGACCATCAGCATGCGTACCGCGGCCTCATCATCGATGACCAGCACCGTTTCACCCTGCCCGCTGCCGACACCCGGCAGTGCCGGCTTTGGCTCCGCAGCTAATGCGGTGGCAGTGGAGCGCGGCAGGTGCAGGCACACCGTAGTGCCTTTCTGCGGTTCCGAATGGATCCAGACCTGGCCCCCGGACTGCCTGACAAAGCCATGGATCATCGACAGGCCCAAACCCGTTCCCTGGCCCAAGGGCTTGGTGGTAAAAAACGGATCGAAAGCCTTATCGACGATCTCAGGCGTCATGCCAATGCCGTGGTCGGTCACGCTGAGAAAGACATAAGCCCCACTGGGCAAATCGAAAACGGCTGCGTCGCGCTGATTGAGCCAGCGGTTGGCGGTTTCAATCACCAACGCACCACCTTGCGGCGCCATGGCATCACGGCCATTGATACACAGATTCAGCAGCGCATTCTCCAACTGCGATGCATCCACCAGCGTGGTCCAGAGCTGCGGTTCGCTGACGAATTGCAAGTCAACCTCAGGTCCTACACTACGACGAATAAGCTCCTCCATGCCTTGCACCAACCTGTTGCAATCAGTGGGGCGGGGATCCAGCGTCTGCCTGCGTGAAAAAGCCAAGAGCCGCTGCGTTAATGCGGCCGCGCGACGGGAAGCGCCCTGGGCAGAATTGATATAGCGCTCGGTACCGTCGAATTTGCCCTGGTTAATGCACATCTCCAGCAGCTCGAGACTACCGCTGATAGCCGCCAGCAAATTGTTGAAATCGTGGGCGATACCCCCGGTCAATTGGCCGACCGCTTCCATTTTATGTGCCTGGCGCAACGCGTCCTGAGCGCGTACCAGTTCCTTTTCACGATTTTTATGCTCGGTAAGGTCCCGGCCGATGGCGATGAAATGGGTACCGCCCGGCTCCGGCGATACCGTCCAGTCAATCGGTCGCCATTCACCGTCAGCTGCGAGAATGCTGTTCTCGAAACGCGTTGGCTGCCCGGTCTGCCCCATCAACTCGAGCTGTTCAATAACCATCTGCAGATTATCGGGATGGATAATCTCGGCGTAGCGGTCAGTTAGCAGTTTGGTTTCCGACCAACCCAGCAGCCGGGTCCAGGCCGGGTTAACGGCTGTAAGATTGCCGTCATAATCGGCCCGCGCCAGCAGATCTTCAGACAGCGTCCACAACTGATCGCGCTCAGCCGCTGCCAGCTTTTCCTCAGTAATATCGCGGCCAGTGCAATAAATCATGCCGTCTTCCGGCACCCCGATCCAGGAGATCCAACGATAACCGCCGTGCTTGCAACGATAACGGTTGGGGAAGCGGATTGACGGTGAGCCTTGCAGGTTTCCCTTAAAGGCCTGCATGGTCGCGGCGATGTCGTCCGGATGAATCAGGTCAAACAGGGTGTACTCGGCCAGGTCTTCCTCGGTCCAGCCCAGCATCGTCTGCCAGGCCGGGTTGGAGGTAATGAAGTAGCCATCAGCGTTCAAGGCGCCCATCAGATCAGGGCTGACCCGCCAACTAAGGCTGCGCGCCTGGGTACGCTCACTGACCTTGCGCTCGAGATTGGCATTGAGATCCAGTAACCGTTCTTCGCTGGCTTTCAACGCTTGAGTCGCACGGCAGGCTTCGGTGACCTCGTAACCGCCAATAAACAGTCCAGAGACTGCCCCACTCCCATCGCGGATGGGTTCAAAGACAAAATCGATAAACTGCTCTTCATCGCTGCCACGTAGTCTCAGCGGCATATTGCGGGTGACCACGCCCTTGCCACTGGCGTATACCCGGTCGAGCATTTCATAAAAACCCTGCTCCGCTACGTCCGGGAACACATCCCGAAAGCGCCTGCCAACGAAGTCCGTGCGCTGCGAGATCCTGATATAAGCGTCATTGACATACTCATAAATAAACTCCGGCCCCTGCAACACTGCGACAAATCCGGGCATCTGTTGCAGCATCTGATGCTGCCGTCGCTGGACATTAACCACCTGCCTGGCGGCCAGAATTTTCTCAGTGGTTTCGCGGACAATCGCCATCACGCCCGCAGGATCTCCGCCCGCGCCTACTATCGGTGAGTAGTCCAGGTCCATCCAAACAGGTTCTGGTATGCCTCCACGCTGCAAGGTGAATTCGATATCGCGGTAGGACAGCGTTTCTCCGGCAAGCACGGTACTCACGACATTGGCGTTGAACGCCGCCGCTTCAGGCCAGGCGTCGACGACCTTACGGCCCAATTTGTGACGATAGTGAGCGCCGGAAAATGTCGAGTAGGCATCGTTGAAGATCAAAATGCCGTCCTTACCCCAGAGTATTGCCATAGGCACCGAGGAGCGCAGCATAAGGTCGACGACAGCCTTCAAGCTGAGCGGCCACAGGACAATCGGGCCCAGCCCGGTGGCGTTCCAGTCGAAAGCACGGATCAGTTCCGCCATCTCACCTGGGCAGCGCAGGAACGCCGGGTTGTCGAGAACGGCGGACAACGGACTATCGAGTGAATCCTTGTGCATAAAGCGCTGCTCTGGCTCCTGGCGGTGACCCTGTGCGCAAGCTGAGGGAGGTCATCCGTTTGGTGATGTTGGTTGAGTAGAGAGAGGTAGCAAAAGAAGAACTGCAGGTGCCATATTAATGTGTAAGACACCTGCTGGGCTAGGGGCTAGCGTTAGCTGATCAGCTCACGACGCGGTAACAGGGCACATAGGCCGAACCGCCAGGCAGCTTCATGCGATGCTGAGCCACGAATGCCTGGAGCAGCTCGTCCAGCGGCTGCATGATGTGTGCCTCGCCACGGCTCTCATAGGGCCCGTGTTCTTCAATACGGCGAATGCCATTGTCCTTGACGTTGCCGGCGACAATGCCAGAGAAGGCGCGGCGCAGGTTGGCGGCAAGCTCGTGGGCGGGTACGGCGCGGGTAAGCTGCAGGCTGGCCATATTCTCATGGGTGGGGTCGAACGGGCGCTGAAACCCTTCTTCGATTTTCAGCAACCAGTTGAAGTGGAAAGCGTCGTTACGCTCGCGACGAAACTCTCTGACTTTTCTCAACCCTGCGGCCATCTGCACCGCGACCTGCCCCGGGTCATCAATAATCACCTGATAGCGGCTTTGCGCATCCGCCCCGAGCGTGGCGCCAACAAAGGCATGCAACTGTTGCAGGTAGGCCTCAGCACTTTTCGGCCCGGTGAGTATGACCGGGAACGGCACACCCTGGTTATCCGGGTGCAACAGAATACCCAGCAAATACAGAAACTCTTCGGCAGTACCCACACCGCCGGGAAAAATAATGATCCCGTGCCCAACGCGTACAAAGGCTTCCAGACGCTTTTCGATGTCCGGCAGTATCACCAGCTCGTTAACGATGGGATTCGGCGCCTCGGCAGCGATGATGCCCGGCTCGGTCAGGCCCAGGTAGCGGCCGCCGTGAATGCGCTGTTTGGCATGGGCGATGGTCGCGCCCTTCATCGGCCCCTTCATCACGCCAGGGCCGCAACCGGTACAGATATCCAGGCTGCGCAAACCGAGTTCGTGGCCCACCTTCTTGGAGTATTTGTACTCCTCCGAGTTGATCGAATGACCACCCCAGCACACCACCATTTTTGGCTCCACGCCAGGTAGCAAGGTACGGGCGTTGCGCAGCAACTGGAAAACGTAATCGGTGATACCTGGCGAGCTGCTCAGATCAATGAGGGGGCTGCCCAATTCGCTTTCGGTATAGACGATGTCGCGCAGCGCACTGAACAGCATCTCCCGAGTGCTGGCGATCATTTCACCATCGACAAACGCGTCTGCCGGCGCATTCAACAGTTCCAGTCGAACACCTCGGTCCTGCTGATGAATGCGCACTTCGAAGTCTTCGTAAGCTTCGAGAATGGTTTTGGCATTATCAATCTGCGCGCCGGTATTCAGAATGGCCAACGCACACTGGCGAAAGAGACTGTAGGTACTGCCCGAGCCCGCTTCACTGAGCTGGTGTACTTCGCGCTGGGACAGCGTTTCCAGGCTGCCCCGGGGGTTGACTGAAACGTTGACGACGTGTTTTTGCATTCTGGTGTCCGAGCCGAAAATAGAGGGCTTCATGTTACCAGAATCGTCCAACGCTACCGTCATACCCAGCCATCGTTACGCTTTCGGCTACGGGTCATGGACGGCAGGATCAAGCCAAAGATAATACCCACCCCGGCAATACCGCCGCCATAGAGCATGTAGCGCATCAATACCTGCTTATTTTCATCGCCTAGCTGCGCCTGCACGCTACGTAATTCAGACTGGGTCTCGGTCAATTCGGCGTGCAATGCCTGACGCGTAGCTTCCAGCTCATCAATCAAGGCTTTACGTGAATCGAGTGTTTCCTGCATGCCCTGCACCCGCGTGGTCCAGGTCGCATCAATGCCTTCCAGCTCAGCGCTGAGCTCGGCAACCTGCGCCTCCAGCTGGGGCAGCCGCTCGCCTTGGCCGGGTACCTCCTGCAACTCGCTAGTGGGAATCCACACTGTATCGCCTGAGGCACTGCGTACCCGGCTGTAGTCGCCTTGGGTAGTCAATAGTTCGACCCGTTCACCCGAGGTCAGGGTGCCTACAATCCGGTAGCCATCAGTGGGCCCACTACGAACGTAGGTATTCAGGTTGTCACTCACCCAGCGCTCGTTACTACCCTCTTCCTGGGCATTGGCGGGCATAGCCAGTGCAAACAAAGCGCCGAAACAAACAGCACAGGAGGTCATGCGAGCAACACGAGGGAACGAAACAGCAGAAGCACTTTTGGCTATCAACATAACTTTTTTCACTTGCAGCGGCTCAGACTCATGACCTGAATCGGACGGCCAGGGTCTGATGCATTGAATTCTGTCAGCAATCGAGTGCGACGGCGGTAGCGGATACCCTGTCTTTTAAGCTGAGTCTACGGACTGTAAGGCGTATGGCCAGTACTGCGCAGAGCTTTCTGAGGTTGTGTTCCGCCAGCCGAGTGACCCCGTTATGCAGCACAAGTTCCCGTTATCCGACCAAGCGCTGTGCTTTTTGCCAAGACAGTCGCAAAACGATGCGATGGTGATAGCCAATCATCCCTGTGCTACACCGCAGCAGCGGGATAAATGAACTACTGCGGTCTGCGGACCTCCAAAAAGTAGCGCCCTCTAGTCCTGGGCCCAGCGATCACCCATGATCGATATCAGCAATAAAAAAGGAGTTTCAAATGAAGCGTCATCTCATCGCTTTTCTTACGCCGCTGGCCTTCGCCCTTCCCGCCTTTGCCGACTGGCCTGACAATGCTCGGGAAAACTTCGTCGCCGAATGCGTTGAAACCACGCAACTGGAGCACTCTTCAGTCAAGGCAGAGACTTTTTGTGGTTGTGCCGCGGATGAGGTTGCAAAGGATCTCAGCACTGAAGAACTGGAAGCCATGGGCGGTGACGCCGTTGATCCAGCCATTCAGAAACGGCTGATTGCCGCCGCACAAAGCTGCACCAGCGAGCTGGAATGATCTTAGCCGAATAAAAAAGCCTCATCCGGTTCGCGGATGAGGCTTTTTAGTGGCCGAACCACCAGTGTGCAGCGGTTGCCGCTTAGCTCAGCGCAGCGACCAGCGCCTTGTTAAAGGCAGGCAGGTCATCCGGAGTGCGGCTGCTGATCAACTCGCCGTCTACGACCACTTCCTGATCGACCCAATCGGCGCCAGCATTGGTCAGGTCATCTTTCAGCGATGGAAAGCTGGTGATGGTCTTGCCACGCACCAAATCGGTCGAGGCCAATATCCAGGCACCGTGACAGATAACTGCGATCGGCTTGCCCGACCCAGCGGCTTCGAGCACCAGTGACTGGGCATCAGCATCCATGCGGATGTTATCGCTATTGAACACCCCACCCGGCAGCACGATGGCATCGTAGTCAGCCAAAGACGCATTTTCGAAGGTTTTGTCCACCGTAAAGCTGTCTGCTGGCTTGTCATGATGCCAGCCTTCAACCTTGCCAGATTTATCGGCCAGTATATCCACACTGGCGCCAGCCGCCTTCAGCGCATCTCTGGGGCTGGTCAACTCGACTTGCTCGAATCCATCAGTTACCAGAATGGCTACATGCTTGCCCTGCAATGCATTGCTCATATTCAACTCCAATCACGTTCATGTAGAAGATACGACCAACACACCGCCGAAAGTTCAGACTAATGGAGTTGGATCATGGCACCGCTGCACATTCCGCCACCGGCTTGGCCGCTACCGCAGCGGCCTTGACGTTGCCGCCTGCACACCGGCAGCCACGGTTTCCACAGCCAGCGCCTTGAGGTAGTCACCGAAGCCGCCACGAGCTCGCGCAGTCAGGCGGGCGCTGGTACTCACAGTGTTCAGCGCCGTCCAGGCAATCCGCGCGCCAGCTTGTTCGAGCGCTCTGACCAGCGCCACATCTTCATGCGCTACAAGCGAAAGAAAGCCACCCACGCGTTGATAGGCCTGCGAGCAGACGCCGAGATTGGCTCCGTGAATATGCCGGTGCTCTTCGCGCTGCTGATACTCTTGAGCGTAACGGTGACGAACTGCATCAGGCAGGTCTTCCCAGCAATCAATACGCACAGTGCCGCAGACTGCGTCGGCCTTGAAACTCAGCTGACAACTGATCCAATCCTCCGGCACCAGCGTGTCGGCATCGGTTATAGCCAGCCAGCGCGCGCCCTTGGCCAGCAACCATTCAGCACCGACCCGGCGTGCATGGCCAACGTTGCGCTCCTGCACTTCCAGAATATCGGCGCCAAAGCTCTTGGCTATCGCTGCTGAACGGTCTTCGCAGGTATCCAGCACCACGACTACACAGACTGTCTCTCCGAGCAGATCCGCGTGCCTGCCAGCCGTTTGCACCGAGCGCAGGCAGTCGGCGAGCAGCGCCTCCTCGTTGTGGGCCGGCACGATAACGCCAATCAAGTCACCCGCTCCTGCAGGCGCATCGGAGCCAGATCACTACTCCAGACTTCGAGCAGAAAATCTGCTTCTTCATGACGCACGTTACGATGCAGCTTCAGGTGCTGCGCAAGTAACTGGTGGACGCGTGTGCCGTCCATCGGACAGCCGTCGATGGGATGTAACCAGTGGCACGCCAGCAGCGTGCCGTGCGGCCGCAGGCTCTGCTGCGCGAGTTGAATAACCCGCACCCACTGCTCTTCATCCAGATAGTAGCCCAGCTCGCTGAGCACGATCAGATCGAAACTGCCTGCAGGCCAATCCTCGGGCACTTGGCCAAGATTGATTGTCGCGGCACTTTGCTGCGCCAGACGAGCGCGAGCCAAGGCTACCGCGCGCTCGCATATGTCCAGCCCGAGGAAACCTACACTACGTTCGGCCAATGCCAGACTGAGTTCGCCGTTTGCGCAGCCGGGTTCAAACACCCGCTGATATTGTTGGCGCAACAAGCTGGCCAGCGTCAGATCACGCTTGCGCTTTTCATACCAGCGCTCGCGGAAGGCCCAAGGATCTTCACTGGCTTCGAACATTTTGTCGAAATAAGAGGCGGGCATATTCATGGCACTACCCTCATGTAAAGAACAGTTCATAGGGTTGCAGCAGCCGCGCCAGGGTAGCGTTGTCCAGTACTGGCGCGGCTTGCGTACTGGAGTCGCCTTGCAACTGACTGACGTGAGCCGCCACGGCGAGGCGCTTCCTGGCAAGTTGCTGATCATCCAGCATCCATTTGCGCGCACGCGCCCAGGGTAAACGCGGATCTTCAGGTGTGGCCCAATGCCAGGCCCAGACCGGCGCTTCGATCAGCCGCGCACCGGCACGTCGGGCGCTGGCCGCAGCTACCTCACCTACAGCCTCGTGGTCACAGTGACCATCACCGCGCCAGGTGGTCAGCAGGCAATCGCCTGGGCGCACCAGGGACGCCAGGCATGATTCCAGAACCGCGGCGTGGGCGGCGACGCTGCCATCGGGCAGCCCCAGGTATTGCCAGCCCAGTTGTTCCGGCGCGAAGCCCAGCAACGTCATGGCACTGCGACTTTCCTGCCGCCGTACGCTGCGTAGCCTGTGTGGCGGCCACAACGGGGAATCCGGATGGCTGCCCTCTCCGTCGGTGACCGACACCAGCGTGACGGCTGCACCTCGTTCCGCCAGCGCCGCCAGCAGACCGCCGCAGGCCAGGACTTCATCGTCAGGGTGCGGCGCGATGACAATCAATTGCGCCGAATGCGGGGTCAGTTCTGCCAAGGAAACACAGGGTACTGCGGCTAACGCGCTGCTGCGCTGCCATGCTTCCAGCGGCGTCCCGCACACGCCAAAAGCGCCGGCAGAGGGCGCTCTGACCTCGGTCCCGACGGTGGGCTTTGATTGTGCAATACCGGCAATCTGCTCAGGGGTCATGGCGCGTCACAACTGCCAGGTCAGGTGTTCGGCGTTCGCTACCTGCCGCCCCAGCTCGGCCAGATCCCGTTCCGCATGGCTTTGACGCATGAATACCGGCAAATCCGCCGCCAGACGGGCAAAATGTGGATCGCGACAATAGGGCGTGGCCCCCAACGCGCGGCCTACTCGTTTGAGCACCTCATCCGCAGCCTGCTCTACCTGAGCACGAACGCGACGTACTACCCACTGCGCATCCTGCCGCGGATGCTGATCAATCCACTGGGCGCAGTCGCGCAATGCTCCTGCGGCGCTACTCAGGGTCGCGTCCACCGCCCCTAGATGCGCTTGCGCATGCGGGTCATCGGTTCGCTTGGCGCAATGCGCTTTAAGAGCTTGGCCCAATGCTGCAGCAGCCCCGTACCAACAGGCCGCGATGCCGGCACCGCCTTGCCAGAAGCCAGGTCTTGACAGGTAACTGTCGCACCCGCCGACAAGAGTGGCTTGCGCCTGGTCAAACTGCACTTCCACGCTGGCCGTGGTGGCCATGCCTACTGCTTGCCAGCCCTGATCGCTGATTGTGACCTGGCGCTGATCGAGATTGACCGCCACCAATCGCGGCTGATTCTGTTCATCCCACGCGGTAATCAGCGCGCTATCAATTTGCGCTGCTCCCGAGCACCAGGCTTTTCGCCCATGCAACCGCGCCACGCCTTCAGCGTCATGGCCCACATTCAAGCGCGCGTAAGGCGGATCGGCAGCCCAGACAGCCCACAAACCATCAGTTTGCAGATGCCTGGAATCGAGCTCATGGAGGATGGCGATAGCATCAGTATGACTTTCATAGAGTTTGGCCAGCGCCAGGTCATGGCCTGCTACAGAGGCCAACGCGCGCCAGCGCTGTAAAGTCTGCCCCCCGGCCGGCAGGGGTAAGCGGTCGAGACCTTGCTCGACGCACACCCGCATGGCTACTTGAAGCTCGGCGTCATGACGGAGAGGCTGGGGCCGCTTGGCGATGACATCAAGAATGGCTGCAAGCCGCTGGAGGTCGTCCGTCATGATTTTCTTCCGTCGTTATGTCCATAGTTTTGGGCATAAACCTGGCGAAATCGTTCAATTTGTTTGGCGGGACTAGCGCGCTTGGCGGGAAACCATACCGTTACGGGCGAGATAGTAGAAAAACCGAGGAATACCCAGAATATATCGACTGGCCAGCCGCCTAGGTTCCTTGAGTAGACGATACAGCCACTCCATCCCGGATTTGCGGAAAAGCAGCGGTGCCCGCTTTACGCGATTAGCAGCGAAATCCAGGATCGCGCCGCCGCAAATGATCAAAGCCGGGCCATTAATCGTCGTCTGAATGCGCCGTGCCAGCTCTTCCTGCTTGGGCATGCCCATAGCTAGCAAAATAACGGGGACACGCGTCGGGTCAAGATGCCCGCGAATATAATCCAGGTAGGTTTCCGCCGGCTGGAATCCGTCAACCGCGTGGAACCGGTGATGCTTGAACAGATTCTCGGCGCCCTTTTCCAACCACGGATCGCGCGTACCCATGGCGAAAAACTGGTAATCACAGGGGGTCACTTCGAGCAGATGATTAACCAGGCGGGGGATAAAATCCGAGCCGTTCATATTGGCTTTGGGCTCTCGACCATTGAGCTGGCAGGCCCACTTGATCCCGATGCCATCCCTGAGCAGATAGGTCATCTCGGCGAATCCCTGCTGCAGGCGAGGATCTTCCTGCGCCAGGTTGTACGCATGCTGATTGAGAAAGGCCACCGTAGACGGCGTGGTAACCGAAGCAAGCTTGTGAATCAACGCTTCGGAGTCGGCGTCATCAATGAGGTCCAGTCTATTGATCAAGCGGTCTTGATAACGGAACAATGCTTTGGTCATAGCGTGGCTACTCGGTGGAGACATTTAGCAATATATGCGTCTTTACAACACAAATATAGGTGTAGCCAGGCCCAAATTAGTTCAACCAATACTCATTTCCGTCACCCTCCCCGCTCAGCAATCCCTACTTTTTCTGGGTGGGGACTGATTTCGAGAGCCGCTGGAGATTTTCGTAGCCTGCACGACTCAGCAAGACCAAATGTACGCTGCCAACATAAACCTGTTCTGACTTTTTCAGCTCGGCAAGCAGTTGAGGGTGCGCGTCTCCCGACACGTAAAAGTAATCGCTGTCCTCTTTCAGCGCTGCAAGATGTGTTTTGAACAGTTTGAAGCTCGACCCTTTGCCCAAGCCATTGAGCTCATCGAGTTGACGAAAGCTGAGGGTTTCCACCCCGGCAAAAGCGATGGGCCGAACCCTGCTCATTACAGTTTCCGCTGCGTCCATGTCACATCCTTCTATGATTCGGCGTTGGGCGGGTATTGAGGATAGCGCTGGAACAGGTAAAGATGACGCCAGATAATATCAGACGGGAGTGGGTTGCATGAGCAGGCAGATGTATTACTACGAAACGGCACAGGGCCATGGTTTGCCGCATGATCCCTTCAACGCCATCGTAGGTCCAAGACCCATTGGCTGGATTTCTTCGCAAGATGCCAAGGGCCAACTGAATCTGGCGCCTTACAGCTTTTTCAACGCCTTCAATTACGTACCCCCCATCATCGGCTTCGCCAGCGTTGGCCGCAAGGACAGCCTCAACAACATTGAGCAGACCGGTGAATTCGCCTGGAACCTGGTGACCCGCCCGTTGGTCGAGGCAATGAATGAAAGCTGCGCGGCCGTTGGGCCCGAGGTGGACGAATTCGAACTGGGCCACTTGACCCCGGTCGCCTCTCAGGTGATTGCAGTGCCGCGGGTACTGGAAAGCCCGGTTTCATTTGAATGCAAGGTCACCCAGATCCTCCAGCTGCAAGGGCTGGACAGCGTTCCAGTACCTACCTGGTTGATTCTTGGCGAAGTGGTGGCGGTGCATATCGATCAGGCGCTACTGGTAGATGGCATCTACGACACAGCGGCTGCTCAACCAGTGCTGCGCGGCGGCGGCGCAGCTGACTACTTCGAGCTGGGCAAGCGCTTTCAGCTCTATCGCCCGAAATGAGTTCGCGAAACAGGCTGAGTGCAATCTCAGCGTTAACCTAGCAGCACATCTTTAGCCTGATTGATCAGCGCGGCAAGATAATCGCTACCGCCGCGGTCCGGATGCATCTTCTGCATCATGCGGCGGTGGGCTTCAACAATGTCCTCTCGGCTGGCGCCTGGCTTGAGCCCCAGCACATCCAGCGCTTCCTGTTCGGTCAGCGGACCGCCGCTGTGGGCTTGAGCGCCGTCCTCTCCAGCAGCACCACTCTCGCTGGGTTCGTCATCACGCCAGGAGTCGCCGAAGCGTCGGTCCAGATAGGACTCCAGCAGACGTGCGGAATCTTCGTCAGTCTGCCGGCAATACTGCAACAGCTGGATAAATTCACTTTCTCCAAGCTCAGCCAGCAGCCGACCCGCCAATGGCCCGCTTAGTACCTGGCCGGTCATGTCACCCGAATCATGATCCAGAGTCATTTCCAGCACCTGCGAGGTCACCTTTGACTGATTTCCGGCGCTGGGCTGCGCGCGACCGCCAGGCATTTTCATGCCGCGCAATACCCGGCCCATAATCAGCCCTGGTACCAGGCGCTTGATGAAAGGCAGCAGACCCGCCAGCAAGGCCAATACCAGGTAAAAACGCCCGGACAGGGCCAGCAAGATCACTGCCAGCACAACCCCCAGCAGCAGCAGTTTGACCAGCGCAGGCCGGCGCTGGGCAGCAGGCAGACTGCGGACCCAGAACCAGGCAATAACGCCGATGATGATCAGTACAATTAACAATAAGCCCAAAACGTTCTCCGACGAGTTGCTTTCTCTCTCTGTGCTGGAGCTCCTGGCGCTGTGGCTAGCGAATCTGCCCGGTCAAGCGCTTGACCTCCGGTGAACTTTGACTGGCAAAGTGTTTCAGCGCCTTGACCCCGCCCGAAGCATAGACAGCCACAGCCGATAACAGGTCCTTTAATAGTTGCGGACTGCTGCGATCAAAGGGCGCATAGGCACCGCCTGACAGCTTGCTCACCTGTTCAAATACCGCTTTGGTATGCGCGTCATTACCCTCCTGGAACATGAACACTGGCGTGCGCAACATGCCGAGCTCACCGGCACTGTGGCACAAAGGATCGATCGACTCTTCGCAGCAATCGCCAATGAACACAATGGCCTTGACCGGCTGCGCACGGGTTTCCTTCAATGCATGCTGCAATACCCGGTTGATCTGGGTGATGCCGCCCAGGCAACGCACGCCATTCATCAATTTGAGCAGTTGCTGGGTCTGGGTTACAAATGCGGTAGCCTTGAACTCGCCATAACCGCGGTAATAGCACAGCTGAATAGCCAGCCCACCCAGATCGCGAGTGGCCAGGAACAGCTCGCTCTGCAGATCGCAAGCCTGGTCCCAGGTCGCCTCGCGGCTGGCTGTGGCGTCCAGCGCAAACACCAAGCGGCCTTGCCCTCCGCCACCGGTCGGCAGGCTGCGGACCTGATGAATAAACTGCTCGATAGACTGTTTATCTGACTTTTCGCCAGTACCTACCGGCAAGCCATTTCGGCTTGAGCTTTGTCGTTGCTGGGGAGTACGAGGCTCTGATTTATCTGGCATGGCTTTGGCTGTACGTTAAAAGAGGTATTCATTAGTCACACTAGAGCAAAGCGCTGGCTTTTCACAGACTGGCTTGGTCACCGCAATGATTTCTTACCGAATAGAAGTACGGCGGACGTCAGACTGGCGCTTTCGAGCGGCGACGCTTTGCGCTACCCTCTGCACCTATACCCCTGGTTATATATTCAACTCGCCCTTACTGGAGTAACACCCATGCCTAAAGCCACAGCCCGTCATATCCTGGTACCGACTGAAGAAAAATGTAATGAACTGAAAGCAGCTATTGAAGGCGGCGCCGATTTCGCCAAGGTCGCCAAGGACAATTCCACTTGCCCGTCCGGTCGCGATGGTGGAGACCTTGGTTCATTCGGCCCTGGCCAGATGGTCAAGGAATTCGACACCGTGGTATTCAGCGCGCCAGTGAATGTTGTTCAGGGCCCGGTGAAAACCCAATTCGGTTATCACCTGCTGGAAGTGACCAGCCGCCAGGACTGATCATCTGAACTGGCTGGGTCGACGGGCTACGCCTTGCGGCTCAGGTTTTCGACCCAGTCAGCCTGTTATGCCCGCGCGCTACGCAAGCGCCAGCGACCGAACAACCAACCACCTGACACGTTGATCAGAATCCCGAGCATCACCAACAGCGCGCCAGTCAATTGCATCGGCCCTACCCGCTCCCCCGCTAACAACGCCGCGGACGTTAGCCCAATTACCGGCACCAACAGCGAGAAAGGCGCCACCTGGCTCGCTGGGTAGCGTGATAGCAATCGGCCCCACAAACTGTAGCCCAGCAGGGTCGCGCCAAATGCCAGATAACACAGCACCAGGATGGTATCCAGGCTGATATTCACCAGCGCCTCGCGCATCAGCACCGGGCCCTCCAGCCACCACGACAGGGCCAGAAACGGCAACGGCGGAATCATGCTGCCCCACACCACCAGACCGACCAGATTGACCTTGCCGATCTTGCGCGTAACGATGTTGCCCATCGCCCACATGGACGCTGCGCAGATGGTCAGCAGAAATCCAGCCAGGGTCATCACCTTGTCTACCTGCAGACCAATCAGCGTCAGCCCGCCAGCCGCGACCAGCAAACCGACCAGATTGAATCCACGCAGACGCTCGCCGAGAAAAAGCACGGCGAAAAACAGCGTGAAAAGGGCTTGGGATTGCAGTACTACCGACGCCAGGCCGGCGGGCATCCCCACTGACATCGCGTAAAAAAGAAAGGCAAACTGACCCAGGGATATGGTCAGGCCATAAGCCAACAGCCAGCGCCAGGGCACATCCGGGCGCTTGATGAACAGCACCGCAGGAAACACCACCAACATAAACCGCAGCGCACCCAGCAGCATTGGCGGCATACCCTGCAGTCCGGTCTTGATGACAACAAAATTCATGCCCCAGACGACAATTACCACCAATGCCAACATCAGATCCCGCGGGGCCATAGGAATACTCCTCGTAAAGTATCCATTAGACCGGCAATCAGCGGGACAGGAAACGTACAGTCAGCGTAGCGAAATACGTCACAGTCTGCACCAATGAAAAAAAGGCCGGCACACTTGCGTGTACCGGCCTTGCTTGCAGCAGCGATTGTGGTATTACCAAATCGTTGCCTGCATCATCGCTTCAGGTTGTTAAGCCTTATCGACACCTTTCTTCAAAGTGTCCTTGGCTTCACCTTTGACTTGCTGAGCGCCACCCTTGGTTTCCTGGGCTTTGCCTTCACCTTTCAGGCGATCATTGTTGGTTGCTTCACCAACGCCCTGCTTGCCTTTACCGACTGCTTCGTTGGTTTTGCCTTTGATCTTGTCAGTTGTGCTAGTCATTGCTTTCACCTCAATCAATGTTGCGATATGAAATCTCGCTTACAGTAAGTTGACCGGTCGTAAAGCCGACAAGTTCAGATTATTTGTCACTCTTTAGGCGCAGCGAACACCTGTGTCCAGAAAATGGCACTGTCGCTGGCTGGGTTCACAACGTACGCCGCGCCCATCTCGGTGAACTGCGGATTCATCAGATTCGCGCAGTGCCCAGGGCTCATCAACCACCCGGCAACAGCCTGCTTCGCCGAACCATGACCGGCTGCCAGATTCTCCCCGACCACTTGATACTCGTAGTCCTGACGACCCACCCGCTCGCCCACCTGGCTGTTATCTCGCCCGGTGTGGCTGAAGTAGTTCTGCTTGGCCATATCATGGCTGTGATCCAGTGCGGCACTGGCGAGTTCGTCGTTCCATGCCAGCGGCAATGTGCTGGGGAACGTCTCATCACCGCACGTACGGGACTCGCCACGCACCTCATTGACCAGATCGAGCACTTCCCGGCCCGCCTCCTCCCAATCGCCCATACCACTGGACAACAAAGAGCGAGCCATGACCAGCTGCCATCTTTTCCCCTCACGCGATACGCCGACATCCGCATAGGCCGGGTTCATCAACACCTCGCAATACTGCTGCTGGAGGACAGTCATCATCATGGCGACGTCTTCCGGGCCCGTGACTCTCACCGCCTGTGCCTGCGCGGCTTGATAACCCGCCCGTTGCAGCAGGAAGCCCAGATCCTGACCGGCAATGGTAGGCACTCCAGCCAGCACCTCACTCGTAGCCAATGGACCGGCAGGCGGTTTGAAATCGCCAGCGCAGTCACGCCCGGACTCACGGTACTGATTGATCTGACTCACCACCTCCGCCGCTTCGTTTGCGCTAACAGGGGCGACAACAAATAGTCCGACGCTCAGCAGACTAGCGCAAGTAAACCACCTGAAAACGGCGCGGGGGGATCTAGATAAAGGTGCGGGCAAGGCTGAGAGAGGCAAGACATCTTCCATGTGTGAACCTGTAAACGGAAATCGTGTTCCCATTCTGACAGCCCAATGCGCAGATTGATCCGAAACCTTTGCATCTGGTCCGGAAATAATTGCCGGACCGTGGAACCTTGGCCATAAACGGGTATACTCGCGCGCCACCTAGTCACATCATTCCACGGATTTTCCATGACCAGCACTAACCCAGCGGACCAGCCCGAGAAAGACCCAAGCGCAGAACTGCCCCATGCTGAAACGCAGGGCCAGCCTCCCGCTTTCAAGCTGCCGTTTTCCACCGCAGAGGCGCTGGCTGCCAAGAATGCCAAGCAACCCTGGCACCTGAAGGGCATCAATCCGCGGCATGAGAAAAGAATCGGTATGGCGCCCAAAGGCACCCGCCGGTCCATGGGCAAACGCTAAGCTCTTCCGAAATGTCGCCGCCGCGCTCTGTCACGTCGTCTTGCCTGCTTTTATCACCGGCCATGCATCCATTGGCCAACGCCTTCTATCGCCGGCATGGCAGCCTTATGAAAGCCCGCGATGCCCATCAGGTATGGGCCGTGGGAGCGCCGGACATCCAAGCCTGCGCCTGTATTCAGCCGCTGACTGATGGCAACGGCCATTGGCTGACCAGCCTGTTCGTCGACCCGACCGTGCGCAATCAGGGGCTGGCTGGGCGCCTGCTCAGCCAGATGCGACTGGCAGTAAGCGGCTCTATATGGCTATTTTGCCGACCAGAACTGGCTGATCTCTACCATCATCACGGCTACCAGATCACCGGTAACTTGCCGGAATCCCTCGCCAGCAAGTTGCAGCGCTACCGTCGCGAGAAGGACCTTATCGCCCTGGTTAATCTCGGCTAAATCGCGCCGTCCCCTCAACTAATTTGCCACGCACCACAACCAAGCCCGTCACGTGAACTCCGCACTTCACAGGTGCAATGCTGCCGCCTGGCCAGCATCATCGATAAGGCTCTTTGTCATATTTCGTTCATAACCCCATGAATTTATAAAACTATTTAAAGCTGGCAAGCAATGTGCAAAGTGCCATCTGCCAACACATTTTCTAATTGTGATTTATTTATATGGGGTAATGAGGATGATGAAGAAACTAACCGCCGCCATCGCAGCAGCAACCACTCTGGGTTTTGCCAGCATGACCCACGCAGAAGAATTCGACACCGCCATCGGAACCATCGACGCCAGCATGACCGCCACACTGGCGACCGATTACATCTGGCGTGGTCAATCGCAGACTGATGGCAAAGGCGCCGTTCAGGCCAGCCTGGATTTTGCTCACGAGAGCGGCGTTTACCTGGGCGCCTGGGGCTCCAATGTAGACTCCGACGATTTCGGCGGGGCCAGCATCGAACTGGACTACTACGTGGGTTACGGCGGGGCTATCACTGAAGAAGTTACCTACGATCTTGCCTGGGCTAACTATACCTTCCCCGGCAACAGCTCGATCGATGTCTACGAATGGCTCGCCAGCGTCAGCGCCTATGGTTTCACCGTGGGCCTCAAAGACACCTACAACAATGCCGACAACCATTACTACTACGTGGGCTACGATCTGGCACTGCCCTACGACATCGGTCTTGGCCTGCACTATGCCGACAGCAACGACAAAACTGGTGATGGCTTTGATTACAACGACTGGGCTTTGACCTTGAGCAAGGAAGCCCTGGGCCTTGGCTGGGCGGTGATGTACAGCGACACGGACATCAGCGACGAGGATTGCGCCTACGGCAGCACCGACTCATGCGGCTCCAACGTGACGTTCGCGGTATCCAAGAGCTTCTGATGTAAACACGGCGTCGTTGAGCGCCCTGTTGTGACTCAAGCAATAAAAAACCCGATCAAGGCCAAGGCTTTGATCGGGTTTTTTATGTGCGTAGCTATTAATACCGGGCTGCTATACCGGGCTGACGTCGCCCTTAGGCTCTGGGCAGGGTCACGCCGCGTTGCCCCTGATACTTGCCGCCACGGTCGCGGTAGGACACTTCACAGGGCTCATCGGATTCAAAGAACAGCATTTGCGCAACACCCTCATTGGCATAAATCTTCGCTGGCAGAGTCGTGGTGTTGGAAAATTCCAGTGTAACGTGGCCTTCCCACTCAGGCTCCAGCGGCGTGACGTTGACTATAATGCCGCAGCGGGCGTAGGTGCTTTTGCCCAGGCAGATGGTCAGTACATTACGCGGAATACGGAAATATTCGACCGTACGCGCTAGCGCAAAAGAGTTCGGCGGAATAATGCATACATCGCTGGTGATATCGACAAAGCTTTTCTCATCGAAATGCTTGGGATCAACGGTGGCCGAGTGAATATTGGTAAACACCTTGAATTCATTCGAGCAACGTACGTCATAGCCGTAGCTGGAAACGCCATAGGAGATAACCCGGTCACTCTCTTCGCCGCGTACCTGACGCTCGACAAAGGGCTCGATCATGCCCTGTTCCTGGGACATTTGACGTATCCAACGGTCTGACTTGATGCTCATGATGTGCCCTGCAGTGTGCAAAAAAGAGGTTGCATGTTAACGGGTAATCCACGGTGAAAAAAGGGTGCCGTCCGGCGCCGTCTCAATCGTCACTGATGCTGATGTTGGGCATGCCCTGGGCATCAGTCGCGCGTTCGGCGATTCGAGCGCCCACATGCCGCGCCATATCCTGATAGATCATGCTGATCTGGCATTCCGGTTCGGCGACCACCGTCGGCGTTCCGCCATCAGCCTGCTCGCGAATCATCATCGACAGCGGCATCGAAGCCAGCAGATCAACGCCATACTGCTCAGCCAATCGTTCGCCGCCGCCCTCACCGAACAAATGCTCGGCATGACCGCACTGCGAGCAAATATGGATGGCCATGTTTTCCACTACGCCCAACACCGGAATATTCACCTTGTTGAACATCTCGATGCCCTTGATCGCATCCAGCAGCGCTAGATCCTGCGGTGTGGTGACAATCACTGCGCCGGTGACTGGCACTTTCTGCGCCAGTGTCAATTGGATGTCACCGGTTCCCGGCGGCATATCCACGACCAGGTAGTCCAGGTCATCCCAGGCGGTCTGCGTCAGCAATTGCATCAAGGCTCCTGACACCATTGGCCCGCGCCAGACTACCGGGGTATTCTCGTCAACCAGAAAAGCCATGGACATAACCTGCACCCCGTGGGCGCGTGGCGCGATAAACAGTTTCTGATCCTTGATTTCCGGCCGGGTGTTGGCTGGCAAGCCAAGCATCAAACCCATGCTCGGGCCGTAGATATCCGCATCCAGCACGCCTACCGACGCACCCTCTCGCGCCAACGCCAGGGCCAGATTGACTGCCGTGGTGGATTTGCCAACCCCGCCTTTACCCGAGGCCACCGCGATAATATTTTTCACATTACCCAGCGCTTCGATACTGCCCTGCGCCGGCGCTGCACGCACTACACAGCGCACGTTGATCTTCGCCGCTTCGACATCCTCCACCGCCTCCACGGCCACCTGCAGCATCTGGGCAATGCCAGCGGTCAAGCTGGCAGCGGCGTAACCCAGCTCAATCTCTACCGTGACCCGCGCCTGATCAATCTGGATGTCACGCAGACATCCAGCAGTGATCAGATCCGTTTTCAGATAAGGGTCCTGATATTGGCTCAGGGCGCGCTCGATGCTCATGCGATCAATGTGTGACATGGGGATATCCAGTGGGGGAATACAAGAGCTACATGCTAAAGGCTGGCAGGCCAGTGCGAAAGAACTAATGATCGGCGGGATGTCAGGAGTTGGATACACGCGGTTGTTATCCGCCGTAATCCATGACCTTTATAGATAGCGCGCCGGGCGGCGCGCTATGCTAGTTTGCGACTGATGGAAGGGCATCGTCCCCGGTGGGGCGCTCGGATTTCAAACCCGGTGAGATGCGCCAGGCGCGTCTGGTAGGTTCGACTCCTATTCCCTTCCGCCAATCACCGTTATTGCACAACACCTAATGCGCAATATCGGTTACAGGCAATCAAGCGGCGTCGGCTTCATCCATTGCCGATTCATCGCTTTCCTGCATACCATCTTCCGCGTCAGTCTCTTGAGAAGGTGTCTCATCACCTGACTGAGCGGCTTCAACCTGCTCAATCAAAGCGTTCATCAGACGCTCGCCACGCTCACCGACCATTTCGGCGAAGGTGTCACGTACCGGAATGCTCAGCTCGCGAAACGCATCGCGCTCTTCAGGGGTCAGATAAACCAGCTCGATATCGCTGTTTTCGGTGATGATATCCAAACGCTCGGTATTCAGGCGCGTCTGCACATCATGTACATACGGTACCAACTCGACGACAGTCTCTTCGATCATGTCTTTATGCTCATCAGACAAACCGTCGTACCACTCCTTGTTACCCATAAAGGTAGCGATAAACTGCGCCTGATTGGCAAAAATCAGATAATCCTGAACCTGATAAAAGTCCATTTCCTGATGGGCAAAAACCGGTTGGATGTTACCGTCCAGTTGACCCAGCTGCATGCCGCTGAACAACTCACCGTATTCCATGGTGGTAGGCTCTGCACCATAGGCGCTGTAGGTTTCGCGCAGCAGGCGGTTATCCATTACGCGGATTGCCATACCGTCAAAGTCTTCAGGCGTACGTACAGCCTTGTTGGCACTCCATACCTGCCAGCCCTCGGGCACTATAGCCAGTGGTTGCAAGTTGCGCTCGCCGAACGCAGCAACCAGGTCTTCATGCTTGCGGAACGCCGGATCGTTGAGAATTTCGGTGTTGAGCTTTTCGTCATCGGTCAGTACGAAGTTCAAGCTGAACAGCTGTGACTCGGGAACGGTACCGCCCAAAAAGCCAGAGCCGAAGGCTAACTGAATAGCGCCTTCCTGAACCTGGTCATAAATGTCAGTCAAACCGCCCAACTGGCCGTAAGGATAGAGTTTGACCTCGATCTCGCCATCGGACTTCTCGTTGATCAGTTCGGCAAACTTCTCGCCGTATTCATACTGCACACTGCCTTCGATTTCTTCCAAACCAAAGCCCCATGTGGTGACCTCAACTTCTTCCGTTTCCGGAGTTGCGGTCTCCGGAGCAGTAGCGGCTGTTTCCTGCTCATCTGATCCGCACGCCGCTAACAGTATTACTGCCCCGGCGATCAATCCATTACGCAATATCATGGAACACTCCTTATCAATTGTTCTGGTTAACATTTTTAACCTTAGCACAAGCTACGCTATGCAAAAACAATCGACTTGGGTTATGTTGAATTAAGCAACATTCAAAGCGCTATTTGGCAACAGTGCCGTATTGCAGACTGTATGCAGAGGACAATCTAATGCCCGATTCCGACGGACCCCCGGCCACAGGCGGCTGGAACAAAGGGTTAATTCGCGCTTTAAGTTTGCTGGATCGCGTTACCGAACAGATCGAAAAACTGATCCTAGGCTGCACTGTCCTGTTTATCTCCGGGATGCTGGTAGTGCATGTGCTGGCCCGGCAGTTACTCAGTAGCGGTGTAACCGGCCAGGTAGAACTGACCCAGATGTGCATCGTGATCATGACCTTTGCCGGCCTCGGCTACGGGGTTCGACGTGCGCGGCATATCTGCATGTCAGCGTTTTATGATCAGCTCAAGGGCTGGCCGAGAAAAACGCTCTTGATCACTATCTGCCTGTTGACCGGCGCCTTGATGTTCTATTTCTGCTGGCATGCCTATGAGTATGTCAGTGCCATCCAGAGTCGCGGGCGTAAATCCTCGGCTCTGCAGATTCCGTTATGGATACCTTATCTGATAGTGCCCATTGGCTTTGCTCTGGCCGGCATTCAGTACTGGCTGACCGCATTGCGCAATATGACCTCAGCGGATATTTATCGCTCGTTCAGTGAAAAAGAGCGATATGACGACGTGCCCGACGACCTCACCACCTAAGGAGGGGCGGACCCCATCATGCTGACTATTATTATCATTTCCATGATCGTGCTGTTGCTCCTGGGCTTTCCGATGATGGTGCCTTTGCTGGTCGCCAGCTTGATGTTCATGTTTTTGGTGATCGACATGAACAACGTCGGGCTGCTTATGGGCCAGATGATCAGCGGCGTGCAGAGCTGGGCACTGGCGGCTGTGCCACTGTTTATTTTCGCTGCGGACCTGATGACCCGTGGCCACACCGCCAATCGTCTGCTCGATCTGGTGCAGACCTTTGTCGGGCACTTGCGCGGCGGACTGCCGATCACTACCGCTGCTGGCTGCACTCTGTTCGGCGCGGTTTCCGGTTCTACTCAGGCCACGGTGGTGGCCATGGGTGGTCCGATGCGGCCGAAGTTGCTGGAAAAAGGCTATTCGGACTCCTTCAGCATTGCGCTGATTATCAACTCCAGCGACATTGCCCTGCTGATCCCGCCCAGTATCGGCATGATCATTTACGGCGTAGTCTCGGGCGCGTCAATTGGTGACCTGTTTATCGCCGGCATCCTGCCCGGCTTGCTGATTCTGCTGATGTTCTCGGTGTACTGCTGGTATGCCTCTCTGCGCATGGGCATCGCGCCTGAAGAAAAGGCTACCTGGGTGAGGCGCGGTCAGGCGTTGAAAAAGGCGCTGCTACCCCTGGGCTTTCCATTAGTAGTCGTCGGCGGCATCTACGGCGGCATTTTCAGCCCGACCGAAGCTGCGGCCATTGCAGTACTCTATGCGCTGGTGCTGGAAGTGGTGATCTTGCGGGCGGTCAAGGTGACCGAGCTATGGGACATAGCTCTTTCCACCGGGTTGATTACGGCGGTGGTCTTTATCCTGGTCGCGGCGGGTAACGCCTTTACCTACACCATCTCCTTTGCTGGCATACCGCAGGCTATCCTCGGACCTGTGATCGAGACTATCGGCGACAGTCAGTTGCTGGTGCTGGGGTTGATCGCCGTGTCGTTTTTCGTCGGCTGCATGTTTGTTGACCCCATCGTGGTGATCCTGATTCTGACGCCGCTGTTCAAACCGGCAGTGGCGGCAGCGGGTCTGGATCCGGTCCATGTGGGCGTGATTGTCACCCTCCAGGCAGCTATTGGTTCAGCCACGCCGCCGTTCGGGTGCGACATCTTTACCGCTATGGCGGTGTTCCGCAGGCCCTATTTTGACGTGATCCGCGGCACCCTGCCGTTCATTCTGATATTGCTGCTGGCCACCGCACTGCTGATCATGTTCCCCGCCATCTCGCTATGGCTTCCCTCTCTAGGCGGTGGCTGACGCAGTCGAATCAGGGCGGCGGCCAACCACCCTGACCTGCTGTTTTGCTCGACAAGCTAAAGCAAACTGACAGCGCTGCCGATAATGTTTCTGAACCAGAATAATAAACCTCTTCAGGGGTATAAGGTGCAGACCACATGAGCAGCGAGACCATCGACAATATGCGTAGCATGAAAAGGGCGGAAGGGAATGCAGACGGTTTTCGTCAACCCGCCGCGCAGATCTTTTCCCCTACCGGCCTTTGTCTTTTACTCTTGGCCAGTCAGTTGTTTTTCAGCGCGGCATTACTCTGGCTAAGCAGTGGTCTGCTGTTCGGCGCTAGCCTGTTGCTCACGCCTGTGGCGCTGATGCTGATCAAGGAAGTGCGGTTATTGAACGGCGGCAGTCAGACTGCACAAGCGCAGCTATCCAAAGCCAATGCCGTGCAGATAGATCTGGCCCCGGACGACTCGCCCCAGCGGGCTGCCGACCCGCTAAGTGCACAACTTGCCGAGTTCTCCTCGCGGCTTCGCGACATCATGCTCGACCTGCAGCAACAGAGCCTGCGTATTGCGCTGTCCTCAGCGCAAAACCGTCTACTCGCCGAGCACGCCGGCAATGATGCCCAGCAACAAAAGAACTTGTCAGAATTGATCTTCCAGGCCAGCGAGCAAACCACTCGGGCGCTACAGGACATATCCTCCCGCGCGGGCATCATCACCGAGATGAACGGCCGCAACCTGGAAGTAGCGCGCAGCTCGAAACTGCAGCTCGGCGACGCCCGTGAACAGATGCAACAAATCAGTCAGAGCATGACGGGTTTCAAGACCAATATCGAAGCGCTGGACAGCACCTCCGGCCAGATCCGCAGCATTCTCACCACAGTCCAGGATTTTTCTTCGCAGACCAATATGTTGGCTCTCAATGCTGCGATAGAAGCCGCCCGCGCGGGTGAGCATGGTCGTGGCTTTGCCGTTGTCGCCGACGAAGTGCGCAATCTATCGGTCAAGGTAGGCAGCGCAGCAACCCAGATTGGCCAGCTGATTGAGCAGATGCTCGATGCCATGGCCGGCGCGGATCAGCAGACCCAGACCATGCAGGCTCAGACCAACCAGGCCGGCAGCGCGGTCAGTACCGCCGCTGAGCAGTTTGAACGGATGGTCGAAGATTTCCAGCAGGCCAATGATGATCTATTGATGGTCAGCAGCGCGCTGGAACAACTGACCGTAACGAACACTGAAACCCACCAGCATGGCAGCGCCATACGCGATCTCAGTGTGGGGATCAGCCAGTGCGTCAGCAGTGTTTTTGAGCACGCAGATACCCAGCTGGAAAACACCAATCTGGTCCTGCAGGCGCTGTGCAACTTCCGCCTAGGACAGGGCAACCTGGAAGGCGCAACGGACAAGCTGATGGCGCGTCGGCGCCTGATCGAATCCCGCCTTGAACAACTGCTGGAGCAGGGCATAAACGTATTTGACCGGCAATACCAGCCCATCCCCAATACCCACCCGCCCAAGCACAACGTCAGTTGGGCGGAGCCGTACCAGAAGCTGGTTCAACCATTGCTTGATGAGTGGGACTCACAGGGTAAGGACGGTATCGTGTATATGGTGCCCGTGGACAATCACGGCTATTTGGCTGCCAGCCGCTCGGCTACCTCGCAGCCGCTGACTGGCGATCCCGCGATTGACGCTGCCAAAAGTGTACATATGCGCTTTGTGGCCAAGGGCGTGATGAATCGCCCCTAGTTTCGTAGACACCTCCAGGCCTTATAATCGAGGCACCCAGGAGGTCCAATGAGCAATCCACGCTACACCGAAGAATTCAAAATCGAAGCCGTCAAGCAGGTGGCAGATCGAGGCCATTCCGTTGCCGAGGTCGCCGCTCGATTAGGCGTGTCGGCACACAGCCTGTATCAATGGCTCAAGCGCTACTCCAAGCCCACCGCCCAGCGACAGCAGGATGATGATCTTCAGGCTGAGAACCGTCGATTGAAGGCCGAGCTCAAGCGCGTATCAGAAGAGCGAGATATATTAAAAAAGGCCACCGCGTACTTCGCCAGAGAGTCCGACTGAGGTACGCGTTTATTCAGAGCCAAGTGGACAAATATCCCGTGCGCCGCCTGTGCAAAATGATGACTGTGCACCCCAGCGGTTACTATGCATGGTGTCGCAACAAGCTGTCTGATCGCGCTCGGGAAGATCAGCGTCTGTTGGGCCAGATAAAACACTCTTGGCTGGAAAGCGGCGGCGTGTATGGCTATCGCAAAATTCATCTGGATCTTCGTGAAGCGGGTGAGGCTTGCGGTAAGCACAGGGTAGCCCGCCTCATGCGCTGCGAGGGATTGCGCTCACAGACGGGTTATCGCCGCCGCCCTGGTCATTACGGTGGGAAGCCTGCGGTAGTTTCACCCAATCACTTGGATCGCCAATTCGATGTAGCAGCGCCCAATGTTGCATGGGTGACCGATATAACTTACATCCGCACCTACGAAGGTTGGTTGTATCTGTCCGTGGTTATCGACCTGTTCTCCCGTCAGGTTGTCGGCTGGTCGATGAAGCCGCGCATGACATCTGACTTGGCGCTAGACGCGCTGTTAGCCGCAGTGTGGCGTCGCAAGCCGCAAGGATGTGTGATGGTTCATTCGGACCAAGGCAGTCAGTTTAGTAGCGGGGACTGGCAGAGCTTCCTGAAAGCGAATCACCTGGTGGGCAGCATGAGCCGCCGGGGAAACTGCCATGACAACGCGGTAGCTGAAAGCTTCTTTCAGCTACTCAAACGGGAGCGAATCAAGCGACAAATCTATCCAACACGCGAGGCTGCAAGACAAGACGTGTTCAATTACATTGAGATGTTTTATAACCCAAGGCGCCGGCACGGCACGAGTGGTGACCTGTCACCGGTCGAGTACGAAAAGCGTCATTACCAGAGTCTGGCGAGTGTCTAGAATACTGGGGGCGATTCATGAATCTGGATAACATGAATAAATGCGAGCATGTGGGCATGGGCAGTTTTGTGCTGCCCGGCAGCAGCACTATCGTATTCGTGCTCTTTGTACCGCTGACGGTCAAAGGCAAACACTGGGGCACCCTGAGCACTGGCATTTTGCCAAAGGCGCTGGGAGTCTGACCGGTTAGCCCGTTAACCGGTGCTAACGATTGAACCAGGTAAATGCTGGCGACAGAACTCGCCAGCTAACCGCGCGGCATGGGCAATAACATCCTGCTGGGTCAACCCTGATGCCTTGAGCGGCTTGAAGTCATGGTCCGCGCTGTCCAACCACTTCAGTTCCAAGCGCTCGGATAGCGGGTACTCAGCGACTTCATACGGCTTACCTAACGGATCGCGGGTACCTTGCAGCACTAACAGCGGGCGGCGTAAATTTTGCAAATGAGCGATGCGGGTTTTTTCCGGCTTGCCAGGCGGATGAAAGGGATAACCAAAGCACACAGCGCCGGCTACCGGCAACTCGTCCACCAGCATGCTCGCTACCCTGCCGCCCATGGATTTACCCGCAATAAATAACGGGCCGCGGTGCAGGCCGCATTGCTCGCGGTAGGCGTCAAGCAACCTCGGCATTGGGTCAGGCGGGCGCTTTTTACCTTCCAAGCGACGAGTCTGCATATAGGGAAATTCGAACCGTACGACGTCGAGCCCCTGCTGGCTCAGCAACGTAGCCATCAGCTGCATGAACTCGCTATCCATAGGCGCGCCTGCGCCATGTGCGAACAGCAGGGTCGCATGTGCTGCGCCATTCGCGGGGTGGTCAATCAGCTTTGCAGGCAACGTCGGATCTCCTGTTTATCTGTTCATTCCCCGGCAGCCGCGAGCACAACTGCGACAAGATGCCACGCAATCAACAGGGTTATTGTGCTTCACACATGGCCCCGGGGGTACTAAGCTTACCGTTGCCCGATCCGCGTTCGTCTGATAGCCGTGGAGAAGGAGCCGGCCACACAACTAAAAACCTCGCGCCGGTTATCAATCTTGCGCCGTGCAGGCAGATGTATCGATTGCTGTCACTGCCCACTGCCACTTCGTCGAGTGTACTGTAAAAGGCCATCCAGAGGGCTTTGAAGCGGACCATACCTTGACCTGTGTCATTGCAAACGAGGGCAGCTTTCCTCATACTTGCCGCCGTTTTAGACCCCTTAAACCCATTGCTATCCGTGGAACCTCGCATGAGCACAGCTACCACTTCGACAGCTTATAACTACAAAGTGGTACGTCAGTTCGCCGTCATGACGGTGATCTGGGGTATCGTAGGCATGAGCCTTGGTGTCCTTCTGGCAGCCCAGCTGGTCTGGCCCGCCCTGAACTTTGACCTGCCCTGGACCAGCTTCGGACGCCTGCGCCCGTTGCATACCAATGCGGTCGTCTTTGCCTTTGGCGGTTGCGCGTTGATGGCTACCTCCTTCTACGTGGTGCAGCGCACCTCACAGGCCCGGCTGTTTTCCGACCGCCTGGCGGCCTTTGTGTTCTGGGGCTGGCAGACAGTTATCGTCTTAGCGGTTATTACGCTGCCTCTGGGTCTCACGTCGACCAAAGAGTATGCCGAACTGGAATGGCCGATCGATATTCTTATCGCTCTGGTCTGGATCAGTTACGGCCTGGTGTTCTTCGGAACCATTATGAAGCGCCAGATGAAGCACATCTATGTGGGTAACTGGTTCTTTGGCGCCTTCATCATTACCGTTGCTGTGCTGCACATCGTCAACAGCATGGCTATGCCGATCACGCTGTTCAAATCCTACTCGATGTATTCGGGTGCGACGGATGCAATGGTACAGTGGTGGTACGGGCACAACGCGGTGGGGTTCTTCCTGACTGCTGGCTTCCTGGGCATGATGTATTACTTCGTACCCAAGCAGGCTAACCGCCCGATCTACTCCTACCGTCTGTCGATCGTGCACTTCTGGGCACTGATCGCCATCTACATCTGGGCCGGCCCGCACCACCTGCATTACACAGCGCTGCCTGACTGGGCACAGTCGCTGGGCATGGTGATGTCACTGATTCTGCTCGCGCCAAGCTGGGGCGGCATGATCAACGGCATGATGACGCTGTCGGGTGCCTGGCACAAACTGCGCACCGATCCGATCCTGCGCTTCCTGGTGGTGTCCTTGGCGTTCTACGGCATGTCGACCTTTGAAGGTCCGATGATGGCGATTAAAACCGTCAACGCCCTCTCCCACTACACCGACTGGACCATTGGTCACGTACACGCCGGTGCGCTGGGCTGGGTAGCGATGATCTCCATCGGTTCGCTCTATCACATGATTCCGAAGATCTTCGGTCGTGAGCAGATGCACAGCGTTGGCCTGATCAACGTACACTTCTGGCTGGCTACTGTAGGTACGGTTCTGTATATCGTTTCCATGTGGGTTAACGGCATTACCCAGGGCCTGATGTGGCGCGCAGTCAACGTCGACGGCACCCTGACCTACTCCTTTGTGGAAGCGCTGGAAGCCAGCCACCCGGGCTTTATTGTCCGCATGATCGGCGGTTTGTTCTTCCTCATTGGTATGCTTCTGATGGGTTACAACGTGTGGCGCACCATTCGCGCCTCTCAGCCGGCTGAAGCACAGGCCGCCGCGCAAATGACCCAGGGAGCAGCTCACTAATGAAAAAGCACGAATTGGTAGAAAAAAATCTGGGCCTGCTGGTAGTGCTGATCGTTGTTGCGATCAGCTTCGGCGGCCTGACCCAGATCGTCCCGCTGTTCTTTCAGCAGGAAACCACTCAGCCGATCGAGGGCCTGCGGCCTTACACCGCGCTGGAGCTGGAAGGACGTGACATCTATATCCGCGAAGGTTGCGTTGGTTGCCACTCGCAGATGGTCCGCCCGTTCCGTTCAGAAACCGAGCGTTATGGTCACTACTCGGTAGCCGGTGAAAGCGTCTACGAGCACCCTTTCCTGTGGGGCTCCAAGCGTACCGGTCCGGATCTGGCCCGCGTGGGTCAGCGTTACTCCGACGATTGGCATCGTGCGCACTTGATCAACCCGCGTGACGTGGTGCCTGAATCCAAGATGCCGGCTTACCCTTGGCTTCAGGAAAACATCCTGAGCGGCGACCATACCGCTGCCAAGATGACTGGCCTGCGCCGCCTGGGCGTGCCCTACACCGACGAAGACATTGCCGGTGCTGAAGAGGAAGTCAAAGGGGTCGCTGAAATCGACGCCGTGATCGCCTATCTGCAGCACCTCGGCACTGTTCTTTCAGATCGCCGGTAACCGACCATGGATATCAACACTCTCCGCGGCATTGCCACCATCCTTGCGATGCTGGCATTCATCGGTGTCACCGTATGGGCCTATAGCTCCTACAAGAAAAAAGATTTCGACGAAGCGGCTCAACTGCCCTTCGCCGATGAGTCTGATGATGAAAAAGCGCGCCGTGAGCAGCAAGACGCTAGGAGTAACAAAGAATGAGTAATTTCTGGAGCGGGTACATCATTGTCCTGACCCTGATCACGCTGGGCCTGATCCTCTGGTTGCTCTTCGCTACCCGCAAAGGGCAGCGGCCGGAAGAAACCGACCAAACCGTTGGCCATTCCTTCGATGGTATCGAGGAGTACGACAACCCCCTGCCGCGCTGGTGGTTCGTCCTGTTTCTGGCGACCATCGTGTTCAGCGCCATCTACCTGGTGCTATACCCAGGCATGGGTAAATGGCCTGGCATCCTCGGTTGGACCCAAGTGAGCCAGTACGAGGAAGAGGTAGCGGATGCACGTGAGCAGTTCGCACCGATTTTCGCCAAGTTTGCCGACATGTCAGTGGAAGAAGTTGCCCAGGACGACGCCGCACATCGCATCGGCCAGCGCCTGTTTGCGGTCAACTGTTCGGTCTGCCACGGCTCTGATGGCCGCGGTGCCTACGGCTTCCCGAACCTGACCGACGACGACTGGATCTGGGGCGGTGAGCCGGACCAGATTCGCACCACGCTCAATGGCGGCCGTCAGGCGGCGATGCCGGCCTGGCTGGCAGTCATCGGCGAGTCTGGTGTTCGCAACACGGCCGGTTATGTTCGTAGCCTGTCCGGACTGGAAACTGAAGGCGTGGATATTGCTGCTGGCGAACAGATCTTCAAGACCAACTGCGTGGCATGCCACGGCCCGGACGGCACAGGCAACCCACTATTGGGCGCACCTAACCTGACTGACGATGTCTGGCTCTACGGCGCCAGCATGCTGCAGGTTCAGCAGAGCCTGCGCTATGGTCGTAACGGCAACATGCCATCCCAGGCGCACCTGGGTGAAGACAAGCTGCACGTGCTGACCGCGTACGTTTATAGCCTGTCCAAGCGCAACACCGACGCCGAAGCAGACTGAACCATCCACCCGCCGCGACGCCAGGTCGCATGGCGCTGAACGATCAGCCACCCTATTCTTGAGTGGTATAGCACGACCAGTCCCGGCCGGACCTCCGGCCGGGACACCTCCCTCGCACAACACCACGGCGGATCATCATGAGCGAAAAAATTCCCGTCAAGAATGTTACCCCTCCGGGTCAGGTTCAGAGCTACGATCTGTACGCCAAGCGCGACAAGATCCACACGCGGTCTTACCAGGGTTTTTTTCGCAACGTACGACTGATCGGCGTGGGTTTGCTGTTTCTGCTGTATTTCGGTACCGCCTGGCTGGATTGGGGTGGCCGTCAGGCCGTGCTGTTTGATCTGCCGGCACGCCAGTTCCATATTTTCAGTGCCACTTTCCAGCCGGAAGACTTCTTTTTGCTGTCCTTCCTGCTGATCATCTGCGCCTTTGGCCTGTTTTTCATTACCGTGTTTGCCGGCCGCATCTGGTGCGGTTACACCTGCCCGCAAACCGTATGGACATGGATTTTCATGTGGGCGGAAAAGGTCACCGAGGGCGAGCGCAACGCGCGCATCAAGCTCGACAAACAACCGATGAACGTCAACAAGCTTGCTCGCCGTACTGCCAAACACAGCATCTGGCTGAGCGTGTCGGTAATCACCGCGCTAACCTTCGTCGGCTACTTCACGCCGATTCGCGAACTGGTACCGGATACCTTTACCCTGCAAATCAGTGGCTGGGCGCTGTTCTGGGTGTTCTTCTTTACCGTGGCCACCTACATCAATGCCGGCTGGTTGCGCGAGCAAGTGTGCTTTTACATGTGCCCCTACGGGCGCTTCCAGAGCGTGATGTTCGACAAGGACACGCTGATCGTCGCCTATGACCCGCGCCGCGGTGAGCAGCGCGGGCCACGCAAGAAAGGCGTTGAACCTGCCGCGGTGGGGCTGGGTGACTGCGTCGACTGTCACATGTGCGTTCAGGTATGTCCGACCGGTATCGACATCCGCGACGGCCTGCAATACGAGTGCATTCAATGCGCCGCCTGCGTGGATGCCTGTGACGAAGTCATGGACAAGATGGACTACCCCCGAGGCCTGATCAGCTATACCACCGAACATAACCTCAGCGGCGAGAAGACCCAGGTCATTCGTCCGCGACTGCTCGGCTATGGTGCGGCCCTGGCGATCATGATCGGCTTGTTCATCGTGACTGTTACCAGCCTGTCCGAAGTGTCACTGGACGTGCAGCGTGACCGCAACGTGCTGTTCCGCGAGGCCCGCGGCGGCGATATCGAGAACGTGTATATTGTCAGGATCTTCAACAAGGCCCAGCAGGAGCGCACCTTTGATCTGAGCATCGAAGGGCATCCGGAATTGGAGATGAATCTGCCGGACAACCGCCTGACTGTCGAGGCCAACGGACACTTGCAACTGCCGGTGAACGTGCAGCTGGATCCGGCATTCCTGGAAAGCACCAACATGCCAGTCAACTTCCGCGTCACCGCTGAAGACGACCCCGAAGTGACAACGCTGTCCGAAAGCCGTTTCATGGGCCCTAACCTCAGGTAATTACATGCAGCAAGACGAAATCATTCCACCCTGGTACAAGCAGTTCTGGCCCTGGTTCATCATCGGAATTCTGGTGTTTGCCGTAGTCATCGGGCTGGGTTTGCTGTTTATTTCGCTAGCACACCAGGACAGCATGGTTCGCGACAACTATTACAAGGAAGGTCGCGCGATCAACATGCACCTGGGCCGCGATCAGTTGGCTGATGAGCTGCAGCTGTCCTCCGAGTTCAGCGTGGACGAGGTAACAGGCGAGATCAGTCTGAACCTTGAGGGTCAGTTGGAGCCGCTGCCGGCCGACCTGCAACTGGACTTGATCTCCCCTTCTCACGCGGAACGCGACCGCACCGTGCTGCTCAAGCGCATTGGTGGCAATCAGTACGCCGGGCAGTTGTCTGAATCCATGCAGGGTCGTCACTACGTCGATCTGAGCGACCCGACCAAACCTGGCGAAACAGGCTGGCGTCTGACCGATGAGATCAACCTGGGCAGCGGGCAGACTTACCGTCTCAGCGCCGAGTAAGCATGGCTAATCCTGTCCCCTGCTACCACTGTGGCGAGCCGGTTCCGACCGGCGCTTCCTGGACCTGCGTCATACTCGAGCAGCCCAGAGCCATGTGCTGCCCGGGCTGTCAGGCGGTCGCCGCAGCCATCGTGGCGGGCGGCCTGGAAAGCTATTACCGCCACCGCACCGATAATGCCGTCAATCCCGAAGCCCTCCCCCGGGTACTACAGGACGAACTGGAACTGCTCGACCGCGCCGACGTGCAGCAACGCTATGTGCATAGTGAAGGTGATCAGCAGCAGATCCAGTTATTAATTGAAGGCATCAGCTGCGCAGCCTGCGGCTGGTTGATCGAGAAACGCCTGAGCCAGATGCCTGGCGTCAGTCAGGCCGGTATGAACCTGGGCAATCACCGCCTGACACTGACTTGGAACCCGGAACAGACGCGCCTATCTGCACTGCTGGCAGAGATCAAGCGCATCGGTTATGGCGCGCATCCGTTTGAAGCGGACAAGGCCAGCGAGCAGATTGCCGCCGAGAATCGACGTTATCTGCGTCGCCTGGGCCTGGCGGGGCTGATGTTCATGCAGGTGATGATGGCGACGATGGCCCTGTATGAGGAATTCAATCAGGACCTGACTGCGGATATGGCCATTATCCTGCGCTGGGTCAGCCTGTTAATGACCACGCCCGTGGTGCTCTACAGTTGCGCGCCCTTCTTCCAGGGCGCCTGGCGAGACCTGAGTAATCGCCGATTGAGCATGGATGTATCAGTATCTCTGGCGATCGGCGGCGCCTATCTGGCTGGAGTCTGGGCCACGGTAACCAATACCGGCGAAATCTACTTCGATTCGGTCACCATGTTTGCGTTTTTCCTGCTCGCCGGGCGCTATCTGGAACGCCGGGCGCGGCAGCGCACGGTGGAAAGCAGCGCCAAACTGGTCAACCTGCTGCCGCCCAGCGCCATGCGCGTAGACAGCGAGGGGCATACGCAGCGGGTGATGCTGGACGAAGTGCAGCCCGGCGACTTGCTGGATATCAAGCCAGGCGAGAGCATCCCTGCCGACGGTGAAATCATTGACGGCATCAGCAGCGTGGATGAGTCTGCGCTGTCCGGTGAATACCTGCCGCTGGCCAAACGCGTTGGCGAACAGGTGACCGCCGGCACCCTGAATGTTGAAGGCCCGCTGCGTATTCGGGTCAACGCCATTGGCGAGCAGACGCGCCTGTCCGCCATCGTACGATTACTCGAGCGCGCACAGACCGACAAGCCACGCCTGGCGCAAATTGCCGATCAGGCGGCGCAGTATTTTCTGCTGATCGTCATGAGTGCCGCGGTCGTCGTCGGCGGTCTCTGGTGGTGGCTGGCCAATGGCGAAACAGCGTTCTGGGTCGTACTGGCAATGCTCGTCGCCACCTGCCCTTGCGCGCTGTCGTTGGCCACCCCCACGGCACTGACCACCGCCACCGGCAGTCTGCAGAAACTCGGGCTGTTGATCACCCGCGGTCATGTGCTCGAAGGTTTGACCAAAATAGACACCGTGATTGTCGACAAGACCGGCACGCTGACCGAAGGCCGGATGACATTGGAGCGTGTTGAAGCCTTTGCCGGCCAGGACAGCGATCAGGCTTTGCGTCTGGCGCGGATGCTTGAAGCCCGCTCCGAGCATCCCATCGCCCGTGCCTTTGGCCGCACCTTGGAGCAGGCTGACAGCGTCACCAGCCACCCCGGCCTGGGACTGGAAGGGATTTGCCAGGGCCAGCTACTGCGTATTGGCAAACCCGCTTTTGTCAGTGAGCTCAGTGCCAAGTTCAGTGCCATGCCAAGTAGCCATGAAGCACCCGAACTGCCTGACGAACCCGGTCAGTGGCTGCTACTCGGTGACGAGCAGGGCCCGATTGCCTGGTTCGTACTCAACGACCGCCTGCGCCCCGATGCTGCCGAATTGATCCAAGGACTCAAAGCCCGCGCGCTTCAGGTCATCCTGCTCTCCGGCGACCATGATCAGGTGGTCACCCGCATGGCTGATCAATTGGGCATCGAAAAGGCCATTGGTAATGCCAGCCCTGCGGATAAACTCGCCTATGTGCAGGGACTGCAGAGCCAGGGCCGTCAGGTGCTGATGCTCGGCGACGGGGTCAATGACGTACCGGTGCTGGCCAGCGCGAATATCTCCATTGCCATGGGCGAGGCGTCTGACCTGGCCAAAACCAGCGCCGACGCAGTGCTGCTCAGCAGTCAGTTGACGGTGCTGCTGCAGGCCTTGAGCGGGGCTCGGCGTACCAGACGCATCGTGGTGCAGAACCTGTTCTGGGCCGGCGCCTATAATGCCGGTATCCTGCCATTGGTGGCGCTGGGCCTGGTTACACCCGCCTGGGCTGCCATTGGTATGTCCGCCAGCTCACTGCTGGTAGTGCTGAACGCGTTGCGCCTGGTGCGCATGGACCAGCAGCAGGTCACTCAGCGCGGCGCTCCCGTGCTATTGGAGACGGCGGTATGACATTCTTATATATTTTGGTCCCCATCGCCGTGGTACTGGTCATAATCGCCATCTGGGTGTTCACCTGGGCAGTCGATAGCGGCCAGTACGATGACCTCGACGGCCCTGCACACAGCATCCTGTTCGACGACGAAGACCCGGCGCATCTGGCCGCCCAGCCAGAAGAAAAGCCGACACCGGTTGACCAGCCAAAAGACCTCGAAGCGTCCGCTGCGGAAAACGAAGACCGAGATTACCGATCTTGAACGCCGAGCTTCTGCCGCTGTTTCTCACTGCCCTGGCGCTCGGCTTGCTCGGCGGCGGGCACTGCATCGGCATGTGTGGCGGCCTGATGGGCGCGCTGACCATGGCCATCCCGGCGCAACAGCGCAAAGGTTGGCCGCTGTGGCGCATTTTGCTTGGGTATAACGCCGGGCGAATCGCCAGCTACAGCCTAGCCGGCGCTTTGGTCGGCAGTCTTGGCTGGCTGATCCAGGATCTTGGCCTCGGCATTCTGTTGCGCACCCTTGCCGGATTGCTGATGATCGCCATGGGTTTATATTTGGCTAACTGGTGGTCCGGGTTGACCCGCATAGAACAGTTGGGCCGCGGACTCTGGCGGCATATCGAGCCACGTGCGCGCAAACTGCTGCCGGTCAAATCGCCTAGCCAGGCCATCGCACTAGGCGCGCTATGGGGCTGGCTGCCATGCGGGCTGGTCTACAGCACGCTGATCTGGGCCAGCAGCCAAGGCGATGCGGGGGTGTCTGCCGGGCTGATGCTGACATTTGGTTTGGGCACGCTGCCAACGCTGATGGCCACTGGTCTGGCGGCGCAGACAATGTTGCGCTGGTTGCGCAAGCGCCATGTGCGCATCTCCGCCGCGTTGCTGGTTATCCTCTTTGGCTTGTGGACCATACCGGGACCCCACCAGGCGTGGTTGATGGGGCACGGCAGCCATGAGGCTAATCAAAGCCTGCCCGCAGAAGCTACGGAACATCAGCACCACTGACCCCACTATGGGATAAATGGCAGAATAGCCATGCATGATGTACGCTTTACAGTCATTACTGTACCGCTAGACCTCAGCCAGGAAGCTGCCCATGAGTACTCCCATCACCTTGCGCGCTGCGCTACCCGAAACCCACTGCAAGGACTGCAGCCTCTCAGGCATGTGTTTGCCTTTGGCATTGCATGACGAAGAGCTGGAAGTGCTGGACAACATCGTCAAGCGTGGGCGACCGGTGAAAAAAGGTGAAATGCTGTTTCGTCAGGGCGACCCCTTTGAGTCGATCTATGCCTTGCGTTCCGGCGCGGTAAAGACCTTCAGCCTGTCGGATAACGGTGAAGAGCAAATCACCGGCTTTCATCTGGCCAGTGAACTGATCGGCTTGTCCGGTATGGACAGCGAGCGCTATCCCGTCTCCGCGGTAGCGCTGGAAACCACCTCGGTGTGCGAAATACCATTTGAGCGCCTGGATGACCTGACTGCGACCATGCCGCAACTACGCAAGCAGGTCATGCGCCTGATGAGCCGGGAAATTCGCGATGATCAGCAGATGATGCTGCTGCTCTCGAAGAAAACTGCCGATGAGCGCATTGCCACTTTATTGATCAACCTGTCGACACGCTATCGCGCGCGCGGTTACTCAGCCAAGTGCTTTCGCCTGGCCATGTCGCGCAGCGAAATCGGTAACTATCTGGGTCTGGCAGTCGAAACCGTTTCACGGGTATTTACCCGGTTTCAACAACAAGGTCTGATTGCCGCAGACGGCAAACAGATTGATATACTCGACCACATTGAACTCTGCGCCCTAGCCGGCGGCCAAAGTGACTGAATTAACGCCATTGGACTCCCGTAATGATATTTGACGAGTACAGCATCAAATCCCTGGTCCGCCCGATACCCGATTTCCCCAAGGCCGGGGTGACCTTCCGCGACATCACCCCACTGTACCAGTCACCCCGCGCGATGCGCATGGTCGCTGACAGCCTGATTCAACGCTATGTCGAATCACCCATTACACACATTGCCGCTATCGATGCCCGCGGCTTTTTGCTCGGTTCAGTGCTCGCCTACGAGTTGAATAAACCGCTGATTCTGGTACGCAAGGCCGGCAAGCTGCCTGCCGATGTGATCAGCGAAACCTACAGCAGCGAATACGGTGACTGCGTAGTGGAAATGCACCGCGATGCGCTCAAGGGCGGCGAGCAGGTGTTGTTGCTCGACGACCTGATTGCCACTGGCGGCACCTTTCTGGCTGCAGCCAGACTGATCAAGCAACTCGGCGGCAATGTTTACGAGGCCGCCGCCATTATCGACCTGCCCGACCTCGGCGGCTCCCGCAAGATGCAGGATGCCGATATTCCCACTTATACCCTGTGTGCTTTCGAGCTGGACGAATAAGCCGGTTCTGCATCCAACCAACCCGTTATCCTGAGCGCGCCTGCGCTCAGAGTGTGAGCACACATGAACACCACTACCCTAGATATGTCCCAGCCCTGGCGTCAGCGGCTGGCTGAACGGCTGGAGCAGCCACGCATCCAACTTCTGGTCATGGCGCTGATTCTGATCAACGCGGTGATCCTCGGCCTGGAAACCTCTTCGACCATGATGCGGCACTGGGGCGGTGTGCTGAAACTGCTCGATCAGATCATTCTCGGCATGTTTGTGATCGAGATCGGTCTACGCTTCGTCGCCCATGGCTGGCGCTTGCTGAAGGATCCCTGGGGGTTGTTTGATACCCTGGTAATTGCCATTGCGCTGGTCCCGGCTAGCGGTCCGTTGGCAGTGCTTCGCGCGCTGCGCGTATTGCGGGTCCTGCGACTGGTATCCATAGTGCCAAGCATGAAGATCGTAGTTCAATCGCTGCTGTCGGCCCTGCCAGGCATGGGTAGCATCGTCGCCCTGCTGAGCCTGGTGTTCTATGTGGCCGCGGTGATTGCGACCCAGCTGTTTGGCCAAGCCTTCCCCGACTGGTTCGGCACCCTGGGCGCCAGCCTGTATACGCTGTTCCAGATCATGACGCTGGAGAGCTGGTCGATGGGTATCGTGCGCCCGGTCATGGAGGTTTACCCGTTCGCCTGGCTGTACTTCGTGCCCTTTATCCTGATTGCCACATTCATGATGCTCAACCTGTTTATCGCGGTGATCGTCGACGCCATCCAGAATCAGCGTGAACGCATCGCAGCGGCCAAAGCACTCAAAGAAGGTACCGTTGGCGAGGTGCAGGCAGAACAGCATGCCAGCACCTTGTCCGGAGTGCATCAGGAGCTACTTCTGGAAGAGGTACGGCAGCTACGCGAAGAACTCAGCTCATTGCGTAACGCACTGCGTGAGCGTTGAACCGCTGATTGAAAAAGGCACCCCGGCTTTTCGCCGGGCCTGTCTGGCGTTGATTCTGGCGTCACTGGTGGTGTTTGCCAATCTGTATGCAATACATCCGCTGCTGCCGCTGATTGCCGAGACCTTCCAGATCACCAGCCTGCAGGCCAGCAGTGTATTTACCCTGACCAACCTGACACTGGCCTGTTCGCTGCTGGTGCATGGCCCTCTGTCAGACGCGATTGGCCGCAAGGGCCCGCTGTTGGCAGGTATCACGGCCACCTTAGTGCTCAATCTGGCCATGGCTTATACCACCGACTATTCGCTACTGCTGTGGTTACGCGCAGCCTTGGGTATTTGCCTGGGCGTGCTACCAGCGGTGGCGATCGCCTACTTGGGCGACAGCATGAGCCGCAAGGCAATGGTCGCCGCAGTGGGGCTGTATATCGCGGGCAACACTGTCGGTGGCGCGGGTGGGCGGTTAGCAGGGGGCTTTATTGGTGAGCATCTGGGATTGCAGGCGGTATTTCTCAGCCTCGCGGCCTTCACCTTGCTCGGCCTGATCTGCGTGGCGATTCTGCTGCCCCGCCCTGCCGGTTTTCTCCCGCAGCGGCTGTCACTGGCAGGAAGCTTCCGAAGTTTTATTGATCATCTGTGCAATCGACAATTGCTGCCAGCGTTTCTGCTCGGCGGCTGCAACTTCATGATCTTCATCAACCTGTACACCTATCTGACCTTTCGCCTCAGCGCGGAACCCTGGCAACTCGGTGCCGGTGCACTGGGCCTGCTGTTTCTCACCTATCTGGCCGGCACCTTCTCTGCTGCACTGTCCGGTCGCCTGAGCTACGGAGGCGGGTTGCCGGGGATGGCCATCGGCGTGTTGTTATTGATCGGCGGCTGCCTGATCACTCTCTCGGAGCAATTGTGGCTGATCCTTGCCGGCTTGTTATGTAATGCGTTCGGCTTCTTCCTCACCCATTCGCTGGCCAACGCCTGGATCAATCAGCATGCGACCCACAGCAAGGCCAGCGCGTCCTCACTGTATTCCGTTTTCTACTATCTTGGCTCGGCTCTGGGGGTGTATTACCTGGAGCCCTTCTGGCGCTTGGCCGGTTGGCCGAGCGTTGTGGCTGGCAGTTTGCTGGTCCTGCTGATCAACCTCGGGTTGATTGTTTACTTGCGCCGCAAAAGTTTCCCGGCTTAAAGACGCCACGCGCTCTGCGCGTATTGCCAACCCTGCACCTAGACCTTCAGAGCAAGGTTGCTTATGATCCATCCAATAATAAAAACACCGTGATGCCCGTGCGCTGTACACGGTGGATTACCTAAGGAAGCATCCATGCTGGCCCCAAACCTGCCGCCTGATACGCGTTTGCTGCTGATCGATGATCATCAGATTTACCTCGATGGCTTGAGTTTGACGCTGCAGAATCTCTGCCAGGACGTCAGACTTGACCATGCACACAACGCTAACGAGGCCGAGCAGCACGCCAGCGAACACACCTACGATCTGATTCTGCTCGACCTGCAACTGCCCGACAGTAGCGGTCTGGCATTGCTGCAGAAGTTACGCAAGATCGATGCGCTGGTGCCTATTGCAATACTGACCGCGAGCAACAGCGCCAGCGATCTGGACGCTGCCATGCAGCTCGGCGCGTCGGGCTTTATCAGCAAGACCGCCGACGGCGGCACTCTGCTGGATGCGGTGACGCGCTTGCTGTTCGGCGAACAGGTCGTCATCGGCAATGGCATGCCTACGGATCGCCAAGCATCTGCACGCGAGCTGGGTGTTACCCCCCGGCAGTTGGAGATCCTTGATCTGCTCAGTGAGGGCCTGCCGAACAAGGTAATTTGTCAGCGCCTGAATCTCTCGGAAGATACGGTCAAAACGCATCTCAAGGCCTTGTTCATCACCTTCGACTGCCACAATCGTACCGAGTGCGTGGGTATTGCTCGCAAGCTCGGCTTGGTCAGCCTTTAGTCGGCGAGCAACTGCTGGATCAGTCGCCGCAGGCGAGCGGGTAGTACCGGTTTATAGATCAGCTCGATATCCGTCAAGCGCGCCGCCTCGGCGACTTCTTCGCTGGTATCAGCGGTAATCAACAGCGTGGCGCCAGTATGCAGACCGCGCTCACGCAGCGACCTGACCAGTGAGATGCCATCCATACTACCCTCCAGCCGGTAATCGCTGACCAGCAGATCTACGCTGCCCGGCAGGATGTTTTCCAGCGCTTGCTCGGGCGTCTGATAACAGCGCACCGTACAACCCCATTCCCGCAACAGGGTTTCCATCGCTTCCTGGTTGATCAGGTCGTTCTCGATGACCACCACGTTGCCGAGCAAAGTAGTTTGTTGATGCTCAGGAGCGCTCTTCAGCTCCTCGGTCCAGTCAGCCACCGGCACTTCTATCCAGAACTGCGAACCCTGCCCCGGCGCAGAGATCAGACCAGAGGGGTATTCCAGCAGGTGCATCAATTGTCTGCAGATGGACAGCCCCAACCCTACGCCCTTCTCCAGCGTACGCGCAGGGTTATTCAACTGCGTAAACTCATCGAAGACCTGCTCTTGCTCGACGGTGCTCAAACCGCAACCATTATCGACCACCGACAAGCGCACACGCTGTTCGACCCTTACGACTTCAATACGAACCTCAGTCGCCTGGGCGTGCAGCAATGCGTTGTTGAGAAAGTTGCGAATCAGCCGCTCCAACACCAATGGATCGCTGTAGACGGCAATGTGAGGTGGGCAAACCAGGTGCATTCGTACGCCGCGCTGTTCAGCGCTGGCTTCCAGTCCGGCCAGTAACCGCAACAGCCACGGCCGCAGGTTGAAAGCCCGCAGTTGCGGACGTACCATTCCCACACTCAACCGCGAGATATCCAGCAGCGAATTAAGCATGGCTTGCAGCAACTGAGTTGAGTCCGCCAGGCGTTTGACCGTCAGCCGGAGCGGAGGATCGATCACTCGCTCGTCAAGGTGCTGGATAAACAAGGACATGGCATGCAACGGTTGGCGCAAGTCATGACTGGCAGTAGCCAGAAAGCGCGTCTTACTTTGACTTTCGCGCTCGGCCCGTGCGCGCGCTGCGACCAGTAGGCGCTCATTCAGGTATGCGCCGCGCATCATGTACTCATAGATATACGCGCCGAGGCTGCCGATCAGATTGAAGCACACCAGGAATAACCCGCTGGCGATGATCAAACTGCGCGGGCTGCCAATCATATATTCCGCCCACAGGTATGCCAGCACGATGCCCCAGGACCCGGTCACCGCATAGCGCATCGGTAAGCCAAGCAGAAAGAAACCCGAGAGCAACACCAGATACAGACCGTCGTGGGTGACCTGCACGCCGATGTCCGCAATGCGGCTGACGACAATGATCATGGCCACCATCAGCCCGCTCAACACATAACTGAGCCAGGCTGCAGCGAAGGCCCGTTGCGGGACGATTTTGTTGGGTCGATTGGCATACCAGAGGGTGATGCAGACGATTGTCAGCACCACCAGGCGTACGCTGACAGTATAGCGATTCAAATACGCGGGCAAATAGGTCAGATCAATCCAGACGAACAGCAACATGAAAATGACGCAGGAAAAGGCCACCACCCACACCCGATTGCACATCTTGTCATGCAGATAGCGCTGAAAATCTGGTTCAAAGCCCTGGCTGAAACGCAGGTTGGTAAAACTACGTTGTTGGGCCAGCAACGCTGGTTCGTCAATAGGAATCTGGGAGCTGGCAGGGCCCGGTGACATAGCCGACATCCTGTTCTATTTGTTGTGTAATGGCCTTTTTATACCATCGGGAAATATAGGAACAAAATTAAAAGATTAATCAGTTTAAAAACAATATTTTACTTTGTCTTTTTAGGACTATGCTTCACCTAAGCCCTTTAACGTACTTATGCAGTTAAGGTGATCATGTGACAACGGTTAGCCCGTATTTGATGCAGTCTCCTCAGCTTCACCTGAATCATGATCCCGCAGCTGCGATCGGTCAGGAACCCGCGCTTCCTTTCAATCCGCCGCTGAACATCGCCGTTCTGGTACCGCCGCAGAGCTTGCGTTGTCATGTGATACGCCCGACCTTGACCTATTTGGGCGTCGCCGACACCAGAGCTGAAAATCTGTTATTGGGCACCTTGCTGGCCATGGCCTGGCTGCCGGCGGACAAGCAATCGGGCGACGGCATCGGGCCATACGGCATCAGCGCCAGCGTGCACACCCGGCTGTGGGACGACTACCTGGCTACCCAGCCTGACCTCGCCAGCCTGATTCGCGGACTGGCTAGCCAACGCTGCTTTCTGCAGGATCCGCACGCCGAGCTGGCCTATAACCTGGCTTATGCTACCGCCATCGCATGGATGATTTACCAGCAGCAGGCAGTCTGCCTTGCCGAAGCATCCGATACTCAGGCACTTGCGCATGTTTGGCAACTTACCTACCCCCACCGCGGCGGCCTGGCTCGCGACTTTATCAGCAGTTGGAATATGACCCACGGCGACTAGTAGCCGATCTTCGCCTGATCAATACCCCACCATAAGCCTGTGCCAGCCTGGTTGACCTACCGGTCAACCGCTCGCATTCTGCATGCACAGTTATTGCCAACAACTTATCCCGTACTCGCAACCAAATAACCAGGGAGACACCCATGCCTCAGAACAATCAGGTCAACCGTCAGATACTGCTCGCTTCACGCCCGGTAGGCGCTCCTAAAGCCGAGAACTTCAACCTGGTCGAAAGCCCGATCCCAAAACCCGAACAGGGTCAGATGCTGCTCCGCGCCCTGTGGACGTCCCTGGACCCCTACATGCGCGGGCGGATGAGCGATGCCAAGTCCTATTCAGAGCCGGTACCGGTTGGCGGCGTGATGCCCTGTGGCGCGGTATGTCGGGTGGAGGAGTCGCACCTTGAAGGCTTCGCCAAGGGCGATCTGGTCATGTCCTACACGGCCGGTTGGCAGGATTATTCGGTCAGCAATGGCACCATGGTGTTCAAGCTCGACCCGCAGATGCAGAACCCTTCGCAGGCACTGGGTGTACTCGGCATGCCCGGCTTTACCGGCTATATGGGCCTGCTGGACATCGGCCAGCCCAAGCCGGGTGAAACCGTGGTAGTCGCCGCCGCCACCGGTCCGGTCGGCGCGGTCGTGGGCCAGGTTGCCAAGCTCAAGGGCTGCCGCGTGGTCGGCGTAGCTGGCGGTGCGGAAAAATGCGCTTACGCGGTCAAGGAGCTCGGCTTTGATGCCTGCCTGGATCACAAACAGGATGACCTCGCCGAGCAACTGGCCCAGGCCTGCCCCCAGGGTATCGATGTGTACTTCGAGAACGTCGGTGGCAAGGTGTTCGACGCGGTGATGCCGCTGCTTAATCCGCACTCGCGCATTCCGGTCTGCGGCCTGATCGCCCAGTACAATGCCACCGAGCTGCCGCCTGGCCCGGATCGTTTGCCGCAGTTGATGCGCCTGATGCTCAGCCAGCGTATTCGCATGCAGGCGTTTATCATTTTTGACAACTACGGCCCGCACTACCCCGAGTTTCTCAAGGTCATGACGCCCTGGGTTGCCGAAGGCAAGGTCAAGGTCAAGGAAGATCAGGTCGATGGACTGGAGAATGCACCTGCCGCCTTTATGGGGCTGCTGGAAGGCAGGAACTTCGGCAAGCTGGTAGTGAAGATCGCCGACAGCTGATCAGCACTTGGCGACAGCGCAGGGACGCTTTAATCTTGCAGCGTCCCTGCCAGGAATTCACCATGACGCCAGCTACAAAATTGCTCGACAAAGCCGGCATTGATTACCGGCTGCATCGCTATCAACATGACCCCAAGGCCCAATCTTATGGCGGTGAAGCCGCCGACAAACTCGGACTCGATCCTGCGCGTGTGTTCAAGACGCTGCTAGCCAGCAGCGAAACCGCCGAGCTATTGGTTGCCATTGTACCGGTCAACGGCATGCTTGATCTTAAAGCACTGGCAGCTTCAGCCCACGTCAAAAAAATTGCCATGGCCGACCCCGCCGCTGCACAGCGCAGCACCGGCTATCTGCTGGGCGGCATCAGCCCGTTAGGGCAAAAGAAAGCATTGCGGACCTTTATCGACACCAGCGCCCGGCAATGGCCTACCCTGTATGTCAGCGGCGGCCGACGTGGGTTGGAAATTGAACTGACCGCAGAGGCGCTGGCCAGCCAGACCCGTGGGGAATTCGCGAACATTAGCCGCGCAGACAAACCGCATCACTGACCGTTAAAAGCAATCACAACAAGGACAGCCGCGCCATGGCCCAGCATATTCTCGCCATCGACCAGGGCACTACCAGTAGCCGCGCCATTATTTTTGACGCCCAGGCCAACCCCGTCGCCGTCTCTCAGGCCGAGTTCAAGCAGTACTTTCCACAGGACGGCTGGGTCGAGCACGACGGCGAAGAGATCTGGTCCAGCACCCTGGACGTTTGCCGCGATGTACTGCACAAGGCTCAACTTCAGGCCAGCGATATTAGCGCCATCGGCATTACCAACCAGCGTGAAACCACGCTGCTGTGGGATGCCGAGACCGGCGAACTGCTACATCACGCGATCGTTTGGCAGGATCGGCGCACCGCCGACTACTGCACCGAGCTGAAAGAAGCCGGTCACGAGGCGATGGTCACGGCCAATACCGGGCTGTTGATCGACCCCTACTTTTCCGGCACCAAACTACGCTGGCTACTGGACAACGTTGATAGCGCCCGAGAACGCGCCGACCAGGGCAAACTGCGGTTCGGTACCGTCGACACTTTCCTGCTCTGGCGTCTGACCGGCGGTAAGGTGCACCGTACTGACGCCAGCAACGCCTCGCGCACGCTGATGTTCAATATTCATACCCAGCAGTGGGACGAGCAAATGCTCGAACTGCTAGGCATCCCCTCCAGCTTGCTGCCCGAGGTGATGGACTGTGCTGCCGAATTCGGCACTACTGAAGCCGACGTATTGGGCGCGGCGATTCCCGTAGCCGGCATCGCCGGCGATCAGCAGGCAGCGCTGATTGGCCAGGCCTGCTTCAAAGCCGGCATGGTCAAAAGCACGTATGGCACCGGATGCTTTATGGTGATGAATACCGGTGACAAGCCGATCCGCTCCGAGCACCGGCTGTTAACCACCGTCGGCTATCGGCTCAAAGGCAAGACTACCTATGCTCTGGAGGGCAGCATCTTTGTTGCCGGTGCAGCGATTCAATGGCTGCGAGACGGCCTGAAACTGATTCAGCATGCCGGCGAAACCGAAGCCATGGCCGAAGAGACCGGTGACCAGTGCGGCGTCTACCTGGTACCGGCCTTTACCGGCCTGGGCGCACCCTACTGGGACCCGAAGGCACGGGGCGCGATCTTTGGCCTGACGCGCGACACCGGCATTGCCGAGATCGTCACCGCCGGCCTGCAGTCGGTGTGTTTTCAAACCCGCGACCTGCTGGACGCGATGATCGCCGACGGCGCCAACAGCACCGCCGCACTGCGCGTGGATGGCGGCATGGTAGTCAACAACTGGGTGGTTCAGGCGTTGGCAAATATTCTCGGTGTACCGGTAGACAGGCCGCAGGTGACCGAAACCACAGCGCTGGGCGCCGCTTATCTCGCTGGGTTACAGATTGGTTTGTTCAAGGATCTGGACGACATAGCCCAACGTTGGCAATGCGAGCGCGCATTTAGCCCGGCCATGCCCGAGGCCAAACGCGAGCAGCTCTATTCCGGCTGGCTGGATGCCATTCGCCGTGTCAGAGATGTACCTGTCTAAGGTGTTCTTGTCTGGGCTAAGCCCGCCTGAACAGGCGGGCTGGTTCCGTTCTAACGGCTAGCATCGCCGCCGGAGCTAATCGACAGAGTATCAATTTGTGGCGTGGACGCAGGTGTTGCAGGCGTGTCGGCCAGCGGGATTTCGATTTTCGCCTGCTCCCTCGCATCAGCAAACAAGCTCCAGGCCGCGATAAATAGCGCGGCAATCATTGGTCCGATCACAAAGCCGTTCAGACCAAACAAAGACAGTCCGCCGAGAGTGGAAATCAGTACTACGTAGTCCGGCAGTTTGAGATCCTTGCCGACCAGTTGCGGGCGCAAAATGTTGTCCGCCAGCCCAATCACAATGGCACCGAAGGCGGTCAATACCGCAGCCTGCCAGATCGCCCCAGTGGCCAGAAAGTAAATAGCGACCGGCCCCCAGATCAAGCCTGCACCCACCGCCGGCAACAATGACAGCACCGCCATCAGCACACCCCACAGCAGCGCACCCTGAAGCCCCAGCACCCAGAAAATAAAGCCGCCCAACGCGCCCTGCACCACCGCCACAGCGATGTTACCTTTGACCGTAGCCTTGACCACCATGGTGAACTTGGTCAGTAGGTGCTGCTTGTATGTTTCACCCAGCGGGATGGCTCGCTTGATATGCCGGGAAACCGTGGGCCCGTCGCGCAACAGAAAGAAAAGCAGATAGAGCATGATCGCGAAGCTGACCAGGAAGCGGAAAGTGTCCTGGCCGACACCAAATGCCTTGGTGGCAACGAATTGGCTGGCTTGCTGCGCACCCTCAGAGAGCTGCTGTTGGACGCCGGAAAGATCCGCCAACCCGAATCGCGCCAGCAGATCCTGCACTGGCCCGGGTAGCGCGGTCATGATCTGCTCGAAGTAATCACCAAAATTGATATTGCCGGACTCCATCCGCTCGTACAGAGCCGCGCCTTCCTGCACCAGCGCTCCGGTGAGAAAAATCACCGGCAGGATCACCATCAACAAGATCATCATCAGCGTCACAAATGCCGATAAACCGCGCCGACCATTGAGTTTGGTTTCAATCCAGCGCTGCACCGGCTGGAAGATGATCGCTAAAATGGTGCCCCAGAAAACCGCGCTATAAAACGGCAACAACAGCCAGATAAAGGCCACCGATACGATCACTAATAACAGGATAAAGCTTTTTTCTTCCGCTCGAGCTTTCAGCATGATTCTTCCATAAAGTGGCGCAAACAGGTCGCGATCAATCGGCGATGACGCTGATCAGAACACGAGTTTACTCCGCCGTTCCATTCCCAGCTACGTCTCCCCCTAAACCGCTACGCCTGGCCCAGGCAACTTGATGATTTCAGTGCGCGCCGACTTCTGAACGGGCGCACCGCAAGCAGGCTCGGCACCCATCCCAGGTACCGAGCCTAGCGTTGCTTGTGGTGTTCAATGCTCTACTCCGATAACTCCCCGCTGCAGGGCAATGCTCACGGCCTGCGTCCGATTACGCGCGCCCAGTTTGCGCATTGCGGTGTGCAGATGCCCCTTTGCCGTTCCCTCGCTGATCGTCAGCAGCTGCGCCACTTGCCGATTGGATCGGCCCTGAGCGACCCAGCGCAATACTTGCCTCTCGCGACTCGACAGCGGGCCTGGGCTCACTTGAGCGGTCGAATCAACCTTGATGTCGGCCGGTAGCAAGTGTTGTCCAGCCGCCAGAGCAAGCACGGTGTCGACCAAGTCTGTATGTAAGGCATTTTTCAGCAGATACGCGCAGGCACGCGCGTTAGCCGCTTGCAGCATTTGCAGTTCTTTCGGATGAGAGCTCAATATCGCAATCTTTGCCTGGGGGTGTTCGCTGAGCATGCGGCTGATGGCGTCGATGCTATTCATGATCGGCCTTTGCACCGGCATCAAAATCACGTCCGGCTGCAAATCACGCAACAGCTCCATAGCGTCGCGCTCAGAATCCGTCTCGCCTGCCAACGCAATATCAGCGTTGCTGCTGATGATTGCAGCTACCCCCGCCCTCAGCAGCGGCTGGTCATCGATGATCATCAAGGTGATGGGCTTCCCGGCCATACGATTCCTCCCTTAGGCCGAATTCAAGCACACGTAACCAACCGCGCCCTGGAAAAGAGATAGGTTTCTGTCAAGTTTGTTATGGGGTTAACAATTTGCTTATCGCAGAACCCGTCTGAAACACGTTGTTCGTCACCAGGCGCACAGTTACCATGCCGACCGCAGTAATGGCTCCTTCAGCAATAGGAATAGCAGTGCCATTTATCTACCTTATCGCGAGTGCGCTGGTCGCCCTTGCGTCTTTATCGATTTCAGCCGCTCCACTTACTTTCGATCAAGCCAAGACAGAGCTACGCAGACAGGTCTTTCATGACCAGAATACCGCTGGCGATCTTTATTGCGGGTGTAACTGGCAGTGGCAGGGCCGTTCCGGTGGCCGCATGGATCTGGCGGCCTGCGGCTACAAGATTCGTGCCCAGGAAGTGCGTGCCGAACGCCTGGAATGGGAGCACGTAATGCCGGCCTGGGCCTTTGGGCATCAACGCCAATGCTGGCAACAAGGCGGGCGCAAAAACTGTATTCGTACCGATCCGGTGTTCCGTGCGATGGAAGCCGACATGCACAACCTTTGGCCCACCGTAGGTGAAGTCAATGCTGATCGCAGCAATTACAACTTTGGCCAACTGACCAGCACCCCCTACCGCTACGGCGCCTGTACTTCTCGGGTGGATTTCAAACAGCGGGTTGCCGAGCCCCGAAATGAGGCCAAAGGCACAGTAGCGCGCATTCAGTTCTATATGCACGACCGTTATGGCCTGAACATGTCCAGGCAGCAACAGCAATTGCTGATGGCCTGGTACGGCAAATATCCGGTGACCGAGCCCGAGCGAGTCCGTGACCAGCGGATTGCCCGCGTGATGGGGCACAGCAATCCTTATGTAACCGGCGAGCGTACCTGGAGTATCGGCAAGCGCCCCAGTGGGGAAGGTTTGAAAGAACTGGAGAAACGCACTCAGATTGCCTCGGCGAAGAGTTCACATGCCGCGGTACAAGGTGAAATTATTGGCAATCGCAACAGCAAGGTGTTTCATCTGCCGCAGGGCTGCCCCAGCTACAACCTGGTCGCGGAACGCAACAGGGTTATATTTGAGACTGTGGCCCAGGCGCAAGCCGGGGGCTATCGGAAAGCGGGGAATTGTCGTTAGGGTGGGAGAATACATGTTGCCGCTACGCAGCAGCGTCGACTTTACAGTCGCGCTGCTGCTCTTTATAAACGGGTATCAGGCCTTGTCGATACCGTCTTTGACTGCGTTTTTAACATCACCTTTGAGGTTCTGAGCTTTGCCCTTGACCTCTTGAGCCGCGCCTTCGCCTTGCAGGCGCTCATTACCAACCGTCTTACCTACAGCTTGCTTGCCTTTGCCAGCAACTTCGTTTGCCGTGCCTTTAATTTTGTCTGTAGTGCCGCTCATAATGGTACTCCTGCTAACGGTCGGGATTCGACCGTACATTGCTATGACATTTGGCCGTGATTTCAGTTCATTAGCTACTACGTTCATCTTCCTGAAAAGCGCTAAGCGTAATCCGTGACTCCTGTGGCCGTATTGATTTGTAAACCCTGTACCCGGCACCCTCTCGCAGTTGCCACCCGTCCACTTACCCAGCCGAAAAGCCGAATGGATCCCCGCCTTCGCGAGGATGACGGCTTTGGGGAGACGTGGGTATACGATTTTTCGCCCTAGCCACTGAACTCTCCCAATCCCCCCGTCATTCCCGCGCAGGCGGGAATCCAAGCGGTCTGGACCAGTCACACACCCTCCCCGTCATCTCGTCATTCCCGCAAAAGCGGGAATCCATTTTGACCTTGGTTTTTATTGTCTTTCGGCCCCAGCGGATCACTACCTGCGCAACTTCTTGCGCACATATCCCCTTGATCTGATTGATCTTTCTACCAGCCTAGACCACCCATTTTGCCGACTGGCTCACACAACTCCACACCCCGATCTGCGATAATCTGCGCGCGCCCAGCACGGCCGCTTTCGCTCTTAGCCCTACCAGCACAAGGAACATCGGATGTTCGCCGCCGCCAACCAGGCCCACTTCACCCTCGATATTCCCGGCGTCTCGCACGACTTCAAGGTCCTGTCCTTTGAAGGCGTCGAGCACATCAGCCAGCCCTACCACTTCCAACTGGAGCTGGTCAGCGAACGCCCGGACCTGGATATCGACCGCCTGCTCCAGCAACCGGCCTTCTTCAGCTTTGCAGGGAAGGGCAAAGGCATCCACGGCCTGATCCACCGCGTCGCCCAAGGCGATGCCGGCAAGCGACTGACGCGCTACCATATCGATCTGGTGCCACACCTGTTTTATCTCAGCCACCGCACCAACCAACGCATCTTCCAGCACCTGACCGTACCGCAGATCATCGCCCGAGTATTAAGCGACCACGGCATCCAGGCCGATGCCTACCGCTTTCAATTCAATACGGATTACCCGCAGCGCGACTACTGCACCCAATACGACGAAACCGACCTGCATTTCATCCAACGCCTGTGCGAAGAAGAAGGTATCCACTACCACTTCGAACACAGCAGCAATAACCATCTTTTGGTCTTCGGCGACGACCAGACCGGTTTCCCGAAACTGGATCGCCCCACTGCGTATATTCAGGACAGCGGCCTGGTCGCCGATGAGCCGGTAATCAAGCGCTTCGCCATGCGCGTCGAAACCCGCCCCAGCCGCGTCACCCGTCGTGATTACGACTTTGAAAAGCCGCATCTGCTGATGGAGGCGGCCCACAAGACTGAGCAGCCGGTCGAAGGCGATCAACCGCCAATACCGCTACCGGATCTGGAAGATTACGACTACCCCGGCCTGTTCAGCGAACGCGCCCGCGGCAAGCACCTGGCCAAACGCAGCCTGGAACGCCACCGCAGTGACTACCGCCTGGCTGAAGGCAAGAGTGATGTACCCACGTTGATCAGCGGCCACTTCCTCACCCTCTCCGAACACCCCCGAGCCGACTGGAACGACCTCTGGCTGATCACCGGGATTCAGCACGAAGGCAAGCAGCCCCAGGTGCTGGAAGAGTCGGTTACCAGTGACGTCAAAGCATCAGACGGTTTTACCCAAGGCTACCGCAATCAATTCACCGCCACGCCCTGGGACGTCCCTTTCCGCCCGCAACTGAATCACTCAAAGCCGAAAGTGCTGGGCAGCCAGACCGCCGTCGTCACAGGCCCCGAAAACGAAGAAATCCACTGCGACCAGTACGGCCGTATCAAGGTCCAGTTCCACTGGGATCGCGAGGGCCAGGGCAACGACCAAACCAGCTGCTGGCTGAGAGTCTCCTCCAGTTGGGCCGGCAACCAGTACGGCGGCATCGCCATCCCCAGAATCGGTATGGAAGTCCTCATTACCTTCCTGGAGGGCGACCCCGACCAACCCCTGGTCACCGGCTGCCTGTACCACAAGACCCACCCGGTTCCCTACGACCTACCCGCGCACAAAACCCGCAGCGTCTTCAAAACCCTGAGCACTGCCCCGGGCGGCGGTGGCGACGGGTACAACGAACTGCGCATCGAAGACAAGAAAGGCGAAGAACAGATCTACCTGCACGCCCAGCGTGACTGGGACGAGAACATCGAGAACGACCAGAAGATCCGCGTCGGCAATGAACGCCATGACCGGGTAGAGGCCAACAGCTACAGCGAGTTCATGGCTGAAGAACACCACACCACCCACGGCGAGCGCAAAAGCGAAATCAAGGCCAATGACTATCTGACGGTTGCCGATAGCCAACATATCAAGCTGGGCACCGCCCAACTGACCAAGGCAGGAAGGGAAATTCACCTCAAAGCCGGCCAGAAAATGGTCATTGAGGCCGGCATGGAGATCACCCTGAAAGCAGGTGGTTCCTTTATCAAAATCGATCCTGGCGGCGTGACGCTGGTGGGGCCGAGTGTGAAGATGAACTCCGGTGGTTCGCCGGGCAAGGGTGGTGGTGTGCACGCGGTTCTGCCGGCGCAAGCTCTGGCAGCTGCTACCGCTAAAGCGGGCATGGTTCTAGAGCAATACCGAGCGCAAGCGTTGGCAGGTCATCTGTTGCCAGCCGATGGCTGTATTTTTGATGCCAGTGGCAAATGCATGATTCACCCGCACGGATAGAGCCCATGACTATTGAAATTGTGTCTCCTTTCGAGCAATCACCTGACTCTGAAAAAGGTACGCGCTGCGTTCTAATCGACCCGGTCGCCGATGCTCAACTTAGCCGCTGGATATATGAGCTTGCTCCACAAGGAGCGCCGCAGTGGATGCCGTTGTTTACTGGAACAGAATACGCCTCCCTGACGGACATCAGCCCGGCGTTGGTCTTAAGCGGTGAGCGAGGTGACTGGGCTGGCTACGCCAGCGCTTTGCTGGAGCAAAGTCATGCTGGCTGCGTCCTATATCTGGAAGATCGAAGTCAGTGGACGGATGCAGTCAAGCATTGCCAAAGCCTGCTGACAATTCGCACCAAAGAAAAGTCTGCTCAGCTGATGCGTTTTTTTGAGCCCCGTTGGTTGGAGCCGTTAATCGCATCACTCACGCCAGATGAACTTCAGGCGTTTCTAGGTCCTTTTAGCGGGCTGGCCTGGCGCAACGAGCTGGGCTGGCGTTACCAGTCGCGTCTTCAGCCTTGGGATGGCGTTGTACACAAACCAGGTTGGTTGCACATAGGCAGCGCGAGACAGCAAGCGATGAGACAGAAGCGACTAGAAGTCATCGCAACCGAACTGGCAAAGGATTACAGCGCGGTCTTGAAAATGCCAGCACCACAACACTTCGTTTACGATCAGTTGTGTCTGGCGCAAACCGCAGGAGTAGAACAGAAAGCGCATTTCGAACGTTGGATCAGGTTGGCTCTCCATAGCCAGGATAGGCCCTGGCCGACGGCCGAAGCCAAGCAGGTTTTGGCGCGTGATGATCTGGTGGTTGCAGGCAAATTGGACGCATTGGAACGCCTTTACGGCTAGGGACGCAGGACATGTCGAACGCAAGAGAATACATCGTGCAGCAGGGCGACACCCTTGAGGCCATTGCCCGGCAGCATGGCACCAGCACAGGCGCGTTGCAGCAACGCAATCCAGTTATTCGCAGCCCTGACCATATACAGCCTGGCTGGAAGATCAAAGTGCCAGCTAGCGCACCCGCTGCGAACGATGCCACCGCAGCTGTCGTAACTGCCGGTAGCCTAACGAATGCAGACCCTCTGCCACCACCTCGTCACGCGGATGATTGCAGCACAACCCAGACTCAGGCATCCAGCCCGTGCGCTGCGGAATTGGTGGATGTGGTGCACATTACCGGAGACCCCGACTTCTACGTGCTTACAGAAGAGCAAGCGCAGTCCCTGAAGCGAGAAATTAATAGGGTCCAACAGCTGATGGACGAGCTACAGACGACACTGGCCGATGCGACTCAGCGAGTGGACTGCAGCAAGGAAACAGATACTGAAGCCAGTTGCCCCTGTGCGCGCTGCAAAAAACAAGAGTGGGCACAGAAAGCCCAGGAAGCCGGCCTGCTGAGTGTCGATCCGCCAGCAGCGCAACCGACGCCCGCTTTGACTACCGAAGAGGATATCCAAGGGCAACTGACCAAGTTCCGGCAGGCGCGTGAATGGTATGCCGGCTATAGCCCTGTGCGTGCTTTGGACGTCGGCAACGCAATGGAAAGTAACTGGGAGCCGCTGCGGCAGCACAAGCTTGCAGAGCTGGACGCTGAAATTGTGCGTCTGCGCGGCCTTCTCAGTAGCGAACCGGCTAGCAGCAGCACTCTGGCCAATGGCACCACAGCAGATGCCCGTTACGGGCAAGCAGGAAGTCGTAGCGTAAGCACTCAACGTGGCTCGCAGCGCCGTAGCAGTATCACAGTTGTTGAAGTCAGCCTGTTCAGCCAGCCGGATCGCCGCTACTACATCGCGTCCCGGTTTCACGAACAGGTTAGTTGGAGGGAGAAGGTCAGCACGAGGGTCTTGCAAGGCAGGGCGTTCAACAGGCAATTGGCGAAAGAGCTGCTGGACGATATTCGCAAGGGTGTGAACGATGGCCGCCGGGCCAGCCCGCTGGGCAGTCTGGAGGCCAAGCTGGTCAGTTGGAGCAGCAGTGAAGACAACCTGCTCAATGCCCTTCATAAAGAAACGGCCTGGACCAGTAACAGTGATGATGCGGCGCCCTATGCGGTATCAAGCGAAGCACATGCGCTGCGGTTTGCCGCCAGCGCCAGTGCCGGCGTCAACAGCTGGAACCCGGCAGAGGGAAACATTGAAGTGGGCGCTAAAGGCAGTGCCGCGTTTTCCCTGGGCGAAGGCTCTGTGTCACTCAACAGCTACTTCCCCTCCCAGGGCGGGAAAACCATGCAACTGGCTTACCGCAATGCCAACGGCGATACCGTGGTGCACCCGTTCGGCGTGTTCCGTCTACAGGGCAAACTGGAGATGTCGTGCTTTGTAGGCGCACAGGCTCAGGGAAGTGCTGGAGTAAAAGCTCAGTACCGACCCAGCGACGAAGGGCCAGGTGGCTCAACCGCGCTGCTGGGCTCGCCTCGGATTGAGGCCGGTCGCGGTGGTTATATCGGCATAAAGGGTGACGCCTTTGCTGGCGCGCAGGCAGGCGGAGCAATCAGTGGTGTTATGCAATGGATCGAACCAAGCAGGGTTGGTCGGGGGCCAGTGGTTTCCGGCCAGTCGAATGCAGGCAGCAGTTGGACCAGCTTGGCTGAAGTAAAGGCTGAGGGTAATGCAGCGCTGGGTATTGGTGCAGGGTTTGATTTTGGTCTCAGTATCGAATTAGACCGCCTGGCCTTTAACTGCAGCGGCCGCCTGGTATTTGGTCCTGGTGCGGGTGGCGGTTTGGCGACCGTGGTTGACCTGGAAAATACGTACAAAGTGGTGAAACTTTTCTGTGATGCATTGGCAGAAATTGATTATCACTATTTGCTGAGTGTTAACGAAGAAGCCTTTATGTATATCGCTCAGGGGCTTTATCAAATCGCGACCGCGCCCGGATCCGCTATGGCAACCGCATTCGATATGGGCCAGGTAAGAATGCAACAGTGGTGGCGGTTACGAATGTCATCTAAGGCCGAAGCTGAAAATCTAGCTCAATATTTAAACAGACACAAAGCGGTACTTATCAATGGCCAGAAACTGCCAATAAACAAACTACCCCCTGAGACGCTTGGCCCTATGACCTACATGTTAAGCGAAAGGTTTGTGGAGAGCTGGCACGAGGCTCAGGAGGAAGCATTAGTGCTTTTGCTTTCCAGTGTACGGAGTTGGAGGCAAATGCTCAAACTACTGGAACATTGCTCACCAAATGGCGAAAGAGTTAACGGAATGCAGTCTCTCGACCGCCTCAACCGATTATTGGACGGCCAGGAACAGCATCAATTTAACCGCTACATCAACTCCTTGGCTCTCAGACAAAACGCCAGTTCGCAAAGTATCGGCCTCATGGCATGGACCCCGTCTAACCCCATGAGTAAGCGCGCCGTACTGATTGCGGCCCGCAACAGTGGACTATTCGAAGGTCTTGCGTAACTCTTCCGCTTCACCTCGCAGCAAAGCTGGTTATAGCTGCTGATCAGATTGCAAGGAGCAACGAAAGCTCGTTCCGGGATAATAGCCATCGCTTACTGGATTGTCCGGCCAGCGGCGTACGGTGATGGCACTCATCCAGTTGGTTTCAGCATAGTAGGAGCCCCGGCGCACTTTCTCAGTGCCTGTGTCTGGACCGGTAGGATTTGAGAGGGGAGACTCGGCGTAGTACCCCTCGCCATACCAATCGTTGACCCAGTCGGTAGCATTTCCGGTCATGTCGAAGAGACCAAGCAGATTAGGAGTGAACTGACCTATGGGTACTACGAAGGTTTCCTTGTCATGAAGAATATTCTTCCCATTATGGAGGTTACCATCCTCGGTGGCGTATTGAATGTACTGGCCGCGGTTACGGGCTGCAAACTCCCACTGGGCTTCAGACGGCAAATCTACCGAGTAAGAGCTGAGTTCTCCTAGCCACAAGCAGTAATCCTTTGCCTCTTGCCAGGTTTTGACTGGAGCAGGAATGTCTGCAGCAAAGTAGTCTGCCAGGTCTTCGCGGTCACGGTGCTCCTCATTGAAAAGGGGCAATCCTTGACTTGTGCGAAACAGATCAAAATCATCATGGCGGGTTTGGAAGCGTGACAAGTGATAACTGCTCAGCCGCACCTTATGTAGGTGATCATCGTGGTTAAAACGCGTTATCGGGCATAAGCGTTCCGGATCCTGACCATAAGGCCAAGTCCCCATATTCGAGGGATCGTAATTGCACAAAGTGCCAAAATCACCCATCTCAAACTCACCGCCCTCGATAAAGACCATGTCATCCAACGACCGCACTACGGTCGCGAGTATCTGCTCACGGAGGTTCCGTGAAAGATCCGGATATCGGGCTTCAACGCGTTCGGCGATTGCTTTCACTTTGTCTTCGGTTAGCTGCTCGCTATCGGGCAATGCCAGGGATTGCGCTTCGCAGCCGGACATTAACGTGCAAAGGCAGAGCGAGAGGAGGAAGCGGGATGGCATATATACGTCCTTGTTGTTACAGATCACTAACGTTTGGGCGCATTAATCTACCATTTGGCTACAATAAAAACGTCGCACTCGTTCACAAATAGCTGATTTGGAAAAAGAAACTGCCTACATTGCAGGTCGGCTCAGCAGGCAATAAGGCCGTCTGAACCTCCATATGACTTGCATAAATAAATCGTTCGCAACCATATAAGCACGGCTACACTTGAGACGCTTATGCCATCCATATTTACCTCTAGATCCAAACCTCCCCAGCCACACAACGCTGCACTTCCCCACCTACCCAGACATCATCACCCACTTTCTCGATATGCACCCTGCCCCGCCGCCCAATAACCGTGCCCTGACTGGAAACGTAGCGCTGTGGCAGCTTGCCGGCAGCTATCAACCACTGCGCGAGGCTGGCATTCAGACTGCCGGTGACCGGGTCTTCGGTGTACTCATCTCCTATAAAGGCGCGCACTTCCACATCAGCTTCCGCGCCAGCACCTGTCCAAGGCGCTATCACGCCGACATTCAGGCCTTTGAGCGCGGAATAATCCGCATGGATGGCGAGCGCTTCTTCACGCGATGACAGCAGTACGGCGACCCAACCAGGGCCGTTGTCCACCCAGTTACTGTCCAGCACACTCTCCAGCGAGATACCCAGCCCCTGAGTTACCAGTACAAGTGTTGCGTCGTCCACCTTGCCGCTGCGCACCATAGGCGGCGCGGCGAAAGCCAAGCGGGCGCCGTCGCGACGTATGCGTACCAGGCCCGCGCCACACTCCTGGACGATTTCCTTGGCCTGCGGCACGCCGCCGTTCTCCAGCCATACATGGCAGCTGCCTAGCGTGGGATGTCCCGCAAAGGGCAGCTCTCGCACGGGGGTAAAAATGCGCACACGGTAATCGGCATCGGGCGAGGTTGGGCGCAGCAGAAAAGTAGTTTCGCTGAGGTTGGTCCAGCGCGCGAATGCCGCCATCTGATCTTCAGTCAACGCGTCGGCGTTACTGACTACAGCCAGCGCATTGCCTTGCAGAGGCCTTTCAGCAAATACATCAACCTGTTGAAACGAGAATGAAGAAGGCATGCGCCGCTACTCCGAGGGTGAGTTGTTGTGACTATGCTAGTCAGACTCAGCGGCGACGCACAGATACAGATCAGCGCTAGATATGCGCCACAGAAATAACGGCAAACAGCCCAACGGGAAAAATAATCGCGAAATCAGAATTGCCCACCGTCGATCAGATCCTGAAATGACCGATCATGCCATTCAGCTTTCTGGTCATATCCGCCACTTCGCTGCTGGCACTCAAGGTGCGTCCTGCTTCATCGGCGTTAGCTTCACTCAACGCCTTGATCGCGAGTGTGTTGCGCTCAACGCTTTCTACTACGGCTGCCTGTTGCTCGGCGGCGGAAGCAATCTGTGTGCTGTGGTCTACAATCTCGCCCATGCTGTCCGTAATGGATTCAAAGATATTGGCTGCCAGGCTCACTTCCTTCACGGTCGCTGTCGCGCTGGTATGGCTGGACTGGATGGTTTTGACCGTACTGTCGACCTGTTGCTGCAAACGCGCGATCGTGCCGTAGATTTCATCGGTGAGCGTCTTTGAGCGCTGGGCGAGATTTCTGACTTCATCGGCCACCACCGCAAAACCACGCCCTTGCTCCCCCGCTCTAGCGGCTTCGATAGCCGCATTGAGAGCCAGAAGGTTGGTTTGATCGGCGATGCTCTGGATAACGGACACCGCCTTGTCGATCGACTGGCTCTCGACCTTCACTGCGGCTATACCTTCCAGTGAGTTATCCATTTCCCGATAGAACTGGTTAATCTGTTTTACAGCGCGCCCAATCTGCACGCTGCCTTCCTTGCATTGATCGCCGACACCGGTCGCGCGCTGGGCTGAGGTGTGCGAGCTGCGGCTAACCTCATGCACACTGTTGACCAGCTCACTCATGGAGCTGGCGATCAACTCAAGCTCGGCGGTCTGCTGGCTGATACTGCGCTGGCTCGCGTCGGCACTGGTGGTGACGCTATCCGCACGCTGAGAGGTAGCGCTGGAAACACTGGCCACCTCGCTGATCAACTGGCGCATCTGGTGCTGCATTCGATTGAAATCCAGCGCAAGGTCGCCCAGCTCATCCTTGGCGCTGGTGATCACGTCACCGCGCATATCGCCACCGGCCATCCGCCGGGTAGCGCCCACAATATCGCTAATCGCGCCATGCACAGACAGGTAAAAGCCGGTAAACAGATAAAGGATCACCAGCACCGCCAGCAACAATCCAGCCGACCACAACCAGAGGCTGGTCTGCCTTGCCCGCACACGTTCAGCCAGCCTCTCTTCGAGATGCCGTAGCGTGTCCTGAGTGGCCGACTCAAGCAGTCGCTCGGCGGGCTGATAAGCGTCGATGCTGCTCATCCAGTTAACGGTGGAATCCAGATCTGAAAACCAGGCCTGGGTGTAAATATCCAGTGTCTTGGTCTTGTACAGCTCACCCAGTGCCGCCCCCGCTTCGGCCAGAGTAGCACCAGCGCCGCTCGCCGCCTGCCCGCCCTGAACGGACGCCGCTTCCACTAGCCGTTCAATCTGGCTGGCAAGGTTCAGCACAGAAGGTCTTGAGGAAGACTCCAGAAATCCAAACGCCATCATGTACGCACTGTAGGCCTGAGTCTGGGCGAATGTCTGCTGAAACGGGAGCACGTGATTGATGAGCAGATCGACCTCTCGATAAACCACGGGATCGCTGTCCTGGCTGAGCCGTGATTGGGCGGCGATGGCCTTGATCGCGGCCTGCTGCGCCTCAACAGGCGGCATCTCATTGATAAAAAGTGTGTCCAGCGAAGCCCCTTGCTCAGCTACAGGCTTCGCATTCTGGTCGGCAGGCATCTGAGCCTGCTGATCGCCCAGACCAAGCTCCTCAAGCCGAGCATTCAAGGCGAGCGCCCGCTGCTCATAAGCTTCAACCCGCTCAGACAATTCGCTTTGCAGGTCAGGCTCATCTCGAGCTGCACGTACAACGTTGACGGTCGCAACCTCCAGGGCCAACTGATGAACGCCCAGATAATCTGCAATTATCGCCACACCTTGCAGTTCAGCCTCGGCTTCGTTCAGGTCATCGTTCAAATCGCCAAGCTTACCCGCTGACAACATGCAGAAGGGCACCATGAATACCACAAGAATGATGAGGAATTTCTGGGCATAGCGAGCCCGGGACATGAGTGCCAGTACTGGCTTGAAAACGAACATGATTCTCCTTAAACACTGCAAAGCAGATGCACGCGAAGTGGCAACGACGAGGACAAGAGGGGTAATAAAGCGGTATTGTACACAAAAGCATCGCAATGCCGCAGAAGAAAATCACGTTCGCCAACAAAGGCACCATAATCGAACATTATGCCCACATAATGCCCCACGATGGCGCTCAAAATGGTGGCTACTGACCTAGATGATCTGGCGACTAGGTGCGCTCGGTCAAATTGCCGATGATTTTTGCAAGAAGGCGATGAAGGTCATTTCGATGCCCGCTGCGCGCTGCCGACGCACTTTCATCCGAGGTCATGACCACCGTCAGCCCCAAGTCAGGCACCACATACAGCATCTGCCCTCCATAGCCCCAGCCGTAGCGTACGTCCTGATCGGCGATTCTGGTCAGAAACCAGGCATATCCATGACCATGCCCGGTCCACCACGATTGGGTATGGCGCTGCCATGATGATCGGATCCAAGCTTCAGAGATCAGGCGCTCCCCTTCAGCCGTAACCCCGCCATTGCGATACAACTCGCCAAATGCAAGCAAGGATCGCGGACTCATGGCCATCTGGTTTCCACCCATGTAGATGCCCTGCGGGTCACGCTCCCAGGAGGTAATCGAAAACGCCTCAAGCGGACCGAGCCAGTCACGCGCGAGCTGCAAGGTAGTGCGTTCTGTCTGGCGCGACAGAATCGCGGATAATAAATGAGTTGAGCCAGTGGAATAGATCATCCGGCCGCCTGGTTCGTCCTCAAAAGGCCGAGCCAATGCAGCACGTACCCAGTTGGAACTGGTTACCCAAGCCCCATAGTTTACTCCCGAGGTTGAACCCAGTCCGGCTCGCATCGTTAGCAGGTCGCCAATGGTCACCTTTTGCAAACGAGGGTCCGGCTCTGCCGGCAAATCACGCGCTAGCAAAGAGGCAATTTGCTGATCGGCTCCTTGTAGAACGCCCTTGTCAATCGCAATGCCGACTAGCGCCGACATCACCAGCTTTGAAGCCGACTTGATGTTGGTTGGTTGGGTGGTGGTATGCCCACGATAGCCACGTTCGGCCACGATTGAGCCGTTGTGGGAGATAACTACTGTTTCCAGGGGCTCCAATGTCTGCGCCTGGTCGAGGATCTTACTCAAGGTTTCGTCGTGCAGATTCTCTGACGCGTGAGCGCAGATGCAGAACAGCATTAGCATCAAGCTAGCCAAAATGCCCTGCAAAGGGCGCTTCTGCCTGGGGATAAATGCGAACACTTACTCTCCTCACGGGTAGGTGTATTTGCAAGGCCGATACGACCTTGCAAATAAACCTACCTTATCCTGCATCGTGGGTAGCCGTAAGATTGCTTAGGAAAACAACCGTTACTTTTTGTGCCCCGCAATAAAATGATACGGCTACCGGCCAGCGCCACTGAAGCCTGTGGTCAGCTTCAAACAAAATTGAGGTGCGTCAGTTCATCCAGCCATAACCGGACAGTGTTCGCTGATCATCATCCAGATCGAAGCCGAACAACCGCTCCGGCATTTGCGAACCGCCTAGCCCAAAAGCCGCATGTAACAGACACAGCGTAGCGTCACCCAATGTGCGCTGCTGGGTACCTGGACGGGCTTGCCACGTTGTGTCGGATAGTGCTTCGAACCACTGTTGTTCATCCACCCAGCGGCTCATCAGATTACGCCAATAAGGGTCATGTGGACTGCGGTAGCTACCCGGTTCGGCATCTACCGGGATCTCATCCAGACATATCATCAATACCCTGCGCGCACGCCATGATTGCAGGGCCTGGCCCAGCTCTCGACACTGCCGAACACTCATGTCTGTCCCCAGCCGTATTTCCATGCATTCAACTGGAGAGGAATCAAACAGCATTGACGTTAGGGCCTCAATTTTCTCCGCTCCAGCTTTGGTCGGCAACGAATAGCCCAGTTCAAACAGCAGCGCCGACAGCTGCGTCCCTAGCTCGCCGACGCTGCCACCGCACAGTTGTGGCTGAGCAAGGCCTGCGCATGCGGTAATGAAAACCACCCCTTCTATGTGGCTGTCCGGCTCGATCAGCCGATCAATAAGCAGAAGTCTGCTTGATGTTTCGGTCAGACCGTCGCGGCAGGATAGATACAGAGACGGCAAGCGCGTAGGCGCTGCCCTCTGCTGCACACCCACCCCATCCATCAGCGCTTGACCTTGCTTGCTGGTTCGCCCCCAATTCCAAAATGTGTTCTGGGCATTTCGCTGATGATTACCCGGATGCTGGGCATCGGAGCATCCAGCGCACGAGCGATCGCTTCGCTAACCTCACGGATCAGTCTTTCCTTCTGTTCGTCACTGCGTCCTTCGAGAATATGTAGTTGTGCAATTGGCATGCTGAATTCCTCAGATAAAGCGGGCCGACACGCTGCCCAGTCCTTGATAGCGCACGGTGATATTGTCACCCGCCTGTACCGATATCGCCGCAGTAATGCCGCCGGTCATGATGAATGTGCCGGCCGGGATATGTTCGCCACGTTCGGCCAGCAGATTGGCCAACATGGCCACGCTTGACGCCGGGTGACCGAGTACCGCAGCGCCCGCACCGACATCTACCACTTCACCGTTCTTTTCAACCACAACACCAAAGTTCTTCAGATCAACATCTTCGACGCTGGCCATCTGGCCGCCAGTGATGAATCGCGTCGAAGAGGCGTTGTCGGCCACCACGCTGATAAGATCGAACTTGAAGTTCTCGTAGCGTGAATCGATCACCTCGACGGTCGGCACTACATAATCGGTCGCCGCCAGCACATCGCCGATATGACAACCAGGCCCTTTGAGCGGAGCTTTGGTCACAAAAGAGATCTCGGCTTCGATCTTCGGATGGATCAGCTCTGCGGTATTCACCACCCCGCCGTCCGGTACGCTGAAATAATCGGCCAGAAAACCATAGATCGGTGTTTCAACACCCATCTGAGCCATTTTCGCCCAGGATGTCAGGCCCATTTTCATGCCTACTATGCGGTTGCCTCGAGCCTCCTTGCGGCGGCGAATTTCCCACTGCACGTCGTAGGCATCGGCAAAGGTCATGTTCGGGTAGTCATTGGTGACCTTGGTGATGTCCTGGCGGTTCAGCTCGGCGTTTTCCACATGCTCGGCCAGTGCCAGCACCTGATCACGGGTCAGGGTACGTTGTTGTTCACTCATGCTGTTTGCTCCTTGCGGGCGGCCAGCAGGTCCAGCGCCACGTCGACGATCATGTCCTCCTGGCCACCGACCATGCGGCGCTTGCCCAGCTCGACGAGAATATCCACGGCCTTGAGACCGTACTTTTGTGCGGCTACTTCAGAGTGGCGCAGGAAGCTGGAGTAAACCCCGGCATAACCCAGCGCCAGGGTTTCGCGGTCAACCCGCACCGGCCGGTCCTGCAGGGGGCGAACGATGTCGTCAGCCGCATCCATCAGCGTGTACAGATCGGTGCCATGCTCCCAACCCAGGCGCTCAGCAGCGGCGATGAAAACTTCCAGCGGCGCATTGCCGGCGCCAGCGCCCATGCCGGCGAGGCTGGCGTCGATCCGGTCACAGCCCTCTTCCACCGCGACGATGGAGTTGGCCACACCCAGGCTGAGGTTGTGGTGAGCGTGCATACCGGTGTGGGTTTCCGGCTTGAGCACATCTTTCAAGGCACGAAAGCGATCACGAATATCCTGCATGCTCATTGCCCCACCGGAGTCGACCACGTACAGGCAGGTAGCGCCGTAGTCCTCCATCATCTTCGCCTGTTGCGCGAGACCCTGCGGAGTTTGCATGTGGCTCATCATCAGGAAACCGACGGTGTCCATACCCAGTTTCCGGGCGTGTTCGATATGCTGCTTGGATACGTCAGCCTCTGTACAGTGGGTGGCCACACGCACTATGCGCGCGCCCGCCTGATAGGCGTTATCCAGATCATGGATAGTGCCGATCCCAGGCAGCAGTAGCGTGGCAATCTTGGCATGGCTGATAACTTCAGCGACGGCTTCGATCCACTCCAGATCGGTATGAGCGCCAAAGCCATAGTTGAAACTGGAGCCCTGAAGACCATCACCGTGGGCGACTTCGATGGAGTCGACTTTGGCCTTGTCCAGCGCGCGCGCAATGTCCTGCACATTCTTGATCGAATACTGGTGGCGAATGGCATGGCTGCCGTCACGCAGGGTCACGTCGGAAATATAAAGTTTCTTGCCGGGATTGAATGTCATGGTCTTGTCCTCCTCAGGCCTGATTCATCGACTGCGCCATGCGCTCGGCGGTCGCCAGCGCTGCGGAGGTCATGATGTCGAGGTTACCGGCGTAGGCCGGCAGGTAATGGGCGGCACCTTCGACTTCGAGGAAGATTGAGGTTTTCAATCCACTCAGATGGCCGAGGCCGGGAATGTTCAGCGGCTGATCTTCGGGGATGATGTCGAACTGCACCTTCTGCTTAAGCCGATAGCCCGGCACGTAGCTGTTCACCGCCTGGACCATTTCTTCAACAGAAGCTTCGACTGCGGCCTGATCTGCCAACTCGCTGAGTACATACACGGTGTCGCGCATGATCAGTGGCGGCTCGGCTGGGTTCATGATGATGATCGCCTTGCCACGTGTTGCACCACCAATCACCTCAATCGCCTTGGAAGTGGTTTCGGTGAATTCGTCGATATTGGCGCGGGTGCCAGGTCCCGCAGATTTGCTGCTGATCGAGGCGACGATCTCGCCATAGTGCACCTTGGCTACGCGCGAGACCGCCGCGACCATGGGTATGGTTGCCTGGCCACCGCAGGTGACCATATTGACGTTGGTTTCATGCAGGTTCTGCTCCAGATTAACTACCGGCACACAGTAAGGGCCGATGGCAGCCGGCGTCAGGTCGATGATCCGCAAACCCGGCTTGTGGCCGCGCAGAAGCACCTCATTGTGCTTGTGGGCACCGGCCGAGGTGGCATCAAAAATGAAGTCTATGTCGGCGAATTCCGGCATCTTGACCAGGCCATCCACTCCTTCGTGGGTGGTTGCCACGCCCATGCGCACGGCGCGCGCCAGGCCATCGGACTCCGGGTCGATGCCGACCATGGCGCCCATGGCTATATGCTGGCTGTTACGCAAAATCTTGATCATCAGATCGGTGCCGATATTGCCTGAGCCGATGATCGCGGCTTTCAGTTTCTTGCTCATGATGTATTACCCTCTAGGGGAAATGCTGTCTGTTCCGATGACCTGGAATTCAGGTCAAATGAATCTCACGCTGGCGCTGCCCATGCCGCCGATATCCACGCGCATGAAGTCTCCGGCCTTGACCGGTTCAAGCGGAACCAGCGAACCCGACAGGATGACCTCTCCGGCTTTCAGTGAAATGCCGAATCGGCCAAGGGTGTTCGCCAGCCAAGCCACACAATTGACTGGCGAGCCCAGCGCCGCTGCGCCAGCGCCGGTGCTGATCACCTGGCCGTTCTTCTCGACCACCATGCCGCAGGTGACCAGATCGACCTTGCGCGGGGAAATCGCCTGGTCGCCCAATACAAAAAGGCCGCAAGACGCGTTATCCGCTACGGTGTCTTCAATCGCGATCTTCCAATCCTGGATGCGTGAATCGACAATCTCGAAACAAGGCATCACGCACTCGGTGGCAGCCAGGACGTCAGCATTGGTTACACCCGGACCGGTCAGATCTTTTTTCAGGATGAAAGCGATCTCGCCCTCGGCGCGAGGCTGAATGAGCCGCTCACTGATGGGCACTGCTTCACCACTGTTGTAAACCATGCTATCGGTCAGGTAGCCGAAGTCCGGCTGGTGCACGTTCAGCATGTTCTGCACTGCTTTGCTGGTAACACCGATTTTCTTGCCGATTACCCGCTCACCAGCGTCAAGGCGGCGCTGCAGCATGCGCAAAGAAATGTGGTAGGCGTCATCAAGGCTGATGTCGAAACCACGGCTGGTCAGGGGGCTGACCATCTCGCGCTTGCTCATGGCCTGATACAGCTCATCTCCGAGCTGTTCGATCTGTTGCTGTTCCATTGTCAGTGCGCTCCTGAAGCGCTATCCGCTTCGGTGAGAAAATCGTTAACCAGCCGCGCAAAGCGCCCGGCGTGCTCAATCTGCGTCCAGTGTCCGCACTGGCCAAAGACATGCAGCTGTGCTCGCTCAATCAGGTTGGCCAGATCCAGCGAAGCCTGAAGGGGAATGACTAGGTCTTCACGGCCATGAATCACCAAGGTTTCATGGCGCAAAGCCCGTATTGCCGTAGGGTCACTGGCCAAACCATCTACCCAGCGCTGGCGAGGTGCAGGGAACATTTGCGCAAACGACTCCTGAAAGCCGGGTCGAATACTGGCCTGGTAACGCAATTCGGCCAGCTCGTCAGTCACCAGATTGCGGTCAAAGGCGAACACACTCATCAGTCGGCGCATCAAAGCGAAAGACGGTTCGTAGCCCCACACCTCGTCAAGCCCTTTTGTGATAGGAAAACTGACCCCGACGCTACCCATCAGCACTAACCGTCGTACCCGTTGGGGATACTTGATTGCCAACGCCAGCGCTATACCGCCGCCGAAAGAGTTGCCAACCACATCGGCCTGCTCAATGCCGAGCGCATCAAGCACACCGATGGCATGTTCGACCCAGGTATCGCGACAGTAATTGGGCGATTCCGGGTGTTCGCTGTAACCGAAACCGAGCATGTCAGGTGCTATCACACGGCGCTGTTGCGCTAGCTCCGGCATAATCAGCCGCCAATTAGCCCAGGCCGTGACGCCGGGGCCAGAGCCGTGAATCAGCATCACCGGGAAGCCCTGGCCGTTGTCGTGTACGTTAGTGCGGTACCCGCCAGCGAGAATTTCACGGCCCAATTCGGGGCTGGTTGGGTTGGTATTCAGGGGAGCGTTCATGGCCGCCTCATAGTTTTATGCAGATGTTTTTAAGTTCGGTGTAAAACTCCAGCGAGTGCACACCCCCTTCACGGCCGATGCCGGACTGCTTGCTACCACCAAAGGAGGTGCGCAGATCACGCAGAAACCAGCTGTTGACCCAGACAATGCCTGCTTCGACTTGCGCCGCAACGCGGTGCGCGCGGGTGACGTTCTCGGTCCAGATTGCCGAAGCCAGGCCGTAGGGCAGACTGTTGGCCAGTTGGACTGCTTCGGCCTCGCTGTCAAACGGGCGGATATGGCAGCAGGGGCCAAAAATCTCTTCAGTCACCACCGGCGAATCATCCTTCAGCCCGGTCCAGATGGTCGGCTGTACCCAAGCACCGTGCGCCAGCTCGGCCGGCATGTCGGGAACGCCTCCACCGGTAATCACAGTGGCGCCCTCGTCAATGGCTTTCTGGTAGTAAGACAGGACCTTCTCGCGGTGCTTAAGACTGATGAGCGGACCGAAATTGCTGGTTTCATCATCCGGCGGGCCGATCACCAGACTTTCCGCTCCGGCCTTCAGACGTGCGACGAACTCATCGAAAATAGAGCGTTCGACATACACACGCTCGGTGCCCAGACAGACCTGACCGCAGTTGGCGAACACCGAGCGCAGCGTGCCTTCGATGGCTTTGTCCATATCACAATCGGCAAACACGATGCCGGCGTTCTTGCCGCCCAACTCCAGAGAGACCTGACGCACGCCCTTAGCTGCAGCCCTCATGATGGTTTCGCCAGTGCCGGTTTCACCGGTAAAAGTGAATGCATCCACATCCGGATGTTCGGTGAGGAAAGCGCCAGCGGAATTGCCACCGAAACCATGCACCACGTTATAGACCCCATCAGGAACGCCAGCCGCTTTCATTACTTCACCGAGCAGCGCCGTCGTAGTGGGTGTCTCTTCCGAAGGCTTGACCACCACGGTGTTGCCACAGGCCAATGCGGGACCAACCTTCCATGTCATCAGCAACAGCGGCAAATTCCATGGGCTGATGACGCCAATCACACCTTTGGGTCGACGGATTCCATAATTCAAGGCGCCAGTGCCATCGGGGGTGGGCATCTCGAATGACTCGGCAGGAACATTCTTGATCAGATCGGCGAACACCTTGAAGTTGGCGGCGCCACGGGGAATGTCGATATGGCTGGCCAATGATCTGGGTTTGCCGGTGTCCTGACATTCAGCATCGAGAAACTCTTCAAACCGAGCATTGATGCCGTCTGCCACTTTGTGCAGTATTTCAGTGCGCTGGTCGACGGTCATCCGCCCCCAAGGTCCATTGAAAGCAGCTCGCGCGGCATTCACTGCCGCATTGACTTCCTCGCGCCCTGCTTCATGTACACGGCTCAGCACCCGGCCATTGGCCGGATTGACGTTATCGAAGGTCTTGCCGCTGGCCGACCCGACGTACTCGCCGTTAATAAAATGTTTGATGTCTTTCATAGCTGCGCAATCCTGGTGACAAACGAAATAGTCAGGTCAGTACGGTCAGGAACCGCTCGTTCAGAACCCGGTCGTGATAGAAAATAGCTTTGCCCAATGACTCGGCATCCCAGGTCACAGGCTCGTGATCCGGATAGTGGTAGTCGCCACCGGCAAACACTTCGTTGCGGTTACCCGAAGGATCGAAGAAATAGATGGTCTGCCCATGAGTCAGACCATGCCGAGTCGGGCCTATATCGATCGAGGTATCGGTCATTGAAATCAGGTCAGCCGCGCGGAGCACGTCAGTCCAGTTGTCCAGATAGAAGGACGCATGGTGAAATTTCGGCTCGGGGTGCTCGATAAACGCCACGTCGTGGGCCTTGGTACTCACCGTGAGAAACTGTGCTACCCGCTTCCCCTCTGGTGTCAGTACCTGTTCAGCCAGATCGAACCCCAACACGTCGCGGAACAGCTCGTAAGTCTCCGCCAGATTCGGACCGTACAGCAGGCAGTGGTCGAAGCGGGTGGCTCGCATACCACCCAACTCGCGGGGCCAGGCTTCCGGATTGCGGTTATTGACGCCCCATTTGCCGGTCTGTTTCTTACTCGCAAACAGCTCGAAGTTATGCCCGGTCGGCGCTACGAAACGCACCCTGCGACCACAGTCCTGCAGATCCCCCGCCGGTATGTCCTCCACCTCGCAACCGAAGGCAACGAGGCCGGCGCGCAGGTTATCCAGTACTTCCTCACTAATGCACTTGAATCCCATGAAGTCCATGCCAGGCTCTTCGGCAGCGCGTAACACCAAGGAATATTTATCGACCTCGGTCCAGGCTTTCAGGTACACACGGCCCTGTGGGTCGCGATCCATTTCGATCAGGCCCATCAACTCCGTGTAGTGTTTAACTGCAGCATCGATGTCCAGGACGCGAAGCTGTACGTGACCGGGGCGCATTACACCTTTTCTCATGACTATCACCTCATTGGATTTGTTGTTGTATTTCGGCCGCGGCCTTGGGCGTGCGGCACTCAATCGTCAAGTCGCTCAGCGGGTAAAGACGGCAAGCCAGCGCTTCGCCGCAGGCAAGAGCAGCGTCGGACACATGTTTACGACTCATCGGCCCACAGTGATATTCGCCGCTGATCACCTGAACCTTGCACAAGCCGCAACCACCACCCCGACAACCAACGGGGACGCAGCGTTTGGCCCGCTGCTCCATCGCTTTGAGCACGCTCTGCTCAGGTTCGCAGCTAAAACGGCTGCCGCTGCCTCGCTCGGTAATTTCATAGTTCACAGTCATTTTCTGTTCTCGACTGTTGATGTTTCGCTCTACCTACTCTGACGTTCAGGTCAGGCCGCCGTGTTCACGGCAGCGCAAACAGTTACCTGACGCCGCAGGTATTTCCTCAGGCCTCTTCAGATTTTCTTGAAGAGTGCCGACCTGGTCGTTTCTTCGGCGCCGTCGGCGGCCGTGAAGAAGCGTTCCATGAAAATATCGCGTTCAAATAGTCGGCCTTGCATCAATGCGCTGATGGACGAGTCAATCATCGGCGGCGGCCCGCAGAGGTAGGCCTTGTTGCCAGCAAAGCGACCGCCAAAATGTTCCTTGGCCGCCTCGTGCACGTAACCGCAAAAGCCTGTCCATTGATCATCCTTTTCCGCCTGACTGAGCGCGGGGACATAGGTGAAATTGCTGTGCTTGGCGGCCAACCCCTGAAACAGGTCATGGTTGTAAAGCTCCGCGCGGTTGCGTGCGCCCTGGAACAGGGTCATCTGCCGTGTGTCGCCTTGCTCCAGCAAGTCAAGGATCATCGATTGCGGGCTCGACAAACCCGATCCGCCCGCGATAAAAATCAGATCACCGGGTTGCGAGCGGCGCACGAAATACTGGCCATAAGGGCCGGACAGACTGAGTTGATCTCCGGCTTTGAGTTGCTGATGGACATGTGTCGTCGCAGCACCACCTTCAACCAATCGGATATGCAGTTCGACCTCATCAGCACGACTGGGTGGATTGGCCAGTGAGAACGCGCGGCTACCTTCGATACCAGGCAAGACCAGGTTGATGTACTGGCCGGCCTGGAAAGTCATGGGCCGGTCAAGCTTCAGATGCACACCCTTGATAGTCGGAGACAGCGTGACGATGCGCGTCACAGTGGCTACGTAATCCTCGACCGGGTAACCCTCGAAGTCGTCGTCGACATCAATATCGGCTTCAATGACCGCATCACTCTGTAGCGTCGCGCAGCAAGCCAGTACCTTGCCTTCGTCACGCTCGCCATCCATCAGCGCAAAGGGTGAGGCGTCGCCAATGTCTACATCGCCTTCGACCACCTGAATCTTGCAGGTGGCACAAGTGCCATGCCCGCAGGCAAAGGGCAGCCACACACCCTGGCGCAATGCGGCCTGCAGGATGGTCTGGCCTTCTTCGACGTTAATCTGCTCGCCGATAGGCTCGATTGTCAGTGAGTAGCTCATATGCTCGACCTCAGCTGGCGCAGCCGTTGATGCCGTTCAGGCCGGGGGTGTTCAGCGTGAGCATGCTCTTGTGATCAATGCCCTGAGCCAGCAGCGCCGCCTCTGGAGTCGGGCTAAACCCCTGGCCGTTGAGCAGCCACTGAGCTTCCATGAAATCAACCCGCGTGCTGTCAGGATGGTCCTTGATCGCCGGACGCAGTACCTCGGCAAAAAAGCCGGCCAACGTCATGTCAGGCGAGACCAGAAACGCAAACGGCGAGCAGTACATCAGATGCTTTGCCCAGTGCACGTAAACCACCTGCATGCCGTTGAAATTGGCCACAGTGTCCTTGGGCTGAGTAATGTAGTCGGATATGGCTTTGACGCTCATGACACTTACCTCTTTTCTTGTTCTTGTTCATCGGGCCGGTCAGCTTCCCCGGCCTGATGACACAGTTAGTGGATATCAGGCTGCGTTCTTGGGCTTGGCTGCCTGCGATTCGTCAGGTTTCTGCCCCTTGATCGCCTGCCAGCGCTTGTGATCCGGAGAACCCAGATACTCGAAATTGTCCTGGCCAGCGCCAATGTGGTAGTACTTGGTGACTACGGTCTCCACATCCGCACCTTCACAGTTGCCCTGGTAAATCTGGTGTACCGGCAACCAGGCCTGGATGTATTTTTCAGGCTCATATTTGAAGATGTCGCAGCAGCCATCCGAGCAGAAGTGATAACGCTCACCCTCATGCTCCAGACTGCGATGACTCAGCTTGGTCGGATCATCAGGTTCGGTAAACAGCGCCGGCACCTGGCACACCTGGCACAGTTGCGGCAAAGTGTTGTTGTAGAAACGCTCACCTTTCTCCTGCAGCGCCTGCCAATGCTCGAAGCGCGGACGGTAGTACTGATCGAAGGTGTCCGGGTACTGCTCCGAGAGCCAGTTCATTTCTTCTTCACTGGGAATCCAGGTATGGAAGTTGGTAGCCTGGCTGTACTGGTAGAAGGTCGCCCACAGCTGGTGGCTGATGTGCTCTTTACCCTTGTTTGCCTCGTCCTGATATTTGGGAGGACGAATACCGTAACGCTCAAGGTCCTTGAACAAGGCCCCGCCGTTCTGCTCGTAATACACCTCCCAAGCGTCCTTCCAGGACATCACCTTGTTGGGCAGCATATAGTCCATCATCATGCTGACCAGGCTGAGCAGGCGGTAACCGCGCCAGAACCATTTGTCGATCCAGTGCTGGATAATCGGCACGTTATCTTCATGCTGCTCAAGCATGAACTTGATCACTTCCAGGCCCAGGGTCATATGCCGGGCTTCATCGGACTGAGCTGAGAAGCCGAAAGTGACTGTGGCCATATCGCCGTTGTAAGCAGCGCCGGACATAAAGGGCACGAACAACAGATTGGTCAGGACGTATTCGAAAGAAAACGAGATCGCCGTGAGGAATTCGAACGGACCTGCACTGCGCGCATCATCGAAGAACGATTTGGGCACCGAAAGGAACCAGACGCGATCGTGCATATGGGCAAAGTCATGCAGACCGTTGAAGTGCTTGTTGTAATGGCTCATCGCGTGAATCTGCGTCTGCACGTGGCGCAACTCATCAATCGCTTGCATCTGACAGGCAGTACGCGCGCCAGCGCCGCTGAACTGCCGGCCGACTCGTGAGTAGCCCTGGAAGGCGCCATACTCAAGCGGGGACACGCCGGTCAAAAACAGCTTGAGCGCATTTACATAACGGGCATCGGAGATATTCTGATGACCGTTGTTCTGTGCAAAGGCGTCGAAGATCGCATACAGCTTCTTTTCCTTTTCGGCCTGGTATTTCCAGTAAGCATCCATGGTCAAGCGGAAGGGATCTTCCCACTTGTCCCAGTCGGTAATCTTGATGCCTTCGAAATCTTCCTGCGGGAAGATGTCTTTTTTCGACTGGTAGCTGGGCTCCCAGGCCATGTCGCGGGTCAGGTACTGGTACTTGTCTTTGAGACTGAGTTTCTTCTTATTGGTCGCCATGATTCGATCTCCTAATTTTTCCACTCGAGAATGAAATGATCTTCATCCTCATCCACGTTGCCGCCGATACTGATCACATCCAGGAGCATTTCCTGAACGTCCCATTCCCGACCGATCTTCTCTTCAACCGTTGCTCGGTTGATCACCAGGCGCTTTTCGGCCTGGATTCGGATCAGTGCGGGTTGGTGCTGCACTTCGGCGTGGGGGTTGTCCTGCGCAATGGCTTCCACGATGTAACGAGCGTTGTCGTTGTCCTGGAAGACGATAAAAGCGAGCTGGCTCATGCCTGTACTCCCTGGCTAGTGAGGCCAAGCTTTTTCAAACGAGTGGCAAACTGGGCACGAACCGTATCCAGCGCGTCACGGCCCATGCTTTCGTCGGCCAGGGGTGCCAGCGCCTCATAGGCGCGCGGTTCCCAATGCTCGACCCATGCCTGCAGCTGAACGGCGTTGGCTTCGTTTTCGGCCATCACGGTCTTGACCATCGCATCGACCCAGCGAACGGTCTCCTTGGACCAGTCGCGCATGAACTCAGTGAGCATGGACACATCGGCTGCGCCCTGCTCATCCAGCCACTGATCGAACGCCTCATACATCAGCGGGTACATCAGGCCGTCGATGATCAGGTTCTGCGTCAGGCTTAATTCGAACCAGTCCTTGATCACCAGCGTGTCTTCAACCAGGCGACGCATGGGTTGCCACAGCGCATCATCCATCCAGTAGGTTTTGGAGCGGTCGAGCGCGTCGCCGGTACCGCCATCGATAATCAGCGCGATACGCGAGAGATACTGACCAGCACCCAGACGGTCCATGGCCTGGTAGATATGCATTTGGGTGACGGTGCCAGCGATGCAATCACCGGCGACACCACTGTTATTCATGTTCGCACCCAGCTCCACATGCCGCAGCGGCACGAGAAAGCGCAACAGCGTCTCTTGCAGGTCTTCAGGCAAGCGCGTAATCAATCCACGCTTGTCGCAAAAGCTGTAACTGTGTTCGGTGGCTTCCTGCATCTTGGCGCGGTTCTGCACGTAGGCGCCGTAATAGAATTGCCGGGGATCGGTCACGCTGTGCCAATCAGCCATGCGAATGCAGGTGCGGGTTGGGTCATTGAGCATGTGCTCCGGATCCCACAACGGCTTGTAGTGGAAGTTGGTCACCGCTTCGATATCGAAGCTGGCTTCCTGATACCGGGTCGCCGGTTTATCACCAAAACGCCGTTTGATATTGCTATAGGTGTTTCGAATCGGTTCGACCGATGTAGTCTTGATTTCGATGCTCATATCAACGCTACCGTATTGTTGTTGTAAGGGGGTTCGAATCAGCTGAATCAGCGACTTCCATGTTCACCAAATCGCCACTTGATCATTTCTTCATCCACCGCCCGAGCCATCTCTTCGCTCATATGCTGAACACGGTTGTGCTGACAAAAATGCTCGAAGGCAGCACTGGGAAGAACCAGTTCTACAAACAGATCGGGATGGCCGATGGCGAAGTCGAACTCGACCAGGCGAGCCCCAGGCTCACTGCGCACACGGACATAACGTGGCATCTGATCAAAAGTTTGTGCGGGCTGGCTCATAAGGTCGTGACCTGTGCTTGGTGTTGTGTAAGCAACAGAGCAACGCTTGTGCCAAGAACCAAAAAGCATGCGTAAATTTGATATATCCAATTGATTTATTTACATATTTGCATTTTCACCAAAATACATGAGCCGTCTTGGCTAGAAGTAAAAGCAACAGGGGGTTGGCTTTTTTTGATCATTTGATCAAGTTGCCACCCCTGTTCACTCAAATGCTCAGCCCTGGCTGCAGCGGCCCACTTTTCATCATCTGGTTGATTTTTTGGTGGATACGAGTAGAAGATAAAGAGATAAATCCGCCGGCTCCTGGATCACTATGAGACACGCCCAGCCGGACGCAGCCCGCTAATAAAAAATAGGCAGACGCCATGGCGATCAGCTACAAGCCCCAGGTCCAATACTCGGATTACCTTGATCTGAGCGAACAAATTCGCTTTCAAAGTGCTGAAGGAAAAATCTGGTTTGGCGAACAGCGGATGCTTCTGATGCAGGTATCCTCCATGGCGAATTTCCGCCGCGAGTTGGTCAATAGCCTGGGGATTGAACGGGCCAAGGGCTTCTTCATGCGCATGGGCTACCAGTCCGGTGTAAAGGACGCCGAACTTGCGCGCCATCTGCGACCTCACTCCAGCGAGCTGGACATCTTTCTTGCTGGCCCGCAACTGCATTCACTCAAGGGCATGGTCAAGGTGCGGCCGATTCAGATCGACCTGGATCAGCAGTCTGGCCACTTTTACGGTGAGCTGGAGTGGATCGACTCTTTCGAAGTCGAGATCTGCCAAACTGAACTGGGCATGATGGAAGATCCCGCGTGTTGGGCGCTGCTGGGATATGCATGCGCCTATACCTCTTCTTTTATGGGTCGAGAAATCATCTTCCGTGAGACCAGTTGCCGTGGCTGCGGAGATGAAAAATGCCTGATTACCGGCAAACCTGCAGAAGAGTGGGAGGACGCAGAGGAGTTCAAGCAGTACTTTCGCAGCGACCCGATTATCGAGGAGTTATATGACCTGCAGAGCCAGGTGAGTTCACTGCGTACCAGCCTGGAAAAGCAGCAGGGGCAGTACTATGGTATAGGCCAGTCCCACGCCTACAAGACCGTGTGTCAGATGATCGACAAGGCCGCCAAAGGCAAGGTTTCGGTGCTGTTGCTTGGAGAAACCGGGGTTGGCAAGGAAGTTATCGCACGCAGCGTGCACCTAAGCAGTGAGCGCGCTGAGCAACCCTTCGTAGCAGTGAACTGCGCCGCTATCCCGCCGGACCTGATTGAGGCAGAACTGTTTGGCGTGGAAAAAGGCGCCTACACCGGCGCCAACCAGTCTCGCCAGGGCCGTTTTGAACGAGCGCACGGCGGTACCATTTTCCTCGATGAGGTGGTTGAGCTGTCCCCCCGCGCGCAAGCGACCTTGTTGCGGGTTCTGCAGGAAGGCGAGCTCGAACGGGTCGGCGATAACCGCACCCGCAGCATTGACGTTCGCGTCATTGCCGCCACCAACGAATCACTTGCCGAAGCAGTGCAGAACGGCCGCTTCCGTGCAGACCTGTACTACCGATTGAATGTGTTCCCGGTCAAGATTCCTCCCTTGCGCGAGCGCTTGGAAGACCTCCCGCTATTGGCAGAACACTTTCTGAAAAAATTCCATAACGAATACAACAAACGCACGTTGGGCCTTTCAGACAAAGCACTGGAGCTATGCCTCCGTTATCGTTGGCCGGGCAATATTCGTGAACTCGAGAATGTGATCGAGCGCGGAGTGATCCTGACCGACAGCAACGAAACAATCAGCCAGGACTCGTTATTTGCGGTATTCCCCGACGATCCGGACAGCAAACACGAGGAACGTCTTAACGCCACGGGGCAGCTTGTCGACGTGCAGTCAACGGCGGTGGCGGACGGCGATTGGGCCAGCCGTATCATCGCGGAAGGCATCAGCCTTGAAGTACTAGAGCAGCAACTGATGCTCAAAGCCATGCAGATGGCCGAACAGAACGTATCAAAAGCTGCCCGGCTGCTTGGCCTGAGCCGCCCCGCACTAGCTTACCGACTGAAAAAAAGCGACGTTTCACATACCTTCTGACGCTGCCCGCTCCTCTCCCCCCTAGACCTGCCCTCCGTCTCGACGACCGGTTGCATTTTGCGCTTTTGATCAAAAGAGAAACAGCTTCAGCAGAGTTGATCAATTGATCAAGTTCCTTGGAAGCTTAGGCTCTCCCGAGCCCATTCCTCAGCACGAAACAAACAATAAAACTCATATTTTACAATAACTTGAAATGAGAGATAGGGCGCGCCCAGCATGCTGGCATGGGCGTTGCTACATGCTGCGTAGTCGCTTTACTTATACAAAAACAAACAGTGGTGACGTACATGTTAATTGCCCTACGGCGCTTTGAGCGCCCTCCGTTAATACGTCTTTTCCCTTCTATCGCCCTTGTCAGCCTTGGGATGGTATTGGGCGGTTGCGAAGCCGCTCTTGACCTGGATGCCGTTACCCAACAGGCAAAACAGCCAAATCAGCGTACCGATTTCTATCAGGCAATGGCCAGCAATGCACAGGTCACCCTGTTGGTTGGTAATCAAGGTGTGGCCGTAAGCAGCCTGGATAACGGGCAGCAATGGCAGCGCCAACAGCTACCTACCGATATGAGTCTGATCGATCTGGATGTCTGCCCCGATGGCAGTTTTATTGCCCTGAGCTTCGATAACCAACTCTGGCATGCCGATCCCCAGGCACAGAACTGGACTGCTCACGCACTGCCCAGCAGTGAACAGATGATGGCGGCGACTTGCGCGCCTGATGGCAGCTGGTGGGCGGCAGGCGCATTCAGCACCTTGCAAAGCAGTGCTGATCAAGGTCAGACGTGGGGTGAGATGAGCCTCGACGAGGATGCCATATTTACCACCCTGCAGTTCGTCAATGACGAGCAAGCTATCGTCACCGGGGAGTACGGCTTGCGGTTCGTCACTGTAGACGGTGGCCGCAATTGGGAGCCATCCGGCAGCCTGCCGGATGAGTTCTATCCGCACGCCAGTCACTACACCTCTCTAGAGCAAGGGTGGGTAGGCGGACTGAATGGGTTTATCTGGCACACCAGCGATGCCGGAGTGACCTGGCAACGTCAGCGTACCGGCACCGAAGCACCCATCTTTGGCTTTATTGATGGCCCGCAAGGACTCTACGCGGTAGGTGAAAACGCCACCGTGCTGCAACTGCGCGGCCAACGCTGGACGCCCCTGACTACGCCTGATCAACCCCTCTATCTGCGCGCAGGGCGTTTGCTTCCCAATCAGCACCTTCTGGCGGCTGGTGGCCGAGGGCTCCTGCTGAATATTCCACTCCCAAAGGCCTTAGCGGCCAGTACTAACTGAGGAAACCGACATGCCTGGAATGCATCGATTTACCCATGCCATGCACAGCCTCGAAGTGTGGATATTCAACAACCCACGCAAGGTACTGGCCGCCATCGCACTACTCACCCTGTTGTTCGCTCTGCGCATACCTGGGCTGAAGATATACACCGATTTTGCCGATCTGCTGCCCCAGCAGCATCCCTACATAGAGTTGCATAACAGCATCAAGGACAGCTTCGGCGGCGCCAATGTGCTCGTGGTTGGCGTTGCCTTCGAAGACGGGGACATCTTCAGCAATGAGAATCTGGCGACCATCGACCGTATCACCCACGCGGTCGATAACTTGCCCGGCGTAAACCACAACCTGGTCACCAGCGTAACCCATCGCAACTCTCGCAAAATCTGGCTGACCGAAGTGGGATCGATCAACTCCGAACCCTACTTTGATGCGCAGCAGAACGACTATAGCGAAGAGCAACTGGCCGCCATGCGCGCTGATGTAGCCGCCAATCCCCGGATCTACGGGCCGCTAGTCTCGCCAGATTTCAAGATGGCATTGGTCAAGGCGCAGTTGATCGAGGGCCAGCTGGACTACGAAAACACCTTTGCCCAACTGCAATTGCTGCGCGATAACGAAGCCCGCGACGGGATGACCATCTACGCCACCGGTCAACCGGTGCTGGTCGGCTGGGCCTATACCTATATGGACCAGATCCTGCAGATCTTCATCTTCACCGTGCTGATCATGCTCGCCCTGCTGATCTTCCATTTCCGCAAGGCCTATGGCGTATTGATCCCGCTCGGCGGGGTGATGGTGTCGACCATCTGGGGGCTCGGAATTATCAGTCTGTTGGGATTTAATCTCGACCCGCTGGGCCTGGTTATTCCCTTTCTGATTGCCGCTCGCGCCATGAGTCACGGGGTGCAGTTAGTTGAACGGTATTACGCTGAAGTTCGCGTGTCGGGCAACGGTCAGCAGGCCGCTCGTGCCACCTTTGAAAGTCTGTTCCGGCCGGGCTCGCTGGGCGTGGTATCGGATGCGGTCGGGCTATCGCTTATTGCCATCGGCTCCATCGCGCTGAACACCAAACTGGGAATCTATGCCTCGCTCTGGGCCTCGACTGTGATCCTGACGGTACTGATCGGGGTGCCTTTGCTGCTCTCGATCCTGCCAACACCGAAAAATCCAGAGCTTCGTGAAACCGCTTTACGTTACATCGGCGGCGCCTGTTCGCGCATGGTCGCACGCCCAGGCGCAGCCCCGGTGATGCTCGGTATCGCCGCGCTGGCGATCGTGGCTGGGCTGTTCTCCGCCGCCAACGTGCGCATAGGTGATTCGGAGCCAGGCTCCCCAATCCTCTACCCAGAACATGATTACAATGTCTCCTCGAAGGAAGTGAATGATCGCTTCCCCGGTTCGGAGGAGCTGTACATCATCGCTGAGCACGAGCAGGTCGGCGGCTTGAAGCAGCCAGAGGTTCTGCGTGCGCTAGGTGATTTGCAGGCGCATATGCTTGGCGACCCGAGCGTAGGCGGCAGCAAGGGGTTGCCCGACCTGGTCAAGCAGGTCAACCGGCTGATGCATAACGATGATCCGCGCTGGTTCCAGATCCCACACGATGCGGACTATGTCGGTGGATTGATGTTTACCTACATGGCCTCCAGCCCCATCCCCGGTGCTCTGAACGAGTTCAATGACACCGACGACCGCATCGCCAACCTGGTTTTCTATTACAAGGACCGCCAGGGCGAGACCATCCGCCGAGCAATCCATATGGCCCAACAATGGATTGACGCTAATGAAGGCAAGGTCGAGGGGCTGAGCATTCGCCTGGCTGGTGGCACCATGGGTGTCGCGGCGGCCATGAACGAGTCCGCGTTCGAGACCAACCTGATCGTGCTGCCCTTGGTGTTCCTGCTGATCTTTGGTTTCGTGATGCTGTTCTACACCTCCTGGCACGCCGGCCTGATGATGCTGCTGGCGATGCTTTTCGCCACAGCTCTGACCTACGCCTATATGGGCATCAGCGGACTGGGCATTGATATCAATACGGTGCCGGTGATCGCAGTGGGTATCGGGGTAGGCATCGACTACTCAATCTACATGATGGATCGCATCCGCGAAGAAATGGCCAAAACCGGCGATCTGCGCGATGCGGTGCGGCGCTCCATCGCTACCACGGGTATGGCGATCAGCTTCACCGCGATCACGCTGATGGCCGGAATCATCATGTGGGTCATTCTCTCCGATCTGCGCTTTCAGGCCGATGCCGCGATGCTGCTGTGCGTGATGATCGTCATCAACGGCATTGCCGCCATGCTGCTGGTACCGGCTTGGGTGCTGGTCATGCGTCCGCGCTTCATTACCGATGTTTACGTGGATGACGACGGCGTGCTGCATGCCGATCTTTCATCCGACCAAGCATTCCCGTCATCTACCCAGCATGGGGTGGAAGACGGGCTGATACAGGGTGCCTCCTGACGGCACCGCCGTCAGCTCGCCCCTTCCACCCTGCAAGAGGAACTGCCATGCAAACAACAATAAAAGGCCTGAAGCACTGGAGCCTGACTCTGCTTGGAAGCGCCGGTCTGGCTCTGACTCCCCTCGCCAGCGCGGTTGCTGATGAGGAGATCAGATATTCCGGCTACTACGAAAATGCCACCTTCGTTCGCGATAGCGTGGGGTTGTCCAAATTCCGCAACACCATGCAATTGAATGCGGAGCGCAAAATCGGCGAGTTTGGACTGTTCAGCAACGTCTCCTGGAACGCCGTCCTGCGCGGCTCTTATGACGGCGTATACGACCTGAACAAGAATGAATACGGACGCAATGCCGGCGGGCCGGTAATGATCGAAAATATCGGCGGGGGTAATAGCGTCCCCCATGGCAGCGGCCTGGCCTTGCCCAACTCCTTTGACGAGGCCAACAACCCCAACGAAGGCATGATAGTGCTGGGCGAACAACTGCATGATACCGATGGCGGCGTTGCTTTCGGCGTACCAGTTCGCCCTTGTGACGTGGACAGCCGTGGCTGTATCAACGGTTACCTCGACAAGGACACTAACGATCTGCGCTACGGCGAGTTCAACGACCGGCTGGACTTCATCCGCGAGCTGTACGTGGACTTCGATTACGGGCTGGACAACGGCCATATCCTCAGCACCCGCTTGGGTAAACAGCAAGTGGTCTGGGGCCGCACCGATCTATTCCGCGTGCTTGACGTGATCAACCCGGTAGATTTCTCACGCAACAACATCTATGACGAGCTGCAGGACATTCGCATCCCCATGTGGATTCTGAAGACCGACTATCGGATGGGACCTGGCGAGATTTTCGACGACTTGAACCTGTCCTTCGTCTGGAACTTCGACCGCTTCCGCCCCCATGACATCGGCCAGTGCGGTTCGCCGAACAACATCCTTGATGCAGCTTGCTTCTTCCGCGGCATGAACAACCTGTGGGAGAACGGCGGTACCGTCGCCAACTTCGCAGGCGGAGTGTTCGCGACTGACTTCGGTCCCGGTCAGATCGGCATCCGCAAGGCGCATATGCCGGCCTGGAGTCTGTCCAATGGCCAGTTCGGCCTGAAGCTGGAGGGTGTGTATGGCGATATTGGCTTCTCCCTGAACGCCCTCACCTACCGCTCGCAATTGCCTTCATTGCGTGGTGGCATTCCAGGTCAGAATGGCTTCACTGGTGAAACCGCGGTATGGCCGAGCCTGATCGCTTTCGATATCCACTTTCCTCGAGTCAACCTGATCGGTGGATCACTGGATTACTACGCCCAGGGCATCGACACCGTATTCCGCATGGAAGTGGCCCACACCGACGGGGAAGAGTTCGCCAACACCTTGCAGTCCCGCCTGTATTCGGAGTCGGACGTAACCCGCTTCGTCGTCGGTGCCGACAAGAACATCTTCCTGCCCTTCCTCAACAGCAAACGAGCGTTCCTGTTCTCCGGCCAATTGTTCGGGCAGAAGATCCACGAGCACCAGCTCGAAGATCGTCCGCTGGGCAAGGCCGGCATGCCTGACTGGGAAGAGAACTTCATCGGCACGCTGCTGATCAAGGGCTGGTGGATGAACGATCGTTTGAGCCCACAAATTCTGGCAGCGCACGACTTCAAGGCAGAAGCCAGCGCCATCGCTCCCAGCATTGAATGGTTGGTCAGCGACAACCTGAAAATTGTCGGTGGCGCAAATATCAAAGTTGGCCGTGGCGCCCGCGAGTTCGATGATTGCCGTAGCTGTAACCCTTGGGACCCCTTTACCGCCGGCGCACCTGGCCATGCCGAAGGACAAACTCTTGGACTGGGTGGCTATGAGCCTTTGGGACGTTTCCGCGCAGGCCCTATCGGCATGGCCCAAAAAGAAGACGAACTCCAGTTGACCGTACGTTACAGCTTCTGATTACGAGGAATAACTATGAACATAACACTCAAGCATTTCACCCGTTCCGCCCTCGCTGGCAGCATGCTCGCCAGCCTGTTCAGCACTAGCGTGCTGGCGAACGATGCCCTGATCAATAGTAGCTTTCATCCCTACCAGGACGACGTCCCATCCCATGATGGATTGCAGGCGGGAATGGTCATCAACCAGGACAACCTTGCGCAGTTCAAGGACATCATTGATCCTGCCTTCGCCAATTTTATCGAGCAGGGCTGGTTGGAGGTTACTGTAGGCGAGACCACTTCCTTCGATCTGCACCCAGGCTATATCGAGGCTAGCCGCAATGGTCTCGGACAGGTCTCACTGGGGGATAGCGTCGGTGAAATAAACGGTTGGGTCGCTGGACGGCCATTTCTTGAAGAGCCCGATACTAATGATCCCAGAGCAGGTGAAAAGCTCGCATGGAACTACAAATACGGCTACAACTGGGGAGACAGCGCCGCGATTGCACCATTTTATTGGAAATATCGAGACATGAACTCCGGCAAGCTGGAACGTACTATCAAGTTCAACTTTCATTTCCTGAACTTTACTGGTCGCGTCAACCATGAGCCTGTTCCGACAATAACCCCAAACCCCTCAGAACTGTTTCGTGGTATCTACGTGCAGGTACTCGAGCCATACGACGTGCGCAATACTCAGCTGTTGATTCACCGTGCGCAGGATGACCTCAAGCGAGACAATTCCTGGCTGTATCTGGGATTTCAGCGGCGTGTGCGTCGCCTGGCCACTGGACAGGTCACTGACGCTTTCTTGGGTTCCGACCTGATGATCGAAGATTTTGAGGGATACAATGGCCGTATCTCCGACATGAACTGGAACTATAAGGGAACGCGGCACATGCTGATGCCCTTCTACAACCACAATGACCTAACACTGGACGCAGAAACCCATAGCGACAGCGATGGCTATCAGGTGGTGGCTTTTGGAGGCCAAGGCGGCTGTTTCCCGAACATAACCTGGCAGTTACGCAAGGTCTATGAAGTGGAGGCTTCTCCGGTTGATGACAGCCATCCTCTGTCCAAGCGCGTGCATTTCATCGATGCGCAAACCTTCACCATTCCACGCACCGTCTCTTATGATCGCAGCGGAAAGCTGTGGAAGACCTTTACCATCGGCCAGGCGCATCCGGACCACCACCTGCCTGCCAACAAGGGCACAGGCGTGTCAATTGATGACAGCTTCAGCATGATCGACGTTCAGGCGATGCATTGCACCACCGGTCAGTTCAAGGGTCAGGTTGATCCTAGCCTTAGCACACCGGAAATGTTCAGCGTTCAGCATATGCGTGCTACCGGCAACTGATTTTTTTGTGAAGTAAGCTGCTCCCCTTTAAGCCCGCTTAGCGGGCTTTTTTTTGCCCCAGACAAATCTCTTCAGGCAATGGCGGGCCCTACATTTCCAGTATATAAACTAAGCTTTGATCTTCCCGTTAAGGGATACCAATGCTCTCGGTTTCTCCAATGGATAGCTACAAAGAGGCATAACGAGAAAAGGCTGAGAGCCGCAAGGCTCGCCCCAGCGGGTCCAGGGCGGAATGAGACAGAGTGGGAACACCTGAAAAAGGTTTTGGTCGGGGAGACTGGATTCTATTTACAGGTATTTTTGTATGCATATCAACACATTATGAATTTTATAAAATACAGCATACAAACCAGCATACACATTAACTCTCCTTGGAAAGCACACCTACAACCCAGCGCTCCTAAGAGTTGACAGCACGAAAATAGGTGGCTATACAAATGTCAAGGATTATTTATTGACCGATTAGGCTTATTACAATAGTATTTGCCTATGAGGTCTTGCCAGAACCTCCCGCGTGCTACTGCGATGCCATCTATCCCTTGGGCACGCAGTCGAATTGAACGGGTAGAAATAACGCACGGATGCCCTGGCTAAGGGCAAATAAAATGTTTAACCGAAAAAAAATCAATAATAAAACTGTATTACCTCTTCTCGGAGTTAATGGGGAGGCGCACCATGACTGATCTGGTTCTGCTGAACTTCCACGAGGTGTCAGATAAAGTCAGTCTAAGTAGAAAATCCATCTACGCACGAATTAAGAATGGAGAATTTCCGAGGCAGGTTAAAATCGGTAAAGCCAGTCGTTGGCTGAAGCATGAGGTTGAAGCTTGGATCTTGAATGCGGCGGCTGGTCGTTCATAGCACCGTTACCAGACACGAGTTCCTCGAACTTAGCCAAAGGCGGTTGCTCCGGAACCACCAGAAGATGGGCTTATAAACTATTCTCTGGTTTGCGGACGCCGCCGCCCGTGTCTACAGTCAAACTTCTGGGAGCAGTGTTAGTTACTGGCTTCCCCGCCGCACTTTAACCTCTCCTCCTTGAGTTCGTACGTTACCAATACTGAGTTGGCAAAGGTTTGCTGAGCATGCAGAAGGCTATCCACAACCAACCGTTCGTGGCCTTCGTTGCACAGCAACAACTCATATGTCTGGAAGGAAGCTAACCAAAAATGGGTCAGCTTTTTTCTACGCTACTTCAAACCTCTCACGGTTCAGTGCTACACCCCTGACAGACTGCTAGTTTCTCTTGTGTAGTGACCATCGCACCGGGCGTTCAGCATAGGCCCGCTCATACACTTCGTGTCACTTTGCAAGAACGGTAACATCTAGGCCCTGATGCCGGTCATCGTGGCGTACAAGCACATAAAGTCCCTGACCCTGGCCTCATCCAGACAGGCAAAGCCGTTCTGCTTCCACTGAGCGCAGTACTTCAGTTTCCGGAAAAGAGTTAGTCGGCTTTTGATCTCCTGGCAGAGAAGCTCCTCAAGCCTTGGCTTGTTTGCGACAATTAGATAGCGTCTGCCTAGACATGCCTTCCTGCCGAGTCAGCTGGGCAGCTGGGCAGCTGGGCAGCTGGGCAGCGACAGATTACGCTTAAGCCGGAAAATATTGACACTTTTTAACATTATGTATAGTTTCTTAGCCAAGCTAAAAACACCCTACTAAATTCGAGGATGTGTAAATGCGTACTTGGCTCATCACCGGCGCAAATAGAGGCCTCGGCTGGCATATAGCTCAAGCCGCCATTGCGGCAGGCGATAACGTGGTCGTTACGGGACGGACGCAGGCGATTATCAGCGACGCTTACAGGAGCCACGATACAAGTCGGGTTCTAACCGTCTCTCTCGATGTGACTGCAACAGATCAGATCCAAAAGGCAGTAGACGCGACCATCGCCAAATTCGGGAAAATTGATATTTTGGTCAACAATGCTGGGTATGGTCAGCTAGGCCCATTTGAAGATAACAGCGCAAGCGATATTGAAAGTCAGTTTGCGACTAACGTCTTTGGCTTGTTCGCTATGTGCCGAGCGGTGCTGCCGGTAATGCGCAATCAACGGCAAGGCCACATTTTTAATATCGCATCAATTGCCGGCCTTGCCGGGATGCCCGGTGCCAGTGTGTATTGCGCCTCGAAGTTTGCGGTTGTTGGGTTTTCTGAGTCATTGGCGCAGGAAGTGAAGGGTTTTGGCGTCCAAGTAACTTTGGTTGCACCCGGCGCCTTTCGCACTGATTTTCTGGACGACAGCTCCGCTCGCTTCGGCAGCGCGCCCCTTGCCGAATATAAGGAGTTCTCTAGCAAGGTTCGGTCATCCTCCGCCAACAACAACCACAAGCAGCCTGGCGTACCAGAAAAGCTCGGCCAAGCGCTTGTCGAACTAGCACTGAATCCGGAGGCCCCGCTTCATTTTATCGTGGGCTCCGATGCCATCTCGCTGGCTGAAACCCGGTCAGCCTCAAGAAAAGATGAATTGCAGCGCTGGCGGCATTTAGCGGTCTCAACTGACGCCTGAGTTCCTGGCATAGCCGGGGCAATTAGCCCCGGCTGATCAACTGCAGAAACTCCTGTCGGGTATTCCCTGACTCACGAAAAGCACCCAGCATCACCGAGCTGAACATGGTGGAATTTTGCTTCTCAACGCCGCGCATCATCATGCACATGTGTTTCGCCTCAATCACTACGGCCACACCTCCAGCTTGAGTCACCTGTTGCAATGCCTCTGCAATTTGTCGCGTGAGGTTTTCCTGTATCTGCAAACGTCGGGCAAACATGTCGACAATGCGGGCTACCTTGGACAGACCGATGACTTTGCCAGTGGGAATATAGGCGACATGGGCCTTTCCTATAAACGGCAACATGTGATGCTCACAAAGGGAATACAGCTCAATATCCTTGACGATAACCATCTCGTCATTATCAGAATCGAACAACGCATTATTCACAATTTCGTCCAGCGACTGCCCATAACCTCGACACATAAACTGCATCGCTTTTGCTGCCCGCAAAGGGGTGCCCACCAATCCATCACGGCCAGGCTCTTCGTCCAGCTCTGTTAGAATCCCCCGGTAACAATCGGTCAGTTTTTCCAAGCTCATAGGTACCATCTCTCAAGCATATTTAAGCCTGCCGCCGCCATTTAAGTCGAGACAGGTTCCTGTGATGTACGGGTTTTCAAGCAGGTATCTCAGGGTGCGATAGAATACCTCTGGCCCAGGTTCAAACCCCAACAAAGACTGCTCGAGAATATGTTGTTTATGCTCAGCAGTATCGGAGATGTTAAACATGATCAACGCCGGAGCTATGCTGTTTACTTTGATCGCAGGAGCGAAGCGTCTCGCAAACGAGCGAGTCATACTTTCAAGTCCCGCTTTGGTCGCTAGGTAAGCCACGTAGTCGGGGTCGCTGCTCAAGGCATCATGATCGGTAATATGAACAATGTCTGCTTGCGGCTGGTTTAGCAGACTAGAGCAGGCCTTGTTGATCATATATGGCGCTAGCATGTGAACCGCGTACATGGCCTGAAAATCATCCGCGTTCAGATCAGTATCAGCACACCAGGTTGAGGCGTTATGAACAATCGCCCGCAATGACGAAACCTGGGCTTTCAGCTCCTCGATAAACAACTCAATACCTTCATTGGTTGAAAAGTCGGCCAGGATAACTTCAATACCCGCCGGCCCTTGCTCTGGCCACTCTGCGCGCCAGTGACGGCAAGTAATAATAACTCGGAAGCCGTCACTGGCCAGACGCTGAGCAGAGTGCCAGCCCACCCTCTGGGCGCCACCCGTAATCAAGATGGCAGGTGTTGAGTTCATCTTTTGCATAACCTGGAGGGTTATTCAGCTTTCGAGTAGAAACCGACGGCGACAATGTAGTTACCAACTACCTGGAACAGTGTCGTCTTGGGTTCGTTCTTGTCTGTGACCGGATTGGGCCATAGATAGCCGATACGGCCGCTACCCGCTTTAGCTGCAGCATCTAAGATCTCCTGCCCAATCGGTTGGCGATCCGCCGACTGGACTCGACGAAAATCACTTCCTACCAGCCTCAGATTGTATCCATGGGCGATAAACCTCTGTGATTCACGGTCAACCACAAAGGCGTAAAGATCATCTTTGAGAAACTTGGCATCCAATTCGTTTATGCGTTCAAAGGTCTGCTCGGGCTGTTCAGCAACAGCTTTGATGACGTAGTCCAGAAGTACTTGCGCCTCTGTCTCGCTTGAGCGCTCAATGTAATAACCGACTGAAAAAATCTTGTCGTCCACTCTTTGGTAGAAAACCCTTTTACGTTCTACCCGCCCTATCTGCCAGTTCATCCAGCGATAATCTGCATGATGAATCTGCTCGCTTTCTGGCAATGCCAGCGCTGCCTTGAAACCTTTATTCAAGTCGTCATTCAGCGCGGAGCCAACATCCCGTCCAATTAAATTGGACGACGGGCCACCGCTCGCAAGCATGACGCCGTCAGTCCCAATAACGTAGACGTAAAGTTCTTCGTCGACGAACTCACCCTGCCGACTGAAGGCAGCAAGTGAGCTCTCCCCTTCGGCCCGATAGTGTGCTATCGCTTTGCGCAGCAGGCTTTTTGCCCTATCAGCTTCTTCAGCGTAACGATCCTCAGGTATGCCTTGGCCAAAAACGTTAGCCACCACAAACAGGGTGGCTACAATCAGGATATTTCGACAAATCAGCAACATAGTCATTACTCCCCTATTGTTATTGTTCTGGACGCCAAGGTATCGACGCACCGGGCCGGTTCAAAAGTTGCGGCTGATGATTTCCTTCATGATTTCTGAAGTGCCGCCATAGATCCGTGCAACACGCGCATCCACCCAGGCACGACCGATCTTGTATTCACTCATAAAGCCGTAGCCGCCGTGTAACTGCAACAACTCATCCAGCATTTTACCCTGCAGCTCCGATCCCAACAGCTTGGCCATAGCTGCCACGTCTGCGGGCAGCTCATCACGCATAACGCGCTCCAGGCAGTCATCTACAAAAACGCGCAGCATAGTGGCCTGGGCCTTGACCTCGGCCAGCTTGAATCGCGTGTTCTGAAAATCAAACACGCTATGACCGAATACCTTGCGCTCACGGGTATATTCCAAGGTCTCTTCAAACAGTGTTTCGATCGATTGTGCGGCTCGCAGGCCGATAATCAGACGTTCCCAGGCCAACTGATGAGTGAGGTATTTAAATCCTTTATTCTCCTCTCCCAGCCGATTGCTGACCGGCACCCGCACCTCGTCGAAGAACAGCTCGGCAGTGTCCTGACCTTTGAGGCCGATCTTGTCCAGCAGTTTTCCCTTGGAAAATCCCGGGCGATCCGTTTCGATACAGATGAGCGTTAAATCTTTGCTGGCCGGATCAAGTTTAGTCGCAGTCACCACCAGATCTGCGTTGCCGCCGTTGGTGATAAAGGTTTTCTGCCCACTGACCACATACTCATCGCCCTCGCGGCGGACCTGCGTGCGCATCGAGCGTAAGTCACTGCCTATTCCCGGCTCGCTCATCGCTATCACACCGATCATGTTGCCGCTGACCATCTCAGGTAGCCACTTCAGCTTTTGCTCTTCGGAGCCGTAGGCAATCAGATACGGGGCAACAATTTCAGAGTGGGTAGTGAAGCCAACCGCGGTAGCATTGGCACGCGCCAGTTCTTCAATCATTACCGCCGAATGGCCGTAATCGCCTCCAGCACCACCGTACTCTTCGGGAACGGTTGAACACAGCAAACCCATTTCGCCAGCTTTGCGCCAAACTTCTTTCGGAACGATGCCCTGCTTTTCCCACTCATGCAGGTGCGGTGTTATTTCCCGTTCGACGAAACGCCGGGCCTGCTCCCTGAACATATTGTGATCTTCACGAAAAACCCTACGCATCGTGACCTCTCCTCGAATAATTTTGTTATTGGTCTTTGAAGTTCGGTTTGCGCTTCTCGACAAACGCGTTTACCGCTTCACTATGGTCCTGGGTGTGATGCGCCAGCGATTGATAGGCCGCCGATAGTTCAAGCAGGGAGTCAAGCCGCATATGCTGCCCCTCACGCAGGAGACGCTTACACAGTCTCAAGGCGTGGCCCGGGTTTTGGGCGATACGCTGAGCCAGCTCAAGCGCTTCGGTCTCCAGCTCTTCTGCCGAACACAATTGCTCAACAAGCCCCCATTCGAGGGCTTTATCAGCACCAATGGTGTCGCCAGTGAAGGCCATTAGACTAGCCTTCGGGATGCCAATAATACGCGGCAAAAGCCAAGCACCACCGTCGCCAGGCACAATCCCTAGCTTGACAAAGCTTTCCGCAAACACGGCTTTTTCGCTGGCAATACGGATATCGCACATACACGCCAGATCCAACCCAGCACCGATGGCGGCACCGTTCACTGCGGCAATGATCGGGATGTCCAGCTCGTAAAGCGCCAGGGGAATCTGCTGAATGCCGTTGCGGTAGGTATCGCGCAGCTCATAAGGCGAACCAGCAAAAATACCCTCACGGTTTTGCATGTCCTTGATGTTGCCACCTGCACAGAAGGCTTTGCCGTTGCCTGTCAGCACAACGGCCCTGACACTCTGATCTCGACGCAAGCCAGCACATAGATCGACGAACTCCTGAATTTGTCCCGGCTCTGACAATGCGTTGCGGGTTTCAGGGCTATTCATGCGGACCATTACTACAGCACCGTGCCGTTCAACCTGGAGAAAGGGGTTCATTACACAGATCCTATTTCAGCTACCGGGAGCTGATGTTGTTTTGAATGCGTGATCATTGGCCAGAAAGCCTGTTCACCCGCTGCACAGACATACTTGCCCAACTGCGTACTCCAGAAGGTAGACGAACCGAATTCGCTGCGCCATGCCCAAAGCCTGCGGGTCAACAGGTGTAGAGAATATTCCTGAGTAAAACCGATCGCACCGTGTACCGAATGCCCAATACCCGCGCCTATGCTGGCCGCATCGGCCGTACTGATCTTGGCCACAGCGATACTGAATGACGCAAGCTGGTCACCGGACTCAGAAAAAGCGGTTTCCGCAGCAACATTGGCCGCTGCCGTTTGCTCAGCGAGAACCGCAAGCTGCTGCTGGATGGCCTGAAACGAGGCAATCGGTTTTCCGAATTGCTTGCGCTCTGCCGCATAGCCCGAAGTAAGTTCCAGCAATGCAGTCAGCGCACCAGCCATCTGGGCAGAGCGCAGCATAGCGCCACCAATCTGCAATACAGAGGCCGGCATTGCGCTAGGCAACTTGGCTGACGCGGCGCAGTGGGCGGCCTTGAAAAGCAGATTGTCGCGTGGCTCTCCGGCAATGTTGCTACCGGGAACAACACCGTCAGCGCAAGCCATATCCAACAACACCACCTGATCTCCAACCACCGTTACTACCCATTCGGCGTGCCGTCCCCACGGCACGTGATACAGGTCCCCGGATAGTCGTTCCCCTTCCCAACGCAGGGTACCCTGAGCGGCGATAGTCAATACGCCGCTGCGCGCACCTATCCCGCTTGCTTCAAGAAGCCAGTTACCCAGCAACATTTCCACCAATGGAACTGGAGCGGCGTAGCGCCCTGCCGCACGGACGATTACAAACAGATCTTCCCAGCCTGCCTCTGCACCACCAATCGCTTCAGGTGCGCCGGCCAACTGAAAACCATTTTCTTCCAATGCGCGCCAGAGATCAGCGCTCCACATGCCGCCTTCGGCAGAGCGGATATAGTCCGCAGTCGATATATCGCTCAACAGCCGCTCAATGGTTGACTCAAAAAGTTCTCGCATTATCTCAACCCCAGTCCACGCGCAATAATGCCGCGCAAAATTTCACGAGTACCCCCGCGTAACGAGAATGAAGGCGCCATCTGGGTCAGATAGGCAAGCACCTGCGCATGATCAGAGCCGCCGTTCACCTGTGCCTGCTCTTCCAATAAGAGCTGCAGCGTTTCTGGCAGCTCCTGTTCGAATACATTGCCCAGATCCTTGACACATGAGGCAGCCCAGGCCGGGTTGTTTCCATCAACCAATTGCTGAGTGACCGCCAGCGACATGTTGCGCAAGGTCAACAAGCGGGCGGTGATACGGCCAATATCACGCGCCTGCAACGCATCTGGTCGCGGCCCAATCAATGCCAGTGCCGTATGCATAAGCGCAATACTACTGAGGAAGCGTTCTGGCCCACTGCGCTCGAAGGCCAGCTCTGCCGTGACCTGATCCCACCCCTTACCCTCTTCTCCGATAAGCGCATCGGCATCTAACCGAACGTTATCGAAAAAGACCTCATTGAAGTGCTCGCCGCCGGCGAGATCAGCTATCGGACGCACGGTGATGCCGGGCAGCGTAAGGTCGATGATGAATTGCGACATACCACCATGCCGCCCGCTCTCGGCCTGACTGCCGGTGCGAACCAGCGCAATCATGTAATGCGAATGCTGGGCATTGGTAGTCCAGACCTTCTGTCCATTCAGTAACCAGCCAGCGTCGACACGCTGAGCGTTGGTTTTGATCGACGCCAGATCAGACCCCGAATTGGGTTCCGACATGCCAATGCAGAAGTAACTCTCGCCACGGCAGATAGGCGGCAAGTATTTCTCTTTCTGTGCTGGTGTACCAAAACGAAGTATCAATGGTGCACTCTGACGATCAGCAATCCAGTGCGCCGATACCGGTGCACCCGCTGCCAAGAGTTCCTCGATAATCACGTAACGGGCAAAAGGGCTGGCATCAGCCCCGCCGTACTGTTTCGGCAGCGCCATGCCAAGCCAACCCTTCTGGCCAAGCTGACGGCTGAACTGCGCATCAAAGCCCATCCATGAATGGGCTTTTTTGACAGCCGGGTAATTTTCCAGCGATTCCTTAAGAAAGCAACGTACATCGGCACGCAGAGCTTCGGCTTCTTCGGGAATAACGCTGTATTTAAACTGGGAAATACTCATCAACAAGACACCTTCGGCTGATTGAAACAACCCAGAAAGCAAGTTAAATGACCAACCTGCACACCCACTGCCGGATTACGACAGCAGTGGGTTTAGCGCAGGATCTAATCAGATCGCAGTTTTTGCGTCAGCTTGAGCGAACATCGCGTTGATGTCGCCGGAGGTAACAGGCTTGCCGTCCTTGCGGGTCACCTCGGCACCGCCCAGACCCAATGCTGGCTCGGTAATCACGTGCGTTGCCTGGGCACGTAGCGCGCCCACTGTGCAATTTTCGCGACCGATCAGCGGGAACGGATCATAGGAGAACTCGCGCATCGCATTCAGGTGGGTAACCTTGTTGATCTGCGTATCAGTCAGATTCTTCAAATGCGCCCAGGTGGTTTCTGGTGAATGCGGCCAGGTGCAATCGGAATGTGGGTAATCGCTTTCCCAGGTAACCATGTCTTCGTTCATGAACTTGAGATTTTGCAGACCAAAATTGTCTTCAATAAAGCAAGTAATGAAGTGCTTGAAGAAAATATCGCTCGGCATTTTTCCGCCGAAATCGGCGTTGGTCCATGCATTATGGTGGCGATGAGTGAAGTCGGCGCGCTCCAGCAGATAAGGAACCCAGCCGATACTGCCCTCAGACAAAGCCATGCGTAGCGTAGGAAACTTCTTCCACATCGGCGCCCATATCCAGTCCGCCGCCGCGTTGGCAATCGAGATGGGCATGGTGGTAATCCATGCATCGATCGGTGACAGATCGGACGCGTGCTCGGCTTTACCACCGGAGCCGATGTGACAGCAGACCACTACGTTGTTATCTGCACACGCCTTCCACAAAGGATCCCAATAGTCATCATGAATTGATGGGAAGCCCAGGCGCGCAGGGTTGTCAGAAAACGACAGCGCGTGAACACCCTGGGCCGAAAGACGCTTGACCTCAGCCACGGCGGCCGGCATATCCCAATAGGGTACCAACATCAGCGGGATGAACCGCCCGGGTGCCGCATTACACCAGTCATACAGATGCCAGTCGTTGTAGGCACGGATGGCCGCTAAGGCGATCTCACGATTGCCATGCGCTTGAAAGCGTTGACCGGCGAAGCCGGGAAAGGTCGGAAAGCACAGCGAGCCCAAAACGCCGTTGGCATTCATATCATCAACTCGGTCCTTGACGTTCCAGGTGCCTCGGCGCATCTGATCATAGCCAAGCGGCTCCATACCGTACTCTTCCTTGGGTCGACCGACGACGGAATTAAGACCCATGTACCCCGTAGCCTCGTCTTCAAAAATCCAAACATCGCGGTCACCACGCTTTTCTACGTGCGGCTCACGACCTTTGAATTTTTCAGGCATGTGGTGTTTGAAGGCATCTGGCGGCTCGATAGCGTGATCGTCCACACTGACGAGGATGAGATCTTCAAGATTCATGGTATTCCCCTTCGCTTATAGCGGATTTTGTTTGTAGCTAGATAGTAGTTGAGCCAAGCCCTAATTTAAACACATTTCTTATTTGTGTTTATATCTTTTTGTTACCAGCAAAGAGACCCCTGCTTCCGTTTTGGAGCAAGTCCTAAAAACTGGCTATCAGAGTAGGGAGTCGCAATCTGCCTAAGCCTTGCTCAGGCAGATTGCGAGGACTTCGGGAGAAGACGTTTATCAGTCCCAGATTACATGCAGCTGATGGGGACCGCGAAGCTGTGCACCGGTAATTTGCGGTCCCGGCTTGGAAGGATCGAGACGGATATTGGGCAACATGTCCAACACCGCGTTCAGGGCACAGTTGATCTCGGTTTTGGCAACAAATTGCCCTATGCACATATGCGGGCCAAAGCCAAAACCGAATGAAGGCCGCTGGCGCCGATCAATGTCAAAGGTATTGGCGTTTTCAAAGAACTCTTCGTCTCTGTTGGCCGAGCTGACAATGCATGACACCATCGCGCCTTTGGGAATCGCCACCCCTCGAATCTCGGTTGCCTCTGCCGTTTGGCGCACCTTGAAGGTGGCGACCGGCTCAAAACGGATAGACTCGTCAATAGCCTTGTTGACCAGGCTGCGGTCATTTCGTACCCGCTCCAACAAAGAAGGATTTTCCAGAAGCAGTGTCATCAGCGTACCGAAAGTACGCGTGGTGGTTTCGCCTGCTGCAGGCAACAGAGAACGCACAAAAGTGGTGATCTCATGATCATCCAGCGAGCGCCCCTCGTACTCTGCACGAATCAAGCGGCTGATAAGATCATCCCCTTCGCCGCCTTCTGCGCGGCGCTCTGCCACCACAATCTTGATAGCATCATAAAGCGCCACAACCGCTTCCATGGCGGCTTTCTTGGCCGCTGCTGCTTTGGCCGGATCAACTTGCGGACCGGCAAGAATGGCCAGCGCCCACGCAGCATACTGCTTGATCTTTTCAGGCTGGTCATTCGGAAAACCGATAAGCGAGTAGATCACCCGGATCGGAAAGTACAGAGCAAAGTCCATCAGGTCTGCACTTTTTTGCCCAGCCATCGGCTGAAGAAATTCTTCACGTATAACCTTGTCGATACGTTCTTCCTTCCAGCGGTTAACCGTATCCGGCATAAACACTGGCTGTAGCAGGTTACGCATGTTCTTGTGTTGATCGCCGTCCATCGCCGTCAGGATCAAACCGTCAAAAAAAGCACCCAGGCCTTCAGCAATAAAGCCGCTGGTGAACTGCTTAGCGTCACGCATCACGTGCATAACATCGTCATACTTGAAAAGCGTGAAACAAGGGCGGTCAGGATCTACACCGGCAATGGACGGAACGCCCAAGCGCTCCATGAAGTTACCTTCCATAACCGGCGAGGTCTTGCGCATTTCAGCGTACGTAGCATGCAAATCAATATCGCTGCCCTTGTAGTTACTGGCTACATCGGCAAACACGGTTTCCAGGTTGCTCTTGGAACTGTCAGTCATGACGTTCTCCTTTTGTTGTTTTGACTCTCAGGTGGGCTTCTGCCAAGAAGACCACACGGACAATTCAGACTATTCCTGAAAAGGAAAGAATTGAACTCTTTTTACAAAAATGCCTAATTACTATGTTTCAGTATTCAACAAACCATTCAAAACCGTCAGGAAGCGTGGCTCAGTGACCTCCACATCTGGGGCAAAGCGCGCTACCACTTCGCCCTGACGGTTAAGCAAAAACTTCTCAAAATTCCATACCACCTCAGGTGCAGGGCTGGTTTTAATGCCGAAGCTTTCCAGCTTGGTGCGCATGGGCCCCTCACCCACTGCCGTTGGAGCTGCTGCGGTGAGCGCCGAGTACAGCGGATGGCGATCTGCGCCGGTGACACTGATCTTGGAGAAAAGAGGGAAGCTGACGCTGTATTTGCTTTGGCAGAACGCCGCAATATCTTCGTCGCTGCCAGGCTCCTGTTCGCGAAAATCATTGGCCGGAAAGGCCAGGATTGCGAATCCATTGTTTTGTCGCTCTCTATACAGCTGTTCGAGTGCTTGATACTGCGGCGTCAGGCCGCAGCGCGAAGCCACATTGACTATCAACAACACCTTGCCGGTGTAGGCGATCAGACTAGTGTCAGTACCATCCATTTTTTTTAAAGCGCAGCTATGCAATGGGGTATTCATTTTATTCCTCGTAAGCCTGCTGGACGTAGGTCATTCGCCCGCCAGCAAGCATCAGGGCACAATACATGTTGAGTTCTGTTATCTGCGCTGGGCTGAAAAACCTTGCCAGTGCTTCAAAATGGACATCACCTACCGTCATGTAATCGCCGGCAAACAATTCAGCGAACTGCAAAGCGGCCTGTTCTTGTTGAGTAAAGTGATCACTGTCTGACGCCAGGCAAGCGATATCCAGATCGTTTACATCATCTGATTTTCTGGCTAACTGACAGGCTTTGCAGGTCGTTACGCTGGCGATTTTCAGGCGTACCAACTCACGTAGCCGCTCGCTCAACAGACTCTGACTGTAAAACAGCTCAAGCACGGCTAACCAGGCCTCGGCCAACGCAGGACGATGCGCCCAAACCTGCACAGGCACGCTGGAACTCAGCATGCCGGAGTCCAGGCCACGTTGCAGCGCAATAGCCAGCGACTCTGGAAGCGACGATAGGGGTAATGGCGTAATTCTGGACATGGTAGTCAGGAAAGCCGCTCAATCAAGGTAGCTGTGCCCAGTCCGCCAGCACAACAGATAGCCTGGAGGGCATAGCGTCCCTTGCGGCGCTCAAGCTCGTTCAACATGGAGGTCATGATACGCGCGCCGCTGGCACCTAGCGGGTGACCTAGTGCAATAGCCCCCCCGTTGACGTTCAATCGCTCAGCAGACACACCCATCTCACGCATCCAGGCTATCGGCACTGAAGCAAACGCCTCATTGATCTCGAACAAGTCGATGTCGTCCGTGCGGAGCCCAGCCTTTTGCAGAATTTTTTGCGTAGCTGCAATAGGCCCGGTCAGCATCAACGTAGGATCCGCACCCACCGTGGTAATGGTCTTGATGCGAGCACGAGCCCTCAGACCCAAACGCTTTGCGGTGTCTGCCGACATCACCAGCAACGCCGCCGCACCATCGGATATCTGCGAGGAATTACCTGCGGTAATGCGGCCGTTTTCCGGACGGAAGCTGGTTTTCAAGGTCGCCAACTTTTCCAGCGACGTGTCGCGCCTGATGGTTTCATCTGCGAAAAACAAGCCGGTGAAACCGTCGTGATCTTTCTCGCAGAGGTCGGCAATGGGCAAAGGCGCGATTTCACTGGCGAAATACCCCGCATCTGCAGCCGCCCCGGCTCGCCGGTGGCTTTCCAGCGCATAGGCGTCCAGTTCATCCCGGCTGATCTGCCATTTTTCCGCCATACGCTCAGCGGCCTCGCCTTGCGAGGTCAGCTCGTACCGCTCCATGGCCTGCCAACCGAATGCTTCACCGTGAATATCACGGTTGCTACCCATCGGCACTCTGCTCATCGCCTCAGCGCCGCCAGCGATAACGATATCAGCCGCCCCACAAGCAATAGCTCCGACCGCGGCATGCACCGCAGCCTCACCGGATCCGCATTTCCGATCCAGCGTAAGACCTGGAACAGTCGCTGGCCAGCCCGCACTCAGCAATGCTGTGCGCGCTATGTTGGCCGATTGTTCGCCGATCTGGGTGACACAGCCAAAAATCACATCATCGATTTGTTGCGCCGTTAAGCCCGTGCGCTTCAACAGTTCGTTCAGTATCAAAGCGCCCATGTGGTCTGCTCGAACGCCAGCCAAACTGCCGCGAAAGCGCCCTACCGGAGTGCGTACCGCATCCACAATGACGATATCGTTCATAGGTAACTGCCTTTGAGACCGGAACCTGGGACAGCTTTTCCGTCTTCATAACGATAAACGCCGTGGCTGGTTTTCCGCCCTAGCCGGCCGGCTGCAACCATCTTGATGATCAATGGGCAAGGGCGAAACTTCTCACCCAGAGTACTGTGCAAGTATCGCAGTACGGACAGGCGGGTATCCCACCCCGTCAGATCACCGAGCTCCAGGGGCCCCATCGGATGGTTGAAGCCCATGCGCAATGCTGTATCGATGTCCTCGGCAGTCGCAGTACCTTCCTGCAACATATACATGGCCTCGTTACCCAGCAGAGCAGACATCCGGCTAGTGGTAAGGCCAGGCGACTCGTTGACAACAATGGACGTCTTGCCCAGCGCCTCACAGTAATCGCGGGTAATAGCTACCGTTTCATCATTGGTCGCCAAGCCCAACACGATCTCGACCAGTTTCATCTTGTGCACGGGATTGAAAAAATGCATGCCGATAAAACGCTCAGGCGACGGCACAGAGGCTGCGATTTCGGTCACGCTGAGCGCGGAGGTGTTACTGGCTATGATGCCGTTTTCAGCCATGACAGCAGCCGCTTGAGTGACCACCGCCTTCTTGACAGCAAGCTGCTCTGAAACCGTTTCAAGCACAAGATTGGCGCCGCTGGCAGCCACGCTCAAGTCTTCGCTCACAGTCAAACGCTCCAGGGACGACCGAGCGCTATCTTCAGATACCTTGCCCAGACGTACGCCATCGCCGAGGATTTTTTCGATACTTTTGTAAGCTTGCTTTAGTGACTCAGGATTGGTGTCCACAATCACCGTCGGGAACCCGGAACTGGCGAAGGCATGGGCGATCCCCGTGCCCATCAGACCTGCCCCGACTACCACAACCTTGTTCGTTTTATTCGCAGTCATTGTAAAAACCTCATTAAGCGTTCTTTTCACTCACCACATTGCGCAGAGTACCGATGCCCTCAACCGAGGCCTCCACCACATCACCCGGATTGAGAAAGCGGCCGGTACCCATGCCTACGCCCGCAGGCGATCCGGTAAACAGAATGTCTCCACAACGGAAACTGGAGCGGGCCTGAACGAAGGCAATCAACTCGCCCACGTCCCAGGTCATCTCGGCGGTATTGCCGTCCTGACGCACCTCGCCATTGACTGCCAGGGTCAAGCGCAATTGCGGGGAGCCCTGTGGAAACTCATCTCGGGTCACGATCCACGGTCCCACACCTGTAGTAAGGTCCTGGCTTTTGGCGGCGAAAAGGTCCATCCCAATCCCTTTTGCCCCGCTGCGCTGCAGATCGCGCGAGCTGACGTCGTTGCCCACCGTGTAACCGAGTACCGACGCCAGGGGATCAGCAGGATCGATTTCATCCTTGCCTATGACCGCCACTAGCTCTACTTCGTGATCAAGCTCTTCGGTCAATGGCGGATATCGAATCGGGTCATGAGCGCCTATCAAAGCGCCATATGCCTTTAGGAATGCTACTGGCTGCTTGGGTGCATCAAGACCGAAGTCCTTGATCAGGTGGGCAAGATAGTTGGCCCCGGCGACCACCACCCGGTTGATCGGATCAACCGGAGCCAGCAGTTGAATATCCTGCATCGCAATCGGATCGGCCGAGAAAGACAGCGCACTGATGCCCTGGCCCGCAGTCACCAACGGCGCCCAATCCTTGAAGCTACCGTGAATTGGATTAACCGCCTCATGCTCCAGATCAACCACAGCCCAGAAAGGCGCTCCACTCTTGTAAGAGCATCTCGCCAGGCGCATTACGCACCTACCTTGCCAATCTTGGCTGGATCAAGATGCAACAACTCGCAAGCGTTCTTCCAGCGAATACGATCCATATCTTCAGAAGACAGCTTCAGGTCATCGGTCAGGTCGTGACGTACCGCATCGCTACCGCCGAAGTTAGACCCATAGAGCACACGATCAGCGCCAATGACTTCCACCATCGCCTGGCGCATCGGAACTTCGTGCAGCTCTACGTCAAAGTAGAAGTTGCGCAGGTACTCAAGGAACGGCTTCTTGTTGTATGACACATCCAGATTCGGATTGGTCTGCGCCATGCGCCCTAACTGATAAGGGACAAAGCCACCGCCGTGGGTGATGTATACCTTCAGGTTGGGGAATCGATCAAACACACCACCATTGATCATGTACCAGAAGCACTTTGCTTCATCGTAATTCATACCCACGATGGCAGTCGTTTCATAACGGTCAGTGTTGGCATCTTTGCCCCAAGTCACCGACTGGTTATAACCGTGCACAAACATCGGTAGATCGAGATCGCACAACGCTTCCCATACCGGGTCCATCTCAGGCGAATCAAATTCAAGTCCACCAAAGTTGGAGCCGCCCGCTACCAAACCTTTGGCGCCCAGTTCTGTGCAAGCACGGCGGATCTCTTTTGCCGCCTCAACCGGCACATTCAAGGGTGCGTGAGCCCAGAACATCAGTCTATCTGGCGCGCCTGAACAATATTTGGCGAGGGAATCGTTGACCGTTCTGGCGAAGGGGATACCGAACTCAGCCTCAGCCCAATACATGTAGCAATGGCTTGGTACCGAAAGCACCTGCGCATTCTGTCCTGCTGCATCCATGCTGGCGAGCCGGTGCTTGGGATCGGCCCATTTCGCCATATATTCAGCTACCTGCAGGGTTTCACCGCGGGCATGCGCTTCGCGCAGCGCCACTTTGCGCTCCGGCGCGCCCAGCGAGAGTATCCATTCACCAACCCGCAGTTTGATGTCGCCATCTGGCTGGGATTCAAACGCAGGGCCCCAATGGGGGTGCTGGTCATAGTACTCGGGGTGGGGGGCGTGGGCGTGCAGATCGATTAGCATGATAGTTAGCCTCAGTGTTGTTCTATTGGATGAGAGTCCAGCGGCCGCAGAACAGGCGCGGCTGAGCTCATATGCGCTAGCATTATGTAAATTGATCATAAATGGCAAAACTGTTCAAGTTATTTATGAGGCCAGCACAACAACAACCCAAATTTCAACCCAGGCCAGGGACGCGCAGTGACCACACGAAAGTCATATAGGCATTTGATAAATATACGATTAATAAAATATAACGAGGAGAGAAAAACGCAGAATCCGCTATAGGTGGAAAACGTGGGAAGGAAAAACGGGGAGGTTAAAGCGACATATTGATATCTTATGTCTAAAGCGACTTAGAATAACCAACAGCAAACCGGGGAGGTATTTGCCATACCTCCCATTCAATCAGCGGCGTGTGCGAGAAGTAGAGCCGGTGATGAGCGAAGCCACAAGGCGCTTGACCCGCGCGGGAAGCAGGCGTCTGCCGGTATTTTCTGGAACCAATATCTCGCTCAACACATAACGGATGATCATTTCACAAATCAACTCACGGTCAAGCTTGACCCCCAGCCTGGCGTCCCAGTCATCAAAAACTATATCCAATGTATCCTGGAAACGCAGGATCGAGTCGTGGAAAATGCGCCGGAAAAATCCGAGAGCATATTCTGGGGCCACCATAAGAAGTCGCTGAGCCCGACTTTCCTCAAGGTAGTCATCGATAAAATTGATAAGCGCATTCAACCGCGCTTCCGGATCCTCAACCACACCTATGGTATTGACCATAATCTGGTGAAAATTATCGCGCTTATGCCTGGAAAAGGTATCAAGCAAATCTTCCTGAGATGAAAAATACCGGTAGAAGGTGCCGCGGGAAACACCGGCCAGCTTGCACACGTCCAAGATCGATATCCGATCAGCGCCTGAGCGCAGAACAACTTCCTCAGTGGACTGCAGGATACTGTTAATGGTCTCTTCCGAACGACGATTAGGCTTAACTGCCCGGACTTTACCTCCCGCCGGGGACGTCGATTTGCTGGGAAGTGGAACACCTTTATTACCTTTGCCTGTTGACTCTGCTTTCACGCCCTTTCCAACAGGCGGTATAGCACCTTCGGCCTCATTATCCAGCATATGCACCCCCCTTTTTAAGCCTAGTTTTTGCGATTCTAGCAGATTAACTAGTCACTATAGCCAATTTCTGTTCAACTCTTGATAGAGACATCGCAAAAAATACAATATAGAATGCGATTCTCTATCAGAAATATAAAAGTTAGGCTCCATGCTGCGAGCCGCACCCGGAGGAAATTTATCATGAGCGGTACTGGTAACCCCGACACCTGGTCACTCGGAGAACAGGACACCATCATTGCAGCCCTGGACCGAGCAGTAGCAAGCCATCCAGACCGTGTATTCCTAGACTTCAGTGGAAAACTATACACATATAGTGAAATTGACTCAATTTCAACCATGATGGCTCACTCCCTCTCATCGCTGGGTGTATGTGCAGGCCAGACGGTTGTCACCATGCTGGACAACAATATTGATGCGGTAGTGAGTTGGCTAGCGATCAACAAACTCAGTGCTGTCAGCGTGCCGATTAATACCGCTCTGCGTGGCGAGTTTCTCCGGCATCAAATTGCCGATGCGGATACTCAGCTGGTGATTTGCGAGGCCGCGTACATGGACAGGATTACGGCCGTGTGTGAGCAGCTGCCAGCACTCAAGCGCATCTTGCACCGCGAAGCCCTGCAGGCCTCCGTTGACGGTCCTATTACGGTCGAGCCGTTGGATCAATACCGCGATAACAAAACCACGCCGATACCGAGCAAACCGAAACCCTCTGACCTGTCGTGCCTGATCTACACTTCTGGCACCACTGGACCGTCTAAGGGCTGTATGGTGAGCTATAACTTCATGTGCAACCTGGCACGACTGCAGTTGCGTGCAGGACCAGCTACGGCAAACGACGTAACCATTACGCCCTTGCCGCTATTTCATATGAATGCGCTCTGCGTCACCATCATCGCCAGTGTTCTGGTGGGCGCAAGAGCAGCCATTCTGCCGCGTTTCTCGGTCTCCAATTTCTGGCCAGAGGTTGAGCGAAGCGGCGCCACCATTGCATCCATACTTGGCGGCATGGGCGGACTGCTGGCGCAGGCGCCTGATAATGACGCCATGCGTCGCTGCTTTGGTCAGATCCACACTGCCCGCGGTAACCCCTATACCGAGGAGACCAAATCAATCTGGCGTGAACGCTTTGGTACGCCGCTCGTTGGCGGCAATGGTTACGGCCTAACTGAAGCTTGCGTCATCACTACCTTGGCTGCCGGCGAGTACGCTAAACCCGGCTCATCCGGCAAACGCATTGCTGATTTTGATGTCCGCATTGTCGACGAGAATGACCAGGAGTTGCCGGCAAACACCGCTGGCGAAATAGTCGTTCGGCCCCTACGGCCGGATATCATGTTTCAAGGCTATTGGCGGCGGCCTGAAGAAACCCTCAAGCTCATGAGGAACATGTGGTTCCACACCGGTGACATTGGCAAGTTTGATGAAGACGGATTCTTCTTTTTTGTTGATCGCAAAAAAGACTATCTGCGCCGTCGCGGCGAAAATATTTCCAGTTTTGAGATGGAATCAGCTTTTGCCGTGCACCCGGCCATCTCAGAAGTGGCGGTACACGCGGTGCTCTCGGACAAGGGTGAGGACGACGTCAAGGTCACAGCCATTCTAAATGACGATGCCAAACTTAGTGAGGAAGAGCTGTTTCACTGGGCTACGGACTGCGTGCCTTACTATGCCCTGCCCCGCTACATCGAGTTTCGTAGCTCATTGCCAAAAAATCCTCAGGGGCGAGTACTCAAGTATCTGCTGCGTGATGAGGGAAAAACGCCTACAACCTGGGATTTGGAAGCGACAGATATCAGTGTGAAAAAGCGCTGATAACAACCACAACAATCAAGCCCGCTTCAACGCGGGCTTTGATATGTACAACCTCCTAGACCTAAAGGACCTTAGTACTCCCGCACCGGCACATCTGCAGGGCGCGAATTGTAGCGAGGCAAATGAATACCCCCGTCCACATGCAGGGATTCCCCAGTCATGTAGCGCGACATTTCAGAAGCCAGAAAAGCAACTACTGGCCCGATATCATCCTCTGGATCACCGCTGCGACCCAAAGGTCGCATGGCCGCAGACCGTTCAGCAAATCCGGGATTTTCAGCCGCCAGCTTGTGGAAAGTGGCCCCCATGGCAGTCGGGGCAATGGCGTTCACGCGGACATTAAAGCGACCCCATTCAGCCGCCGCGCTCCGCGTCAGTCCGACGATGGCAGATTTGGCAGTGTTATAGTCCGAGTGCAGCCAAGCGCCAATTTCAGTATCGATCGAGTAGAAGTTGATGATAGATCCACCCCCGCGGGCACGCATGTGGGGTAACGCAGCACGCATCGACCACCATGCAGCCCAGACAGTGGTGTCCAGGGTCTGCTTGAGCATTTCGTCAGTCTTGTCTTCCATCAACACATTGGGTGTTGGCGCAAAGGCATTGTTTACCAAGGTATCAAGCCCACCGAACTCGTCGACAGCGGCCTGAATGGCTGCATTGATGCTGTCTTTGCTTGAGACGTCCGTCTTGAAAAAGAGCGCTTTCCCGCCCAGAGCCCGGAGATCGGCGGTAACTGCGTTACCCAAGCTTTCGTTAAGCTCCGCCACCACAACACTGGCACCTTGTTTGACGAAGTAGCGGGCGACGCCTTCACCTATTCCACCACCAGCGCCGGTGATCAGGGCGACTTTATCTTCAAGTAGTCTCATATCGGCAACCTTTTTAATAAACACTTTTTTTGTTAATGTTCATATTAAATCATATTCAGGATGGACATACAGCACTAATCCATCATTATCATAAAGGTCAACAGCATGATTTTTCGTCGACGTATTGAAATTCACCAGCACCCCGACGGCGAAATGCGAGCCGCTCTGGAGGACGACTTTCATCACTTCCGGGTCAGTATCCGGCATGCTCAGGGCCTGGTCACCGATGTGCGCGGCTACGCTGTACGTTTTCCCTATACAGCCTGTCCAGGCGCCGCAGCGCCTCTTCAGTCGCTGATTGGCATGCCGTTGTCAGAAGTAGCTCACAGCGTGACACGGGCAACCGACGCCAGGCATCAATGCACTCACATGCTCGACCTGGCAGGCCTTGCCATTGCTGCGGCCGCCAACAAGCTGACCCAGCGCGTATATGACATAACCGTTCCTATGCGCGTGGCCGGGGTTACTACCTCCACCCTCCTGCGCGACGGCAATATTTTCTTGCAATGGACAACTACCGGTACGTTTGTTCAGGATCCAGAGCCGTACCGAGGAATCGATTTGAACCACGGCATGGCCGGCTGGGCTATTGCCAACCTGCCTACTGAAGAGGCGGAAGCGGCTTTGATATTACGCCGCTGTACGACCATCTCCCGCGGGCGCGAGTACGATCTGGACGAAATGCCTCACGCCAGGGTGACTGGCCTCTGCTACGCCCAGCAACCCGTTAGAGCACAGCAGGCCATGCGCATGAAAGGCTCTACAGAGGATTTTACCGATCGTGCAAGCCAACTTTGCGCAAGCGATCAGGATTGGTTCGCCGGTAACGAGCCGGAAATCATTCAAACCCAGCGTTGAGGTGATCGTTTCCCTTTTCTGGATAAAACAAAGCCTGTCTTTTGCAAGACAGGCTTTGTCCCCCGCATGGTCGGCTGTGACCACAGCCGACCAAACCCTTAAAGGAAGATGGCCAGATTGGCCGTTCCCAGCACAGATTGATCGAGGAGCGCCTCTCGACGTGCCAGCTTGAAATTGCCGTCCGCCTCACGGCGCAGGATGTCATGGCGTTCACAGCTGATCACATCAACATGATGCTCACTGAAACGGCTACGCGTCAGCAGCAGATAGCTGACTACCGCCAGCTCGTCAGGCTTGTCTGTTTCACGCACCATCACGTTGGTCACCAGGCGGCGAGTCCGCGATGGCGGATCCTCGGCCCAGGCGCTCTTGCCAGACAGTCGCAGGATACGACCCATAACCGAGCGGTAATCATCATGGAAATGCTGAACCGTGCGAATAAAACTTTTGGCATGGTCCGCGCCAAGGCGCGTATGGCGCAATGGCGCCGTATAGATCAGGTCGGTGGCCAGTAGCTGACCCCATTCGCCGAGACGTAGCTGATCCAATAACGCGGCCTCTTCGTACATGAAAGTCAGCACTGCGTTGTATTCAGCCGACCCCACCGCTATTGCTTTTCCCGGAGCGGCTGCCGGGATATTTTCTTGAACTTGCTGCATGAGAAGCTCCTGTTTTTATTTGTCCGGGGTGTGTTTATTCGGCGTTCATCAGCTCGTTCCAGTAGAGCCACCAATGCCATTGGGTGTCGTCCTTGGTAAAGCCCTCGTTGACGATGCCAGGCCCAGGCCAACCTTCTGGTTTGCCCGTCTCGTAAACGGCCTGATACTTCAAGGTCATATGGCGGCCCATTGCCCCCTTCGCCGACAGGGTCATATGTGGCCAGGTGTCGGAATCATCCTGTTCAACCATGCCAGAGGTCCCGAACAGCTGAATGGTCTGTTTGAGCATCTTCTCGCGAAGCTCTTCAGGTGCATCCTTCTCGGCAAAGATCCAGTTGCAGAACTCCAGCTGGTTTGGACCACGGGGGATATAGGTATGCAGTGTCATCGAACCGACGACTGAACCATCAGGCTGCGGAATATAGACGAAGCCGAACAGAATATTAGGGAACATGCCACCTACCTGAGGCGGCATGGACGTCAATACCTTGAGCTGATCCTCGCTCAGATTCCCCGCCAACTGGTCGACCATTTCTTTGGTCATCCCAGCGGGTGGAAGCGCATTCAGCTTCTCCTGTACTGACAGATCGTCTGGCTCAAGACCCGTCAACCGGCGGATTTTGCGCGCCAGGTCGATGCACCGCAGCGCATGGCCATGCGGCGAACTCACCTCAACGCCATACATTTCTGGCGTCAGGTCCGGCTCATCATCATCCGTCTCAGCCCCGCCTTTTTTAGCGTAGTTACCTACCTCACCCAGCCAACGGTGCAGGGTCAGCGTATGGAATCCGTCAGCTGCCGACTGCTCACCAGCGGTTTTCCAGTTGGCGTTGACCATAAATCGCTGGGGTGGCCCAAGAACCTCCATCCCCTTATCGGTACGCTGGAACAGAATGTCGTAATACCACTTTGCGTCGCCCAGGAAGTCGTCGAATGACGGACCTTCAATGTTCCAGGTAGCAAAGATCAATCCGCCATACAGTACTGAACGCGCTTTTTTCAGGCCCAGCTCGGATTCAGGCAGCATTGTGCCGTGCATGCATTCGCGCTTGACCGGGGAGCCGATAAAGTCACCATTCGGTCGGAAAGCCCAACCGTGATAAATACATTTATGAATCTGTGTGTTACCGCAATCGGTCAGCGCCACACGCATGCCACGGTGCGGGCAGACGTTCAAAGTCACGTGGATCTCATTTTGCTTGTCGCGGGTCACAATAACGGAGTCGCCGCCGATGTCGCGGACCATAAAATCATTCGCGTTGGGGATTTCGGACTCATGACCGAGCAGCACCCAGGTCTTGCCGAAGATCTTTTCCATTTCCATCTGATAAATTTCAGGGTCCGAGAGCACGCGCATTTGCACTTCACGCGTCTCTGGGTAGATCAAATCAGAAATCTTGGTGCCATCGGAAAGCACCTGGCTGGTTTTAGTAAGCATGTTCGCCTCCAGTTTTATTAGGGGTCTTATCAGGCCGCGCTAAGCATCTATTGATTAATGCTTGGTAACTCTTAGCTCAGCGCCAAGCAAATCACATTGAAAGACATTTGTGAACAGATTTTGGCGATCTGTATCAATTTGACCGAAATGTTTCATCAGACTTTTTCAAAACGGATTGCCTTTCTCCCCTACTTGAGTACGCAACATGCCGATTCCGTCTACTTCCAGTTCGATCACGTCACCAGGCTTGAGATTACGTAGCTGCTCAAGGCCGCAACCGTTACCTACAGTGCCCGAGCCCAAAAACTCTCCACTGTGCAGGGTCTCGGACTGCGATACATGGGCGATGACATCTTCAAACTGCCAGCGCATATCGCGCGTATTGCCCCGGCCCCACTCCTCGCCATTCACTCGGGCGATCATATTCAGATCATACGGATCTTCGAGTTCATCCGCCGTAACCAGGCAGGGACCCATAATATTGGCGGTATCAAAATCCTTGCCCTTCGCCGGGCCGAGCATGCCGCTCATCTCTTTTGCCTGAGCATCTCGGGCGCTGATGTCATTGAAAATCGTGTAGCCGAAAATGTGCTGCCGAGCGTTTTCACGGGTAATGTCCTTGCCGCGCTTGCCAATGTAGCAGCCAAATTCAAGCTCGAAATCCAGCGCTTTGCTGTAGGCAGGCCACTCGAACTGATCGTCCACCCCTACCACGGCAAACCGATTGCACTTGTAGTAGATCGGCTGGCGGTTGAAGGTATCCATTACACGGTCATCGGCGCTGGTATTCATGGCCTTGAGCGTCGCTTCCGGGTCAGGGGTGCGCATCGCACGAAGACGGCGAGCAGCAGCAAAACTCTGACGCAGGTGCAGCTCAAAACAGGAAAAATCGCGCATCTGCGGTGGTGGTTGGATAGGCGCTCTCAATCGCACGGATGCCCGCGCCTGGACTGCCGCCGAGGGTGCCTTGGCGACAAGATTGCGGGCCAGCTCCATACCTTCATCGCCTGCCTCTGCAAGCGAAAGAACGCTGGACAGCGCTGCAGCTCGCCCTCCGTGCAACTCGGTGTAAGCCTGTTGCAGATCAAGCACTGACTGATCCTGCTCAATCAAGGCACCGGCCAGTTCCAGGCCTTCGCTATTTACAAAAGTGACCAATCTCATGGCAACAATCTCCCATTCACTAAGCTATTCATACTCGGCCACTTACCGGCAGACAGGCCCCAGTGATTACCTGACCCTCGGCCGACAGCAAAAAGGCTATAACGGCAGACAGCGCTTCGGGTGTCACCCAGGCGCTGAAATCCTGATCCGGCATATCAGCCCGGTTGTTGGGTGTATCGATAATACTGGGCATGACCGCATTGACCGTGACGTCGCGGGTTTTCAATTCTTCGGCGAGCGATTCGGTAAAGCGCGCTACGCCGGCCTTGGACGCTGCATAGGCAGCAACGCCCAATCCAGCCTTGTTGGCAGCCAACGCACTGACGTTGATCACGCGACCATTGCCCGCACTCAGAATATGCGGCAACGCCGCCTTGGTGCTGACGATCGCGGTACGCACGTTCATCTGATAGAGGCGGTCCCAGGTGTCCAACGAGCCTGATTCAAACGTTTCCCAGGCGAAGCCACCAGCAACATTGACGACCGCGTTGATACGCCCAAAGGTCTCAATCACTTGGTTCATCGCTTGCTCGGCGGACGCCGTTTCGGTCAGATTGACCATGCCCAGGGGAAGAAAGTCAGCGGAAGCTGTCAACGCGGCAGGCACGTCACTCAGATCCAGGGCCGCTACTCTAGCCCCCCGCTCAAGCAACAATTTGGTCAGCGCGCTACCGAGTACACCAAAGCCGCCTGTGACTATTACTGCGCGGCCTTGCAGAGAAAGGGTCATGAGCGACCTCCACAAGTGAGTCTTATTAGATAGGCCAATGCAAGGCCCAGTAGATTTAGATTAGAACACTTTTTTAATATGTGTACAAATGCTAACCTTGGGTTATCCAAGTTGTTAAGACAGGATTTATCCGATGCCGAGAAAGCTGCCCGCCCTCACCGGTGACAACCGCGCCTTTTGGCAAGGTGGTGAAAACAACGCGCTGCTGATCCACCGCTGCAGCGCCTGTACTCGTTACTTTCACCCGCCCAGTCCTGTTTGCCCCGCGTGCAACAGCTTTGAAGTGGGTCCGCAGGCCGTATCGGGAAAAGGCCAGGTCGCCAGCTTTACCATCAACCACCAGCCCTGGACACCTGAACTGCAGGAGCCCTTCGTGATTGCCATCGTCGAGCTGGTGGAGCAGGCAGGTCTGCGCTTCGTCAGTAATATCGAAGGGATACCGGTGACAGACGTCTTTATCGGGATGCCCGTCAGAGTGCACTTTCAGCAGGAAGACGATGTATGGCTTCCCCTATTTGTTAAGGATTGAGCATGTTTGACCGTCTGTACGAAAAAGATGTCGCTATTACCGGTATTGGTCAATCCGAGGTTGGCCGCCCTTCGCAGTTGTCAGCCATGCGGCTGACCGCAGACGCCTGTCTTGAGGCCATTGCCGATGCGGGACTGACCCGGGACGAGATCGATGGGGTAGCGTGCTGGCCGGGTGACAACAATAACGGTGACAGCTTTTCTCCGGTCGGGCCGAACGCGCTTAAAAATGCACTTGGCTTGAACGTAAACTGGTTTGGCGGCGGCTATGAGGGGCCCGGCCCCCTAGCCGGCATCATCAATGGGGTCATGGCCATTGCCAGCGGCATGTGCCGAAATGTGCTGGTATTTCGCACCATTACCGAGTCCTCTACCCGGCAACACAACAAGCAAGCTTCAGCCCTGACGAATAAAACTCAGGGACGGGATAGCAGTTTTGCCTGGCAGTGGTACACCCCGTTCAATGTGCTCTCGGCGGCAAATCTGATGGCCATGTATGCGCAGCGGCATTTTCATGACTATGGCACCACCTCGGAACAGCTCGCACAAATCGCTCTGACCTGCCGGCGCAACGCCGAGCTCAACCCCAAGGCGGTTTATCGTACACCGATGAGCATGGACGATTACATGCAGTCGAGGATGATATCCACGCCATTGCGTATGTTCGATTGCGATGTGCATTGTGATGCATCGACCGCCATCATCCTGTCGCGCCGTGATGCCGCCAAAGACGGGCGCAACCCGCCGATCCGGATCGAAGCCATGGGTGCAGCGCTTAACCAGCCATGGTCCTGGGATCAGATTTCGCTGACCCAGGGCGCGGCGTTCGATGTCGGGCGCATGATGTGGGCACGTACCGATTTGAAACCCAAAGATGTCGGCTCCGCGCAGCTCTACGATGGCTTCTCAATACTGACCATGATCTGGCTAGAGGCTCTGGGACTGTGTCCGGTAGGGGAGAGCGGGCGTTTTGTTGAGGGCGGGCAGCGTATCGCGCTAGACGGTGAGCTGCCGTTGAATACCAATGGCGGCCAGCTCTCCGGAGGGCGCACCCACGGCCTGGGCTATGTGCACGAAGCCTGTTTGCAACTATGGGGTCGCGCCGACAAGCGCCAGATTGCTGATCACCAGGTAGCGGTCACGGCCGCCGGGGGCGGACCGCTGGGCGGCAGCCTGTTGTTGGTGCGCGACTGATAATCAGAACAGCACGCTTCCCAACTCCTTGCCCAGATTACGCAGTGACTGCCCCAACTCTGCAATTCCGGCTTCATCGCGCTGACCACGAAACATCACGGCCGACACGGTGAAGTCGATGGTCTCGGAGGGAGAATAAACCGGTGCCGCCACTGCCAGGATGCCGATTGAAAAGTGGCCATCGTCGATGGACCAGCCGAGCTTGGCCGCATCCCGTACCTGCTCACAATATTCTTCGTAGGACAGCGCCCCACTCCAGCGAATATTGTCGAAGATAGCCTTGGGCTGCGGCTGGTCCAGATCGAGTTGCGAGGCAAATAAACGCCCACTGGCGCCCATTAGAATTGGCAACCGCTGACCTTCGCTCATGTCGATCCGCACATCGGTAGGACACGCAGCAGAGCTGACGATAACAATCCGGTCGTTACCTATGCGCCGCCACAAGGTGACGGTCACCTTTGAGCGAGCAGCAAATTTCTCCAGCAAGGGCTTGGCCAACTGCACCTTTTGCCCTTGGGTGACGAATTGCTCAACTAAGCGGGCGAGCCCCAAACCGGCGGAATAACGCTTTGACATGGGGCTGAAATCGACCATATCTTCGGCCACCAGCGTTCTAAGAATATTGAAACAAGTGCTAGGGTTTATATCCAGCTTTCTGGCGATATCTACTGAACGCTCTGGCGCTGCAGCCTGACTGAGAAAACGAAGAATACGCACGGCATTCACGACCGGCTTTACTGTGACCAAGGACGATGACTTGGCAGCGCTTCTATCACTGATATTGACTTCAGCATCCATTTTTACATCTCCCCCTTAGACGCAGGGATCAACTGATCCCAAATATGAGGCGCTAATAATGGCCTGCCAATGATTCTATATCAAGAATTGTATTTTTAAATCAATTTTTATCACCATCCGTCCATGGCATTCGGCTGATGGATATAGCGCTTGGTGGCCACATCTGTACTGATGACGTAGCGCTGCAACTGACTTTCCGTATTCTGATCGGCTTGGGTAACTCTGTCTCTTTGCCGCAAATAGCCCAACCATGACTCTACTATAAAGCGCTCTACAAAACGGTTTGGGTCAGCCAGGTCACGATAGAGTCGCCAGTTGCGCGCCCCATTACGACGCCGGGATTGTCCCACCGCATAAGCACATTTTATGAAGTCCTGCTGAAACTCATCAAGTGCCCAATAACTGATCTCGACGGACACTGGACCGTCAGAGTGATTGATCTCGGCAGCTACCACCAGTTCGTCCGTCTGCGATACCGTGCGGTAATCAGCTTCGCTACCAAGCACAAATACTCCATCGCGGGTCAACCAAAGCCCCAGGACTATACTCACCGCAGCCAACAGCAGGCTGTTGGTCGTTCCCAGGTAGTCTGCAATCAGCCCCCACACCGCGCCCCCGACCGCCATCGCGCCCATATACATGAGCAAATATACCGAAGCGACCCGGGCCCTGACCCAGTCCGCCGCGCAGGTCTGCACAATGGTAGCAACCGTGGCATTGACTGCCATCCAGGCAATCCCGGCTATGACCAGAAGCAGCCAGACGACCCAGACCACATCGGTCAGCGAAACCGCCGCGGTAACGATAGCAAAAGCAACTGCCCCTACAACCACCAGCTGGCGCAGCGCGACAAGACGATATAAACGCGTGAGATTGAGCGCCGCAATGACCGCGCCTGCACCCAGCGCGGCCATCAACAGGCCATATCCATCCGCTTCCATCTGCAGCTGATCCTTGGCTATAAGTGGCAATAGCGCCCACAGGGCACTGGCGCAGCTGGTAAAAATAAAAACTTGTTTCAGCGAGCTGACCAAAGATACCGAGTGCCGAATGTAGCGCAAACCACTGCGCATTCCTCCGAGGAAAGTCTCCGGGGGCAGCACATTACTGACTCGGACAGGCCGCCAACCGAACAGAAATAGAATCACCCCCATAAAACAACAGGCGATCAAAAGAAACATCGAAGCCTGGCCCGCCACAGCAATAAGCAGGCCGCCGATGGCGGGACCCAGTGCACGCGCAACATTGGTTGAAATAGCATTGAGTGCCACTGCGGCGGGCACAATTTCTCGCGGGATCAGTGTCAGAGTAACGGCCATCCACGCTGACATACTCAGCGCACTTCCGGTGCCCAATAAAAAAGTCAGCGACAACAGCATCCAGGTGCTCAGGCTCCCGGTAGCGGCCAATACAAAAAGTATACTTGCAGCCGTCAGCATCACCGACTGAGTGAACAGCAGCCAGTATTTGCGATTCACCAAGTCCGCAATTACTCCTCCAGGCAAACCGAATAAAAACACAGGCAGAGTCATGGCGGTTTGCACCAGCGACACCATCCAAGCTGAATCGGTAAGCCCAGCCATGATCCAGGCAGCGCCTACTGTCTGCATCCAGATGGCAATATTGATGACTGCACCCGCGCTCCAAAATAGGCGAAACTGACGGTGCTTCAACGGATACCAGGTGGCCCCTTGATTCATGGTTGCCTCTCGCCGGGGGACTGAGTTGATGAGTCAGACAGTGGGATAACCTAGCCGTCCCGCTTGCCTGACCTGAGCAAGAATGCGCTGCGGACCAACTTCATTGCGCAGCATGCCGATGCCCTCAATATGTGCTTCCAGAATGTCTCCTGACTGGAGAAAACGTCCGTCCTCGAGTCCAACCCCGTGGGTTGATCCGGTAAAAACCAGATCCCCTGGGCGCAACGTGATACGCGCATCCAGATAGTTCAGCAGCTCATCAACTGCGAAAATCATTTCCCGAGTGTTGTCCTGCTGACGAACTTCGCCGTTGATGGTCATGCGCATATCCAACTGCGGTTGTCCGCCACCGCCCAATTGATCCAATGTGGTGATCCACGGACCGACCGGTGTCGTGCAATCCATGCCTTTCTGGGTAAACAGATCTAGCCGCCCCAACGCGCGGCCCGCATCCCGCGCACTGATATCGTTGCCGACGGTGTAACCCATCACGCAGGACGAAGCCGCAACGGCGTCGCCGAGTGGCTTGCCGATCACCGCTACCAGCTCGATTTCATAATCCAGCTCGCCCGTCATCGCAGGGTAAAAAATCAGGCCGTAGGGATCAACGATGGCAGAATCGGGTTTGATATAGGCGAGTGGATGAGGAGGCGCGGTACTGCCCAGGCGAGTCAGGTGCGATAAATAATTGAGCCCGACTCCAAATATACGAGCGCCGGGCTCAACGGGCGCTAAAAGGCGAAACGTATCCGACTCGAGGGTTGTGGTCGAAAGGTCGAGCGCCGACATATTTCCAGTGTTGATCTCGCCGGCCCACTGCGAAAACGGGGCATTGATGCGCTGGCCGCTGCTGGAATCCGGATGCAGAAGAAGCCAGAAACGCGCTCCCGCCGCATCTTCTACTCGTGCCAGACGCATTTCTAGGCTTTCTTGGCGGTAAATTCCGGATCGCCAACCTCTTCCGGGGTTTTGACGCTAGGCCCCAAAATTGGGCCAACCAATTCGTGGCCCCACACGCTCATCTTCTCCGGATTCAGCTCGAACCCATCGTCATGCCATGGTTCACTTTCAGCGATGCACTCAAAGGCGAAGCCTGACGGATTGAAGTGGTAGAACGAAACATGCGGGTCCTGGGAATGCTGCCCCAGTGTCATCATCATCTGCAGTTCGCGCTTCTTGACGATATCGTAGGTCTCGCCCACATCGCGCAGGCTGCCGACGAACATGCCGACGTGTTGAATCCCCATACGGCCCGGAGCGTGTCCGTAGGCAATATCATGACTGGTGGAGGTATTCAGCTTGGAGCGGAAAAAGCCGGTCTTGCCCTTGCCCGCGCCCGAACCGTACCAGTGAAAGCCCATGATATTGATAAGGAAATGCTCCAGTTCCGGCGGAAACTCGGGCGTCATCAGCACGACATGGCCAAGACCTCTTTTGTCAGCCAGGTAGCCGCCATGGCGGCGCCCAGGCACAAAGGAGTCGGGAAGCCATTTTTGCCCATAGAACAGCTCATGCCGAAAACCGACCGGGTCAAAGAAGCGGATCAGTTCCTTGACGCCGCGCTTCTCGCACAGATCTGCGTCTCCAACGGTAAACTCCACGCCAGCATCGGTAAACGTCTGGCAGGCTGCCTTGAATTGCATCCGTCCTTTGGCTTCCCAACCGAGGTAGGCCAGCCGATCAACCTTGCCAGGGTGGAAAGCAAAACGGTGGCGGCGATCATCGATACGGAAGTACAGCGAATCCGGATCGCTTTCCGGATTCTTGCCTATCGCAAAACCCATTACCGACGGGCCATAATCGCGCCAGGCTTCGAGGTCAGTGGCTTCAAAGCCCATGTAACCCAGTCCAATAATATCCATCTGCTTCTCCTCGTTCTATCAGACGCCGGCGGATGGCTTATATAGCCAGCAATCCACCATCAATGACGATATCCGATCCGGTGATGAAGGACGCCTCATCGGATGCCAGGTAAACGGCCAGCGAGACAACCTCTTCGGGCTGTCCGGGCCTGTCCATCAGCACGCCGTCTAGCAGCGCGGCGCGCGCTACCGGGTTTTCCATGAACGCGGCGGTACCCGGCGTGGCGACAAAACCAGGACTGATGCTGATCGCACGAATGCCCGCAGACGCACCTTCGACGGCGAGTTGGCGGGTAAAGGAAACCACGGCCCCCTTGGCAGCCGAATGCGCCGAGATACCGGCTACTTTGGAGCCACCCCAGGCAGCGGTGGACGACACATTCAGAATCACCCCCTTGCGTTCAGCCAGATGATTCCAAGCGTATTTGGTGGTGTAGAAGATCAGGTCCACTTCGTTGCGAATAGTGAAGTGCCAGTCTTCGATGGTCATATCCTGTACCGGCGCAAAGCGTGCGGCAGATGCATTGTTATAAAGAACATCAATCCGACCATGCTCGGCTACGGCAGACTCGACCCAGGCTTTCGCCTGTTCATGGTCACCCAGATCGACCGGGGCATAGCCATGAAGGATATACCCCTCCTGCGCCATCAGATCCGCGGTAATCTTGTTTTCGTCTTCATTGGTATCGCAACCGACTACAGTCGCGCCCTCACGAGCAAAACGCAGCGCTGCAACCCTACCCTGCCCGCCACCGGTACCGGTGATGAGCGCAACTTTGCCTTCCAAACGTCCCATAACAATCTACCTCGACCATCTGTTTGATTATCTGCTGGCAAATACGACGCTCAAGCTTCGATTTTTTCCAGCCAGATGGCCTCGGCAGGGCAAGCTTCAGCCCCTTCGCGCGCGGTCTCTTCCAGCTCTGGAGTTACCTTGTCATCGTCAAAGTAAACCAGGCCTTCAGCGTCGAGCTTGTAAACCTCTGGACAGATTGAAGCGCATAAGCCATAACCACAGCAGCGGCTGCGGTCGGCTACGGCACGATAAATGATGTTATCTGAACTCATACTCTTATCCTCTTTGTCAGGCTCAGCCACAAGACGATAATGAACAATAAATTCATTTTTGTAAATTTTTAGTTGGCTAAACGTCGCAATTTTCCAATTTACGTTGTGATGCCAACGTTTCGCTTGAGCAGAATAACTAAATAATTCGTTTAAAATCAAAAGCTAAATCATGTTTCGTACTGATTTATAAGAGAATTTTTTATAAAAACATAAATGCGATTTATGTTCAATTTAACTCAAGGTAACACCTGCACTCGGCCCGCGGCATCCATAAGCGCTTGCCCATCCACGGGACGAATATAGCCCCTTTCCACCGCCGCCTCGGTAGCCGCCGTCCACGCCGTGACGAAGGCCTGCTGCGTCGGATACAAGGTGTCCAGCTCATCCGCGCTGAGCGGCTCGGTAGTTCCGAATAGCCGGCAAAAGCCCTCGCCGCCGCTGTTGTCTGTGCCGCTCAACATCGCTAGCGGCACATCAACAAAAGGCGTGCGGATGCCACCGAGGGCATTGCCCTGTGCATCGCGCGCATAGCCAGGGCTGTAGGGCGTGAAGTCGATAGTTTGTAAGGTCTCTGCCGAGGCCGGTGGCGTACCGGTTGTGATCCATTCATTGAGTGCATGCACCGCAGCGCTGAGCACGAAACTCATCGGACCGGCATTGATTGGTTTGTCGCAGTTGATGAAGCCGAACACCGTGCTCGGCGGATCCAATAGTGCCTCTAGCGCAAGTAAAGCGCCCTCTCCATCGCCCATGTCGATCAATCCAATGCCGCCACCGTACACGTCAAAGTGCGCCGTTCCGGCGACTTCCCAGAGCCGGTAGGTTGAGGTATCGGCCTGGCGCGTCGCCTCGTTGACATCAGTTTCAGTCTGGAACATCAGGACCGGTACGCCCAGGTCTAAGCGAATTTCCGTCGAACCGGAGACGTCATCGGCTGTGGCCAGCGGCGCGGCATTGGCCAGGCGGCTTTGCAGCAGGTAGCCATCATAGACAGTCACCAACGGGTGGACAGCGTTGGCATAGGAGACCAGCCGGTAGGCTGATTGCGACTCCCCTGCCGCCAGCACCCGCTTGGGTCGCAGCCCATTTAGCAGAACATCAGCGTGATCCCGCACAGCCTGCCCAGCTTGCGAGAAGATGTCGTAGGAATAGTTATCCCCGGGGTGCAGCAGACTGGCATATCGCTCGGAATCCATGGCTTTGGTACTGGCCACCCCCGGCTGCCTGCGCGGACAGGCTGATCAGTGCATAACCTTCGCGAATCAATTCGTTGTGCGTATAGGTCCAGACCGGGCTGGAATCGCTCCCGCTGGTGACGTTCATCCATTCGATGATAACAGTGCCATTGAACGCTTCGGCATCCAGTGGCTGGTAGACAACCGCCCGCGTGACGTAAGCGGCGCTGTCATTCTCTTCGACGTCCCACTGCCCATCCGTACCGAGCGACTGCCCGCCCTTTGGCAGGTAAGAAACAGCAGTCCCAGAAAGGATGAATTCCTTTTCACTGTAGCCGACACTGTCCATCGCAAACTGCAGGTCTGCGGCCAGGGCCGCCTCCCCCGCACCGCCGGCAGCGGCTTCGATACGCGGCACTTCCGCGCGAAGATCGTCCTCCTTGCTGTCACTGTTGTCGTCATTGTTGCAGCCAACCAAAGCCAGGGTGGCAGCGAGCAGACCTGCGCCGAATGCTTTATGCATGGTGTCTCCTACGAACTTTGTTGTATTTATTGTTTGTATGTACACAGCCTGCCCTGACTCAATCGGTCGACTCTCGCCGCGCCAGGGCTCGTCAAGTGTTCAGCGCCCGATGGGATAGATAATGGACTTTTCTTCGGTGAATTCATTGAGCCAATCAGGTCCGAACTCACGACCTATACCCGAGCGCTTGAAGCCGCCAATAGGCGCGTAGGGCATGGTTCCGCCACCCCCGTTGAGGTAAACACTGCCGGCACGGATACGTTTGGCCATCTTGTACGCAACGGCAGCATCGGCGGTCATTACGCCGCCGTTGAGCCCAAAGCGTGAATCATTGGCAATGGCGATAGCCTCTTCGTCGGTGTCGAAACCGATCACAACCCCAACCGGACCAAAGACCTCTTCCTGGGCGATGGTCATGTCATTGGTGACGTCATCAAACAGAGTGATGTCGACAAAAAAACCCTTCTCCTGGCCGGCCGGACGACCGCCACCGCATACCAGCTTGGCGCCTTGCTCAAGTCCGCTGGCGATCAAGCCTTCGACTTTGGCCCGCTGCGATTCGCGAATGAGCGGCCCCATCATCACGCTCGGATCCGACGGATCCCCCACCTTGAATTGACCGGCAGTGGCTTTTGCGTACTGCACAAACTGCTCGCGGACCGAGTTGTGCACTACGAAACGCGTCAGTAGCGCACAACCTTGCCCAGCATTGATCATCAGTCCGGCAACGGCGCCCATGGCGGCCGCCTGAATGTCGGCATCGGCGCGCACGATCAGCGCAGACTTGCCGCCCAGCTCCAGGTGTACCCGCTTCAAGGTGGCAGCTGCCTGGGTCATGATGCTGATGCCGACCGCCTCCGAGCCGGTAAACGAGACCAGGTCCACCCGCGGATCGCTGCTCAGCAGGCTGCCGACCTCGACACCACCGGTGACGATATTCAATACGCCTTTGGGCAAACCGATTTCCTCGGCAATCTCGCCGAACAGCAAGGCCGAGTACGGCGTAAAGGGTGACGGCTTGAGCACCAGGGTGTTGCCTGCCAGCAGCGCCGGAAAGACCTTGGCCAGGTTCAGCAGGAAGGGAAAGTTGTAGCCAGTGATACCCGACACCACGCCCACGGGTTCGCGTTCGATGCTGCCGCTTCCGAGGATCATCGGCCCGCCGGGGTTCATCGGATTGGGTACTGCTTCGACCGGAATCTGCCGTGCTTCGGTCACCAGGGATCGGTCGATGGCCTTCAGAACATGCCCCAGCGGCATATCCACTTGCATGGCCTGAGTGACCATTTGCGAACAGCCGACCTCTGCCACGATAAGCGCAGCAATCTGTTCCCGCCGACTTACCAGTGCAGCGTGCATACGCCGCATATAATCCGCCCGCTCGGCCATGCTCAGCCAGGGCCACGGGCCCTGATCAAACGCCTCGCGGGCGGCAGCAATTGCCGCATCGGCAGCGGCCACGCCACCCACCGGCGCATGGCCAATCACCTCTTCGGTGGCTGGGTTAATGATCGCTTCAGCGCCTTCACTACCCGCTTCCCAGCGGCCGTTTATGTAGAGTTTGTTCAGGTGGGTAAAAGGAATAATCATGCTGCGCTCGCTCCTGGCTGATTCGCACCAGCGATGATTTCTGCCGCGCGCATGGCGATGGCCATGGCCGGCGCGTTGGTGTTGCCTGATACCAGCGTGGGCATGACCGATGTATCAATCACGCGCAAACCTTCAACCCCGCGCACTTTGAGCTCAGGATCCAGCACGGCGTGCTCGTCACTGCCCATGCGGCAGGTTCCGGCTACGTGATAGGCGGTCTGACCAAAGCGGCGAAAGGCAGCAAGCATTTCTTCGTCACTTTGCACCTGCGGGCCGGGAGTCAGTTCTTCAACCAGGAAAGGCTTGAGCGACGGTTGCGCCGCGAGCTTGCGGATCCACTTCAGCAGCGATATTGCCGCCGTCTGGTCCGCTTCGGCACTGAGGTAATTGGCGACGATTCTTGGCGGCACCGCCGGGTCGGCCGACTCAATGCGTAACTCACCCTGGCTTTGCGGGTGCATGAAGTACCCGCCGAGGGTGATCCCCGGCTGTTTATCAATAGCCACGGTCTTGCCGTCGCCATCCATTGAAAACAGGCTTACCCCGATCTGCGCATCGGGGCGCTCCAGCCCAGGCCGGGTTTTTACGAAGCCGCCTGCTTCATGGGCAGCGTGGGTCATGGGGCCTTTCTTGCGCAGAAAATAACTTAGCACCGAGCGAGCCAGCCCCAGTCCGGCGAAGCAATGGTTGAAGCTGCCCCGGGTGACTCGGAACTGCGCGGCGATATAAACATGCTCACGCAGATTACGTCCGACATCCGGCGCATCTTCAATGAGCGGAATGCCCAGAGAATGCAGTAGCTGAGCAGGCCCTATGCCAGATAGCTGCAATAGCTTTGGAGACTCGATAGCGCCAGCGCATAGCAGCACTTCACGCTGGCAGCGGATGCGGCGCTCGCCGTCTTTCTCTTGCACCTGCACCGCGACGGCACGGCGTCCCTCAAAATGTATGCGGTGTACATGGGTGCCCGTCAGCACCGTCAGATTGGGCCTTGCACGCACTGGATCAAGAAACGCCTTCGCCGCGCTGAAGCGTTGCCCCTTCCAGGTAGTTTGCGGCTGATAGCCGAACCCGCCTTGCGTCACCGAGTCCACATGATTGGTATCCGCAACGGTCGCCGTACCGATGTGGGCGGCAGCGTCGATAATCGCATCGCACAACTCATCGCCCGAGGGGTGCACAGTTACCTTCAGTGGTCCGCCCACACCCCGCCACTCGGAGCTGCCAAGCTGGTGATCTTCCATCGCGACAAACTGTCGGCCCATATCCCGCCAACCCCAACCGGCACATCCCTGCGCCTCCCAGGCGTCATAATCGGCAGGTGCGCCACGCACGTAAACCATCCCATTCACCGAGCTGGAACCGCCAATAGCCTTACCCTTGAGCCACAGCTCCGTGGCCATGCCTTCTCCCCGCGACGCCTGATAATCCCAAACGTGCGGGTTGCCCGGCATCAACAACTTGCCTATGCCTCGCGGCATCGCGATTAAAGGGCTGGTGTGCTCCGGACCGCTTTCGATCAGCAGTACCGAAATACTAGGGTTGGCCGAGAGTCGGTTCGCCATCACGCAGCCGGCCGAACCCGCTCCAACAATGATGTAGTCGTAGCTTTCATTCATGATCACTGTTCCCGTGCTTTATCAGTCCAAAAATCGGGCTGTGATATCTGGGCGGCGGGAACAAACGCAGGCACCCTGCAGCCCGTTCCATGGTTAGCGGCAATATGGTCGGTATTCATTGTTTTTATCCGTTGTTCTTTTGCTGAAGCTGGGAGTGTAGGTCTGCACGCAACCGAGCTACAACGGACAGAATTTGATATCCGTTCGGTGTACACCAGAGAATGCCAATCAGGCTTTATCTTGCCCAGGCCAAACCGGCTGTGGCAGTCTCACGGGCATAACAATTCATCGTTCCCGTGGAAAAAGGTATGAGCAAGCGCCATCCAGACCGCCCCAATGGTGACCCGCCGAATGCGCCGGAGGATCGCCACAAACTCAGAATCCAGCACACTCGCGACCGGCTGCTCGGCACTATGTACAAACTCGCACTGGAAAAGGACTTTCGCGATATTACGGTTCAGGAACTGCTGGATACCGCTGGGATAGCTCGGTCCACGTTCTACGCGCACTTTCGTGACAAGGAAGATCTGCTAGTGGCTGGCTACGAAAGCATCGGCCTTCCAACAACTCGCACAGTCATGGTGTCGGGAGCACCCGTTGCTGTCCTGGATGTCGCTAACTGGTTATTTACAGCCACGGAGCAACATGCGTCACTGACTACTGCTTTTTTCAACAGTCCTTCCCAGGCAATCATCCTGGCTCACCTGGAAAATATATTGATTGTTCAGGTGCGCGAACACTATTGCCGCTATCAGATTGGCATTGCAGAAGAGTTAAGCCGCGAAGCCACCGTACGCTGCTTTGTCGGAGCTCTGCTGGGGCTCTGGCTCTGGTGGGTTCGACATGACTACCCGCACAACGCCGCAGAGATGAGCACGGCTTTTGATGCGCTGTTAAACAATGGCGTATGGCCGGCCAATCAACCTGCGCGGCAATAGACTGGCCTCCTACTCGACAGACAAGTGATTCAGCTCACCCAACGCAAGAGCAAGAAAACGCTCCACTGCATTCGGAGCCCAGTTGCCTGTCTGGTTCAATAACAGCGGCCTGGTGAAGGTGTAGTATCTATGGGAGCGTTCAACGGCTGGCGATATATCTGGATGGTCTACGGTGAGACGCTCAAACAACGCCAAAACCTCTTGATCGTGTTCAATCACTGCCTCCTCCGCCATCACCCACTGTTCTGCACCCAGTCGACTGAACGCAGCCACCTGATAGCCGACCATAAGCTCGCTCAGGCGCTGACTGAGGGTATGTAACCCTACGTCAGCTTTTCCGTCCGCATTAGGTTCGGTGGCTTTATATAGCGCATCCAGATCAGACTGCAACTGATAGTGCGATTCGACAACGGGCAACAACCAAAGAGTAAATCCGGGCGCAGTGGCCCTTAACGCTGCCCCCGACTGGGGGAGCTCTGAGGTATCGTCAACGCTGGCAACCAACGTGCGCACATGCTCGGTAATTATCGGACGGTTGAGCTGGGAGGAGAGCCCCTCCAGCTTTACCAGACTCTGCTGATAGCTTTGCCGATTCTGCTCGACAAAGGGACTGCCATTCTGGTTATAAAATACCAGCACGTTGGAACATATCGAGGAAGCCAGTGAGCGCATCTCGTGGATCAGCAACCTATCATTGATGCCCTGATCAGCCTGAACAGGGGAAGTAACTACCAGACAGAAAACTGAAACAAAGAGCAACTGGCGCAGCGACATGAGAATTGTCCTTATGGTTGTGCAGATCATTCAAGTGCGAAAGTGTCCGACGGACAACTCCAGCTCTTCAGCCAGTTCCTTCAAAGAAGCCACCGCGGCGGTAACCTGGTGGGAGATCAGGTCTCCTGCTTCGGCCATTTTTGCAATTCGCTCAATACCGAAACTGATTTCCTTTCCACCCTCATTCTGCACCTGCACCGCTGAGGCGATTTCGCTTACGCCCAGAGTTGAGGCACCCACCAAGCTGGAAGCCTCCAACAGCACGCTCTCCAACGAATCCAAATGAGCCTGACTACTGTCCAGCGCGGCAGCCCCCTCATCCAGTACCCTCTGAACATTGCCTGACTGACTTTCCAACGCGTCAGTCAGTTCATTAATCGCATTGGCTGCCACTGCCGAGCGTTGAGCCAGGTTTCGTACCTCGTCAGCTACAACGCTGAAGCCTCTGCCGCTCTCACCCGCGCGCGCCGCCTCTATCGCTGCGTTCAGTGCCAACAGGTTGGTTTGCGCAGACAGCTCCTTGACCCGATTGATGCTATCGGTGATCGCGGTGGTACTGGAAACAAAATCACCGACTGACAAGGTAATTGCAGCAAAGGCTCGACGCACCCGCTCGATTTCGTCCAGCAAACGGCTCAGGGCTGCACGACCTGCTTCAGCACCACGCAGACTATTCTGTGCCGAGGTATGCAGGCTGGCCGCATGTGATGAAATTGACGCCAGCCCAATGCTCATCTGCTCAACGGTAGATGACGTTTGCGTGGCGGCACTGGCTTGCTCGTTAGCCCCTTGCGCCACCTGATTAGATGTTGCAACCAACTCATCAGCAGACGTACCCACCGAGCCAGCAACACGTGTCACCTGCCGGACGGCGGACTGCAAGCTGTCTATTAGCGCATTGAAAGCAATGGCCGTCTGTGCAATCTCATCCTTGCCTATCACCGCAACACGATGGGTTAAATCACCATCACGCAATTTGACTGCGGCGCGCTCAATGCCGCGAATGGATTTCAGCACTTGATGACGCATTAGCAAACCGACCAACAGCGCTATTGCCATCGCAGTCACTACTGCAATAACCAAAGCTCGTGTCACCGCGTTAGCCGTTTCGTTCGCATCATTGAAGGACAGGCTGGAGAGCGCCTTTTGGTCCTCCATGAAAATATTCAACAAACCCAACATGCGGTTGTAGTCTGCACGCACGTAACCCAGCTGCGAAGGAGCTTGATAGGGGTTTTCCAGGACTGCCTCCGCCAGCTCACCGACGCCTACGGCAAACGCCTCCGACTGTTCGCTGAGGGTGGTGAATGAAGCATGCTCCTCTTCGCTTAACGCTGCCGTACCCTCGAGACCAAGACGAATGCTCGTGCGCATATCAGATACGCTGGCCTGCATATCTTCGACATAGAACTGCATTTCTTCCTGCGAGACGTTGCCCTGTGCCTGAATCAACTGCACCACTGCCGCGTACGAACCGACCATCGCCGCCTGAGACGCCGCAGAAATATCCAGAGCAAGTTGATACTGACTGAAACGCACTTGTTCAATTTGCTGTAAAACTCGTTGTTGACGGTTAAGCCCGTCGTACGCAACCGCAGAAATCGCAACAAGTAGTAACACAATCAGAGCTGGGGCAAGAATCAGTTTTACGCCCATGGACAGGCGGCTGAGCAATAGCATTGAGCATTCCTTATCACTATTTTTGTTGTAGGCATGAAGCGGATAATCGGTATGGACATCATCACGCTCATGCAATATTCTGATGTCAGTATATAGTTCTATATCCAGAAATTGGAAGCTGCGTGATAAACGCTCCTCGCATAGGCGCGGCTACAACACTCCAACTGGAGACATAAAAACAATGAAGGACGGCAAACATGAACACTTCCGGCAACAGCGCTGCCATTGATACAAGTGAATTTCGCACCAGTTGGCGGATATTGATTCTGGCGATGCTTGGCATCGGCATCAGCATCAACTCATCCCTGCTCTATGGTTTTGGGACGCTCGTGGTCCCGCTTGAGGAAACTTTCGGCTGGAGCCGGAGTGCATTGCAGATAGCGATTACCTTCCTGTTCGTCGGCGCCGTAATTGCGTTGCAGGTCGTCGGTTGGCTTAACCTGCGTTATGGCCTGAAGAAGGTCACCAGCGTCTCAATGTCGCTGACGGTGCTGGGCTATCTTGCCGCTACTCAGATTGGTGGGTCTATCTGGACCCTTTATCTGGTGTTTGTGCTTATCCCTATTCTGAGTATCGGCTGCCTAGCAGTTAGTTGGACGCAGTTGCTTAATATGTGGTTTGAAAAAAACCGGGGCTTGGCGCTCGCTATCGGATTATCCGGCACCGGGTTGGCGGCAGCGACGATTCCCCCCCTGCTCTCCTGGGGCATCAGTACCTGGGATTGGCGCGCTGCGTTTATTATTCTCGCTCTGATCAATCTGCTGCTGCTGTTGCCGCTGACACTCTGTTGGTTTTCAGTGCCCCAGCCAAAGGCTCACGAGAGTGAAGCAGACAAGCTGGCGGCTCAACGCAGCATTACCGGCATGACCTTCAAAGAAGGTTTCACCTCGAAAAAGTTCTGGATCTGCAATATCGCGCTGGCACTGGTCATTTCAGTGGTTATCGGCATGGTTACCAACACTGTGCCAATCCTGCGTGACTTGGGCCTCTCCGCTGAGGAAGCTGGCCTTATATTCAGTGGCTTTGGTCTGTCGCTGGTATTCGGCAGAGTATTGGTAGGGTATCTGCTGGACAGGGTCTGGCCCCCAGGCATTTCTGCCTTGAGCCTGGCCATGCCTGCATTCGGCTGCATCATTTTGCTAAGCGGTACCACGGACTTTACTCTGCTATTGCTGGCTGCTATTTCAATTGGCTTTGGGGCCGGTGCTGAACTTGATATCGCCGCCTTTCTTATCGCCAGATATTTTGGACTGAAGGAATATGGCCGTCTGTTTGGCTTTCACATTGGCCTTTTGACCGCCACGTCGGCTGCAGCGCCCTTGCTGTTTGCAGCGTTTCTTAGCCAGACCGGATCTTATAACTTGATGCTCATTTACTGTCTGGCCTGTTCGGTTATAGGGCCTCTGATGCTTTTGACATTAGGCCGGGCACCGCAGTTTGAAAAATCGCACGTAGCCAATCCTGTAGCAGCCTGACACTGATTCACTGGAGAATATCGATGCCAACAATTACGTTCATAGAACACAACGGTACCCCACACGCGGTGACCGCAGAGGTCGGGCAATCCATAATGCAAGCTGCCTTGAACGCTATGGTGCCTGGTATCCAGGCTGATTGCGGCGGCGCCTGCAGTTGCGCCACCTGTCATGCGTTTCTAGAAGATAACTGGATGGGTGCCGTGCCCGCAGCCGAGGGCTCCGAGCTGGATATGCTGGAATTCGCCAACGAACGCAAGGAAAACAGCCGCCTGACTTGCCAACTGACTATTCAGGACAATATGGACGGTATGGTGCTGCGTTTGCCCGAGTCCCAGTACTGATTGCACAGGAGCAGATATGACGCTTACGTCAGTTGTAATAATCGGTGCAGGCCAGGCAGGCTTTCAAGTCGCCGCGTCACTGCGCCAAGGCGGATTCGCCGGAAAAATCTCGTTGGTGGGCGATGAACCTGGGCTGCCGTACCAGCGTCCGCCACTGTCCAAAGCTTATCTGCTGGGGAAAATCAAGGCAGAGAATCTGCTTTTTCGCCCTGCCGCTTTTTTTGATGAACAGCAGATCGACTTGATCCACGATAAAGCAGTATTGATTGATCGGCAGAACCAGCGTGTGGTGCTTGAGAGCGAAAAAGCATTGGAATATGACCACCTGGTACTTGCGACAGGTGCCCACAATCGCGCACTGTCGATTCCAGGCGAACACCTTGAAGGGGTGTTCGGCATCAAAACGCTGGCCGATGCCGATGCGCTGGCACCCAGGGCCAAGGCAGCCAGGAATGTGGTTGTGATTGGCTGCGGTTTTATCGGCCTGGAATTCGCAGCGGTAGCTGCCGCGCAGGAAGCCAGTGTGCAGGTGATTGATCGGGGTGAGCGGCTCATGGCCAGAGCGATCTCGCCGCAGATGTCCGAGCTTTTCCTCAAGGCACACGAGTCCTGGGGCGTTAAATTCCACTTCAGCCAGGCAGTGGATCAGATCATCGGAGAAAACGGCAAGGTAACCGGAGTGGAAAAGGCCGACGGCGAAGTGCTTCCCGCCGATTTGGTCGTTTATGGCATCGGCGTCATTCCGAACATTAATCTGGCGACTGAAGCTGGCCTGGAAATCGAAAATGGCATCAAGGTCGACGCCCACCTTTTAACCAATGATCCGCATATTTCCGCGATTGGTGATGTTGCCTGTTTCCCTTGCATACATAACCAAGGCGAGCATACCCGTATAGAATCTGTTCCCAATGCGATGGACCAAGCAAGATCGGTATCGGCCAGGCTGCTGGGTAAAGCGGCACCGTTTATCTCTACGCCTTGGTTCTGGACCGACCAGGGCAATCTGAAACTGCAGATTGTTGGGCTATCTACCGGTTACGACAGCACGGTGACACTGGGCTCAATGGAGACGGACCAGTTCTCCGTGCTGTGCTTCCGTAGGGATCAACTGGTGGCAGTCGAGTCATGCAACCGCCCGGGGGATCATCTTGCCGGCAAGAAACTCTTGTCTCGTCCGCCAGAACTGACCCCGCGCGAAGCCAGGAAACCTGATTTTGACTTGAAAGCCTGGGAAGTCGCTCACCGCAGTTAATCGCTTGATCTTGGTGACCCTTGATACCTGCAAAGTTGAAGGGGTTTACCGTCGCTATCGTAGTATTTCGAGCCCGCTCGCCCTGCATGCCCCTCTGAATCGCTGCGTTGGAGTCACCATCCATGAGTAAGAGTGAAAAAGCGCCATTCTTCCCAGGCTGGTTGTTTCTGCTTGCGATGTTGACGGCTCTCTCACCGCTGTCGGTTGACTTGTACCTGCCCGCGTTTCCATCAATCGCGCGCAGCCTGGATGTCGAGTCCGCAGAGGTACAGATTACACTGGCGATTTTTCTGCTCGGCATGTCACTGGGGCAACTACTGTACGGCCCCCTGAGCGACCGCTATGGACGCAAGCCGCCGTTGTATTTCGGCCTCGTACTTTATATTGCTGCGTCTATCGGCTGCATGCTGGCAAATGACCTGACCACCCTCACCGCGTCACGCTTTTTTCAGGCGCTCGGCGGCAGCGCTGGGGTAGTTATCTGCCGCGCCGTTATTCGTGACCGTACGACCACAGCACAAGCTGCGTGGGCGTTCTCTATGTTGATGCTGGCACTCGGTCTGGCACCCATTCTGGCTCCCATCATCGGCGGGCTGCTCTTGATGGTAATGGATTGGAGAGGGATCTTTGCGGTACTCGCCGGTGCCGGCCTGATCCTGCTGGTAAGCATGCATTTCAGCATGCGTGAGACACTGTCACGGCACACAGCCGAACGTTTGGGTATTGTCGGCAATTTTCGCCGCTACGCGAACCTGCTGGGTAACGGCCAGTTCATGACCTACGTATTGATAGGCTCCCTACCTTTTGGTGGCATGTTTGCATATGTGGCAGGCTCGCCGTACGTCATCATCGAACTGTATGGCGTACCCGCAGAGCACTTCGGCTGGTTTTTCGGAATCAATGCATTTGGCATGATCGCCGGCTCGCAGTTCAATGCACGGCTGGTCGCCCGCTTCGGCCCCGCGACCATGCTGAAATACGTGATCATAGTCCCTGCCGCAGCATCGCTGGTAGGGCTGGTCGCTACCTTGACGGGCGTCGCCTCCCTGCCCTTGCTTATGGTCTGCTTTTTTATCTACATGACTTCGATGGGGCTGCTCAGCCCCAATGCGGTTGCCCTTGCCATGGCCAACGAAGGCCATCGGGCAGGCTCTGCTTCTGCCATTATGGGATGTATTCAGTTTCTGCTGGGTACCTGTGGAGCGGCGGCGGTGAGTATCTGGAGCATGCCCAGCGCGGTTCCATTGACCGGCGTCATGTTGCTGCTGTCGGGTAGCGGCCTGTTGATTCACATACTGGCAAACCGGCAGAATTTGCTGATTTCGCAGGGCTCGGACATCTAGACGTCCACCCCTTCCCCCCCGAAGGGTCATGATTCTTACTCTGGCAACGCTCTCATCCGCGCGCTGACCAAAGCCTCTCGGTATGGTTTTGTTTTACCCAGGGTAAAACGATTTATAGCCCTCTCTTCAATCGATTCACACACCTTTAGAGAGCGCCGCTGCCCTCTGCGAGCCGCAGCAGCATTGGGCTACAGCAAAACATCAAAGCTCCAGCAAAAACCTCTCAAACCTTCAATTACGCCAATATCGAAATTCTTGCTAAAGAATGAAATTCTGTATTGTGGATAAATCAATATGGCTCTGCTAGGTTGAATTCACCGTACAGACTCACGGAAAGAAATGGCGGCAGAGCACTGAACATGCACAAAAATAAAAAGCTGGAGAGCCGTAATGAAAAACCGACTGATGATGTGTATCGCCCTGAGTGGCATCTCGACATTTTCCCTGGCAGCGGTCAGCCCCGAAGAAGCAGCCAAACTCGGAGACAGCCTGACCCCCTGGGGAGCCATCAAGGAAGGCAATAGTGAAGGCACCATTCCGGCGTATACCGGAGGACTGCGCACAGCGCCTGAAGGCTTTGAGCCTGATTCGGGATTCTGGGTTGATCCCTACAAAGACGAGGAACCGCTGTTTCGTATCGACGCCAGCAATATGGACCAATACGCCGACAATTTAAGCGCCGGACAGAAACATCTGCTGCAAACCAATCCGGACTATTACCTCGATATTTTTCCCAGCCACCGCACTGCTGCTTATCCAGAGAAAGTCGTCGAAGCAACCATTCGCAATGCCACCGAGTGCAATACCAAGAAAGACGGGCTGGCTGTGGATGCCGCGTGCCGTGGCGGCCTGCCCTTTCCCATTCCCCAGTCGGGCAACGAAGTGCTATGGAACCAGCAACTGCGTTACAAGATTGGCTCTGGGTATTCGACTACTGCTTCATCCAACAGCTGGATTATCGATTCCAACGGCAGTGTGACCAAGGCTGCCGAACAGCAAACCTTTGAAGAAATGCCCTACTACCAGGTGGACCAGGACGACCGCAATCCCGAAATGTACGCCAGGGTGTTCTCTCTTAACCGATACCCAGCCCGCCGTGCAGGCGAAGTAACCGTTCTAGCTGACTTTCTCGACCCCATAGATCAGCCCCGCAGGGCCTGGAGTTATTCCCCTGGGCAGCGCCGCATCAAACTGGCACCGGAGTTCGCTTTCGATACGCCGGTCGCCAGTCAGGGCGGCGTCACGCTGTTCGATGAACTACAGATGTTCTCCGGCAGCCAGGAGCGGTTTGACTACAAACTGGTCGGCCGTAAGGAGATGTTCATTCCCTATAACGCCTACGAGTTCTATTTCGATTGTGGTCAGGAGGAACAGATGCTCGATAAGCATGCGAACCCTGAATGTGAGCGCTGGGAACTGCATCGTGTATGGGTAGTAGAAGCGACCCTCAAATCAGACAGCAGGCACGTGTATGCCAAGCGTACCTACTACCTGGACGAAGACACCTTTGGCGTTGGTTTGTATGACGCCTGGGACCAGCAAGGCAGCCTATACCGGTCTATGTTCCTCAGCGGTGTGCAACTCTACGATCTGGACATCCCCTATAACGTTAAAAACGTGATCTATGACTTCAACAAAGGAATGTATGGCGTGATCAACGATGGGTTGAAAGGCGGTTATCAGTTTGATCCCACACCTCTCCCCGAGAGAAATATGGCCCCCGAGTCAATCGTATCGCGTTACAGCCAGCGATAACCTAACCCCCCAAAGTCATCCAAAAACAATGAGAATGCTATGCGAACTTTTACAACGATTCCTGAACGAGGCGATTTTGGTTATCAGCAACTGGTTGGCCCCCACAAGGTAACCGGGCCAGCGATGGCCGGTGAACGAGGGTTCTTCGGCCTGCAGTTAAGCAAGAGCTCTCCCTTTGGCTCGGTGCGCGACGAAGAGGGCAACATCTATTCTTTCGTGCGCTCGCTGCTCGCGCCCAACGGCACGCCCAATCCGACCAAGTTCATCTATCAAACCAACCACATCGATGGTCAGCATTTGCGCATGGATCATGAGCGCATGGCAGCCCAGGCACCCACGCCCATTCCGGTGCAGACGCTGGACGGCGACACTGTCACCTGGACCAACCAGCCTGACGAGCCGGGCAATTCATGGAAGATCACCGCGTCGAGCGAAAAGCTTACCTGGAAGGAGGACGGCCTGTTTGAGCTGGAAGGCAAATTGCTTGGGCCTGGCCTGCAGTGGTACTTGCCTGGCGTTGAATGGGGCACCTTCTACGTCTCCCAGCTCTGGGATATTTCGGGAACCTGTGAAGGCCGTCCAGTGAAGGGCGCGATGGCGCTGGACCAGTTCTACATGGCCGAGGGCGGCGCCATTCACTTCAAGAAGGACCTGGTGGTAAACAACAAGATGCACGTGATCTGGTGGTCATTCGTGACCATCTACAAGGACGGCACCTGGGACTCGGGCTCCTTCATGGTCGGTCATGAACACCTTGGCTACGCCATTTTCATGAATGAAAAAGGCGAAATACGCACCACGACCGATATTGAAGGGTTGGCGATGCACAAGGACGGTAGTTACTTTCTCGACTCGGCGCGCATCATCCTGGACGGTGAGGAAGAATGGGAATTCCTTCCTGCACCTAAAGGCGAAATGATCGATTTCGTTGGCGGCTTTCCGATCACCGCCCAGCAAGAAGGACGCTGGCGTCGAGTGGGCGATGAGCGCGAACCAGACCGCTGGCTGGCCTGGGGCGAGTCCGACCGTCGCAACGGCACAGCCCGTAATGTGCGGGGCGCTGATCTGTAGCGCGGCTTCATGCCTGCCTGCTTTGCAGGCAGGCAGGCAACTCGACTCGACACTGCGGGAGCAACACATGAGATTCCAAGACAAGGTTGTTCTGGTGACAGGCGCCGGGCGCGGCATGGGCAGAGCCATCGCGTTGGCCTACGCTGCGGAAGGCGCCAAGGTTGTGGTCTCAGCAAGAACCCCGAAATACGGGCAAGAGACGGTCGAGCAGATAAAAGTTCTGAACCGTGAAGCGGCCCTGGTCGGCGGCGATATAGCCGACCGGGCAGCGATAAATTCCATGGTAGAAGGTGCCATTGATCACTTCGGCCAGCTGGATATTGTGGTTCACTGCGCAGCGGATACGGCCCACGGGCTGATCACCGAGATGCCGGACGAGACCTTCGATCATCTGGTACGCAGCAATATCCAGTCCCTGTTCTGGCTGGCCAAGGATGCCGCGCCGTACCTCACCAAAGCGGAGAACAAGGGACGCATCATCTTCATTTCCTCTGGCGAGGCCAACCGCAAGTACACCCCAACGCTGATCCCCTACGGCTCAAGCAAAGCCTTCATGAATGCCTTTGCCCGCGGGCTAGCCGTCGAATTCGGTGCACTGAATATTCTGGTCAACGTGGTGGAGCCGGGCCTGATCGGCACGGACCACATGATAAGCACCCTGGGCGAGGAGCTACCCCACCTGCTGGCGGAACATTTTCCGGTTCCCCGATTGGGGCAATCGGCTGATATCGCTTCGGCAGTGTTGTTCCTTACCTCAAACGAGGCAAGTTACATCACCGGCACCTCGCTGCTGGTGGATGGCGGAGCCACCATGGTCGCTTTACCCAAGATCGAAGAATTACTTAAAAAATCATAAAAACAAACATAAAAATAATGCTGATCGCGCGCCGGCTTTATGCAGGCGCAGGTGCCGTAGGAGTTGCAAAATGTCCCACCACAACCTGTCACGTCAACCAATGCTTGATCTCACCGAATTCCGCCTGGGCTGGCGACTTCTGATTCTCGGCGTATTTGGCGTTGTTACTAGTATGAGTGCGGCCCTGCTCTACGGTTTCGGCACTATGGTTATCCCGCTTCAGGAAGCCTTTGGCTGGAGCCGTGGCGAACTTCAGGCTTCTATTACCTTTCTTTTCGCCGGCGTGGCGGTCGCCTCGCAGTTGCTCGGATGGCTGTATGCGCGCTTCGGTTTGCGCCGTGTGGCCATTGTCTCGGTCATTCTGCAGGTTCTGTGTTATGCCGCCCTGACCCAGCTCAATGGCCATATCGCCTGGCTGTATTTCGCGTTTTTCACCATGCCGCTGCTTTGCCTGGGAACTATTGCCATCACCTGGACCCAACTCATAAGCCTGTGGTACGAGCGCAACCGTGGGCTGGCGCTGGCGATCATCCTGAGCGGGACCGGTGTGGCGGCGTTGATCGTTCCGCCCTTGCTGGCCTGGTGCATGGAACGCTGGGGCTGGCAGGCAGGCTTTTTGTTGCTGGCGGTGATGCCCCTGGTGACCACGCTGCCGATGGCGCTGCTGTGGTTGCAACTCCCGGCAGCCGAGCCCCAAAGCGCTCAAGGAAAAGCTCGCACAGCCCCGCTGGCGGCGACCGGATTCACCTTTGTCGAAGCGCGTAAATCCCGGACCTTCTGGATATGCAACCTATCACTCATCCTGTCCGTATCGCTTATCGTTGCCATGGTCACGGTGATGGTGCCTTACCTGCAGGACAAAGGCGTACCTGCACTTTCGGCCAGCCAGATCTTCAGTGCCTTCGGCGCATCAATCATCATCGGGCGGCTGCTGGTTGGCTACCTGCTTGATCACTACTCGCCCATCGCCATTTCCGCCGCTGCGCTGTTTACCCCGGCCATAGGTTGTCTTATCTTGCTGGTGACGGGGCCAGAGTCTACTGCCCTGCTGGTCCTGGCTACTGTCTGCATAGGTTTAAGCGCAGGCGCGGAATTTGATATAGCCGCCTTTCTCATGGCCCGCTATTTCGGCATGAAAGACTACGCGCGCATCTTTGGATTACATCTGGGTCTGGTCACTATCGTGGCGGGCATGTCTCCGGCTTTTTTCGGCTACATCCACACCCAGTACGGAAACTACGACCCGGTCATCATGTATTCGCTGGTCGCGGCAATAGTGGCATCCCTTACCCTGTTGACGCTGCGCTCGGCAAGCGCATTCCAATCCCGGCCCTCTCAACCTGAAATGGTTTGAGATCGCTCGAACACCCAGGTCTGGGACCTGACATGGCAGAGGCAGAAACCCTGACCCATTATTGTGTTGACCACGCTGACGGTGGCCTCATCGCCTATATCCGGTGTATGCAACTCGACCATGATCAAGCGCAGATCATCGGGCAACTTTGCAGGCAACAGTCCAACTTCCGCGCCCTCGATATCCAGCACCAGAACGCTGGGGCAGATGCTTGCCAGTAGATCGGAAATCCTCGCGACCGCAGTCTGCACCGGCGTGCCCGAACCATGATCCAGCACCGAACTCCACCAGTATTCATCCTGCACGCGAAGGGTCAGCGTATCGCCTGCATAGGCGTCGGCCACCACCGCCGCCGTAATCAGTCGGCATTCCTGCCCGTTAAGCTGGACGTTCTGGCGGATGATTTCATGCATGACCTCGTTGGGCTCGACGATGGTGACCGGATTACCCGAACAGCGAGCCGCCAGCGAACCGGTGATGCCCGCACCGCCGCCACACTCCAGCACCCTGTCCCCCGGCCTGATCATCTTCTCGATCAACTCGAGATCCGCTTCCTCGTAATCACCCAGGGCAAAGTAGTAAGCCATGCGCGGGCTGAAACCCCTGGCCACCCGTATTTTCAGGGGGTGCAGCGGGTGCTGCAGCACCACGGGCTCCGGCAGGCTGTCGAGCCATTCACGGATCTGCTGGATTTGCTCCAGATCATCTGGTTCATCGTGCGGCCAGACGTTCAAGCCGCGCTGTGAGACAAGTTGCCGACGCGCTTCAATGCGCCAGCTCTCCAAGAGTTGTTTGTTCATAGGGACTATCCTGGATGGGAATTGCTCGGCCTCGATCGGGATTGGCTCGAATAAAAACGCCCGCGGTGATCATAGCAGGCCTGAGCTGTGCATTTGCGCGCAGGAATCGCGCGCCACATGGCACCAGACACGGAGAAACCGCAGCGTTACTGCGGTTGCTTGGCGGCAAGCTGTCGGCCCGTCACTGCTTGATGAAGTAGCGTACTAGCGTCCTGCCCTCCTCAAACTTGTACAACTCAATGGTTTCGATCACACCGCCACCATCGCGCATCACATTTCTGTGGTGGCAAGCCGCCTCATTGGCGGCAATGATCGACAACGCAACCTCCACGCTGAATTTGCTGTTCTGCTGGTCCCACATGCCTTCCAGCACTGCGAAACCCTCCATCATCGGCCGCCCCAGATACTCGATATCCAGCCCGTTGGGAGATATTTTTCGGTAGTGCTCAAAGAAGCCATCCCGATCACCGGCGTTCCAGCATTTGAGCTGCCCATGCAGGAAGTTTTCGATCTCTACGTTATCAACATTATTCATTGGTCTTCACCTCTCAAGGCGGGGCTGGCGTGAGTTTCAATCCCAGACGGCATGAATGAACTTTGCGCCGCGCAGTTGCGCTCCGGCAATCTTCGGCGCGGGCATGTCTGGATCAAGACGGATATTGGGGAATAGATCGAGAATGCCGTTGATCGCGCTGTTCAACTCTACCTTGGCAACGAACTGGCCAATGCACATGTGCGGGCCAAATCCGAATCCCAGCGACGGTCGCGACTTGCGGTCCAGATCAAAGGCGTCTGGATTCTCGAAGGCGTCCTCATCGCGATTGGCAGAAATCACCATGCACTGAACCATTGCCCCTTTGGGCAACATAACACCACCGATCTCGACATCCTTTGAGGCTTGGCGAATTTTGAAAGTTGCTACCGGTTCATAACGCACGGCTTCATCGATCAGTTTGCCGATCAGACTGCGATCATTGCGCACTCGTTCCAGCAACTCGGGGCGTTCCAGCAGCAGCGTCATCACCGAACTGAAGGTCCGGGTGGTGGTTTCCCCTGCGGCCGGTAACAACGAGCGGACAAAGGTGGTCACCTCATGATCATCCAATGCCCGGCCCTCGTATTCGGCATTGATCAGGCGGCTGATCAGGTCATTCCCTTGAGTGCCCTCGGAGCGCTTGCTGACAACCACCTCCTTGATCGCATCATAAAGGCTCTTTACCGCCTGGCCGGCCAGAGGCCCATAGATCTTGGCCTTTTCCGGATCAATCTGGTTAGCCGCCACCAATGCCAACGCCCAGCTCGCGTACTTTTTGAACTTTTCCGGATCATCGGCAGGAAAACCCATCAGCGCATACATGGCACGAATTGGAAAATAAAGACCAAAGTCCATTAGATTGGCTTTCTTGTCTGCCACCATGGGCAACAGGAATTCTTCCCGGATGACTCGATCGATCTCGGGGCGCCACTCGTTTACGGTTTGCGGCATGAACACCGGCTGCAGCAGCGCACGGGTGCGCCGGTGCTGCTCGCCATCCATCGCCAGTATGATCAGCCCATCAAAAAACGCACCAAGCCCCTCGGCGATGAAACCGCTGGTGAAGGTGTCAGCGTCACGCAGCACCGCCATTATGTCCTTGTACTTAAACAAGGTGACTGCACATTTGGCTGCCTTGGCGCCAGCGTTGGTCGGCACCTTGAGGTAGGTGTCTACGAAGTCGCCCTGCATCACCGGTTCGTTGTGGCGCTTGTCTCGGCATAGGCCATGGATATCTACGTCCGATCCAAGATAGGTATCCGAAACCGCGTGGTAAGCGGCTTCGATATCAAGTTCCTGAGCTGCGAGTGGCATAGCATGTTCTCCTGGTAACAATGTAATTCTTGTTATTTGATCGTTAGGGATTCTTAGCCAGATAACTGGCCACGCGCTTGGCCGCCAGACGGCCAGACATGCCATTCACGCCGCCACCGGGATGAATGCCGGCACTGCCCAGATACAAGCCTGCGACCGGCAGGGTATCGCCGCCCAGCCCGTGAGCCGGGCGCATGGTGCTGGAGCGCATGGAGGTGGTGTCGATATGCACGACACATCCGTTCACCGTGTTCAGACGTGCGGTAAAATCCGGCGCGGCTTCGATCCGCCGACCTATGACATGCCCCTTGATGCCTTCTACATAGGCCGAGAGCTGATCGATGACCTGATCTGCAACAGCTTCCCTGATGTTATCCCAGCCCGCTTTCGGGTTGACCGGCATGACCGGCGGGTAGATGTAGACCACGTCCTGGCCGGCCGGAGCCTGGGAAGGATCCGCAGCGCTTGGAGTGGCCATGGTGATATACGGTAGCGTAGGTACTTCACCCCGGGCGCAGGCGCTAAAGCTTTCCAGCACGGCTTCCTCGGTGCCGATCAGCAGGCAGGTCTTGCGCAGGTCGACGCCGTCGCCCCGGGCTTGTTCGAAGCGCGGCACGGAAATCTGACCGTCCAGCGCCACATCCACCTTGAGCGGCCCTGAGCCCTTGGCGTTGGCTGGCGCCATGGCGATACGGGTGAGCAGGTGCCTGGGCATTTCGCCAGCCGTCACCATTTCCAAAGCCACTTTAGGATGGCAGCCGGCGATGACCGAGCGAGCCGTGAACTCGCGTCCATCGGCCAGCTTGACGCCTTTCACCGTTCCTTGGCTGGAGACGATTTCCGTCACGGTTGCAGAGGTAATGACCTGCCCGCCCAGCTCTTCGAGCCTGGAGCGCATGGCATTGCTCAGTTGCTGCATCCCGCCGAGCACCCGACCAACACCAAAGCGGTGAAGAAAGCCCAGCAAGGCATAGTAGATACCGCCGCCATCAGCGGTGATATCTCCGGCCAATCCAGTCAGGGCGCACATCGCGGAAATGGTGACCGGGTGCTCGAAGCGTTCACGTGCTGCCTGATGCGCGGAGCCGGTCAGCAGACCCATCAATTCAGGCTTGAGCTTACGATTTTTCAGGGCGCTGCCTATCACTTTCAGCTTGGTCCCGAAGTTCAATTTCGCCGGATCAACGCGCATCATTGGGAGAGCAATTTCTAGGAACATGTCGATAACGTTCATGAACTCCAGAAACGCCTCAGCGTCATTCTTGCTGTAGCGCCTGATCTCCGCAGCTGTTTTCAGCCGATCTCGCCAGAACACCAGCGAGCTCCCATCCGGGTGCAGATACACGTACCCTGGCGCCAGCTCGATGGACTTGAATCCGTGGCGCTCAAGGTCCAGTTCCTGGGGAATGTGGGAATGAACACGCATCGACATCATGTCCAGAGCGCAGGGGTGTACCAGATGCTCGGGTGCTTCAGGGATCAGATACCCCGACGATGCCATGCCACCCACTTTGTCGAGCGCCTCCAGCACCAGCGTCCTCTTCCCTTCCAGGCCGAGATAGCAGCCCGCCGACAGGCCGTTGGTGCCGCCACCAACGATAATTACGTCAAAATCAGTCTTGTTGTTATTCATCGTTGCATCCCTTTTTCAAGCTGGTGAGCACCCTATAACAAAGCTCGCCCAGGTGCTGCGCAACCGTTTTACCCTGAGTAAAACGATTGGCACTGCTTACCGATTTCGCCAACAGGTGCGTTTTTACCATAGCACTTACAATTCTTATTGCAGAATATTAATCTGCATATGGAATTAAACAAAGATCTCTGCTACGGTTTACTCAGGCATTGCTGACAGTTCGAATGACTTATCCGACGTCCTTCTACGCTGCGTTAAAAGCATTAGCCGCTGGAAAATAAAAATAAAAGGACAGAAAAATGAGCACAGATCTGGATCATTCCGGACGCTTGTCATGGTCAGCACGTTTAACAGCGTCTTTTCAGCCGCTGCTCAGCCAGTGCAGCCCACGCTTTCCCATCACCACCCCCAATCAATCATGGAACACTTGCGATGGTCGCGGAGCTCTGGGTCAGTCCAGCTCCACCTATGGCCGGCTTTGCTCCAGCAATTCTCGTTCTAACAACATCAATAACGGAGAACGTTCATGAAACTGAATATTGCTATCGGTTTGTTACTGGGCGGACTATCTGCCGCCTCCTTCGCGGCTGTGAGCCCCGAAGAGGCAGAGAAGTTAGGGCAAAGCCTGACGGCGGTGGGAGCCATTCAAGCAGGCAATGCGGACGGTTCGATTCCCCCCTATGAAGGCGGACTGCGCGACGCTCCTGAAGGCTTCCAACCAGACAGCGGCTTCTGGGTTAATCCGTTCAAGGACGAGCAGCCTCTATATCGCATTACTTCAGAGAACATGGCTGAGTACGCCGATCTGCTGAGCGCAGGTCAGAAGGAAGTACTGCAGCGCAATCCCGAATATTATATGGATATCTATCCTTCCCACCGTACAGCGGCCTATCCAAAGGAAGTGGAAGACGCAAGTATCCGGAATGCCACCACCTGTAATACCTACAATGAAGGTTTGGCGCTCGAAGCCGGTTGCCGCGGCGGAATTCCCTTTCCCATGGCGCAGAACGGCAATGAAATGATGTGGAACCTGCTGGTGCGCTACAACGACGGCAAGTTCGGCACCACTACCTCCTCGTCCGACACTTGGGTGGTAGACCGCAACGGCTCCGTTACTCGTACAGCCAACCAGGCAACCTTTGTCGAGCGGCCTTATTATCAGACTGACGTCCCAGGCCGCGATCCGGAATTGTTCTACCGCGTTTATTCCGTGACCAAAGCGCCAGCACGCAAGGCCGGCGAACTGACAGGTTTGATGGACTTCCTCGATCCTACTGCGCAGCCGCGACGCGCATGGAGCTATACGCCTGGTCAACGTCGCGTGAAGCTTGCCCCGGAATTCAACTACGACACGCCAGTTGGCAGTATGGGCGGCCTGGAACTGTTTGATGAACTGTTCATGTTCTCCGGCGTGCAGGACCGGTTTGATTTCAAATTGGTTGGCCGCAAGGAAATGCTGATCCCATACAATCAATACAAGTTCTACTTCAACTGTGATGACCAGTTCCGGACAGCGCACGCCAATCCGGAATGCGAGCGCTGGGAAAAGCACCGCGTCTGGGAAGTGGAGGCAACGCTCAAGCCTGGCATGCGCCACGTATACAGCAAGCGCACCTACTACCTTGATGAAGATACCTTCGGCGCGGGTCTCTACGATGCCTGGGATCAGAACGGCGAGCTGTACCGTTCAATGATGATGGGTGGCGTGCAGTTCTATGATCACGACATTCCCTATATCGTCAAACACACCATATTTGATTTCAACAAAGGCATGTACGGCATTATCAATGACGGCATGACCGGTGGTTATCGCGTGTTGAGCGAAGCCAGAAGCGAGCGCGAGCTCAACCCCGAAGCGATCGTATCGCGTGAATCCCAGCGTTAATTGATCGCCCCTCTGAGCCCTTCAGTTGCCCACGCCGCTGAAGGGCTTTTTTTTGTTTCCTGAAAGGACCTCACCATGCAGAAAATCAAACTGACGTGGAACATCAGCCATCTCACACCCTACTCCACGCCCGTCACCCTGTCTGGCCAACTTTTTGCTGCAGATGATCTGACCGCTAACAACGGCACGGTAGAGCTACTGGTGTGCCTACATGGTGGCAGTTGTTCAAGTGATTATTATCATCCTGATTACCTGGATCCTTCTTACAGCTTTGCCAGATACATGACCGAGCGCGGCTATCTGGTGTTGGCAGTCGACACACTCGGTATGGGCGCCAGCAGTAAGCCACAACCCGAGAACCAATTAACGCTGGAAATGATTGCCGCTGCCAGCGACTTTGCCACACGGCAAACCGCCGCTGGACTGTTGGAAGGCGAATGGCTGCAGCTACCGCCGTATTGCACGTTGCGGCTATCCGGGTTGGGCCATTCCATGGGCGGAATGCTGGCAGTTTACCAACAGGGATGCTTTCACACCTTTGAGCGGCTGATCGTAGCGGGCTGGAGCAACCTGCCTCTGGAGCTGGGCGACACTGACGTAGCCAGCGTGCAAGCAAGTCTTGCTGCGGGCGGTTACATCGCAACTGACCGGCAACCCATGCGCGGCTTGTTTCACCTGCCTGATGTGCCGGAGCAGCTGATCGAACGTGATGATCAGCACGCCGGCCTGACGCCTGTAACTCTCGCATTGGCTGCACTTACCCCTGGTTCCGTGACGCGCGAAGCCGCGGCCATTGGTTGCCCGGTCATGCTGCTGTACGGCGAAGTCGATGTCAGCCCTGACCCGCAGCGCGAAGCAGCATTCTATCCTCTCGCCTCTCACAGCACGGTCACTCTCATCGGCCGCGCCGCCCATATGCACAACATGGCTTCCTCAAGACTGCAGGTCTGGCAAGCTATGGATGCTTGGTTACAGAAGAGCTGAGGCTGGCTATTGAAAAGGCGAGGCCGGGTTGCTCTTACTGACCTCGCTTCGCCCAGCAACTTGGCCGGGTTCAGCGTCGAACGCAGTTCATCGATAGGTACAGACAATTCAGCGATAGCCCTACGCGTTGTCCCCTCCGCCCCCGTGAAGTTTACTGACAACGGTCAGATTATAAAAACAAGATCTACGGAGAAGCTCAATGTTCAAGCCAGAGTTGTCATTACTCAGCAAGGCTGTAGGACTCTCAGTCTCGCTTGCCTGTGTGAGCAGTATTCAGGCAGCAGAATTCGATACCGGCAATCCCGACCTGAGCGGCCGCTGGGACAATACCATTCGCTACAACCTGGGCGTGCGCGCCGAAGGCCGCGACAACGCACTGGGCAACAACGCCACCTATGACGAATCAAACTACAAGTTTGATCGCGGTGACGTGGTAACCAATCGTCTGGATGTGATGAGCGAGCTGGAGCTGGCTTACAAGAGAACCCATGGCCTGCGCATCAGTGGTGCGGCCTGGTACGATCAGGCCTACTCCGATACTGATATCGAGACCAATCCCGGCAACATCTACTATCCAGGTGCGCCTGCCGGACCCAGTACCAGCAGCTATATCGGTGATCGGTACTCATCCCACACCAAGCGCTACCACCAGGGTTTGAACGGTGAGCTGCTCGATGCGTTTTTGTTCACCCGGTTTTATCTGGGCGATGCGCCGATCAGCCTGCGTGCGGGACGTCACACGCTCTATTGGGGCAACGGTCTGCTGATTCCGGGGCATGCCGTTTCCTACTCACAGGCCCCTTTGGATGGCCGCAAGGCTCAGGCAAATCCCGGCACTGAAACCCGCGAGGTATTCCTGCCGCTGGCACAAATCTCAGGCCAGGCCCAGGTCACTGATCGGCTCTCCCTCGCGGCACAGTATTTCCTTGAATGGGATTCAACGCGCGCACCTGAAGGCGGAACCTACCTGGCCTCCGCCGACGTGGCTCTGCAAGGCCCGGACCGCTTGCCCGTTGCCCCCGGCTTCGCCTTTCCCATTGAAGACCCGCTAGAACCCGACAACCGCGGCAACTGGGGCGTCATGGCGCGTTACAGCCTCGATTTCATGCAATCGGATATCAGCGCGTTCTACCGCGAGTTTGATGACTACACCCCCTGGGGCCTGCAAACCGGGCCCAGCTCTGCCCGTTATATTTACGCCGAAGACATCAAGCTCTACGGCTTGAGCTGGTCAGCGGGGCCGGTACTCGGCGGTGCGTCGGTGGGTGTTGACCTGTCTTATCGTGAAAACGCTTCGCTGATATCCAGCCGATTTGATCTGGCAGACAACCAAGGCGCGCGAGGCGACACCTGGCACATGGTCGCCAACGCGCTCTGGCTGCTGCCTTCAACACCGCTTTGGGACACCGGCTCGCTGATTACCGAGGTCGCCTATAGCCATCTGGACAAAGTCACCGAGAATGCCGATCAGTTCCGCGGCGAAGGTTATGGCGGCTGTGTCAACCAGGATAAGGACTGGGGCTGTGCTACCCGCAACTATGCCGGGCTGGCGATCAACTTTACCCCGCAGTGGCTGGGCGCCCTGCCCGGCTGGAATATCTCCGCGCCTATGAGCATCAACTACGGTCTTTCCGGCAATGCTGCCACCGGCGGTGGCAACGAGGGCGATTACAACTTCAAGGTGGGCATCAAAGGCGTGTTAGACGAGCGCTACGACATCAGCCTGTCTTACATCGGCTATGGCTCCGACACCATCAACCGCAATGTGCCAGGCGTTGGAAACACCGTGGTAGGGGGTAACGGCAGCATCGGCCTCTCCGATCGTGACTGGGTATCGTTGACCCTGAGCACTGCGTTCTAGGCCAACGACCATCAGACATAACAATAAAATTGGGAGTACTCCATGAAGATGAATCAGATTGCAATCAGCTTGCTCGCGGTCATAGCTACCTCGGCGCTGGGTAACGAGACATGGACCGCCGATGACCTGGGCCAGGACCTTACCCGCTTTGGTGCGATAGCCGCAGGTAATGAGGCCGGTACCATTCCCGCCTACACCGGCGGCCTGGAGGTGCCCGCCAGTCTGAAGCCAGCCGGCGGATCCTGGCCGAATCCGTTCGCCGACGAAGAGCCGCTGTTTCGCATCAGCGCCGAGAACGCCGACGAATTCGCCGACCAGCTCTCCGCCGGGCAAATGAAGCTGCTCAAGCAGTACCCGGATACTTATTACATGGACATCTACCCGACCCACCGTACGGCAGCGTTCCCCGAGCCCTTTCTAGCGGCAACTGTGAATAACGCGGGCAACCCGGATTGCCAATCGCTGCACGACGGTTTATCCGTCAGTGAAGCCTGCCGTGGCGGGCTGCCCTTCCCGATTCCGCAGAGCGGCGAGCAGGCCATGTGGAATTATCTACTCAACTACCAAGGCATCAACGGTTGGGACTGGAATCATAGCGCCTATGTGGTCAATCAGGGTCGCGTGACCTTGACCAACACCAACCGCTCTACCGGTGAGAAACCATTCTATCAACTGGATGTGGAAGGACGTGACCCGAAAATTGCCAGTCGGATCTGGTCACGCATCGTTGCTCCGGCTCGCACCGCGGGCACCGCCTCCGGTTATTGGGATCACCTTGACCCAGTGGAGAATGATCGCTATGCCTGGAGCTATTCGACTGGGCAGCGACGCATCCGCAAAGCGCCAGAGTTTTCCTACGACACGCCCAATGCCGCGTTCGGCAGTGTGTCCTTCTACGACGAGATCTTTCTGTTCTCCGGCAAAATGGATCGCTTCAGCTGGACGCTGGAAGGCAAGAGGGAAATGTTCCTGCCCTACAGCAACTACGAGTTGAAGTGGGGTTGCGACATGGACACCAAGCTGATGGAAAACCACATCAACCCGGCGTGCGAGCGCTGGGAGCTGCACCGCGCCTGGGTTGTTTCAGCTGAGCGCAAGGAAGGTGTGCGGCACGCGCAGAAATCCCGCCGTTATTACATTGACGAAGATACCTTCGGCGCGGCCTTGTACGACGCCTGGGATGACAGCGGCGAGATGTTCCGCTCGGGCGCCCAATACAACATTCAGGCCTATGGCATACCGAATAATCCGCAGCAGGACTCCTATTCGCTGTATGACTTCACTCGCAGCCAGTACGGCATGTTCGGCAACGGGCCTACACGCTACCGCGAGGCGCCGATCATGGAGCGTGAAGCCAATCCACAAACCATCGCCGCAGGCCAGAGCCGTTAACGTGCTTCTGATTCCAGACTGGAGCTTTCCATGAACAGACTTGCAGGAAAAGTAGCCGTGATCACCGGCGCCGGAAGCGGTATTGGTCGCGCCAGCGCCATCACATTTGCCGCCCAGGGCGCCAAGGTTGTGGTGACTGATTTGTACGCCGACGCCGCGGATCGCGTCGTGCACAGCATCACGGCGGCGGGTAACGAAGCGACGGCGCTCAAGGTCGATGTCGGCCAGGAGGCCGACCTGAAGCAGATGATAGCCACCACCATCGAGACCTACGGCCGCATCGACATCCTCTTCAACAACGCCGTCAACAAGAATCCCGAAACAGCGCGGGATGTGGACTTCATCAACTTCAATGAGGAGCTGTTCTACGCCAACATGCGCGTCAACGTGCTGGGTGGCGTGCTCGCCTGCAAGCACGCCCTGCCTCACATGCTCGAGCAAGCGTGCGGCTCGATCATCTTCACCTCGTCCACCAGTTCGATTGCCGGGGAAGTCGCCCAGTTCAGTTACGGCGCGTCCAAAGCGGCACTCAACTGGTATGTGCAAACCATCGCCGCCACTTTCGGCAAGCAGGGCATTCGCTGCAACGCGATCCTGCCCGGAGTTATCCGTACCGCTGCGCTTGAAGGCTGGGCCAATGAAGAGATGACCCGCGCCTTCCTCGACCTGCAGAACGTGCCACAGCTAGGTGAGCCGGAAGATATCGCCAATATGGCGCTGTTCCTCGCCTCCGACGAGGCGCGCTATGTGAACGGCGCCCTGATGCGTGTCGACGGTGGCATGAGTTGTGGCACGCCCATGGTCCCGGTGATCCGCGCCTACCTCTGAGCGCAGACCCTTAACCTACTCCGAGGAGATTTTTGCAATGGGCTTACGACAAGAACAGATCATCAGGGAATTCTGCGCTGCATGGGGTGACGGGACAGCTACGTCGCGCCCGCAGCTGGATACCATCTTGAACATGATGAGCGAGGACGCAGTCTGGCAGCTCTGGGTGCCCGGCGGGCCGGTGATTCGCGGCCGCGCTGCGTTACGCGACGAGATCCAGCGGCAGATGAGTTACGTCACCCACAACCACTGCGTTATCCGCAACATCCTATCCTCGGACAGCATGGTCATGACCGAACGCGATGACTACGCCATCTCCAGCGGCAAACCGATGCCGCACTCCATGGTCGCGGTTTACGAGCTAAATGCTGAAGGCAAAATCACGGCATGGCGCGAATACCTTGACACCGCTGATCTGGCGAAAAAGAAGGGGGTATCCCTGGATCAGGTTGGCGGACCGGAATTGGCTACCCCAAAGACCTGAACACACTTTATTTACACGGCCTGGCGCTGTCGGGCCGAAGAAGCTTATTCCTGGAGTAACAATGAACATGGCCTTAGACAATGCCGGTAGCGACCAGTTGATGGAGCAGAAAATACGGGATTTCATCGAAACGTTACTCGGCGGCACGGTGACACGCACGGACCGGCTACCGCGCTGGCGCCCTGCCTGGAACATGGAACTGCAGCGGGGCAATGAAATACTCAAATTACACATCCGTGGCGACCGCGGCGGCGATGTCAGCCCGTTTCCGGATGATCTGCGCCGGGAAGCGGATATTCTCACGCTGCTCGGTCAGCAGGGCGTTCCAGTGCCGCATATCTATGGCTTCTGCGAGGACCCGCTAGCCATCGTCATGCAAGCTGTACCCGGCACCCGAGACATTTCCGCCGCCAGCGACGACGCTGAGCGTCTGAGCCTGGCCAAACAATACATAGACGCCATGGTCGCCATGCACCAGCTGCCACTGGACGACTTTGTGGCCAAGGGCATCGCGCAGCCCGAGGGCGCCGAAGCCATTTCGCTGGCAGGGCTTGATGCCTATTACCCGCTTTACGCGCGCAATAAAACCCGACCGCAGCCGCTGCTGGAATTTGCCCTCAACTGGCTGCGCCGCAACGTCCCGCAGCATCGCAGCAAACCGAGCCTGGTGCAGTACGACTCGGGGCAGTATCTGTTCGAGAACGGCAAGCTGACCACCCTCTATGATTTCGAGTTCGCGATGATCGGCGATCCCTTGGCCGATCTGGCATCAGCGCGCATGCGGGACAACTACGAACCGCTCGGAGCGCCTTTCAGGGAACTCTACGAATATTATCAGCAGGTCAGCAGCGAACCGCCCGAACCCGACGTGGTGCGCTTTCATACCACATTGTTCTCCACCGTCAGCACCATGCAGTTCTCCTCGACGGTCGCGACGCCAAAACCGGGAGACCCCCACGATACCTATATTGAATTCGACATTGCCCTGCGCCGCGTAGTGGTCCATGCCCTGGCGGAATCAATGGGCGTGGCAATCGAGACGCCAGCAAGCCCGATCAAACCAACCGGACCCAACGCCGAACTGCTGAGCATGCTCCGCGATGCCGTTGAACAGGTCGAAGTGACTGATCCATTCCAGAGCACCAAGCTGAACGCCGTGCGCAAGATCGTCGAATATCTAGGCAAGGCCGACGCCATGATGCTGGAGCTGCAGGCCCAGGATATGCGTGAAGCCCAAGCACTGCTCGGCCAGAGCTTTGAAGATCATCAGAAAATGGAGGCTGCACTGGAGAGCTTCGTTACCACAGCAGGGGCCGAGCATGACCTACCCCTGTTAACACTTTTTGCTTCGCAGATTGAGCGACGCGTTCAGGTGTTCGGCAGCACGGCTATTGGCGCCTCAGCCAGTCACATTGATCTTCCTCCGCTATGAGCCTGCACAAAGAGCGTACCGGAGCGGATATTCCGGAAAGGCGGATCAACCGACTGGATGATAAGCCCTCATTTCAACTGCGATATGGTAACTGGGCGCTTATCGCGGGGGCATCCCATGGCATCGGTGCAGCCTTCGCGCGCCAGCTCGCAGCGCAGGGTATGAATTGCATTCTGGTTGCCCGAAACGAGACAGCGCTTGAGTCACTGAAAGCCGAGCTTGAAGCACAACACGGCGTTCAGGCGCTATGCGTGAAACAGGACCTGTCGGCAACGGATGCCACCGCGAGGCTGCTGGAAGCCACCGGCAACCGTCAGGTCGGCCTGGTGATATACAACGCCGGCGGTGACCCCTTTATCAGCCAGTTTCTCAACACCGATGCCGGGCAGTGGATGAAGCTGCTCAGGATGAACACGCAGACAGTCATGGACATCAGCCACGCATTTGGCGGCCGGATGATAGAGCGGGGCCGCGGCGGGTTGCTGCTAGTGGGTTCACATGCCGCTCTCGGTGGTGTGCGCAAGCTGGGGATGTATTCCGCAACCAAGGGCTTTTCGCTGAATCTGGGTGAATCGCTGTGGGCTGAGTGGAAGGACCAGGGCGTTGATGTGCTCAATCTACTGATCAGCACCGTGGATACGCCAACGATGCGCGAGACCATGCAGCGATTGAATATTCCCAATGCCATGACCATGCCATTGCCGCAGGCGGACGACATCGCCTGCCTGGCTCTGCAGCAACTGCGGAACGGGCCGACGCTCATTCATCCTGAAGATCTTGCGGTTCCGGCCGGCGAAGGGTCACCCGGCAGCCTGAGACGAGATCACGTGATAACCAAAAGTACCGAGGCTGCTCAGTTTATTGGCAACGACTGACGCAGTACCGCCTCATCTTACATTATCCTGAACGGGCATAGACCATGAAACAGTTCGATAGCAGAGAATTCAAGATCGGCTGGAAGATCCTCATTCTTGCCGTGGTAGGCGTCGCGACCAGCTCCAGCTCGCTGTTGCTGTACAGCTTCAGCTCAATGATGATCCCGCTGGAGCAGGCATTGGGCTGGGGCCGAAGTGAATTGCAGGCCGCCATCACCGCTCTGTCGCTCGGCACCATAGTAGCCGCTCAGTTGGCGGGCTGGCTCAACCTGAAGTTTGGGCTACGTATTGTCACCATCCTTTCATTGGTCGCGCTGTCAATCAGCCTAGTGTTACTCACCCAGGTAAAAACCACGATATGGAGCCTGTATCTGGGGTATTTCCTGGTCCCGCTGGCGGGTTTGGGCACCTTGCAGATTACCTGGTCCCACCTGGTGAATCTCTGGTTCGTGGAAAATCGCGGGCTGGCACTGGCCATCATTCTCAGCGGCTCAGGGCTAGCCGCAGCCGGGTTGCCGCTGCTGATTACCTGGTCGGTTTCAACCTGGAACTGGCAAGCCGGATTCATCGCGCTGTCGTTGCTGCCGGTGCTGGTTGCACTGCCATTGACCTTACTTTGGTTGCTGCCGGTTAGAGCTGAAAGTGGCCCGGTAACCGCTAAGCAGCCCATATCCCAGAACGCCGCAGGCGGCATGTTGTTAGCAGAGGCACTAAGATCCTGGCGTTTTTGGTTGTGCAATCTGTCTATGACCCTAGTAGTGGCCTGCGTAGTCGGACTGGTGACCAATATTATCCCGTTGCTTCAGGACCGTGGTCTTAGCGCCGTCGAGGCCGGGCAGATCTTCAGCGCCTTTGGTATCTCGTTGATCTTCGGACGACTGGTCGTAGGCTACCTGATTGACCGCCTGTGGGCGCCAGGCGTAGCTTCTATAGCGCTACTCATGCCCGCTGTCGCCTGTCTTATTTTCGCGCTAAGCAGCGGCAATACGGCGCTTTATGTTCTGGCAACGATGCTGGTGGGTATTGGCGCCGGAGCGGAGTTTGATATCGCCGCCTTTCTTATCGCCAAGTATTTCGGCATGCGCGATTACGGTCGCCTATTCGGCATCCATCTAGGATTGATAACCGCAGGGGCTGCCGCCGCGCCGCTGCTGTTCGGCGCGCTTTACAGCATGACGGGCGACTATTCAGGCCTGCTCATCTTCAGCACGGTTTGCTTTGTTGTTGGCCCATTGATGCTGCTGTTGCTCGGAAGCTACCCGGTGTTTCGGCAGACAGACGCCGCCGCGCCTGCTTTTTAAGCAGCAGTTTACTGGTGCACCTGGCGGAATGCTTCAGGCGTCATACCGACCTCTTTACGGAAGGCTGCCGTAAAGGAGGCCGGACTGAGGAACCCGGTATGGTAGGAGATTTGTTTGATCAACATGCTGCGATCCAGCAACAGCGACTTTGCCCGGCGGATGCGGGCCTGCGCCACATACTGGCGTAGCGTCAGCCCAGTGGTGCTTTTGAACTGCTCTGACAGGCGCCTGGCGGGCATATCCAGCACATCCGCAAGCTGTTTTAGGGAATTGCTTTGCTCGGGTACCGTCTCGACTAGTTCACGTAAGGTTTTCAACTGTTGCGAGCTCAGCTTTCCTGACTCGGTGCCGATCTGCGAACTCAAAAACTGCCGATGCAAATCAAGTGCGATGCTGGTCAACAGGCACTCGGTATGCAGCTCACTGGCAAAACCAGGGGCGGCAACCTCTTGCGCCAGACGCTGCAGCGACATGTGCAGGAAGGGATTTTCCAGATTCAGCATGCTGTCGCTCAAGCAGTCGTCCCACTGCCATTGGATGCCGGCGAGCGGCCCCATGATACTTGGGTCGAAAAGACAGATCATGGCCTTGTATTCAGACACCCCGTGACGAAACTGAAACTCTGTATCGCGTGGCAAAAACAGCACTTGCCCAAGCGATTGGAAGTCACAATTGAGTGCGGGAAAGCGACCCTTGTTATCCGAGAAAGGCGACCAGCGTCTGGCGGGTGTCGGCAGGACCAAACGCAGCAGGCAACTTTCCTTTGCCTGAATCACCGCGGTGCCAGAGTTCGACCAATGAGCATGCTGGATATGAATGTCAAAACCGGCATCCACCAGTCGAGACTCTGTCAGAAACTCCCCGGCAGCCGCCGGATCGTATTCATCATAATTTATTGAATACATGGATTTACTCTCAGCGATTATTTTTATTGGGAACCGCTTTATTCAACTTTCAGACTAACCAATCAGCCTCATTAAACAACCCATAAATAATGATGTCAGGTATTGGAAAAACCAATATTCAATTTGCCTTATAAGGGCTTCATCGGAGCACTGGAATACTTGCCCTTTACAACGAACGAACCCAAACTTCCCATCACACCTAGCAGCTCGCGAACAAACAATGCGGCCAAGGCCAGCCATGCTTTTTCCGGCGGTTTAACCACCCTCTAGGCGACCGCTAAACCCCTTTCTGATTACGACAGGCACAGTATGATTCTTAGAATGGACCACTTCACTATCGTTACCGACCAGCTCGAGCAGACGCAACACTTCTATGAAAACCTGTTGGGGCTTGAATGCGGACCAAGACCGCCTTTTCCAGTGCCGGGACTGTGGCTTTATGCCGAAGGCCATCCGGTGCTTCACGTGATTGCCGTCGATCATATGCCCAACCCTCGCCGTGGTGTGCTCGACCATATGGCGTTCTTTGCGCAGGGCTTGGAGAAAACACTGGACCAGCTAGATCAGCACGCTATTGCCTATCGGATTATCCGCGCACCGGGTGATGTTCGAACCTGGCAGATTTTCTTCAAAGACCCCAATGAGGTGGATGTTGAACTTGATTTTGCCGCCGAAGAACAAGCTCCGGCCGACTGGAAGACCAGAAGCAAGGCTTGAACTCAAATCAGGCCGCTGTAGGCGCCACCGTCCAGCTGCAGATTCTGCCCGGTGATATATCCCGATTGACTGGAGCAAAGGAAAAGGCAGGCGGCGGCGAATTCCTCGGGAGTGCCGAAACGCCCCGCTGGCACCGGTGCCAACATCTCCGCTCGGGCCTGCTCCAGGCTTATATTCTTGTGCTTGGCCAGTTGGCCTGTCATGTAGGTAAGCCGGTCGGTAGCGATACGCTCGGGTAGAACATTGTTGATGGTGACGTTATCGCGCACCACCTCTAGCGAAAGCGCCTTGGAAAACGCCGTAAGGCCGGCCCTGGCCGCGGTTGAGAGGCCCATCGGCAAGCGCGGCGACTTGACCATTGCCGAGGTGATGTTGACGATCCGGCCAAATTGCCGGGCGCGCATCCCGTCCATCACGGCCTGAATCAGCAGAATGGCGCTGAGCATATTGGCTTCCAGAGCCTGCTGCCAGGTACCAAGATCCCAGTCCTGGTAGCGTCCGGGCGGAGGCCCTCCGTTATTGGTGACCAGAATGTCCGGCGCGGGACAAGCCGCAAGCAGCGCGGCTCGCCCTGCGCCGCTATTGAGATCCGCGACTACTTGCACTACCTCAACGCCGGTGCTGTCACGTATTGCCACGGCCGCCTGGTTTAAGCTGGCAGGGTCACGGCCATTGATAAATACCTCACATCCTTCTGCGGCAAGTGCCATTGCGCAGGCTCTGCCAAGGCCGCGAGAGGAAGCGCAGACAATAGCCTTACGAGCGGTAATATTAAGATCCATATCTACTCCAATTGCCTGCCTGCCCACGCCACAGATTTATTACACCGCTGTCGGAATACTTTATGCTGTGGCTATATGCTGAAGCTATTGAATGCACCGACCGAAGTTACCGACGCCTTGTATATATTTCCACCCAATCCAGAGACGGAATAATATGAATAACCCGTCAAACCGTGCAGAGCCGAACAAGCGCGATACCATGAACCGTCTGCTTGCTGCCGCCAGACAAATCTTTGCCCAGAAAGGTCTGGCCGGCGCACGGGTAGAAGATATTGCACGAGAAGCCGGCGTGACCAAGCAACTGGTTTATCACTACTACGGTTCTAAGGAAGTGCTGTTTTCAACCGTTCTGGATGACGCCTCGCAACAGATAATGCAAGAGCTGATCGCGTTGGAAATAGATCATCTGCCGCCGGAACAAGCATTGCGAACACTGCTCAATTGCTGCTTTGATCAATATATGGAAGATCCGCTACTGGGCGCGCTGGCCCTGGAGGGCCTTCGCTATCACGAGGCAGCAGACACCAGGCCCAACAGCTTCGCCAGTCAATCCCCGGCGTTAGCCATTAAATTCTCGTCAGTGCTCCAACGCGGCATCAAAGCCGGCGTTTTCAAACCGGATATAGAAGCTCGTTTGTTCCTGGCCAGCTCGGCACTGCTAATGTCTGGCGGATTTACCAACCATTACACCATGTCTGTTCTCGTCGGCTTTGACACTACCTCCAAAGAAGGCATGCGCATCTGGCGTGAACATTCGGCCAACTTCATTCTCAACAGCATCAGAAAATAGCCCGGGCCTAAAACTCCCGGGCTGGCGGCACCTCCGACCGCTTCCAACTGCTGTCACATGCTGCCGCGACCTGACTGCTCGAAAAACGCACGCATCGCTACCAGCGATGGCGTGTGACTGCCAAAACCGCCATCCGCCACCAGAGTGGTGCCCGTTACGAAGGATGACTCGTCGCAAGCGAGAAAGGCCACCACGTCAGCAATTTGCCGTGGAGTGCCCAACTCAGGCGTCAGGTGGTTATCACGTAAGATATTCAACAGCTCTGGCGGCATTGAACTGTGAGCATTTTCCGCAGGCGCCAGCCCAATCTGCACCGCATTGCCGCGCACCCCCAGTTTGCCGTATTGCGCGGCTACCAGTTTGGGCAGCATGTTCAGTGCCGCTTTCGTTGTCGCATAGCCGGTCAGGGACAGATCACCCTGGGCACCCAGTCCGGAGGTGGCAAAAATAACAGAGCCCTTGCCCTGTTTCAGCATCACCGGAATGACATGTTTGGAGCACAATACGGCGCCGCGCAGGTTAACCGCGATGGCGCGATCAAAGGCATCCATGTCCAGGTTACAGATATCACGATCTTTTTGGCGCTGATTCACATCCAGCACCGCAGCATTATTATGCAGCACGTCAATACGGCCGAACCGGTTCATCACCTGCTCGACCATCGCCTTGACCTCATCTTCGCTGGATACATCAGTGCGTACCGCCATGGCTTTGCCACCAGCCGATTCAATCTCTGCAGCCACACTGGATGCCGCATCCTGATTGATATCGACGATTGCAATGGCAGCGCCATGCGAAGCCAATACCCGCGCGCACTCGGCACCCAGGCCGCCACCAGCACCAGTGATAATGGCTACACGATCCTTAAGCTTGTCTGTTGTCATTTTATGCTTCTCTTAAATTGATACGAGATGCCCCGCTTCACTCACCGGTGAACTGCGGCGCGCGACGCTCGGCAAAGGCTAGAGCAGCCTCCTTGGCATCCTTGGTGGTGGCCAGCAACGAAAATAGGTCCAGCTCCAGATCCAAGCCCTTTTTCAGGTCGACTTCCGAGGCCGCGCGCGCGGCTCGTTTTGCATATACCGAGGCCATTGGTGATTTACCAGCAATCTGCAACGCCAGCGCTGACACTTCATCCAGCAATGTGTCGGCGCTTTTCGCGACCCGCGATACCAGACCGATCTGCCGCGCTTTTTCGGCATCCAAGCGTTCACCGGTGAGCAGCAGATCGAGTGCATGACCTGGCGCGACCACTCGACACAAGCGCTGCGTACCGCCTCCACCAGGAATCAATCCCAGACCGGTTTCTGGCAATGCTAGCACCGCATTGGGCGAAGCAAAGCGGATATCACAGGCTAGCGCCAGCTCCAGACCACCGCCCATGCAGTAACCGTGAATGGCGACGATGACCGGTTTGCTGACTGCATCGATAGCCTCTATCCAGCGGGCGCCTTCCATCCGTTTGCGCACTTGGATGGAGGTCTCGACTCCGCGCTTTTCCTTGATGTCTGCACCGGCGCAAAACCCGCGTTCGCCCTCACCGCGAATCACTATAACGTGAATTCTATCGTTGCTCTCCAGACGCTTGAGCGCCGCGGGAACGCCGACGCGGATGGCATCGTTGATGGCGTTGATTTGGCCGGGACGGGTGAGCACCACCCATCCCACGGCCCCGTCACAGTGCATATGCACTGCGTCGTTGATTACTTCAGGCAGACTTTGCTCCGTGCTCATGTCAGCACTCCTCAAACTCGAACAACTGGCCTCTAAGCTCAGACGGATCGATCCTGATCAGCGCCTTGCCGCCCACCGCATCGCTGGACTCGATCCAGTGGAAGGCTGTACCCCGCGCCCGCAAATCCTCAGCCTTGGCAGCCAGATCGTTTACCGCAATGCGGATGTAATAAGGGCCAGGACCCCAGCTGTTGAGATACAGACCCGCTTCACTGTTCCAGCGGGTCGCTTCGATAATGTCCAACGTGGCGCTATTGGCCAGGCTAAATCCCATGCGCGCACGGCGATAGCCTTCGCCCTCGATCAGCTCAACCGGGCCTGAAGGTTCCCAGTCAAGATTGGCCGAGCAACGGCGAAGTGTCTCGTTCAGGTCGCGCACCAGATAGCCGCGAGCAGAAACCCGCACCATATCGCCGGGCTTGGAATCGCGCGGCTGTGGCGCAGGTACCGAGAACGTATCGGCCGGCATTTGCAGCGGCTCCATGGGCATGACTTCAATACACAATCCGCCATCCACGATGGGATCATAAACTGGCTTTTCTGGTGACGCACCCAGCCACAGACGGTCGAAAGGCATGTCTGGAGTACGTTGCGCCATCCGGAATGGAAGCCGCCGACGCATCAGTTTTGCGACCAGAGCATCGAACTTGTCCCCATGCAGCGCCAGTACGATGGAATGAGTCAGCATCGGACGGTGGCGGCCTTGATACTCCTTCAAGCTTTCCAGAAAGTCATGAAACATCGGATCGCCCGGGTTGGGGCGATCCAGATGCCACTGCGGCTCGACTCGGGTCGGCGACACCGCCAATGATTTATGTACCCGCAGGAAATGGGCGATATAGGGATGGTCATCAAAAGCCTGGCGCCAGCGCTCGTGCTTGTGGATGCCCAGCTTGTCCACCAGCAATTCGGTCATTCCATCCGGGTCTGGCACCATCATGTCGGCGCTCATCAACAATTCGAACATCTTTATCTCCATTTCTTACAGGGGAGCGAAAAAAACCGGGTGTTTGGCAAGCGTTACCTCAGGCAGCGCTTCAACGGGTGTCGACCATAGCCTGTCTTCTAGTTTGAACAGGCTGTGGTGCGGCAGGTGCCGGAGTCTCAGCGGGCGAAGAGACCGTTCCGCTGTTGTTACCTGCGCCAACGTCTCTAAGCAGAAAATGTGACAGGGCAGGAATCAAGATCAGCGCACCCAACATGTTCCAGAGAAACATGAAGGTCAGCAGAATACCCATGTCTGCCTGAAACTTGATCGGCGACCATGCCCAGGTAATAACGCCTGCCGCCATGGTCAAACCAATCAGTGCCACTACCCGACCAGTGAAATCAAGCGAGCGCCTATAGGCCACTGCCAAGGACTCTCCGCGGGCCTGAACGGCCAATTGCACGCTAAGCAGATAGAGCGCGTAATCAACCCCGACTCCGACACCTACTGCCATGACCGGCAACGTGGCGACCTTTAGACCAATGCCCAGCCAGACCATCAGCGCTTTGGCAATAATGGTGGTCATGATCAACGGGATAAGCGCAACCAGCGTGGCGCGAATACTGCGGAAGGTGATCAGGCACAACAGCGCGGTCGCGCCGTAGACCGCGAAGTACATGATGATGATGCCCTTGCGCACTTCAATATTGGTCGCCGCTTCAATGCCGGCGTTACCTGCGGCCAAAAGGAACTGCACTGGTTTCTCATCATCGGGCCCAGTCCCGTGCTCTTCATTGAAATCCTCCACCACATTCAGTACCCGGGTGAGGGTTTCTGCCTTGTGGTCGGTGAGATAGGCAATCAGCGGCGTAACCGAACAGTTCTGATTGGTAATGCCAGGCGAGGAGATCATCGCGGCGTCAACCGACGCATTGGTAATGGCCTGATCACGGCTGATGGTCAACCACTTGCCGCTCCCTTCAGCCATTCCCGACGTAACAAATCGCACTGAATCTGCCAGAGAGCTGGTGATCTGCACGCCTTCGGTCTGACGCAGACGCCACGCCAGCTTGTCCATGGTTTGCAACGGGCCATAAAAGCGGCAACCATCGACTTCGGTTTTCATAATGACCGCAAACTGATCACTAGAAAGACCGTAGTGGGAAGATATGAATGCGTTATCACGGTTGTATCGCGAATCGGCACGCAACTCGGGCGCGCCAGGATCAAGATCGCCGATTTTGAGATCCATCATTACCACTGCGCTGACGCCGGTGAGCAGAACCGAAACGGCGATGGCAACAGTAGCCCATTTGCGCTGGGTAAACAGATCCAGACCCTGCCATATCTTGCCCTGCCAGCTTTTGTTCTGCTGCTCGGCTGCATCTTTCTCGATTGCCAATCTCGCCGCTTTCTTGCTTACGCCGATATAAGACAGCGCCACAGGAATCAGAATCAACTTGGTAAAGATCAGCACGGTCACGCCGATACTGGTGGTCAACGCGAGGTCACGAATAACGGGTATATCAATGATCGCCAGCACCGCAAAGCCGACCACATTGGTCAACAGCGCCGTCAAGCCGGTCAAGAACAGCCGTCTGAATGTATAGCGCGCGGCTACATATTTATGCGTGCCGCGCCCGATATCCTGCAAAATGCCATTCATCTTCTGCGTGCCGTGAGACAAGCCTATGGCAAAGATCAGAAAAGGCACGAGGATGGAATAGGGGTCCAGGTCATAGCCCAGAATCTGCATCAGACCCAGCAGCCAGACCACGCCGGTAATGGCGATGCCCACCAGCAGCAACGTGCTGCGAATGCAATGCGTGTACAGATACACAAACAGCGCAGCAATCGCCACGGAGATGGCGAAGAACAGCATCACCACCTGCAGCCCGTCGATCAGATCGCCGACCAGCTTGCTGAAACCAACAATATGGATATCGATCTGGTCGCTTTCCAGGGATCTGATCTTTTCTTCAAGCTGGTCGGAAAACTCGCTGTAATCAAGCGGCTCTCCGGTTTGCGGATGGGTCTCCAGCAAGGGCGCAACAATCATGCTCGATGCAGTGTCATTGGCCACCAGGCTGCCTGTCAGGCCAGCGCGAGTAACGTTGCGACGCAACGCTTTGATGCTGGCCTCACTGCCGTCATAGTCGGACGGCATTACTGCCCCACCGCTTATTCCGGCTTCGGTGACTTCACGCCAGCGCACAATAGGCATCCACAACGAACGCATCCAGGATCTGTCTATGCCTGGAATCAGATAGAGCGTGTCATTGACTTCCTGCAACGCTTGTAGGTAGTCAGGATCGTAGATATTGCCCTGTTTATTGGCAACCACGACCCGGATGTTATTGCCGAGCCCAGGCAACTCGCTCTTATTATCTAGATAGTTCTGGATGTAGGGATTGTTGACCGGAATCATCCGCTCAAAACTGGCGTTGACGTCCAGTTTGGTAGCAAAAAATCCGAGTACGACAGTGACCAGAAGACAGCTTATCAGCACCAATATCCGGTGGCTGAATATAATCCGCTCAAACAGTCCACCAGAACGCTTATCGAAATCATTGACGTCACGTACGACTGGCATTCCGGTATTGCTTTTTAGGTCGACCATCACTTTCTCCACATATCAGGCTGCAGGGCGGCGGTATTAGCGCCAGTGCAACCCGGACATAACATCGTTTAGACCAGCGGACATTCCACTATGGCTGACGTCCAGCGCCACAGCACCGTTCTCAAACTGCATCGCAATATTTGCCGGAGCTACCAGCACCGGCACCAATATGCTCAACATCACAAGGTATCGGGAGAGTGCATGCCTAATGGCATGGCCCATGTTGCGCTTGCAGTTCGCTACTTTATCTCTGGTTTTTCTATATTCAGCGACCATTACTCAGACCTCCAACGAGGTGAACAAAAGTGCGATATATAAGGTTATTGGAACTGACTGATATCTATCTTTCTGGGCCCGGAGAACTGCGCCACTATAAGTGCTCCGGGCTTTTCTGGTTTGGCTGACGAATAAACCTGCCCGGAATAGGGCACTGCAATCAGATCGGTTTCCAGTGTCTCGGTGTTGAGCCTAATCAGTTCGCCCCGCTCACTCACCAACAGGATATGCCCAGCACCGTCGCTGACCGCGTCAACCAGTGTGGCTTGCTGCTGCGTGTTCACTTGCTGCCAGTTATCGCCGCTATCGCGGCTGACATAAAGATTGCCTCTCAAGCCATAGGCAATCAACACGCCGTCACTGACACGCACACCAAAAAAAGTGCCGGTATAGGGCGTTTCGATCTGGACGAAACGTTGCGCTTCGCGGTCCAGGCGCATCAGCAAGCCCTGCTCGCCGCTGAGATAAACCTCATCGCCCTGCATATCGATGCTGTACAGGTGCATACGCCGGTCGTTATCGGTATGTTCCGTCCACGGCTCCCAGCTAGCACCGTTGTCCGTGGTGCGCAGCAGCATGCCAAAAGCGCCCAGCACATATCCTTCGCCTCGTTCGTCTACAAATACATCGAGAAAAGGCGTTGCCATAATGTCAGGATCAGAGGACGTGCTGGTGGCTAAATCGACCTCGCGAAGCATGCTTTCCGCCTCAAACTCATCAAGATCAGAAGGGTTCGTATAATGCTCCTTGAGTAGCGTAACGAGACTGCGCCCATCCAGTTGCACTTCCCATGAAAGCCCGCCATCGGTGGTGCTCAGCAGAACGGAATCATGCCCGACGGCCCAGCCATTAAGCTCGTTCTGGAAATACACCTGCACCAGATCGACCGCCACGGGACTCGGGGATTGGGTCCAGGTTTCGCCATCGTCATTTGAAATAATGATCAAACCGCGCAAGCCGACGCTGACAAGACTTTCGCCAGCGCGAGTCACCGCCAACGCTGGCTCAGAGGCGGCTCCGAGCTGAGTCAGCGCCGACTGCTGCAACGGATCATGAAAACTCGAGGACGCCTGCTCCGCTTGTTCGGACGCCAATACAGGGGACACCTGAAGCGCCAATCCGACGCAGCAAGCGCCTGCGAGAAGGGCCAGTACGGTTGAAGAATATTTAGAGCCAGAGCAACTGAACAGGTGGGATGCTTTCATTATTTTTATCCTCAGTAATCCCGGGAGCACCTTGTTTACCAAGGCACACCTAGTCAACCGGTAAGATCGGCAACGCTTTATCCGTCCTGGATAAATAACGCTGCCTTGATCGAATTGCAGTTAGCGAACGCTCTCTCGGCTAACGACCGCTTCAGGGTTCAGCTCGCGTTCCGAGCGTGGCTCCTTGAGGACCTGATAGCCGCCATTGAGCGCGGCATTGATCAAACCATACATGCCCTTGTTGAAGTCATAGATCGAGTGTTTGACGATGTAAGGGATGTCGTGATCATAAAGTTGTACGCCCCCCAACATCATGGAGCGGTATAGCCGACCACCCTGGTCCCAGGCGTCGTATAGCCCTGCACCATAGGTGTCCTCGTCCAAGTAATAAGTCCGCTTGCTGTAGACGTGACGGTTGCCTTCCTTGAGTGTTGCCTCGACTTCCCACACACGGTGTAGCTCCCAACGCTCGCATTCGGGGTTTACGTGGGATTCCATCAGCTGAGTGTCAGCATCGCAGTCAAAGTACAGCTTGTAGTTGTTGTAAGGAATGTACATCTCCTTTCTACCGACCAGGTCGTATTCGAAGCGATCCTGCATACCCGAAAACATGAACAGTTCATCAAATAGCTCCAGCCCACCCATACTCGCAACTGGGGTATCGTAAGCAAACTCAGGCGCAAGTTTGACCCGACGCTGACCTGGGGTGTAACTCCAGGCGCGACGTGGTTGCTGGGTTGGATCAAGAAAGTCCATATAACCGGTCAGCTCACCCGCACGACGCGCTGGTGCTTTGGTGACGGAGTAAACGCGGGTGTACATCTGCGGATCACGACCCTCTACATCTGATTGGTAGTAAGGCCGCTCTACAAAGGTTGACTGTTCGGAGGCTTTTGTCACGGTACCACTGGAGGCCACGATCCAACTGTTGGAGGAGCGTGTGGTAGTGCCATACTTGCCATCGTTGTAACGCGTTTGTTGATTCCAGATCAGCTCATGACCGGTCTGGGGAATCGGGAAAGGTATTCCGCCGCGACATTCCGGCTCAAGCGCAAGCCCGTCTTTCAACGTCTCACAGCTTGTGGCATTGCGCACGGTGGCTTCGAGAATATCCTCCGGATGAGCTGCGGTGCGGTGGGTCGGATAGATGTCCATGTAATAGGTATCTGGATTGCGTTTAAGCAATTCAATTTGCCCTGCACTCAACTGGTCCGCGTACTGCTCAACGTTGCTGGCATCAATGCGGAACAGCGGCTCCTCATCCTTGAAGGGATCAGTCCAGTAACCGTTGCCCGGTTTGAAACCCGGAGGAGCCTCACGAAGCCCCCCTTCAAAAGGGGGGATAGTACCGGCTTCATTGCCTGCTTGAATCGCCCCGATACGCGTAAGAGACTCGCCGAGTTTGGCAGCTTCCTCCGCAGGCACTGCGGCCAATGAATACGCCGAAATCCCTGTCAAGGCGATGCTTAAGGCAAAATGAAGTTTCATAACGTGCTCCGATATTATGTTTATTAAAAGGACGTCTTGTAGGTCAGCGAAACCCAACCACGGTCGGTACCACCTACTGCGCCGTTGCCGTTAACCATCTCGGCGCCATTGGCATTGAGGGTGTTCTTCTCTTGAGCAGCAGTATCCGCGTAGCGCAGGGTAAAGTCGTGACGCTGACGATAAGTCATTAGTGCACCCACAGACCAGGCCAACGCGCCTTCTGAACCACCACCAGCAGTAGCGGCGTTACCATGCAGTCCGTAGTTTACGGTTAACGGAATGGACAGGTCCCATGACGGCAGAATGGCCAGGTATTGCGGCGTATAGTTCACAGCTACAGCTGCGTAATTGCGGGTCGAGCAACCATCTTCTTTGCTGCCGGAGCCGGCAATGCCTGGAGTGCGAAGATCGGTACAGGCTGCGTTTCCTTCTCCTTTGTAAAGCTGATCGTTCTTCGTCACCTTATCCAAATGGCTGAACGCCAGCTCGGCTACCAGCACCGAGTTGTTCGCTAGCCAGTTGCGAGGCACACCATAAACAGCGTTTACCACAGCATGGTAGGTATCACCGCGGGGGCCTTCATTGTTTACCGAACTGATGCCAGTGGCGTTTAAGGCGCCATCCTGGCGATACGACAGTTCCGCGCCGATAGAAGCCGAACCGATGTTGCCCGCGTAGCTAACACCGGTCAGCTTCACGTTACGTGGATACACCAACCGGTATTGGCCGGCAGCCAGATCAATCTGAGGGGACAGCCACGCCTGGTAGTCGTCAAATTGACGATGATAGATACCCACAGTTGCACCAAGGCTTTGAATATCGTAACGCGCCATTACGCCCCAGTTGGCGTCATCACGCCCAAGCTTGGAATCAGCCCTCTGAAGGTTAAATCCTGGGGCTGCAGGCAGACGGTCAGGGCCTTCAAAGAAAGGATCTGCCGCGCCAAAGTAAGTACCACCAAACGGAAAGCGAGTGTGATCCCATTCGTAGAAATACTGACCGGAGATAGACAGGTTATTGGTTACCTGCGCCTTAGCTGAAATCTGACCAATCGGTAAAAATACCTCCTTGGTTTCAATCCCTGGGCTGGTTACAGCTTTAACCGCATCGAGAGGAGCCTGGGAATAAGATATCGCGTGCGCCCCAAACAACAGACCCTCGCCCCAATACTGCGTGTGTTGGCCGACTTTCAGGTTGACGGGGGTGTCACCCAGATCAAAGTTCGCCCAGACAAAGGCGTCTAGAATTTCTCCCGAGGGGCCGTACACGTAACGCTCAACCTCAGAGCTGTAGCGGTCATTGTTATAGCTTGTCGAAAAACCTGGCACATTGCTCTCAACGGAGCGATCACTATAGGCATCGTCGTACCAGCCGGCAGCACTGACTCGGGCGCCGTAATGCCATTTATAGGCCAGATCGATTTCAGTCAGGATGTCTATGCGATTGGTGACGATGTCACCCTTATCAAACTTGCCGTTTGACTCGTCAAAGGCAGGATTATTCATGATTGCGCTGTCCTGGCTGTCCGTACGGATACCCAGGTTGTAGCGAATGGTATTGTCCCAGCGCAGACGTATATCGGGGTTACCGATGTCGATTTGCATGGCTGAAACGCTACCTGTAGCCGCAATAACTGCGAGAGCCAGCGCACTGCGAGCCAAGCCGATATGACCAAATTTGATTTTAGTGTTCATCTGTGTTCCTTGTTTTTATTTTCAGTGGCTAATGAAACATCGCGTATCGCTGCAAGGCCACAAGCGCCTTTCAACCACAGCCCCGGTGGGCTTAGCCTGTCGCGCTCAGTTCAGCGTGTAGCCATCCTAGCCGAACAAATAACATAATTCCATATCAAGATTTACATTCTGCATTCAGATTAACACAACAAACCATAAACCGAGTTTGCGCAACCATTACTGAATCTGCCCAAAAGGGCGAAAAACCGGGCGATCACCCTTTTTAAATCATCACCTCACTCAATAAATTAAACATAATTTTGTCTTTTGTTCAATTTGTGTTTCTATTTTTCTCTAGTGTCCGACGTGTCACGCACCTATTTCTGACCCAAGACGCGCCTATTTAGGCACCTCTGGGCAAAACTGGCGGGCCAAAAGTGCGCCTTTTATCATCACGGAGAATGTATGAATATTGATTTAAAGGGTAAGCGCGTAATCATTACAGGTGCCTCCCGAGGTATTGGCCGGGCAATAGCCAAAGCCTTTGCCGAGGACGGCGCAAAAGTGGCTGTCTGTGCGCGTGATCTCCAGGCAATTTCAGATACCGGCAAGGCGTTAGGAAGCAGTGGGGCAGCAGTCATCGCTCGATCTGTAGATGTGACTGATACTGCGGCAGTACAAGCATTCGTTGCAGAGGTGGCTGAAACCTGGGGCGGTGTGGATGTACTGGTGAATAACGCGGGCCAGGGCAAGGGCGGGAATCTGGACACCCTCACTCCTGAAGACATCCTTGCGCACGCCAACATACTGCAAATGGGTCACTTTCGCTTTGTACAGGCCGTAGTGCCTTTTATGCGAAAGCAGCGCTGGGGCAGGATTATTGAAATCAACGCGCTTGCAGGGGTAGTCCCAACCCCAGAGGGTATCCCGTCCGTGATCAACCGCGCCTCCTGTGTGGCCCTGTCAAAATCGCTCGGCATGTCGCTACCTAAGGACAACATTCTAGTCAACTCGTTGAACATGGGCTGGATCGATACCGGCCAGTGGGATCGGCACTTCAAGGAAATGGGGCCAGGCGTAACCCGCGAAGAATTTGATGAAATGGTCATGAAGGTAGTACCACTTGGGCGCTACGGCCGCCCCGAGGACGTGGCTGGCATGGCACTGTTCCTTGCCAGTGACTACGCGAACTTCATCAGCGGTGCGTCTATCGATATTGCCGGCGGCATGGGCGGACAGATAGCGTATTTCCCCACGTTAAAGCGCGACTTCGCCGAGTCAATCAGGCAGCGCAGAGAAAATGCGGCTAAGGGTTGAGCCGCATTTTCGGAATACGGCCAGCGCCTGACTAGCCATCAACAGCTCCTCAGGAGCCGCAAGCATGAATGAGGAACTGCTGAAAGGCACTGGCAGCCTCGTTCAGGCTGACGCCTTCGCGCCAGATCAAGCCTAGCTCCATCGGCGGCACAGCATCGGTCAGCGGGCGGATTTCAATCCTTTTGCCTTCCAGCGACCAGGCGCGATAGAGCATGTCTGACAAGATTGTCACGCCAAAACCGTGGGCCACCAGCCCGCGTAGCGATTCCATCGAAGAGGTACGAAAAGCCACCTGCGGCTCCAGGTTCTGGCTATGCCAATAGCGCAGCGCCGATGGCTCACCTTCATCCACCGTGGGCATGATGTAAGCGTATCCGGCTATATCCTTCAAGGTGATAGATGCCGACTGCATCAAGGGATGGCTGGACGACAGCCACAGTTGTCTGCGCGACCTGATCAGCACGCTGTGCTCCAAGCCTCCGAGGTCGCTGGCATTGGAGGTCACAATCAAGCCGACGTCCAAATCGCCCGATTTGACTGCCGCTTCAATACTCCCACGGTCCATATCGATCAGATCGATTTCTACATCGGGATAACTGCGTTTGAACCGCGCCAGCAAATTAGGCAGGAAATAGCCCAGCACCGTATACGACGCCCCTACCCTTACCACCCCGTTAATTGCATGGCTGAGAAAGAACGGCTCACTAAGCGCATCCTGCAATGTGTCGAGGATGTGGCTTGCATGCTGGAGAAACTTGTTGCCCTCCGCCGTCAGGCTGACCCCGTAAGGCATCCGCTCGAACAGCTTCACACCTAAGCGCTCTTCTAGCTGCATCACTGCAGTGGTGATTGCGGACTGCGAGACATGCACTTTGCTCGCTGCTTGAGAAAATTGACCGGTCTCCGCAGCGGCAACGAAATAGCGCAGCTGGCGCATGGAGATATCATGATTTGACATTTGTTTTTCAGATACCTGTATCTAGTTTTTATAAATTTACGATACCAGCACCCCTTCATATACTCCAGCAATCTCGCCCTACCGTGAACAGCAGTAGCCATAAAACAGAATAAAACAGGTAATGAGCAGCCATGGGAACGTCCCTCTCGCTTGATGACAAGTATACCCAGATAAGCGGCTATCAACTGATGACCGGCGTTCAGGCACTGGTGCGCCTGCCGATCATGCAGCGCCAGCGCGACCTGGCAGCTGGGCTGAATACCGCAGGATTTATCTCCGGCTATCGGGGCTCGCCCCTCGGCGGCTTTGACCAGCACCTGTGGCGTGCTCGGGATTACCTAAAAGAGAGCCACACCCAGTTCCAGCCAGGCGTCAACGAGGAGCTTGCGGCCACCTCCATCTGGGGGACCCAGCAGGTCAACATCTTTGAAGGCGCAACCTATGACGGTGTGTTCGGTATGTGGTACGGCAAAGGCCCGGGCGTTGACCGCTCCGGAGACGTATTCCGCCATGCCAATGCCGCCGGCACATCGAAATTTGGTGGCGTACTGGCTGTCGCCGGTGACGACCATGGCGCCCGCTCCTCTTCACTGCCTCACCAGACTGAGCATATCTTTAAAGCCGTGATGATGCCGGTTCTGGCGCCTTCTGGTGTGCAGGAATACCTGGATTACGGTATTCATGGCTGGGCGATGTCGCGTTACTCCGGTTGCTGGGTGGCGCTGAAGGCCGTCGCCGATACTGTTGAGAGCGCAGCAATTGTCGATATCGATCCGTTCCGCGTCGAATCGATCATTCCTGACTTCCAGATCCCCGAAGGCGGCCTGAACATCCGCTGGCCCGACCCACCGTTGGCTCAGGAACAACGCCTGCTCGAACATAAGCTTTATGCGGCATTGGCATACGCCCGGGCCAATCGTATCGACCGCGTGGTAATGGACTCGCCTAATGCGCGAATCGGCATCATCACCGCAGGCAAATCCTATCTGGACGTGTGCCAGGCGCTGGAGATGCTCGGCATTGATGCAGAGCAGGTGCAGCAGATGGGCCTGCGGGTTTACAAAGTGGGCATGGTCTGGCCTCTGGAAGCCGAAGGCGTGCGCCATTTTGCTGAGGGTCTGGAAGAAATCATCGTGGTGGAAGAAAAGCGCCACATGATCGAATACCAAATGAAAGAAGAGCTGTACAACTGGCGTGAAGACGTAAGGCCCCGCATCGTTGGTAAGTTCGACGACAAGGGTGAGTGGAGCATGCCCCACACCGATTGGCTGCTTCCGGCCATCAGTGAACTGACTCCGGCACACATCGCCCGCGCTCTGGCCAAGCGAATTCTGCGCTTACACCCCGACGAACGACTGCAACTGCGGTTACAACAGCTCGAGGCACAGCTCACCACCAAAAACGTACTGGGCGCATTGATGGATCGCGTGCCGCATTACTGCTCGGGTTGCCCGCACAATATTTCCACCAAAGTTCCACAAGGCAGCCGCGCGCTAGCGGGCATCGGCTGTCATTACATGGCCGCTTGGATTTATCCGCAGACCCAGACGTTCAGTCAGATGGGTGGCGAAGGCGTGGCCTGGATCGGCCAGGCGCCATTCACCACTACCAAGCACGTATTCGCCAACCTTGGTGACGGTACCTATTTCCATTCCGGCATCCTGGCAATCCGTGCCGCCGTCGCTGCCAAGGTCCAGATGACCTACAAGATCCTGTACAACGATGCTGTTGCCATGACCGGTGGACAGCCGGTGGATGGCATCCTCACGGTGCCACAGATCACTCAGCAACTGGCGGCCGAAGGCGTCAAACGCATTGCGGTTGTCACAGATGAGCCGGAAAAATACGCATCAGTGACGGACTTGGCAGAGGGCGTGCCAGTGCTGCACCGCGATGATATGGAAAAGCTGCAAAAGGAGTTGCGCGAGTTCGAGGGCGTGTCCGCCATCGTCTACGATCAGACCTGCGCTGCGGAAAAACGCCGCCGTCGCAAGCGCGGCAAGTTCCCTGATCCTGCCCGCCGGGTGGTGATCAACCAGGCGGTATGCGAGGGTTGTGGCGATTGCAGTAGCAAATCCAATTGCATGTCAGTGGTGACTGTCGATACCGAATTCGGCCAGAAGCGCAGCATCGATCAGTCATCGTGCAACAAGGATTTCTCCTGCCTGTCGGGCTTTTGCCCGAGCTTCGTGACCGTGGAAGGCGGCGCATTGCGCAAGGCCAAGGCGCTGGGCAACACCGGCGCCGATGAATGGCATCTGCCCACCCCGGCCATGGCCTCACTGGATCAGCCCTACAGCATCCTGGTCACTGGCGTAGGCGGCACCGGCGTGGTGACCATCGGCGCGCTGCTCGGCATGGCTGCCTACATCGAAGGCAAAGGCGTTCTGAATCTGGATATGGCCGGCATGGCGCAGAAAGGCGGCGCCGTGTGGTCGCATATCCGCATTGCTGCCGAGCAATCGCAACTGCATGCGCCCCGTATTGCCGCAGGCGAAACCAGCCTGTTGCTGGGTTGCGACCTGGTGGTCAGCGCCAATAACGAAACTCTGGAAAAGCTGCGTCAAGGAGTAACCCACGCGGTAGTGAACTCCGACGAAAGCATCACCAGCGAGTTCGTGCGCACCTTTGCCATGCAGGCCGAGAGCGGCAACCTCGAAGCGCACCCGGATCCGAAGTTCCGCACCCAGGCCATGTCGGCGCAGATCGCTGATGCTGTTGGCGAGGGTCAATCGACTTTCCTTGATGCCAGCCGCATCGCCACCGCACTGATGGGCGACTCGATCGCTACCAACACCTTTATGCTCGGCTTCGCCTATCAGAAGGGCTGGTTGCCGGTCGCACAAGAATCGCTGGTTCAGGCCATCGAGCTGAATGGAACGGCTATTGAGTTCAACCTTAAGGCATTCGATTGGGGCCGCCGTGCTGCCGTCGACCTGCCACGCCTGCGCAACCTGATCGACAGCAACAGCAGCAAATCCGCCGGGCAGCACCTGTCGCAGAACCTGGATGAGGTCATCCAGCGCCGTATAACGACCCTGACCGAGTATCAGAACGCCAAACTGGGAGAAAAGTACCTGGCTCGCGTGCAGCAGTTCCGTGATGCTGAAACGCGGATTGCTGGCGAGCCCGGCAAGCTGACTGAAACTGTGGCGCGTAATTATTTCAAGGTGCTGGCTACCAAGGATGAATACGAGGTGGCTCGACTGTTCACCAATGGCGACTTCATGAAAAAGATCGAAGCGCAGTTTGAGGGAAACTACAAACTCAACTTCCATCTCGCTCCGCCCATCATGAACAACGCCAAGCCTGGCGAAGAGCCAAAAAAACGCAGCTTCGGCCCTTGGATGATGCGCAGCTTCAAGCTGCTGGCAAGAATGAAATTCCTGCGAAACTCGATCATCGACCCCTTCGGCTACACCGCCGAGCGCAAGGTCGAACGCGAATGGCTGGCAATCTATGAAGGCATTCTTGACGAGGTGCTTGAGAAGCTTAGCGCCGAGAAACTGCCAATCGCTATCGAGCTGACCAACCTGCCTGACATTGTTCGTGGCTATGGCCCGGTTAAGGAACGCTATCTTGATCAAGCCCACGCTCAACATGCTCGCTTGTTATCCGCATGGCGCAATGAGCAAAAGGCTCAATTCCATGATGCGACCACCCAGGATGCGCGCATCCAGGCCACGCAGCTCTAAACCACAAGAACAGGAGTACAAGAAAATGAGCACGATACCCGGACTGGATTTTTTTCTTGGTGAAGACATCGACATGCTGCGTGATTCGGTTGCCGGCTTTGCTGCCAAGGAAATCGCCCCGCGTGCCGCCGAAGCCGACCGTACCGACGAGTTTCCGATGGATCTGTGGCGCAAGTTCGGCGACATGGGCCTGCTTGGCCTTACCGTTGCTGAAGAATACGGTGGCTCAGGTATGGGCTACCTGGCGCACATGATCGCCATGGAGGAAATCTCCCGCGCGGCCGGTGGCATTGGCCTGTCTTACGGTGCCCATTCGAATCTCTGTGTGAACCAGATTCACCGCAACGGCAGCGAAGCGCAGAAACAGAAGTTCCTGCCCAAACTGATCTCCGGCGAGCACATCGGCGCCCTGGCCATGAGCGAGCCGAATGCCGGCTCCGACGTGGTCTCCATGAAACTGCGCGCCGACAAGAAAGGCGACCGCTACGTACTGAACGGTACCAAGATGTGGATCACCAATGGCCCTGATTGCCACGTATTGGTGGTCTACGCCAAGACTGATCTCGCCGCTGGAGCCAAGGGCATGACCGCCTTTATTCTGGATACCGACACCCCCGGCTTCTCCGTCGCGCAAAAGCTCGACAAGCTCGGCATGCGCGGCTCGCACACCGGTGAGCTGGTATTCAACAACGTTGAAGTCCCGGAAGAAAACATTCTCGGCGGCCTGGGTGAAGGCACCAAGGTGCTGATGAGCGGGCTGGATTACGAACGCGCCGTGCTGAGCGGTGGCCCGATGGGGCTGATGCAGGCGTCCATGGATATCGTCACGCCCTATATCCACGACCGCAAACAGTTCGGTCAGAGCATCGGCGAGTTCCAGCTCATTCAGGGCAAGGTCGCTGACATGTACAGCACCCTTCAGGCCTGCCGCGCTTATCTCTACAGCGTGGGCAAATACCTCGACGCGATGGGCAGTGGGCATGTCCGGCAGGTGCGCAAGGACTGTGCGGGCGTAATTCTGTACACCGCCGAGAAAGCCACGTGGATGGCCGGTGAAGCAATCCAGATCCTTGGCGGCAACGGTTACATCAATGATTACCCTACCGGCCGCATCTGGCGCGACGCAAAATTGTATGAGATTGGCGCAGGTACCAGTGAGATACGGCGCATGCTGATCGGGCGCGAACTCTTCAACGAGACCCGGTGAAGCCTCCTCATAACCGGTGAGGCCTCCTCATAAGAAGCGCCCTTATAAAAAGAGATGATCCATGAGTATTCTCAACAGTCAAATCAATCGCAACGCGCCAGATTATGCGGCTAATTGTTCGGCCATGCAGACACTGGTGACTGACCTGCAAGCGTTGCTGGCGCGGGTTGCCGAAGGCGGCGGTGCCAAGGCACAGGAGCGCCACATCTCGCGCGGCAAACTGTTGCCCCGCCAGCGCATCGATGCCCTGCTCGACCCAGGTTCGCCGTTTCTGGAAATCGGCCAACTGACCGCACATGAGGTCTACGGTGAAGACGTTCCCGCCGCCGGCCTGATCGCTGGCATCGGGCGCGTGGAAGGTGTCGAATGCATGATCGTGGCCAACGACGCAACGGTCAAAGGCGGCTCCTATTACCCGCTGACGGTAAAAAAACACCTGCGCGCGCAGACCATCGCCCAGCAGAACCGCCTGCCGTGCATCTATCTGGTGGATTCCGGCGGCGCCAACCTGCCACGCCAGGATGAGGTATTCCCCGACCGCGAACACTTCGGCCGCATCTTCTTCAATCAGGCCAACATGAGCGCCCAGGGCATTCCGCAGATTGCCGTGGTCATGGGCTCCTGTACCGCAGGCGGAGCCTATGTGCCAGCGATGGCAGACGAAGCGATCATGGTACGCAACCAGGCAACCATTTTTCTTGCCGGCCCACCGCTGGTCAAAGCCGCCACCGGTGAGGTGGTCAGCGCCGAGGATCTGGGTGGCGCCGATGTGCACTGCAAGACCTCAGGCGTGGCCGATCACTATGCCGAGAACGACGAACACGCTCTGGCCCTGGCCCGCCGCTGCATCGCTAATCTGAACTGGCGCAAACAGGGTGAGCTGAACTGCCGCGCACCAATCAATCCGCGTTACGCCAGCGACGAGCTGTACGGCATCATCCCGGCCGATGCCAAGCAGCCCTTTGATGTACGCGAAGTGATTGCTCGCCTGGTCGACGACAGCCAGTTCGACGAATTCAAGGCGCTGTATGGCACCACGCTGGTGTGCGGCTTTGCCCACCTACATGGGCATCCGGTCGCGATCCTGGCGAACAATGGCATCCTATTCGCCGAGTCCGCGCAAAAAGGCGCGCACTTTATCGAGCTCGCCTGCCAGCGCGGCATTCCGCTGCTGTTCCTGCAAAACATCACCGGCTTTATGGTCGGGCAGAAATACGAGGCCGGCGGTATCGCCAAGCACGGTGCCAAACTGGTCACGGCCGTGGCCTGCGCCCAGGTACCCAAGTTCACCGTGATCATCGGCGGCAGCTTCGGCGCCGGCAACTACGGCATGTGTGGCCGCGCCTACGATCCGCGCTTCCTGTGGATGTGGCCAAATGCGCGCATTTCGGTGATGGGCGGCGAACAGGCCGCAGGCGTGCTGGTGCAGGTCAAGCATGAGCAGGCTGAGCGCGCCGGCGAGACCTTCAGCGCAGAGCAGGAACAGACGCTGCGCAAACCGATTCTCGAGCAGTACGAGCGGCAGGGTCACCCCTACTACTCCAGCGCGCGGTTGTGGGACGACGGGGTAATTGACCCGGCGCAGACCCGCGACGTGCTCGGGTTGGCGATATCGGCCGCGCTAAACGCGCCTATTGTACCGACCCGCTTTGGGGTGTTCAGGATGTGATTGCTTCAGCCGCCGCTTCACCCAGGCGGCTGATTGCCACAACACGGATTGAGAAAGCCATGACCAGCTTCAAGACAATCGAACTCGAATACAGCGACAACGGCGTAGCGACCCTGTGGCTGAACCGGCCCGAACGCAACAATGCCTTCAATGCCGAGATGATCAGTGAGTTGTTGGCGGCCATGGACGAGGTTCAGGCTACCGAAGGGCTGCGGTTTCTCCTGCTGCGCGGGCGCGGCAAGCATTTCTCTGCCGGAGCCGATCTGGCCTGGATGCAGGAATGCGCCAAGCTCGATTACCAGGCCAACCTGAGTGACGCCAGGGAACTGGGGCAACTAATGGCCAGTCTGGCGCAGCTCAGCCTGCCAACTCTGGCCGTGGTACACGGGGCAGCCTTTGGTGGTGCGCTGGGTTTGATCAGTTGCTGCGATATAGCCATTGGGACCAACGACAGCCTGTATAGCCTGTCCGAGGTGCGTATCGGCTTGCTTCCCGCCGTGATCAGCCCCTACGTGGTGCAGGCTATCGGACAACGGGCGGCGCGCCGCTACGCCCTGACCGCCGAGCGTTTCAGCGGGGAACGCGCACAGGAACTGGGCTTGCTTGCCGAATGTTATCCGGCCGAGAAACTGGACGTAGCGCTACAGGAGTGGGTCGATAACCTGCTGCTGAACAGCCCCCAGGCCATGAGCGCAACCAAGGCACTGATGCAGACCGTTAAGCATGGTGAGCCGAGCGGCGATGTCCGCAGTTATACCGAAGCGGCTATTGCCGGCATCCGGGTCAGCGCTGAGGGCCAGGAAGGACTCAGCGCCTTTCTGGAAAAGCGCAAACCGGCATGGCAACAAGGCTAAAGATAATGAACACAGAACAACACACAACTTCGCCATGATGTGGGACGAACAAAAATGATCAATACCCTGCTTATCGCCAACCGCGGCGAAATTGCCTGCCGTGTCATGCGCACCGCCAGAGAGATGGGCATTACCACTGTCGCCGTACACAGTGACATTGACCGTCAGGCGCAGCATGCCCTACAAGCCGATATAGCCATCAGCCTGGGTGGCGCGAAACCAGCGGACAGTTATCTGCTGGTCGACAAGATTCTCGCTGCCGCCCACGCCAGCGGCGCCCAGGCGATTCATCCCGGCTACGGTTTTCTGTCCGAGAATGCCGGCTTTGCCCGTGCCTGCGAAGAGCAGGGCCTGATCTTCGTCGGGCCACCCGCCTCGGCCATCGATGCCATGGGCAGCAAATCAGCGGCCAAGGCGCTGATGGAGAAGGCCGGCGTGCCGCTGGTGCCTGGCTACCATGGCGACGAGCAGGACCTGCAAACCTTCGTAACGGCCGCTGAGCGCATCGGTTACCCGGTGTTGCTCAAGGCCACCGCCGGCGGTGGCGGCAAAGGCATGAAGGTGGTCGAGCGCGCAGCGGATATGGCTGAAGCACTGGCATCAGCGCAGCGGGAAGCTCAGTCCTCCTTTGGCGATGCGCGCATGCTTGTTGAAAAGTACGTATTGCAACCCCGCCACGTGGAAATTCAGGTATTTGCTGACCAGCACGGCAATGGTGTTTATCTAAACGAACGCGACTGTTCGATCCAGCGCCGTCACCAGAAGGTGGTTGAAGAAGCCCCTGCTCCGGGCCTTTCGCCCGAACTGCGCAAGGCCATGGGCGATGCCGCAGTGAAGGCCGCCCAGGCTATCGGATACGTCGGTGCCGGCACGGTGGAGTTTCTGCTGGACGCGCGCGGGGAATTCTTTTTTATGGAAATGAATACCCGCTTGCAGGTCGAACATCCAGTCACCGAAGCCATCACCGGGCAGGATCTGGTCGCCTGGCAATTGCGGGTGGCCCAAGGCGAAAAGCTCCCGCTGACGCAGGAGCAGGTGCCGCTGATGGGGCACGCCATTGAGGTGCGCCTGTACGCCGAAGATACGGATAACGACTTTCTCCCGGCCAGCGGCACCCTACAGCTTTATCGCGAGCCAACCGCAGGCAAGGGCCGCCGCGTGGACAGCGGCGTTACCGAAGGCGACGTCGTCTCGCCTTTCTACGATCCGATGATCGCAAAACTGATTGCCTGGGGCGAGACGCGGGAAGAAGCGCGCTTGTCCCTGCTGGCCATGCTGCGCGAGACCGTGGTGGCTGGCGTGCAGACCAACCTGAAGTTCCTGACCCGTATTCTGGCTCACCCCGCCTTCGCCAAAGCCGAACTGGATACTGGTTTTATTCCGCGTCATGCAGAGCAATTGTTGCCCGCGCCTGAAGCGCTCGATGAGCAGTTCTGGCGCGTCGCGGCGAAGGCCTGGTTGCTGGCAATGCCTGGCGCCTCGTCAGTGGCCTCCGGCCCTGGCGAATCCAGCCCATGGACTGACCTGACCAGCTGGCGCGCCGGACTGCCCGCGCAGAGCCGCCTGCATTTGCGCTGTGGCGAGCTGGACCAGCCCTTTGCCGCCTTAGACGTAACCGGCTGCTCATATTGCCCGACTACCCAGACGCTGCTGATCACCGAGGCGCAGCTGACCAGCCGCCACCGCCTGCTGATCAGCAACGGCGCGCTGTATCTGCACTGGCACGACAGCTGGCAGCGGATCGATCGATTTGACCCGATTGCCGAAGTCGACCACTCCCACCAGCACGCTGGTGGTTTGCAAGCACCGATGAATGGCAGCGTCGTGCGCGTCATGGTCGAGCCAGGCCAACAGGTCGAGGCTGGCGCCGTGTTGCTGGTGCTCGAAGCGATGAAGATGGAACACAGCATTCGCGCCGCCGAAGCCGGCACGGTGAAGGCAATCTTCTGCGCCGAAGGCGAGCTGATCGCCGAGGGCACCCTGCTGGTGGAAATGGAGGAAGCGCAATGAGTCTGCCCGCCTCGGTCAAACTGGTCGAAGTAGGCGCGCGCGACGGCCTGCAGAACGAGGCTCAGCCAGTCAGCAGCGCCGACAAGATCCGTCTGATCGACGACCTGAGCATCGCCGGGGTGGGCTACGTCGAGGTTGGCAGTTTCGTCTCGCCCAAGTGGGTCCCGCAGATGGCCGGCTCACAGGACGTATTTGCAGGGATTCAGCGCCGCGCCGGCACGACCTACGCGGCGCTCACACCGAACCTGAAAGGTTTTGAGTTGGCTTTGCAAGCCGGTGCTGACGAGGTGGCGGTGTTTGCCGCGGCCTCCGAAGGCTTTTCACAGCGCAATATCAACTGCTCGATCCGCGAAAGCATACAGCGTTTCGAACCCGTCATGAGCGCCGCAGCCGAAGCCGGCGTGCGGGTGCGCGGCTATGTATCCTGCGTGCTGGGTTGCCCCTATGACGGCGAGATCGCCGCCAGCCAGGTGGCCAACGTAGCCCGCGACCTGCACGCCATGGGCTGCTACGAAATCTCTCTGGGCGACACTATTGGCACCGGCACGCCCGGCGCCACGCGCAATCTGTTCGAAACCGTTGCGCAGCACATTCCGCGTGATCAACTGGCCGGCCACTTTCACGACACCTACGGGCAAGCGCTGGCCAATATCTATGCCGGGCTCCTGGAAGGCATCCAGGTATTCGACAGTTCGGTTGCCGGCCTTGGCGGTTGCCCCTACGCCAAGGGCGCCACCGGCAATGTCGCCACCGAAGACGTTCTCTACCTGCTCAACGGCCTGGGCATCCACACTGGAATAGACCTGGACGCGCTGATTCAAGCCGGCAACCGCATCAGCGCGCTGTTGAACCGGCCCTCCGGTTCGCGCGTTGCCCGAGCCAGAAGCAGCCAGCTTGACTAATAACCACACACCTTAACGGGAAGAGGAGCATCTATAACAATGAACAAAATCTATCCTGACGCTCGAGAGGCCCTCGCCGGGCTTGTCGACGACGGCATGACCCTGGCGGTCGGCGGATTCGGGTTGTGCGGTATCCCTGAAGCCTTGATCGAAGCCCTGCGCGATACGCAGAAAAAGGATCTTACGGTTATCAGCAACAACGCTGGCGTTGACGGTTTTGGGCTAGGGCTGCTGCTCGAATCCCGCCAGATCCGCAAGATGGTGTCGTCCTATGTGGGCGAGAACAAGGAGTTCGAGCGCCAGTATCTGTCGGGCGAGTTGGAGCTGGAATTCACGCCCCAGGGCACCCTGGCGGAAAAGCTGCGCGCCGGTGGCGCCGGGATTCCGGCTTTCTATACCCGGACCGGCTACGGCACGCTGATCGCCGAAGGCAAGGAAACCCGCCAGTTCAACGGCGAGTGGTATGTGATGGAGACCGCGCTAACGGCAGATGTGGCGCTGGTCAAGGCCTGGAAGGCCGACAAATCCGGAAATCTGGTGTTCAACAAGACCGCGCGTAACTTCAACCCCCTGGCGGCGACGGCTGGCAAGATCTGCGTTGTCGAGGTTGAGGAAATCGTCGACACCGGCGCGCTCGATCCCGATCAGATTCACCTGCCGGGAATCTATGTGCAGCGGATTGTGCTCAATGCCAATCCGGAAAAACGTATCGAAAAACGTACCACACGGAGCGCTTGATCATGGCCTGGACACGCGAACAAATGGCGCAACGAGCTGCTCAGGAATTGTCTGACGGCTTCTATGTAAACCTTGGCATCGGCCTGCCTACGCTGGTGGCCAACTACATCCCCGAAGGCATGGATGTGTGGTTGCAGAGCGAGAATGGTCTGCTCGGTATCGGCCCCTTCCCCGAGGACGATAAGGTCGATCCAGACCTGATCAACGCTGGTAAGCAGACTGTTACCAGCCTGCCCGGCAGCAGCTTCTTCGACAATGCCGACTCCTTCGCCATGATCCGTGGCGGACATATCAACCTGGCGATCCTGGGTGCGATGCAGGTATCGGAGAAAGGCGATCTGGCCAACTGGATGATCCCCGGCAAGATGGTCAAGGGCATGGGCGGCGCGATGGATCTGGTCGCCGGCGTCAAGCGCGTCGTAGTGCTGATGGAGCACAACGCCAAGGACGGCAGCCCGAAGATTCTCAAGCAGTGCGACCTGCCCCTGACCGGTCTCGGCGTGGTTACCCGGATCATTACCGATCTCGCCGTGCTGGATATTACCGACGCCGGCCTGGAGCTGCTCGAACTGGCGCCCGGCATCACCGTCCAGGCATTGCAGGATGCAACCGGCTGTCCGGTGCTGACCGAGCAATACCACAGCAAATACTAGCCTGCCCTGCGGGGTAGGCTCACTGGTTTCCGGAGTAGCTAACCAAGCTGCTCTGGGAATGCTGCCCGTTGAAGTTTTTACGTGGCTTACCATTATGGTAGCCACGTTTTTTTTGGAGAAAAGATCATGCAAGACGTCGTCATTGTCGCAGCAACGCGTACCGCCATCGGCAGTTTTCAAGGTTCGCTGGCGAATGTGCCAGCGGTTGAACTGGGCGCCACCGTCATCCGTTCATTAATGAGCAGTACTGGTCTGGACGCCAGCCAGGTTGATGAAGTCATCCTTGGCCAAGTGCTGTCTGCTGGCTGTGGTCAGAACCCGGCCCGCCAGTCGGCGATCAATGCCGGTCTGCCGTTCAGCACCCCCGCGCTGACGCTGAACAAACTGTGCGGCTCCGGTCTCAAGGCCGTGCACATGGCCATCCAGGCGATCCGCTGTGGCGACGCCGAGATCATCATTGCCGGCGGCATGGAAAGTATGAGCCTGGCACCCTACATACTGCCTAAAGTGCGCACCGGCCTGCGCATGGGTCATGCCCAGATTGAGGACAGCCTGCTGAAGGATGGCTTGATCGATGCCTTCAACGACTATCACATGGGCATCACCGCTGAAAACCTGGCAAGCCAGTACAAGGTCAGCCGCGAAGATCAGGACGCCTATGCCCTGCTTTCTCAGCAGCGCGCCAATGCGGCGATCAATGCCGGACGCTTTCAGAATGAAATCACCCCAGTGATGATTCCCCAGCGCAAAGGCGATCCCGTTGCCTTCAATACCGACGAGCAACCCCGCGCCGAGACATCTGAAGGCAGCCTGGCAGGCCTGCGTCCGGCGTTCAAAAAGGATGGCAGCGTCACCGCTGGCAACGCCTCGACCTTGAATGACGGCGCAGCGGCCGTAATGCTTATGACGGCGGAAAAGGCCAAGGCGTTGAGTCTTCCGGTACTGGCGCGTATCAAGGGATATGCCAGCGCTGCGGTCGATCCGGCGATCATGGGTATCGGACCGGTGCCAGCCAGCAAGAAATGCCTGAGCAAAGCCGGCTGGTCTATCGCGGAACTGGATCTGATCGAAGCCAACGAGGCCTTCGCTGCCCAGTGTCTGTCGGTCGGCAAGGAACTGGAATGGGACGTGTCAAAGGTCAACGTCAACGGCGGCGCTATCGCCCTGGGTCACCCCATCGGCGCATCCGGCTGCCGTGTGCTGGTTACCTTGATCTATGAAATGGCTCGACGTGATGCCAAGAAAGGCCTGGCGACGCTGTGTATCGGTGGTGGACAAGGTGTCGCGCTGGCAGTCGAGCGCGATTGATCGGAGCGGGCGCTGAGGTTGAGTCGACCAAAGCGCCCATTTCCCCTGTATTGCCGAGCCTGTGACTTGCCTCTTTTAGCGATTCTGACCTTTCTACTCCAGGCTCCGAAATGCCCATGGAGACCAGATCAGAACGCCATAACTCACGCAAGCAACCACACTGGTATTCTTTTGACAGAATGCGAATCTTATTACAGGATACCAATCTACCTCAGCGCAACGATACATCCTCAAACCGGGCCACTAGCCCAGTCGACTCGCGAACACCGCAGCATCGACAAAGGAGACAATAATGAAAGCAGCTGTCATTACTGAACGCGGCGCAACGCCCGTCATGCAGGAATTCAAGAAACCGACTCCCCAGGAAGGCGCCGTACTTATTCATGTCGATACCGCCGGCCTGGGTGGCTGGGACGTACTCGGGGCCTATCGGCTAGGCGTCGAGTATCCCTGCGTGATTCGCGGCGAAGGGGTAGGCCGCACTGATGATGGAAGACGGGTTTATTTCGGCGAACGCTCAGTGCTTCCGTTTGGCGCTTGGGCGGAGCAAACAGTAGTTCCCGCGGAAGAAGTCTGGGATGTTCCGGACCACATCGATGATCGCACGGCTATTACCATGGGGATCGCGGCCACAGGCGCGCTGGTTCCGCTGGAAGCAGCCAGTATCCAGCCAGGTGAAAACGTTCTGATCCTGGGCGGTACCGGCACGCTCGGCCAGATTGCATTGCAGTTGGCACGCTACCTTGGGGCTGGCAGGGTCGTCGCAGCAGGCCGAAGCGAGAAGGCTCTGGCCCGGCTGACGGAACGTGGTATCGCCGATGCAACAGTCTGTCTGAAAGGCGACGACACTGACGTTGCGGCGCTGAAAAAGGAAGCTGGCGACGGTTTCGACGTGGTGCTCGACCTGGTATGCGGACAGCCCATGCTCAATGCATTAAAAGCGTCGCGCTGGGGCGCCAGGATCATGACCATCGGGACCGGAGCCGGTCGTCAGGTCAATCTCGATATCGCCGATCTACTGTTCAAAACGCTTTCCTGCATCGGCACTGGCCAACGCCCCCCTGCAGACCGCCGCCAGATTTGGGAACGCCTTCTCACCATCGCAACCGAGCAGAACATTTCCGTGGATTATTCCGAGTTTGCCTTTGATGACTCGCCCCAAGCCTGGACGTCCCAGGTCGACGGTCCACACGCCAAGATCTACGCCAAAGTCAGATAGCTAGGTGCGTAACTGGGACGCATTCGGTTGATGATTCCCCCTGGGAAGGACGAGCTTTTTAAGCAGATCCTTCCTTTTTTATTTGCGTAATCCCCTGGTCTCAAATCTGGGTTGGAGGAAACGTCACCGCCATCCCCTCATGTTCGGCCTGCAAGGTTACACAGCAGCCCAGCCGGCTCTGGGCAAGCCGGGGAGCCGCGACCCCTTCAAGCATGTCGTCTTCCATGCCATCCATTTCCGGCAACCGATCCAGCCACGACTCGTCAATATAAACGTGGCAGGTGGCGCACTGGCACGCCCCTCCACAATCACCCAGGATCCCTTCCAGACCGTGATTGGCCGCAACCTGCATGAGCGTCTGGCCCGCAGCGGCTTCTACAACCTGTTGACGATCATCTGAAAAATTGAAAATTACAGTTGGCATTGGGGCTCTCCGCGCCTGACGGCTTCCGGTAACTGGGTAATTCATGATGCCTTAAGAAATCGCAGATTTGAACACTTATAAAATATCTGTCTATTTTAATTTGATTAAAATGCCGAGCCAGCCTAAAGTATTTTCAGGCATTTTCCGCAAGGCGAAGGCCACACATAACACCAAAACAACAATAACGAGGTAAACCCTGATGGTTAATGGCGCTTGGTGGGCTTCGGCTTTATCCGAGGCGGTAAACAATGAAAAGCCCCTGGCAGTTGTCTGCAATGGCGAGGAGCTAGCCCTGTTTCGGGATGGGCAAGGTCAGGCGTTTGCATTGGAAGACCGCTGCCCCCATCGCCGCGTGCCCCTATCCCTTGGCTGCGTTATAGAGAGCGGAATCCAGTGTGGCTACCATGGCTGGACATTTGACGGCGCCAGCGGCGCTTGCACGACGATACCCAACCTGCACGCCAATGAACGAGTGCCTGCCCGATATGCGGCGCGACCCTACCCTGTGGCTGAGCGAAACGGATTTGTTCACGTCTGGTTAGGGGAAGGTGAGCCGAATGAGTCGGTGCCTGCGGCAACTTATCAGCCTGAAGGTTGCGAATATACCGGCGCGGGCACCATCAGTATTCTGCACGAGGAATATCTTGCCGCAATGCTCGATGGGCCCCACTGCCTGATCAGTTTTGACGCGGTAAAGATGACTGACTTCTTTTTGGGCGATCCCCGTCTGCAGGATGACCATCTGATTCTTGACCGAGGCGCAGTCTGGTCAACCAGGGTGCTGCCGCCGCAGTTCGTTGTCGACTATCCCCTGATCGTCCGTACGTCTGTTCCTGTGCGCGGAGGCGACATTCGCGTTGACCTTCTCACCGAACAGGAAGCGCCGTTGTGCACCGTTTTCATTGCCTCGGGGGCCAACCGACGCGGTACCACCAGTATCTGTTGGCGAGGTTTCCTGCCCCAGAGTGATGTCAGCCACGTACCGCTGCGCTGGAGGGTGGCACGCAAAATGAAACGCCCGCCCTTCCGAGTGCACACTCAGGTTGACGGCAAGCTCCTAGCCGCTCTGCTGGAAGCACCCTCCCGTGATCTGGCAAGGCTACGTGACTCGTCACTAATCCCCCTACGTGCCGCCGTCTGAATGCTGCCAGGAGAATTCAAAATGCACACTGTATCCACCAGCGACACCGCCGCAGGGCAGCGCACCAAGCGTCCCTCCGACTGGACTCCGGTCAATTATGATCTGCACGATACTTGGTTTCCGGTCTCGCACAGTCGCGACGTGACTTCAAGACCCATCCGCCGGATCATCCACTCCCAGCCTTATTTTCTCTGGCGTGAAAACGGTATACCTCAAGCGGCAGAGTTTCATCCATCACGGCTGGCAGCCCTGCGCCACGCCAGCAGCGCCTTCACCGGCGGTTCCGGCAGCTATCCTGTCATCGAACGCTACGGCTATATCTGGGCGTGGTATGGCGACCCCGACCACGCGGATATCCAACTATTGCCCCATATCCCCTTCCTGCCCCTGGACGGCAATATTCCGGGCTACACGCAGCGGACCGTCCGGTTCGACGCCTCATCGGCGCTCTCGGTGGAAAACCTCATCGACCTGACCCACGCCGATTTTCTGCATGCCAATACTATCGGCGACGGCATCTCCGAATCCGACGTCGTCGAAGTGGAATGGACGTCCGAAACGGTAACCAGAACCCGTATGGTCACGCAGAAGTCAGTCGCGCCAGTCATGCGCTGGGTGGGCGGGATACGCGCCAGGTATCAGGATTTCCGTGCGGTGCTGCATATTCATCTGCGCAGCAATGTCTGCATCTCCTACCCACGGTTCCGGCCAGGCTACGACATTCCCAATCTGCAGCCGTTTCTGCCGGTAGGCAGGCATCGCTCGCGTTGCGACGTGACCTTCAATACTACCGCTGCACCCTCCCCCTTTCGCTATCTGATGCCGCGAATCAATTACATCATCCAGCCCCAGGACAACTCGGTGGTACGTCCGCAGAATGAGCGTTATCTGGACGCATCAGACAGGCGTGACCTGCATTCTCGCTTCGATGCGCCTGGCACCCGATACCGTTACCAGATGGAACAACTGGCCGAGCGCCAGCGCCGAGGGGACTTCTCCTATGGCGCTGATGCCGAACCGGGACGTGACATTACTGCATTGCTAGGCATGGATGGCTAACCGCTACGTGCCTAAGTAACCTCTTAAACCGACTGAGCGCCATGAAAGGCGCGTTAACCAGGAGAATCGTCCTATGTTTTCACACGTCACTTTGGGTACCAACGACCTATCCAGAGCTCGTATCTTCTACGATTCAGTGCTTGGCGCACTGGGTTATGAAAACCTTGGTAATAAGGAAACAGCATCGCTCTGGGGCGGCGCGGGCCCGCGCTTCGTCGTGCTAAAGCCCGCCGACGGTAACATAGCCAGTGTAAGCAATGGCCTGACAGTAGGCTTTGCAGCAGCGAACCGAGCCGCAGTCGATGAGTTCCACCAGCGTGCGCTGCAAGCGGGAGGTACGGATGCTGGCGCACCCGGATTCAGAGATGTGGGGCCGAATGTGTACGCAGCCTATGTGCGCGACCTTGATGGCCACAAGATAGTAGCCAGCTGCATCAGCGAGCACTGACTGGCACAGCACTGGAAGAAAGGCCGCCGGGTAAGCTACTTCAGCGGCCGATCATACTCCATGGAGTCCCTCGGCTCGCCCAGATCCACCAACCTTCGTGAACACTTCCTACCAGGCTCACTGAAATCGAATGGGAATAATGCATGAAGCTTTCAGGCTTCAGTTAATTCGAGCTTCGCTCCCCTCTCTCCAGGCAACAGTTTGATCGGTATAAATTTTGATGCCGGGGTGAAACTGTCCACGCCGAAACTGTCCAGCGGAACCAGCGGATTTATCTCAGGATAGTAAGCCGCCGCCTGCCCTTCAGGAATATCGTAGGGAAGCAGCGTGAACCCTCTGACTTTCCGTTCAACCCTGTCATCCCACAACGAAACCAGATCAACCTTCTCGCCGGCCTCGAAGCCCAGCCGGTCAATGTCCGCCTGGTTGATGAACAATACTTCGCGCTGCCCGGATACGCCCCTATAGCGGTCGTTCAGGCTGTATATCGTGGTGTTGTACTGATCGTGAGAGCGCAAGCTCTGGACAATCAGATCGTGGCGCTGCCCACTGGCCCGCACCTTCTCGTGAACCAGACTATCCGGCAGGAAGGTAGCTGAAAAACGCGCCTTCTCGGTGCTGGTACGCCACACACGCTGGCTGGCCGAGTTGGGCAAGTGAAAGCCTCCAGGCTGTTTCAGACGGTCTTCAAACTGATCGAAACCGGGCACCGTCCGGGCAATCGCGTCCCGGATCAGCCGATAGTCGTCACGCATCGCCTGCCAGCTCACGGGATGATTGCCCAGCGTGGCCTCGGCGATGCCGGCTATGATCCAGGGTTCCGAGCGCATCTGCTTTGATAGAGGCTCTAGTTGCCCAAACGATGCGTGCACCATGCTGAAGGAATCCTCAACGGTGACGCATTGTGCGCCTGCTGCCTGTTGATCGATATCCGTTCTGCCAAGGCACGGCAGAATCAGGGCGTCCCTGCCCACCATCAGATGGCTACGATTGAGCTTGGTGCTGATCTGCACCGTCAGCGCACAGTTCCTCAGCGCCTGATGAGTCAACACGCTGTCGGGCGTGGCTTGCGCAAAGTTACCCCCCAAAGCTACAAACACACGGGCTTCGCCCTTCAGCATGGCGTGGATAGCTTCAACGGTGTTATGGCCATTGCCGCGTGGCGGCTCGAAACTAAAGCTCTCCGCCAACCGGTCGAGGAATTCCTGCGGCGGCCTTTCGTTGATGCCCATGGTGCGGTCACCCTGAACGTTGCTGTGCCCGCGCACAGGGCAGAGGCCAGCGCCCAGGCGACCGACGTTCCCGCGCAATAGCTGCAGGTTTACTATTTCCTGAATAGTCGCCACGCCGTGATGATGTTGGGTGATGCCCATCGCCCAGCAGAAGATGACGTTGGAAGCCTCGCAATAGAGCTTGGCGGCCCTCTCGATCTGACCCAGACTCAGGCCTGATTGCTCAACGATATGCGCCCAATCGGTGGCGTCCAGTACCTCAAGATAGGCGGCAAATCCATCGGTCTGCAGGAGGATGAAGTCATCGTCCAGTACGCCGGAAACCCCGCGGCGTTGCGCATCTCTTTCCCATGCCAAAAGGAATTTTGCCATGCCTCGGAGAATGGCCATATCACCACCCAGCGCCGGTTGAAAGAAATCCGTATGCATCGGTTTCGATCGGTTGGTGAGCATTTCCGACATCTTCTGCGGATGCTGAAATCGCTCCAGCCCGCGCTCCTTCAATGGGTTGAAACACACCACCTTCGCGCCGCGCCTGACGGCATCCCGCAGCGGCTCAAGCATGCGTGGGTGATTAGTGCCAGGATTCTGTCCCAGAACGAATATGGCATCGGCGTGCTCGAAGTCTTCGAAGGTCACCGTGCCCTTGCCCGTTCCCAGACTCCCGTTCAGCGCTACACCGCTCGCCTCATGGCACATGTTCGAGCAATCGGGAAAATTATTGGTACCGTAGGCACGGGCGAACAACTGATAGAGAAAAGCCGCCTCGTTGCTGGCACGACCCGACGTATAAAATTCAGCCTGATCTGGAGATTCGAGGTGATTGAGGTGATCGGCAATCACCGCAAAGGCAGCATCCCAACTGATCGGAAGATACCGATCGGTCGCTGCGTCGTAGCGCACAGGTTCCGTCAAGCGTCCCTGGTATTCAAGCCAGTAGTCACTTTGCTCACGCAACTGGGTGACGCTGTGCCGGGCGAAAAACGTCGCGTCCACCCGCCGGCTGGTCGCTTCCCAATTGACCGCCTTCGCGCCATTTTCACAGAATTTGACCGCACCGGATTCCGGTGAATCACCCCAGGCGCAACCGGGGCAATCAAAGCCTCCCTGTTGATTGGTTCTGAGCAACGCCTTGATGTTCTTGATGGGCTGTTCGCTGTTCAGCCACGCATGGGTAACGCTCAGCAACGCACCCCAGCCAGCTGCAGGACCCTTGTAGATTTTGAACTGCGTTTTGCGGTTATGTAACCAACTCATCCGATTCACCAAGTGCGGGTGCATGGATCAGAGTATCGCGAAGAGACTTTTAGAGTCCTTCATTCGCCACCCTCCGTTCTTTTGACAGAATATAAATCTTACTACAGAATCATATCCCACTACAGCGCACAAACATGCCAAACATAGCCGGAGCTTCTATCTCGCGCATTTGTCGACAAAAGGAGAATAACAATGAAAGCAGCTGTCATTACCGAACGCGGCGCCCTTCCCGTCATGCAGGATTTCAAGGAACCGGAAGCCCAGGACGGCGCGATACTGATTGATGTTGATACTGCTGGCCTCGGCGGCTGGGATGTGCTCGGCGCGTATCGACTGGGCGTAGCCTATCCCTGCATCATCCGGGGCGAGGGCGTCGGCCGCACGGCAGAAGGCAAGCGGGTGTACTTCGGCGAACGTTCTGTACTGCCTTTTGGCGCTTGGGCCGAACGCACATTGGTCCCTGCCGAAGAAGTCTGGGAGGTGCCGGACCATATCGATGACCGTACCGCCATTACCATGGGTATTGCCGCAACCGGCGCGCTGATCCCGCTGGAAACCGCAAAGATTCAGCCCGGTGAGACTGTATTGATCCTCGGCGGCACCGGCACGCTCGGGCAGATCGCCCTGCAGCTTGCCCGTTATCTGGGAGCGGGCAAGGTCGTTGCCGCAGGCAGAAGCGAAGCAGCTCTGGCACGCTTGAAAGAGCGCGGAATTACCGACGCGACGGTATGCCTCAAAGGTGATGAAACTGATGTGGCGGCACTCAAAGCCGAAGCGGGAGAAGGTTACGACGTAGTGCTTGATCTGGTGTGTGGTCAGCCCATGCTAAATGCATTGAAGGCAACGCGGTGGGGGGCACGCATCGTGACCGTCGGCACCGGTGCGGGACGGCAACTCAATCTGGATATCGCCGATCTCCTGTTCAGGACGCTTTCATGCATCGGCACCGGCCAACGTCCTCCAGCAGACAGGCGTAAAATATGGGAACGCTTGCTTGATATTTCTGCAACAGAAAATATCACTGTCGACTATGCCGAATTCGACTTCGCAGATACAACCAAGGCGTGGGAGTCACAGGTGAACGGGCCGCACGCAAAGATCTATGCGAAGATCAGTTAATTTCCAGATTAAAATTGATGCCTTTACTGTAAAGCTAGAAGGGGATGTGCGAAAAAGCACATCCTTCTTTTGGACCTTAAGTAAGTCTCAAACGAAAGTCATGAAGGAACAGAGGACTGCTATTCGATATAGGATACTCAGTAGACCTGAGGGCAGATTTCAAAGCCTGCCCTATAGCGTTTAAATAAAAAACAACTATACATGAATAAGAAAAGCCAGCGCGTCGCGCAACAGTCTCGTGGTCACCTCCGTACTGAACTCATTCTCGATGGCTGCGCTCGGCTCCTGATAAAAGATGGCCCCGCTAATTTGACTACTCACGGCATAGCGTTAGAAGCCGAGACGTCAATAGGATCCCTTTACCATTTTTTCCCAGATAAAACCGCGATATTACAAGCCCTCGCCTCAAGGCACATGCAGTCGCTGGAAACAATAGTCTGTAAAGCACAAGAGGTCCAAGAGTCTCAATGGGTCAGCTTCACGGTAGAAGAGGTCATTGAAATATTAGCAATGCCATTATTAAAGTACATACACGCCCATCCAGACTATCTGTTAATGGCCCACCCTGCATTTGAGAAACTTGAACCATATACAACAGCCATGAATATGGTGATAGAGGATGCGTTTAATCATGTCCTCAAATTAAGATTACCCAAAGCCACTGCATATGATCAGCGACGATACACGCTAACGTTGGTAGGCTTGCCTGTCGGCATACTTCATAAAGCTTATGAAAACCAGAGCTTCGCTCAGGACCTCCTTCTTATCGAAGTACCAAGAGCTCTGGTAGCGTATTTATCAGCTATAGAAAAAGGTCATATAGAGTCCAGCCAAGCTACTCACTAACTCTACAATGCTCGGTAATCCCCCCAAAAAACAGCGGTGATTAGAAGTAGAATTTTCCGTAAGCTATTTGGAGGGAGATTCTGCATGAAGACATCACGTTTTACCGACAGCCAGATCATGGCGATTCTGAAACAAGCCGAGAGCGGCATACCGGTGCCGGAGCTCTGCCGCGAACACGGTATGAGCAGTGCCAGTTTTTACAAGTGGCGAGCGAAATTCGGCGGCATGGATACGTCCATGATCAAGCGCATGAAAGAGCTAGAAGATGAGAACCGGCGGCTGAAAAAAATGTACGCCGAAGAGCGCCTCAAATCCGAGTTACGCAAGGAGGCTCTTGAGGGAAAGTGGTAAAGCCATCTCTTCGCCGCGAGATGGCGCAAAAAACTGTTGCAGCTGGTCGCTGTAGTATTCGCCTGGCCTGTGTAGCCTTCAGTGTCAGTGAGTCCTGCTATCGCTACCAGGCCAGGCTCAACAGTGAGAATTCCGAGATCGCGGACCTTCTGGTTCGGTTGACCCATAACCAGCGCAACTGGGGTTTTGGATTGTGTTTTCTGTATCTGCGCAACGTAAAGGGATACCTCTGGAACCATAAACGTGTTTATCGAATTTATCGGGAACTGGAACTGAACCTGCGCATCAAGCCCCGTAAACGCTTGGTACGCGAGAAACCCGAGCCACTCGCGGTGCCCACGGTAATCAATGCCAGCTGGTCTATGGACTTCATGCACGACCAGTTAGAAGATGGTCGCAGCTACCGGCTGTTCAATGTGATTGACGATTACAACCGGGAAGGTCTTGGCATTGAAGTAGACCTGTCGCTGCCTTCTGAGCGCGTCATACGGGCTCTGGATCAGATCATTGAATGGCGAGGAAAGCCCGTCCAGATCCGCTGTGACAATGGACCGGAATACATCAGTGCTACGCTGGCTGCCTGGGCTGAGAAGCAGGGCATTGCACTGGCCTTTATCCAGCCCGGCAACCCGCAGCAGAATGCGTACATCGAGCGCTACAATCGCACCGTGCGCTACGACTGGCTGGCCCAATACCTGTTCGACTCCATTGAGGAGGTTCAGGAATATGCAACTCGGTGGCTATGGACCTACAATAATGAACGGCCAAACATGGCCTTGGGTGGTATCACGCCCCGACAGAAGTTGGCCATGGTGGCCTGACTCTACTTCTGAGCTCCGCTAATAATGGGGGGATTACCTACTAATTCCGGACACCAACCAAGGTGGTAAAATCGCCACCCTAAGCGAGGTGTCAGATGACCAGGAAACGACGCACATTTTCACCCGAGTTCAAGCAGGAGGCAGCCAGCCTGGTGCTTGATCAAGGATATAGCATTCCCCAGGCTTGTACTTCTCTCGGCGTGGGAGAAAGCGCTCTTCGCCGCTGGGTCGATCAATTGTCTCAGGAGCGTCAGGGTGTCACGCCCAAGGGCAAAGCGCTGACGCCAGAGCAACGCAAGATCCAGGAACTCGAGGCCCGCTGTAAGCGCCTTGAGATGGAGAAAACTATATTAAAAAAGGCTACCGCTCTCTTGATGTCGGACGAAATGAATCGTACGCGCTGATAGACCAGCTGAGTGAGCAAATGCCTGTCGAGATGGTCTGCGCAGCGTTCGATGTTAGTCGTTCAAGCTATTACGATTACCGCCAATGCCGGAGTCGGATAGATGTTGAGCGGCTTGCCTTGAAAGCAAAGGTAAACCGGCTGTTTTCGAAGAGCCGGAGCTCTGCAGGTAGCCGGACCATAGTGGGTCTGCTCAGGGAGGAAGGCATAGCTTCTGGGCGCTTCAAGGTGCGGCGTCTGATGAGCGAGCTGGGACTGATTTGCAAGCAGCCAGGGCCTCATGCCTACAAACAGGCAACGGTTGAGCGGATCGACATTCCGAACCATTTGGCCCGGGAGTTTGTGGTCGATCAACCTGATCAAGTTTGGTGTGGCGACATTACCTATGTATGGACCGGTCAGGCCTGGAGTTACCTTGCTGCAGTGCTGGATCTGTATGCGCGCCGTGTCGTTGGTTGGGCCATGTCAGCCAGACCAGATGCAGACCTTGCTGTAAAAGCGCTGGATTACGCCTGGGAACAGCGTGGCAGGCCGGACAAGGTCATGTTCCACTCGGACCAGGGAAGCCAGTACGCAAGCCGCAAGTTCCGCCAGCGGATCTGGAGATACCGCATGCAGCAGAGCATAAGCCGGCGTGGAAACTGTTGGGATAATGCCCCGATGGAAAGGCTGTTCAGAAGCCTGAAATCAGAGTGGATACCTGCCTTTGGCTATCGAAGTCTGCCAGAGGCGCAAAGGGATGTTGCTGACTACCTGATGGGCTATTACAACGAGCAACGACCGCATACGTTCAACGGTGGTGTATCGCCGGTAGCGGCGGAAGAAAAACTTAAAATACTGTCCGGTATCAGTTGACCACTACACCTGTTCGGTAAGAATAATTTGCAGAATATTGAAATCTCCCTTGAAAACCTGTCCGGTTACCTCCGGAATTATAGGATTGAGCTTGCCCTGGAAGAAATTAGGCGGAGCGACACTGGTTTAATATTTGAGCCTGCGACACTCGCGACAATTCTCTTGGACCGAAATCTTCGCATGGAGCTTGGAAAGTCTTAATTCGCATGTCGAAAGTGCATCGAGACTTATAGGGGAGAGCTTTTCGTACCGGGAAGTCCTTACCAAGGTGGCGGCCCAGACTGAGCATTATCTTGACTGTGAGAACGCCTTACGCCCCTTCCAAAAGTACATCGGACGGCGCTACTGGACTTACCCGATGCGGTAGATGCTCCTGGCCAGGTCTGAGAGATGCCTGCGAATCTCGGCGCATTCCCGAAAGTCGCAATTTGCGACTTTTCTGCGGAGGAACCTTTCAAAAGGCCAATCTCCACTGACCTGAGCCAGTCTTGCGCCTCATGCGCAGTAGTCAGAGTAGCCATTCGATCGGGAGTATTGATAATAGAAACACGCCAATTCGCTTTAGAAAGCTGGTATTCGGCTCCTGATCGTAGCGGACCTCCTTGTCGCCCACGTGCTCAATCCAGTAAAGCTGATCGTTATCATCCAAACGAACAGTATAGGAATTGTCCGGGATGATATTGTCGAAAGCGTGATGGATGCTCTGAGACAGCTTTGGGCTGTCAATGACGAAGCCAAGCTCTGTATTCAGGTTGGCCGAACGGGGGTCGAAATTGAAAGAGCCAACAAACATTCGCTCGCCGTCCACCGCAAAGGTCTTGGCATGCAGACTGGAGCCTGAGCTGCCAAACGGCCCTGCGCTTTCATGCCCCCCGTTGCGTAACGAAAGTCGGCGCATCTCATATAGCTCGATACCCGCTTTAAGAAGAGCCTTACGTCGCTTAGCATAGCCAGCGTGCACTGCGGCCACATCGGTGGCGTCGAGCGAATTGGTCAGAATACGTACTTTGATGCCTCGCTCGACTAAGGCGGTAAAAGCCTCAACGCCGGCAGCTGTGGGCACGAAGTAAGGCGAAACCAGCGCTACTTGCTTTTGGGGCTCACCCAAAATCGAACCTAACTGATGCGTGAGCATGCCCTCTTCTCCGGCCTTCCCCAATCCCTTTGCCGGGTCATCACTGACCATGCTGGTATTGGCCCAATCGAGCTCCAGCGACCCCGCCATCAGTTGACGAATGAAATCTGATCGTGTGACCGCTTCTACATATTTCGCCGCAGCGTCATCTCGCTCAATGAGCGCCGCCGTTCGACTCAGCTCTCCGAGACTTTCTGCGGAAACGGCCGGTACAATCTGTTCGACCGGGTATGAGGAGTGGCTGGCCCAGTAGCGGTCAAAATCCGTCGAAACATCACCTACAACTGTGCCGACCGCCAATACATCTAGGTCGGCAAACAGAATGCCCTCAGTCGCACCAAAATATTCGTCCCCGATATTGCGCCCGCCGATAATGGATGCCTGACTGTCCGCAGTGAAAGACTTGTTATGCATGCGCCTGTTGGCCCGAGAGAAATGGGTAATGTACCCCAACCATTTGGGATCACGGACGCTGAAGGGGTTAAACAGTCGCACTTCAATCAGGGGGTGCAATGCAAGCGCAGCGAGCTCAACGTCCAAGCCTGCGGTGCCGTTATCATCCAGCAGGAGCCTCACCCTTACTCCTCGGTTGGCCGCTGCGTGTAACTCCTCTAGCAATAACGTGCCAGTTATATCCCCATGCCAAATGTAATATTGCACATCCAGTGCCCGCTCTGCGGCTCGGGCCAGTAGCACTCGCGCCGCGAATGCGTCGTGGGGGTCTGCCAGGGATTGGATGCCGCTTTTGCCAGGGTGCGCTGTCACCTGCGGTGCCAGTACCTGGCCTAGCCGGGTGGCTTGACCTTCCTGCGTATTCAGCGAGGTGGACGTAGTCTTGCTGGGCGCTGGCAAAGAACATCCTCCTAACAATACAGCTGGAAAAAAGATGATCGGCAACCATGCGCTCATTTTAAGGAAGTGAAGAGAACCGAATAGGTAAATGGTCAATGGTATCGTCCTGATAATACGCCGTTAACGGCACGTGCTTGGTCCGAATTTTTGGGTGGTAAGCCGCAGAGCAAAACATTTCATGCTGCCGGGCTGGCAGCGGTACGCCGATCAGCGTGCCGTACCTCTGTAGTGGGCAACGTTATCCGCTCGCGTTTTATACAAAGCTCTATGACTGGCAATCAATGGGCCAAATGCTCACTTGGCTTTCCGAGACTAGGCAAACTCCACCGCTGTTACAACGGGATACTCGCAACTACGTCGTAGTTTGTAGTTCGTTTACAGCTTTACAGCTTTACAGTCTACACCATTCAGTTCAAACTGAACAAACTGAACAAACTGAAAGGAACGAATCGCAGGCGGCTAACAAAAAGAGCCCGTTGTCGATGGAAAACTATCCAGATTAGAAGCTCGTTGCATCGAATCCCTGCCAAAGGCGGGAGAATTGCAGGAGCACGTTCAACCTTGCTCGCCTTTGCTGAGCAATATTGTGCCGGAGCGTGTGCATCATGATTCGTTATTGTTGCTGGCTATTGCTGGCCTTTGTCGCCACCTCAACGTCTGCCGACGGCCTGCTTTCTCTCAAGGTAGAGAACGATGCGTTCTCTGCTGGCGGTGATCGTCACTATACCAACGGCATTGAAGGAGTCTGGGCTTTTGAACCCCCTGAGGAACACTGGACGCGAAGCCTTGCTGAAAGGCTTCCTGGTTGGTCGGGCAGTAGTCTGGTGGGCGTGACTTACCGCTTCGGACAACAGATGTATACCCCCAGTGATATCGAGGCTGAAGCGCTCATCAAAGATGATCGCCCCTATGCCGGCTTGGTTTACGGTGGAGTTTCTCTGCTAAACAATATCCAGCATGACGACTGGCGACTCGCAGAAAGCCTCCATCTCGATGTCGGCATTGTAGGACCAGCTTCTGGGGCCGAAGCTCTGCAAAAGGGCGCTCATAGGTGGATTGGTTCAGACGAGCCGAGGGGCTGGGATAATCAGCTTAATAACGAACTGGTCGTCAATCTCGCCTACCAGCGGGCCTGGGTATTTCAGCAGGAGCTTGGCGGGCTGGACGTCGAATACGGGCCGTCTTCCGGTTTTGCTCTGGGCAACCTGTATACCTACGCTTCCAGTGGGCTGGGGCTTCGCTGGGGGGAAGGGCTCGATCACAGCTTCGGCATTCCCGCCGTTGCACCTGGCTATGGTGGGCGATCGTCTTTTAAACGCGACCAGGGCTTTGGCTGGTACGTCTTTACCGCTGTCGAAGGCCGCTATATGGCGCGCAACCTGTTGCTTGATGGCAACACTTTTGAGGACAGCCACTCCGTGGAGCGGCGCGACTGGGTCGGCGATGCGCTAGTGGGTGCTGCATTGACCTGGGACCGCTGGCAGCTTACTTACACGTACCTGTGGCGCACCGATGAGTTTGAGGAACAGGATGGTTTCGATCAGTTTGGATCCATCACCCTCTCGACCTGGTTCTAGATATAAAAACACTAATTCACCCGGCTTTTGGCCCGATAGCTCAATTTAGAGGTTAGTAACATGCAGATAAGACCAGTTTATTCCTGGCCGCTGATTGCCTCACTTCTGTCTGCTATGGCTGGGCCGAGCATGGCTGATGAGGGCTGGGCCGGCACGCTTGGCGCCGGCGCGATTTATGCACCAGATTATCTGGGGAGTAACGACTACGAAACCCGTGTTTGGCCCGCGATTAGCTTGAGCTACGGCGATCGCTTCTATCTTAATTCTCTTGACGGACTGGGCTGGAATGCCTTTCGCCAAGGAAACTGGCTTGTGTCACCCTTTATTGGCTATACCCCAGGCCGTGACAACGACCACGACCTGAGTCACCTTGATAAAGTCGACGGCGGTGCTACTGCTGGCTTGCGCGTGGCTTATACAAACGACTCCTGGACCTATAGTGGCGATGCACAAACACCCTTCACCGGCGACATGGATGGCTACCAACTTTCGCTCAAAGCGCGTTGGCAGGGCCAGCTCAGCAAACACTGGTCCGCTTCCATTGGTCCGAGCCTGAAATACAGCAGCGCAGATTGGACAGAGGACATGTTCGGTGTTTCTTCGCGTGAAAGTGCACGCTCCGGCCTGGCTGCCTACAATCCTGACGATGGCTACTTCAGTATTGCTCTGGGCAGCACCCTGAGCTATCACTTGACGCCCGATTGGTCAGTTACTGCCATGGCTAGCATCGCTCAACTGACAGGGGATGCAAAAGACAGCCCTCTAGTAGATAGTGTTGGCGATAAAAATCAGGCTTATGCAGGGGCCTTTGTCAGTTACCGGTTTTGACCGGCCCTGAATGGGTTCAACGACAACAAATTGGAATTCGTTAACTATGACATCGCTCACTGAACCAGAATCGCGCCTTATTGAGCGCTTAGGTCAGCAGGCCCAATCCGATGGACTTCCGCGCATCGCAGGACAAATTTGGGCTGCACTCATCATATCCGACGGGCAAGTCAGCTCATCAGACTTGATGGAGCTGCTGCATGTCAGCAAGGGCAGCGTCAGTACTAATACTCGCCTCCTCGAAATGCTTGGCATCCTTGAACGTGGGTCGAAACCTGGCGAACGACAGGACTTTTTCTCTATCAGATCCAAACCTTACGCAGCGTTTGTCGAAGAGCAGTTAAAACGCGTTGAAGCCGGAAAGGCAATCGTTGCCGAGGCAAAATCGACGATCACTAAAAGCCATGCCCAAGCTCACCTTAACGAGCTGGAGAATTTTTACACGCTATATAACGATAGCTCCAAAGAACTGCTGAAGCGACTGAAGTCGCAGTCCGCGGAAGATGGGGCCTAGAGGGGGCATTGACACACCGGTGAATCACACCAGGTTTGATGGAGGCCATTTCGTTTAAGTCAGACCGCCACGGCCTAATGACGCGTTAAGTTGATACGCTCCAACTGGAGCTGCTCTCATACCTTCACAGCGCCATAACACAGCATGTTGTAATTCCAGCCCCCTGGACTTCATTCCTCAGGATAGTAGCTAAATGAGTTGTAAAGCTCTGCTCTCCTATAATCAAAAAGGAAGTATCAATGCGTCAGCTAACTGCCTCCAAGGCCCTGCTCCTTCTTTCGGCTTTGTTAATGAGCGCTTGTGATAGCGAAGAGGCTGGTCCCGCAGCGGCTGGCCAGGCGCCGCCAAAACCGGAGGTGGAAGTCCAGGTGATGCGTGCCGAGGCGATAGACAACATCATTGAAGTACCCGGCCGCGTTCAGGCGGTACGCACAGCGGAAATTCGCGCGCGGGTCGATGGCATCATTCAGCGGCGCCTGTACCGCGAAGGCAGTGATGTGGAAGCTGGCGCAGAGCTGTTTGCGGTTGATCCCCGTGAAATGCAGGCCAGCCTGAGTGCGGTCAAGGCGACTCTGGATCGGGCGCAGGCGACCGAGGCCAACGCGGCTCAGGATGTGCAGCGCTACAAGGGGCTGGTTGAGGAGCAGGCTATCAGCCAGCAGGAATACGATACCGCCGTAGCCGGTCTGCGTACCGCGCAGGCAGATGTCTCGCAGGCCAAAGCGCAACTGGATGCCGCGCAGTTGGACCTGGACTACACCACCATCAGCACCCCTATTGCGGGCAGGGCTGGTCGGGCTGAAGTGACCGAGGGCGCTCTGGTCAGCGCGGCTAATGGCACGCTGCTGACCACGGTCGAACAGTTTGATCCGGTCTACGTGAATTTTTCCCAATCCAGTTCCGAACTGCTATCCATTCGCTCACAGCTGGCCTCCGGAGAGTTGACTCATCCAGAGGGCGTCGATGTAGCAGTAACATTGACGCTGGAAAATGGCAGTGAGTTTGATCAGGTCGGCAAGATGAATTTTTACGCAATGACGATTGATCAGGCAACCGGCACCGTTGCCCTGCGTGCTGAATTCCCTAATCCGGATCGTTTATTGTTGCCTGGCCAGTTTGTTCAGGCACGTATTCAGGCGGGCACTCGAGAAGAGCACATGATGTTGCCGCAGCGCGCTGTTCAAATGGCAGAGGAAGGGCCGACTGTGAGCGTGGTTACGGACGAAGATACCGTCGCAGTTCGATCAGTCGAAGTGGGTGAGCAACGTGATGGGAATTGGATCATTACCGACGGGCTGGAGCCGGGTGACAGAGTGATCATTTCCGGTTTGCAAAAAATTCGTCCGGATCAGAAAGTACGTGCAGCGGACAGTGGCGAAGCGAACGCAGATACGCCAGCCAACTCGGCGGAGGCCAGCACGGGTGGCGATGCTGAAAGCACAAATGCCGAGGGGAACAACACGTTATGACCCCGCATTTTTTTATTAAACGCCCGGTTTTTGCCTGGGTCATAGCGCTGATTATTGGTTTGGGTGGCGTGTTGGCGCTGAATGATCTAGCCATTGAGCAGTATCCCAGCATCGCTCCGCCCTCTTTGAGTATCAGCGTCACCTATCCGGGCGCGGACGCTTCAGTGCTCGAAACCAACGTCACCCAAATCATCGAACAGGAACTCAATGGTGTAGAGGGTTTCCTGTATATGCAGGCTACCAGCCGATCTAATGGCAGCGCATCAATTGATCTGACTTTCGAGTCTGGCACCGATATTGACAACGCCCAGATGGAAGTGCAGAACCGGCTGAGCCGTGTAGAGCAGCGCTTGCCGGAAGAGGTAAGGCGGCAGGGCGTGCAAGTCAACCAGGCCTCTTCCAACTTTCTGATGATAGTTGCACTTACCTCAAAGAACGGTGAGACCTCGGCACTGGAGCTGGGTAATTTTGCCTCGGCGCAGGTAGTGGATGAACTCAGACGCGTGCCAGGCGTGGGCGACATAACAGAGTTTTCCACCGAATATGCCATGCGTGTCTGGCTGGATCCGGACAAATTAGCAAACTTCAACCTGTCTCCTGCCGAGGTCCTCGCGGCGGTGCAGGAGCAGAACAGCCAGTCGGCTGGCGGCGCATTGGGCGATCTGCCTAACGCCGAGAACGTCGAGATTACCGCGTCCATTCAGACCCAGGGGCGCATGAGTACGCCAGAGGAGTTCTCACAGATTATCCTGCGGGCTAACTCCGACGGTTCGACGGTGCGTCTGAGCGATGTTGCCCGGGTTGAGTTGGGTGCCGAAAGCTACCTTACCCGAGTGGAAATCAACGAGCAGGAAACGGCGGGCATGGCCGTTCAGCTGACTCCCGGGGCCAACGCGCTGGAAGTCTCGGAGGGCATCAAAAGCCGTATGGTCGAGCTTGAACGTGGTTTTCCCGAGGATATCGGCTGGATCGCCCCCTACGACAGTACGCCTTTTATCAGTGCGTCGATCAAGGAAGTGGTGGTCACTCTGTCAGTGGCGATGGTACTGGTCTTTCTGGTGATGTTCGTGTTTCTGCAAAGCTGGCGCGCCACGGTGATACCGACCATTGTTGTACCAATAGCTCTGGCCGGTGCCTGTCTGGGCCTGTGGTTGTTCGGCTTCTCGATCAACCTGCTCAGCCTCTTTGCCATGATCCTGGCCATTGGTACCTTGGTAGATGACGCCATTGTGGTGGTAGAGAACGTCGAGCGGCTGATGGAAGAAGAGGATCTGAGTCCGTACAGGGCCACCGTGAAGGCCATGGATCAAGTGACGTCCGCGGTGATTGGTACCACTCTGGTATTGATTGCCGTGTTCCTGCCAATGGCATTCTTCCCTGGTTCTACCGGTGGAATCTACCGGCAGTTTTCAGTCACCTTGGCGATCTCCGTCGCGGTATCGACCATTCTTGCACTGTCGCTGACGCCTGCCCTATGTGCAGCGCTGCTGCGTCCGCCAGCCCGTGAAGGCGAGCGTCCGCCGCTGGGCAAGCGCGTATTTGCCCCGTTTAACCGCTTTATCGATCGCACTACTGCACATTACCAGGGCGGTGTCGGCGGCATTCTCGTGAGACCTCTGCGCTTTCTGCTGGTGTTCGTTGCGTTGGTGTTCATTGCCGGATTGCTGTTTCTGCGCTTGCCAGGCAGCTTGATTCCGGCCGAGGATCAGGGTTCCATGCTTACCGCAGTGCAGGGTCCATCCGGTTCCACTGCGGATCGTACCGACGTCGTGGTGGACCAGGTAAAGGCCTATTACGATGAGCTGCCGCAGGTCGAGAATGTAGTGTTCATTCACGGGTTCAGTTTCTTCGGTCAAGGCCAGGCACATGCCATGTCGTTTGTTACGCTGCTGCCGTGGGGTGAGCGCCCAGGCGTAGAAAACAGTGCGCAGACATTAGTGCAGAATGCCATGGGTGCGCTCAGTACCATCCGTGACGCTAGTGTCTTTGTATTGAATCCCCCTTCCATTCCTTCTCTGGGGGTGGCCGGTGGTTTCTCGTTCAAGTTACAGGACCGCTCGGGCGCTGGGCCTGAAGCGCTGATGGCAGCGCGCGACCAGCTTTTAGGAGCGGCAAGTCAAAGCGAACTGCTGACCGGCGTACGGCCGGAAGGCGAAGAAACAGCCCCAAGGTTGCGCGTCGATGTGGACCGAATCAAGGCCCGGGCGCTGGGGCTGTCGATCAGCGACATCGATGCCACGCTGAGCATTACCTTCGGCAGTGCCTACGCTAACGATTTCAGCCGGGAGGGCCGTATCCATCGCGTACTGCTCCAGGCTGACGCGCCCTTCCGCATGACCCCGGAAGATGTTCTCGATCTTACCGTGCGCACCGAAGACGGCGACATAGTACCCTTCGGGGCGTTCACGTCGGTCGCCTGGACTGCCGGACCGCCGCAATTGCAGCGCTATAACGGCTATCCGGCGACGACCATTTCCGGTAACGCTGCACCCGGACGGTCTTCCGGCGAGGCTATGGATGAGATGGAGCGTCTGGCAGCGGAGTTGCCTGAAGGCTTCGGTTTTGAATGGACGGGTCTGTCATACGAAGAGCAGCAGGCTTCCGGCCAGGTGGGCGCGTTGATGGGGCTATCGATCCTCATCGTGCTGTTGGTATTGGCAGCGCTGTATGAGAGCTGGACGATTCCAGTGGCGGTGCTACTGGTCGTGCCGTTGGGAGTATTGGGCGCGGTGCTGTTTTCAATGACGCGCGGCTTGCCGGCGGACGTGTACTTCAACGTCGGGTTAATTACGGTGATTGGCCTATCGGCCAAGAATGCGATCCTGATTGTCGAATTCGCTATCGAGGAGGAAAGCAAGGGCAAGAGTCTGATGGACGCGACCATGGCCGCCGTGAAGCTGCGGTTGCGGCCTATTCTGATGACCTCGCTGACCTTTATTCTCGGTATGTTACCGCTGGTGGTTGCTACCGGCCCAGGTGCTGCCAGCCGCATCGCGGTAGGCACCGGGGTAATGGGCGGCATGCTTATGGCGACGGTGCTGGGTGTGTTCTTTACCCCGTTGTTCTATCTGGCGGTGCGCCGTTGGCTGACCCGCAAGAAGCCTCCGGGCGCAGAGTCCGACGAGGATGAATCAGGCAGCACAGATGTTCAGGAGCCACGGCATGCATAAGTTCATTCCCTGCCTGCTGACTCTCGCCCTGGCCGGCTGCCAGTTGGCCCCGGACTACCAGCGTCCAGAATCTCCGGTGCTGGCGTCCTACCCCGAGGCCGAGTCGCTGACAGATGAGCGTGGTTTCCTTGCGGCCGAGCTGCCCTGGCAGAGCTTCTTTGCTGACCCCCAGCTGCAGGTATTGATCGGTCAGGCGCTGGAAAATAATCGTGATCTGCAGGCCGCCGTTTACCGGATTGAAGAAACGCGCGGGCTCTACCGGGTGCAGAATGCCGAGCGCTTTCCGTCGTTGGGTATTGGCGCTGATGCTACGCGTGGGCGCTTCAATCAGAACGCAGCAGCGGGAGCTGCTGGCGCGTCAGGTTCGGTCAGTGAAACCTATTCCGTGAGTGCCAGCGTTTCGGCCTTCGAGCTGGACTTCTGGAGTCGGGTGGCCAATCTTTCAACCGCCGCACAAGCCGAATATTTTGCCAGCATTGAAGCGCAGCGCGCCTTTCGACTTTCTCTGATCCGCGATGTGGCAACTACCTACCTGGGCCTGCGAGAAGCGGTGGAGCGAATCGCCCTGGCTGAAGCCACGGTGATCAGCCGCCGAGATGGTTTGCGTATCGCCAAGGTGCGCCTCGATGCGGGTATCACCTCAGCGCTTGATTTCAATCAGGCCGAAGCCTTGCTGACCCAGGCAGAAACGCAGCTGGCGAGCATCATGCTGACCCGCGCAGAGAATCAGAATCTGCTCGCGGTATTGACCGGTGGGATCGTGGCGGAGCCGTTGCCGGAACCGCTGTCGCTGGAGGCGCAGTCCAGCCCGCCAGCGCTGGATGCCGGGTTGTCGTCCAGCCTGCTGGTAAACCGTCCGGATATTCTTGCCGCAGAGCAACGTCTGATTGCCGCCAAGGCCAATATCGGTATCGCTCGCGCGGCATTCTTTCCGCAGGTGTCGTTGATCGGGAGCTTCGGTTACGCCTCCAGCGAGTTCAGTAATCTGATCAGCAGCAGCAACGAAACCTGGAGTATCGGGCCAAGCATCACGCTGCCAATTTTCGATTTTGGTCGCAACCGCGGCAATCTGACGGTAGCGCAGGCACGCGACAATATTGCTATCGCTGAGTACGAAAGCACCATTCAGGTCGCCTTCAATGAAGTGGCGGACGCCCTTGCCGGTCGGCGCTATCTTGCCGAGCAGGTTGACGCCCAGCGGCGCAATACCGAGACGCTGCAGCGTGTGGTCAACCTGGCTCGCAAGCGTTATCAGGAAGGTGTGGTCAACTATATCGAGGTGCTGGACGCCGAGCGGAGTCTGTTCGAAGCCGAGCAAGCCTTTATCCAGACCCGGCGAACTGAAGTGCAGAATCTGGTTGATCTGTATGTGGCCCTGGGCGGCGGATCGCTGGAGGAATGATTTTCCACTCCAGGCTCGCGCGTCCAATCTATTTGGACTTTTTGTAAGGACACTTACGTCAGTGGTGCTCTCAAAAACAAGCTTCCTCGTCCGACCTCATCCGTTTGGATCAGCGCAGGTATTGGTAAGGGCGCGTAGCGACCTGTCTGTCTGCAGTAATAAGGGTATGAAATGACTAAGTCGGGGGCTGAAATAGATCCACAGCAATTGATCATTTGCGAGCATTGCGATTCGGTATACCAAAGCCCTACCTTGGCCCACAAGCAAACGGCTCATTGTAGCCGTTGCGGCGCCTTGCTAGATCACGGTAGGCGCCTGAACACCGAGCAACTGCTAGCGTTGACTGTTGCAGCGGCCATTTTGTTTTTATTCGCCAATACCTTTCCCATCATGGGTATTAGCATGCAAGGAATGAGCAACGACGCTACGCTGTGGTCCACCGTCGAAGCCCTGGCCCAGGGCCGCATCACCTTGATCGCTCTAGTCGCTGGTCTCAGCATTATCTTTGCACCCGCCTTGCAGATCATTTTGCTCGCTTGGGTGCTAGTTTATGCACGCAATGGGCTTATGGCTCCGGGGTTTCGCCTGTGCATGCGCACCCTTGAGCACTTGCGACCCTGGAGTATGTTGGAGGTCTGCCTGCTCGGGATTCTGGTAGCCATCATTAAACTAGCCGGCTTGCTTGAGGTGCACCCCGGAATCGGCTTGTGGGCCATGTCCATGCTAACGGTGATGATCATCCTGATCGGCGGTCGTGATGTCCGTGGATTATGGGAAGAACTGGAGGTCATCTCGCGATGAGCCAGCCTCCCTATGCCACAGAACTGGGGCTGCAACTGTGTCATGACTGCGGCAATACCTGCCAGCTCGGTGATACGGACTGCCCTCGCTGCTGGTCCGCGCTACATGCACGCAAACCCAATAGCATCGGTCGCACCTGGGCGCTGTTAGTCGGCGCGCTGATTCTATATCTACCGGCCAACCTGTTGCCCGTGATGTATACAGATATGTTCGGCAATGGCAGTGAGAGCACCATCTTGAGCGGCGTCATCGAGTTCTGGCGAGGCGGTTCCTGGGATATAGCCCTGCTGATATTTATTGCCAGCGTGGTGGTGCCCTGCATCAAGTTCTTCGTGCTCGGGTTACTGCTGATCACCGTGCAGCGCCGCAGCCGCTGGGCCATGCGCGAACGTGCGCGACTTTATCGTTTTATCGAGACCATCGGCTATTGGTCGATGCTTGATGTACTGGTCGTTGCCTTAGTGGCGGCACTGGTGCAGCTCCGTGCACTGAGCACCATCGAGCCACGCATGGGCATTCTGTTCTTCGGCCTGGTCGTTGGGTAATCCCCCCATTTTTAGCGGGGCTCAGAAGTAGAGTTAGGCCGCCATGGCCAACTTCTGTCGCGGTGTAATGCCGCCCAAGGCCATATTTGGCCGCTCGTTATTGTATGTCCATAACCAATGTGTCGCGAAGTCCTGAACCTCCTCAACGGAGTCGAACAGGTATTGGGCCAGCCAGTCATAGCGCACGGTGCGGTTGTAGCGCTCGATGTACGCATTCTGCTGTGGGTTGCCAGGCTGGATAAAAACCAGCTTAACACCCTGCTTCTCGGCCCAGGCTGCCAGCGTGGCACTGATGTATTCCGGACCATTGTCGCAGCGGATCTGGAGAGGCTTTCCCCGCCACTCGATGATCTGATTCAGAGCTCGTATAACGCGTTCTGAGGGCAATGACAGATCTACCTCAATGCCCAGTCCTTCCCGGTTGTAATCATCGATCACATTGAACAGCCGGTAGCTGCGGCCATCCTCTAGCTGGTCGTGCATGAAGTCCATGGACCAACTGGTATTGATGGCCGTGGGCACAGCCAGTGGTTCTGGTTTCGCACGTATTAACCGCTTGCGGGGCTTGATACGCAGGTTCAATTCCAGCTCCCGGTAGATCCGGTAAACGCGTTTATGGTTCCAGGGGTATCCCTTCACGTTGCGCAGATACAGAAAACACAGACCAAAGCCCCAGTTACGCTGGTTATGGGTCAAACGCACCAGCAAATCAGCGATCTCGGCGTTTTCACTGCTGAGCTTGGCCCGGTAGCGATAGCAGGTCTCACTGATACCGAAGATCACACAAGCCTGGCGAATACTACAGCGAGCAGCGGCAACGGCTTTTTGCGCCATCTCACGGCGGAGAGACGGCTTTACCACTTTCCCTCAAGGGCCTCCTGGCGTAGCTCGGCCTTGAGCCGTTCTTCGGCATACATCTTTTTCAGCCGCCGATTCTCGTCCTCAAGTTCTTTCATGCGCTTGATCATGGAGGTATCCATGCCGCCGAACTTGGCGCGCCACTTGTAAAAACTGGCGCTGCTCATGCCGTGCTCACGGCAGAGGTCAGGCACCGCTACACCGTTCTCGGCTTGCTTCAGGATTGCCATGATCTGGCTGTCGGAAAAACGTGATGTTTTCATTGCAGAATCTCCCTGCGCTTAGCTTACGGAAAATTCTACTTCTGATCACCGCTGTTTTTTGGGGGGATTACCGTTGTATTGACGATGATGGCTGCAATGACTTTCGATCCACGATTGATTTGGGATGCAGAGAAAAACGATGTCAGATAACACCTATCACCCCGCCCCCACGCAACCCGCCGCTGGCGACCCGGACATAAGACAGCGACGTGCGCACATTTCACTTATTTGGCTGGTCCCTATCGTTGCGGCACTGGTGGGACTTTCGATGGTGGTCCAGAGTTGGCTATCGGCAGGCCCCCAGATCACCGTAAGCTTTGTAACAGCGGAGGGATTGGAGGCCAACAAAACCCAAGTCAAATACAAGAACGTGGTTATTGGCCGGGTGACGGGTATTACCCTGAGCGAGGATAGAACCCGAGTGATCGCTACCATTGAACTGGACCAGAACACCGAGGCCTTCATCCGTGAAGATGCCCAGTTCTGGGTGGTTCGCCCACGCATCGGTGCCAGCGGCGTATCGGGTGTCGACACCCTGCTGTCCGGCTCATTCATCGGCGCGGACCCAGGCGATGCCACCGAAACCCGCCGAGAGTTCAGCGGCCTCGAAGCCCCGCCACCTGTAACTTTTGGCGTGGAAGGCAAACAATTCACTTTGAACACCGCTGATCTTGGCTCGCTGGGTGTCGGCTCGCCCATTTATTACCGCCGTATTCCAGTCGGCCAAGTGATCTCCTACGCGCTAAATAACGATGGCAAGGGCGTGGCCGTAAAGATATTCGTCAATGCACCCTATGACGCCTTTGTTACAGCGGACACACGTTTCTGGAATGCCAGTGGCGTGGATGTATCCCTTGCCGCCGATGGCTTTAAGGTCAACACCCAATCGCTGTCTTCGGTCCTTGCAGGTGGAATTGCCTTCTGGGCACCTGGTTACAAGAGGAATATCGAGCCTGCCAGCGAGGCAAGCGAATTTAAGCTATTCGACGATATGGACCAGGCGATGGCGCCCGATGACGGGCCAGCACGCTTCGTGCAGATGCGTTTCGACCAGACCCTGCGCGGCCTGAATGTCGATGCGCCAGTGGAGTTTCTTGGCGTACCCATAGGGCGCGTGGTGTCGGTCAACCTTGATTATGATGAGCAGAAGAAGAGCTTTCCGCTGGTGGTAGGGGCGGTCATTTACCCCAACCGCCTGGGGGCTGCGAATGACAAACTGCTGACGCTGATTGACGGTAACGACGAAGAGCGCAACGCGTCTTTGATCCAGGCATTTGTCGAGCAGGGTCTGCGCGCGCAGGCACGAACCGGCAACCTCCTGACTGGCCAGCTTTACATTGCCCTGGATTTTGACCGCCATGCCGCCGATGTGGTGTTCGATCCCCATGCCCGGCCGCTGGTCATTCCCACCATCCCCGGCAGCTTCGACAAGCTGCAGGAACAGTTGCAAGCCTTGGTCGACAAGCTTAGTAAATTACCCATCGAATCGATGGCGAACAATCTTGACGGTAGCCTGAGCGAGCTGCGCAAGAGCCTGGAACAGTTCAACAGCGGCGTGCTGCCGCAACTGCAGAGCACGCTGGAGCGCTCGGAACAGACGTTGCAGTCAGTCAATCAGGCGATGGCCGACGGGTCACCTCAGCGCCAGCAAACAGGCGACGCCTTGGAAGAAGTACAGCGTGCAGTGCGCTCCGCACGGGTGCTGACAGATTACCTGAACCGACATCCCGAATCCCTTATCCGCGGGCGCGGCAACGTCGAATCGCCCGCAACCTTCAAGGGTGGTGCCACCTCCCGCGACCTGAATATGGAGCCCTAATAATGACTCTGCGCCAACTACTACCGAAGTCTCTGCTGCACGTGGGCTGCCTACTGATGCTGAGCGCCTGCAGCTCTACCCCTATGCAATATCACACGCTGATTCCAACTCAGCCGACGACAGTCAGTGCGCAAACACCGGCACACTTCCAGCTCCAGCTAATGCCAGTACGCATACCGGTGCAGATTGACCAGCCCAGCTTGGTCATTCGTGAGAGCGACGGCCAGCTGACCCTTCTTGAAAACGCGCTCTGGGCATCGCCTCCGGCTGATGAGTTCCACGACGCCCTAGCCTTCGAACTGGAAAACCGCCTCGGCGTACGCGACCTTGCTGGCCTGCCGGGTAATCCCGGTGAGCCCGTCCTGAGCGTGCGCACCGATGTCCGACGATTCGATTCACTGCCTGGACGCCATGCGGCATTGGATGTGGTCTGGAATATCGAGCTCAGCAATATACCGAGCCAGCACCGCAGCCTGACTTGTGCCAGCCTGATCATCGAGCCAACCGATCTTGAGCTGAGCAATCTGGTATTAGCGCACCAACTGGCTATCGGCAAACTCGCGGATGATATCTCCGGAACAGCTCGGCGATGGTTCGCCAGCGGCGTTGCGGGGTGCCCGTGATATAACATAATGCCTACGAGGCTGAACGCCGCTAGGCTTCTTAACAGCAACGATCATGAAATCCCGTTATGCCAGCCTGTAACTAGCGTGTTTTTGCTCCGTAAAGTGCACACTGCGGCCTGTGATACTTTGGGCGATCGTGCCCGCGTATACCGTTTTATCGTGACCGATTTGGGTGATTGCCCAGAATAGCCGGTGACGATACCGGAGTCATCGGTCACGAGGGACTGAAATATGCCCTCTCACGAGGAGAAAGAAATGATATCTAATGAAGGGAAAGGTCATCAGGTAATCCCCCCATTATTAGCGGAGCTCAGAAGTAGAGTCAGGCCACCATGGCCAACTTCTGTCGGGGCGTGATACCACCCAAGGCCATGTTTGGCCGTTCATTATTGTAGGTCCATAGCCACCGAGTTGCATATTCCTGAACCTCCTCAATGGAGTCGAACAGGTATTGGGCCAGCCAGTCGTAGCGCACGGTGCGATTGTAGCGCTCGATGTACGCATTCTGCTGCGGGTTGCCGGGCTGGATAAAGGCCAGTGCAATGCCCTGCTTCTCAGCCCAGGCAGCCAGCGTAGCACTGATGTATTCCGGTCCATTGTCACAGCGGATCTGGACGGGCTTTCCTCGCCATTCAATGATCTGATCCAGAGCCCGTATGACGCGCTCAGAAGGCAGCGACAGGTCTACTTCAATGCCAAGACCTTCCCGGTTGTAATCGTCAATCACATTGAACAGCCGGTAGCTGCGACCATCTTCTAACTGGTCGTGCATGAAGTCCATAGACCAGCTGGCATTGATTACCGTGGGCACCGCGAGTGGCTCGGGTTTCTCGCGTACCAAGCGTTTACGGGGCTTGATGCGCAGGTTCAGTTCCAGTTCCCGATAAATTCGATAAACACGTTTATGGTTCCAGAGGTATCCCTTTACGTTGCGCAGATACAGAAAACACAATCCAAAACCCCAGTTGCGCTGGTTATGGGTCAACCGAACCAGAAGGTCCGCGATCTCGGAATTCTCACTGTTGAGCCTGGCCTGGTAGCGATAGCAGGACTCACTGACACTGAAGGCTACACAGGCCAGGCGAATACTACAGCGACCAGCTGCAACAGTTTTTTGCGCCATCTCGCGGCGAAGAGATGGCTTTACCACTTTCCCTCAAGAGCCTCCTTGCGTAACTCGGATTTGAGGCGCTCTTCGGCGTACATTTTTTTCAGCCGCCGGTTCTCATCTTCTAGCTCTTTCATGCGCTTGATCATGGACGTATCCATGCCGCCGAATTTCGCTCGCCACTTGTAAAAACTGGCACTGCTCATACCGTGTTCGCGGCAGAGCTCCGGCACCGGTATGCCGCTCTCGGCTTGTTTCAGAATCGCCATGATCTGGCTGTCGGTAAAACGTGATGTCTTCATGCAGAATCTCCCTCCAAATAGCTTACGGAAAATTCTACTTCTAATCACCGCTGTTTTTTGGGGGGATTACCATCAACTCCGCTCATCAGAGAAAAGCACATTAGAGATAATGTGCTTTTGGAATTTATCTTACACAGGCCTTTTGATGATGAAATATATACTGATTGTCATGGCTATTTTTTCTCCAGCCACTCATATTCTACTGAACCAGAAGAAATCGAAAGATTAAAAGTCAAATGTGAAAGAGAACAATCGTCACATTTTCGCAACCCTCGCACGCCTATATGTGATCGGCTGGAAAAAATCCTACTCTATGAGGAGAAAATGAAAAACGTGCCTAAGCATGATGCCGCATACATGCAGTGGCATGGAGGAATGGAAACATACTGCGTTTATAATGATAGAGGGCAGCAATTGTCTTGCTTTTAAATAACAAATCTCTTTAAATTTGTTTAGCTACGTGATGCGAAAACGTATCTTTTGGGTCAATATGCGCTAACTTGCTAAGCGAGAATGATAAATGCCAATTTGTAATCAGAAAAGTATCGAGGTGAGGCACCTGTGCGGATTGCCTCGCATCTGGCGGCGTGATAAGCTTATGCTAACCTCTAAAGTGGGGCGCGGTATAAATCTCGCAACTTTTGAAGCCAGGTATAATAAAGATGACAATTGGAATGGAAGATTTGTACCCTGGACAGGATGTCGAGTGCTCCAGAGTCTTTGCTGCAAATACATCATACCCTAGGCATACGCATGAAGAATACATCGTTTCTGCCAACTTAAAAGGGACGGAGTATGTTTGGGTGGATAACAAGAAACATGTAGTTTCCGCTGGCCAAGTGACCATTTATAACCCGATGGCCATACAATCGTCAGAGTTCAGTAGTGATGGTGTAGATTTTATCAGCCTACACGTTAATCCTAATTCTTTGATTGACGTTTTTAAAGAAAACAATTTACCTTCTGGATACTTTTACCCTACTTTAAGACAGGGTAGTTTCAATGACGATCAGTTGTATAAAGCAATAATTGATTGTTACATGGCTGCACGCGAAACTGATGACTATAAAGAAGAAGCAATTCTGTGGCTGCTTTCCACCTTATTAGATGTTGACTCGGCCAGTGATACGAACAGGAAAAAATACATAAAAAATGCAATTTCGAGCATGAAAGATTGCCTCGATCACAAGCTCGATCTCTCTTCATTGGCCTCATCAGTTGGGCTGAGCAAATACCATTTCGTTAGAGCATTCAAGCAGGAAATTGGCATAGCTCCTATTCAGTATCATATGCAGCTTAGATTGATAGAGGCTAGAAAGCGGCTAAAATCTGGAGTGAGGCCTATTGATGTAATGGTTGACCTAGGTTTTTATGATCAAAGCCACTTTATCAACACATTTAGAAAGATCATGGCCATCACCCCAAACCAGTATTCAAAAAAAGTCTTTAGTGGTCACTTCAAGAATTCAAAGTAGCCATTCAATATTACGTATCCAGCGAAATATGCGAAAATTGCGGAAGATACGAAGTATGAGTACTTAAGGAGCTTTTCTCCTAAAACCTTTCCCCCGTGGCTTGCTACGTAACAAAGACATCCTGCAAAAAGAACGCCAGCGGCAAAGAAACCACTTAGAAATAATACAGCATTTTCCAGCCCCTTGTCGCCAGAGCTAGAAATAATTGCGCCACCAACAGCCGCAAACCACAAAATTGCAGTGGGCGAGGACATAGCAAGAAATATGCCCTTAGAAAAGTCTTGGAAATAGGAGCTAGCTTGCCCGGTTCCGCTTATTGCCAGAGCATGATTTTCAACCATGGCGCTTCGCAACATCTTGAAGGTAAAGTAAACCAAAACTATTGATCCACCCACCCAAAGAGCCCATCGAACGGATTCGTACTGAAGCAACGCTGCCATTCCTAGTAATGCCATTATGGCGTATATCAGATCTCCGACGCAGGTGCCAACGCCCAGGGAAAACCCCTGAAAATAACCTCTGCGCATGGCTAATGTAATCATGGCGACATTGGCTACCCCTATGTCCAAGCATAGAGACATGCTCAAGAGAAACCCGTTGACAAATTCCACTCACACCTCTCTTATTTTTTGTTCGTATTCTATTGTATCCGCCACGATCCCAATAGTATCAATTAGTTTTGCACAGTCTTGTAGATCATTATTAGGACAGTATTTACTAATAAACAGAGCCGCACTCTCATCATCTCCTTGCAAGATGTTCTCAGTCAGGTGCTTGGCAAGCTTAGTTATCGACGGATAAAACCGTTCGAGGTATACGCTCACATTCCCATTTTCCGTAATTTTTAAGCAGCCGCACTCGACCAAAAATTTAAACTGGACATACGCTGCTCCGGCGTCAGGAAAGTCGCACGGCCCACGGCGCATATAACGCAGCATTTCGAGTAAATATATCCTGGCTAGTTTTGTATTGTCTATATTCAACTCATTCGCTGAGCGCTCATGAGAACATAAGAGAAGCCCAAAGATGTCAGCCAGAGCTTCTTGCATAACCATTGACCCCCATCTGTCAAGCTTGCTCAATTTACTAAAACTTGTTCGATTTGTCATTATTGAGTGCCCAAGATCATGCCCCCGAAACCATGCAATAAGGTATTCTCCCAAGCTTTCTTTATGAGGCAAATCTTCAGCATGCCATCCAAAAATATCCAGTTGTTTGATAGATATGGCATCAAAAAGTGCAGTATAGACATTGCTAAAAACTATTGTTCGTTTGCAATTAGCATGCTTCACACCTTCATCTTCGGGCATAAAATAAGCAAAGTGCTTTGGATAAAGATTGGCCTCGCCAGATATTCCAAAAAGATCAACAATCTTGTAGCGGCAGCTCGACATACTTATCAAATCTTGATGAATGATCGCCTTAAGATGCTCTAGAGTTCTCTGAAAATTTCTATCAATAACATCAGATATATTTTGTAGTCGGCAATTTGGTTTTGCATAAAATGTTGAGTAGTATAGTTCTCTGGATTTTCCAACCCATGTAGACATGGTGCCAGAGTAACAAACTATTTCCCTCTCATTTAGTTCCGAAATTTTCTCGCAATGTTTTCGCTTTACTTCGCCACCTTCCAGTGTTCTTGCGCGCCACTCCAATGCTGTTTTCGTATCTTTGTCTGTAAAGCAGTATGAGAGTGAGCGGAATGCTGCTGCGAGCCTAAGTGTTAGAAGTGCGTCGAGCTGCGTTCTTTGACAATGCTGCGCGTTCTGGTTCATTCTAAGCATGTCAGTTAATACAAGGGTCTCTTGCATTAACAATTTCGCCTGTTCACTCAGTTGGTCCGGGATGTGAAGTGTTAGTAGATGTACATCATACTTTTCTGCTCTCGGCCAAAAGTTGCTAGCGCTCATTCTCCGCCCCTTATGTAGTCGTTAGGGCAATGTTCTAATATTCAGATCCAAATATATTGGAGAAAATTGCTGAAGTTTTTGAGCCACAGCTTTTGGTCTCCTTGCAGTCAGCCGCAGAAGGCATATCGGTACCTCGCTACTAGAAACGCAGTACACATCATTGTGATTAGCATGGCAGAATGAATCGCCCCCTAGTTTCGTAGACACCTCCAGGCCTTATAATCAAGGCACCCAGGAGGTCCCATGAGCAACCCGCGCTACACCGAAGAATTCAAAATTGAAGCCGTCAAACAGGTGGCTGACAGAGGCCACTCTGTTGCAGTGACCGATTGAACCTACAACCGCGTACCTCGCCAGAGAGTCCGACTGAGGTACGCGTTTATTCAGAGCCAAGTGGACCTGTACCCCGCGCGCCGCCTGTGCAAGATGATGGAAGTGCATCCCTGCGGTTACTATGCTTGGTGTCGCAACAAGCTGTCTGATCGGGCTCGTGAAGATCAGCGGTTGTTAGACCAGATTAAACACTCATGGCTGGAAAACGGCGGTGTGTATGGCTATCGTAAAATTCATCTGGATCTTCGTGAAACTGGTGAGGCCTGCGACAAGCACAGGGTAGCCCGTCTCATGCGCTGCGAGGGGTTGCGCTCACAGACTGGTTATCGCCGCCGCCCTGGTCATTACGGTGGCAGGGACTGTCATAAATTTTGTGCTCGGGCTTAACATGCGTTACGAGGAATATGCATGCCGATTAAAAAGACCCCGGCCCCCAAGACCAAAAGAGACCTACCCTCCATCCCTAAGGAGCTGGTCGAATAGCTCGTTAAAGGCCCGATGACGGCCGAGGCGATTCAAGATATCTCGATGGCATTCAAGAAAGCGCTGGTAGAGCGCGCACTGGGTGCAGAGCTTGGCCACCACTTGGGCTACCCGGCGGGCGCGGAGCGTCCAGAGGGCAGCGAGAATCAGCGTAACGGCACCAGTGGCAAGACCGTGCTTACCGATGACGGTCCTTTAAAACTGGATATTCCAAGAGAGCGGGACGGCAGCTTCGCGCCGATACTGATACCAAGCACGAGCGCCGCTTCACAGGCTTTGACGATAAGAATAAGATCATTGCGATGTATCCCCGCGGAATGACGGTGCGGGAGATTCGTGCTTTTCTACTTGAGCAGTACGGCACAGACGTCTCGCACGACTGGCGATCTACCTGGCCTTGGGCGTTTTGCCGGACGGCACCCGCGATATTCTGGGTATCTGGATTGAGAACACCGAAGGCGCCAAATTTTGGCTGAAGGTGTTCAATGATCTGCGCAACCGTGGCGTCGAAGATGTGCTGATCGCGGTCACCGACGGCCTCAAAGGCATGCCCGAAGCCTTGGCTGCGGTGTATCCGGAGACGACGCTGCAGACCTGTATCGTTCACCTGATCCGCCACAGCCTGACCTACGCCTCCTGGGATAAACGCAAACCGCTGGCCAAAGCGCTCAAGCCAATCTATCAAGCATTGAACGCTGAGGCGGCCGATCAGGCCTTGAACGACTTCGAGACCGGCCCTTGGGGACAACTGTACCCGACGGTCGCAGCCGCCTGGCGCCGGGCTTGGGACAGGATGATACCGTTCTTCGTGTTTCCACAGGCGATACGCAATGTGATCTACACCACCAATGCCATCGAAAGCGTCAATGAGCAGTTGCGCAAGATCATCAAGACTCAAGGCCACTTCCCGACCGATGAAGCAGCGACCAAACTGATCTGGCTGGGACTGCGGAATATTACGGCGAACTGGAGCAGGGGCGCTCACGACTGGAAAAATGCAATGAACCAGTTTGCTATCCTGTACGGAGATCGCTTCATCAGGCCAACCTGGTGACTTCATGGTCCGTCAGGTGACGGGCTTAACCGGCCCAAACACAAAAAACTGACAGTCCCAGGCATACCGTTCTCTGGCGAAGACGCAAAGATTGACCGCTCCGCATCCAACGCACCCGACAACCTCACCAGGGCCTACCATTCATGAGTCGATTCGCCGAGCTCGTCGATGCTCATCTCAAATCAAAATCAAACTCGTACTCTACTCGGCCGATCTAAAGGGTTAGCACAACACGTTTTCTACGTAACCACTTCAATGCCATGTCAGCTTCGGCAATACGCAAAGCCCCGCGATCAACTCCTGCCTTTGCTCCTCCAAGGCGACACACACGTATACGCTGTTCAACGTGGTAACCGCTACAAATTCGCCATGCTCAGCAAAGCCGACGACATACGACGTGTGAAACAGGTTTCCATCAACGAAGCGGCCGGTTCGTGGATCTGCTTTGACGTGACGATACACCCTCCCCACGCAAACGGTTCGCACCACAACGGGATCTACCAGGAAGCCTGTCACTGGGAGAGAGAAAAGAGTATCAAACGCCCTCTGCAATAAGACCGACAACGGATCATTCATGCGGCAAGTCCTTTCACGTTGGGTCAATATCACTAAGCGGCTGAAAGCCTTTCTCGGGCCTCCCGTTAGGTGCCAACGACCCCGATGATTTCTTCAAGCGCTGGTTTGGTTTGAACTCCGGAACGCACGAGATCAGCAAACTGACACATCATTTGGACTGCGCCGGGACTACCCTGTGCATGCAGGATAAATGACCTGACCAGGCTCTCCAGATCTTCGTCCGCCTCGGTGCTCGAGTGATGGACCAACTGAGCAAGTCTTTCATGCGCCTGCTGCCCATTGGTGTTCTCATCCAGGCCGAACAGCCTTGAAAAAACCGTCCCCAAAGAACCAGCGAGATGGTGCTCAGGCCGACTCCAGTATCTGCTGATGCCATCTTCCTGCCCTGCCCTCTCAAGCTGCTTTCGTATCTTGTTAGGGATAGTCGCTGATGCCTTGATGCGATTGAAGTACATGTGGCTGGCAAGACTCGACGCATCCTTTACTACCTTCCAGATAAGGGACCACAACTGGGAGGTGCTATAGACACGCAAAGCTTGTCTGATCGTGCCTTTGATTTTCTCGATGTCCTCAGATCCGAGGACGAGATTGTAGATTCGGCACTGGTCTAAAAGGTATCGCACGACGTCGCCGACAGCATAATCCAGCCAAAGATCAAACAACGCTTCTGGGTTATTGAATTCTCGCTCCGCTATCCACCTTATGACGTCCTCTCCCAGCCCCAATCTGCCGTCGCCAACAAGGAAAAATTCTGCCCTGTCCCAGTACACCCGGAGCTGACCATTTTCAAGAAAATAGGCCCCTGGCCTTGCGGCACTCGGCGAATCCAAAATGATCCCCTCCTCACGTAGGCGATTGAAGAAAAAACCGGTGTCATATGGAGTCAGCGCATCGCATTCATTTTTCTTGAATGTACCTTTAGCAAGGCGGGGGCCTATTAAAGCCTCCATGGCCAACAGCAGCACACAAACGTCATCTGCCAATGCATCGTATGAGATAGTCCTGCAAGCCATGTCATGACTGCGCTTCTCCAACACGCGCTGTAGCTCAGCCTCTTCGGCTTGCTTTATCCGCAGCTCATCTTGCTTGATAAGCTCTGCACATGCAGTGCAAGGGCGGGCAGAAACCTGAAACGCTTTTCTAGGCTCGTGGCGCTTGGTAACCAAGATGGGACCACCGCAAAGACGGCACTGCTGATTCTCATCATAAGCACGACAATACTTACGCACATGGCTGCTCATAAAACTTGATTGGGTCAGCTGACGAAAGGGAACCAGACCAGTCACTTTCTCCAAGTACGTACCCGCTTCATCCATTGCCCAGTACCGCTTCGCCAGTTCAATCTCGTCGGCATCCTGGGTTAAAAACTCTAGCCTAACTGCCATTCACAATGCCTTTTTCATTTGGTGCATCTGCCAGTCATATCTCCAGAATCAGAGTCGGGTCAAAGCCCTCGACTTCTCCCAGATAGCCCCGCGGATTGCTCACCACCCGAGTACCGTTGAGAACGTAATCAACAGGAAAATGGGTGTGCCCGTGGAGCCATAAATCTACTGGCGCTCCAATCAGATCATCCCACGCGTTGGCGAAAGCTCCGTCAAGCAGACCGCCTGCATGGGGACTGCCCTCTAGCGATTTCATTGAGGGCGCATGATGCGTGATCACAACAGTCTTGCCGTCAAACGGTGTAGCCAAACATCCTGTGAGCCAGTTTCTACTGGCTCGGGATCGGACTATGAGATCAGCGGGCTCGATAAAACGGGATTTTTCAGCGCGAATGCATTTGAAGTCTGGGATGGCCTTTTGCGCTGTCAAAGAAGCCTTTTCGGTATCTCCGGTGCTGCTAAAGTCTGTCCACATGGTCATCCCGAGAAACCGAACATTACCCATGACGATCTCTTCGCAGTCGAGTATCCAGACGTTATCGCCGGCCGACGCCCTCATTTTTTGAAGCGTATCCGTTAGGTCGCCGCCGTAAAATTCGTGATTCCCGGGTATATAGATAACTGCACAGTTGAAGGCTTCCTCGGCCCAAGTCACACCCCTCTGATGGGGGCAGATATCGCCAGCAAGAACCACCACATCAGCGTCATCCACCTCGGGCACAAAGTCTTCACACTCTAAGTGCAGATCTGACAATAGATGTATTCTCAAGCAAATTTACCTCCCTCTTAACGGCACCAGAGCCGGCGACAATAAAATACATATTACTCGTGTCTGAATATAACACTCTCAAACCATGCCCTTTTCTGTGGCTTGATTTTATCGCGCACAGTACTGAGATCAGCCTCCTTCGCAGGCTCGACATTTATCCCTCTCGCATTACCTTGTCGCTTGTCTCCGTAACGCATAATCGAGTTGGTTGACTGATGACCCATAATATATGCAATTGTTTTCGAATCGAGCGCGGACGCTTTTAAATTCGATCCGACTTGATGCCGCATCGAATACATGCTCGGAACCACCTTGCGTCGCGGCCAAAGCTTTAAACCTTCCGTTCGTATTCGATGCCTTATTGCATCTATAGTAATATCTGGATGAGATCTAAGAATTTCGATGCTGTTGGTAATGATATTTTTCGTTGTCTCGTCAGTTATCGATAACAGACGATCTGCGCCTCTCCCACCACTGGTCTTCTTTGCGCCCCTGATGAAAAGCGTATTTCCATCAAGCCGCATCTGCTTGAGCTCTGCCGGCCTGGCCCCGGTCTGGCTGATAAGGCATACAGCCGCAAACGCTTCTTCGTAGTCAGAATTTCCCAAGTGCTTGGCCAGTACAATCAAGTCATCATTGGAAAACGACTTGGCTCGACGTGGCTTCGGCTTCTTAACTAGAACGCTGCCCTTAACTGTAACGGGATTCACTACCGCCCTGATCTTTTTAGCAGCCTCAGGATGCCCCTTATTTTCAAGGTCAAACGCGATGGCATTTTTCAGCCGCCTGAAATAACCAGGCTGAAAATTCTCTGCGGTTTGAACCAAAGAGTCCCTTATGGCCGAGATACTTAACACCGCGCCATTCATATGATGCAGATAATAATATGCCGCGAGTTTTACATATTGATTTTTAGTTTGATCGTTCATAACGCACCGATTTCTTTTTGTTAGGGCTCTCAGCCGGTTTGTATATGATGAGGGCCTGTTCGGTGCAGAACAAGTTTACAGATTTCCATCCTTGGTTATATATGAATATAAGCCACGCATAGCATGGAAATATAAATTAATAAGCTATTCGATATACTGTCAGACTTACCCGATTTTTGATGTCAAAAACTCAGCCGCTTCGCGAAAAGGCGTTGTCAAAAATTGCTCGTTCCACTCTCAATTTTTAGACATTTCGCCAGAAAACTGAACTCGTCTCACCTGCGTTCGACAAGTTGCTCGTTTTTGGCGAAAGTCTACAACGCCCCCATACTTGATAATCAAGTATGGGTAACAATGACCCGTACTCGATATATCGAGTACGGGTGCGTGTATTTGACATCAAACTCGAGCCGACAAGCGCTGCGCACCCGTCGAATTTGGCGACGCCTAAACCGCGGCTCGCAAACAGCCGCGAATTAGTTCCAGGTCTGGCTTCACGCCTGGAACGATGTCATGCCAAAGCGCGCCTTACTTCTGCGAACTGAAACTCACTCATCGCGATAGCCAAGCTCCTTAAGTGCTTGGTGCTTTCGAGCACCGTTTCGCTTGGCAATAATTGCTCACGCTTCAAGCCCATGCTCTCGAGAAAAGTGACGATCATCACGAACGGTATCCACAGGCTACCGTCGAGCGCCGGATGCTCCGGGTCAAACGGCATCAATTTGAGCACCGCTTCCCAACGATCCAAGACAAACTGGTTAGGTTGAACATCGATCTCATAGAACCGGCAGACATCAAGCGCATCGAAATAGGCAATCCCTTTCGATGAAGAAACCAATCGCGTTAGACCAGTGGTGTATGGAAGTTGCAAATCGAGCGCTCCTATCTGAATATCCCTAAATCGGATATACGCATATTAGTAATACCTTTGCGCCTTGTCAACAGCCTCTGGAGGCGCGCGTGTCGAAATCTCTCTATCGTCGCGAAACGACGATACTCCTCAAGCTCATCAAGGAATGTCGTACCGAGGCAGGCTTAACACAGGCAGATTTTGCTAAGGCATTGGATCGTCCGCAGTCGTTTGTGAGCGACATCGAGCGTGGATCTCGCAGACTTGACCTGATCCAGCTAAGGGATATTTGCGCAGTGCTGGGCTTGGGACTTGTCGGCTTCGTGGAGCGGTTCGAGCAGTTGGTAGCGGAATCGCAACAACAGTGAAGGCTGCCTAGAAACCACGGTTAGGGCCAGCAAATGGGACCTGCACTGTCCGCTTTCTGTATTTGCGATTGGGACACGCCTTGCACAGCACAGCAGCACTTTGCATCACCTTAACGTTCGTATAGCCAGCTTCAAGAAGACCCTGCTGCGTGTGAAGCACACAGCCTGAATCGAAATCTGGCTCATACCAGGCGCCAGTTAGGGATATGGGCGTGTCTAGAGGAACACCAAGCTGTGCGAGATGGTTTACGGCGATCTCTGCGTGCTCCGGGTCATCTGCCTCCAGCCTGTCAGCAAGCATCGGCGATCTTGAAATAGCATCGTCAATGGCTTTTTCGAGTAACGGGTAAAGCCCTAGCTCGTCACTCAACCATCCATCGAGTACCAGTATACTGCCCGACCAGCCGTTTAGTTCGTCTATCACTGCTTCCCTGGCAGCATCAGCTTCGTCGCAAAGATTCATGTCTGCCGAACCGCATAGCGACCCGGGGTGGACCAGGATTAGCAACGGGCTGAATTTATTCCGGTGTGAACTGTTTTCTTGCATAGATACCGCTCGCGAAAGGCTGCTGTATGGTCGTAGAAGCAGACGAGGCTGCTGTATCTACAACTCCCCCTTGATGCTTCGACAACCGGTACGTGCGCAAGAGGAACTTGTGACAGAGCATAGGAACACCCGCCTGAAGGCGGTTTTCTATGCCACCCAGAGTGCGGTGAAGGCGCTTTGCTTACCCGCCTGAGCAACCGCAACAGTTACGATAGTAGATGCTATACGTAGCTGCGTCAAAGTTTATTTATCATTTTTTTCAATGACTTAGCATACTAAGTATATCAAAAGAAATATTTCAAATGCGCAAGATGGTCCTCGTGCCAGAAGTACAGAATTGTCGCCCCCAGCAGTCAAAGACATGCCTCTGATTGGCCGCTGCGACCAAAGGCTTGGATGGAGCTGAACTCACATAGGTCCACGCAATAACGCTGCCCATCGCAGTTGATACACTTGTCCCACAGGGCCCTCAACGACCAGCCCCGGAAAATACCAAATCACGAAAAACCTACTGAACGATTTAGCCAATGTGTTGCATCGACCGATTGAAACCACATTGGATCGCTGCCGATCGCATGCCCTCTAGCGTAAGATATCGATTTCGGCAAAGCAGTGGTTGAGAGTGAGGCAAACTTCCCATGAGTGAATCGGTACGGACGATTGTGAAATGCCAAGATCCCGGCGATGACACCGGCGATGTTATTGTAGAGCTCCCGCCAGACGTCCTTGCAGGGATGGACGTCTGTCTCGGTGATTCACTAAATATCGAATTGATTGACGGCGCGATAGTTCTCAGACCACTCAGGCATGCTGAAACAAAATCCTGAGAGAGCTGTTGACCGCCGGCAGTAGAAGGCGCAATGCAATCATTCGCGATCTCATTTGCTCGCATCAGCTTTCGGCAAACCTACCCGACCGACCACCCACAGTGGTCTTGATCGAAGGTCCATTCAGCTCTGTCGATGCGGAGACGAAGCTGAATCCTTCGGTGAAGCAATCTGAGCTACAAGATAGTCGATTAGTACCCGGCATTTGGGCGATAGGTATTTGTTCGGCTGGTACAGAATCCAGGCCATGCCAAAATATGAGGTCACATAATGCCAATCTGGCAAGACATGGACGATACGACCTTCGTTTAGCGCCTCCTGGGCCATGAAGAGTGGTAAGCAACCGATACCCAAATCCTCAAGAACTCCATCCAGCCGCGCCTCACTATGATTGGTCACAAAGCGCCCGGTCACCGAGACGTTGACGCAATCGCTGGTCACCTTGTGGCGAAGTTGCCACCGGTTATCGCTTGGGATCTCCCCAAGATACAAGCAGCTGTGTCGAGCCAACTCACCAGGATGCTCTGGGACACCATTAGCGGCTAAGTATTTCTCGGTCGCACAGAGTACATGGCTGACGTTTTTCAAAGGTCTTGCTGCCAAGCCAAGTGGTGGCATATCGGTGATCTTGATCATGAGATCCAGATCGTCACTGATCAGGTCCACAGGATTGTCCGTGAGCCTCAGCTGCACGTCGATATCAGGATACAGCCTAAGAAAAGCAGGAATGTGAGGCCCCACCAGCTTTCTTCCAAATGCTTTAGGGACACTCAGCTTTACCAGACCCTGCGGCGTGCTATTGAACCGAGTCGCTACCTCCATCACTGACTGGCAGGACTCAACAAGGTGACAGCACCTCACATAAGCCTCCACACCTGCTTCAGACAATCGAAGCTTTCGTGTTGTGCGCTCGAGCAGCTTGACTGAAAGGGCTGCTTCCAAACTGGCGACCTGTCGGCTAACCGCTGAGGATGTGGTACCCAATCGTTCTGCAGCTGCGGAAAAGCTTCCACACTCGACTACTTTCACGAAAACAGCCATGTAGGGCATCAGACCCATGTATTGATTCGTTCTCATGGCGCAAAACTCTTATGTGGAAAGCCCGATTGTTCCCTCTTCGCTGCATCCTGACAATGCTTTCTCTGCAGCGATTGGCTGCATATACGAGCAGAGGGAAGCAGTATGGAACATTTCAAGGAAGTACGGAGTTTGGAAGATCTGGAATATCTGACGGGACGATGTGAACACGTGCTCACTTTGTTCAGCGGCGGAGTCGATAGCAGCTACCTTCTTTACAAACTGGCGTCATGCGCTTTCAAGGTAACCGCCTTGGCCATCGATCTTGGTGATGGGACCAACCTGGAGGATCTGCAGCAGATAGCCCAACACTTCGGGGCCGATTTGCGCGTTGTGGATGGGCGGCGTGCATTCGTTGACGATGCTGTGCTTCCGGCCATCCAGGCATGCGCGCAATACATGGGCATTTACCCTATCAGCTCGTCGCTGTCTCGACCGATCATTGCGAAGCTCGCCGTCGACATGGCCGAACGGCTTGGTTGCGACGCCATCTTGCACACCGCTAACCAATCGCAGAACAGCCTACGGCGGCTCAATGGCGCCTTAAGACAACTCCGCTTCTCAGGATATACCGGCTCCCCTTATGAGTATTCAGCTTTCAGCCGGGAAGAAAAAATTGCCGCTTTAAGTGCTGCCGGCTTGTGTCGCTTTCAGGCCCGGGGGATTAGCGGGGATGCCAATCTTTGGGTCCGGGAATATGAGTCAGGTTGCCTGGATAATCCCGAGAACTTTGTAGCGCCAGAAAGCATTTATAAATGGACCGCCGCGAATCAGGTCGCTGTTCACCATGAAGTCCAGATCTCGATGCTGCAAGGCCGGCCGGTTGCCTTGAACGGCCTCGCTACGCCTTTGATCGACATGATAGAGCAACTGAACCTGATCGCCGGCAGCTTTGGGATAGGCCGGTATAGCGGTCTTGAGCACCTGCAGGGAGGTGAGAAGGTTCTTGAGGTGCGGGAGGCACCTGCAGCGACAATCCTACTGGCTGCCTACCGGCACCTGGAGACAGCCACGCTGGATGCGGAACTGGTCCGTGAAAAGCTCTCAATCGAACAGCTATGGGTTCGAGAAGCGATCGAGGGCCGATGGTTTGGAAATCTTCGCAGCGCAGCGACCAGCTTCATTAGCGAGACCGCAAAGCATGTGTCCGGAACGGTCAGCTTTCGTCTCCGGGCAGGGGCCGCGGACCTTGCTTCGATCCGTGCAGAGCATCCCCTCTACCTTACCGATAGGGACCAGTGGGAAAAAGATGTGGCTCGCCAACGGGGATCGCGCGGCTTGTTTGATCTTCAAGTACCCGCCCCATCAATTTGCGCCGCGACCGCTTAGGAAAACGCCATGAATACGGTTGAAATTGAGAAGTCGTCTATCAGGCTGGACTCGAAAGTAGCGGAGTCTTGCGCTGCAGCACTCAAGGACAAAGGCTGGGTTTTCGTACCTGGCCAGCAATGGAAGAACAGCTTTTCGCTTAGCCTGGGGCAGTGGTCTGGTTTCGCGGCGTATTGGGACAATCTGATGTTGGATACCCATATGGGAGATAACGGCAGGTACCGATATCGCCGCTATAGTTCATTCCAGGTTACACCTAGTACGGGTCAGATTTTACCGAACCCACACGAGCCGTATATGCAGCCAAAATCGGTTAACCCCCTGAACGGCGATACCAAGCGGTATTATTCGCCTCTTGAGCAGGGGCTTGTCACCCACCCCTTCTTTGAGTCGCTGCTTCTGGGCCTTGGGCAGATCTACGATCAGGCATCGGGCAAAAATGAAGAATGGAACGTTAAGCTACACCCATACAGAATACGTGCAGACCAAAGTTCACCGGGTATGCCGACACCGGAGGGCTTGCACCGCGACGGGGTGGATTTCATTGCAATGATGCTAGTAGACCGGGTGGGGGTTGAGGGCGGCGTCACCACGATAACCGACAACAACCGATCGTTCCTTTTCTCCAAGACAATGACTTCGCCCATGGACATCATTCTCGGGGACGATCACAGGGTCATGCATGAAGTTTCGGCGGTTAACAGTCCTGTCCTGTCCGGCTATCGTGATGCCTTGGTTATCGCTTTTGCGCGAGCCACCCTTCATGAATAATCCGACCCGGCTATCAAAAATGGCGTTCGCTCGACATGCTGAGTTTATGCTGCTGGCAGTAGCCATTGTCTGGGGAACCAGCTACGGCGTAGCGAAGGGAGCTCTGGTCTTTTATCCGGTGCTCGGTTTTCTAGCGGTGAGGTTTCTGCTCACGTTTTTCTTGCTGTTACCCTCGCTCAAGGCCCAGCGGCCCAAGGACCTTTTGCCGGGTATACCGCTGGGCTTGGTACTACTCACGATTTTTTTGTGCGAAACCTTCGGAGTAGCTATCACAACAGCCTCGAATGCTGCCTTCTTGATCAGCCTGTGCGTTGTCTTCACACCGCTGGTCGAGTGGTGGCTGTTCAAAGAACGCCCGCCTAGCAGCTCGCTCATTGCCGCGGGTATATCCTTAGCCGGAGCCTTATTGCTCACACAGGCTGCAGATATCGAAATGAACCTGGGAGACTGTCTCATGATTGCCGCAGCAATATGCCGGGCATTTATGGTGTGCTTAACCAAGAGATTCACTCAGCACAGCGAAGTGTCTGCTTTGGCGCTGACTGCAGTTCAGACCGGCGTAGTGGGGGTGGGGTGTCTAGCCGCCTTCGCATTGTCTCCAGGCCTGATGCCGGAATTGCCAACGGAGCCGTCGTTCTGGTTCGCGACAATCTACCTGGTGCTGTTCGGCACGTTGTTCGCGTTCTTTGCGCAAAACTATGCCGTGAAGCGCACAACACCGACTCGCGCTTCCCTTCTAATGGGGTCAGAGCCGCTTTTTGGAGCCCTCTTTGCAGCGCTCTGGCTGAGCGAGCAATTGAGCGCTACAGCGTGGCTAGGAGGGATTCTGATAGTTGCCGCTTCGCTCTGGGCGAGCTGGCCGCGCAACTCGAAAGAAATTCACTTAGAAGTAAAGCGTAGCAGCTTGGTTGATTCCTAAATCAGCCTTGTTGCGGAGGCATTTTACCCCGGCACATCGGGGTAAATATGCCCGGTACAGACGACGCCAGTGCTTATGTTGGGGTTTGGTATCAGGGATTTCCGAGGAGCACGGAAATCCTGATTGACAGGCCTTTTCACCCGACTGCTATACAGATGTCGCCACCTGCCCTCTTCAAAAGCTCGGCTGGTTTGGAAAGGGATAACTCACCGTTCACGTCGCTCTACACAATCCTATTAACAGCTCGCCCAGAACTCTGTGGCTTGTAATGCTGTTGGTATGGTCCGCGCAGCAGCTTCTCCCACGGATACCAGGTGGTACCTTGGAAAGCTTCTGCGTGCTCAAAAAACCCCGCTCGTGCATCGTCCTTGTAGACACCTTGATAGCTGCGTATTCCGGCGAACGTGACCGGTCATACCGGTGATCGTGACCGATTTGCACACGGCCTTCACGCTGGAACGGGTTTTGTACTCTGAGCGGTCACGATGGGTCAATCGATACCGCGTTTTGAGCGTTAGCCTTTCTCAGTGATTCTCCCTTCAGATTGAGCCGGTGGGCGCCGTGCAGGAGCCGGTCCAGGATGGCGTCGGCGAGCGTGGCGGAGCCGATGTAGTCGTGCCAGTGTTCGGTGGGTAGCTGGCTGGCAATGAGCGTTGAGCCACGTCCATGACGGTCCTCGATCACCTCCATCAGATCCTGTCGTTGCTGGGCATTGACCTTCTGCATGCCCCAGTCATCCAGGATCAGCAGATCGGTTTTCAACAGCTGCGTCATCAGGCGGGCGTAGCTGCCATCGCCGTGGGCGATCCGCACTTGCTCGAACAGCCGTGGCACCCGCAAGTAGCGGACGGATAGCCCTTGGCGGCAGGCCTGGTTGCCCAGGGCGCAAGCCAGCCATGTCTTGCCACAGCCGGTGGGACCGGTGATACACAGATTCAGCGATTGACCGATCCAGTCACAGCTGGCCAGGCCTGCCATACGGGAACGTTCCAGCCCTCGCGGGTGGCGATAGTCGATGTCTTCGATGCAGGCCTGCACGCGCAAGCGAGCAGCCTTCAGTAGCCGGTCCAGCCGACGGTTCTCCCGGTGCAGCACTTCCCGGTCTACCAGCAGGGCCAGGCGCTCCTCGAACGCCAGGTCATGGGTTGCGGGCTGCGCCCGCTGCTGTTCCAAGGCGTCGCACATGCCCGTTAGCTTGAGGTGGCGCAGGGTGTTGAGTGTGTTGTGAGTCAGCATAGGTCTCTCCGGGATCAGTGGTAGTAATGCGGGCCGCGAACGTTGGTGTGCGCCGGCAGGTCGGTCAGGTCACGCTCATCGTCGGCCAGAGGCAGCGGGAACTGGTCCAGCCCCTGTTTCAGGATCGAGGTGATGCTCTGGTAGCTGGCCGAGTTGATCGACAGCGCCCGGGCACAGGCTTGTTCAAGGCGTTCACGGCTGTAGCGCCGACTGAGACTCAGCAATCCCAAACAAGCGCGGTAGCCATGCTCTGGATGAGGGCGGTCCTTGAGCTGGCTCTGCACCACCTCCAGCGTGCCGGGGCCGATGTCCTTGGCCCAGTTGAGGAAGCGCTGCGGCGACCAGTCCTTGTGGGCCTGATGCGCCTTGGGCATGTGTTCGGTCAGGGTTACGAAGCGGCTCTTCCCGTGGCGGGGATGTAATGCCACCCGCTGGCCCTTGTGCATGACCTCCAGGGCGGTATCCGTTAACCGTACGTCCAGAACCAGCCCCACCAAGGCGTGAGGTACGCTGTACAGGCGTTTGTCGACCTCGATGTGGTAGTCGATGCCTGGCCTGGCCTTGCGCCATTCGGCGTAGGTATAGGGCGCTACTGGCAGAGGCCGCAGTGCCGGTCGATCAAGTGCGTCGAACAGGCTCTGACGGCTCTCGGTTCGACCCTGGAACAGGCGCTGGTTCAGGGCTGGTAGCAACGCTGCAATGGCGGCATTGAGTTCGGCCAGGGAGAAGAACATCTGATGCCGTAAACGGGCCAGGATCCAGCGCTCGACCAACAGCACCGACGTCTCGGCCTTCGCCTTATCCTTGGGCTTGTAGGGCCGTGCTGGCAATACCGCCGTCTGGTAATGGCAGGCCAGCTCAGCATAGGTCTCGTTGATCGTCGGACTGTAGCGGTCCGCCTTGGTCACCGCCGCCTTGAGGTTATCCGGAACCAGCAGTTCCGGTACCCCGCCAAAGAACCTGAACATCCTTTGGTGGGAGGCGATCCAGTCTGGAAGGCTCTGGCTCCAGGTAGCCTCGGCGAAGGTGTAACTGGACGCGCCCAGCACTGCCACAAAGACCTGGGCCTTGCGCACCTCACCGGTAGAGCGGTCCACCACCGGCACAGTAGGGCCGCAGTAATCGATAAAGATCTTCTCGCCAGCCCGGTGGACCTGTCGCATGCTGCGGCGCTGCCGGCCACGCCAGAGCCGGTAGTGGTGGCAGTATGAATCGCCCCGGATTTTCTAGACACTCGCCAGACTCTGGTAGTGACGCTTTTCGTACTCGACCGGTGACAAGTCACCACTCGTGCCGTGCCGGCGCCTTGGGTTATAAAACATCTCAATGTAATTGAATACGTCTTGCCTTGCAGCTTCGCGCGTTGGGTAGATCTGCCGCTTGATCCGCTCCCGCTTGAGCAACTGAAAGAAGCTTTCAGCGACGGCGTTGTCATGGCAGTTCCCGCGGCGGCTCATGCTACCCACCAAGTGATTCGCTTTCAGGAAGCTCTGCCAGTCACCACTGCTAAATTGACTGCCCTGATCCGAATGAACCATGACACAGCCTTGTGGTTTACGACGCCAGACCGCTGCTAACAGCGCGTCTAGCGCTAAGTCAGACGTCATGCGCGGCTTCATCGACCAACCGACGACCTGACGAGAGAACAGGTCGATCACCACGGACAAATACAACCAGCCTTCGTAGGTGCGGATGTAAGTTATATCGGTTACCCATGCAACATTGGGCGCCGCCACATCGAATTGGCGATCCAAGTGATTGGGTGAAACCACCGCAGGCTTGCCACTGTAATGACCGCGGCGGCGGCGATAACCCGTTTGTGAGCGCAACCCCTCGCAGCGCATGAGACGGGCTACCCTGTGCTTACCGCAAGCCTCGCCAGCTTCACGAAGATCCAGATGAATTTTGCGATAGCCATACACACCGCCGCTTTCCAGCCATGAGTGTTTAATCTGGCCTAACAACCGCTGATCTTCACGAGCACGATCAGACAGCTTGTTGCGACACCAGGCATAGTAACCACTGGGATGCACTACCATCATCTTGCACAGACGGCGCACGGGGTACAGGTCCACTTGGCTCTGAATAAACGCGTACCTCAATCGGACTCTCTGGCGAAGTACGCGGTGGCCTTTTTTAAAATATCTCGCTCTTCCGATACACGTTTGAGCTCGGCCTTCAATCGCCGATTTTCAGCCTGGAGATCATCATCCTGCTGCCGCTGGGCGGTGGGCTTATCGTAGCGCTTGAGCCATTGATACAGACTGTGTGCCGACACGCCCAATCGAGCGGCGACTTCAGCAACGGAGTGGCCTCGGTCAGCCACCTGTTTAACGGCTTCAATTTTGAATTCTTCGGTGTAGTGTGGGTTGCTCATTGGACCTCCTCGGTGCCTCGATTATAAGGCCTGGAGGTGTCTACGAAACTAGGGGCGATTCAGGCTGAGTATTCTTAATTGCCGCTTTTCTCTTCACGGATGTGATCGACTGCTTCTGGCCGGTTAGCGCTTTTTGCCATTAAGGGTCATGGTTATCCTCCATAACGTGGAGGACAAGCCATGAACACCAGTGTTGCTCGTGAACCCTGGAATAAAGGCAAGCTAGTCGGGCAGAAAGCGCCGCTTCGACTCAGAGATATTTGGTCTATTCGAGTAAGGCTCCAAATTGCTGAGAAAACTCGAGATCTAGCTCTTTTCAATTTGGCAATCGACAGTAAGTTAAGGGCCTGTGATTTGACGAAGCTCCGGGTGCGCGACATCGCCCATGGTGCACAAGTATCGTCTCGGGCAATTGTGATGCAGCAGAAAACTCATCGACCTGAATCGCTACGAACTTCGTAGACACTTTGACCGGCCGCTTGTGGCCCAGAGTGTGTAAAAACACTTTTCGCATGTTGGATGACTAAGCCCAGTGCTCTTGGGCGAGGCGATTTTCCGGACATTTGCCAAGATCAGTGTCGATAGCGCGTCAGAACGTGTATGGAGCTCTTCGGCATCTCCTGGAGCAGTAAAAGCTGAGGCTTTTACGCCGCCATCGCCTTCAGCAAGCCTTCTGTACCGATGATTTTCATAACCCGCTTCATGTTATAGGCGAGCACATTCAAGCTCATCTCCGCACTCACCCCGTTCAGTTTTCGAGTCAGGAAGTGTGTCGCCCCCATCCATTGCTTGAGCGTCCCGAAGGGATGCTCAACAGTCCGCTTTCGAACCTTCATCATCTCTGGTGCTCTGGTCAGCCGTCGCTGCATTTCCTCAAGCACAGCTTCATGCTCCCAACGCTTTACTCGACGATTTGTGCTTGGTGTGCACTGGCTTTTCAGCGTGCAACTCTGACACTTTGAACTCCAGTAGCAATGCATATTCATGCCTTTCTCAACGCTGGAAAATCGCCAGATCAGGGCCTCTCCCGCCGGGCACGTGTATTCGTTTCTGGTCGCGTCATACACGAAGGCATCTTTGTTGAATCGGCCATCAGCTTTGGCGCTTGAAGTCATCGGCTTCGGCACGTAGGCGGTGACGTTTGCGTCGTAACAAGCCAGGATTTCTTCGCCTTTGAAATAGCCTCGGTCGGCAACTACCGACAGCGTTTCTACGCCGATGGCTTCACGAGCCTGCTTCGCCATTGAACTGAGTTGGTCACGGTCAGAACCTCGGTTGGTGACCTCGTGAGCAACGATCAAATGGTGCTGCGTGTCAACAGCCGTCTGTACGTTGTAGCCAACGATCCCGCTGCCGCGCGTCATCATCGAACGGGCATCCGGGTCGGTCAGCGAAACCTGTTTATCTGGCGATTCGTTGAGCTGTGACTCAATCCCCTGAAGCTCTTTCATCTGTGCTTTGAGCTTGGCGATTTTATCTTCCAAGCTCACCGTATCTGGTTTAGAGGCGCTAGGTATCTGGCGATCAGCCGCATCGAGTGAGGCCAAATAACGGCTGATGCTCGCCTCGATTTCTTCCATGCGCCGCTTCAGCTTCGCACTAGTGAAGTTCCGGTCGCGGTTGTTAACCGCCTTGAATTTACTGCCGTCAATGGCAACCAGGTTTTCGCTAAACAGCCCCAACTGCTGGCAGAGCAAAACGAACTGACGGCAGACGCCGCGAATAGCTTTGCTGTTGTCTTTTCGGAAGTTGGCGATGGTCTTGAAGTCGGGCATCAAGCGACCTGTTAACCACATCAGCTCTACGTTGCGCTGGGCTTCACGCTCCAGACGACGGCTGGATTGAATGCGGTTCAGGTAGCCGTAGATATAGATCTTCAGCAGGATCGCAGGGTGATAAGCAGGCCTGCCGGTTTCGGCTGGAATCACACCATCGAAACCCAGTTTGGCTAGGTCGAGTTCATCGACGAAGACATCGACCACGCGCACTGGATTGATATCGCTGACGTAGTCGTCGAGGCTTTCGGGAAGCAAGGTGCTTTGACCTCGGTGTTCACCCTGGATAAACCGTTTCATTGATTTCCCTTACAATGAGATTCTCAGAAATTATAGCAAGGGTCTGAGATAGCGTTTTTACACACTCTGGGCCGGAAGCAGCCCTTGGCCAACGGCTACCTTGCCAGATGGCGACGGCCTAGTTTCAACCGTCGCAATTCCTGTTCAGACCGCTTTCTAGATACCTGAGGGAGCATCTCCCGCGTCGTGTGGCCTTTTAGCGCTGCACGGCCATAACCCCTCGCTCTGTGACATCCTGGCTTACCGCAGCGTGTGAGTGACGTAGGCGGTCGGATCGAGAGAATTAATACATTGCAAAAGAAGCAGACGACTATCCCCCACCCAACGATTGCTCAATCGCTTCAGCCAAATCACGAAGTGCATCGGAAAGCCGGCTATCCTCCCGAGCATCACCGGTAGCAGGCTCGAAGCTCTTCGCGTGACGAAGCAACGCCTCTGCGTCATTTGTATTCAAATCCAGTTGGATCATGGCATCAGCTTCCTCGGATACAAGCAGAGATTTTGAGCGCGCAAGTAGTAAGCAAAATTATTTAACCCTGAAAATCTTACAGTCAAACTCCTACCCCAAACCTACCCCAAACCAATTTTTGAGCAAAAAAAGACCTGCCATACAAGGCAAGCCTTTGATTTTACTGGTGCCGGCACCAAGAGTCGAACTCGGGAACTACTGATTACAAGTCAATCGATAATCGTCAGCTAGCTGATGCAGGTGCTGCGAATACCACTGCATCATCTTTGTACGCTGCTTTATGTATATAGCCTTGTTGTAATCACCAGCCACCCCTTTTTCAAAATGGTTCAGCTGTGCTTCGACATGCTGCTTGTTAAAGTCGTTCTCATTAAGGCATGTAGACATGACATGTCTGAAACCGTGCCCTACCTGACGCCCTTCATATCCAAGCCGTCTTAGGGCCATGTTGAAAGCCATGTTACTCAATGGTTTCGACTGGTCATGCCGACCAGGGAAAAGAAGCTGATAGCCGCCACTGATTTTCCTGAGTTCTAGAAGATCAGCCATCACCTCCTTTGAAAGGGGAACCAGAAGCGCTCTGCCCGACTTGTTGCGTTCTGCAGGAATTTCCCAAAGCGCCTTCTTTAAATCAAATTCCGACCAAGGAGCTTCGCGCAATTCAGTAGGCCGAACAGCTAATTGCATTAAGATCGACAGCCCATATCTGATCTCCGGGCTAAATCTCTCCTCAGACATCTCTTTGATTTTGTATACCAATTCAGGCAGATCGTCTGGCGGCACGTGGGGATAGTTTTTGGATGTGTGCTTGTAAAGCTCTTCTTCAAGTCCGTCGACGGGATTGCTCGTGACCCTTCCGGTCACCTTGGCGAGATTGTAGACCCCTCTACATGACCGCCGCACATTCTCTGTCTGATCCAGGATGCCCTTCTTCTGCATTTTTTGAAAAAAACGGAACCATTCAAGCGGTGTTATTTCCCGGAAATCTCGTTTACCCATTACCGGGAACACATGCAGTTCAAAAGCTCCCATCACTCTTTTTTGGTAGCTTTCTCCCCAGCGATCCTTTCTCCCTTCGAACCAGTCCAGGGCGAGCATCTTAAAACTCGACTCAGCAACGTTCTTAAGATCGGCTTTTAATTGGTTTTTCTTCGCTACAGGATCGTGGCCGTCAGATATCTGTTTTCGATATTTTTCCGCAAGCTCCCGAGCTCGGCTGCCGCTTACGCTGGGATAAATGCCAAGGCCAAGCCAGCTCCATTTACCGTCGGTACGTTTGTAACGCAGCTCCCAGGCTTTTTTGCCATCAGGCTTGACCTTGAAATACAGATTATTGCCGTCCTGCTCGCGATAGAGTTTCGGCTCTGGCTCAAGATTGCTGAGAACCGTGTCAGACAGGGGCCTACGCTTGATATCCTTGCGCCTCATGTATGCTATCTCTTGAAGAATGACTGAGAGTTACAGCATACACGTCAGCATACAAGAGAGATAGCTACTACTGGAAACAAAGGGAAACGCCTGGAAATGCAAAAACCCGCACTAGGCGGGCTTTTTCAGGCTTCTGGATACGTAGGGATACTACCAGAAACAGAGTATTGGTCGGGGAGACTGGAATCGAACCAGCGACCTTCTCGTCCCGAACGAGACGCGCTACCAGGCTGCGCTACACCCCGATCATGTGGTCGCATTTTACCGCGCGATATTATTTTCTCAAGTATCTGGGCGAAAAAATATTCAGTGCCAGCAGAGGCTTAGGAGTTATTGCCAGTCTTCAACACGATTGGCATTGTGCAGCCGCGGGTCATCCGCGGCCAGGGCCAGGATGCCGTGGGCCTGGCCCAGCATCCAGCGCAGAGGGCTGCGTTGGCCCTGCTTCCATGCCAGCTGCAAATCAGGCAGCACATTACGCGGAATCACTGAAACCAGTGGTTGCCAGGTTTCGCTGGTTTTGATCAGATTGGGGATGCACGGCTTACTTGCCGCATGCTCTATCAACTCTATAAGCAGAGCTTGATCCAGATGCGGTAGATCGCAGGGTACAACAAGCAGATGGCTGCCTTTGCATGCGTTCAGCCCACTGAGAATACCCGCCAGCGGGCCAGGATAATCCGGCCCCGGATCGCTCACCAACTGATCGGCCCAACTCTGATAAAGCGCATGATTGCGATTACAGCTGATGATCACCTCACTCACCAGCGGCCTGATCAGTGCTATTAGGTGCGCCGCAATCGGCTGCCCTTGCCATGGCATCAAGCCCTTGTCACGACCGCCCAGACGGCTGCCCTGCCCGCCCGCCAGCAGCAATAAGCTAAGCTGTTTGTTGCTTATCACGCTCATCGGTCGTTCTCCGATTACCTAATGCGCTGTGTTATAACACTGGCCGCATTGTCTGCCAAAGGAACGCCTCACATGACCCATAACGAAGCAACCTTCTCCCCATTGAATATCGCCATCCTGACCGTCAGCGACACCCGCACGCTGGAGACCGATACATCAGGCCAGGTGTTGGTCGACAGCGCTACCGAGGCCGGCCACCACGTCGCTGATCGTCGGCTGCAACCGGACGATATTTACCGCATTCGCGCAGTAGTCTCAGACTGGATCGCACGCCCAGAAGTACAGGTGGTGCTGATCACCGGCGGCACTGGCTTTACCGGGCGCGACAGCACGCCAGAGGCGATCACGCCGCTGTTGGACAAGATGGTCGATGGGTTTGGCGAGCTGTTTCGCCACGTCTCCTGGGAGGAGATTGGCACCTCTACCTTGCAGTCCCGCGCGCTGGCCGGGCTGGCTAACCGTACCCTGGTGGTTTGCATGCCCGGCTCGACCGGGGCCTGCCGAACGGCCTGGGGCCGCATACTCAAAGAGCAGCTCGATAGCCGGACACGTCCGTGCAACTTTGTTCAGCATCTGGCCATTGATCCGAGCATGGACTCGACCTGCGGTAGCCGCTCGTGAGTTTGCTGCCGGTTGCCGACGCCCTGCAGAGATTGCTGCAGGCCGCCTCGGCGGAAGCGCCGCAACCTGCTGAGCGTGTGCCACTCGCCAACGCGTTGAACCGCATTCTTGCTGAGCCCCTACACTGCGCCCATGACGTACCGCCCTGGGATAACAGTGCCATGGACGGCTACGCATTCGCCTCCAGGGATCTGGCTCAGGCGATGAGTGCAGGACTTCGCGTCAGCCAGCGCATTACCGCCGGTATGGCACCTGCACCTCTGGTGCCCGGCACCTGCGCACGGATTTTTACCGGCGCGCCGATTCCGGCCGGCGCTGACTGTGTTGAGATGCAAGAGAACGTTGTATTGGAAGCTGATATGGCGCGGTTCAGCCAGGCAGTCAGCCCTGACCAGAATGTACGGCCTGCCGGCCAGGATATACGCCAGGGGGACGTGATCATGCAGGCCGGCCAGCGGCTTCGCGCGCAGGATCTGGGCGTGATCGCATCAGCAGGTATTGCCGAAGTTCCTGCGCGTAGTGCATTGCGCGTGGCGATTCTGTCAACCGGGGATGAGTTGGTCGAGCCTGGCCAGACGTTAGGGCCGGGGCAGATATTCAACAGTAATCGCTACACCCTGATCGGCTGCCTGCAGCGCATGGGGCAGACGATCATTGATGGCGGCATTTTGCCGGACGACCCGGACCTGACCATCAGCCGATTGCAGGAGCTAGCGGAGCAAGCCGATATAATCATCAGCTCCGGCGGCGTATCCGTTGGCGAAGCCGACTATCTGGGCATGGCGCTCAGGGAGCACGGCCAACTGGATATGTGGAAGCTGGCAATCAAACCGGGCAAACCGTTTACACTGGCGCGTTTTGCCGATGTGCCGGTGCTCGGCCTACCAGGCAACCCCGCCGCAACGCTGGTGACTTTTCTACTGCTGGTCCGCCCCTATCTACTGCGCCGGCTTGGGGTGGAGCACACCGAACCACTGCAATTGCCGGTACCTGCGGGGTTCGAATCGAGCACGACGGGGAATCGCGATGAATACCTGCGTGCGTGCCTGCAGAACGATCAGGTCGTGCCGGCGGGTAATCAGAGTTCGGGGGTATTGAGCAGCGCCAGTGAGGCCACCGGGCTGATATTGATACCGGCCGGTTCCGTGGTAAAGCTCGGCCAGCCGCTGGCGTTCTTTCCTTTTGACGGACTGTTTCAGTAATAAAAAACCCGCACCGGCTTGCGCCGGGCGGGTTGTGGTAACGCTGGAGCTATCAGCCTTTAGCCACGGCCTTGATCATAGTCGCCAGCTCACCTGATTCATGCAGTTCAGCGATGATGTCGCTTCCGCCAACCAGCTCGCCGTCAATCCACAGTTGTGGAAAGGTTGGCCAGTTGGCGTACTTTGGCAGCTCAGTGCGAATATCCGGATTCTGCAGAATATCGACATAAGCGAACTTCTCGCCGCAGGCCATCAATGCCTGCACGGCGCGCGCGGAAAAACCGCACTGGGGCGCGTTAGGCGCTCCCTTCATGTAAATCAGGACCGGGTTATTACCGATCTGTTCTTTGATCGTATCGATGGTATCCATGGTGCTTCCTCTATAACAGGACCGAATGGGCCTAGTGTAACCCATTCAGACCTGCGGCAATACCGGTCGCCCTGGAATGCTTCCCGCGCCTCAGGCTGCAACCACCTCCACGGTGACGCCATTGAGGGCAGCATTACCGGTGACCGGATCAAGGAAGCGCTCATCGGTCAGATCATTAGCACTGACGCCCGCATGGGCGGCGGCTACGTCCTGCTCGATACCCTTACGGTTATGCCCCCAGCCGTGAGGCAGGCTGACCACGCCTGCAAGCATCTCGTCACTGGCGACCACCGCCACGGTCACCTCGCCCACCCGTGAACGCACTACCACCTGCTGCCCATCAGTCAGGCCCCGGCTGGCCAGATCATCCGGGTGCATGAGCAATTGGTCGCGCGCCTTGCCTTTGACCAGACGCTGATAGTTGTGCATCCAGGAGTTGTTGCTGCGCACATGCCGACGGCCGATCAAACGCAGCTCGCCCTGCTTGGGGCGCATCTGATGAATATCATCGGCGAAGCGTTGCAGATCATCGAGAATGACCTGAGGTGCGCACTCAATCTGCTTGCTGGGGGTTTGCAGACGCGGCAACAGATTGGGTTTTAGCGGGCCCAGATCAATACCGTGCGGATGCTCCTTGAGCACTGCCAGGCTCAAGCGGTCTTTATAAGGACCGCTGCGCAACGCGGCATCGACCATCATCTCCGGCGCCATGGTCTGCCTGGGTGTTTGGCCGAGCACCTTGGCAAACGCTTGCCCCAGACCAACGAAAATTTCCCAGTCATGCAGACAGCCCTCTGGCTTGGGCAGAATCGGCAGGTTGATGCGGGTGACATTGCGTACGGCAAAATTATTGAAGGTAATGTCGTAATGATCGTGCTCAAGTGCCGCAGTCGGTGGCAGGATCACATCGGCATGCCGAGTCGTCTCATTGATGTACAGGTCGACGCTGACCATAAACTCCAGCCCTTCCAGCGCACGATCCAATTGCCGGCCATTGGGTGTGGACAGCACCGGATTACCCGCTGAAGTCACCAAGGCGTGAATCTGGCCTTCACCGGGGGTAAGCATCTCTTCTGCCAAGGCTGCCACGGGCAACTCGCCATTGAATTCCGGCAGGTTGGATACCCGACTGCGCCATTTATCAAAATGACCGCCTTTGCCCATACCCACCACATCAAAGGCTGGCTCCGTGCAGAGTGCCCCGCCTGGCTGGTCAAGGTTACCGGTGACCAGATTGATGATCTGAATCAGCCACTGGCAGAGGGTGCCATAGCGCTGCACGGAGACACCCATGCGCCCGTAGCAGACGGCGCTATCGGCCGCAGCAAAATCACGTGCAAGCTGGCGAATTTTCTCGGCTGGAATGGCGCAATGCTCGGCCATGGCCTCGGCACTGAATGGCGCAATGGCGGCTTTAACATCCTCCAGCCCCAAGGTCACCTGCAGGGCTGGGCTATCCTTGATCAGATTTTCATTAAACAAAGTATGCAGCAGGCCCACCAACAGGGAGGCATCAGTACCCGGCTGCACAAATAGATGCTCAGTAGCCTGCTCGGCCGTCTCGCTGCGCCGCGGGTCGACCACCACCAGTTTGCCACCACGGGCCTTCAGCGCTTTGATGCGCTTGCCCACATCCGGCACGGTCATGATGCTGCCGTTGGACGCCATCGGGTTGGCGCCGAGCATCAAGAAAAAATCGGTATGGTCAATATCCGGAATCGGGATTGCCAGCATGTGTCCGTACATCCACAACGACACCAGGTGATGCGGTAACTGATCGACTGAGGTTGCGGAATACCGCTGTTTGGTGTGCAACTGCCCGAGGAAATAGTTGCTGTGGGTCATCGAGCCATAATTGTGCACATTGGGGTTACCCATATACACCGCCACCGCGTTCTGCCCGTGCTCCTGCTGAATAGCTGCCAGGCGACTGGCAACCAACTCGAAAGCCTCTTCCCAGCCAATCTGCTGCCACTGCTCGCCAACCCGCCTGACCGGCATGCGCAGACGTTGCGGATCATTCTGAATATCCTGCAAGGCGATGGCCTTTGGGCAGATATGCCCGCGGCTGAACGGGTCATCATGATCGCCCTTGATCGAGAGGATCTGCTCACCCTCGGTCTCAATGGCCAGACCGCAAATGGCTTCACACAAATGACAGGCACGATAATGGGTTACAGGCATGGCGGGCACTCGGAAGGTTTTTATGGTTAGTAGTTATTATCAACAGATGTATGCTCAATTATCCACTCTAGGCCGCGCCAGCCGGGCTCGCAAGGGGCAAAATACGCTGCCATTCAGTGACTGAATTGATCTCGCCGGCCTTCCGGCTAGGCGAGGCTATTTGCCTTGCGGCGGATTTTACCGATAAGATCAGCCCTTCACTTTTTTCGGGTATGGCTTGTATCGGGCCTTCGGGTCGCGATAGGCCTTTGTGTTTCCGGTCACTGGCCGATCCCATTTTCCAGGTAGTCAACATGACAGTACGGCACTTCCTTTCATTGATGGATTGCACTCAGGCGGAATTGATCAGCCTGATCAAGCGCGGCATCGAGCTCAAGTCACTGCACGCACAGGGTGTGATCTATGAGCCGTTGAAAAACCGCGTGTTAGCAATGATCTTCGAAAAAGCGTCCACCCGTACTCGCGTGTCCTTTGAAGCCGGCATGATCCAGCTCGGTGGCCAGGCCATTTTTCTCTCGCCGCGCGATACCCAACTGGGGCGCGGCGAACCGATCGAAGACAGCGCTCGAGTGCTGTCCAGCATGTGCGACGCAGTAATGATCCGCACCTTCGATCATGCTGACCTGGAAACCTTTGCCCAGTATTCCCGCGTACCTGTTATCAATGGCCTGAGCGATGACCTGCACCCCTGCCAGCTACTGGCGGACATGCAAACCTATCTGGAGCACCGCGGCAGCATTCAGGGCAAGACCGTAGCCTGGGTCGGCGACGGCAATAACATGTGCAACACCTTTATTCAGGCCGCCATGCAGTTTGATTTCCAGCTACGCATTGCCTGCCCCGAAGGCTATGACCCGGATCCGCAATTCCTCGCCCAGGCTGGCGATCGGGTTAGCGTGATGCGCGATCCCAAGGAAGCGGTGCGCGGTGCGCATCTGATCAACACCGATGTGTGGGCGTCCATGGGTCAGGAAGATGAGGCCGAAGCCCGACTGAAGCGCTTTGCGCCTTACCAGGTCACCCCTGCCTTGCTTGACCTGGCTGATGAGCAGGTGCTGTTTATGCACTGTCTGCCAGCCCACCGGGGGGAGGAAGTCAGCAGCGAACTGATGGAGGATCCGCGCAGCGTGGTCTGGGACCAAGCCGAAAACCGTCTGCACGCACAAAAAGCCTTGGTCGAGTTTTTACTGGTCGAGTAATTCCCAACAGCGCTGAACCACCTTGTTGAACCAGGAGTAGCGTATGGCTGACAGCCACGGGATTGTGCTGGAACTGAATCAACTGGCCTGCGGCTACGCCGATCATCCGGTCGTTTCAGATCTGAACATCCACCTGCGCAGCGGCGATATTGGTTGTCTGCTTGGCCCCTCTGGCTGCGGCAAAACGACTACCCTGCGGGCCATTGCTGGCTTTGAACCCATTACCGATGGCGAAATTCGCCTGGATGGTCGCAGCCTGTCGACCCCAACCCGGCGCGTATCGCCTGAAGATCGCCGTATCGGCATGGTGTTCCAGGATTACGCTCTGTTTCCGCACCTTACGGTGCAGGAGAATGTCGCCTTTGGCATCAGCAAGCACCCCGAACGCAAGACCAAGGTCGCCGAGCTTCTGGAGCTGGTCAAACTCGCCCCGCTGAGCAAACGCTACCCGCATGAATTGTCCGGCGGCCAGCAGCAACGGGTGGCCTTGGCCCGCGCGCTGGCGCCCGACCCCAAACTACTGCTGCTGGATGAGCCCTTCTCGAATCTGGACGGGGAATTACGCCGCCGACTCTCGGGTGAGGTACGCGATATTCTCAAACTGCGCGGCACAAGTGCGATGCTGGTCACCCATGACCAGAACGAAGCCTTTGCCGTCAGCGACCATGTCGGCGTGCTCAAGGATGGTCATCTGCAACAGTGGGACACACCCTACAATCTCTACCATGAGCCTGCGACGCCCTTTGTCGCCAGCTTTATTGGTCAGGGCTATTTTATCCGCGGCCAGCTCATATCACCGGATACGGTGCAAACAGAACTGGGCGTGATTCGTGGCAACCGTGCCTATCAATTGCCCGCCGGCAGCGCGGTGGACGTGCTGCTGCGTCCGGATGATATAGTCGGAGAACAGCACAGCAGCCTGCGCGCCACTATTATCGGCAAAACCTTTCTCGGCGCGACCACGCTATACCGCCTGCAGCTGCCCACCGGCAGCATTCTGGAGTCGATTTTCCCCAGCCATGACGATCACGCATTAGGAAAGTCCCTGGGCATACGCATCGCCGCAGACCATTTGGTGGTGTTTGCCGCGCAAGGCAGCGTCAACCTGCATGCGCAACTGCCGTTGGAACAGGTACTGGGCGCCGATCCCAGCAATATTTCCAGCTAGTTCAGCTCCCTACCCTGCCTTGATTCACGTGCATAACCCCGATCGGCTGAAATAGCCGTCCAGGGTTATGTGAGCGCGCTGCAGCGTTCAGGGTGCAGGTCGATAGAGGATATGGCTTGCGGTGCCATGTACTACGCGGGAGTGGCGGTAATCGGTGTTTTGCATCATGCCCAACACAATAATCTGATTGGCCGGATCCACCCACATCCACGGCCCATGAATACCCCACCACCAATAGGTGTTCTCCGGCAGGTACCCGGCCGGCTCTGGCTCAGTGACCACCGCCACGTTCAGCCCGAAAAGGTTACCCGGCGCCCAATCCGGACCTGCTACGCCCTCAGGCAGCTGATTGGTGCGCATCATCTGCACCGTCTCCGGCTTGAGTAGCCGCACCCCGTCGAGCTCCCCCTCATTCAACAGCATCCGAGCAAACCGCAGATAGTCATCCATGGTGGATACCAGCCCGCCACCGCCATTAAGGAACCTAGGCTTGGTCAACCAGGGCTTGTTCGGATAGGGTTGCAGGCCTTTCTCGGGGTCAGGCGTGTAGGACACCGCAAAGCGGTCCTGCTTTTCCTGCGGAACATGGAAGCCGGTATCAACCATTTTCAGCGGAGTAAAAATGCGGGTCTGCAGAAACTCGTCAAAAGCCATGCCTGACATGACCTCTACCAGCCGCGCCTGCACATCCACTGCCACGCTGTAATGCCACTGCGTACCAGGCTGCTGCCGGAGCGGAAGCTTGCCTAGCTTGGCAACCATATCCGCCAGTGTGGTATCGATATTCTGAATGTCTTCGCGCACATAGAGTTCATCCACCTGGGACTGTGAGAAGCGTCCGTAGGTAAACCCGGCAGTGTGGGTCATCAGTTCGCGAATAGTGATCGGGTGATCTGCAGCTTCCGTTTCAGGCTGCCCATCCGCGCCCTCACCCACCGCAACGCGCAGCCCCTTGAGCTCGGGCAAATACTTTTCAACCGGATCATCGAGCTGGAACTTGCCTTCTTCATGCAGCATCAGCAAGGCGGTGCCGGTAATCGGTTTGGTCAGGGAAAAAATCTTGTAAATCGTATCTTCGCTTAGCGGCTGGTTTTCCTCGATATTTTGGTACCCGGTCTGCTGACGATGTACCGTTTTACCATCCTGCCATACCAGCGTCGCTACCCCTGCCAACTTGCCATCGGTAACCTGCTTCTGCATCGCCTGGGTCAGCATCTGCAAACGCGGTTCGGAAATACGATAAGTCTCAGCTTCCTGGGCGGGTGCTGCCAGACTGCTTACCCCCAGCATCAGCGCCATTATCCAGCGCAGACTGGCCATGTGGCCTACTCTGTAGTTCATTGCTTGCTCCCTGATAAATCAGCTTATTGTTATGTTGATGCGGTGGCCCCTTGGCCACACCTTCGCCACTCGATCAAACTCTACAATACATCCCTTCAGCCCAGCTATTTTTATACATCTTATGAAACGATGTGGCCGTGTAATTTTCTGCCATGGGCATAGTCTTATCCTGTGAAAGCAACGACTCCTGAAGGACATGATATGAATCGCAGAACACTGTTGGCAGGCTTTCTCGCCCTACCGGCGCTCCCGGTAATGAGCCGTCTGAGTCTGGCAGATACCCATGAGGTTGGCATGAGCTTCGAACCGTTGGACGTACCGCATAGTTTCTGGAAAGACAAAGTGTCTGCCGAGGCCTTTGATGTGCTGTTTGAAGAGGCAACCGAGCGGCCCGACAGCAGCCCGCTTGATAAGGTTTATGACGCAGGTACCTACATTTGTGCTGCCTGTTACCTGCCTCTGTTCCGAAGCGAGGACAAGTTCGACAGCGGCACCGGCTGGCCCAGCTTCACCCAGCCAATCAAAGGCCACATGGGCACCAAACAGGACTTCAAATTGATCTGGCCGCGCACCGAGTATCACTGCGCCCGCTGCGGTGGTCACCAAGGACATGTATTCAAGGACGGCCCTCCGCCGACCGGCGAGCGTTGGTGCAACAATGGTGTAGCGTTGCGTTTCGTACCTGAAAATGAAACCCTGCCGGAGTTGAGAGCATGAGCAAGTTATTGTCCGCACTGGCATTGGGTTTGCTGAGCCTTCAGGCGCTTGCCAACCAACCTCTTGAACAAGGCCCCGAAGGTTCAGAAATGGCAGTGTTCGCTGGAGGCTGCTTCTGGTGCACTGAGGCGGATTTCGACAAGGTGCCCGGCGTTGTAGATACCATTTCCGGCTATATTGGCGGTGACGCCGATTCAGCCACTTACCCGCAAGTCTCGGCGGGTGGTACCCAGCACATCGAGGCGGTAGCGGTATTCTACGACCCGCGCGAAACCAACTATACAAAGCTGGTGGAAGCTTTCTGGCCAACCATCGACCCGGTCACGGCAAATGCGCAGTTCTGTGATCGCGGCCCGCAGTATCGAAGTGCATTGTTCTATGCCGACGAGCAGCAGCAAGAAATTCTGCAGCAGTCCAAACAGGCGCTGGCGGATTCGGGCAAGCTAGAAAAGCCCATAGTGACCGAAATCCTTCCGCAGACAGCCTTCTATCCCGCCGAGGATTATCATCAGGACTACTACACGAAAAATCCCATTCGCTACAATTTCTATCGGAGCCGTTGCGGGCGGGACGATCGGCTGGAAGATCTATGGGGCGACAACTAAGCATTGCGCTCGAGTTGGAAAATCTCGCTCAGGGCCTGATAATGCCTTCACTTACTAGGCACATATCAGTCACCAGTCAGCCCTGAGCGGAAATCACCACGATGCAGATCAGCAATAACAGCGTAGTTCAGTTCCATTACACCCTGTCCGATGCCACCGGCGAGATCGAAAGCTCCCACAATCACGATCCAGTCCTGTACTTGCATGGCCAGCCCGGTTTGATCGATGGTCTGGTGGAAGCTCTTGAAGGACGTCAAGCTGGGGACAGTTTCAGCGTTACCCTTGCTGCAGATAAGGCCTACGGCCCGCGGCTGGATGATGCGATCCAGAAAGTGCAGGTCAAGCGCCTGCAAGGCGCCAAGAAGTGGAAGCCAGGTATGGTTGCCGTTATTCAAACGGATCAAGGGCCTCGCCAGGTTACCATCGTCAAAGTCGGGCTATCCCAAGCCGAGGTGGACTCCAACCATCCACTGGCTGGCAAGGATCTGACCTTCGCTATCGAAATCTTGGATGTACGCGAGGCTAGCGAAGAAGAACTGGCTCACGGCCATGCCCATGGTGCAGGCGGGCATCACCACTAAACAGTCTCGGCAAGCTTCCTGCAGCGGCCGGCCATCGGCCCGTTGCAGGCGGCCTAATCAATTGTTTAGCAAAATGCAACAAAAAAGTGTAGAATGCTCGCCTACTTTTACTCAGGCAGGTGAACATGTCAGCAAAAACCGCCCCAAGCAAACGCAAGGCCGACGCAGCCGTCGCCACCAGCCAATCCATTGATAATCAGATTGATGCTTTCATCGCCTCTGGCGGTGAAATTCAAAAGATTCCCAATGGCAAGAGTGGTCAGGTCTACGGTGCTCCTCGTCCAGGCCGTCCGGCCAAGTAAGCATTACGCACGGCAAATCTGCGTTACGGTAAGGGCTAGACCGCAATTTATTGAGTCCAGCCCACCGTTCAGCGCCGACTGAAGCCCAACGCATTCAACTTCTCATCATGCAAGCTGACCAATAGCGACGTGCCATCCTCCGCTACGCGAAAGCCACCCCAATCTGCCTGCTCGTAAACCGCCGCAGTTCCCTCTTGAAAGAAAAACGCGTTAGGTCCCAAGCTGAAGCGGCTGCCCTGCTGGCGTACGCGCATACTGACCTGACCCTTGTGGCTATCGGCAGTATCCGCCAGTGCCAAAAATGACGTCCTGCCCGCCTCATCAACAGCCAACCGCGCGTAGGCAGGCTGAGCGCCACTTTGCATTTGTTGCAGTGCCATCTGCGCTTCCAGTTCACGATTCAAGGCAAACTCCAGCGCCATGTAATCGCCCTGCATCAATGAACGGGGATCCACCGGCACCAGCTCCAGATACACCAACTGGCCGTCGCGCAGCGTGCGCTCGTGGCTCACAATCGCGAAGCACGCCGCCGCCATGACCAACAGCCATGCCGCCACCATTGAGGGCCACCAGCGAGTTAACGTCATAGCGGCCTCCACAACAGGCTCTTCAACCCCTGCCTGATCGCCAGCAGCGACAAACCACTAGCGCAGAGCAGCAGCGATTTGTGCAGCAGCGAAATGTGCAGGCTGTAATAGAACTCGGCCAGGTAGAACAAGGCAAAAGCCGGCACCAGCACACTCCAGCTGCGGCTACCGGCATGATAAACCGCCAGCCCGAGCGCGCAACTTATCAACAGACCCGGCGCCTGATAGGTCAGTAGCAGCAAAAGCCCGGCGGCGAGCAAAACGGCAATACGCGTTCTGACCAACTCGCTGCGCAGCAGCCACCCCAGGGTCAATAATAGTAATAAGCCAGGCCCGAGATGAATCAACAGCCATACCCCGGCTGGGGCCGTAATCGCAGACGTATGCTGCGACATGACGTCGAGCAGGCCTTGATGACCATATAGCGCCAGTAATAACGCCATGAGCGTGGCGGCGTCGGTTAGCGCCCGCAGATGCAATGCGTAGCGGGCACTCACCCAGGATGAGCGCAGCAACCAGGAGACGATCGCCATGCAGGCCAGCAATAATCCGTAAAGCGTCAGACCCGGGCCGCTGCCCAGCAGCACCGCAATACTGGCGAAGACCAGCAGAGCACAAAGGCGCCGAAACAGTATCGATCCCGGCGCGAGCAGCAACCCGGCCGACAAAGGCAGGCAGACAATAGCCGCCGTACGCAATTCATCGCTTGCAGCCATGGCATCGGCCAGCACATACACCAACAGTCCTTGACCGCCAAGGGCAAAAGCCAAGCCCATCTGCTCAGGAAACACCCCAGGCCGACCAAACAGCCACAACCCGGCGCACAGCATTAGCATACCGGCCAGCCCCATACCCGCCGGGCCATCCAGCAGCAATACGGAAGGTCCAACCAGCGAGCCGATTAGAAACAAGGAAGAAACCCAGGCGGCCAGTCCCAGCAGGACCGATAGCCACCAAGGTGAATCCACCCCTGCCGACAAGCCCTCGCGTTGTTCCTGGCTTAGCCCGGCAGGCTGCTGGATCTGGTCCAGCAAGCTTTGCACTTCGCCCTTGTTCATCAGCGGGTTCCCCGGTAGATGCGGTGCAGCCAGAGCGAGGCCAAGGCGCTACTCACCACGACAAACAAGCCGATCGCATTGAAGGCAAAGAATCCCTCATGCTCCATTAGTAGCTTGATCAACCCACCGGTGACCAGAGCAATAAGCCCGAACAACAGGAGCGCAAGGATCGGCAAGTCCAGCCGCCACCAGCGGTACAAGGGCACACCCAGCAAGCTAGCAGCAGCGAACCCGATCAACAGCGGTAGGAAAGCCTCCTGCCACCAGCTAATCATCGCGCCGACCAACAACGCGCTGAGCCCCGCCAGCGCGCAAAGACGGTGCAGCGCCCTGCCCCTATGGCCAAGCAGTTTAGCGCCGAAGATCTCGAATAGCGCCAAAACAGCAAGGTTTGCCAGCGCGATAATCAGCAGTGCGTCGTGACCACTGAAGCCTGCGAACAGGCCGAACCACATCGAGGCACTGAAGAAGCGCAGCAGCGCGAGATTTGCCACTGCCCAGCACAGCGCCCAGCAGGCGGTAGAGCGTGACAGCATTACCCAGGGCACCATCAGTAATGCCCATGCGGCAAACAACTGCCAGATATCGGCGCCGGTCTGGTAGGTCTGCCCAATCAATGCCAAGAAGGCGCCCGTGGCAATACAACAACCCAGCAATGCAGCTTGCTGCAGCACAGAGCGGTAATGACTGAACAGCGCGAGGGCGGTAAAGCCGCTAAGCACGCCAGCGGCCACCGAGAATTTGGCAAAGCGCGGAAATGCATCCCAATTCCAGGCGAAGAAAAATACCACGCCGACGCTCACCAACAACACCCCGGCACCTGCCAGTAGCCTATCCAGAAGCCACTGCCATTGACTTGCCTGCGGAACAAGCTGGGCCGGTGTAGCGCAGGCTTGAAGCTGCGGGCCTTTCAGATAACCCCGTTCAGCCCAACTCAGAAGCTGATCGCGTTGTTGCAAGCTCAATGACATGTGCCAGTCATTCCTTTTAAACGGCTATTTAGCTGAGATGACAGCATAGCGGTACAAAGGCACATGGAGATAGCGACGGGTTCTCAATCAGCTGGCCGCCCCTTGCCGGGGCGGCTGCTTTCAAGGCTGCTGAGGCTCAAGCTGCAGCCGCGCGTTACGGCGCACTACCCATTGATGGATGCGCTCCTGACGGTCTGCGGTCAGCGGATATTTCCAGGCCACCGCAAACGCAGCCATATAGAGCATGACCGGGCCGATGATGTAGAGCAGCCGCAATGCCATCAACTGGGTGTCCGAATGCGTGGTCGCGGTAGCGTCAAAGCCGACCAGCGCCAGCAGGCCGAGTGACAGCCCCAGGCCGATCGCCATGGCGAATTTCTGCGCCATACCGGACATAGCGAAGAACAGGCCAGTGCGATGCTCTTTGCTGCGTGCGGTATCCAGATCGACGATATCAGCAAGCATGGACAGCGGCAGGAACTGGAAGGCGGCAAAACAGAAGCCTTTGAGTGCGAACATGATCGCGAACGGCAGCAGTTGACCGGCGCTCAGAAAGAACATCCCCAGAATGCTGGCACTGGAAACACCTACCGCAACGCAGAAGGCTTTGTGCTTGCCAATCCGCTTACCGAGGATCAGCCAGAACGGAATCCCGAGAATGCCCACGCCAAAGTACAACAGGTACATCAGACCGATCTGCGCCTGTATCTGAATAATATGCTGCATAAAGAACACGGAAAGTGCGTTACGGAAGGATTCGCCGGTCACCACGATCAACAGCATCAGCATCATGCGTTTGAACGGGCCATTATTTTTCAGCACCCGCATACCCTTTTTCCAATCGGTACGCTGTACCGATTGCGGAGGGGCTTCCTTGACCTTGGTAACCACCAGCAGAACCGTCAGCGGCAGAAGGATCAGCAGTAGCCACGCCATCCCTGCCAGGATCGGACCGTAACCCGTGCCCAACTGGCCATCGGTGCCAACGGCCCAGACCACCGCATTCATCCAGAAGCCGTCGGTATCTCCAGCCTGGAAGCGCGCGCCCATGGACTGCACAATGGCTGGCGCCAATGCCGCGAGGAACAGACCGATCAATACAAAGCCTTCGCGCGAGGCGGTTACACGGCTGCGTTGGTGGTACAGCGGCGAAAGTTCTGCACCCCAGGCGCCGTAGGGCAAGGTCACCATGGTCCAGCCAAGGTACATAATCACGGTCCAGAGCAACAGATGACCGAGCCCGACACCGTCAGGCGGCATGAAGATCATGATGGTGCCGATTAACATCAAAGGCACACCCATGATCAGCCAGGGCTTACGGCGGCCGATGCGGGTCTGCCAGCGGTCACTCAGCGTGCCGATTAGCGGGTCAGTAATGACATCGGTCATTCGGGCAAATACCAGCACTAGCGCCATCAGCGCCATGTTCAGCCCGACTTCCTGCGCATAGAATGGCGGTAGATAGACCACCAGCGGGTAACCGATGATCGCCAGCGGCATGCCGACCGAGCCGTGAATGAGGATGGTGGAACGTTTGAGAATACCGGACTGGCTCATATTCACCCCTGCAGAGAATCGCCCAGTTCGGAAACCGAATCTGGCGCTTTTATTGTTATCGGCTCGCTCGCAGTGACCGAGCAAACGGCAGTTATGTGGCGTTTGCGCAACACTGGCGGGTTTTGCTCAGCTGATTCTATGCCAGCCTGCAACCATTACAACCATGCACTTAGGGCACCACTGTAACGCCCGGCTTAGATGGATCACCACGCACCGCATCGTTGCTCGCAGAAGCACCAACCACAAGGCTTTCGAACGTTATTTGCAGAAGGGATTAAACTTATTCAGCTCCCTTATGGTGCTTTCAGGAGCAATGGAAGCGCGCCACCAAGCCCGGTAAGATGACGACAACTCAGGAGCAGAATTTGTCATCTCAGCCTCTTAGCATCACCAAAGTCGTTTCGGCAGGCGCCCTTCTGTTACTGGTGGTGCACGGGCTCGGGCGCTTCGTATACACGCCGTTGATGCCGCGGCTAGTCGCCGATGGCCAGCTTCTGCTCAGTCAGGCTGCGGATATCGCCAGCTGGAATTATCTGGGCTATCTGCTCGGCGCCCTACTGGCGATTCGCTGGGCAACCCCGTCCGGTATTCGCCGTGTTACCCCCTGGGCATTGGCGCTGCACTGCCTCACCCTGCTATGCCTGACGCAAACCGAATCTCTGCTCTGGATCAGTACCCTGCGTTTGGGTAACGGTATCAGCAACGGCATCGTTTTCGTATTGGTGCCAGCATTGGTGCTTGAATGGCTCGCTGGCGAAGGACGCATTCGGGCCAGCGGGCTGATTTATCTGGGCGTCGGGTTGGGGCTGCTGCTCTCCAGTGCGCTGGTTAGCCTCAGTGATGAGCTGCTGGCCGGGGCGGCGCGCTGGTGGCCTGCGGCCCTGCTCAGCATCCCATTGGGTTGGTGGAGCTGGCTGACGTTGAGCAGAATTTCGATCTCGCCGTCGCTTACACTGCCTAAAGGCACACCAGCTGGGCGGCAGAGCCTGTTTGATCGGCACAGTCAGCCACTGTTCTATGCCTATGCGGGAGCTGGGTTGGGTTACATCCTGCCGATGACCTTTTTGCCCATGCTCGCGAGCTTGCAGTTAGGCGCCAGTTCGCCGATGGTCAGCCAAAGTTGGCTGATTGTCGCCCTGGCCGCCCTGCCCTCGACCTGGTTATGGAACCGGCTCGGCAGTCAGTTTGGTGATCGCAATGTGCTCATCGTTAACTATGCGCTGCAACTGTTTGGCGTGCTCGCAGCAATACTGCTGCCCGCGCAGTGGGGGATCATGCTTTGCAGTCTGCTGGTTGGGGGCAGCTTTCTCGGTGCAGTGCTGCTGACCCAGCGCCTGGCGCGCAGTCTCCAACCTACACAGGGCCCCAGGCTCTCCGCGGCGCTAATAGCGCTGTACGGTGGGACCCAGTTGATCGGCCCGTGGCTGGTGAGGCTGGGGTTTGACTACGGCATCAGTCTGCAGGCGAGCCTGTGGTTCGGTGCTGCTGCGCTGTTAGCCAGCTTTATCTGCATGCTGAAAGTAGCGGATCTGCGTCATTAATGCGCTCAGTGAACCTCCTTGGCTGGATTGTGCTCTAATTGAGCAAAGGAGAAACAACAATGACACTGTTTACACGCACCTTCATCCCCCTTTCTGCCATCACGTTAGCGCTGACCCTTGCCTCTGCCAGCGCCCTCGCCCAACCTCCCCATGACAAGGGGAAAAAGGATAAAAAGCAGGATCATCATCATTCAAGTCATCAACAGGACAAACACTCGATAACCATCGAAGAAGCCGTCGTACGGAGCATATTCAGGGATCAACGCAGCTATCTGGAACCGGCAAAACCACTACCACCGGGCATACGCAAGAATTTGGCCAGAGGTAAACCCCTGCCCCCCGGCATTGCGAAGCGCTTTGATGGTCGACTGGAATCACGCCTCCCGCATTATCCCGGTTACGACTGGCGCCAGGTCGGTACCGATGCCGTCTTGGTATCAACAGCAACGGGCATTATCGAAAGCATTTTGCTCAATGTGCTGAATTAGACGTATACGGAGCTGCTTTACCAGTTCGCCTGGCAGCTCCGACACCTCATGACATGTTTTTGTCGGCCAACGCGGCGCAAATAGTATTACTCTCCGACAATAGTCATCTCGCACGCGACTGCGCGACTAAAAATACCGGATTGGACGGCATGCCCCTATTACGATCGGTTCGCTTACGCCCCCTTGTTCTGTTCTTGTGCCTTTGCGCGCTGACCTCCTGCAGCTCTACTCGCCTGGCCTATAGCAATTTGAACTGGCTGATAAGTTGGAAGACCGGCGACTACATCCCCTTGACCAGCACGCAAAAAAATTGGCTGTCTACGCGCGTTGATGAGCATCTGGACTGGCATTGCAGTATTGAAATCCCCGACTACAGATCGTTGCTGGCCAACTTGCAAACCACCCTGGCACTTGATGATCTTCAAGCCAGCTCGTTAATCGATCAAATCCCGCAGTTTGAACCGGCTGTGGACCGAGTATTGCTCGAGATAGCCCCGACAATGGCGGAACTGTTCCAGCAACTGGACGACTCGCAGATCGCAGCACTAGAAGCCAACCTGGCTGAGCAGCATCAGGAAATGCACGACAAATTTGTAGCTCCCGACTCGACTACGCAAGCCGAGGAACGCAGCGAGCGCCTTGAAAAGCGCCTGCGACGATGGCTCGGCCGCCTCAATGAGAGCCAACGCCAGCGTATCGAGAGCTGGTCGGTTGAGATGGAAGGCCAGAACCGACTCTGGCTGGACAACCGCCAGCACTGGCAGCAACAACTGCTTGCGACACTTCGGTCGCGTTCGGATCCAGGTTTTACTGCGCAAATCACTGATCTGTTGATCGAGCGCGAGCGCTACTGGACGACAGAGTTCAAGGAGCAGACCGAGATCAATAGCCGCAGAGGTGCAGCCATGCTCGCCGACGTGATTAATCTGGCCAGTGACAAGCAGCTGACGCGAATGCGCGAGCAGTTCGCCACACTGGATCAGGACCTGCAGCAGATGCAGTGCGAGCGGCCATCCACTTCCGCTTGATCCAGATCAATAGCTGCGCCGGGCAAGCCGTTAGAGTAGTGGAGACATAACGTCTACCGCACTCTGGAGGCTCCATGATCACTATGCAGGCAGCCGTCTGGCTGTCCCCTGGCCGGATCGAGATTCAACAGCGCCCGATACCCGAGCCCGGGCCTACAGATGCAGTGCTGCGCGTCACCACTACCACCATTTGTGGTACAGACGTGCATATCCTCAAGGGCGAATATCCGGTCCAACCCGGTTTGATCATCGGCCATGAACCCGTCGGCGTGATCGCAAAACTCGGCAATGCGGTGCAGGGTTATCAGGTCGGTCAGCGGGTAATCGCCGGCGCCATCACTCCCTGCGGCCAATGCCATCCCTGCCTCGACGGCATTACCAGCCAATGCGGTGGCAAGGCGATGGGCGGCTGGCAACTCGGCAACACCATTGACGGTTGCCAGGCCGAGTACGTATTGATACCCAACGCCCAGGCCAATTTGACGCCAGTACCGGACAGTCTCAGTGACGAACAGGTATTGATGTGCCCGGATATCATGAGCACGGGGTTTGGTGGTGCCGAGAGTGGCGGTATTCGGATTGGCGATACCGTAGTGATCTTCGCCCAGGGGCCGATCGGCCTGTGCGCTACCGCTGGGGCGAAGCTGATGGGCGCCACGCGAATCATTGTCGTCGATGGCGTTGCCGAACGGTTGGAGATTGCCAAACGCCTGGGCGCCGACATAACCATCAACTACAAAACCCAGGACCCACTGGAGCAGATCATGGCGATCACTGCAGGCAAGGGAGTGGATGTGGCCATTGAGGCGCTGGGCACTCAGCAGACCTTCGAATCCTGCCTGCGAGCCCTGAAACCTGGCGGTACGCTGTCGAGTCTGGGGGTTTACTCGGGCAAGCTGTCAATGCCGCTGGATGCGATAGCGGCCGGCCTGGGCGATCACAAGATCATCACCACCCTGTGTCCCGGCGGCAAGGAGCGGATGCGCCGGCTGATGGAAGTAGTTGCATCTGGCCGCGTCGATCTGACGGCCATGGTCACGCACAGGTTCAAACTGGCAGACATCGTCGAAGCCTATGATCTGTTCAGTCACCAGCGTGATGGCGTCCTCAAGGTCGCCATCACGCCCTGACTGATCAGACGCTAACTGATAGTTCGGCGACGATGTCGGCCAGCGCTTGTGCCGGATCATGTGCCTTGGTGATGGGGCGCCCGATCACCAGGTAACTGCTGCCATTTTCAATAGCCTGCAGCGGCGTCACTATCCGCCGCTGGTCATCGGCAACGGCGTCAACGGGTCTGATCCCTGGAGTAACCAACAGCAGATCATTACCTAAGGCATTGCGCAGCGCCTTGGCTTCGCGAGCGGAGCAGACCACCCCATCCAACCCACACTCCTGAGTAAGCCGCGCTAGCCGCTGCACCTGTACCATGGGTTCGATGTCCACTCCGACTTCCAGCAGATCCTCCTGCTCAAGACTGGTTAGAACCGTGACTGCGGTCAACAGCGGGCGGTGACCACGACGGCCATCCAGCGCCTCGCGGCAGGCTTCCATCATTCGCCGCCCGCCACCGGCATGCACATTGACCATCCACACGCCCAATTCTGCGGCAGCTAACACCGCGCCAGCAGTCGTATTCGGGATGTCATGGAATTTGAGGTCGAGAAAGACTTCAAAGCCCAACTTGTGCAATTTCTCGATCACCGCAGGGCCGCTGCTGGTGAACAGCTCCTTGCCTACCTTGAGGCGGCACTGTGCAGGGTCAAGCTGCTCAGCCAGGGATACGGCGGCAGACATATCAGGGAAATCCAGAGCAACGATAACGGGGGTATGGCAGGGCATGCATTTAATCCTGTTGAAGAACGTCCATGATGACTGTCTTACGCAGCCTCACGCCCCTTGAGGGGTCTGATGGTTGACCAACCGTGGCAGGTGGGGCATTGCCAGTGCAGCTTCTTGGCCAAAAAACCACAGGAAGCGCAACGGTACGGGAGCTTGTCTACGACCAGCGCCTCGACGATGCCCCGCAGGATCAACAAATTGTCACGGCCTTTGGCCTCAACATGATCCAGGTGCAGGTCAATCAGATAGAGCAATCCCCGAAGGGAAGGTTGTTGTTGAATATGGGCCAGCACGAAATGACTAACTTCATGCAAGCTGGCCTGGGACTTGAGCTGATCGGCTCGGGCCAACACGCTTTGCACCTGCGGTTGCGCGCTACTGGCTATCACCCGATCCAGATACTGCACCATGTCGAGGGCGCCATTATCAGCGCAGCGACGTATCAGCGGCAAGGCTTGGGGCACAAAATCAGCGTCTTTCTCCGCCAGACGGTTCAGCCAGCGTTGTGCCGCTTGCGGCTGCCCTTGATCCAGATCCAGCTCAGCCAGCATCAACATTGCCCTTATGCAACCACTGTCGGTATCGAGCGCCTGGCCAAGATGCTTTCGCGCGGCGGACTGGTTGTTATCCTGAAGCAAAACCAGTGCCCGCTCGCAATGGTAGTGTGCCAGTGTCACGGCAAACGCTGAGCGCTCCTGAACCAGCTTGGTACCCACGACGATGGCATTGTCCCACTCGTGCTCGCGCTCATGCACCTTGACCAGATCCACCAGCGCCTCTGCCCTCAGCGGTGAAGCGGCTTCAACCAGCTCCTCCAGCAGCCGTTCGGCGCGATTGAGCATACCGACGACGAGGTAGTCGCGCGCCAGCTCAAGCTGCACCCGGTCCGCTTGCTCACGGGTCAGGTTAGGCCGTGCCAGGAGATTTTGATGAACCTTTATGGCACGCTCCACATCGCCGCGCTGGCAGAACAGTTTGCCAATGGCAATGTGCGTCTCGACGGTTTCAGGATTGACTTCAAGCGCGCGAATGAAGGTTTCAATGGCCTCATCGGGCTGTTCATTCAGAAGATAGTTCAAGCCAATAAAATACTGTCGATCCAGCGCGCTGCCATGCGGTTCCAACATGAAGCCCACCTTGATGGCCTCGCGCCGCCCAAGAAACCAGCCAATTCCCAAGGCCAACACAAAGAGTCCAAGGAACAGCAATTCCTGCATGGGAATCAGTCCTTGATGGGCTGAGTACGCAGCTTGTCGACTTCCTTGCGGTAACGATTGAGCTCGTTGCTCTGAACCATCAACTTGAGACGTAATCGGGTAGTAATCAACCAGCCAACAAAGACGCCGAGCAGGCTGCCAAGAATAAAGGCGATAACGATATACAGCGAGAGGGGTAATTCGGGGGATTGCAGCTCAAGAAACTGAAGTTGAATGCCTTGCTGGTTTTCCAGCATGAAATCCAGGGTCGCCAGGGCCACAAGCAGAAGAATAACAATCAGTACCGCGCGCTTTAGCCATTGCATACCACTCGACTCCAGTCCATTCATATAGCCCGCAGTATAGCGCAAGGGAAACGCGGCTTGATACCGCTTCAGGCCATTTGCAGCGACTCGTTAACTCTATCGCGCAGCTCCTTGCCAGGCTTGAAGTGCGGCACATATTTGCCTTCCAGTTCCACGGAGTCGCCGGTTTTAGGATTACGGCCGACACGCGGTGCACGGTAATGCAGAGAGAAGCTGCCAAAGCCCCTTATCTCGATGCGCTCACCGGTGGCCAGTGCTTGCGACATATGTTCCAGCATGGTCTTGATCGCCAATTCCACATCCTTGGCTGATAGCTGCCCCTGCTGTTCCACTATGCGCTCGATCAACTCCGACTTGGTCATGGTTTTTCCTTTTTTATCAAGCGGCTAGATCCGTTTCATTCGGTTTTACCATGCCTGGCCATTAGCCGCAAGCTTACGACGTGACGCTGGAATGACGGGCACAAAAAAGGGCGACCGAAGTCGCCCTTTTTCTGGTGGAACCCAAAGGCTTAGTTGCCCTTGTTCTCCATCTGCTGCTTGATCAGATCACCAATGGTGGTCGGACCGGAAGCCTGCATTTCCTGCTTGCGCAGGTCCTGGATGGCTTCTTTCTCGTCTTCAACATCCTTGGCCTTGATCGACAGGCTGATCACGCGGCTCTTGCGATCGATGCTGATGATCTTGGCTTCGATTTCGTCGCCAACATTCAACACGTTACGCGCATCTTCAACACGGTCACGGCTGATTTCGGAGGCCTTCAGCGTGCCTTCGATTTCTTCCGCCAGGGTAATTACTGCACCCTTGGCATCCACTTCCTTGACGATACCGTTGAGGATGGTGCCTTTCTCGTTCAGCGAAGCGAAGTTGGAGAACGGATCGTCTTCCAGCTGCTTGACGCCCAGAGAAATGCGCTCGCGCTCGGGATCAACAGACAGGATGACGGTTTCGATCTCGTCGCCCTTCTTGAAACGACGCACGGCTTCTTCGCCAGCTTCGTTCCAGGAGATGTCGGACAAGTGAACCAGACCGTCGATGCCGCCGTCCAGACCAATGAAGATACCGAAATCGGTGATCGACTTGATGGAACCGGAGATCTTGTCGCCCTTGTTGAACTTGCTGGAGAACTCTTCCCATGGGTTCATCTTGCACTGCTTGATGCCCAGGGAAATACGACGACGGTCTTCGTCGATATCCAGAACCATAACTTCTACATCGTCGCCCACCTGGACAACTTTGGAAGGATGGATGTTCTTGTTGGTCCAATCCATTTCGGATACGTGTACCAGACCTTCAACGCCCTCTTCCAGCTCGGCAAAGCAGCCGTAATCGGTAAGGTTGGTGACCTTGGCGGTAACACGAGTACCTTCAGGGTAACGACCGGTGATGGCGACCCATGGATCTTCACCCAACTGCTTCAGGCCCAGAGAAACGCGGTTGCGCTCACGGTCGAACTTCAGCACCTTGACGTCGATCTCGTCGCCAACATTGACGATTTCGGAAGGATGCTTGATACGCTTCCACGCCATGTCGGTGATGTGCAGCAGGCCGTCTACGCCGCCCAGATCGACGAATGCGCCGTAATCTGTGAGGTTCTTGACGATACCTTTGACCACCTGGCCTTCCTGCAGGGTTTCCAGCAGGGCTTCGCGCTCGGCACTGTTCTCGGCTTCGAGGACGGCACGACGGGAAACGACAACGTTGTTGCGCTTCTGGTCAAGCTTGATGACCTTGAATTCCAGTTCCTTGCCTTCCAGGTGCGTGGTATCGCGCACAGGGCGGACATCGACCAGGGAGCCAGGCAGGAACGCGCGGATAGTGTTGACGTCGACGGTAAAGCCACCTTTGACCTTGCCGTTGATAACACCCTTGACGATTTCTTCTGCGGCGAAAGCTGCTTCGAGGACTTTCCAGGATTCGGCGCGCTTGGCCTTCTCACGGGACAGTTTGGTCTCACCGAAACCGTCTTCAACGGCTTCCAGTGCAACGTGAACCTCATCACCCACCTTGATCGTCAGCTCGCCCTGATCGTTCAGGAACTGCTCACGCGGGATGACACCTTCAGACTTCAAGCCAGCATGAACGGTGACCCAATCGGAGTCGATGTCCACGATGATACCGGTGATGATGGAACCCGGCTGCATGTCGAGGGTAACTAGACTTTCTTCAAAAAGTTCGGCAAAGCTTTCGCTCATTTGGAATCCTGTAAATGGTTATTTAGGCAGTAACCGCCTGGCCGCTTGTTGTCGCGCGCCCTGCAGCCCACATACCCGCCACATCACCAGCTGATGTGGGTTGATTATAAAATGCCCGTTGCCGGCCAGGCTGGTTTCCCGGCAGCGGATGGCCTGATCAGCCCTGCAGGTCGCGGTCGCGCGCTTCCTTCAGCACTGATTCAAGTACTTCTTCAATCGACAAGTGAGTCGAATCAAGCAATATGGCATCGTCTGCGGGACGCAAAGGCGCCACACTGCGATTCATATCACGCTCGTCACGAGCCATAATCTCATCGAGAAGACTCGCCAGATTAGCAGTTTCACCCTTTCCGAGCAACTGCTTGTGGCGTCGTTCAGCTCTTTCATGCGGGCTGGCAGTCAAAAATACCTTTAACTGCGCATCAGGAAACACCACCGTACCCATGTCGCGACCGTCCGCCACCAGACCTGGCGCTTCACGGAAAGCCTGTTGACGGTTGAGCAACGCTTCACGCACCGCCGGAATCGCTGCTACCTGCGAGGCGCCAGTGCCCATGGTCTCGGTACGGATCGCGCGGGTGACATCCTCACCCTCAAGAATAATCCGCTGATCGCGCTGCCCGTCTTCGGCGATGAACTGTACATCCAGATAAGCTGCCAGTGCCTTGAGCCCTTCTTCGTTAGTCAGGTCCACACCATGATTCTGCGCGGCATAGGCCAGCAGCCGGTAAAGAGCTCCCGAATCCAGCAATTTCCAGCCCAGTCGGCTGGCCAACAGACCAGCGATAGTGCCCTTGCCGGACCCGCCGGGTCCGTCGATGGTGATAACCGGAATAACTTGATCTGTCACGCGTTCTCCTCCGACCGAACCTGTATGCCGACCGAACTGGCCAGCGAGACAAAGCCCGGGAATGACGTCGCCACGTTGGCGCAATCAGTGATAAGAATATCTCCTGCAGCACGCAGGGATGCGACACTGAAAGACATGGCAATACGATGGTCGCCGTGACTGTCGACTTGACCACCCTGAATCTGACCACCGTCGATAATAATACCGTCGTGGGTGGGTTCTGCTTTGATCCCCAGCGCCTGCAGACCGTCAGCCATTACCTGGATGCGGTCGGATTCCTTGACCCGCAACTCCTCGGCGCCGCGTAAAACGGTGCGGCCTTCCGCACAGGCGGCAGCCACGAATAGCACCGGAAATTCGTCGATGGCCAACGGCACCTGATCGATCGGGATCTCGATACCTTTGAGCGGGGCGTAGCGCACCCGGATATCCGCCACCGGCTCACCACCGACCTCGCGCTCGTTTTCCAGGCTCAGATCACCACCCATCGCGCGCAATATATTGATCACGCCGATCCGCGTCGGATTGATGCCTACGTGCTCAAGCAGCAAGTCAGAGCCTTCGGCGATGCTCGCCGCAACCATGAAAAACGCCGCCGAGGAAATATCCGCCGGCACATCGATCTTGCATGCGCGGAGCTTGTGGCCCGGCTCAATGGTGACCTTGGCGCCTACGACCTTGACCGGGTACCCGAAACCCTTGAGCATTCTCTCGGTGTGGTCGCGCGTGGGCGCCGGCTCGACCACCGAGGTACTGCCCGCGGCATACAGCCCGGCCAACAAAAGGCAGGATTTCACCTGGGCGCTGGCCATTGGCATAGTGTAGTCCATACCCATCAACCGGCTGTCGCCCATGATACGCAGTGGCGGCCTGCCCTCGTCGGCGGTGTCAATTCGCGCGCCCATTTCCCGCAGGGGTTTCGCTACGCGCCCCATGGGCCGCTTGGTCAGAGACGCATCGCCCATCAACACGCTGTCGAACATCTGCCCGGCGAGCAATCCGGATAGCAGGCGCATGGAGGTGCCCGAATTACCGACATAAAGGGGCCCAGGAGGCGCCTGCAACCCGTGCAGGCCCACGCCATTTATCGTCACCCGCCCCTGATGGGGGCCATCAATCACCACGCCCATGTCACGGAAGGCCTGCAAGGTGGCCAGGCTGTCTTCGCCCTCAAGAAAGCCTTCCACCTCTGTCACTCCTTCCGCCAGCGAACCAAGCATGATTGAGCGGTGCGAAATGGATTTGTCGCCGGGTACGCGGATGCTGCCCTGAACGCGCCCACCAGGGCTGGCAATAAAATTACAGACTTGTGTTTGCATAGGTTCCATATACGCCCTACGGGCCAAAATAGTACTGAAGTGTTCGCGCGCCGCCTTCGCCCGGGTAAATACCCCGAGCAAGGTGTTCGCATCGTCAGACGCTATCGCGTTACGCAACCGATCCAGATCGTGAGTGAAGGCATCCAGGCTCCGAAGAACCGCGTTCTTGTTGGCAAGAAAAATATCCCGCCACATCACCGGATCGCTCGCGGCAATCCGGGTAAAATCCCTGAAGCCACCAGCTGCGTAACGAAAAATATCCTGGTTCTCGCTGCGGCCAGCCAGCGTATCAACCAATGAAAAGGCCAGCAAATGCGGTAGATGACTGGTCGCTGCGAGCACCTCGTCATGATCAGCTAGCGGCATATGTTCAACATCTGCCCCCAGCGTCTGCCACAGGGCGGTAGTCAGCGTCAGCGCTTCGGTGCTGGTTTCATCCAGCGGCGTGAGAATCACCTTGTGACGCTTGAATAGCTCGGAGCTTGCCGCTTCGATCCCGCTTTTTTCCGAACCGGCAATCGGGTGGCCCGGGACGAAGCGCTTCGGCACACTGCCAAATGCCAGCTCAACCGCTTTGACCACCGCACCTTTGGTGCTGCCGACATCAGTCAGAACCGCCTTGCCCAGCTCCAGCGCTGCCAGTTCGGTTAGGACCGCTTCCATCGCCAGCACCGGCACCGCCAACAGAATAACGTCAGCACCCTGCACCGCCTCCGCCAGGCTGTGCGTCACGCGGTCCACCACGCCGAGGGGCAACGCCTGCTCGCGCGTGACTGGATTGGCATCACAACCGACTACCTCGCGGCACACACCCGATTCACGGATGCCTTTGGCAAAGGAGCCACCAATCAAGCCCAGACCGATCACCGCAAGGCGCCCGATTGTGGCGCTAGAAGGTGACAGCGTTTTCACATTGCTCACTCGCCAGCACCTGCTGCATCAGCCATTACCCGGCCCACCACCTCAAGGAACCGCTGGTTTTCTTCCGGCAAGCCGATGGATACGCGCAAATGGTTGGGCATCCCGTAGTTGGCAACTGGTCGCACGATAACGCCCTGACGTAGCAGGCCCTGAAACACCGGTGCAGCTTCACGGCCCAGGTCCACGGCAATAAAGTTGCCACGCGAAAATATCCAGGTCAGCCCCAGCGAGGTAAAACCGGCCTCCAGTTGCGCCATACCCTCGCGGTTGATTCTGCGGCTTTCAGCCAGGTACGCCTCGTCTTGCAGCGTGGCGAGCGCCGCAGCCTGAGCCAGGCTGTTGACGTTAAACGGCTGGCGCACGCGATTCATCGCATCGGCGATTGCCGGCTGACAGATGCCGTAACCAACCCGCAGTGCGGCCAGGCCATACGCCTTGGAGAAGGTCCGAGACACCAGCAGGTTAGGATATTGCGTCAGGTAGTCCAGCCCGTTGGGCACATCGCCGGTTTCCACGTATTCGGTATAAGCCTCATCCAGCACCACGATCACGTTTTCCGGCACCTTGGCGAGAAAACGCTCCAGCGCCGGACGTTCGATCCAGGTGCCGGTCGGGTTGTTCGGATTGGCAATAAACACCAGACGGGTCGCCGGGGTAATCGCTGCAGCCATGGCATCCAGATCATGCCCCCAGTCACGCGCCGGCACGACCACCGGGCGAGCGCCGACGGCCTGGGTCACAATCGGGTAAACCGCAAAGGCATGCTCGCTGAAGACGACTTCATGCTGAGGGCTGACAAAGGCGCGGGTGATCAACTCAAGGATATCGTTCGAACCATTACCCAGGGTAATCATCGACGTGTTCACACCCAGACGCTCGGCCAGTGCCTGCTTGAGCAGAAAGCCGTTGCCATCAGGGTAGCGCGTCAACTCGGCGCAGGCGCCCCGTATAGCGTCGAGTGCCTGAGGGCTGGGGCCCAGCGGATTTTCATTGCTGGCCAGTTTGACAATATCTTCGGCACGCAAGCCAAATTCACGAGCCAGCTCTTCGACCGGCTTACCGGGCACATAGGGAGACAGTTTTTGAACACCCGGCAATGCCAGGCTGAGAAAATCACAGGTCATAACACGAGCCTCAAGCTACAAGCCTCAAGCCGCTCCGACTGCCTTTTGCAGCTTGCGGCCTGCGGCTTGTTGCTAACGAATTAGAGTACCGCTTTCGGATAGGAGCCCAGCACCTTGAGTGCCACCGACTCTTCATTGATCTGCTCCAGCGCGTCCTTGATCAAAGGATCATGCTGGTGACCGAAGAAGTCGATAAAGAATACATAGGTCCATTTACCGCTGCGCGATGGCCGGGTTTCGATGCGCGACAGGTCGATCCCGTTGTTGTGGAACGGCTGCAGCAGATGGTGCAGCGCGCCCGGCTTGTTGCGCATGGAGACGATCACCGAAGTCTTGTCGTCGCCGGTGGGCGGAACCATCTGGCTACCAATAATCAAAAAACGCGTGGAGTTATCCGGGCGATCTTCGATCTTATCGGCAATCCGCGTCAGCCCATACAGCTCGCAGGCCATATCCCCGGCAATCGCCGCCGAATTCCATTCGCCCTTGACCCGCTTGGCCGCCTCGGCATTGCTGGCCACTGCGACCCGCTCGACATTCGGATAATGCGCGTCCAACCATTTGCGGCACTGAGCCAGCGACTGGGCGTGGGAATACACCCGGGAGATCTTGTCGGTCTTGGTGTTTTCCCCGATCAGCAGATGATGGTGAATGCGCAGCTCTACCTCACCGCAGATGACCATGTCGTGCTCAAGAAAGCTGTCCAGTGTGTGATTGATCGCGCCCTCGGTGGAGTTTTCCACCGGCACCACACCAAACTGCACGGCACCCGCCGCCACTTCACGGAAGATCTCATCAATCGCCGCCATCGGCACACTAATCACCGAATGGCCGAAATGCTTGATCGCTGCCGCCTGCGTGAAAGTGCCTTCAGGACCCAGGTAGGCCACTCTCAGTGGCTCTTCCAACGCCAGACAGGCAGACATGATCTCACGGAACAGCCGGGCCATTTCCTCGTTGTCCAGCGGGCCCTTGTTCAGTTCCATGATGTGCTTTAGCACCCAGGCTTCACGTTCAGGCCGATAGAATATCGGCTTGCTGCCTTCGGGCAGGGACTTCTGCTTCACATGCGCAACGGTTTGCGCGCACTGCGCGCGCTCGCTGATCAGTTCGAGAATTTTCTCGTCGAGACTGTCTATGCGTTTACGTAGTGCCTTGAGTTGGTCTTCATCAGACATTGCCATCAACCCCGCTGCCGTTCGAACTCTGCCATATAGGCCACCAGCGCATCCACTGCATCCTGGCCGACGGCGTTATAAATAGACGCGCGCATACCACCCACTGAACGATGGCCCTTGAGGTTCAACAGGCCCCGCTCTTCGGCGCCAGCTAAAAACGGCTTGTCCAGCCGGTCATCTGCCAGGCGGAAGGGGATATTCATCCAGGAACGATCCACCGGATTGATCGGGTTGCTGTACAGCTCACTGCCGTCAATCGCTCGGTACAGCGTACGTTGCTTGAGCTGATTGATCCGCTCCATCGCCTCCAGTCCGCCTTGCTGCTTGACCCATTTGAAGATCAGGCCTGCCAGGTACCAGCCGAAGGTGGGTGGCGTGTTGTACATCGAGCCGTTTTTCGCGGCGACACTGTAATCGAGCATGGTCGGGCAACTGGCGCGCGCCTTGCCGAGCAGGTCTTCACGCACGATCACCACCACCAGACCGCTAGGGCCGATGTTCTTCTGGGCGCCGGCGTAGAGCATGCCGAATTTCGATACCTCCAGCGGGCGAGAAAGAATCGTCGAGGACACATCCGCAATCAGCGGCTTGTCGCCTACCTCGGGAATCCAGCCAAATTCCAACCCGCCAATGGTCTCATTGGGGGTGTAATGCACGTAGGCGGCGTTTTCCGACAACTGCCAGTCATTCTGGCCGGGGATGGCGAAGTAATCGTAGGCCTTGGCGCTGGCGGCCACATTGACGTGACCGAAGCGCTGAGCTTCCTCTATCGCCTTGGCCGACCAGATGCCGGTGTCGATATAGTCCGCACTGCCGTCGTCAGCCATGAAGTTCAGCGGAATCTGCGCGAACTGCTGGCTGGCACCGCCCTGCAGGAACAGCACCTTGTAGTCATCAGGTACGCTGAGCAGATCACGCAGATCCTGCTCGGCGGTTTCAGCCACTTGGGTGAACTCGTCACTGCGGTGACTCATCTCCATTACCGACAGGCCTTTGCCCTGCCAGTCCAGCAGTTCGGCCTGAGCCTGCTGCAGCACCGCCTCAGGCAATGCTGCAGGGCCTGCACAAAAATTGAACAGTCGATTACTCACGGCGGCGTTTTACTCCTGATCCGTATCGGCAGCCGGAGACTCGTCCTGCGCTGCACCCAACTCTGCATTCACATCCACGGCGGTATCGGCATCATCCAGTTCGCCTTCAGCAAGCTCTTCCTCGGACGGCTCCTGAATACGCTCCAGACCCACCAGTTTCTCGTCGCTGGCTACCTTGATCAGCGTAACACCCTGGGTGTTACGCGACAGGCTGGACACCTCGGCGACGCGGGTACGCACCAGGGTGCCCTGGTCGGAGATCAGCATGATTTCCTCACCATCGACCACCTGGACAGCCCCGACCAGCGGACCGTTACGTTCGTTGCTGACCATGGCGATGACGCCCTGGCCACCGCGCTTGTACTGCGGGAACTCTTCCACTGCCGTGCGCTTGCCGTAGCCGCGCGCCGAAGCGGTAAGAATCTGCGTACCCTCTTCGACAATAATCATCGAAATAAGGCGCTGCTTTTCCGCCAGACGCATACCGCGTACACCGCGCGCAGTCCGGCCCATTGCCCGAACGTCAGTTTCCTTGAAGCGCGTCACCTTGCCACCGTCGGAGAACAGCATGACCTCACGCTCACCGTTGGTGATGGCAGCGGAAATCAGCGTATCGCCCTCATCCAGATCCAGCGCGATCAGACCGACCGTACGCTGGCGGCTGAACTGCTCCAGCGGCGTCTTTTTCACGGTGCCGTTGGCGGTAGCCATAAAGATGAACCAGCCTTCGGTATATTCGTCGACGGGCAACATGGCGCTGATGAACTCACCCTGGTCCAGCGGCAACAGGTTGACCAGCGGACGACCCCGCGCAGTGCGCGAAGCCTCTGGAATTTCATAAGTCTTCAACCAGTACACTTTGCCCTTGCTGGAGAACAGCAGCAGCGTGGTGTGGCTGTTGGCAACCAGCAGGTGAGACACATAGTCCTCATCCTTGACGCCCGTCGCCGCCTTGCCTCGACCACCACGGCGCTGCGCCTGGTAATCGGCCAGCGGCTGGCTCTTGGCGTAACCACCATGAGAGATGGTCACGACCCGCTCTTCTTCGGTAATCAGGTCGGCAATGCTCAGATCCAGGCGGGAAGCGAGGATCTCGGTGCGGCGTGCGTCGCCGAAGTTGGTGCGAATCAGCTCCAGCTCCTCGACGATCACTTCCATCAGGCGTTCCTGACTATTGAGGATGCGCAGGAGCTCACCGATCTGAAGCAAAATTTCCTGGTACTCGGCCAGCAGCTTTTCGTGCTCCAGACCGGTCAGACGGTGCAGACGCAGTTCCAGAATCGCCTGAGCCTGTTCCGGGGACAGGTAATACTTGCCATCGCGCAGACCGAATTGCTCATCCAGGCCATCAGGACGGCAGGATTCGGCACCGGCGCGCTCGACCATCTCGACCACCGCGCCCGGCTCCCAGGCGTTGGCGATCAGACGCTCCTTGGCTTCAGCCGGGGTCGGCGAGGCCTTGATCATGGCGATAACCGGGTCGATGTTCGACAGGGCAACGGCCTGACCTTCAAGGATATGCCCGCGCTCACGCGCCTTGCGCAACTCGAATACGGTACGGCGGGTCACCACTTCACGGCGGTGACGAATAAAGGCGTCGAGCAATTCCTTGAGATTCAGAATGCGCGGCTGGCCGTCGAGCAGGCCGACGATGTTAATGCCGAACACGTTCTGCATCTGCGTCTGGGTATAGAGATTATTCAGGATAACCTCGGCGACCTCGCCCCGGCGGATCTCGATAACCACGCGCATGCCGTCCTTGTCGGACTCGTCACGCAGCTCGGTAATGCCTTCGATCTTTTTCTCTTTGACCAGCTCGGCGATCTTCTCGATCAAGCGGGCCTTGTTCAACTGATAGGGCAGCTCGTGAATGATGATCTGCTGCCGACCGCCAACCTTGTCGATATCTTCAATAGTACAACGGGCCCGAACATAGATGCGGCCGCGGCCAGTGTGGTAGGCCTCAACAATACCCGCCCGGCCATTGATGATGCCGGCGGTGGGGAAATCCGGGCCAGGAATATGCTCCATCAGATCATCAATGGTCATATCCGGGTTTTCGATCAGCGCCAGACAAGCGTTGATCACTTCCGTCAGGTTGTGCGGCGGAATATTGGTCGCCATGCCCACGGCAATACCGCTGGATCCGTTGATCAGCAGGTTCGGGACCTTGGTCGGCAATACCGCAGGAATCTGTTCGGTGCCATCGTAGTTGGGCACCCAGTCGACAGTTTCCTTTTCCAGATCAGCCAGCAGCTCATGTGCCAGCTTGGTCATACGGATTTCGGTATAACGCATGGCGGCGGCGTTGTCGCCATCCACCGAACCGAAGTTGCCCTGACCATCAACCAGCAGATAGCGCAGCGAGAACGGCTGCGCCATACGAACGATGGTGTCGTAGACCGCGGAGTCACCGTGTGGGTGATATTTACCGATTACGTCACCGACCACACGGGCGGATTTCTTGTAGGGTTTGTTCCAGTCGTTGTTCAACTCGCTCATCGCGAACAGCACGCGGCGATGCACCGGCTTGAGACCGTCGCGAACATCCGGCAAAGCCCGGCCCACGATCACGCTCATGGCGTAATCCAGGTACGACTGCTTCAGCTCATCTTCGATATTGACTGGAAGGATTTCTTTGGCCAGTTCACCCATGAAACGGCATTCCTTTTATTGTCGGCAACCTGACGATGCCTGTAACAGTTATTCGGCGCACTCAGGGGCTCTGCGGGGCTGCTGTTTCCGTTAGAAAGCGATCAGTCAGCGCGGGGCCGCAGGACACCCGGTTAAAGCCCGACAGGATACCACAGAGCCAGGCTGGGAGGGAGGCGAAACGCAAGTCTGAGCCTGCTATTCCAGCAAGAAGGACGAACGGGGCCATGGAAAGGATCAAGCCACCGCTCAGTGCAGATGCCGGTGACTCATCAGATCGGCCAATTTTCGCGCGTCCGGGCGCTCGATGACGCCTTTTTCGGTCACAATGGCGTCGATCAGATCCGCCGGCGTCACATCGAACACCGGGTTGAATACGGGCACACCAACATCCAGTGATTGGCCACCGAGCTGCAACAGTTCGGCCGCGCCCCGCTCCTCGATAACCACCTCATCGCCATGCTCCAGCGCCATGTCGATGGTCGAGCTTGGCGCAACAACCATAAACCGCAGGCCGTGATGCATGGCCAGAATCGATAGCGAATAGGTCCCGATCTTGTTCACCACATCGCCATTGGCGGCAATTCGATCCGCGCCAACGATGACCCAGGTAATAGTCTGGGTCTTCATCAAATGGCCAGCGGCCGAGTCAACATTGATACTCGCCTCGATACCGTCGCGCTCAAGCTCCCATGCGGTCAGCCGCGAGCCCTGCAGCCAGGGACGGGTTTCGTCAACAAACACCTTGTCGACCAGCCCGGCCGCATGCGCGGCGCGAATCACGCCCAGCGCTGTTCCATAGCCACCAGTGGCCAGAGCGCCCGCGTTGCAGTGGGTAAGCAGGTTCTGCGGGGTTTTCTGATGCTTGCGGATCAGCTCCATGCCCAGCTTGCCCATGGTCAGATTGGCTTCATGATCGCTTTGATGAATCGACTGAGCCGCCTCAAGCAGACGTGCGGGGACATCGGCGTGGGCGGAAAGACGCACCAGCCGGTCGCGCATCAACTTCAATGCCCAACTGAGGTTGACCGCCGTCGGCCGCGCATTTTCCAGCAGCTCAAGATCCGCCTTCAGCGCTTGCGCCCAGTCCTCGCTCTGGCCGACGCGGCGGGCGGCCAGCGCAACACCATAGGCCGCAGCGATACCAATCGCTGGCGCCCCACGCACGACCATGTCGCGGATGGCCGTTGCTACCTGATCCGCATCAGCGCAATCGATATATTCTTCGTGCGCTGGTAACTGGCGCTGATCGAGCAGGCGTAATACGCCGCCGTGCCATTCGAGGGCTTTCACTTTGTCCGCTGTGGCTGATTGTGTCGCAGGCTGCATGATGCCCCTCCTAAACCGCCATTATACTCATGCGCGCGACGGACTGACGAACGCAGAAATGAAATGTCACTCCACCCAATCGAAGCCAGCCGTTATACTGCTGCGCATGATCCAAGATGAACTCCCCATGCTGGCTCTGCCAGACTCCATCGACCTGCTGATCTCGGCGCGCTGGATTGTGCCCGTTGTACCCGCCGGCCAGGTCTTGGAAAACCACACTATTATCGTCCACCAGGGCCGCATTCTCGGCATCGTCAGCCAGCAGCGCGCTGCTAGCCTGCAGGCCCGCGAACGCCGCGAACTGCCTCATCATGTGCTGATCCCAGGGCTGATCAATGCGCATGGCCATGCGGCCATGAGCCTGTTCCGCGGGCTCGCCGATGACCTGCCATTGATGAGCTGGCTGAATGATCACATCTGGCCGGCTGAAGGCCGTTGGGTAAGCGAGGACTTTGTTCGTATCGGCACGCGACTGGCCGTTTCCGAGATGCTCCGCGGGGGCACCACCTGCTTTGCCGACATGTATTTCTATCCCGAGATCGCGGCCCAGGTAGCCATGGACGCCGGAATCCGCGCGCAACTGGCATTTCCGGTCATCGACAATCCGATCCCCGGCGCGCAGAACAGTGCCGAAGCCATCTCCAAGGGCCTGCGCCTGCATGACGACAGCAAACACAATGAGCTGATCAGTGTCGCCTTTGGCCCGCACGCACCCTACACCGTGGGCGACGAGACACTTATCCGCGTACGCACGCTGGCAGATGAACTGGAACTGCCGGTGCATATGCACGTTCACGAAACCGCTTTCGAAGTGGAAGAAGCGATACGCCAGACGGGCATGCGCCCGCTGCAGCGCTTGCGTGAGCTCGGCTTGCTCAGCCCGCGCCTGCAGGCGGTGCATATGACCCAGATCGACGATCAGGATATACAGCTTCTCGGGGACTATGGCGTACAGATCATTCATTGCCCCGAATCCAACATGAAGCTTGCCAGCGGCTTCTGCCCGGTCCAGCGTCTGCTGGACAACAATATTAATGTGGCGCTGGGTACTGATGGCGCTGCCAGCAACAATGATCTGGATATGTTTGCCGAGCTGCGCACTGCCGCACTGCTGGCCAAAGGCGTGTCCGGGCAACCTACCGCGCTGGATGCCCACAGTGCCTTGCGCATGGCCACGCTGGCCGGTGCTCAAGCGCTGGGCATAGCGGAGCAGACCGGATCGCTGGAGCCTGGCAAATTGGCGGACCTGGTCGCGGTAGACCTTTCCGCCCTGCCCTTGCAACCCGTCTATCATCCGGTGTCACAATTACTCTATACCTGCAACGCCTCGCATGTGTCAGATGTGTGGGTGGCTGGCCGGCAAAAAGTCAGATCTGGCCAGCTGCAGTTGGCCGACCAGGATGGCCTGCTCGAAGCGGTGAACGAGTGGGCCCAACAGATTCAGACAGGGGACGAAGAACATGACGCTTAACGTGGACCAGGCAGAAATTGCCAAATTCGAGGCGCTGGCCAGCCGCTGGTGGGACCGCAACAGCGAATTCAAGCCACTGCACCAGATCAACCCGCTGCGCACCAACTGGATTGATGAACGTGTTGGCCTGGCGGGTAAGGAAGTACTGGACGTTGGCTGCGGCGGTGGCATTCTCGCCGAAGCCATGGCACTGCGTGGCGCCAAGGTGATGGGCATTGATATGGGTGAAGCGCCGCTGGCCGTCGCCCGGCTGCATCAGCTCGAATCCGGCGTAGAGGTGGATTATCAGCAGATTACCGCCGAGCAACTCGCGGAGCTGCACCCCGGTCGCTTTGACGTGGTTACCTGCCTGGAAATGCTCGAACACGTGCCCGATCCCGCGTCCGTCATCCGCGCCTGCGCCACCCTGGTCAAGCCCGGCGGCGACATTTTCTTCTCGACCATCAACCGCAATCCGAAGTCCTTTGTGTTTGCCATTGTCGGCGCCGAATACGTATTGCGCTTGCTACCGCGGGGCACCCATGAATTCGCCAAGTTCATCAAACCCGCAGAGCTCGGCCGCTGGTCACGCGAAGCCGGCCTGGACATGCAGGACATCATTGGCCTGACCTACAACCCGCTGACCAAGGTCTATAAACTGGAATCCGATGTGGATGTCAATTACATGATCCACACTCGGCGTAGCGCCTGACGGCATGCTGACCAGCGTACTCTTCGATCTTGACGGCACCTTGCTGGATACCGTCGACGATTTTATGGCGATCATTTTGGCCATGCGCCAGGAACGCGGCTTGCCCCCAGTGGATGCCATACGAATCCGCGACCGGGTATCTGACGGCTCGGTTGGCATGCTCAGCAGCGCCTTCAACATGCAGCCCACCGAAGCGGGCTTCGAGGCACTGCGTGAAGAATTTCTGCAGCGCTACGATCTGGCGTTGGCGGTGCACACTCGCCCTTTCGACGGCATTCCGGAACTGCTCGACTGGCTGGACGATCAAGCTTTGCCCTGGGGCGTGGTGACCAACAAGCTCAGCCGCTTCAGTATTCCGTTGTTGGCGGCCACGGGCCTGGCAGACCGTTGTCATGCGCTGGTCTGCCCCGACCAGGTCAGCCACGGCAAACCCCATCCGGAACCCCTGCTCAAAGCCTGCGTCCAAATGGGTGTAGAGCCGTGCCATTCAGTTTATATCGGCGATCACCTGCGCGACATTCTCGCGGGGAAAGCAGCGGATATGCCGACCATTGCCGCGCTGTATGGCTACATTCCCCCAGGCGAGGACCCGGCTGGATGGCAGGCAACTCACAGCGTACGATCCCCAGCCGAGCTGCGTCCATGGCTGGCGCAAAGGCAACTTCAGGAGGCATCACATGTTTGATTATCAGGCACCCCAGGACCTGCTCAAGGATCGTGTGATATTGATCACCGGTGCTGGCGACGGAATCGGCCGTGCTTGCGCGCTGAGCAGTGCTGCCCATGGGGCAACTGTGGTACTGATCGGCCGCACGCCGTCGAAACTTGAAGCGGTCTACGATGAGATTGAAGCCTCCGGCTTTCCGCAGCCGGCGCTTTGCCCGCTAAACCTGGAAACCGCCCTGGAGAAAGACTACCTGGATCTGGCTGATCAGTTGTTCGACACCTTTGGCAAGCTCGACGGCCTCGTACACAACGCCGCCCTGCTCGGTCCGCGCACCATGCTCGACAACGTCAAGGCTGAAGCCTGGTTGCAACTGATGCAGGTCAACGTCAATGCGCCTTTCCTGCTGAGCAAGTCGATGATGCCGCTATTACGCGCCGCTCCCGATGCATCCGTGGTCTGCGTGTCTTCCAGCGTCGGCCGCAAAGGCAAGGCGTTCTGGGGACCCTATGCGGTGAGCAAGTTTGCCCTGGAAGGCATGATGCAGGTGTTCGCCGAAGAACAGGAAGGCACAAGCGCCATACGTTTCAACAGTCTGAATCCCGGGGCCACCCGGACCAGCATGCGCGCTGCGGCCTACCCAGGAGAGGCACCCGAGACGAACCCAGAGCCTGGGCAAATAATGCCAGCCTTCCTCTATCTGCTGGGGCCCGACAGCAAGACTGTCAACGGCCAGGCCCTCGACGCCCAATAGCCGGTTTTTTGTCACCCCTTTTCGACCAGCGCGCGCGTTTCGGTAAAAGCGGCAACTTTTTGCCGCTTTTTCCTTTTCTTACCGAGCCATCCGACTCAAATCTTTGATTAATAACAATTTAATCTAATAGGCACAAACCCTGCATGGTGTATTGATATCACACTCTTCTGCGGGCGCAGCCATGACGTTATCGACCAGCAACACCATTGACTTCGACTCGGCGCGCCTGAAGCTCATCAGTGAAAAAAAGCTTTCGTCAGATGCTATCCAGCGTGAAAAAACAGTCAAGCACATGACTGTGTTAGGTCTGCAGCAGCGGCTCACGCAGCAACTGCAAACGTCGCTGGAGCTTGAGCGGGTATTGGATCTTTTCTTCACCGCAGTGCAGGAGTTCATGGGGCTCAACAGTCTTGAGTTTCACCACGACGCCCACGCCGTGAAAGTAAGCAAGGGCGTGCCAAGCATGCACCGCTGCAACTACCGCATGACGCATGCCGGTGACTTTCTGGGCGAGATTCAGTTCACTCGTGACAAACGCTTCAGCGAAGTACAGCTACAGAGTCTGGAGACGTTGCTGGGCAACCTGCTGTATCCCTTACGCAACGCGCTGATGTACCGGGCTGCCCTGCACTTTGCGTTGAACGATAGTCTGACGGGCATCGGTAACCGCCTGGGTCTTGATCAGGCACTGACCCGTGAAGTGAAGTTCTCCTCACGCCACCACACACCTCTATCGTTGCTGGTGCTGGATATAGACCATTTCAAGCAGATCAACGACAAGTACGGGCACGCCTACGGTGACGCGGCGCTTAAAGCCGTGGTCAACTGTGCACGCAGTTGCCTGCGCGATGTAGACGAGCTGTTCCGTATGGGTGGTGAAGAGTTTGTCGTGGTACTGAGCAATACCGACAATCATGCCGCGCGCTTCGTCGCTGAACGGATTCGTTGCAGCATTGCGCAGATGCAGTTCGAAATTGATGGCGACTCGATCCCGATGACGGCAAGCCTGGGGGTTGCAACATTGAAAGCGGAAGAGAACAACGAGGGTCTACTGGAGCGTGGTGACAAGCTGATGTATGTCGCCAAACGCGCTGGTCGCAACAGGATTGCCTGCTGACGACCAGCTCTGGAGCTGCAGGCGTTTCAACGCGACTTGTGAGGCACCTTGGTACGCCGAACCGCACGCGGCTGATGCATGGAAGGCTTGCGCGCAAGCCGCTGAGCCTTCTCCCGGTCAGCAGTCTTCATGGCTGGCAATGATATCGGAGTGAGCCCAACCTCCTGACTCAGCGCATCGATTTCGTTCTGCTTCATTTCGCGCCAGCGGCCCACAGGCAACTCCGGCCCAAGGAACACCGGCCCGAAACGTACACGCTTGAGACGGTTGACGCGCATGCCCTGGGATTCCCACAGGCGGCGCACCTCACGGTTGCGGCCTTCCATCAGACACACGTGGTACCAGCGGTTGATACCCTCGCCACCGGCGGTCACGACGTCAGTAAAGCGCGCCGGGCCATCATCAAGCATAACGCCGGTCTTGAGCCGCTCAATCATTTCCTCATCCACTTCACCCATGACCCGCACTGCGTACTCACGGTCCATCTGATAGGACGGATGCATCAAGCGGTTGGCCAGTTCGCCATCGGTGGTGAACAGCAGCAGGCCAGAGGTATTGATATCGAGGCGGCCGATATTGATCCAACGGCCATGCTTGAGCCGCGGCAAACGATCAAAAACGGTAGGCCGACCTTCGGGATCGTCACGGGTACAGACTTCGCCTTCCGGCTTGTTGTAGAGCATGACTCGGCGGGCTTCTTCATTTTCGATATCGCGCTTGACCGGACGACCATCGACCAGAATCTGGTCCAGGCTGTCGACCCGACAACCCAGAGTAGCAAGCTTGCCGTTGACGCTGATGCGCCCGGCTTCGATCCAGGCTTCAACCTCACGGCGCGAGCCCAGCCCGACGCGGGCCAGCACTTTTTGCAGCTTTTCGCCGCTGACTGGGGTTGAATCAGAGTTGATAGGATGATCGGTCATGCGTGGCACCTCCCGGTGTAGTGGATACGATGTAGAAATAATGACCGGGTAGATTACCACCATGCCTTCTGCCCAGCCAGACAAACTCAGCGCGGGTCGGAATCTGCGTCAGCTTCCGGGTCATTATCCTGATCCGACGCTGCCGAGTCCCGCTCAGGCTGGTAGTCGTCAAAATCCGTCTTCAGGTTGGACTCCATCGCCCCCAGCTCATCCAGCAGAGCATGAAATCCGGTTTCCGCGCCCTCGGCCTCCAGCGCCTTCAGTGGCTCTACCGGCATCCACGGAGTATCAGCATCATCTACCGCACCTTCATCCTGCAGCGCCAGTTCCGGCTCCTGATCCAGGTCACGAATCGCCGCCAGCGGCGGTAACTCGCTGAGGCTGCGCAGATTGAAGTGATCAAGGAACTGGCGGGTGGTGGCGTACATGGAAGGCCGACCTGGCACATCGCGATGCCCGACCACCCTTACCCACTCGCGCTCGAGCAGTGTCTTGATGATCTGACTGCTGACTGCCACGCCGCGCACATCTTCGATCTCGCCACGGGTAATCGGCTGGCGGTAGGCGATCAGCGCCAGGGTTTCCAGCATCGCCCTCGAGTAGCGCTGCGGCCGCTCTTCCCACAGCCGGCTGACCCAGGGCGAAAACTCTTCACGTACCTGCAGCCGCCAACCACTGGCAACTTCACGCAACTCGATGGCGCGGCCATTGTAATATTCCGCGAGCCGCCCGAGCGCTTCGCGCAGCGCATCCAGACCCGGCGCCTGGCCCTCATCAAACAGGTCGCGCAAGCGATCCAGTGACAAGGGTTTACCGGCGGCCAGCAACGCAGCCTCAATAATATGCTCAAGTTTCGGCTGGGACATCTTCACCTCGTACTTTGACGTGAATAGGCGCGAAGGCTTCGCTCTGCACCAGATCCACCAACTGTTCCTTGACTAGTTCAAGCACCGCCATAAAGGTGACTACCACCCCCAGCTTACCCTCGCTGACACTGAACAGACTGACAAAAGGCACAAATGGCTGTCCGCGCAAACGCTCCAGCACATCGGCCATACGCTCGCGGGTGGAAAGGATTTCCCGGGTGACCTGATGACTCTCGAACATATCGGCACGCCGCAGCACGTCACTGAGTGCGAGCATCAGCTCCTGCATGTCCACCTCCGGATGCGCCCGTCGACTATGAAACTCGGGAGCCTCCGCGCTGGCCAACGACAGGTCACGCCCGACCCGCGACAGTCCGTCAATTTCCTCTGCGGCCTGCTTGAAACGCTCGTATTCCTGCAAACGCCGAATCAGTTCCGCACGCGGGTCGTGCTCTTCATCCTCGTCTTCCTGATGCCGGGGCAACAACAGGCGGGATTTGATTTCGGCGAGCATGGCCGCCATGACCAGATACTCGGCGGCCAATTCCAGGCGCACTACTGTCATCAACTCGATATAGCCCATGTACTGTTTGGTAATGTCAGCCACGGGTATGTCGAGAATATCGATATTCTGTTTGCGGATCAGATAGAGCAGCAGGTCGAGCGGGCCCTCAAACGCTTCGAGGAAGACCTCAAGCGCCTCCGGCGGGATATACAGGTCCTGGGGAATCTGCGTGACCGCTTTGCCATAGACCATGGCAAAGGGCATTTCCTGCTGGCCTGAGCCCATGGGGGGAGTGACCGCGGCAACAGCAGGAGCAACCGGCTGCTCCGCGCGAGCGGTGTCGGCGGGCGGCTGCTGGTTGCTCATGCGCGGCTGCCCATGAATTACTGGCGGTACTGCAGGCCTATGGCCTGGCGGACTTCGATCAGGGTATCGCGCGCGGCTTCGCGCGCGCGCTCGGTGCCTTCATTCAAGATCAGCCGTACCGCGTCGGGATTACTTTCAAAATCCGCAGCGCGCTCTTGAATCGGCGCCAGCTCGGCGGTAATCGCATCGATAATCGGCTGCTTGCACTCCAGGCAGCCAATGCCTGCACTACGGCAACCCTGCTGTACCCATTCGTGGGTGGCCGGGTCGGTATAGACCTTGTGTAGCTGATAGACTGGGCACTTGGCTGGCTCGCCCGGATCGGTGCGACGTACACGCGCAGGATCGGTGGGCATGCGCCGCACTTTCTCGTCGATCTGCTCGGTGGTATCGCGCAGGGTGATGGTGTTGCCATAGGACTTGGACATCTTCTGCCCATCCAGGCCGGGCATTTTCGAATCTGGCGTGAGCAACGCCTGGGGCTCCGGCAGAATAACCTTGCCACCGCCCTCCAGATAACCGAACAGCCGCTCCTTGTCGCCGAGCGTGATGTTCTGCTGTTCCTTCAACAGCGCACGGGCGGTATCCAGCGCTTCACTGTCGCCCTGTTCCTGATAGGCCTTGCGCAGTTTGCTGTAAAGCTTGGCGGCTTTCTTGCCCATTTTGTGCACGGCGGCTTCGGCGCGCTCCTCGAAGCCCGCCTCCTTGCCGTACAGGTGATTGAAGCGGCGAGCCACTTCGCGGGTAATCTCCACGTGGGCTACCTGGTCGGCACCCACCGGCACCAGCCCGGCGCGATACATCAGGATGTCCGCACTTTGCAGCAACGGATAACCCAGGAAACCGTAAGTCGCCAGGTCCAGATCACGCAGCTTTTCCTGCTGATCCTTGTAGGTCGGCACGCGCTCCAGCCAGCTGACCGGCGTGACCATCGACAGCAGCAGATGCAGCTCGGCATGCTCGGGCACCTGGGACTGGATAAACAGCGTTGAAGAGCCGCTGCTGACGCCGGCGGCGAGCCAGTCGATCAGCATGTCCCAAACGTTCTGCTCGATATTTTCCGGCGTCTCGTAATGGGTCGTTAGTGCATGCCAGTCGGCGGCGAAGAAAAAGCACTCGTATTCGTGCTGCAACTTGACCCAGTTCTTCAGCACCCCGTGGTAATGCCCCAGGTGCAAACGCCCTGTGGGACGCATGCCTGACAATACGCGACGCTGTGAATCGACGGAACTCAAAGGGGACTCCTGAATTTACTAGGTAATAGGAAAATGAATGGGCGCATTATACGCATGCTTTGGGCAAAGACTCCTGCCCGATCAGTCTGCGCTGGGAGCGCCGCCAAAAGGCGCCGGATCACCCAGGCCTACGCGCTGCACTTCAGGCTGCTGTTCAAGCAGACTGACAACGGTAGTCGGCTCGACATTGCAGGCACCGCCATCGATGATCAGATCCAGCTGCTTGCCGATGCGATCACGGATCATCTCCGGATCGGTGAGGGGCAAATTGTCCTCAGGCATCATCAGAGTCACGCTCATCAACGGCTCGCCGAGTGCCTCAAGCAGCGCCAGCGTGATCTGGTGCTGAGGAATGCGGATGCCTATGGTGCGGCGCTTGGGATGCAGCAATCTACGCGGCACTTCACCGGTGGCGTGCAGAATAAAGGTGTAAGGGCCAGGCGTATTGGCTTTGAGCAGGCGGAAGGTCGGGTTGTCGACCTTGGCGTACACGCCCAGCTCCGACAGATCTCGGCAAACCAGGGTAAAGTTGTGCTTGTCGTCCAACTGCCGCAGCCGGCGAATACGCTCCAGCGCGTCCTTGTCGCCCAGGTGACAACCCAGCGCGTAAGCAGAATCCGTCGGATAGGCGATCACCCCACCCTGGCGGATGATCTCGACGGCCTGGCGGATCAGACGCGCCTGAGGGTTTTCCGGGTGGATATGAAAATATTGGCTCACACTGAACTCTCTTGTTTTGGTAACTACATTCTAGCGATTAAACAGCGGGTCATTCCAGACCGGCGCGCAATCGGCGGGTAATGCAGTCATTTTCCCCAGCGCCATCCACGGCGAGTCCGGATGATGGAAATCACTGCCACAACTCGCGAGAAAGCCCATTTCCTGACTGACCTTGCCCAGGTACGCCACCTGCTCTACCGGCTGCTGGCCGTTGACCACTTCCATACCGCGTCCACCGGCCTGGGCAAAATCCTTCAACAGGCGACGCATCCGGGCGCGGGTAAAGCCGTAGTGCCAGGGATGCGCCATCACTGCCATGCCGCCTGCAGAACGTATCTGCTCGACCGCCTCCGGCAGCTCTGGCCAATGCTGCTTGATATCACCGAGCTTGCCCGAGCCAAGCCATTTCCGAAACGCTTCTGCGCGATCGCGCACGTAGCCTTCAGCAACCATCCAGTCGGCAAAGTGCGGGCGCGCTGGCGGACTCTCCGCCGCACTGCCGGCAGCCTTTTGTACCGCCATGGCCCCGGCCAGTGCGCCAGGCATCTTTTTCCCCTCTAGACGCTTGTCGATCTGCTCGGCACGCTGCCAGCGCCCGGCTTTGACCGCCTGCATGGCGCTGACAAATTCCGCCGAAGCTGGATCAAAGCCGTAGCCCAGGACGTGAATTGTGTGACCCTGCCACTGCGCCGACAACTCCACGCCGCTAATCCAGCGCATGCCCAACTGCCGCGCGGTCTGCTCGGCCGAGGCTAATCCGTCCAGGCAATCATGGTCGGTCAGCGCGATCAAATCGACACCGGCAACAGATGCGCGCTGCATCAGCTCCTGCGGATCAAGCGAGCCGTCCGAGGCGGTACTGTGCATGTGCAGATCAGCTATCAAAAGGTCTCCGTGTAACGTTGCAGTGGCATCGGAACAGTGCCCGAGCAAAAAGAATTTTCACTATTATGCCGCCCCGACGCTGACAACACCTAGTGCAATGGCATAACTTACTGTTATTACAAACACTTTGAAACGGATCAAGGACTCAACATGCTATTTGCAATCATGGCCACCGATGCACCCGACTCACTGCAGGCGCGCATCACTGCTCGCCCGGCGCACATTGAACGACTGCAGGCTCTGCAAAACGCAGGCAGACTGATCCTGGCAGGCCCTCACCCCGCCATCGAATCACCTGATCCAGGCGCCGCGGGCTTTACTGGGAGCCTGATCGTGGCCGAATTTGCCTCCCAAGCCGAAGCGCAGGCGTGGGCAGATGCCGACCCTTATGTCGCGGCAGGCGTTTATGCCCAGGTGCTGGTCAAGCCGTTCAAGCGCGTTTTTCCAGCTTAAACAAGGAGCACGGGATGTCCAGACCCATACTAGCTCTATTGCTACTGGGGTGCCTCAGCTCACCCAGCCTGAGCCTGGCGCAAGAGTCTCCGACCACATCAGTGCCAGAGCCCGAGGATGTCAGTACGGATATTGGCACGCTGCAAGCACAGCTGGCGCAGGTGGAGGCAGAACGTCAGCGGTTGGCTGAACAGCTGGAAACAGGCACGGATGCCGAGTTGCTGGAGCGACTGCAAGAGCAGAATCGTGAACTGCTTGATGCGCGCGCACAAACCGACATGCAAGCCGAGGCGCTACTGGAAGCACAGCGCCAGGAGTGGTTCATCATAGGGGGAGCAACCGTGCTGGCGAGTCTGTTCATCGGCTTTCTGCTGGCCAGTATGGGCCGCCGCGGCAAACGCAATGAGTGGCTCAATTGACTGACAATGCGATCCTGATAATTGATGATGACCAGGAACTGTGCGCGTTGCTGGTTGACTGGCTGGCCGCTGAAGGCTTTGCGCTGACCTGCGCCCATGACGGTACCAGCGGGCTGGAGGCGGCTATTGGTGGCCAGTTTCAGGTCATCATTCTGGATGTCATGCTGCCGGGCATGAATGGTCTGGATGTGCTGCGCAATTTGCGCCAGAGCTGCAACACGCCGCTATTGATGCTCAGTGCGCGGGGCGAGCCAATCGACCGCATCCTCGGTCTCGAATTGGGCGCCGACGACTACCTGCCCAAACCCTGCGATCCGCGCGAGCTGGTGGCCCGGCTTCGCGCGCTGCTGCGCCGCAGCCAGGGGCAATCGACTGGCAATAGCCTGCAGGTCGGCGACATCCGTCTGGATATGGATAGCCTGATGGCCTGGCAAGATGAGACGCTGTTGGCGTTGACCCAAAGTGAAGCCTTGATCCTTCGCGCCTTGCTGGAGAAGCCGGGCCAATTGGTAGAGCGCCAAAGCCTCTCCCGCCAGGCACTCGGCAAAGCGCTGGGACCCTATGATCGCAGTCTCGACATGCACTTGAGCAACCTGCGGCGCAAGTTGGGCCCACATCCAGATGGTCGCAGCCGGATTCAGGCGCTGCGGGGCCGGGGCTACCTGTACAGCAGCTGAGCCATCAAACGCGGCTTGGCTGAAACACACGACCCCGCCACCTTTACACAGCCTTTACCCAGTACCAGCCCCAATTTACGTGACAAGCCCTAGACTCTTCATCAACGGCCTGACACTCAGGCCTGCCATGAACCAACAGGAGTTACCCATGAAAAAGACCCTACTCGCTACCGTGATGGTACTTGCCACCGGCTTCTCGGGCGCACTGCTGGCCGACTCGCACGGCAAGAGTGGCGATCGTTATGAGAAACACATGCAGTACATGACCGAGAAACTCGAACTGAGCAGCGAACAGCAAGGTCAGCTGAAAGGCCTGCATGAGAAGCACAGAGAGCAACAGCGCGCCCTGCGTGAAACACACCAAGCTGAGGTGAATGCGATCCTGACCCAGGAGCAACAAGCCAAAATGGCCGAGATGCGTGAAGAAAAGCGTGAAAAGATGAAAAAGCACTGGGAAGAAGGCAAGAAAAAGCACGCCCATGACGATAAAGACAGCAACTGATCGCCATGCGGCTATTCTGGAAAGTCTTTGCCATACTCTGGCTCGCCACGCTGATGGTGGGCGGCTCGGGCTTTCTGGTTAGCCGGGCATTGCAGCAGGACTGGCTCCTGCTGCAATTCCATCCCCAGCTCAAGGATTTCGCCGAAGAGCTGGTTACCCGTTATGAAACCGATGGGCCGTCTGCTGCCCAACGGTGGCTGGATGTTCAGCGCGACGAGTATCGCTTGCGCGCACAACTCTTTGATACCGAAGGCCAGAGCCTGTTGCCCGGCACCCTGCCGCGCAGACCCATTTTTCAGCAAAGCACGCCCCCGAATGTCGAATCCAGAGAAATCTGGCATGGCCGCCTGTTCCAGCTTGACTGGCTGAGCGCACAAGGCGATTACCATCTGAGTCTGTTTGTACCCCGGGATGAACTGTTCAACTGGCGACGCACGCCCGTGGCGTTGATCCTCAACATATTCCTGGCCATGGCCTTGCTGGGCATCATCAGCTTGCTGTTGAGCCGCTACCTGACTGGCCCTTTACGCCAGCTCGGCCTGGCCTCGCAGTCCTTGGCCAAGGGCCGTTTTGAGGCCGAAAAACTTGAGCGCATAGGCCGGCGAAGCGATGAGATTGGAGATCTTTCCCGGCATTTCAGCCATATGGCGCAGCGCGTGCAGGATCTGCTCGATAGCCAACGCCAACTGATGCGCGACATCTCCCACGAACTGCGCTCACCGCTGGCACGCTTGCGCGTGGGCCTGGCACTGGGCAGTAAACAAGGCGCGGCTGCCGAAGACCCGCTTTGGTCCCGCCTGGACCGGGAGTGCACCCGTCTTGATCTGCTTATAGAAGACATTCTGACGCTGAGTCGCCAGGATATTCAGGACCATCCGCCGTGCCAGTTTGCATTGGACACCCTGGTTGCAGAGGTGATCGAGGACAACCAGTTCGTCGCGGATACCCAGGAGTTCGAGTTGGTTGGCAGCACTCTGATAACCCTCGAAGGCTGGCCAGAACAATTGCGTAGCTCCCTGGACAACCTGCTGCGCAACGCCTTGCGCTTTTCCCCAGCCCACGGGGTTATACGGGTCAGCCTGGCCACTAGCCGCGGCCAATGCCAGATCAGCGTCGAGGACCAGGGGCCTGGTGTGGATGACCAGTGGCTGCAGCGTCTTGGCGAGCCGTTCCTGCGCCTGCCGGGGCAGACTGGCGCTAGCGGTCATGGATTGGGATTGGCCATCGCCAGACGCGCGATAGCCATGCATGGCGGCAGCTTGACCTTCAGCCGCAGCGCCATGGGTGGGCTGAAAGCGTTGATTCAGTTACCCGGCCAAACCTGAAAAAAGTCGCCGGACGTCAACTCGGGAACGGCTTTGAGAGCGCCTGCCGGCTGACCCAGATACAGAAACGCAATCAAACGTTCCTGCTCGGTCAAACCCAGCCCTTCGCGCACTGTCTTGTGGTAAGCCAACCAGCCAGTGCGCCACACCGCGCCAATACCCATGGCATGCGCCGCTACCAGCATATTGCTGACCGCCGCTGCACAGGACAGGTCCTGCTCAATGCTGGGGACTTTTTCATGCATCTGGTGACAACTGATTGCGACGATGATCATCGGCGCCCGCAGTGGCAACGCCTGAATCCGTTCCAGCGCCTCCTGGTCAAGATCCGGCGTATCGGCCAGAGCAGCCTGGGTGTAAACCCGACCCAGCGCCTGCAACCCCTCCCCCTCTACCACCAGAAAGCGCCAAGGTCTCAACCAGGCGTGGTCCGGGGCGCGCAATGCTGCGTTGAACAGCGCTTGTTGTTGCTCTTGAGTCGGCGCGGGTGCAACCAGCCGCGGAACGGATACGCGGCTGTGCAACGCTTCCAAAGCATCCATCAGCTGTCCTCCGTCATCGATTGCGATTCCTGCAGTTGCTCGCGGTATTGCCCCGGCGGCATACCGAACCAACGCTTGAACGCCCGGAAGAAGTTACTTGGATCAGCAAATCCCAACAGATAGGCAATTTCCAGCAGCGTCATACGTTTCTGACGCAGGAACTGCATCGCCAGCTCCCGCCGCGTTTCGTCGAGTAATTGCTGGAAGCTGGTATTTTCATCCTGCAAACGTCGTTGCAGCGTTCGCGTGCTCATTCGCAGCGCGCTGGCAACCGCCTGCCGTTTCGGCTCACCCTGAGGCAGCAGCCGGCAAAGCACCTGACGAGCCTGATGGGTGACGCGTGTCTGCTCGAAACGCGCCAGATACTCCCCGGCGAACTGATCATGCAATTGCGCCAACGTCTCGTTGCCGGTCGCCAGCGGAGCTTCCATGACCTGGCGGGAGAATTCAATACTGTAGCGTGGTCGGGAAAATGCCAAAGGACATTCGAACAAGGCCTCATATGCACTCAAGTCCGAGGGTGTCGGGTAGGCAAAACCGACGCGCTGCGGGGTAATCCGGTCTCCGGTCATCCAGCGGAAGAAGGCCAACAAATAAGCCAGGGCGGCATCGTGGCTCTGGGTCGGCGCCGGCAAGCTGTCGCCATGGATTTGCAACTCCAGTACATAGCTGTCCGGCGTTTGCTGCAGCGCCATGTCCGAGGCTTCGCCGATGATCCGCTGGTAACGTACCAGCCGGGCCAGGCTGTCCTTGAGAGTCTTGCTCGACAACAGAGAAAACCCGACCACATTGAAGTGCGCGGGCCTTATGACCTTGCCCATACCCAGACCAATTGCTGGATTGCCCGAAAGGCTCACGGCCCGCTGCCAAAGACGCGTCATCTGATCCTGAGGAATGCGCGCGTCGGGATCGGATAGCAGCGAATAGTCCATCCCCAGATCCGCAAACAGATCCGTACCGCTCAGGCCTTCCAACTCCAACGCCTGGACTATCGCCATAGCCCAGCTGGATGAGGTAGTGCGTTCAGGATAAGACATAAACCTCTCGGGCAGTCAGCGAGTGCTGCTCTCTGTTATTTATAATGTGGGTTATTAATCCACTGGCTTATTAATCACCAATGGATATGAGTCCGTTCGGTAGACGTTGCTCGTCCCGCATCTCCTTTTCCCCATAACACTTTCCCGCAAAAAACTATCGCTTTGGCACACCCGGTCATAGGTGGGTGCACCTTTGCTGGCTACTCTATACTCAGATAATAACCCAGTCACGGGAGAACATCATGACCCAGCAGAATGCCTCTGCTCAGGCACCCATACCCACCTTTCATTCATTTGCCGAGTTCTATCCGTATTATTTGAGCGAGCACGTCAATGATACCAGCCGACGTCTGCATTATATCGGCAGCCTTCTGGTCCTCAGCCTGCTCGCCGTGGTCCTGTTCACCCAGAGCTGGTGGTGGTTGTTAGCACTTCCGGTGGCCGGATATGGCTTTGCCTGGGTCGGTCATTTCTTTTTCGAAAAGAATAAGCCCGCCACGTTCAAGTACCCGCTATATAGCTTCATGGGCGACTGGGTCATGCTCAAGGACGCACTGACCGGCCGCATCCGATTCTAGCTGTAATCGCTCAACGGGGCTGAGGCGATTGTCAGGCATGCGACAGTCACCGCCCTGACAGCCGGTTAAGATTCCTCACACACCTGAACAAGAGGAGAGCCAGCCCATGGGCCAGCCATTACAAGAGGGTCAGCAACAAGCCACATTCCGAGCCATGCAGGAAGGCACCCCTGAAGATTGGGCTGCCATCTCCGGCCATTTCAAGGAATTCTCCCACGGCTTGCCTGACCGGATCCTTACCCATCTCAAGCTGCTCGATGGCGATTACGGCGGATTCCCGATTGACCGCCTGCAGCATTCGCTGCAAACCGCTACACGTGCGCACCGCGACGGCCGGGATGAAGAGTATGTCGTCTGCGCGTTGCTGCATGATATTGGCGATACACTCGGCTCCTTCAACCACCCGGACATTGCTGCAGCTATTCTCAAGCCGTTCGTCTCCCCTGAGAATCTGTGGATGGTAGAGAAGCACGGCGTGTTCCAGGGATATTATTTTTTCCATCACCTGGGTATGGATCGGCACCTGCGCGACCAGTTCAAGGATCATCCCTTGTACCAGCGCACGGCTGAATTCTGTGCGCTCTACGACGCCACTGCCTTCGATGTGGACTACGAAGCAGAGCCGCTGTCGTTCTTCGAGCCGATGCTGCGCCGGGTCTTTGCTCGTCCCAAGCAGTCGATCTACAAGGCCGTCAGCGAAGCCTGAGGCTCTCCCTTATCCCGGCCTCTGCGGCCGGGTAACGCGGCTCGCGGGATAAATCTCCCGCGTTTTCGGTTTCCCTGACTGTTGATGCAGTTTATGATCAGCCGGTAATCGCTCGGCTGATCCACAGCAATGCGACAGGCATTGCCAGCGCCGGTTGTCTCCGGCAGATCAGCTGTAGCCCGCCATCAGGCCAGGGAACGACTGATCATGAAGTTCAACAACCGCGTAAAACCGGTCAAACCACCCTTGGAAGGTTATCATTCCCGGGTTCTAGCCTACCTGTGCGTAGCCATTACCTTTACCGCCCTCGCCGTGGAAAACAGCATCTCCCTGCTGTATTTCGGCGTTATCAGCTACGCGCTGATCTACCCGCATATCGTTCGCATGGCCGTCGCTCGCTTGAACAATCTAAGGCCGCTGCACAGCAGGCTGGCCTTGCTTGCGCTTGACGGCCTGCACACGGGCCTGTTCATTACCCTGTGCCAGTTCAATGCGGTCGCCAGTATTGTCTTTACCCTGTTGATCAGCTTCGCCAGCATCATTATCGGGGGCCCCCTGTTCATGCTGACTGGCTGGCTCCTGGCGCTATTGGGTCTGATGCTCTCTGCCGCGTTGATAACCCCTCAGATCGTTCTTGCCAGCTCTACCCTGGTCGCAGTCAGTGCCCTGCTCAGCGGCGGAACCTTCATGCTGATCATGGCCGCCTTTGTCTACCGCCAGGGCCGCAGCCTGGAACAGGCACAGAAGGTCATCAGCGCCGAACAGGAAAAAACCGCGCGACTGGCTACCAATTTGTCTAAATACCTGTCGCCGCAGGTCTGGGAATCGATTTTTTCCGGTACTCAAAGTGTGCAGCTTGAAACCAAACGCAAGAAGCTCACGGTATTTTTCTCGGATATTCGCGGCTTTACCGAACTGGCCGAGGAGATGGAGGCCGAGGCGCTCACCGATCTGCTGAATAACTATCTGGATGAGATGTCCCGTATCGCGTTGCAGTACGGCGGCACCATCGACAAATTTATCGGCGACTGTGTGATGATTTTCTTCGGTGACCCCGTCAGCCAGGGCGCTAAACAGGATGCTCAGGCTGCCGTGGCAATGGCTGTAGCCATGCGCAAACATATGAAAGTGTTGCGGCAACAGTGGCGTAGCAAAGGCATTACCCGGCCGCTGGAAATCCGCATGGGGCTGAGCACCGGCTACTGTACGGTTGGCAATTTTGGCGCTAATACGCGGATGGACTACACCATCATCGGGCGTGAAGTGAATCTGGCCAGCCGCCTGGAAAGCTTGGCTGATCCGGGTGAGATCCTGATTCCGCACGAGACCTTTTCGCTGGTCAAGGATCTGGTCATGTGCCGGGACAAAGGGCAGGTATCAGTTAAAGGCTTTTCCCGTCCGGTACAGATTTATCAGGTGGCCGGACTCCGCAGCGATCTGGGCGCTGCCCCGACCTTTGTCGAGCATGAGAAGCCGGGATTCTCCATGTATCTGGACACCAACGGCATTCGTAACTACGACAAGGACGAGATCATCAAGTCGCTGGAGCTGGCCGCGCGCAAGCTGCGCGACAAGGTCATCATCTAGGCCGCAGCGGCTGCAACCGACGTGGCCGGCACCACACTGGTGAGGGGATCGACCCAGCTATAGAGTTCGATACGGCCGTCCAGATGCTCGATCAATGCAGTGCAGGACTCCACCCAATCACCACAGTTGTGATAGGTGATGCCATTGACCTGGCGGATTTCGGCGTGATGAATATGCCCACACACAACGCCCTGATAGTCCCGTTTGACACACTCATGGGCCACCGCATCTTCAAAATCACTGATGAAGTTGACCGCCTTTTTGACCTTGTGCTTGAGGTAGGACGACAGTGACCAATAGCCGTAACCATAGCGCGCGCGCCAATGATTGAGCCAGCGGTTGAGCGTCAGACTGAACTCGTAGGCATGGTCACCCAGAAACGCTAACCAGCGATGGCAGCGGGTAATCACATCGAACTGGTCACCGTGAATTACCAGCAGCCGACGGCCGTCGAGCGTCTGGTGCTCGGCTTCGTCCACCAGGTGAATATTGCCCAGTTCAAGGCTGGCGTAACGGCGCAGAAACTCATCGTGATTGCCAGTGACATAGGTCACGCGGGTGCCGCGCTTGCTCATCGTCAGGACCCGACGCACCACGTTGGTATGTGCCTGGGGCCAATACATGCTCTTGCGCAAGCGCCAGCCGTCGATGATATCCCCGACCAGATACAGGTGATCGCACTCATACTCCTTGAGGAAGGCGGTAAGCTTGTCAGCTTGGCAACCGCGTGTGCCCAAGTGAACGTCGGAAATCCACAGTGTACGTACCCGCTGTTTGCTACCCGGTGAATGAGCTTCAGCACTGGTCATGGTCGCATCTCCCTGGAGTATTGATTCCACCTTAGGTCTGCGGCTTGACGGCTAGATGACACTCCCATGACCATCGCGTGACAGCTAAAGCGCGCGCCAAAGTCCACACAGGGCCCATTATTTATGCGCTACGTCGTATACAATATCGGCCTGACTTCCACGACCATCGCGCACCCGAGCCAACACCATGTTCAAACGCCTTCTGCTGTTGCTGCTTGTTAGTCTCATACCCTATGCCAGCGCTGAAGAACTGCGCACCGGCCTGGTGCTGTCCGGCGGTGGCGCCCGGGGCCTGGCCCACATCGGTGTGCTCAAGCAACTGGAAGAAATGAACATCCCCATTCATGCAATTGCCGGTACCAGCATGGGTGCTGTCATCGGCGGCCTGTACGCGGCGGGCTACAACGCTGATGAGATCGAAAAGATTGCACTGGAACTGGATTGGCAGACCATTTTGAGTGATACCCCGCTGCGCGAAGATATTCCCTTCCGCCGCAAGCAGGACGATCGGGACTTTCTGGTTAAACAGCGCCTGAGTTTTGACCGCGGCCGTTTGAATCTGCCGCTTGGCCTGCTACAAGGCCAGAATCTGGGCCTGGCACTGGAAGCGCTGCTGGTGCACACCAACGATATAGACAATTTTGACCATTTGCCGATTCCGTTCCGCGCCGTGGCAACCGATATTGCTACCGGCGAAGCAGTGGTTTTCGACCACGGTCATCTGCCTCTGGCTATCCGGGCCAGCATCGCCCTGCCCGGCTTTTTTGCCCCGGTCAACGTCGACGGCCGCATGCTCGTCGACGGCGTCCTGGTGAAGAACGTGCCGGTGGATATCGCCCGCAGCATGGGCGTGGATCGCGTGATCGTGGTAGACAGCGGCACACCATTGAAGTCGACAGAACAATTGACCTCGATTATCGACATCATGGACCAGACCACCAGCCTGCTGACACGCACCAACACTCAGGAACAGCTCGACACCCTCGGCCCGAATGATCTGCTACTGCAACCGGCACTAGGCGCCATGGGTTTCAGCAGCTTTGACCAGACCGCCATGGCCATCCGCGCTGGTGCCGCCAGCCTCAGCGCTTCGCCACAGGCCAGAACGTTCTCTGAACGATACTTGCGTACTGAACCCGGCGGCAACCTGGCCCGCACTCGCCCGCTGCGTCAGCCCGTGATTGACGCCATAGAGGTGGAGAACAGTGGCAAGGTATCCGACAAGGTAGTGCGCAGCATGCTGCGCCAACCCTTGGGTGAGCCGCTCAACCTGGAGCGCCTGGAAGAGGATATGGGTACTATTTACGGGACCGATTATTTCAGCCGGGTAAGCTACGAGATTGTCCATGGTGACGAATCCAATACCTTGCTGGTACGCACCAGTGGCCGCGAAACCGGTACCGACTATCTGCGCCTGGGTTTGAACCTGGTGGATGATTTCAAGGGCGGCAGTCAGTTCAACATCGGCGCCAGTTTCCGCGTCAATGGCGTCAACCCGCTGGGCGCAGAATGGCTCACGCGGTTGCAGGTGGGTGAGAACCAGGTATTTTACAGCGAGTTCTATCAGCCGCTGGATTTCGGCTCGCGCTACTTTATCGCGCCCTTTATCGATGCCCAATCCAATAACGTGGAGGTCATTGTCGATAACGATCCCATCGTCGACTACCGCCAGACCCGCTATGGCACCGGTTTCAACCTGGGACGACAGATCGCCAATAATGGCGAAGTACGCTTCGGGTTGTCACGCTACAAGGGCGAATCCCGGGTGCGCGTGGGCGACCCCGAGTTGCCGTCGCTCAGCTTCGAAGAAGCCTTCTACACCCTGCAAGTCGATCGCGACACGCTGGATAACGTAAACTTTCCGCGATCCGGGGACGAAGCCCGGGCCGTCTGGCGTCAGTCCGAGCCTGATCTCGGCGCGGATGAGCGCTACGAACAAGTTGAATTGCGCGCGAACAAGGCCTTTTCCAGCGGCGCCAACAGCTTCCAGTTAGGCGCCTTCCTTGGCCGCACCGATGGCGATGTGGGTGTGGCGCAGAGTAGCTTTCTGCTGGGCGGCCCCGGTCAGTTCTCCGGTTTTCGTCAGAACGGACTGGCAGGGCAGAACTACAATCTGGGAAGGGTGGTGTATTACCGCCGGCTGAACCCAGGCAACTATGTGCCGGTTGGCATTCCGGTCTATCTGGGCGCCAGCTTCGAGTACGGGCGGGTCTATAACAAGGAAGAAAGCGGCTTCGACACTGGCTATATTACCGCCGGCAGCCTGTTGCTCGGCCTGGACACCTTCCTCGGCCCGTTGTTCTTCGGCCTGGGCGCCAACGAGGAAGGCGAGCGCGCGCTATATATGAAGCTAGGGCAAACCTTCTAAGGCTTGCCCGGTTTCATCTGTTTAATCAGGCCCCGGAAATCTCGTGGATCAGGGCAGCACGTATGCAATGCAGTACGCCCTCCTCCACCGGCTCATCCAGCTCCTTGGCCAACGTGCGCACCCCTGGCAAATCTTCCTCCGCCAGATTCAGGAAAGCATCCTGAATACGTTCCAGTTGGCCGGGTGGTAAGTCAATCGCCCGATTCAGCGGTAACTTACCCAACCCCACGGCCTGAGCCAGTTGCAGGTAAACCTGCTTGACGGGTATATCCAGCTGCCGGGCAATCTGCTCGGCGCCCATCCCGGCCATCGCCAACGCCTGGGCCTCCTGGGCAATATCCAGTGGCGCGTCCTGAACCGCCCCCGTTTCCCCAAGCATGACCTGCAGAAAATCGGCACCGTAGCGCTCCAGCTTGTGCGCGCCAATACCACTGACCAGACCCATATCCTGCAGGTTGGCCGGACGCTGACGCAGCATGTCGACCAGCGTGGAGTCGGGGAAGATGACATAGGGCGGCACGCCATGCGACTCGGCCAATTGCTTGCGCAACGCCCGCAAGGCTTCCCACAGCGGCTTGTCGGCGTCGGCCACCACGGCCTTTTCCGAGCGCGAGGGTAGCGCCGCCGAGCGGCTGACATCCTTGCGCAGCGCCAGGGTTTCTTCCCCGCGCAATAGCGGCCGGCAGCTGTCCGACAGGCGCAGGCTGCCATAGCCATCCAGATCAATCTCAGCCAGACCACGGGCGATCAACTGGCGAAATACCGAGCGCCACTCCTGTTCTGACAGCTGCTTGCCGATACCATAGGTGGACAGATGCTGGTGGCCAGCACTGCGAATCTTTTCATTATCGCGGCCGAGCAGAATATCGATCAGATGCCCTACGCCATATCGCTGGCCGCTGCGGTAGGCAGAAGATAAAGCCATCTTGGCCGCCTCGCTGCCATCCCAGGTGGCTGCCGGCTCCACGCAGTTGTCACAATGGCCGCACGGCTCGGGCATGGTTTCGCCAAAATAATCGAGCAGCATCTGTCGGCGGCAGGTGGTGATTTCACAGAGCCCGAGCATCGCATCCAGCTTGTGCCGTTCAATGCGCTTGTGTCGTTCGTCGCCCTCGGAGTTGGCCATGATCTGATTCAGCATCAGCACGTCCTGCAGCCCGTAGGCCATCCAGGCATCGGCCGGCAACCCATCGCGCCCGGCTCGGCCGGTTTCCTGATAATAGGCTTCAACGCTCTTGGGCAAATCCATATGCGCGACAAAGCGCACGTTGGACTTATCGATGCCCATGCCGAAGGCAATGGTCGCGACCATGATCAGGCCTTCCTCATTGAGAAAACGCTTCTGATGCGTGGCCCGCAATTCCGACGGCAGCCCGGCGTGATAAGGCAAGGCCGGCCAGCCCTGCGCACTCAGCCAGGCCGCGGTTTCATCGACTTTCTTGCGCGACAGGCAATAGACGATTCCGGCGTTGCCCTTGTGCCGGGCAAGCATGTTCAACAACTGCTGACGCGGTTTGTCCTTGGGCACAATCCGATAAAAGATATTCGGCCGGTCAAAGCCGGAGATGAAGCAGCGCGCGGCTTCCAGTTTCAAGCGCTGGGTGATGTCGCCCTGGGTGCGCTCATCAGCGGTAGCCGTCAGGGCCATGCGCGGCACATCGGGGAACAGCTCCGCGAGCTGGCCTAGCTGAAGATATTCCGGACGGAAATCATGCCCCCACTGGGATACGCAATGAGCCTCGTCAATCGCGAACAAGCTGATTTTCAAACTCTGCAGAAAATGCAGCGTGCGCGGTTTAAGCAAGCGCTCGGGAGCCAGATAGAGAAAATCCAGATCGCCGGCGCGCATCTGCTCGGCGATTTCGCGCTGCGCCTGATCAGTCAAGGTGGAGTTCAGCGCCGCGGCCTTGAGGCCCAGCTCGTTGAGCGTAGCGACTTGATCGTCCATCAGCGCGATAAGCGGCGAGACCACCACCGTCAAGCCATCACGCAGCAACCCAGGGATCTGGTAGCACAATGATTTGCCGCCGCCGGTGGGCATCAGTACCAACGCGTCGCGGCCTTGCGCCACCTCGTCGATAATGTCTGCCTGCTGACCACGGAACTCGGCGTAGCCGAAGATTTCCTTGAGCCGTTCCAGAGCTTGCTCGCGCATGAGTCTCCCTTGATCGAAGTGGACTGGCCTTTTACAGGCGGCAAATTATAACAGCCCTCGGGATTGCATCCGTGTTTCTGCGCACAAATACACCGCGCTTTTGGCAAAAAAACCAGTGCGCGCGTACAATGATTAACAATTCTGATTATGAGGTGTCCCATGTCCTTTGCCGACCAACTCGAGCGCTTGCAGCAGTTTCTCGATGCCGATGACCTGCACGATGAAGCGCTTGATTATCTTGCCGGCCATGGCTATCTCACCGCGCTGTGCATCAGCCCCGTCGAAGTACCCGAAGAGGAATGGATCGCGGAGCTTTTTGCTGAAGAACCCAACTACCAGGACGAAGCGCAGAAAACTGATATCGAAGGCTCGCTGCGCGAACTCAAGGCGGAAATCGCCCGCGACCTGTCCAGTGATGAAGAGCTTGAGCCACCGTGCGATCTGACCCTCGGCGACGAGCCGGACCTGTCGGACCTGCGCAGCTGGTGCGTTGGTTTTCTGGAAGGTGTATTCCTGCGTGAAGAAGACTGGTTCAGCCGGGACGAAGAGACCGTGAGCGAGCTGCTGTTACCGATCATGGTCGGCTCCGGACTGTTCGATGATCAGCCAGAGTTTGCCGAAATCGCTCAGGATGAGGATATGGTCGAGGACATGATGCAGCACATCCCCGAAATCCTCACGCAACTCTTCCTGTTGTTCCACGCCCCTGAAGACAAGCCCAAGCCGGCTCTGCTTTCACGCCACTGAATCGGGTGCCATTGATTCGACTGTCACCGCGCTTGTTCAGCGCAGATAAAAAGGGCCGGGAATTACCCGGCCCTTTTTTATTGCCTACAAAAGTGGAAACCCTGCCATTCGCCAGCAGTCGCTGGCATCCACCAGCATATGGATCAGCAGTCCCAAGCCCACCAATCTAAGCGGCTGCCAGAGCGTCATCAACAGATAAGCGCCGATGGCGGAATAACTGTGCAGAAAATGAAAGCCGATTGAGCAGCGACCCGGGTCGAAAATCGGTTCGGCGACCAGGTGGTCGAGATCGACCAGCATGGTCAGGAGCATGATCAACCAGGCTTTCTTCCATTGGCTCCGGAAAAACAGCAGCGCCACCGCCAATGGAACCAGCGTATGCAACGCCAGGTGCAGCGCAGTGCTCAGCATGCTGGCTGCCGGGCCTCTCCCGCTGCCACCCAGCGATCCAGCAACGGCATTACCTCGTCAGCCGACTGATAGCCGTTGGTGAGCAGCGCCAATTGCCCATCGCGCTGGGCCAACAGGGTGGGAAAACCGGCAATGCCGAGGTCGCGCGTCCAGGAAAAATCAGCCGCAATCGCCGCCCGAGTAATTTCGGCGTCGAAGCTTTCACTGAACGCCCGGCGGTCGTAACCAACCTGTTCGGCAAGATCGACCAATAGCGCCGTCTGCGTCACATCCAGCGCCTGGGCGTAAAATGCGTGTTGGATGGCCTTGACCAGCGTCCATACGTTGCTGGCGTCCAGCTCCCGACCTACCACCAGCGCGCGGCATGGTGGCTCCGTATTATAGACAAAGCCTTCAGGCAGGTCGTCCGGACTCAAAAAGGGCTGACCCGAGGCAATCTCCACCGCTTCCCAGTGCTCGCCCAGCGCCTCGCGACTGGCGGCATCAAGCGGGTCGCGCTGCCCCGGCCGCAATCCGCCGGCGACCATATGAATGGCTAGCTCAGGATATGCAGCCTGAATCGCATCGATCACCGGCGCAAAACCCCAGCACCATGAACACAGGGGATCCATTACATACAACAGGCGCTGGGTCATGGCCGTAACTCCGTCAGGGTTTGTTGGGGGCTCCGCCCGGGGATGCCATGGCCTGTGGCTGGCCAATGGGATGCGGTTGATTGCGCAGCTTGGCCAGGCGCACCTGCTTCTGCCGTTCTTCAGCCCGGCGCCGGGTCTTTTCTGGCAGGCTGGCATAGCAACGCGGGCAGCTCACGCCTTCTTCATACTGCGGAGCGGCTTTTTCTTCAGCCGAAATCGGGTGTCGACAGGCATGGCACTGGTCAAACGACCCGGGTGCCAGGTCATGACGCACCGTCACGCGGTTATCAAAGACGAAACACTCGCCATTCCATTTGCTTTGCTCGGCGGGCACTTCTTCGAAGTACTTCAGGATGCCGCCCTTGAGGTGATACACCTCGTCAAAGCCCTGTTGCAGCATATAGCTGGAGGCTTTTTCACAGCGGATGCCGCCGGTGCAGAACATCGCCACCTTTTTGTGCTTCTCGGGATCGTAATGGGCCTTGATGTACTCGGGAAATTCGCGGAAGCTTTTGGTCTGCGGATCGAGTGCGCCTTCAAAGGTACCGATCGACACCTCGTAGTCATTGCGAGTGTCGATCAGCAGCACCTCTGGATCACTGATCAGCGCATTCCAGTCACCCGGCTCGACATAAGTACCTACCGTCTCGTTGGGACTGACATCCGGCACACCAATGGTGACGATCTCTTTTTTCAGCTTGACCTTGGTCCGGTAGAATGGCATCTCGTCACACAGCGACTCCTTATGATCCAGGTCGCTCAAACGCGGATCCGCGCGCAGCCAATCGAGCACTCGATCCATCCCTTCGCGCGGGCCGGCGATGGTGCCGTTGATCCCCTCACGCGCCAGCAATAACGTGCCTTTGACGCCGTAACGGGTCAGCACATCCAGCAGCGGTTGGCGTTTGGCTTCGAAATCTTCCAGCGTGACGAACTTGTACAGCGCTACAACAACAATCTGCGACATGAATTACCTCGGCAATACAGTTATCGCCCCCGTAAAGGGCGCACCCATTGAGGCGCGAATTCTAGCAGAGCGCAGGATCCAAGTCAGGCGTCCGCTTTGCTGCCGCCCAGGCAATTGGGTGACGCAGGCGCCTGCTGCCGAGCCGCCCATTCTTCAGGGGTGTAGGTATGCAGCGCCAGTGCATGAATGCTTGCCATCAGATCACCCAGCGAACGATAGACCGCCTGATGCCGCTTGACCGCGTTCAGGCCAACAAACTGCTGGCTGACCACCACCGCTTTGAAGTGCGATTCCGATCCCGGCGGTACGCTGTGCATATGACTTTCATTGACCAGCTCCAGATGCTCCGGCGCCAAGTTCTGCATGGCTTGCTGAAGTGCGTTTTGGGTTGGCGTTGTGCTGCTAGTCATCATGTTTCTCCACAATACAGTTACTCAATACTCATGAACCCAGTGTAACCCGGCGCGCTATGTCAGCGCAGATCGGCTTGCTGCTCTTCGATCTCTGCGCCCATCTCTTCGATCAACGCCTGAATCTGCGGCCCGACTTTTTCCTCGACGCGGCCACTGCTGATCGCCATGGATTCTTGGGTCAGCTCTGGCAAATGCGTCATCAACTTGCGTCCAACGTCGGACTGGTAAAACGCTGCCAATTGCTCGAACTCCTGCTCACTGAACAGCGGCAGGTAGAGATCAATCAACTCGTCGCGCATCGCGTCCCATGCCAGGGTTTTATCCAGCTCGGCCCGGGCGCGCTGCTGGTACTTGCGCAGTATCGACTCGTACTGCATCGAGCCACCCATCTGCGAGAACTGCGCGGTAAGCATGCGCGCTACCTGCTGGTACACCGGCGCGGTCATCTCGTCGGCATTGGCCAGTTTCAGAAAACGCTCGGCACTGGCCCGGTGCGAAGCTTCATCCGCTTGCGCCAGTGGTGCGATAAGCAGCAATGAGATAAACAGTGCCGAGAACATTGGCCAACCAGCCGTTGGCAGGATCGAGCTTCGCATGGACTTTTCCCGCTTTCGTAGGTCATAAGGGTCAAGGGCCTATACTGACAGCCCGAGACACCATACACCAACGCGGAGAGTCAGCATGAGCACAAGATCCGAATCCGACAGCATGGGGAATATTGATGTCCCGGCTGATCGCTATTGGGGTGCGCAGACCCAACGTTCACTGCATCATTTTGCCATAGGCGAAGAGCGTATTCCTCTGGCAGTGGTGCACGCCCTGGGGCTGATCAAAAAGGCCGCGGCGCGCACCAACCTCAAGCTCGAAAAATTGGACGCAGACACCGCACAGCTCATCGAGCGTGCCGCCGACGAAGTGATCGATGGCCGGCTGGATGGGCACTTCCCCCTGTCGGTATGGCAAACCGGCAGCGGTACGCAGAGCAATATGAACGCCAACGAGGTGATCGCCGGGCGCGCCAACGAGTTGGCTGGCGGCCCACCGGGCGGCAAGTCGCCAGTGCATCCGAATGACCACGTGAACCGCTCGCAAAGCTCCAATGATACTTTTCCTACTGCGATGCATATTGCCGCTGCGCTGCAGACCCGCAATGCGCTGATCCCGGCGGTTACCGCGCTGCGTGAGCAACTGCAGCGTCAGGCGCAGCAATATGCCGACCTGATAAAGATCGGGCGCACGCACCTGATGGACGCCACCCCAGTGACCTTCGGCCAGGAGCTATCGGCCTTTGTCGCCCAGTTGGATATGGGCCTGCAGGCGTTGGAACAGGCGCTGCCCGGCGTTTACGCGCTAGCTCAGGGCGGCACGGCGGTGGGCACCGGGCTAAATACGCCCGCCGGCTTCGCCGAGGCCTTTGCCAGCGAAATAGCCGAGCTTACCGGCCAGCCGTTTACCAGCGCCGAGAACAAGTTCGCCGCGCTCAGCGGCCACGAACCGCTGGTACAGTTGCATGCTGGCTGCAAGCAGCTGGCGACTACGCTGATGAAGCTGGCCAACGACCTGCGCCTACTTGGCAGTGGCCCGCGCGCCGGCTTTGCCGAAATCAGGCTGCCAGCCAATGAGCCCGGCAGCTCGATCATGCCCGGCAAGGTCAATCCGACCCAATGCGAAGCGCTGTCGATGATTGCCTGCCAGGTGCAGGGCAACGATGTGACTTTGGGCATGGCCGCGAGTAGCGGGCATCTGCAGCTCAATGTGTTCAAGCCGGTGATCATCCATACATTGCTGCAGTCCATTCGCCTGTTGAGCGACGGTTGCAACAGCTTCCGCGAGCACTGCGTTGAGGGCATGGAGCCCGATACCCAGCGCATGCGTGAACATCTGGACAACAGTTTGATGCTGGTGACGGCGCTGAACCCGGTGATCGGTTATGACAAGGCGGCCGACATAGCCAAGAAAGCCTACAAGGAAGGCAGTACGTTGAAACAGGCGGCGCTGGCACTGGGGTATTTGAGCGACAGCGAATTCGATCAGGCTGTCAGGCCCGAAGCCATGCTGGGACAGGGAGACTGAGCCCTTTCGCGGCCGGGCGGCCGCTCCTACAGAGAATAGGCAGTCACTGGTAGGAACGGCCGCCTGGCCGCGAAGTCTGAACCGTTGGCTTACCTCAGGAGCCCGCCGGTGGCGGCGTCACTGCCAGCCGGCGTAGACGGCGATTCTTCAGATTCTGGATCAGGCTCGGCGCCAACGCCACCAGCGCCGACCCCACCACCACCATTAACGCACCAAGATAGGCCAGGCTATTGAGCAGCTCTGGTTGCACCACAGTCGGCCAGAGCATGGAGCCCAGGGCGACCATGCTGAAGGTAAACAGCGGCGTAGTCGCGATGGTCGCACTGACCCGTGACGCCTCCCAGTGCACCAGCGCTTCTGCGAAGGCGCCGTAGGCAATCAGGGTATTCAGGCAGCAGGCAACCAATAGCCAGAATTGCAGCCCGGTCAGATCCAGTACCGATAAGGGATTGGTCAACGGCAATAACAGTACCGAACAGGCCAGGTAAATCACCATCATGACGGTGACCGAAGACCAGATGGTCAGCAGCTGCTTCTGCGCCAGACCATACAGCGCCCAGGTCAATGCCGCAGCCAGGGTAATCAGAATACCCAGGGTATAACTGCTCATCTGCGTGAACAGCTCCACCAGCCTCTGGTTGAAGAACAGTACAAAGCCCGGCAGCAGCACCAATACGCCCAACACCTGGCCCAGGCCAAAACGCTCGCGGAATACCAGCATACTGCCGAACATCAACATGATCGGCGCCGTCTGAATCATCAGCTGCATGGTGCCTGGAGTCAGTCGGCTCAGGCCCATCAGATAAAATACGTAGTTGCAGGCCAACCCGACAATCGCCACTACCAGCAACCAGCGATTATTGCTCGACAACGCACGAATCGACGGCAAGCGCCGCTTCACCGCCAACCAGATGAACAACACCAGCCCGGCGCTGAACAGGCGATACCAGGTCACGGTGTACGGATCCATGCCTTTGAGCACTTCCTTGAGCATGATCGGCAGCACGGCCCATAGCACGGTGGTGATCATCGCCAGAACGAAACCGTATAACCAGCGACCAGAAGAGACGTGCATGGTGGGAACTCTAAGCTTGCGAAGGGACGCGGTATTGTAGGCTCGCGCCAGCCAGCACCATAGCTACAGATGGGCTCAGGTTGCCTCAGCAACTGTTCCGCTCCACCGGGTAATAACCGATCTGGGCGCATCTGTAGCAAAAAAATGGCTGCGCCCTTGCGGGTAGCAGCCTAAGGAGAGCAGCACATCTACATCGGGGTAGATAAGGTCACCAAAACATTGGACCAGTCTCCTTATGAACAACCGGTCAAGCCATTCGACCAACGTCGTAATGAGCTTAGACCTTTGGCTTATCCGCAGAGCGCACCCTGTGCCAACCGGTCTCATCCTGCGCCACCGGGTAGCGCGCCCAGGTGATAAAGGTCGACAGGCGACACATGCCGCCGCTTCCCTCGCCCTGGCCTTTGATGGTTTTATAGCGCACCCGCCCATAGCGCCCCGGCCGCCTGGCCTCGACCTGCAGCACCTCACGCACTGACCAATTGCTGCCCGGCAAACCGTTGCTATAAAAAGCGCCCGCCACCAGGTCATTCTCAGCAACGCCTTCCGTCTTGGCATGTTTATTGGCCAACTCGACCAGCTTGAGCAGATCGTCGAATTCAATATCGACGTAGGAATTCATCTGCCGCAGGGCGTGGTGAAAATCTTCCGGTGCGATGCCCGGCGGGCGCGCCACCTGATGGTGGGATAACGACAACGGATACCGCCGCCATTCAAACAGGTTATTAAACAACAACGCCGCTGCGACGATCACCAGCGCATCCAGCAGAATCGGATAAAGCACAAAATGAAATCCGGCGCTCTCCACCGCAGGCCCGCCGAGGACCACAATCATTGCCGTCGCCCCGCCAGGCGGGTGCAAGCAACGCAAATACATCATCAGGAAAATACTGCCTCCCACCGCCAAGGCCGCCACCCAGGGGCCGGCGGGCAACCATTGCATGCAAGCCACGCCGAAGCTGGCGGAGATGACCTGCCCGCCGACCACTGACCAGGGCTGCGAAAGCGCGCCATGTGGCATGGCAAACACCAGCACCGCGCTGGCGCCCATTGAGCCGGTGACCCAGAGTGCGCCGTCGCCGTCCAGGCCTATGTGCGTGACCCAATACACAACCAGTAGCGACAGGGTCGCTCCCAGCGCGGAGATCAGCTTTTCCTGGTGACTGGTGCTGTCTGGCCTCCAGCCGATAAAACGCAAGCTCTCGCTCAGCCAACGTTGATGCATGCATATTCCTCTGATGTCCTAGCAAGCCGCCCATGATACGCCTTGGCACAAACTCAATCCTAGGACAGCAGCTTGACTGCTATGCTCAAATCACCCACAGGCAATAGGAGAAACAGTATGAGTACGTTGCCACATGAATCCTTGAATACCAGCGATTCAGCCGCCACTGCGATGGATGAAGAGGCTATCGAGGAGTTACTGGACGAATTACAGGAATGGACTTTAAAACAGGTCGATGGAATATCTCGGGTCGAAAAGCGCTACCATTTCAATGACTTTGCCCAGGCCCTGCATTTCACCAACAAGGTCGGCGAATTGGCGGAAAAGGCCGGCCACCACCCTGCCCTGCTAACGGAATGGGGCAAGGTGACAGTCAGTTGGTGGAGCCACTCACTGGGCGGTGTGCACCGCAATGATCTGATCATGGCGGCACGAACCGATCAATTACTCTGAGTTCAAAAAGTCGAGCCGCTGGCAGCCTTCTCCAGTAACAATGCCGGTGGCTCGAACCGCTCGCCATATTGCTCCGCCAGATAGCGCGCCCGCGCGACAAAAGCCTGCAAACCATACTGATTGATGAATTGCAGCGCCCCACCGGACCAGGCTGCAAAGCCGATACCGAAAATCGAGCCGATGTTGGCATCCGCCGTGGACAACAACACTTTCTCCTCGACACAGCGAACTGTTTCAATCGCCTGGATAAACAGCAGCCGGTCGCGAACATCCTGCTGCGGAATCATGGCCTCGGGTTTTTCAAACTGCGCCTTCAGGCCTGACCACAAATGCTTGCGGGCGTCCTTGGGGTACTCATAAAACCCCGCCCCTGCCGCTTTACCCGGGCGCTTGAAGGTCTCAACCATCTGCTGGATAACGTTGAACGCCGGGTGCTCGGGCAGGCTCTTGCCTTCGGCAATCAGGTCTCGTCGGGTCTGCTCGCGGATATGGCTCATCAAACTCATGGACACTTCATCGGATACCGCCAGCGGACCCACCGGCATGCCCGCCTGACGCGCGATATTCTCGATCAATGCGGCTGGCACGCCCTCGCCGAGCATCGCGATACCTTCACTGGTAAAGGTACTGAACACGCGGGAGGTAAAAAACCCGCGGCTGTCATTGACCACTATCGGCGTTTTGTTGATCTGCATGACAAAATCAAAACCACGCGCGAGCGTTTCATCACTGGTGTGCTGACCGCGAATAATCTCCACCAGCGGCATCTTGTCGACCGGGCTGAAGAAATGCAGGCCGATAAATCTGTCCTGCTGTTTGATGGCCGAGGCCAGGCCGGTAATCGGCAGCGTAGAGGTATTGGAGGCAATAACCGCGTCTGCCAGAGCATGCTGCTCAGCCGCCTGGGTGACCTTGGCCTTGAGCTCTCGATCCTCAAATACCGCTTCAATAATCAGGTCGCAACCGGCGAAATCTGCTTCATCAATAGTGGGATGGATCCGTGCGAGTATCGCCTCACGCTTCTGCTCAGTGGTCTGACCGCGGGATAGCTTCTTGTCGAGTAATCCGGCGGAGTAGGCCTTGCCCTTGTCTGCCGCTTCGGTGGAGACATCCTTGAGGACCACCTCAATGCCCGCTGATGCCGCCACATAGGCGATACCAGCGCCCATCATGCCGGCACCCAGCACGCCCAACTTGCGCGTGAACACCTTGTCAAACCCGGCAGGCCGTGACCCCCCGGCCTTGATCTGGTTCAGCTGAAACCAGAAGGTGCCGATCATGTTCTTGGCCACCTGGCCGGTGGCCAACTCGGTAAAGTAGCGGGTCTCGATCAGCTGCGCGGTGTCGAAATCCACCTGAGCACCTTCCACCGCGGCGCACAAAATCTTCTCCGGTGCCGGGAAACAGCCCTGGGTCTTGCTGCGCAGCAGCGCAGGTGCAATCGGCAGCATCTGCGCCAGCGCCGGATGGCTCGGCGTGCCGCCGGGCAACTTGTAGCCTTTGCTATCCCAGGGCTGAACCGCCCCAGGGTTAGCCAGTATCCATGTTCGCGCTTTCGCCAGCATGTCTTCACGGCTGTCTGCCAGCTCATGAATCAGGCCCGCGGCCAGCGCCTGAGCTGGCCGCAACTGCTTGCCTTCGGCAAGATACGGCAGCGCTTTCTCCACGCCAAGCAGGCGCACCATGCGCACAACACCGCCGCCGCCAGGCAACAAGCCCAGAGTCACCTCCGGTAGCCCCAACTGCACATGCGGCTGGTCCAGCGCAATACGGTAGTGGCACGCCAGCGCCAGCTCCCAGCCGCCGCCCAAAGCCGCGCCATTGATCGCCGCGACCACCGGTTTGCCGAGGGTTTCCAGGCGCCGCAACTGTGCCTTCAGACCTAGCACCATGTGATAAAAGCTCTCGGCGTCGGCCGGAGTCACCTTGATCAGCTCGTTAAGATCCCCGCCAGCGAAAAAGGTCTTCTTTGCCGAGGTCACAATCACCCCGGCAATCTGCTCGCGCTCGGCTTCCAGACGCGCAATGGTCGTCGCCATGGCCTCGCGGTAGACCGCGTTCATGGTGTTGGCGCTCTGACCGGGCATATCCAGCGTCAGCGTAACGATGTCATCCGCGCTTTTCCGGTACTCAATAGCATCTGTCATGGTCGATTCCTGTCTGCTCGCATCAAAGTCGCTCGATAATAGTCGCGATACCCATGCCGCCGCCGACACAGAGCGTGGCCAGGCCGTAGCGCAGCTGCCGGGCCTCCAGCTCATCAAGCAACGTTGCCAGAATGATGCAGCCGGTCGCGCCGAGTGGATGGCCCATGGCGATGGAGCCGCCATTGACGTTGACCTTCTCTTCCGGCACCTGCATTTCTTTCATAAAGCGCATGACCACGGAGGCGAACGCTTCGTTGACCTCGAACAGGTCGATGTCATTGATGCTCAACCCGGCGCGAGCCAGGACCTTGCGGGTGGCCGGAGCAGGGCCGGTGAGCATGATGGTGGGATCGGTACTGGTCACGGCGGTCGCTACTACGCGGGCCCGGGGGGTGAGGCCCAACGCGCGCCCTTTGTCCTGGGAGCCAATCAGCATCGCCACGGCGCCATCTACAATCCCCGAGCTGTTGCCGGGGGTGTGTACGTGCTGAATACGCTCCACCTGCGGGTACCGGGACAGCGCTGCGGCATCAAAGCCCATCTGCCCCATCATCTCGAAACTCGGCTTCAACGCACCCAGACCTGCCAGCGTGGTATCCGCGCGAATAAATTCATCGTTATCCAACAGCACGATACCGTTCTGGTCGGTGACCGGTACCAGCGTGCGAGCAAAAGCATTGCGGTTGCGGGCGCTGGCCGCCTTTTGCTGGGAGCGCAGCGCGAAGGCGTCAACATCCTCGCGGCTGAAACCCTCGAGGGTGGCGATCAAGTCAGCACCTATGCCTTGCGGAACAAAATGCGCGCGTAGATTGGTTTCCGGGTCCATCGCCCACGCGCCACCATCGGAACCCATGGGCACCCGTGACATGGATTCGACCCCACCCACGACCACCAGATCCTCGAATCCGGAGCGCACTTTCATCGCACCCAGATTCACCGCCTCCAGACCCGACGCGCAAAAGCGATTGATCTGCACTCCGGCAACCCGATCATCCCATTCGGCCACCAGCGCTGCGGTCTTGGCGATATCTGCGCCCTGATCGCCCACCGGCGTTACGCAGCCGAGCACAATGTCATCCACTTGACTGGTGTCCAGGTTCTGGCGTTGTTGCAGGCTGCGCAACAGGCCTGCTATCAGGTTCACCGGCTTGACGCTATAAAGCGATCCGTCCTTTTTGCCTTTACCGCGCGGGGTGCGTACGGCGTCGAAAATAAATGCTTCGGTCATGGGACTCTCCGTGATGACGTCTGACAGTTACCCTACTCCTGACAGCGAGCGCGACAATGACCAAAACGCTCAATCCCGCTGACAAAAGCGGCGCTCTATCGCCCTCGGCAAAAATGACAGAATTAATGATGACATTGTCATGACAACGTCATTCTAGTTGGCGACAATGTGACTCTTTAAAGTAGCCAATTCATCTAACGCACGAAGATGAAAACATCTACCCTGTAGTTGCAGCACCAAGTGTTGAACGGGTAACCCCCGTTGCAGTCAGACTTTGCATAACGGCCTTATAGGTCAACGTACATTAGCGCACAAGCCACAACCCGGCTGGCGCCGCAGGCCTTACCCAGGCAACTGCCAACAATAATAAAAGGTGGTCATTATGAAACAGCGAATCAAAGGCAGATGTGCTTCCGTTGCCCTGGTGTTTGTTGCTACTTGGGTATTGCTGATATTGCCCAACATCAATTGAGCGCCGAGCTAATCAAGCATCGATTGCACCGGGCGGCTCTTGCTCCAGCTAGACAACAGCGCATTTAATATGCCGCGTTCGCGGTTACAATGCCTGCGGATACACCGCAGGAGCCGTCGTGAACTCGCCATCACCCTTTGCCACCCTCAGTTGGTCAGCCGACGGGCAACCGTTTTCGGAACAGTTTGACGACGTGTATTTCTCCAGTGAATCCGGCCTGGACGAAGCACGGCATGTGTTCCTGCGCCACAACCAATTGGCTCAGCGCTGGGCGGCCTTACCTGAGGGCGGTCATTTCTGCATAGGCGAAACCGGCTTCGGTACCGGCAGAAGCTTCCTTGCCGCCTGGCAGCTATGGGATCAATGCGCGCCAGCATCTGCTTTTCTACATTTCGTCAGCTGCGAAAAATACCCGCTATCTGCCTGTGACCTTAAGCGTGCGCAGCGCCTATGGCCCGAGCTGCAGCCCTGGGCCGAGACTCTTGAAGCTCAATACACGGATCTGGCTCCCGGCTGGCAACAATTTGTTCTGGCCCAAGGGCGGGTGACCCTGACGTTGTTGGTTGGCGATATGCTCGACACCCTGCCGCAGCTCGACGCTCGTGTAGATGCCTGGTTTCTCGATGGCTTTGCCCCGGCGAAAAATCCGGCCATGTGGCAACCCGCGCTGTATCAACAGATGGCGCGACTCTCGCAGCCGGGCACAACAGTCGCCACCTATACCAGCGTCGGCGAGGTACGGCGCGGGCTTATCGCCGCCGGCTTTGACATGCACAAAGTCCCAGGGCACAAACACAAACGCCATATGCTCGCCGGAAGCCTGCAACGCAGCGGCTCATTGCCTTGGGCAGCGCCCTGGTATGCCCGGCCCAAACCATTCCAGGGCAGGCACACTGCAATCATCATCGGTGCCGGGCTGGCTGGCTGCTGCAGCGCCTTCGCCCTGGCCCGTCGCGGCTGGCAGGTAACCATAATCGAGCGCCATCCAGCCGCTGCACAGGAAGCGTCCGGCAACCCGCAGGGCATACTCTATTGCAAACTGTCGCCGCATCAGACACCGCTCTCACGCTTTATCCAGAGTAGTTATGCCTACAGCCTGCGGCTATTGCACGAGGTACTCCCGCGCGATGGAGAGCATTGGGAGCCCTGCGGCGTGCTGCAGCTGGGCGCCACCGGCAAGGAATCTGCACGTCTGCAAAAGTTGGCGGTAGCCGGCTATCCGCAACGCTTTCTGCACGGTGTGGATGCGCAACAGGCAAGCGAAATAGCCGGCGTTGTCATTGATCACCCTGGCCTGTTTTTTCCGGAAGGCGGCTGGGTCAATCCACCGGCCCTGTGCCAGACGCTGTTGCGGCATCCGGCCATAACCTTGAAGACCCACAGCGAAGCGCTGAATCTGGCATATCAAGCAGGCCAATGGCAGGCGCTGGATGCTGAAGGGCACCTGCTTGCCCAGGCGCAGGTGGCGGTTATCTGCAGTGCGGCGGACAGTCAGAAATTTGTCCAGACCACACACCTGCCGCTCAAAGCCATACGCGGTCAGATTACCCATCTCCCCGCTACCGAGCACAGTGCGCGGCTGCGTAGCGTGATCTGCGCCGAAGGTTACATCTCCCCGGCGCGTCAGGGCGAGCATCATCTGGGCGCCAGCTTTCGTTTTGACCGTGATGATACGCAGCCCAGTGCCGAGGAAAACCACAGCAACCTAGCCTTGCTCGATAGTCTGTCACCCTCCCTGGCCCGCGCGCTGCAGCGAGACCAGCTGAACCCGGCTACTCTGAAGGCCCGCGCGGCCATGCGGTGCACCACCCCGGACTATCTGCCTCTGGTTGGGCCGTTAGTCGATGCCGTCAGCTTCCAGCGCGCGTATGCGGTGTTGGGCAAGGACGCATCGAAACAGCCATCCACAAACTCGCCCTGGCTCCCTGGACTGTTTATCAACGCGGCCCACGGCTCGCGTGGACTGATCAGTTGCCCGCTTAGCGGCGAGTTGATTGCTGCGCTGGTCACCGGCGAAGCGCTGCCGCTACCCAGCGATCTCTTCCAGGCCGTGCATCCCAGCCGCTTTCTGCTGCGCCAACTCATTCGGGGTCAACTGACATCCTGAAGCGCGCTTAGCTGTCCGGGCCATGCCCACAGAACCCGCGCCTGTGCTACATTCAAGCAAGCCTTGTCTCAATAACATTCCAATAATCGACAGGCACCTAGAGGTTTGCATCGGATGGCCCTGTCGCTAAGGCTGTTGTTACTTTGCTGCTCCTTTCTGCTGGCATTCCCATCGCATGCGCAGACGGTCGAACCCCTGTTGATAGAGCAGACCGATCTGCGCGTCAATCTATCCTCCCACGTGTTGTTGCTGGAAGACCCAGAGGCAGGGTTCAGTGTCGATCAGATTCATGATAGCTCGGGACGCAGTTGGCAGCCGGTGACGGGGAAATACCCCAACATGGGCAAAACGGGCTCCGCCTGGTGGCTGCGCTTCGCCATCGACAACCCTTCCAGTGCCAGCATCAGCGGCGTAATCGAAATCAATTATCCGATTCTCGACAACCTGCAACTGTTTCAATTCGGCGCGGACAAGCCGATGCGCGAACAACACAGTGGCGATCATCTATTGCTCGGTGAGCGGCCGATGCAGGTGCGCAACCCCTGGATGCCGGTGGAGCTGACGCCCGGGCGTAACGACTTCTACCTGCGGGTGGAAACCAGCAGTACCGTGTTTGTACCCCTGTACTTTTCCACCTGGCCCGCCGCCGCGGCAAATCTGGAAGTCAGCATGCTCGCCAACGGCCTGTTCTACGGCGTATTGCTCGGCCTGTTTGCCTACAACCTGTTCTTGTACATGGCGCTGCGCGAACGCAGCTATCTCTGGTACCTGATTTACAACATGAACATGTTGCTGTTCATGGCGGCGTTCGATGGGCTGCTGTGGAAGTGGCTACCCATGGGCGTCAGTTTCCAGTCGATCTCGATCTACAGCCTGATGTTCCTGCACTGCATCGTTGCCAGCCAATTCAGCCGGCACTTTCTGCATACGCGGGAGCGATTTCCCAGGATCGACTGGCTGCTGCGCTGCGTCATCATCATCGTTGGCCTGACATTGATCAGCCTGCCGCTGATCGGGCTCAATCTCTACAATCTGGCGGCCAGCCTGTACGTTCTGCTCAGTTCGGCGATACTGCTCGCCACCGGCCTTTACGTCTGGCGCAAGGGCTTTCGCTACGGCTCCTACTACACGCTGGCCTGGGGCTTGTTATTGTGTTCATTGATGCTCTCGACAGCCGGCTCGCTGGGCATTGAGTTGGCGATTTCCTATGGCACTGACTGGGTAAAATTGGGGATCTGCGTCGAGCTGTTCATTCTCTCGCTGGGTCTGGCTGACCGAATCAACGCCCTCAAGGAAGCGCGCTACAAAGCGGACGAACAGGCTCAGCAAGCGCGTCTCGAGGCCGCCGCTCAGGGCCGCTTTCTGGCCAAAATGAGCCACGAGATCCGCACCCCGTTGAACGGCGTGCTTGGCATGCTGCAACTGCTGCGCGATACCCGGCTGGACAACAACCAGCGCTTCTACGTGGAAACCATAAACAGTTCCGGCAATGCCTTGATCTCGGTGATCAATGACATCCTGGATTATGCTCGCATCGAGTCCGGCCAGGTTCGTCTGGAGCGTATCGAGTTTGATATAGAGCAACTCCTGTCCGATAGCTGCAGCCTGTTTACCGCCGAAGCCCTGAAAAAGAGCCTGGCGATCTATTGCAGCCTGGACCCGGAAGTCCCCGGCTTACTGATCGGCGACCCTACCCGGCTGAAACAGGTGCTGCTCAATCTGATGAGCAACGCGGTCAAATTTACTGAACAGGGGCATATCGCGGTGCATGTCAGCCGCCTTACCACCGCGCCGGATAATGTTGTGCGGCTGCAGTTTGATATCAGCGATACCGGTATTGGCATCAGCGCGGACGCTCGACATCAACTATTCATGTCTTTCGCTCAGGCCGATAGCAGTACCACCCGACGCTACGGCGGCAGCGGCCTGGGGCTGACCATCAGCCAGGAGCTGGCCAAGCTGATGGGCGGCCAGATCAGAGTAGAGAGTCAGCCAGGGACGGGCTCGTGCTTCAGTTTCACATTGGATTTTGAGCTGGTCTCGGCTACAGCCGACATCGCTGCAGAGGCAAGCCGAGGAAGCACTGCGCTGCGCCCCGCCTGGCTAGTCAGCCAGAACCCAGCAGAGTTTGCCAGTTATCGCGTGCTGCTGATGCGCTTCGGCTACAACCCGCAGCCGCTCTCACTCGATCAACTGAGCAGCAGCCAGCGATCGGGGCTGCTGTTTGCCAGTACCGCCGGGCTGGATCGGACGCAGCTCGCCAGTCTAAACCAGGCTTTGCAGGCGCACCGCGGAGCGGCACTGGTGGTCTGTTCCGTGCATCTGCGGCAGGTGCTATCGGCCTGCGGTACAGGCCATTGCCGGCTATGCAATGCACCCATTACGCCAGTGCAGATGCATAAGGCTTTGGCGGAACTGGATATGGCCAGCGATAGCCACGTCGCAGCGACCGAATATGACCTGGATGTTTTTCCCAATCCGCTCGGACGCTCACTCAGCGTGCTGGTCGCAGAGGACAATCCGGTCAACCAGATGGTGGTGCGCGGCTTGCTGGAGAAACGCGGCTGTATGGTCAAGCTTGTGACCAATGGGGCCGAAGCGTTGGCGGTGTATCGCGCTAACCCGGAGCAATTCCAGCTCATTCTCATGGATGGGGAAATGCCGGTCATGGACGGTTTTGAGGCTACCCGGCAAATACGCGCATTCGAGCGCCAGCATCGACTCCCCGCGGTAACCATAGTCGCTTTGACTGCGCATATTTTCGACAGCCATCGGCAAGCTGGCGTCGAAGCGGGCATGAATGATTATCTGGCCAAGCCGGTCCAGCGTGACGCGCTTTATGCAGTGATCGACGCGCTACTCAACCGGGATAAAGCCCGCTGAATCCGTCATACAAGAGCTTGCACCCGGTAAAAAACAGGAAGACGTAACACAGCTGATATATGAGTTTTTCATTGCTGCGCTGGAGCATCCAGAAACCCAGCCATACCCCTACTGGGGCCAGCGGCAGGAGCGCCAGCGAGGTCAGAAGATTGCTGGTATTGAACTGATCCAGGTAAATATAGGCCGGCAGCTTGGCCAGATTGACCACGGCAAAGAACACGGCAATAGTGCCCATCAGCAGTGTCTTGTCCATTTTCTGCGGTAATAGATAGACATTGATCGGCGGCCCGCCAGCATGGATGCCGAAGCTGGTGAAGCCGGAGATGATGCCCCAGAATCCGCCGCGCACTATTCCCGCCCCGCGCACCGGTGGCTCTTCACGCCGGAGCCAGATGTTCAATACGAAGACCAACGCGATGGCGCCAATCATCAGCTGTATATGTGCATCCTCCAGCAGGCGAAAGGTCAGACCGCCAATCAGCACGCCGATCAGCGCTGCCGGAATGATAATGCGCAGGTTCGGCTTGTCCCAGCGGCCGCGGAAGGTCCTTAGCGCCGTGATATCCATCACGATAAGAATCGGCAGGAGTATTGCTGCCGCTTTCTGCGGCGAGACCACCAGTGCCATTAGCGGCACCGAGAGAATGGCGATATTGCCACCAAAGCCACCTTTGGCTATACCGTAGAAAAGCACCGCAGGAATCGCACAAAGATAGAACAGAGGATCTGTAATCATCGCAAGCCAGACGTTATCGACAAGCCGCGCAGTGTATCATCTGCGCTCATGTCATCGAGGAAGTAGACACTGTGCTGATACCCCACGACCTTCTGGACCCCGCCACCCTTGAGCGCATGCTTGAGGATTTTGTTACCCGTGACGGCACCGACAATGGCTATGATGCCAGCCTGGACCAGCGCGTTGAGCGACTGCGCAAGCAGATCATCAAGGGCGATGTGGTCATCGTCTACCACGCCGACAGCGGTGACACCAGTCTGGCGCACCGCCGCGACGTGCCGGCAGAGATGTTCAACTAAACACCCACGCGGCGATACTTCCTATAGCGAATGAGCCCTGCCTGTCAGCGCAGCAGGTCAGCCAGCGCCTGCATCGCCGGGAGCGTGGTCGGGAACGTAAAGGCTGAGCTGGCTACCGGGTGCGACGACAACCGCACCACCACCAGGCCAACTGTCGGGTTGACGTGGATCATCTGACCATGGACCCCCAACGCCTCGAAAGCCCCATCGGCGTTATGGCTGATCCACCATTGGTTACGGTAGGAATAACCTGGCTGAAAATCCCGACCTGAAGCCTTGAAAGCTTCTCTATCGGCGCCCTCGCGTATCGCTTTGACCGCCTTGGCGCTGACGATCTGCTCGCCGTTATATCGGCCCTCAAGCCGCATCATCTCGCCGAATCGCGCCAGATCGCGCAGGCTGGCATTCATACCGGCGCCGGCCCACTCGGCACCATGGCGGTCCACTAGCAGATAGGCGTCATGCTCGGTACCCAGCTTGGTCCAGATGCGCTCACTGATCAGCTGCGCCAGGTGTTTGCCGGTAGCCTTGCGCAGTACCCAGCCGAGCACTTCGGTATGCACCGTGCGATACATGAATCGCTCGCCGTGCTCACCGTCGGCGCCGATGGTCGGCAGGTAGCTGTACAGCTCGCGCTGTCCGGCAAAGTCGGCAGGGACCGGCAGCATGCCCGCGGCGAAGGCGTACTTGATGACGTCGGAATCCGCATCGGCATAGACTTCGCTGTAGTCGATATCTGCGGTCATATTCAGCAACTGCTGGAGGGTGGCGCCCTCCCAGCCGCTGCCTTGCAATTCCGGCACATATTCAGTGACCAACGTCTGGCCATCAAGGATGCCCTCCTCCATCAGCTGAGTTGCGAGCAAACCAGCGAAAGACTTGGTCATAGACCACATCATGTGCGGATTCTGTTCCGGCATTCCCTCGTGATAGGCCTGATAAATGACTTTGCCATCGAGCATGATCAAGGTCGCGTCCGCGAAAGACGCCGTCAGGTAGTCGGCAAAACTCAGTGTGTTACCGTCCGGGCCGGTAAAGGTCAGCGCATCAATCTCCGCCCGCCGATCATCTCCGGCTGGCAACGGAACAGCCGCGCCGGGGCCCCTGGCGACGTTGCGGGAAGGCAGCAGTTCGCGCATATGGTGAAATGCCCAGCGCAGTTTGGGGTATTCGCTCAAGAAATTAGCGGCCGTCACCTGTTTGTCCGCGGCGGGTGGAAAACCTTGCATCAATTGCAGTTTATCCAGGCGTACGCTATCGGGAGTTGGCAATGCTGGGGCTTTATCCTGCGCCAGTGAAGGAGTGTGAGTAGCCATCAGAGTTACCAGAATCAGCGAGGGGAGATACGCGGTAAGGCGCGGTTGTTGAATAAGCATGATATGTCCGATCTTTTTGTTATTGTCAGCTCAGAGACTAACCAATGCGACGCAACAAATCAGCTCAGTTTCGGGCGCAATCAGCGTTTATTCAGTCAACGAATCAGTCGGCATTCAATACTCTGCATATCGCGCTTCAATACGCTGATACTCACCGCTGTCGATGATCGCCGCAAGCCCCTGGTCGAACAAGTCACGATCCGCATCCCGGACAAAGCCTACCCGGTAGCCGGTGGGAGGAAACAAGTCGTGTTCAACCACCGGCTGATGAATATCCACACGGTCGGCCACCACCGGATCAAAAGCGCGAAAAATTCTCCGATCACCAATCATGACGTCAACTCGGCCGGCATACAGCAGCATGTTGCGGGTCACCTGGCGGGCTTCCTCCCGGTAGCGGCGGTTGTTCAGCGCCATACTGCGAAACTCGTCGCCGAGTAGAAACCGAGCACGCTGGAAGGCGCTGACCGAGTACAGACCAAGATCCTCGATACCCGTAAGCTGCACATTGCGTGCGGCGAGTGACACAGCCACGTTCTGGTATTCGATGTAGATGGCGGAATAGTGCGCGGGTATCCCGCTGGTGGTGTTGGTAGAGGTGATGGCGTCCAGCTCGCCGCGTTCGAGCATACGATGCAGACGCTCCAGCGGCGCGTGATAGGGCTGCACTTCGCGCTGCTGCTGGGCAAATGCGGCAAGCACAATATCGTATTCCAGCCCGCGTGCTTCGCCTTCGAAAATGTACGGCGGTTTGTCCGTACCAAATCCGACCTTGAAGCTCTCGCCCAGCGCTGGCGCGGCTCCGAGACACAACAGCAGGATAGCTAGTCGGGGAACTGAAATCAGCATGCTGACTCTCATTAGTAAGTGCGAAAGAATGTCGCAGGAGCATTAATTGTCGTGCGTAAGCTACTCCTGTCATTCACTATAGCAAGGCATTAGCTGTTTCAATTTTATTCTCCGCAGCGCAGGTACAAGCCAGCGCTTGGTGCGAAGTAGTATTGTCGTTACGATAACGTTTGCGTTTAGCAAGCCGTTAACACGAGCAGTCAACGAGGTTACTTGATGAAAATACTAACGGGTCTGGTAATTACCGCCCTCTTCGGCATGGCCGCTTTGCCAGCCTATGCCTGTACACCCGAAGAAGCCCAAGCCAAGGCTGAGGAAGTGGCTGAAACTATCCATCGGCTCGCCGACGGTGACCAGGCCAAAGCCAACGAGCTGCATAAGCAGTTATTGGGATTGCAATTGCGTGACCCTACACGCAGCGACCACGGCGCCTGCGAAGCCTATGACCGTATTAACAAGGAACTGAAAGCGAAAGCCGGTGAATAACACTTCAGATCAAATAAATCGATTTAAAGCGGGCATTTTTTGCACTATTTAATCGATTAATCCCTCTTTAGACTAATGACATACCTTAATAGGAGATATGTCATGTCTACCTCAGTTAATCGCGATCTGGTTGAAGTGCTGCTGGGCCAAGCCGCGTCAGATGGTGATGGCGTCAAGCTCAAACGCGTGTTCGGTGGCAGTGGTGCCGAACGCTTTGACCCTTTTCTGATGCTCGATGAATTTGGCTCCGATGAAGCAGCCGACTATGTTGGCGGCTTCCCATCGCATCCGCACCGGGGCTTTGAAACCGTCACCTACATGCTTGAAGGTCGCATGTTGCACGAGGACCACCTGGGCAACCGCGGTTTGCTCGAACCGGGCGGAGTGCAGTGGATGACCGCAGGCAAAGGCATTATTCATTCGGAAATGCCGCAGCAGGCCTCTGGTCGGATGCGCGGCTTTCAACTCTGGGTGAATCTGCCTGGCGCGGAAAAAATGCAGCCTGCGTCCTATACCGACTTGCCCTCTTCCAGCGTCGCCGAGCAACGGCTTTCCGGTGGAGGCATGGTCAGAGTCATAGCGGGCGAAATCGACCTGGGCAAGGGCTCCATATCCGGCCCCATCACCGGCAAAAGTACCGAGCCGCTGTATCTGGATCTGCACCTGCTACCGGGCGAGCGCGTTGAGCTGCCGCTGTCCATGCACCTGAATGCCATGCTTTATGTCTATGAGGGGCAGGTCACACACCACGGCCGCGAACAAGATAAGCCATTGGACAAGAGCCGTCTGGGTCGGCTGGGCCCCGGCAATCGGATAGCAATATCGGCTGGAAACGAGGGCGCGAAAGTGCTGGTGATTGCCGGCAAGCCGTTGGGCGAACCCATAGTGCAGTACGGCCCGTTCGTGATGAACAGCAGAGAAGAAATCGAACAGGCGCTGCGCGATTATCGCGACGGACGCCTGGCCAGTTGAGGCAGGCGTCAGACAGGGCCAACGTCAGAGGATTGGCGTTCGCCCTGCCAGCGCATGGGCCAGCGTGCCGCCATCAATATATTCCAACTCGCCTCCCAGCGGCACACCGTGCGCAATGCGCGACACCTTGATACCTCTGGGCTTGAGCAAGTTGGCAATATAATGCGCGGTCGCTTCGCCCTCGACCGTCGGGTTGGTAGCCAGAATCACCTCGGCTACCGCGCTTTCCTCGATCGCTGATCTCTCCACGGCTTCGAGCAGCGCGGGAATACCGATCTCTTCAGGACCCAACCCGTCAATCGGCGACAGTTGACCCTTGAGCACGAAATAGCGCCCGTGGAACCCTCCGGCCTGCTCAACTGCCCAAACGTCCGCAGGGCTCTGCAGAATACACAGCAAGCTGCTGTCACGTCGTGGATCACTGCAGATGGCGCAAACGTCGTGCTCGCTCAGGGTGCGGCAACGGCTGCAATAGCCGACACCATCCATCGCGGCGTGCAAAGCGTCGGCCAGATGCCGAGCCACATCGCGGTCACGTTCCAGCAAATGCAGCGCCATACGCTGGGCGGTCTTTGGACCGACTCCCGGCAAGCCGCGCAGGCCATCAATCAAACGGCGAATCAAAGGGCTGAAACTCATTTAGCAGCCTTGCACAAATAGTGGATAAATCAGAAAGGCATCTTGAAGCCGTCAGGCAGGTTCATACCTTGGGTCAGGCCGGCCATCTTTTCCTTGTTGTTGGTTTCCAGCTTGCGCACTGCATCGTTGAAAGCAGCCGCCACCAGATCCTCAAGGATCTCCTTGTCTTCGCTCATGAGGCTGTCATCCAGACTCACCCGTTTGACGTCATGCCGACCATTCATAATAACCGACACCAGACCAGCACCTGATTGCCCGGTCACTTCGGCATTAGCCAGCTCTTCTTGCATTTTCTGCATCTTTTCCTGCATTTCCTGCGCCTGCTTCATCAGCCCGGCCATGCCGCCTTTCATCATGATGCTGTCCTCGTTTCAAAGGTAAGGTAATTAAATTCAGGGTTTCGCCGCGTCAATCGGACGAATACTCTCAGCGCATATTTCTGCAGAAAACGTCTGCATCAAGCTCATGACCAGCGGATCCTGACGAATGCTCGATTCCGCCTCCTGCTGACGCTTGAACTTGCGCCTGGCAGCCGCGATCGCTGGCGTTTCCTGCTCTGGCGCTGTGGTTTTGACCTCCAGCGTGATGCTCAGGTTCAAATGCTCATTGATTGCCTGCTGCAGCCGCAGCCGATGGTTCTCGTTATACAGCGCGCTGTGTCCGGGATCCAGATGCAACGTCCAGGCATCAGCAGATCGCTCCACCAGCTCGCAATGCGCGGCGATGCTCTGTGTCAGACCACTGAGGCCCAGCCCCAGAAAGATCTCCAACCATTCAGCAGCCAGGCCGCTGGCAGGCGGTAGATCGCTGATAGTGTCCTGCGCCTGGACCACCTCTTCAGCCAGAGTCTCGGCAGCCTCCGCTTCAGCCTGCCAGTCGCCCAGATATTGGCTGATATCCAGCGCTTCATCAGCATCCACATCAATATTATCGTCAGCCGCATCATCGTCCGGGATAGCCTGCAGCCATTCCGCCGGGGGCTCTTCCAGTGGCGGCTTCACTGGCACCCCTGCCTTCAACGGCTGCCCAGAGGGCATGCGCGTACTGGTGTCTGCCGAAGCCGCAGTCAACTGCGGCGCAGCAGAGCCGTCAGCCTGTCCAGCGTCTGTAACCGGTTCTACTGCAGGAGACGAGTTAGCAGCCGCAGTGGCCGCGACGGCAGGGGTTGGCTCACTGGTGTCCGGCGACGCACTTACCTTGGGCTCAGCGCGCTCAGTCGGTTCATGCCGGACTTGGTGATCATCAGCAGCGGCCGTGGGATGGGTCTTGGCAACATCCCTACCGGAGGCCAGTACGGGAAGCGGGGATTCAGCCTTGGCCTGGCTGAGCCCCGAGGACTTTCCCGGCGGCGCCGAAGAGGGCGCGGCCGAGTCCTGTGACAGACTGCCCGGCCGAAACGCCAGCATGCGCAGCAAGGCCATCTCGAAGCCGCCACGCGGGTCGGGCGCAAGCGGCAGATCGCGACGGCCATGCAGCCCGAGTTGATAGAACAACTGCACATCTTCGCCACTCAAGCGACCCGCCAGATCCAGAATGCGCTCCTGGTCACCCAGGCTGTTGTCAGCCGCAGCGGGTAATACCTGGGCGATGGCCACGCGCTGCAAGGTAGAGATCAGTTCTGCCAATACACCAGCAAAGTCCACACCTTGCTCGGCTAGCTGGGCCACGGCAGCCAACACGCCGGGCGCATCATGGCCCGCAAGCGCGTCGAGCAGACCGAATACCTGGCCGTGATCGATAGTACCGAGCATCGAACGCACATCGGCAATCTGCAAAGCACCGTTACCGAAGGCTATGGCCTGATCAGTCAGACTCAAGGCGTCGCGCATGGAACCATCGGCGGCGCGGCCGAGTAGCCATAACGACTCCTCGTCGAAGCGGATCATCTCCTCGCCCAGCACGTGCTTGAGGTGATCGACAATCTTCTCCGGCAGCATGTTCTTCAGCGAGAACTGCAAGCAACGGGACAGTACGGTTACCGGGAGTTTTTGCGGGTCGGTAGTCGCCAATAGAAATTTGACATGTTCCGGAGGCTCTTCCAGCGTCTTCAGCAACGCATTGAAACTGTGGCTGGAGAGCATGTGCACTTCGTCAATCAGGTAGACCTTGTAACGGCCTCTGGACGGCGCATATTGCACGTTGTCGAGCAGTTCACGGGTGTCTTCGACCTTGGTCCGGCTGGCCGCGTCGACTTCAATCAGGTCGACAAAACGGCCCTCGTCAATCTCTTTGCACGCGGAACACACGCCACAAGGTTCGGAGCTGACGCCGGTTTCGCAGTTCAGGCATTTAGCCAGAATACGCGCGATGGTGGTCTTACCCACACCGCGAGTACCGGTGAACAGGTAGGCGTGATGCAGGCGGTCATGATCCAGGGCATTGATCAGGGCCTGCAAAACGTGGGTCTGGCCGACCATTTCACGGAACAGGCGCGGACGCCATTTACGGGCAAGTACCTGATAACTCATTGGATGTCTGTAGTCCGGTCTGATCTGAAGGCAAGCGCTACTGTACCCAAAGCGGGGCGACATTGCGAGATGCACGACGGCGAGAAACAAGAGAGTAAAAGCGAGAAATAAAGCGGGATATATTGGGTGGCAGCCCCGCCAGCCACACCCCGGCACACGATATAACCGCTGTGGCTGCTCCCTTCCGGGCCTGACCAGGTTAACGGCGAATCATTGCGAGGGGACCGACAGGGCCACCATAACAAACCCGTACTGGACGGGCCGCGCTATTGTAACGGCTTGGCGAGAACTTACAAGCCGTTGCTGTCGCCAACAGCATCCAACGCATTGCCCGCATGGTGAAAACGCCTTTCAAACGGGGAGCAAGAAAATGGCCTTTTAGTATTCGGACCCACGAGGATTCACGTTAAACTGCATTTTGCCCTGATAAAGTGAACGACCCATGCCCCGTAGCTCCAAATCCGCACCACTTCAACCTGGTACTTCGGTGGGTCGGCTATTCGCCCTCGCCTGTCTGTTTGTGGGTTTTGCCGCTTTGGGTACCTGGGCTGTCTATGACCAGTTCGCCGGCCAGAGCCTCAGCTTTGATATGCGCCTGCTGCAGTGGTCCACCCTGCTACCCATTGCTGTATTGCTGGCCGTCTACTTCGCCGCAGACGGACTACGGCTACACTTCACCTTGCGCGCTTTAGGCGAGTGCCTGCCGTTAAAGCGCATATTCAGTCTGGTTTTTATCAACATCTTTTTTTCCAATATCACACCTATGGCTACCGGCGGCGGGTTTGCTCAGATGTGGTATCTACAACGCCACGGTGTCAGTCTCGGCGTCGCCGGTGCCGCGACTACCATCCGGACATTACTTGCCGTGATCTTCATTTTCACCCTGACCCCAGTCTTTCTACTGACCTCGGAAGTGCTTCGCGACCAGGCGGTAATTGGCGCCATAGGCGGCTGGCTGGCACTGTTGATTGCGCTGTATCTTGGCTTCTTCGCACTGGTACTGCTGCGCACACGCTGGCTGATCGTCCCGCTGTCCACCCTCTTCAATGCCGCTCGCCAGCTGCATCTGATCGACAGTGCAAGGCATCGACGCTGGCAATTCAAACTGCGGCGCGAGATGCTGCAATTTGCCCGCAGCTTCAAGCACTACATCGGCGGCAATCGCACAGATGTGCTTTTATCGATCGTCTTCACCTGTATTTTCCTGCTCGCGCTGTTCAGTTTTCCAGCGCTGCTGATTGCCAGCCTGGATTACGATGTCGACTACCTGATCAGCGTTGGGTTGCTGGTGGTCACGACCTTCATCATGTATTTCTCGCCTACCCCTGGCGCTTCGGGTATTTCCGAGGGCGTATTTGGTAGTTTCTTCAGCACGCTACTAGGAGTCGAGCATCTGGTGTTGGTCACTATCAGTTGGCGGGCGCTGACTATTTATCTGGGCATGGTGGCTGGGCTGATCATGATGCAGATCGAATTTGGCCGTCAGCGGGACATGCAGTGATGCGAAAGCGTCCCTTCAAGGCGCTGTTCTATCTGAACATCGCATTGGTCATCGTCCTAATCGGCTATAAAGGCTATTTGAACCTGTCAAAACCCGAATTTTCCGCTGTGCATACTCAGCAACTGCTGGAGTTGCATAGCAAACTGGGAGATGCCGAGCAATTCAGTTTCGCCGTGGTCGGCAATATCAATAACTCGGTCGGTGTGTTCGAGCGAACTTTCATTCCGCTACTGAATGAGGGGAACACTGACTTTCTGGTCTCAGCTGGCAACGCCGTAAGTGCCGGCGGTGAAGATAAGTACCGCGCGCTCTACGGTACTTTAAGCCACCTGCAGATTCCCTATCTGCTGACCTTCGGCTCCAATGAATACGCCAATTTCGGCAGCTTTCGCTTTTATGAGCACTTCGGCCCGCATTTCTTCTCGGTAGCGCTCGGAGACAGCCGACTTATTTTTCTCGATGGCACTGGCAAAACCCATTTCCGCTGGCAGCTTGAATGGCTCACCGACCTACTCGGTAGTGACGATGCCGCGCATACCTTCTTGTTTATCGGCTACCCACCCCTGCACGTCGAGGACAACAGCCTGCTGATTGAGGACGACGACTTCCTGGCACCTGCCGAATTTGTCGATCGCCTGATGACGCTGGTTAAGCAACATCAAATCGACCTGGTATTTTCGGCCAACCTACCCATGTATTCAGAGCGGGAGATTGCCGGGACTCGTTTTATCACCACTGGCGGCGCGGGCGGCCTGATACTCAATGATGAGAGCAGCTTCTATCACTATGTGCGCGTGCAGGTCAGCGCTTCAGGCGTCACCACAGAACTGGTGCCAGTAGAGATTGGCCAGCACCCTCTGTTCAAAAAGCTGGAAAGCCTGTGGTTCTTTATCTACTCGTTGTTCTATGTGGGGTTCGTCAATTTCCTGCTGATATTGGGGTTGATGAGCCTGTTGGCAATGCGCCTGTACACTCTGGTCTTTGTTGGCCGCGACTATTATCGCAACTTTGACATCAATCCCGCGCCCTGGATCGAAAAGCCTGTCCGGGTGGCGATGTTCACCAATAACTACCTGCCCTTTATTGGCGGCGTCCCTCTGTCCATCCAGCGCCTGTGCACAGGTCTGCGAGCGCGCAGCAATGAAACCCTGATCGTCGCCCCACGCTACACCAAGCAACGCGACGACGAGCCTGGCGTAATCCGCCTGCCATCACTGTTATCCCTGGGTTCTCGGCAGGAGTTCAGACTTGCCAATATCTTCGCCCCTCGTATTTACCGGCAAATCAAACAATTTCGTCCGGATATTATTCATCTGCATCACCCGATCTGGATTGGATCGCTGGGGTTGTTTATCGGTCGGCGCCTTGGCGTGCCAGTGGTCTACACCTACCACACGCGTCTGGAACATTACGCTCACTTTGTGCCGTTGCCCGGCAATCTGTTCCGCAACCTGATTTCACATTCCCTGATCAAGCGGTTCGCCAATAAATGTGACGGCATTGTGGTCCCCACATACTCCGCCGAAGAATATTTACGCATGATCGGCGTCAAGACGCCGACCTTCGTCCAGCCTACCGGGATAGATTTTCAGCGTTTCCAGGCGGTTGACGAAAGCGAGCTAGCCGCCCTGCGCAAAGAGTTGAGGATCGGGCAGGAGATCGTGCTGATCAGTGTGGCGCGGCTGTCGAACGAGAAAAATATCGATTTCATGATCGATGCCGTGCAGCAGTTGCGCCTGGAGATGGAGCAACCTTTCAGGCTATTGATGATCGGCGATGGGCATCAGCGGCAACGCCTGCAAAAGCGCATCGACGAGTTGCGATTGGGGGCCTGGTTTTCGCTGATAGGCGCGGTCGATCCGGCGCAGATAGCCACTTACTATCGTCTGGGAGACTTGTTTGTATTCGCTTCCAAATCAGAAACTCAAGGCATGGTCATCCTGGAAGCCATGGCCGCCGGTATGCCAGTGGTCGCCATACGCTCAAGTGGTATTGATGATGTGATCGAGCAGGGGGTAAACGGCTTCAAAACGCCGGAGAATCAACGCCTATGGCAGGCGGAAGTGGCAAAGCTGATATGCGACGCTGATCTGCGCCAGCGAATGGGCAGTAACGCTCGGAATTCTGCCAAGGCGCATTCAGTTGATCAATTCGCGATGGAAATCAAAAGCATCTACGCCGAAATACTTGCCCAGCAGCCTGATCGATAGATCTCATAGTTATACTAACTAGTTCGGCTAGATCGTTGGATTAGATAGCTAGACCAGATAGGTGCGGTTGCAGCTATCCAGTCTAAACGTACCTTGTAGCAGCAATTACCAGTTAACCGAGGTAGCACGCGGCAGACTGGTGCGTTGCATGCGAATGCGTCGGCCCATCCCGAGGATGAACGACAGCACGAACATCAACATGAAGACAACGAATAGAAATTTACCGGCCGCCGCTACAACGCCTATAGCCGCCCCGCCAAAACCTACAATCGCTGCAGCAATAGCCACAATCAGAAAAGCAATAGCCCATACAATCATCGTTCTACCCTCCCAACACTCTCAGTTTGATGGACCGCCTCTAAGGCTCTGACGATCACAATGATTTACCGCAAACCTTCTGGATCAAATTTCCCTGATAGAGTTATTTCTCTTAAAACCCAGCTGTCTCAAAACACCCAGCTTGATTTTTCACTGCCAAACGGACGGAGGCTCTGCTCAACGCTCGTTCTTTGCAGCTGATCGCTCGCCTGCTCACGGATTTCGGCTGGCAGGCTGGATTGAACCGGATAGATGCGCTTCTGTTCGGGGCTGTTGCCGCCACTAACCAGCAGCATGACTGTTGCCCCAGTCAATAACATTGTTGCGAAAACGCCTTGCCCGAGATCCTTGTACTTCATCTTGTTCTCCCCTGGTTCTAACCAGCATCGGCTGCTTGTGGCTGCCAATAGTTCTGTTACGTACATAGAGGATTGCACGCTGCGTGCCAGACTTTATTTATTAAATTATTGTTTAAATTCAATATCTTAAAAAACATGCTCACTCATCCGAATAGGCATCATGCACGACGTGCCGATTTGGCGGATTGCATTTTGCACGATATATCGAGAGCTGGAACGAGATGGGATAGTCCGGCAAGAGGCTCGCGCCCGACAAAATGTAGCGAATTTAGTTCAGCTACTCAGAATCCATGAAGCCATAAACGGGATATAGATGAGCGCGACCAATGTACTCAGCAGAGTAGCGCCTGCCACTTGCCGCGGAGAGGTGTTGAGTAAAGTGGCAATAACGACGGTATTAGCCGCGATGGGCGTAATTGAAATCAGAAACACGGCTCTGTAGACCGGCAGTTCATATAGCTGGAAAAAACGGCTATCTACCCACCAGAAGGCCAGGGCAAGCAGCGGCCAGGAGATGAATTTGCCGAAAAATGCCAAGGCCGTGAAGCGCAGGTCGCCGGCCAGACCGCGCATGCTGAGGATACTCATGCCAATGATCATCATACCTAGAATGCTGTAAGCGCCACGCAGGTTGTCAAACAACGGTACCAGCACCTCCGGCATGCCAATCTCTGACAGATTGAGCGCTACTGCCAGGGCGAAAGCATAGATCGCGGGCAGACGGGCGACTTTCAGCAGACAGTCGCGAACACCGAACCGGCCACGTGCTGCGAGATAGAAGCCCACCGAGTTTTCAAACAGCGTGGTGCCGAGCATGCAAACAATATAGATGCTTAACCCCTGCTCACCGAACAGCAGCAACGCCACCGGGATACCGAAGTAGCCGGTATTACCGGTCCCTACAGACAGTGGAATCAGATTGGCGACTGGGTCCTTGAGCCAGCGCCGGGCGACTACCAGATGGACCAGCGCCAGCATCGTGCAAAATGCAAAGACCAGAAACGGCAGCATGATCACACTGAGGGAGAGCGGCGCGGCCATGACCCCGGCAAAGATGACCGACGGCGTGACGATATACAGCATGATGCCCGCGATATGACTACCGCTGGCTTGCAAATAACGTCCTGCCAGCCAACCGAGCCCCACGGTTATATACAGAGGCAAAAGCTTGTAGAGCAGAATCAGCGCGGCGCTCATCAGGCCACGGGTGTCCTGATGATGTGATACACCCGCTCACGTAACTGCGTCATACCTTGTTGGCGGAACAAGGCGTGATCCGCCAAAACGTCCTGATCATCCAGCTGAGTCACGTCGCAACCGGCAAACAGGGCTCGCACCTCAGCGTCAGGGACACTGAAAGGCGGGCCGGGTCGCTCGGCTTGCGGGTAATCCAGGGTCACCAGCAGCATCTGCCAGTTCGCAGGAAGGATTGTGAGCATGTGAGTGACGTAGCGGGCGCGCATGTCTGGCGGGAGCGCGATCAGCGCGGCTCGGTCATAGACTGCGGCGACCCGCTCGATATGCTCTGGCTGCACGGCAAAGAAATCGCCCGCAAACAGCTGCATGCCCTGCCCTTCGGCCACATCAAATGGTTCTTCACGGCGCCAGTGCAAGGCCAACTGATTTTCCTGGACAAAGTCGTCCAGTGCGCTACGCGACAGTTCGATCCCTGTCACCGAGTGACCATGATCACGTAGCCAGAGCAGGTCGAGACTTTTGCCACACAGCGGAACACATACCGCACTCCCTGAGGGCAGCCCCAGCTGCGGCCACCAGCGGACCAACAATGGGTTGGCTCTGGATTTGTGAAAACCAATCTCACCGCGCTGCCAGCGCTCGTGCCAGAAATGGGCGTCCATTTCATTTACCTTCAGGTTGCAATCGATTGACTATACAGCAATTTTTAAACGCATCAGGCTGTTCAGGATATAGTATGAACTGATTCAACATCAGGACGGACCAGCCACCCGTATGGATTATATAAACACCCTATTCTTGATCGGCGCCATGCTGCTGTGTGCCAGCATTCTGGCCAGCTCACTGTCATCCCGGCTGGGCATCCCCTTACTGTTGATATTCCTGATCATCGGCATGCTCGCTGGCGTAGACGGTTTTGGCGGGATTGCCTTCGACAACACCTCCACCGCCTTCATGATCGGCAGCCTAGCGCTGGCCATCATCCTGCTCGATGGTGGTATGCGCACCCGGGTAGAGAATTTCCGCGTCGGGCTGTGGCCCGCCATGTCGCTGGCGAGTATTGGCGTGGTGATAAGCGCCGGATTGACGGGCATGCTGACTGCCTGGCTGCTGAATATCCACTGGCTGCAAGGCTTGCTGCTGGGCGCCATTGTTGGCTCTACCGACGCTGCAGCGGTATTTTCATTGCTGCAGGGCAAGGGGCTGAATCTGAAGCAGCGCGTAGGCGCAACGCTGGAAATTGAATCAGGCTCGAACGATCCGATGGCGATCTTCCTGACCATTACCTTGGTGGAGATGTTGTCCTCGGGACAGGAAAGCTTCAGCTGGAACTTTCTGTTGTTGCTGGTTCAGCAGTTTGGCATAGGCGGTCTCTGCGGATTGGCTGGCGGAATGCTGCTGGCCTGGCTGGTCAATCGTGTGCACCTGGCGACAGGTCTCTACCCCTTGCTCATCACCAGCGGCGCGATTCTGGTATTCGCTTTTGCCAACAGCATCGGCGGCAGCGGTTTTCTGGCCATCTATCTGACGGGACTGGTGCTGGGCAATCGACGCGTACGCAACTTGCAAAACATATTGCATGTGCAGGATGGAATGGCCTGGCTGAGCCAGATCGGCATGTTCCTGATGCTCGGCCTGCTGGTGACCCCCAGTGAAATGATCATCATCGCTGGGCCGGCCGTCGGCATTGCGCTGTTTCTGATTCTGGTGGCGCGCCCGGTGGCGGTACTGATCTGTCTGGCGCCCTTCGTGTTCTCCTGGCGCGAACGCCTGTTTATTGCCTGGGTGGGGCTGCGCGGTGCCGTGCCGATTATCCTGGCGATCTTCCCGCTACTGGCCGGGCTTGAGCAGGCGCAATTGCTGTTCAACGTCGCCTTTGTGGTGGTGCTGGTATCACTGCTGTTGCAAGGCTCCTCGCTGCCACTGGCCGCTCGCCTGTGCAAAGTGGAAATCCCGCCACAGCCAGAGCCGATGCAGCGCACCAGCCTGGATATCGCAGTCGATGGCGATTACGAAGTCATGATCTACCAGTTGGATAACGCCAACTGGTGTGTCGGGGTGCAGTTGAAGCAACTCACCATGCCCGCGGAATCGCGCATAGCCGCAGTGTTTCGCGGCAGCCACCTGCTGCATCCTTCCGGCAGCACACGGCTGGCACTGAACGATGTGTTATGCATTATCGGCAGCCCCAAGGATCTGCCAGCGTTATCCCGACTGTTCAGTAAGGCGCATACACCTAGCTACCTGGAAAACCGCAAATTCTTCGGCGACTTCATCCTCGAAGGCGACGCGCAGCTTAGCGCGGTGGGTAACTTCTATGGCTTCGAGGTGCCGCCTGAATTGGGTGAACTGACCCTGGCGGCATTTTTCAGCAAGCAGTTTGGTGGCCACCCGGTGGTGGGCGACCGGGTGGAATGGGAGGGTCATACCTGGGTCGTTGCTGCGCTGGATAACGACCTGATTCTCAAGGTCGGGTTGAAGCTTGGCAGCGGCTCGGGGAAGCCGCCGATGGGTTTCATCTAGGCCGGCGGTAAATCCCTGTGTACGTTTTTCCTTGACCTTGACATGATGTTAAGGTGCACAGTTCACGCTGGTTCAGCTACGAGTAACCACCATGACTTCTATCACCCTTCCTATCAACGGTATGACTTGTGCTTCCTGCGTGAGCAGGGTCGAGCGCGCCCTCAACGCAGTGCCCGGCGCTTCCATGGTGCAAGTCAATCTTGCTTCCGATACAGCCTACCTGGAGCTTGACGACACCAACCAGCTCAGCGCCGTCAGCACCGCGCTCGACCAGGCCGGTTATCAGTTGGGGACTGAAGCCAAGCAACTGAGCATCGAAGGCATGAGCTGCGCCAGCTGCGTCCGCCGCGTAGAAACGGCGCTGCTGGCAGTACCTGGCGTGCTCGGCGCCGAGGTCAACCTGGCCAGTCAGCAAGCGCGGGTCATGTACCTGGCAGGGATGCCGACCGACGAGCTATTCAGCGCTTTGAAAAAAGCCGGCTACCCTGGGCGCTGGTTCACACCTGCAACGGCTGAAGAGCAAGACGTACAAGCCGTCAAACTGAAACGCGAACGGCGCCACGTCATTTTTGCCGCCTTACTGAGCGCCCCCTTGGCCCTGGGCATGTTCCCCGCCCTGTTCGGCTATCACCAGCTCATGCTGCCGCCGCTACTACAGCTATTGCTAGCGTCAATAGTGCAGTTCTATTTCGGTGCACGCTTTTACCGTGGCGCCTGGCATGCCCTGCGCAACCGAACCGGCAACATGGACCTGCTGGTCGCCCTGGGTACGTCGGCAGGCTGGGCGTTAAGTAGCTGGCATGTCTTTACCAGCCCGGCCGGCGTAATGCCTGAACTGTATTACGAGGCCTCTGCAGTGATCGTCAGCTTCGTACTGCTGGGTAAATACCTTGAAAGTCGCGCCAAGCGCCAAACGCTGGATGCCATCCGCGCCCTTACAGCCCTGCGCCCGGACATGGCTCGGCTGCGCACGGCTGACGGTGAGCAACTGGTGCCGCTCGAGCAGATTGATCTGGGTGATCAAGTCCTGATTCAGCCCGGCGAACGCATTCCTGTCGATGGCATCATTCGCGAGGGCGGCAGCCATGTGGACGAATCCATGCTCACCGGCGAAAGCCTGCCCGTCAGCCGTCAGCCCGGAGACTCCGTCAGCGCCGGAGCGATGAATCAGGATGGCATGCTGGTGGTTGAAACCACCGCCATCGGGCATGACACCATGCTCGCCAGAATTGTTCGCCTGGTGGAAAGCGCCCAGGCCTCCAAAGCGCCGATCCAGCGCCTGGTGGATAGAGTGAGTGCGGTTTTTGTGCCCATTGTATTGCTGATAGCGGCATTGACCTGGGGTGTCGGTAGCCTCTGGTTTGGCGGCGAACAGGCGCTGCTGAACGCGATAGCCGTGCTGGTGATTGCCTGCCCCTGCGCACTGGGCCTGGCAACACCGACAGCCATTATGGTCGGTACTGGCGTTGCTGCACGCCATGGCATTCTGATCCGCGATGCCCAGGCGCTGGAACTGGCCCACAAGGTTGATACCGTGGTATTCGACAAAACCGGCACGCTGACATTAGGCAAACCCAGTCTGGTCGCATTTGCCGCGCTGGGCGCCCTCGCACAAACACCGGAAGAGGAACAAGGCTCGGCATTGATGCTGGCGGTCGCGCTACAACGCAATGCCGAACATCCGCTCGCCCAGGCGTTGTTGGGCTATGCCAATGAGCGCCAGGTGAATGCTCCCGCCGCCACGGACTTTCGTGTTCATTCCGGGTTAGGCGCAAGCGGGCTGATCGAAGGCCAGCGCGTATGGCTGGGAAACCGGCGGCTGATGGCTGATCTGAAAATAAACCTGGGAAGCTCGGCCCGGTTGACTGAACAGCATGAGAGCCAAGGCCATACAGTGTCCTGGCTGGCAGTTGAAGGTGCATCAGAACCGATTGCGCTGATGGCATTTGCTGACACCCTGAAGCCCGAAGCGCTGCGCACCATTGATCAACTGCGCGAACTGAATATCGACAGCTGGTTAATCAGCGGGGATAGCCAGGCCGCCGCCCAGGCTGTAGGCGCGCAATTGGGCATCAGGCATATCGAAGCGCAGGTGCTGCCAGAAGACAAAGCGCGGCATATACAACGCCTGCGCGACCAAGGTCAGGTGGTGGCGATGATCGGCGACGGGATCAATGACGCGCCGGCGCTCAGCGCCGCCGATGTCGGCATGGCCATGTCTACCGGCACCGACGTGGCCATGCACAGCGCCGGCATCACCTTGATGCGCGGCGACCCACAGTTGGTACCAGCGGCGCTGGACATCTCGCGGCATACCTGGCGCAAGATCCGTCAGAACCTGTTTTGGGCCTTTGTTTACAACAGTCTGGGCATACCCTTGGCTGCCATGGGCTTGCTCAGTCCGATGTTGGCAGGCGCGTTAATGGCGCTGAGTAGCGTCAGCGTGGTATCCAACGCATTGTTGCTCAAGCGCTGGAAACCCCAGCACCGAATAGCGGAGAGCGTATGAATATCAGCCAGGCCGCCAAGGTCAGTCAACTGACACCGCGCATGATTCGTCACTACGAGAGCATTGGCTTGCTCGGCGCTGCCGAACGCAGCCCGGCGGGCTATCGACGCTACAGTGAACGGGATCTGCACAGCCTGCGGTTTATCCATCGCGGGCGTAGCCTGGGCTTCAGTATTGAACAGATCAGCCAGCTACTCGCGCTGTGGCAGGACCAGGAGCGCAGCAGCGCCGAGGTCAAGGCGCTGGCGCAGGTGCATTTGCAGGAGTTGGAGGAAAAGATTGCCGGCCTGCAAGCCATGCATAACGCGCTGAGTAACCTGGCGGAATGCTGCCATGGCGATGCGCGGCCAGACTGTCCGATTCTGGATGGGCTGGCCGACAATCCTTTGGGCTGAAAACACGGCTCAAAGGAGGTTAAACAGGCTGAGACCACTGACCTTGACGAAGCTCTGCTGCGCCGCCTGCAGTACCACCGTTTCGAAGCTGAGACGACTCAGCGCCTCGGCATAATCGAGTTCGGCGAGCTCCGCCGTCATCCCTTGGTTAATAAGCTTGACCTCGGAATTTTCATCTTGCGTTGACTCAATCACATTAAGTCGAGCGCCAATGCTGGTCTGCACGCTGAGCACTTGGTTCATGCCGTTATCCAGGTTCTGTACGGCAATAGCCAACTGGTCACGCCGGTCCAGCTTGCCCTCTCTGCTATCGTCTGTAGTTTCCAGGGCATTTCGTAGCTCGGCCACGGTCTGGAGGATGCTGCGTTTTTCTTGGACTAACTCCCCGCCGTCAGCTGCTCCACGGGTGATTTGAAACTGGTCACCTTCAGTCAACTCGCCATCAAGCGTAACCACTACTCCGCCAAAGCGTATTTGATAACTCTGATCATCGTTGGCAACTATGGTCCCACTGGCCAATGGCGTTCGTCCCACAGGTGGATTCTCGGGATCCAGGGGAACAACAGAGGGTCCGTCGAAAATCGTATACTCGCCATCTTCGCCGATCTCTATGGACACGCTATCGGATTGATAAAATATCCCTTCTTTTGACTCGGGGAGATTGGCTGGATCAGGGGGGATGGTGGTAGCTGAGCTGTCGTATTTGGCCTTGTCCTCTACCACACCTAACGAAATACGCACTTTATTGGGATTATTAGGGGCCACGGAATACTCTTGCGTAACCACCCGATTCACATTTAAGACATCTTCGAAAAGTTTTTTCCCGTTATCATTTATTGCAACCTGCTTAGAACCGGCAATATCAATCGAGCGCTGCCCCTCGTCACCTACATAGGTGTAACCGCCGTCCGGTCCTTTTACAAAGGGCTGGGTCTGGCTCTGAAAACCGCCAAACAGATATTCACCACGGGCATTCTGACTATTGAACAACCCCAACAACTCTTCCTCGCGTTCCACAAGCTCCTGCCCCAACGCTTCGCGAGCATCTTGATCAAGCGCGCCATTACCCGCCTGCAGCGCGATCTCTCGCACCCGCTGCAAAACGTTGTTGATCGAGTTGATGGTCGCCTCTTCCTGAGTCAGGCTATTTGTCGCTGCTTTCAGATTGGCATCGTACTGATCCAGCTTATTGGCCTGCTGCCCCAACTGCAGCAGTCGCACACTGGCGACAGGGTCATCCGCAGGCGAAAGTATGCGCTTGCCGGAGCTGACCTGCTCTTGCGTACGGGTAACCTTGGAGTAGTTATCCTGCACGCCCTGAACGCCGATATTGAAAGCCTGAATCGTCGAGATACGCATGGCCGTTTACCTGTCAGCGAATACTGTTTATGAGTGTATCGAATACCGAGCGTGCAATCTGAATTACCTGAGCCGACGCATTGTAATACTGTTCAAACTTGATCAGGTTGGCCGCCTCTTCGTCCAGGTTTACCGCCGAAACCGAATCGCGATTGTTCTGGGTCTGTTTGAGTACCGCGCCGCTGGCTTCACTGTCTGAACGGGCTTGGGCAGTATGGGTAGCGACCTGTTGCACCAGTTCACCATAGCCGTCGGAAAACGAATACCCAACAGCCTCGTCTGCCTTCCCTAATACGGCGTCCGTTTGCAAGTCGGATAGAATCAATGCATTGCGGTTATCAGACTTGCCTTCATTGAAGTCGACTGTAAAGACATCGCCCTCGAGGGGCTTACCTGTCATCTCCATGCTAAAACTGTATGTATAGACGGGATCTCCAGGGTTAACTGTCCGATTGACGCTCCAGCTCAGTTTATTGTTACTTACGACTGGCGCTGGCGAAAACTCGCCACCAGCGCTGGTAAACACTGGCTGTAAGGTATTTGGATTACCGGGGTCTGGAACATACGTTATGGTGATCGGCATAAACGCGGCCATATCCGCAGGCACCAAAGGCTCAGGCCCGGCCGTCAAAACGGGCTGACTAACCTTGGCATTGCCTCGATTATTCAGGCTGGCGTCTGCCACTGCGGGCGCGGCAAAACCCAGTTCCTGTGGCTGATTCATAACCGCCTCCATCGCACCTGCTCCGCTGCGAGTCGGCGTCAGCAGGAATCGGTCACCGTTTCCAGGTTTAATATCAGGGTCACTTAAAACTATGCTAAACCCGTCTACTACTGGTGGCGGTACAGACGGATCCGGCGGGTTTTCAGGTAGCGATAGAGACTCGAAAATTTTATTATCAGATAAGCGACGCACACTAAATTCAGTACCGCTACTAAACACCACTTCGTAATCGGAGGTGGTCAACTGAGACGTGTCGGTAATGTCGATATCGAGTTTTGCTTGAACAAGCTTATCTGGGTCCACGGGATCTAGAACTGAGCTATTGGTGGGCCGCCCTGTACTGCGCGATTCGACCTGTGCATCGCTATTGATATCCTGGAACAGCAGTCCGCCCGCCTTCCCGTTCAGATCAAGACCCTTGGCCAACTGATCATTTACCTCACTGGCAATCGAAAGCGCCAATCGCCCCACCGAATTCATCGCCTGATCCAGCACATCGCGCCGATAGCGCACCAGGCCGCCCAGCTCTCCACCACTGACCAGGCTGGTAATTTCCTGCTTGCTGCCACCACTAACCAGAAACAGTTCAGTGCGTTCAGGATCAGTGCCACCCGCCTCTGCTGTGAGCGAGGAGGCGTCTTTTCCGACAACCAACGGTTGGCCAGAGCCGATAAAGACATTGATGCTGTTGTTATCCTGTTTGACCACCGTAACGCCGATCATCTCGCTGAGTTGGCGAACAGCCTCATCCCGAGCATCAAGCAGATCGTTGGGTTGCGCGCCGTTGGCCGCCGCTTTTTCAATAGCGTCGTTATAGCCCGCAATCGACGTAGACAAGCGGCTCACCTGATTGGCCAGCGTACCCATCTGCTCGCCGATAAACTTGGTCTGGGTAGAAAGCCGCTCGTGCACGGTATTAAAGCGTGACGCCAAGCCCTCGGCTTCCGAGAGGAACAATTGGCGCCCCGCCAGACTGGCGGGGTCTTCGATTGAGGTCTGCAGCGCGTCAAAAAAATTCTGCAGGCCGGGGGTGATCCCAGTCGCAGTACTCGAGAGCAGCGTATTGATCTCTTCCATCTGCGTCTGAAACGCGGTCACTTCGGAATTAATCGACGTACTGGTACGCACCTGACTGGTCAAGAATTCGTTATAGATCCGGTTGACGTCTGTGATATTGGTGCCATTGCCAATATAACCTACACCGCTGAACGACGGCTCGCGGGCAGACTGAACAGCCGTCTGGCGGCTGTAGCCGGGAGTATTGACGTTGGTAATGTTCTGCCCTGTGACCGACAGATTTGTCTGGCTGGCGCGCAGACCACTAAGCCCGATGTTGAACAGATCAGCCATGCTTAGACCCTGCCCTGACTAGTAAGATTATCAGCCAGGTCGGCCACCGGGTTACCTGCCGCCTCATTGCCAAGGAGCGCTAAGTCGCCCGCCGAAGCAGCCGCTGACGAAGTATCTGCCACCTGCTGCTGACTGATCAGCTTGCGGGCGATCTGCGACACTTTATTGGCATATTGCGGGTCTGTGGCATAACCGGCCTGTTGCAACTCGCGGAAGAAGCTGTCCGGGTTCGCTGTGGTGGTCAGTGCCTGCTGGTAACGGCCGTTGTCGTGCAGAAAATCGACATAATCATCGAAGCTCTGCTCGAAGGAGGCGTAACTACGGAAATCAGCGCGCTCCTGAGCCTTCACCCCATTGCGATATTCGTGGGTCACTACATTGGCCGACTCACCCTGCCAGCCCCCGTGGGACTTGATACCAAAAAGGTTGTGGCTGGTACTGCCATCTGCCTGCTTGATGATGGACTTGCCCCAACCGGTTTCCAATGCGGCCTGGGCGACCAGATAATGTGGATCAACACCCAGACGCTCTGCGGCCTTCTCCGCCATTGGCAGCATGGTGCTGACAAATTCCGCCGGGCTGTTGAAGCGCGACGGGCCTACTGACGCAGAATTACTCACGGCAGCATACTGACGCACTTCTGCGGTCGCAGGATGTTGCCGTGCGCTGGACTGCAGGCCGCGAAGTGGTTGCCAGGTATCAGCAACTTCAGATTTGCCACTCGCAGCAGCGCTGGCCACCTGAGCGCTCAGCTGAGCTGCCTGCATGCCACTATGCCCCAATGAAAAGGCCAGGCGCCGGCGCGCCAGCAGCGCTGAATGATCGGCGCCAGCGGAAGCGGGCGCCGCAGCACGTGCGTCCGAAGCGGGAGAGGCCGCCGGCGCCCGGTCCAAGGTGGTCGCAGCTGGTGCAGCGCCAGTCTGTGGGGAGAGCTGACGCATCATCACGTCGGCCAGGCCGACCCCTTGCTTTTCCGCCAGGTGAACCGACATCTGATTGTCATGCATGTCCTGATAGAAGCGGGTCTGCGGCGTGTTCAACGGATTGCCTTCGGCAAATACCGCATTCGCATCACGCATGCTCTTGATCATCATGTTCATGAACAGCGATTCGAACTGCTCGGCAACACGTTTGATGTTGTCCGGGCTGTTGGCTTTTGAGCCGACCTTCATCTCGTTCATCGAGTTGAGGTCGGTATAGCTGACGCTGTTCGGGCTCATGATCGGTTCCTCGCTCAGATCACAACCAGGTCGGCATTCAACGCACCGGCCTGTTTCAATGCTTCAAGAATCGCCATCAGATCGCCGGGCGCAGCACCCACCTGGTTGACCGCACGCACGATCTCATCCAGCGACACACCTGGATTGAAAACGAACATCCGGCTGTCACCTTCTTCAATATTGATCTGTGAGCTGGGCGTAATAGTGGTCACACCGTCGGTAAAGGGTGCGTTGGGCTGATTGACCTGAATATTTTCGGAAATAGTCACCGTCAGGCCGCCGTGGGTTACCGCCGCAGGCTGGACGCGTACATCCTGACCAATCACGATGGTGCCGGTACGCGAGTTGATGATCACCTTAGCGGCAGCGTTGCCCTGCTCGATCTGCAGGTTCTCGACCATCGACATGTAATCAACCCGCTGGTTGGGGTCCAGCGGCGCGCGCACGCTGATCGAACCGCCATCCTGAGCCTGCGCCACATCCGGGCCGAAGGTGTTGTTGATCTGGTCCACTACTCGCTTGGCGGTAGTGAAATCCGGACGGTTCAGGTTGAATACCAGATGGCTGCCGGTAGCAAACGGGCTCTCTACTGCCCGCTCGACCGTAGCGCCACCAGGAATGCGCCCGACACTCGGCACATTGACGGTGATTCGTGAGCCGTCGGCACCTTCAGCACCAAAGCCACCGACTACCAGGTTGCCTTGGGCAATCGCGTAAATTTCACCATCGATACCTTTAAGGGGGGTCATCAACAGACTACCGCCGCGCAGGCTTTTCGAGTTACCAATTGAGGAGACGGTAATGTCGATGTTCTGACCCGGCCGGGCAAAGGGCGGCAGATCAGCATGAATAGCGACCGCTGCCACGTTGCGCATCTGGATACGCGTACCTGGCGGCACGGTGATACCGAACTGGGTCAACATGTTGTTAAAGGTTTGTACGGTAAAAGGCGTCTGGCTGGTCTGGTCACCCGAGCCATCCAGGCCGACGACCAGGCCGTAGCCGATCAATTGGTTGGTCCGCACGCCGGCAATACTGGCGATGTCCTTTAACCGCTCGGCCTGGGCCAGGGGGCTGATGAGCAGAACGCACAGGCATAACAGCAAGCTTCGCATGCTCATAACTCCTAGAAGGGCCAAAGGGGGCTAAGAAAGAACTGACTCAACCAGCCAGGTTGACTGGCGTTGGCGAAGGCGCCAGTACCCGAATAAGCGATGCGTGCATCGGCTACACGGGTTGATGGAACGGTGTTATCGGTAGCCACGTCGTCGCTGCGTACCAGGCCGGAAATACGGATCAGTTCATTACCATTATTCAGCGTAATCCACTTCTCGCCGCGAACGCGCAAGATGCCATTGGGCAATACTTCGGCCACGGTCACAGTGATCGAACCAGTCAGACTATTAGTCTGGTTGGCTTCAGAGTCACCAGCGAAACTGCGCTCTCCACCCATGTCGACGCCCAGACTCAAGCCCTTGGCACCGACGACATTACCGAACAGGGTCGGGTTGGCAATCTGCGTAGAGCTGTTCTTGCTGATCTCATTGTCGGCACTTTTGCTTGCGGCCATGCGCTCCTGCAACGTGATGGTAATGATGTCACCTACCCGGTGAGCCTTGCGGTCATCGAACAGGTTCTGGTTAAAGCCGGCCTGGTAGATAGCACCATTATTCAATGCCTGCGGAATTGGCGTGCGCGGCAACACCGGCGCGTAAGCCGGGTCATCAGGACGCGGGGGCACCTGAACGCACGCGGTCAACAACGCCAGAACGCAAAGCAGCACAGAGCAACGCAGCGTTTTCATTTCACATCACTCCGGTCAGAGGTTCTGACTGATGTATTGCAGCATTTGATCTGCAGTGGAAATAACCTTGGAATTCATCTCGTAGGCGCGCTGGGTGGTGATCATATTGACCAGCTCTTCCACCACGCTGACGTTGGAATTCTCCAGCGTGTTCTGCAGCACCGTACCCAGGCCGTTCTGACCCGGATTGCCGGCCTGCGGCGCGCCGCTGGCGGCGGTTTCCAGGAACAGGTTGTTACCGATCGACTGCAACCCGGCCGGATTTATGAAATCGGCGGTCTGAACGATACCCAACTGCTGCGGTGCAGGATCGCCGAATACCGCGACGCTGACGGTCCCGTCCTCGCCCACGGTGAAGGTCTGGGTGTCTTCCGGCAGCACAATGCCAGGCTCCAACGGGAAGCCGCTGGAGGTCACGATCTGACCATCAGAATCCAGATGAAAGCTACCGTCACGGGTATAGCCGATATTGCCGTCGGGCATCAGAATCTGGAAAAAGCCGCGTCCGTTTACCGCCAGATCCAGTGGCTGTTCGGTCGTTTGCAGCGAACCCTGGGTAAAGATCTTCTGCGTGCCGGCCACGCGCACACCGGTACCTAATTGCAAGCCTGAAGGCAGCTGGGTGTCCTGGGTGCTCTGGGCACCCGGCTGGCGTTTGATCTGATACAACAGATCCTCAAACTCTGGCCGATCGCGCTTGAAACCTGTGGTCGCCACGTTGGCCAGGTTGTTGGAAATGGTCGTGAGCATGGTGTCCTGGGCGGACAACCCGGTCTTGCTGACCCAAAGTGCTGCGTGCATGGTGTATCTCCTTGCGTGTCAGTTCACTGACGCGCCTGATCAGGACTAACTAGCGTTAGCTCATCTGCAAAAGTCGGTTGGTCGTGCTGCTGTTCTCTTCGGCGGTGCGCATCATCTTGATGTGCAGCTCGAATTGCCGGGCCAGTGACAACATCGCGGTCATTTCCTCGACCGCATTGACGTTGCTGCTTTCCAGAAAGCCAGTGGCGACGCGTACCGCGCCGTCGGCGGGTTGTTCAAGAGCGCCTTCGACGCGCATCAGGCCGTCCTCGCCCTTACGCAATGCTGCGGGATCCGGATTGACCAGCTTGATCCGGTCCACATCCGCCAGCACATTCGGCGCTTCGCCCAGGGCGCGGATGGTGATGGTGCCGTCCTGACCAATTTCGACCTTGTCTGCCGGCGGCAAAGCGATGGGGCCGGCGTTGCCGAGCACCGGCAAGCCACTGGAAGTGCGAAGCAAACCGAAGGCGTCAATATTCAGACTACCTGCACGGGTATAAGCCTCAGTGCCGTCCGGCGCCTGAACCGCAATCCAGCCATCCCCTTCAACCGCCAGATCCATATCCCGGCCAGTCTCCTGCAAGGTACCCGAAGACATGTCTGTACCCGGCCGTTCAGTCATGGCGTAGGCGCGGGTGGGCAGGCTTTCACCGTATACCGGCATCGACCGGGCTTGTTCAAAGTCGCGCCGGAAGCCTGTGGTGCTGACGTTGGCCAGATTATTGGCGTGAGCGCGTTGCGCCAGCATGTTCTGGCTGGCTCCGCTCATGGAAATGAATAAGGATTTGTCCACGCTCTACTCCCGTTCTGCCAAGCATTTGCCGCTTTTGGCGTTGTCAAAGGGAATAATGCACACTTCATGCCATGTACGTATGAACAGAATTAAGCGTTCTATATCAACGGGTTGAAATTTTTCCAAGAAAAAAGCGGCAAGACCGGCAAGCTTTCGCCTGCTGTCTTGCCGCCTTTATCTGCTCCGACAGACTTCGGTGACGATTACCGCAGATTGATAATGGTCTGGGTTACCGCATCTTCGGTCTGAATGGTCTTGGCGTTAGCCTGATAGTTACGCTGAGCAATAATCAGGTTAATCAGTTGCTCAGACAGATCCACATTGGACTGCTCCAACGCGCCCGATTGGATGGCGCCCAAAGTACCTGATTGCGGCGCGCCTACAACCGGCTCACCGGAGGCGGAAGATTGCGCCCAAGCCGTGTCACCAAGCGGAGTCAGACCCTGCTGGTTAGCAAAATTGGCGAGTACTACTTGACCCTGAGTCCGAGTCTGGCCATTGGTATAACGCGCAACCAGAAGACCTTCTTCGTCGATAGACAGCCCTGCCAATTCACCTGTGGTAAAGCCGTCCTGCGAGACTGCGGTGACTGCGAAGCTTGATGCAAACTGCGTGGTACCGGTGAGATTGATATCAAACTCGACGCCTGTATCTGCGCCAGTCGGCTGGCCGGTACTATCCACCGGATTCCAACCTTGGATAGCCTTACCAGGCGTACCAAGAGGCTGCGGAGTTTCCAATCGACCATTTTCATCAAAACTCAATTCAACAGGCTGTGGATCAAAAAGGGTTTTGTCAGGGCTTGGCAGGTTGTTAGTCGCCACATCACGACCGTCAATCAGAGTATACATGTCCCAATTATTACCACCGGTCTTTACAAAATATTTGGTCAGCGTATGCGGATTACCCAAGCTATCAAACACATTGACAGACGTGGAGCTGTTGTAGGTTGACGAGTCAGTAGGATCGAAGGTCGCCCGTCCGGCCGCTAGACGACCTGCGGTGTCTGCAATTATAGCGATTTCTGCGTCGGGGAGTGGAACCGGTAACGCCGAATTGGCCAAAATGGTTTCATCATACGCATCTTGGTACACCGGGTCGCCGCTGGAAGCATTATCGTAACTCTGCGCCCACTGAGCTGGACGTACATTGGAAGAGTTCAGATTGATGGTCGAATCAATTTCAGACGTCGCTCGCGGATCAGCCGAGCGAGTATCTACTCGCAAATCGGTCTGCACTCCTTGGTTTATCTGCCCAGAAGCGGCATTCACGCCAAACCCCTGCAACCGAGCTCCGCTGTTATTAGTGAGGAAACCTTCACGATCAGTACCGAAGTATCCAGCTCTGGTATAGCTCAGCGCACCCTCGTCGCTGGTAACAAAGAAGCCATTACCGTTGATAGCCAAATCAAGACTGTTTTCGGTATAGTTGATGTTGCCTTGAGTAAACTGCTGCGCCACATTATTCAGTAGCACACCGCTACCAACGGCATTACGGCCAGTGCCAAGAATCGATGCCGCATACACATCGCCAAACTCGGCCCGCGAACCTTTGAAACCAACCGTGCCTGCGTTGGCAATATTGTTACCAGTGATATTCAGATCGGATGACGCCGCCCGGATACCACTCAAACCTGTATTAAAAGACATGGTAATGCTCCTTGCCGATTCGGTTGGACGGCTGTTACTGACTGATTGAATACACGTCGGATAAATTAATGCTGCCAAGGCCGGCAACGTTCAGGGTCATCTGCCCACCAGCGCCATTGCCAAGAGAAACGCTGTCAACATTGGCCGGCAACAACGTCGCCAGTTGCTTGTTCTCACCATCGATACTGGCCTGAGCTTCAAACTTGTAACGCCCGGGCGGCATGATATTGCCGCTAGCGTCAGTACCGTCCCAGATAAAGTCGTGCATACCCGTATCCTGAGCGCCGAGATTGATGCGCGTCACCAGGCTGCCCTCATCATCGAGTACGTTGACGTAGACATTCGTGCTGGGCTCGGGCAAAGCCAACTGGCCCTTGACGCCCTCGGCGGTATCAACCATTGCCTTGTCGGTGGGCACGATGACCTTGCGCCCTACCAATGAGGAGGCTTGCAGGGCTTGAGACGACTGATAGCCGCTGAGCAGAGATTCCATTGAGGTATTGAGCGTTTCAATACCCTCCACCGTGCTGAATTGCGCCAGTTGGGCAATGAACTCGCCGTTTTCCTGGGGCGCCAGCGGATCCTGGTTATTGAGCTGCGTGACCAGCAGCGTAAGGAACTGGTCCTTGCCCATCTCGTCACCCTGGACCTCACGACTGTCGTCCCGGCCGTACTGATCCAGCACGCTGGCGCCGGTACCGATTGAATTGGCAATACTCATGGTCGGATAGCTCCTGTTACTGACCCAGGGTGAGAACGCGCTGCAACATGGTCTTGGCTGCATTCATGATTTCGACGTTAGTCTGGTAGGCACGTGATGCGGACATCATGTTGGCCATTTCCTCAACTACGTTGACGTTCGGGTAATACACATAACCTTCTTCATTGGCCATCGGGTGATCTGGCTCGTAACGCGCTTGAAGCTCGGCATCGGACTGCACAATGCCGCGCACTTCCACGCCCTGCCCCGCCTGATCATCGCCGGCAAACAGTGACTGACCCATGCCTTGGCTCATGCCCGACTGAGCATTGAACACCGTGGAAAATACCGGCTGCCGCGCGCGGTAGGTTTCACCATCGCTGCTGGACACTGTCTCGGCGTTGGCGATGTTGCTGGCTACCGTATTGAGTCGCACAGACTGGGCGCTCATGCCGGATCCGGCAATATTGAATACGTCACTTAGAGACATGGTTTACTCTCCACGCAGGGCGGTCATCAGCCCTGAAAACTTGCTGTTGAGAAAGGTAAAGCTGGCCTGCAGCCGAATCGCGTTATCCGCATATTGCGCCTGCTCTGCCTGGCTATCGACGGTATTGCCATCGACCGCTGGTTGTAGCGGCGTGCGAAAACGCAAGCCGGCAGCCTGATCGATCAGACTTTCGGCATTCATGTGCTGGGAGTGGGTCTGAGTCGCATTGAAAGAGCGACCCTCGCCGCTCTGCTCAGCCTGTAACACGGCGGCAAAATCCAGATCGCGGGCTTTGAAATTGGGCGTATCGGCGTTGGCAATATTGTTTGCCAGTACCGCTGCTCGCTGGCCGCGAAACAGCAGTGACTGCTCATGTATTCCCAAAGCTTTATCGAAATTGATACTCATACCGGCATTCCTCAGGATGGCAACAAATAGCCACACAGTGTTCTTGCCAATAGACATAGCAAGTGCCGTGCCAATATAAAATCATGTTTAATTTCAGATAGTTGGGAATTTGAGACCGGCAGCGCGGCAAAGAATGACCGCCCAACGGCAAATGCTCGAGGCTAGGCAGAGGAGGCCGTCGCCAACTCCGCCCAGGCAGGTCAAACCTGCCTGGCACGATAAGAGGAAGGGATTAATCTAAACTGGAGACTTATTTGGCTTGGTAAACGATGCCGGGACTACACTGGACCATCTGATAGAGTTCAGGCAGGCCATTGAGCGCCTCGGAGGCGCCAAGCATCAAATAACCACCCGGTTTCAAGGTCGCATGGATACGTTTGAGAATATCTTTCTTCAGGTCAGCGGAAAAATAGATCAACACGTTGCGGCAGAAGACGATATCGAACTTGCCTAGCATCGCGTAGCTATCAAGTAGATTCAACGCTCGGAATTCCACCCGATTGCGGATCGGCTGCTTGACCGTCCAGCGACCCGGGATCCACTGATCGAAATAACGCGCCAGCCGGTCAGCCGATAGACCGCGCGCAACCGACAGGCTGTCATACTCAGCCGACTTGGCAGCGGTAAGAATAGCCCCCGACAGATCGGTAGCCACGATCTGCGCCCCACCGCGTAACTGACCCAGGTTGGCCCGATCAAACTCGTCGATACTCATGCTCAACGAATAAGGCTCCTGCCCCGAGGAGCAGGCTGCCGACCACATACGCAGCCGTTGTCCGGGGTTCTCCTTGATAAACTCTGGAATCAGCCGATTTTTAAGCACATCAAATGGGTAGACATCGCGAAACCACAGCGTTTCATTAGTGGTCATTGCGTCAACCACCGCTTCGCGCAACCCGGCTCTGGGTTGGGTCTGAATACGCGTAACAAGCTCACCCAGGCTTTTTATCTGGTGCTGCTCCAACAACCGATTAAGGCGGCTGGCGACCAGATACTGCTTGTTGTCTCCGAGCACAATGCCACAGGCTTTTTCCAGAAATTCGCGGAAAACCTGGAAATCCTTGTTCGCTGATGTCACACAGCCCGTCCCATTCTCAGTTGAATTACAGCATATTGAATTGCAGCATCAGTCATCAGTTTATCCGCGCAACGCATGCAGTCGATCAATCACCCGCTGGGCCAGTTCATCAGGCTTGAACTTGGCCAGGAAGTCATCAGCGCCGACTTTCTTTACCATCGCCTGGTTGAATACGCCGGACAACGAGGTGTGCAGCAATATGTGCAGACCCACCAGCCGCGGATCATTTCTTACCTCGGCCGTCAGCGTATAGCCATCCATTTCCGGCATCTCGATATCCGACACCATCATCAGCAGCTCGTCCGTCACCTTGTCGCCTTGGTCGGCCATCTCGCGAAGATAATTCAGCGCTTGCTGGCCATCATTCATGGTGATCACCTCAACGCCGACTTCCTGCAGGCAGCGTGCTACCTGCTTGCGTGCGACCGAAGAATCATCAACGATCAACACCCTGCGCGCGGTTGCCTCGGAGTGAGTCTGTTCATCAATCACGCCGGCGGTGATGGTTTCCACCGTAGGCACGACCTCGGCGAGGATTTTCTCCACGTCGATGATCTCGACCATCTGTTCATCAACGCGGGTTACCGCGGTCAGATAATGGTCCCGGCCCGTGCCGCGTGGCGGTGGATGAATATCGGACCAGTTCATATTGACGATCCGCTCCACCGAGCGCACCAGGAAACCCTGCACGCGGTAGTTGTATTCGGTAATAATGACAAACGCCGTGCTCAGATCATCCAGACCCGGGCCGCCGGTCGCCTTGTTCAGATCAATGATCGGCAAGGTGCCGCCACGAATATGGGCAACGCCCCGCACTACCGGGTTAAGCCTTGGCAGCAACGTCAGTTTCGGGCACTGAAGCACTTCTTTCACCTTGAACACATTGATGCCGTAAAGCTGATTTCCGGCAAGCCGGAACAGCAAAAGCTCAAGGCGGTTCTGGCCCACCAGCTGAGTACGCTGGTTGACCGAATCCATCACGCCTGCCATGGGCAACTCCTTATCGATAGCGGGTTATGCGGCACGTATCTTGCTGCATGGTTACCGTAACTCACGTAACGGCGTTTTATTGACATACGCCAACCCTTTGTCATCAAGGTTCATTGTATGCGTTTTCTAACAGGGTGCGCGGCATTGCCGATATTTTTTTGCGCTGGCCTTTCAGCTAATCCGCTGATAGACCAGCTTATCGGCGCGACCACGACTTTTCTTGAGCAGGAAGTTGAAGCCCACTTGGATCGCAGTGCGCGGGAAGCGCGTTATGACGTTCAAGTTAACCGTCTCGACCCGCGCCTGCGCCTGCCGCTGTGCCCAGAGAATGCCCTGTCTGCCAGCCTGGAGAGTCCGGCCGAGCCGGTAGGTCGGGTTACCGTGCGCCTGAGTTGCGAGAGTGAGGTACGTTGGCGGCTATTCGTACCTGCCCAGGTCAGCCTGTTTCAAGACGTTCTCGTAGTCACCCGTCCACTTGGCCGCCACAGCCTGATCAAACCAACGGATCTGGCAATGCTTGAGCGTGATGTCGGCTTGCTCGGCAACGCTTATTTGACCGACCCTCAGCAGGTAGCTGGTATGCGTCTGCGTCGTCAGATAAATGCCGATACGGTTCTATCGCCGCAGATGCTGGAGCAGGATGAAGTCATCAAACGGGGTGACAAGGTGGTTATCAGCGCGGCCAATACCCAGGTTTCTGTACGCATGTCGGGCGAAGCAATGGAAAGCGGTAATACCGGCAGCCAAATCAACGTACGGAACATCCGCTCAGGCCGCGTGGTCCAAGCCAGAGTGATGGGGCCGGGTCAGGTTGAGGTAGCGATGTAATGCGACGAATGACATTTACTACGGATCAGGTATGATCAGCTTCTCCGGTACTTTCAAGCTTCCCGGCAAGCTTTCCGGCCGCACGCAACGCAAGCATTTTCAGCTTTGCAAAAATATGTGCGAATTCAGGTTAAATAATCCTAAAGTTCTGAAGCTGGCCGCCGTTAACGCTACTAGCAAAGCATTCAGATTCTGAGGAAAACAGAATGGTTATCGATTTCAACACCTCCAACAGCGCCAGCCGCAGCGCGCAGTCTACCGCGGCAAACAGCAAGCGCGACGCAGCTGAAGCGTCACGCCCTGCGGAGCAGACCCCTGCCGATCCAGGCGGCAGCGCTGAGAACGGGGTGAAGCTGAGTTCCCAGGCCCAACAGTTGCAAGCCATCGAAGAACGCTTGCGCGATCTGCCTGAAGTAGACAGCGAGCGCGTTGCCCAGATTCGTCAGGCCATCAGTGACGGCTCCTACCAGACCGACAGTGCGCGCATTGCAGACAAGCTTCTGGCTCTCGAGGAATAATCCGGAGTACCATCCAGAAGCTTTGCTGACACTCGAGGCGGAGAACCCGGATGGAACACTTGAATACGCTCTTTTCTACCGCAATAGTTGATGCGGAATCCTTTACTGCGTTGCTCGATCAGGAACACAAAGCCCTCGTCGATCGTGACATGCCTGCCCTAGAGTTATTGTTGGCCGAGAAAGCGCCGCTGGTGACCAGCCTCGCCGAGCACGATCGCGCCATCATCACCTACTGCCAGCAAATGGGCATCCAGCCGGGCGAGAGCCTTGAGCATCATTTAGCTACCACGCAGACAGCGGCACTCTTGAGCACCTACCACGCTTTCAAGGACGCCTTGCAACGCTGTAAAACGGCTAACGAACGTAACGCCCGGTTAATTCGGCACAGTCAACAAGCGACCGGACAGCTACTCGACCTGTTACGCAATCAGGGCGAGTCAAGTCAGAACATTTATGACAGCCAGGGTCTTTCCAGCAGAAGCGGCACACCACGTAACCTGACCAAGGTATAAGTTGGCATTGCACCGAGCTTCGATGCTGCGCGGCTCTCATGCTGTATAGTAAACGCCTGATTTTCTGATACCGAGAGCCGTCAGTGTCCACCTTATTCAACCAAGAAGCTGGTCCACAGCCGCCGCGCGAAGTGCGCTCCGCCATTGAGATCCTGTCGTTACTGAAAAATATTCAGCAGCGCCACGATCCACTTACCATCACCTTCATTGATCGCACCCAACGGTTTCAGAGTTTTATCGTCAAGATCGATACCGACTCCAAGCAGCTATGGCTGGATGAAATGATCCCCCGTGAAGGAGACCGGTATGCGTCCATGGGTGAGTCCTTCCGGTTAGAGACCTGGATTGACGGTGTACACATCCGTTGGCAGTGCCCGGGCGCTCGGACAGTCATGCTTGACGACGCACCCGCCTACCTTGCGGCAGTGCCGCAGGAAATGATCTATCACCAGAAACGCGGAGCCTTTCGCGCCGCGGTACGCCGTAGCCTGGATGTAGGGATCGGCATCGTCCACGCGAAGCGCGCTGTAGTCCTGACCGGTAGCATCATGGATATTTCCGCTACCGGCTGCAAAGCACGGGTGGCGGGCGACTGCAGTCATCAGTTGCCCCCCGGTGACGAGTTCGAGCTCAGTTATCTGCAGTTGCCGGACAACGGCAGGAGCAGCCTGACCCTGGAAGTGCGTCACGCCAACTATGAAAGCGCGATCGACGAAACGCACATTGGTCTGCGCTTCAAACAACCCAGCCCGCTCGTGCAGCGGCAGATCGACCGGTTCGTCAACTTCCTCCAACGCGAAGCCCGACGTTTGGAGAAAGACGATCTATTCTGAGCTGCGCTCGCAACCTAGCGCAGCTCTACCGAGGTAATGCTAGCCGAATCAGCCTGGCCGGTGGTCGTCCTGATCTTCATCGCGCTCGGACGCCTTGACGTGACCATCATCGCGCATCTGCTCTTCCACCATATGTTCATCTACCCGCGGGTCCATTGCCGCAGCCAGCGACGAGCTGACCAGATTACCCGCGGCGGGCATAAAGTGTATCGGCGCGTCTGGCACAAGGTGTTCCCCACTGACCGCCTCTGGCCGCACACGCAGGACCAGAATCAGGGTGCAGCAGGCCATAAACACATACAGCATGTGAGCGCCCATGGCTTTCATCAATACCGAGCCGAGCAGCGGCCCGACACTGGCTCCCAGACCGAAAGTCACCAGCAGCATAGCTGATAACGGCACCCGGTCGTCGGGCTCGACATGGTCGTTTGCCAAAGCCACTGCCAGCGGATACAAGGTAAATGCCAACACGCCAAACAGCGAAGTCAGCGCCATCAAGCCGAGGGGCGACATGTCCGCCAGCGCGATCAGCAACACCACGCCCGTCAACACGATGGCATTGACCTGGATCATCCGACTACGATCCAACCGGTCAGACAACCAACCTACTGGCCACTGGGCGACCAGACCCGCGCCAATGGTCACCGCCATGAAAATACCGATATCCGAGGTCGCCAGCCCGCTCACCGAGGCAAATATGGGCGCCAGACCATAAAACGACCCCAGCAGCAAACCCGACACGCCCACTGTAGTCAGCGCCAACGGGATACGTTCGATAAACAAACGGATTTTCATCGGAGCCGGGTGCAGCGGTGCCGGGTGGATACGGTTGGTTACCGCTACCGGCACCAGGCAGAGAGAAAAACACATGGAGACGATCAGCAGATGGCGGATATCCAGATCCGGCATGGCGGTCAGTACCACTTGCCCCATCGCAAGCCCCAAAAAGGTCACACCCATGTAACTGGCAAAAACCATCCCGCGCTGATGCGATTCGGCCTGTTCGTTGAGCCAACTCTCGAGCACCATGTACTGGCACATCATCGCCATACCCACCAGCAACCGCAGGACCAGCCATACCTCGACGCTTGAGGTCATGGCATGGCCAAGAACGGAAGCGGTGACTACCCCGGCACTGGCCACAAAGGCGCGGATATGACCTACACGGGCTATGAGCCGGTGACCAATGGAAGCGCCCATCACCAGACCAACGTAATAGCCGGTCATTAACAAGCCGATCCATATTTCGCTGGTGCCATCTGCGGAGAGGCGCAGCCCGAGATAGGTGCTGAGCAAGCCACTACCCAGCAGCATTAACAAGGTGGCGAAATACAACGAAGAAAAGGCAGTAAGACTTCTGGGCATTAAAACTCCGGCATCAAATCAAATTACATAAATAAAGGGTGACATTACTGTTGGTCATATTAGAACAACAATAGAAATAGCAGATGACACCGACTGACATAATGGCAGGAGGTTATTCATCATTGGATTATTGGTTTTATCGGGGGGACACAGCAAAAAGCGACGCTGGCTACCTGCGTGAAGACCGCAGAGATAGCAACTCTTTGGACATCTGAACCGGCGCCGATGATACCACCAGCGTCACGGCAAATACACAATGCCAGCCAGCTTCCCCGCCTTCTACCCGGCTGGCTTCACACATGCGCCTTCAATACATCCAGATCAATAATGTCAGTCACCGATTCATGGCAACTTTCCAAAATCACCGGTGGGGCGCACCCCGCCTCAAACGCTTCTTTCCAACGCGTAGCACACAGGCACCACTTGTCTCCCGGCTTTAACCCTGGAAAATCCCAATCTGGTCGCGGGGTGATCAAATCGTTTCCACGGGTCAAGCTGTACACCAGAAATCCCTTGGTCAACACCGCACAAACGACGTGTTTACCGAGGTCCAGATCGCCCGTCCGGCAGTAACCATCACGATAAAAGCCTGATCGAATCTCAAGACCGCATGGCTCAAGCGGCGTACCCAGTACATTCTTGTTAATCACATGCATGCTTAACTCCTGGCTGCCAATAGGTTCAGTTCTTTTCCGTGCAGCAAATGCTGAATTTACCCTGTGCAGTTCATTAAGCAACCACAAGATTGTGAAAACCTATGACATTGCCCATGTGCAAAAGACCTTCCAGACTGACCTGCTTAACTTTTGAAATTGGCAACGCGATGGCTGAGTGGCTCTCCTGATCCTAGCGGCTCGGCACCTGCCTCCTCACAGAGTTCGCTTGCCAACAGTCTCACGGCCTGGGCCAACGCAAGAGCGTTTGAAAGTCCTCATAGTTTAATTTGGGGAGCACCAGCGCACCTCTGCTCACTCCGCGCTCAGAGTTCGGCAAGCTCCAGCTCCACCCGATTGCGCCCACCCTCCTTGCCTTGGTAAAGCGCTCGATCTGCGCGGGCAATGGCCACGCTGAGATCTTCTCCGAGGCGGTATTCGCTAACACCGATGCTGAGCGTGACGGACAGCGCGAACCCTTCGCACTCCCACTGATCCTGCTCCACAGTAGCGCGCATGCGCTCGGCGATCAGCAGTGCCTGCTCACCATCGGTGTCCGGCAGCAACGTCAGAAATTCCTCTCCGCCCCAGCGCCCGAGCGAGTCCTGAGTGCGCAACACGGATGTCAATAAAGCGCTCATCCGTTGCAGCACGCGATCGCCCATGTCATGCCCGTAACGATCATTGAATTGCTTGAAGTGGTCGATATCCAATAATAGGAAGGTTAATTGCAGCGGATGACGCTCACAGCGAGCAATTTCCTTTTCCGCCAACTCGATCATATGCCGACGGTTGAAGAGTCGTGTCAAGGGATCGGTAGTCGCCATGAACTGCAACTTACGCTGGGCGCTGCTGACGGTATTGACGTAGAACAGCGAAAGATAGCTGAACATGCAGAACACAACGGTCAGATTGAACAAAAACACACCCAACAAGGCGTTCGACGAGATCGGCTGCAGCGGCTCTACAAACCACATCATTGCGTACAGCGAAACGTAGAATGCCCATAGACCTGCTACGGCTATCCATGCACGAGTAGTGGTCATCCCGGCAAAAAGCGCGGGGATGAACATCAACAGAAAGTAGTGGAAACCGCTGTCCCAGCCGATAAGCAAGGTGCCCAGGGCCGCGTGTATTATCACTTCAGTCCAGATAAGCGCGATGGCAAGCCCGTTACGTCGGGTACTCAGCAGATGAAATGCCGCAAGGTACAGGCTAACGCTGGCAATGTTGATCCATGCCAAAATGGGCGAGCCAAGCAGATGAAATAAAAAGAAGAATGCTACGTCGACACTGGCAGCCAACTGGCAGCAACGTCTGGCGAGCTGCCAGAACTGCGGCCGCGAATGCTTTCGCCGCCCCACTGGCTCCAACCCGGTCTCAGTTTTTCGTCCCTGTGCCATGCAGCAATTCCATGCTAAGACCGATCTAGCGGCCTGGTGATGTCGCCCAGAGGTTGAGAGACGCGATCAGTGTGAGCCAAGTATAGCCCAAAGCCATCGCAACAGAACCTTCCTTAACGTTGCCCCGTACTCGTTATATAACCCACTCGGATCATGCAGACTCTGTTCATTTTCAGGCTTGCCGAAGCCCATTTGAAACACCTGGATAACTGTACCTGTTACCTCCCCGCTTACCCGCCTAATATCCAGATAGACCTAGCCCACGCACAGGAGACGTATGAACATCAGACCCGCGCAACCCACCGACCTGCCCCAGCTGCTGCAGTTTGAACAAGGCGTAATTGAAGCGGAACGGCCCTATAACGCAGATATTCGCAATCAGGCCCGTTACTACGACCTGAATCAGTTGATAGCCGATGAGCAGTCTTTGTTGCTGGTGGCGGAACAGAACGGCGTACTCGTGGGCAGCGGCTACGCGCAGCTGCGCGGATCCAAGCCGCATCTGCACCATGATTTTCACAGCTATCTTGGATTTATGTACGTGAAACCGGCGTATCGCGGTCAGGGTGTCAATCGGGCGATCATTGCCCGGCTAATGGCCTGGAGTAGAGAAAAGCAGGCCACGCACTGCTATCTGGATGTTTATGCGGGCAACTCTGCGGCTGTTCGCGCATATGAAAAAGCAGGGTTCAGCAGTTCATTGATGGAGATGAAACTGCGCCTTGAGTGATCGCCCTGCGTTAATCTGCAGCGCGACCAACGCAATGCAGCGACCAGCCCTGAGAGCTGATCGCTGCGCCAGGGGTTAATGAATAATCTGACTAAGAAACAACTTGGTGCGCTCGTTCTCAGGATGGTTGAAGAACTTCTCGGGCTCTGCCTCTTCCACGATCTCGCCCTTGTCCATAAAGATCACCCGGTTCGCTACCGTGCGGGCAAAACCCATTTCGTGGGTCACGCACAACATGGTCATGCCATCCTCGGCGAGGCCGATCATGGTATCCAGCACTTCCTTGACCATTTCCGGGTCCAGCGCAGATGTTGGCTCGTCGAACAGCATGATCTTCGGCTGCATGCACAGGGCGCGGGCGATCGCCACGCGCTGTTGCTGGCCGCCGGACAACTGGCCCGGGTACTTCAAGGCCTGCTCGGGAATCCTCACCCGCTCGAGAAAATGCATCGCCAGCTCTTCGGCCTGACGCTTGGGCATCTTGCGTACCCACATCGGCGACAAGGTGCAGTTCTGCAATACCGACAGATGCGGGAACAGGTTGAAGTGCTGGAACACCATGCCGACTTCTCGGCGTACTGCTTCAATATGCTTGAGATCGTGGGTCAACTCGGTGCCATCAACGATAATACGTCCCTGTTGATGCTCTTCCAGCCGGTTGATGCAACGGATGGTGGTCGATTTACCCGAGCCGGACGGACCGCAGAGCACAATGCGCTCACCCTGCTGAACGTCCAGATTGATATCCTTGAGTACATGAAACTGGCCATACCATTTATGCACTGCCTGCATCTGGATCATGCCGGCGCTGTCGGCCGGCTTCACTGTCAAATCATTCGCTGTATCAGTCATTTCTCGTACTCCTAATGCTTGTGGCCGGTGTCCAGCTTGTGCTCCAGATGAATGGAGTAGCGGGACATGCCGAAACAGAAAATCCAGAAAACCAGCGCGGCAAATACATAGCCCTCGGTGGCCATACCCAGCCAGGCGGGATCGGTGGTGGCCTGCTTGATGCTGTTAAGCAAATCGAACAGCCCGATGATGATGACCAGACTGGTATCCTTGAACAGCGAGATGAAGGTATTGACGATACCGGGGATGACCATTTTCAACGCCTGCGGCAGTATCACCAGGCCCATTACCCGCCAATATCCCAAGCCCATTGCCTCGGCCGCTTCATACTGACCTTTGGGGATCGCCTGCAGGCCACCGCGGACCACCTCAGCCACATAGGCTGACTGGAACAGAATCACGCCGATCAAGGCGCGCATCAGCTTGTCGAAGCTCATGCCTTCGGGCAGAAACAACGGCAGCATGACTGACGACATGAACAGCACCGTAATCAACGGCACCCCGCGCCAGAACTCGATAAAGGTCACGCAGATAACGCGTATCGCGGGCATGTCCGAGCGTCGGCCGAGTGCCAGCAAGATGCCCAGTGGCAACGCACCGGCAATGCCCACTGCAGCAATGACCAACGTCAGCATCAAACCGCCCCAGCGGCTGGTACGCACGTGTTCCAGGCCGAAAACACCACCGCTGAGCAGGCAGTAGGCAATAATTGGATAGATCACCAGAAAGGCGATTCCATACAGCCCTTTGCGCGGCATCGCCGATACAAACAGCGGCGCCGCACCGACTATTGCCAAAATCGCGGTGAGATCGACTCGCCAGCGCAGTTCCGTCGGGTAAAACCCATACATGAATTGCCCGAAACGCTGCTGAATAAATACCCAGCAGGCCCCTCCACTGGTGCAATCGGCACGCGTTTCTCCTACCCAGTCGGCCTGGACAAAGGCCCACTGAATGATGGGCGGCACCATCAGCCAGATCAGATAAATTGAAAACAGCGTCAGAAGGCTGTTGAACCAGGATGAGAACAGATTCGCTCGCAACCAGGCGAGAAAGCCAATTGCCTGTCGCGGCGGCGGCATGTCCGGTTTGAAAGTGTGTGTTTGCATGGCTGTTCCTATCGCTCGATCAGCGCAATGCGCTTGTTGTACCAGTTCATCAACATCGAAATGCTGATACTGATGGCCAGATAAACGCTCATGGTGATCGCGATTACCTCAATAGCCTGTCCGGTCTGATTCAGTACCGTGCCGGCAAACAGGGAAACCATCTCGGGGTAACCGATGGCGGCCGCAAGCGAGGAGTTCTTCGCCAGATTCAGATACTGGCTGGTCAGCGGAGGGATGATCACGCGCAGCGCTTGCGGAATGATGACCAGCCGCAAAGTCCGCCCGGCTGGCAGGCCGAGTGAATAGGCCGCCTCGGTTTGGCCGTGACTGACCGACTGAATACCCGAGCGGACGATCTCTGCAATAAATGCGGCGGTGTACATGGTCAGCGCCAACGTCAGCGCAATCAACTCGGGGATCATCACCCAGCCATTGCGAAAGTTGAAGCCGGTCAGCTCTGGCACCGACCACACCACTGGCGACCCGGCGACCATGACTGCCAGTCCCGGGATGACCAGGAGAATACCGACAGCACCAAGAGACACCGGAAATATCTTACCGCTCGCTTCACGCCGAGCTTTCGCCCAGCGGGCCAGAAAGACAATGGCAACCACCGACAGCAACAACGCAGCCATAAACAGTCCGAAGGTGTCGGACAGCATCGGCGAAGGCATATACAGGCCCCGGCTGTTGATAAAGAAAGCATCCAGCACGCTCAAGCTCTGACGTGGCCCAGGCAAGCTGAGCATCACCGCGAAATACCAGAAGAGGATCTGCAGCAGCGGCGGGATATTGCGAAAGATCTCGATATAGACAGTAGCCAGTTGCCGCATCAACCAATTGGGCGAAAGCCGTGCCACGCCAAGCAGGAAGCCCATCAGCGTCGCCATGACGATGCCAATCACCGATACCAGCAGAGTGTTGAGCAAGCCGATCAGAAATACGCGGCCGTAGCTGTCACTCTCGGTGTATTCAATCAGATGCTGAGCAATCCCGAACCCGGCAGTATTATTGAGAAAAGCAAAGCCGGTGGTGATGCCGCGCTTTTCCAGATTGGTCATGGTGTTGTCGTACAGAAACCAGCCCATCGCCACCACCAATACAATGGCCAACAGCTGGAACATCCACGCGCGCGCCTTGGGATCGGTCCAGACCGAACCCTGCGGGCGAGGTACTTTTGTAGCAGTTTGCATAGAAGCCCTCATAGAACACTCACGCCCGCACAGGCGGGCATGAGGTTCACATCATAGGAACACCGACGGCAGTCCCGGGATGGACTGCCGTTCTGATCGGATCAGCGCACCGGCGGTGCGTACTGGACCCCACCTTGGTTCCAAAGGGCGTTAAGACCACGTTCGATTTTCAGTTCGCTGCCAGCGCCAACATTGCGCTCGAAGCTCTCTCCGTAGTTACCGACTTGTTTGATGATCTGGTAAGCCCAGTCCTTAGGCAATTTCAATTCCTTGCCGTACTCACCTTCGCCACCCAGCAGACGGGAAATATCCGGATTTGCTTTGGATTTGGCCATTTCATCAACGTTCTCCGAAGTCACTCCGAGCTCCTCGGCGTTCAGCATGGCGAACAGTGACCACTTGACGATGTTGAACCACTCGTCGTCACCCTGACGCACTACCGGGCCCAGCGGCTCCTTGGAAATCACTTCAGGCAGAACCACGTAATCGTCTGGCGAGCCAAGCTTGATGCGCTGTGCATACAGCTGCGACTGGTCAGAGGTGAGGACGTCGCAGCGGCCTGATTCCAAAGACTTGGCGCTTTCGTCGGACGTGTCATAGGTGATCGGTGTGAAGCTCATGCCGTTAGCACGGAAATAGTCAGCAGCATTCAACTCGGTAGTAGTACCGGCCTGAATACAAACCGTCGCACCGTCCAGTTGCTTGGCACTCTTGACCTCAAGCTTCTTGTTCACCAGAAAGCCCTGACCGTCGTAGTAGTTTACACCGGTGAAGTTCAGGCCCAGGCCCGCATCGCGCGAACTGGTCCAAGTGGTGTTACGTGAGAGCACGTCCACTTCGCCAGACTGCAGCGCGGTGAAACGCTCCTTGGCGGTCAGTGGGCTGTAGCGGACTTTGGTCGCATCGCCAAACAGCGCGGCGGCTACGGCGCGGCACACATCCACATCCAGACCCAGGTAGTTACCTTTTTCGTCGGCATAGGAGAAGCCTGGCAAACCATCACTGATACCGCATTGCACAAAACCTTTCTTCTGAATCTCGTCCAGCGTAGTGCCCGCGTGGGCAATGCTGCTGACGCCTAGCGCGGCAGCTGTTGCGAATACTGCCAGAGTGGTTTTCACCATATTCATGCAAAATCTCCCATTCTTCTATTATTTGTTGAGGAGTCTCTTCTCCGCTACCTGCATCGGAAAACGCAGGCGCTCCACCATGACAGCAATGCTGTGATACTGGAACGGAAATCGCCTTGAAAAAGCCGGCTTGAGACTATTGGCGAGTGCCAATCTCAGTCCCGACAATTACTGCAAGGGCTGTACCAGTACAGTTAAGTTCACAGTAAAGAATCTTTCACGGTCAAAACGTTTAGCATTGCGACATATTCGTTACAGATTTGACGGTCCGGCACAGAAAACTGCGCTATCTCGGCGCAGCAGCTACCCACAACGGGGCGAGAGGGTTCAAAAATGGGGCAGACCCAGCCGCTTTCTGCACGGCTGACTAACTTGAAGATCAGCTTTATTGAAGAGCGACGTTAATCTGGTTAGCCGTGTCCGCTGCACTGGCCTCAAGACGCACGGCGATGAATTTCGATGCGGGAGTAAAGCTGCCCTCGCCATAGCTATCCAACGCGACAAGGGGGTTGGTCTCGGGATAATAGGCCGCGGCCTGGCCTGGCGGCACATCGAACTCCAGCAGCGTAAAGCCCTTGACGCGCCGGTCGACCCCATCCTCCCACAGCGCCACCAAATCGACCTTTTGACCAGGCACAAATCCCAGACGCCGGATATCCAACGCATTGATGAACAGTACTTCGCGCGTGCCCTGTACGCCGCGATAGCGATCATTCAGCCCATAAATCGTGGTGTTGTACTGATCATGAGAGCGCAGTGTCTGCAGGATCAGGTCGGGTGTCTGCCCGGTCGCCAGCACGCGTTCGTGCAGCAAAACCTTTGGCAACGGATTGGTGCTGAAAGTCGCCTTGGCCGCCGGAGTATTCCACGTCATCGAGTTGACCGGGTTGGCCAGATGGAAGCCACCAGGCTGAGCGAGCCGCTGGTTGAAGTTTTCAAAGCCTGGAATAGTCACACTGATCAGCTCGCGGATTCTGGCGTAATCGTCGGCCAGCTCGCTCCACTGCACCGGCCTATTTCCCAGTGTGGCTTGGGCCATACCGGCGATGATGGCGGGCTCGGAACGCATTTGCCGGGATAACGGGGGCAGTTGCCCGTGGGACGCATGGATCATGCTGAACGAGTCCTCTACGCTGACCGCCTGGGGGCCGCTGGCCTGGATATCGATATCCGTGCGTCCCAGGCAGGGCAGAATCAGTGCATCGCGACCGGGCGTCAAATGACTGCGATTGAGCTTGGTGCTGATCTGTACTGTTAGTTCGCAGCGCTGCAGAGCCTGGTGGGTGCGTGGGGTGTCCGGCGTGGCCTGGGCGAAATTGCCACCCAGCGCCACAAAAACCTTGATCTGACCCGCCAGCATCGCATTAATGGCTTCAACCGTGTTGTGTCCCTGCTGGCGCGGGACGGCGATAGCAAACTGACGCTCAATGGCATCCAGCAAGGCGCCATTCGGACGCTCATTGATGCCCATGGTGCGATCACCCTGCACATTGCTGTGACCGCGCACCGGGCAGAGCCCGGCACCCGGTTTGCCTAATTGCCCGCGCAGCATTTGCAGGTGCGCAATTTCCTGGATGGTAGCCACCGCATGGTGATGCTGGGTAATGCCCATGGCCCAGCAGATAATCACTCGCTCGCAGCGCCGATAGCGCTGCGCGGCCTGCTCAATCTCCTCGCGGCTCAAACCCGACTGCTGTGTGATCTGATCCCAGGGGCTGTGATCCAGCAGCGCCAGATAGCTTTCAACTCCATGGCAATGCTCGGCGAGAAAGCCCCGATCAAACACTGCCGGCCCACCCTGCTCCAGTGCCTGCTGCTCCCAGTCCCACAGGCACTTGGCGATGCCCCGCAGCGCTGCCATATCACCGCCCAGCGCCGGGCGGAAAAAGGCGGTATTGAGCGGCGACGAAGTATTGCTGAGCATTTCCAGCGGGTTCTGCGGATGCTGGAAGCGCTCCAGGCCCCGTTCACGCAGCGGATTAAAACACACCACCTGCGCCCCGCGCTTTACCGCTTCCTTGAGCGGCTCCAGCATGCGGGGATGATTAGTGCCAGGGTTCTGGCCAAAAATGAAGATACCGTCAGCCAAGGCAAAATCTGCCAGCGTCACGCTACCCTTGCCGGTGCCGAGACAGGCATCCAGAGCCACACCGCTAGCCTCGTGGCACATGTTCGAACAATCGGGAAAATTGTTGGTGCCCAGCGTCCTGACAAACAATTGGTAGAGAAACGCCGCTTCGTTACTGGCCCTGCCAGAGGTATAAAATTCTGCCTGATGCGGGCTCTCCAGCGCATTGAGGTGACTCGCAATCAGCGCAAAAGCTTGCTCCCAGCTCACCGGCACGTAGTGATCCGATGCGCGGTCATAGCGCATCGGATCGGTCAGACGGCCTTGATATTCCAGCCAATAGTCACTCTGTTCGCGCAACTGACTAACGCTGTGGCGGGCAAAAAAATCCGCCCCTACTGCACGGCCGGTCGCTTCCCAGTTCACTGCCTTGGCGCCGTTCTCGCAAAACTTGATATGCGCTGATTCGGCCGAGTCACCCCACGCGCAGCCGGGGCAATCAAAACCACCATGCTGGTTGGTTTTGAGCATCGCCCGCAGGTTCTTGATTGGCTGCTTGCTGTCCAGCCAGGCCAGACCGACACTGCGCAGCGCGCCCCACCCTGCGGCAGGTCCTGTGTAGGGCTTGTAGCGAGCAGTCATGCGAGGTCCCGTGTCAGCTGAGGGGTATAAAGTCGCGGGGCGCCGCTATGCGGCAGATGGACCAGGTTCAAACCGTGGCGAACGGCCCAATCGACGCTGAGCGCGGTCGGGGCAGACAAACTGACCAACGTCGGTAGTTGCGCGCGAATGGCCTTCTGAATCAACTCCAGGCTGCAACGGCTGGTCACCGCAACAAAGCCTCTTTTGTAGTCGATCTGCTGGCGATACAGCGCACCTATGAGTTTGTCCAGCGCGTTATGCCGGCCGATATCTTCGCGGCACAGTGTTATCGTACCTTGTTCATCGACATACAACGCAGCGTGCATCGCGCCGCTGGCCCGAGCGAGCTGTTGGGCCTGATCGATACGGCCCCGCAGGTCGCCAAGATGTTCCCACGGAGGCAACAAGCTCCTACTGAGCGGTATGAGATTTGGTAGTGCCAGCGCCATCGATTCAACACCACACAGCCCGCAGCCGCTGCTACCGGCCAGATGCCGACGCTGCAGCGTCAACGCATGAAACGCCCGGCTGCTGATTTGCAGCGCGGCCTGCCAATGCCCACCCTCGCCACTCAGCACCAGATCGAAAATCTCATCGACAGAACCGATCAATCCGTTACTCAGGCTGAAACCGAAGGCGAAATCCTCAAGATCATGCGGCGAGACCATCATCACCGCCTGGGCGATGCCGTTATAGCTCAACGCCAGCGCGCATTCCTCCGCCAGCACGGCAGAACCGGCGGAGCCACCAGCATCCAGCTCAACAAATCCCTGGCGGTTGGCCACACCCGCAGTTGCCGCTGCGGCATGCCGCAGTGAGCTAGTATTATCATCAACAGGATTGGAACGGTAAGGCATGTGCTGCCTGCAGAATAGCTATTGGATGGCTCTAGCCTAAGCCCTGGCGCCAGAGACGTCCATCGCCTGCGGCGAAATCCCGCAAGGAGATAAAACTCGATAATCATGCTTCCGTGGTGCGCGAGCCCGGATTCGAACCGGGGACCTACCGCTTAGGAGGCGGTCGCTCTATCCAGCTGAGCTACAAGCGCGCTTCGGAAATAGCCTGACGGATCAACGCCGTATCGACATAGCACCGCAACAGCGCGTGCATATTACCCGATCACGGCCGGGATTGGCCACCAGTGCAGGTCGCGACCGCCCGTAGTTGCACAATGCCACCTGTCGGAAATACGTCACAAATTGGAGGCATTTTTCTGTCGCGCACTGACACGTAGGGATAAAACAGGTATAAAGAGCTGAATTGGATCCTTGTAGGCAAGTCAGCCCTGCGCAGAGGCAAATTCTATGCTTGGAGCTAAACTGACTTAAAAGGCAACTGGCCAGTTTCCAATTGGCCAGTATCGATTTTATTCTCTCAAGCGATTAATGTTGCCCATATGAAAACTGCTACCCAACATTACACCAGTCGTACTGCTGACAAATTCGTCGTTCGCCTGCCTGAGGGTATGCGTGAACATATCGCCGAAGTTGCCCGGCAGCATCACCGCAGCATGAATTCCGAGATCATAGCCCGGCTTGAACACAGCCTGCTGGATCTGCCTACGCTGCCCGAGCAACCCTCTAGACAGCTACTTAACGATAAGCAGCTGGATGGCCTAAGCCACCCCGAGCGCGACCTGCTACTGCGATTCCGTGAAATGAGCCGACGCCAGCAGAATGCTCTGCTCGCGCTACTGCCCGGCGAAGAACAGCAACAGGCCTGATAACCAACCCTGAACAATTGATATTTACCTGACCCACAAAAAAACCGCTCAATGAGCGGTTTTTTTAATTCTGCCAAGCAGGTTTCTAGCCAACGAAGGACAACAGGATACCCGCCGCCACCGCCGAACCAATTACACCTGCCACGTTTGGCCCCATGGCGTGCATCAGCAGGAAGTTCTGCGGATTAGCCTCGAGACCAACCCTGTTCGATACTCGCGCCGCCATCGGCACAGCGGATACGCCGGCAGAGCCGATCAAGGGGTTGATCGCCTGCTTGCTAACCGCGTTCATCAGCTTCGCCATCAACACGCCCGAGGCAGTGCCCACACAAAAGGCAATCATCCCCAGTACCAGAATACCCAGCGTGGTCAGTTGCAGGAATGAATCCGAAGACAGCTTCGAACCCACTGCCAGCCCCAGCCCCATGGTGACGATGTTGATCAGAGCGTTCCGCGAAGTATCCGCCAGACGCTCTACCACACCGCACTCACGCATCAGGTTACCGAAGCACAGCATCCCCACCAACGGCGCAGCAGACGGCAACAGCAACGCCACCAACAGCAGGAGCAGTATCGGGAAAATGATTTTCTCGGTCTTGCTCACGACTCGAAGCTGGGTCATGGTGATGGCCCGCTCTTTTTCAGTGGTCAGCGCACGCATGATCGGCGGTTGAATCATGGGCACCAGCGCCATGTAGGCGTATGCAGCCACAGCGATGGGACCCAACAACTGCGGTGCGAGCTGGGAGGTAACGAAGATAGAGGTGGGACCGTCAGCACCGCCGATAATGGCGATCGAGGCAGCCTCCTTCAACGTAAACTCAAAACCCGGAATACCCCAAGATGTCAGCGCCAATGCGCCCATCAGCGTACCGAAGATACCGAATTGCGCAGCAGCGCCCAACAGCAAGGTTCTAGGGTTGGCCAGCATTGGACCAAAATCGGTCATCGCTCCCACGCCCATAAAGATCAAAAGCGGAAACACGGTCGTGGGCAAACCCACTTGGTAGATCAGATACAACAGGCCGCCCGGATCACCCATCGCCGCTACCGGCAGGTTGACGAGAATGCCGCCAAAGCCAATCGGGATCAGCAGCAACGGCTCAAAACCCTTGCGGATAGCCAAATAGATCATGCCCAGACAGACCAGGATCATGATTACCTGACCCAGTTCCATCTGATAAATCCCTGTCGACTCCCATAATTGGAGAAGGTTATCCATCCAGATTCTCCTTAACCTATGGTCAGCAAGGTGTCGCCGACGCTAACCGCATCGCCCACTTTGACATCGACAGAACCCACGGTGCCGGCCTTGAATGCCTGCACTTCAGTTTCCATTTTCATGGCCTCGAGAATGATCACCACATCACCCTCTTCAACCATGTCGCCTGGTGTGACCAGTACCTTGAAGATATTGCCTGCCAAAGGTGCTTTTTGCGGCTCACCGTCACCAGCAGGCGCAGACGCTGCGGCCGCAGGTGCAGAGGCACTTTCACCCACAGGCTTGATGCCGGTGATATCACCACCATCAGCCACTTGAACAACATATTCCTTGCCACTCACCGTAACGGTGTAGACCTCGGGCTCGCCAGACTTGGCAGCCGCGGCTACTTCCTTGCCGGTAGGCACAGGTTCGAAGGCGTCAGGGTTGCCACGATTTTCCAGAAACTTCAGACCGATCTGCGGGAACAGGGCGTAGGTCAGCACGTCATCGATTTCGTCCGCCGCCAGCTTGATACCCTTTTCCTTGGCCAGACCTTTAAGCTCTGCAGTCAGTCTGTCCATTTCCGGCTCAAGCAGATCGGCAGGGCGGCAAGTAATGGCTTCAGCACCGTCCAGAACTCGCGCTTGCAGCTCCTTGTTGAAAGGTGCAGGCGCTGCGCCGTACTCGCCCTTAAGGATACCGGACGTTTCCTTGGTAATAGACTTGTAACGCTCACCGGTCAGCACGTTGATCACCGCCTGGGTGCCGACAATCTGCGAGGTCGGCGTCACCAGCGGGATAAATCCGAGGTCTTCGCGCACCCGCGGGATCTCTGCCAGCACTTCGTCGAACTTGTCGCCAGCGCCCTGCTCTTTCAACTGGCCTTCCATGTTGGTCAACATGCCGCCGGGGACCTGGGCAACCAGAATGCGCGAATCGACACCCTTGAGATTGCCTTCGAATTTGGCATATTTCTTCCGCACTTCGCGGAAATAGGCCGCTACTTCTTCAAGCAACAGCAAATCCAGACCGGTATCACGCGGGGTGTTCTGGAATATCGCTACAACCGATTCGGTTGGCGAATGGCCGTAGGTCATCGACAGGGAGGAAATCGCGGTATCGACATTGTCGATCCCCGCTTCGGCCGCCTTGAGGATCGCTGCGGTAGACAGTCCCGCTGTCGCATGGCACTGCATGTGTACCGGGATGCTCAAGGTCTCTTTCAAGCGGGTAACGAGATCAAAGGCAACGTAGGGATTGAGGATGCCAGCCATGTCCTTGATCGCGATGGAGTCAGCACCCATGTCTTCGATCTGCTTGGCCAGGTCTACCCACATTTCCAGGGTGTGCACAGGACTGGTGGTGTAGGAGATGGTGCCTTGGGCATGTCTGCCCTGCGCCTTGACTGCCTTAAGCGCAGTTTCCAGGTTGCGCGGATCATTCATCGCATCGAATACGCGGAACACATCCACACCATTGACCGCCGCACGCTCAACGAACTTTTCCACTACATCGTCGGCATAATGACGATAGCCCAGCAGATTCTGACCACGCAGCAACATCTGCTGGCGGGTATTGGGCATGGCTTTCTTCAGTTCGCGGATGCGCTCCCAGGGGTCTTCACCGAGATAGCGGATACAGGAATCAAAAGTCGCGCCACCCCAAGACTCAACTGACCAGAAACCCACTTGATCGAGTTTGCCCGCGATCGGCAACATGTCATCCAGGCGCATGCGCGTCGCCAGAATGGATTGATGAGCGTCGCGCAGAATGACATCGGTAATGCCCAAGGGCTGCTGCTTGGTATCGGTCATAGTGTTATGGCCTTTCTAGTTTTTAAGATAAAACGTGCAATTGGGTGTATCAGGAACGACTGCGGTGCTGCTTGATGGCTGCACCGATAGCCGCTATCAGTTCGGAATCAATCGTCGCGGGGGCCTTCGCACGTCTTGGCGGGGCCTTGGGTACTGGTAACGCTTCCGGAAAGTAGCGGGTCAATACACGGGACATGCCGGTGGTCACCACGACCAGCAGGATAAGGAACACGAAAACCGAGCCCATGCCGAGCACCATCAGTTCCAAACCAGTCATGATCAAATTGGACGAATTCATTGTCTCTCCAGCAATGATACAGCGCATCAATAAATGCGCATCGGCGGAATCAACGGGACTTATTCAGCACAGGAACACATCAAGTTACGTAAATCCTGCACAGAATTCATCCCAAAGGGTCGCAAAACCGGGCTAATGTATCCTGATGTGACATTTTTGGCAAACCAGGCGACATTCTTTTACAACAGAAACAAGGTCGCCAAACCCAGAAAGATAAAGAACCCGCCGCTATCGGTAATGGCGGTTATCAGCACGCTGGAACCCAGCGCAGGATCCCGACCTAGACGCATCCGGACCAACGGAATGACCACACCCATAAACGCCGCAAGGAGCATGTTGAGGACCATTGCAGTCATCAGCACAATGGATAATGGAACATTGGCGTAAAGCAGATAGGCTATTCCGGCCAGCACCACGCCCCAGAAACTGCCATTGATCAATGCCACGCTCGCCTCCTTGCGAATCAAGCGTCGGGCATGCGCCACCTGGACCTGACCGGTAGCGACGCCGCGAACGATCATGGTAATGGTCTGATTGCCCGAGTTGCCACCAATACCCGCCACAATGGGCATCAAGGCGGCAAGCGCTACCAGTTGTTCGATGGAATACTCGAATAATCCGATAACCCGCGAGGCAATGAGTGCCGTACACAAGTTGACAGCCAGCCAGGCCCAACGGTTGCGTACTGATTTCCATACCGAGGCGAAGATATCTTCCTCCTCGCGCAGACCCGCCGCACTGAGCACGTCCGCTTCATTCTCTTCACGAATATAATCAAGCATTTCATCGATGGTAAGGCGACCCTTCAATTGCCCGCGCACATCGACAACTGGCGCCGATACCAGATCGTAGCGCTCAAACGCCTGCACTGCCTCGCCCGCGTCATCTTCCGGAGCAAAAATCACCGGATCTTCCGACATGACATCCGCCACCAATTCATCTGGTGCACTGACCAGCAGCTTCTTCACCGGCAGCACGCCCTTGAGAAAGCCGTCATAGTCCACGACGAACAACTTGTCAGTATGATCAGGCAACATCTCAAAGCGGCGCAGGTAGCGGCTGACGACCTCCAGGGTGACATCATCGCGGATGGTCACCATGTCGAAGTCCATCAGCGCCCCAACCTGATCGTCGTCGTACGACAATGCCGACTTCAAGCGTTCGCGTTGTTGCGCATCGAGGGTATCCATCAACTCGCGCACCACATCGCGCGGCAGATCCGGGGCCAGATCGGCAAGCTCATCCGCATCCAGGCTGTTGGCGGCCGCAATGATTTCCTGACTATCCATGTCTGCAATCAGGGTCTCACGCACTGCGTCAGACACTTCCAGCAGAATCTCGCCGTCCTGAGCGGACTTGACCCGCTGCCAGACCGCCAGACGCTCTTCTAACGGTAGCGACTCCAGGATAAAGGCCACGTCCGCCGGATGCAGCTCCTCCAGCTTGCGCTGCAGCTCTTGATTACGCTGCGCCCTTGTCAGCTCCTCAGCCGGCGAGAGAGCGCCCTCCTCCGCAAGCGACTGACCCGGCATATGCAGCAGATGCATTACCTGATCAAGGCGATCCTGAAGGCTCTCGGGGGATTTTCTATTGGGTGATGACATGCTGACTCTACCTGACAGGGTTGAACCAGGATCAGCAGACCCCAATCCGGAACTACCGGCCCCTGTCGATACACGAAAGGACGGCGCTTTCGACTAAGCCTAGCAGTTTTGCCTGCTAGCATCGCCAGGCGACGCCAACTAAATAGCGGGCAAAAAAAAACCCACTGAATAATCAATGGGTTTCTTAAATGGTGCACTCGGGAGGATTCGAACCTCCGACCGCTCGGTTCGTAGCCGAGTACTCTATCCAGCTGAGCTACGAGTGCATCGTGGGGCGTATTATAGGGATTGAAACTTCACTGTCAAACGCTTTTTTCCTTTTGATTCAGAAACTAACGCTCAACCAAACCTTCAAAAAACCCTATAGCACAAAAGTGGCGGAGAGGGCGGGATTCGAACCCGCGATACCCTTTTGAGATATACTCCCTTAGCAGGGGAGCGCCTTCAGCCACTCGGCCACCTCTCCGTAACACGCGCAGAATATTACCTGCGCTCATTGCTCAATGCAATGAAAAACTTAATGAAATTAACTATTTGGTTCTTCATCCTTTTCTTTCTGGATGCGCTGGTAAATCTCTTCGCGGTGAACAGCCACTTCCTTGGGTGCATTGACCCCAATTCGTACCTGATTCCCCTTCACACCCAGTACCGTCACGGTGACTTCGTCACCTACCATCAAGGTCTCACCGACCCGTCGAGTCAAAATTAGCATTCCATTTCTCCTTGCTCATGATCAGGACACAGCAGTCTGCAAAAAAACCGGCACGTTGTCTGTCAGCACCTCGCTGCGCTATGACATGGACAACAGGAGCCAACAACTCGTTCGCTGCAAACTGTTGCATGCTGTATACATAGCTCAGTAGTTTCCGACAAAAGGGCACGACAGCCAGAAACCGTGCCCTAAAGCTGCGCAAACCCTCTGCCCAGCCCTAAACCCTTACAAGTGATCTTCTGTTGCAGTATCCGCGTCCAGGCCGAACGCTGTATGCAGGCCGCGCACAGCCAGCTCGAGATACTTCTCATCAATCACTACAGAAATCTTGATCTCGGAGGTCGAGATCATCTGAATATTGATGCCATCATTGGACAACGCCTCGAACATCTTGCTCGCCACACCCGCATGCGAGCGCATACCCACGCCAACAATCGAGACCTTGGCTATCTTGCTGTCGCCAGCCACCTCACGCGCGCCGATGCTTTCCGCTACCTGGCGGAGGATCTCCTCGGCCTTGCGGAAGTCATTGCGGTGTACGGTAAAGGTGAAATCGGTGGTGTTATCGCGCGAAACGTTCTGCACAATCATGTCCACTTCAATATTACCGGCGCTGATCGGGCCGAGAATCTTGAAGGCCACGCCGGGGGTGTCCGGCACACCGCGGACGGTCAGTTTGGCTTCATCACGGTTGAAGGCAATGCCGGAGATAACGGGTTGTTCCATTGAAGCACCTTCCTCGAGGGTAATCAGGGTCCCGGGACCCTCCTTGAAACTGTGCAGAACGCGCAGTGGCACATTGTATTTGCCAGCGAATTCAACTGAACGTATCTGCAGTACTTTGCTGCCAAGGCTGGCCATTTCGAGCATTTCCTCGAAAGTAATCTTGTCCAGCCGTCGGGCGCTCTCGACCACGCGCGGGTCGGTAGTATAAACACCGTCTACATCGGTATAGATCTGGCACTCGTCAGCCTTCAGCGCAGCAGCCAGGGCCACCCCGGTGGTATCAGAGCCACCACGGCCCAGGGTAGTGATATTGCCCTGCTCATCCACACCCTGGAAGCCGGCAACAATCACTACCTTGCCGGCTTCCAGCTCGGCACGAATATTGGCGTCATCGATATGCTGAATCCTCGCCTTGTTGTACGCACTATCGGTAACGATCCGCACCTGCGAGCCGGTATAGGACACCGCTGGCACATCAATCGCCTTGAGCGCCATCGCCAACAGGCCAATGGTGACCTGCTCGCCGGTGGACAGGATGACATCCATCTCGCGCGCGTCCGGCTCGCCCTGTACCTGTTTGGCCAGCTCAATCAGGCGATTGGTTTCGCCACTCATCGCCGAGACCACCACTACCAGGTCAGTGCCACGAGCTCGAAAGCCCTTGATCTTTTCCGCGACCTGACAGATACGTTCCACACTGCCAACCGAGGTACCACCAAACTTCTGGACAATAAGTGCCATCTTGTTGCACTAACCCCCATTGAGAAATCGGTTCAACCGACTGTTCCTTCAGTCATCCTTAGGGATGCCTGCCTGTGTTACTGCTGTTGCAACCACCGCACCGCATCGGCCAACGCATCGTCCAGAGCAGCCGGATCAGTACCGCCACCCTGAGCCATATCGGGCCGGCCGCCGCCCTTGCCGCCTACCGCCGCAGCAGTATTACGGATCAGATCACCGGCCTTGACCCGGCTGGTCAAATCCTTGGTCACACCGGCGACCAGCACAACCTTGCCATCCAGCTCACCACCCAACAGCACGACGGCAGAGCCCAGCTTGTTTTTCAACTGATCCATCAGCGCCAGCAGGGTCTTGCCATCCTGACCGTCCAGGCGCTTGATCAGCACCGGCAGATCGCCGACCTGCTGAACTTCCGAGGCCAAGTCAGTGCCAGCAGCGCTGGCGGCCTTGGCCTTGGCCTGCTCCAAATCCTTTTCCAACTGGCGGTTGCGTTCCAGTACCGCCGTCAGTTTATCGAGCAGCGTTTCACGGCTGCCTTTGACCAACTGCGCAGCCTGCCGCAACTGATCTTCCGCGGCCAGCATAAACTCGATCGCCCCCTGCCCGGTCACCGCTTCAATACGACGTACACCGGAGGCAATGCCACCCTCACTGGTAATCTTGAACAAACCGATATCGCCGGTACGGGAGACGTGGGTACCGCCGCACAACTCCACTGAGAAGCCGTCGCCCATGGTCAATACGCGCACTTCATCACCGTATTTCTCGCCAAACAGCGCCATGGCGCCCTTGCGCTTCGCCGTCTCTATATCAGTCACTTCGACGGCTGCAGGGGTGTTCAGACGAATCTGTTGGTTGACCAGCTCCTCCAGCTCACGCAACTGCTCAGGTTTGATCGATTCAAAATGGCTGAAATCGAAGCGCAAACGCTGACTATCTACCAGCGAGCCTTTCTGACTGACGTGCTCGCCAAGTACCTGGCGCAGCGCCGCATGCAACAGATGCGTCGCCGAGTGATTGAGCTTGGTCGCCTGACGCACGTCAGAATCAACCACCGCCTTGATACTGGAGCCTTTGCTCAGGCTGCCCTGGGCTACCACACCGTGATGCAGGTGCGCGGCGCCGGCCTTGGTGGTATCGCGCACATCAAAGCGCACACCAGCGCCTTCGAGATAGCCATTGTCGCCAATCTGCCCACCGGACTCGGCGTAGAACGGGGTCTGGTCCAGCACCACAACGCCAGTCTCGCCATCGTTCAACTGATCAACTTCCTGCCCGTCGCGCAGCAACGCAATGATGGTGCCTGAGCCCGAGGTGCCTTCGTAACCCTGGAAGCGGGTTTTTACATCGAGCTTGAGCAGGCCGTTATAGTCCATACCGAACTGACTGGCCGAGCGCGCACGTTCCCGCTGGGCTTCCATTGCCTTTTCAAACCCGGCCTCATCGATACTCAATTCGCGCTCGCGAGCGATATCCGCCGTCAGATCCATCGGGAAGCCATAGGTGTCATAGAGTTTGAACACCACTTCGCCGGGTATCTCGCTGCCTTTCAGACCGGCCAGGTCCTGTTCCAGAATCTTCAGCCCCTGTTCCAACGTCTTGGCAAATTGCTCTTCTTCACCCTTTAACACACGCTCGATATGCGCCTGCTGGGTTTTAAGTTCAGGGAAAGCCTCACCCATCTCGGCGACCAGCGCGGCGACGATCTTGTGAAAGAACACCCCCTGCGCGCCGAGCTTGTTGCCGTGACGGCAGGCGCGACGGATGATCCGCCGCAGCACGTAGCCCCGACCTTCATTGGACGGCAGCACACCGTCGGCAATCAGAAAGCTGCAGGAACGGATATGATCAGCCACCACTTTCAGTGAAGCGGCATCGTCCTGCTCGCAGCCAATCGCTTTGGCCGAGGCCGACAGCAGGCTCTGAAACAGATCGATTTCATAGTTGGCGTGCACATGCTGCATCACCGCACTGATGCGCTCCAGGCCCATGCCGGTATCCACGCTCGGCGCGGGCAACGGGTGCATGACGCCATCGGCGGTGCGGTTGAACTGCATGAAGACGTTATTCCAGATCTCGATATAACGGTCGCCATCCTCTTCCGGACTGCCCGGCGGGCCACCCCAGATATCGGCGCCATGATCGTAGAAAATCTCGGTGCAAGGCCCGCAGGGACCGGTATCACCCATCGCCCAGAAATTATCCGAGGCGTAAGGTGCACCTTTGTTGTCACCAATGCGCACCATGTGCGCTTCAGACACACCGACGTCCTTGGTCCAGATGTCGTAAGCCTCGTCGTCGGTCGCATAAACCGTTACCCAGAGCTTGTCTTTGGGCAGGTTCAACCACTGCTCCGAGGTCAGAAACTCCCAGGCATACAGAATGGCGTCGCGCTTGAAATAGTCTCCGAAACTGAAGTTGCCCAACATTTCGAAGAAGGTATGGTGCCGCGCGGTATAACCGACGTTCTCCAGATCATTGTGCTTGCCGCCGGCGCGCACGCATTTCTGGCTGCTGGTAGCGCGGGTATAGGCGCGCTTTTCCAGACCCAGAAAGCAGTCCTTGAACTGGTTCATGCCTGCATTGGTGAACAGCAGGGTCGGATCGTTCTCCGGAATCAACGAACTCGAGGCAACACGGGTGTGCCCTTTCTGTTCGAAAAAGTGGAGGAAGGCTTCACGGATCTCTGCGCTTTTCATAGGTCCCTTACCAGAATCGGGTGTGCCTGCGCTAGATAGCGCAGGCGGAATCAGGGACGCATTATATAGGCATCAGCGCCGCACATGCATCATGCGCTAGGCTTAATCTCTCTATTGCCGCCATAGTCAGAGCGCCAACTCGATGGCCTTGATGAACTCGGGGTCTTCCGGCGAGACCTTGCTGGGGAAGCTGCCGATAACCTTGCCGTCACGATCCAGAACATACTTGTGAAAATTCCAGGCGGGCGCCTGCCCTGCCTGCTCGGATAAATCCCGATAGAAGGGATGCGCCGCGCTACCGGTGATCCGCTGCGGTTCGGTCATCGCAAAGGTCACGCCATAATTCACGTAACAGACATCGGCGATAGCGGCCTTGTCCTGCGCTTCCTGACGAAAGTCATTGGACGGTACGCCAATCACCTCAAGCCCCTGCTCGCGATAGCGCTGGAACACCGCCTCCAGCCCTTTGAACTGCGGTGTATAACCACAAAAACTCGCGGTGTTGACGATGACAAGGGGTTTTCCAGCGTACCGCTCACACAGGTTGATGCTGTCTTTGGAGCGCAGCGCCTGCAGCTCGTGGCGGAGAATGTCCGCGCAATCGGCGAACGCCAGCGGGCTGACCAACATGCATAGCGGCAAGGCCCAGCGCAGGGTGACGTGTGACATGCGTAGAGCTCCGTGAGCGCTAATGATCACCCGAGTATAAGGCAATGGCCTGACCCGCCCAGCGTGCGCCTGTAACCCGTTATGTCAGGCGCCGTACGGATCTGACAGGTGTGCAGAGTCACGCCCAATCAGCGATACCGCGCGCACCAGGGTACCGGCACGCAATCGCAGACGCTCTGCGGCGTCGGGTGCGACTACCAGCGTACCGGCCGCGACCCGTGCGGGCGTACTGATGATGCGGCAATCAGGTCGGTTGCGATTGTGCACCAGGTAGGATTCTGCCTCCTCCCCTGGCGTGCCGATCGACAGCAGCAGCAACTGACTCTCGCGTACGGCCCGGATCTGCGCCAGCGGCGCCTCAAGGGTAGCCCCACCATCAAAAATATCGATATAACCCTGATAGGTCATTCCCTCTTCCTTGACCATGGCCAGGCCCGGCTCGGAGTCCGGATGCACCTGACCAATGGCATCGCGTGCCGCCTGACTGAGGAAGCAGGCGTAGAGCGGAAAGCGCGGCATCATCTCGGCGATAAAAGCCTTGTTGCCAATACCCGTCAGATAGTCCGCCTGGGCAAAATCCATCTTGAAGAAATGCTGGCCCAGGCTATCCCAGAATGCCGAGCGGCCGACGGCGTCGGACAGGCCGCGCATTTCTACAATCACCTGCTCGGAAAAATGCGCAGCGTATTCGGCCATAAACAGAAAGCGCGCCTTGGAGATAAGCCTGCCTTTGTCGCTTTGTCGGTGTTCGGCTGGCAAATATAATGAGCACAGCGCGGTCGCTGCGGTCAGATCGTTGACCAGAAACAGGGTCGGATGCTGCTGATAAACGCCCAGTTCACGGCTGGCGGTCACCGTCAGGCCCATGCGATAGCTGTACCAGGGTTCGCGCATGCCCGCCGCGGCGAGCATGCCACTGGTACCGATCACCTGACCATGCTGATCCTCCAGTACAAACAGGTAGTCGGCATCGGCTTGCTCAACCTGGCCGAGGAAGCTGCGCTCTACAATCTGCAAGCGCCGCGCCAGACGCTCTTCGCTGGCAGGCAAGGTGGTCAAACCGGAACCGGCGTTGGCGGCCATCTGCATCAGCACTGCAAGATCGGTCTGTCGTGCGCTGCGAACCAGCATGCTAGGCTCCCCTTACCAATCGCAGGCGGTCGCCAGTGGCGACCTGCAATAAATCCGCATCATGCCGAGATAGCACCAGCGTCTCATTCTGGGTCCAGGCCAGATCCAGGCAGGCCGCGCGAAAATCGCCGATGCGCTGGTTCGCCACCAGCCAGTTGCCAGTCACAGCACCGGGATGACCCACTTCAACTTCCACCAACTGGCTATCGCGCGCACTGTGCAACTCAGCAGTACGGGCATGCACTACCGGCCCGCCGTCAAATATGTCGACATAATTATCCGTTTCGAAACCTTCACGCATCAGCACGTCAAAAATTGCTTGGGCGGATGGGTGCACCTGGCCAATAACTTCCTGCGCGGCATCAGACAGCATCGGCACGTAGATGGGGTAGCCGGGCATCAACTCGGCAAGGAAGCTGCGGCCACGGCTGCTGCCAATCTGCTCCGCCTCGCTGTAACTGACGGCAAAAAAGTGCCGCCCCAGCGCGTCCCAGAACGGCGCATTACCCTGCTCATCACTGACGCCGACAATCTCCACCGAGGTGGATTCGGCAAAGCGCTGCGGGTGATTGGCCATAAACAGCAGCCGACCGCGCGCATTGAGCTCAACCCAGGACGCTTGCTGAAAAGCCGGCTGCATATAAAAGCCGGCCAGCAAGCTGTGCCCGGTCAGGTCATGGCAGAGTGAGAGCACATGGATGCGGTTGTGCAGACCCAGTTCACGCGAGGCATGCACGAACATTTCATTGCGAAAGGTATAGAAGGGCTCGGTAAAGCCGGCGGAAGCGATGATGCTGCTGCAGCCCGCCAGCCGGCCGGTTTGCGTATCTTCCATGACGAAAAAGTAACGTTCTTCCCCGCTGAAGCTGACGTCTTCCGCCATGGAGGCTTCCGATACCTCGATAATATTCGCCAGACGCTCAACATCCGCTGGCAACGCCGTCACGCCGACCGGGCTAGCCGCAGCCAGGCGTTCGATTTCAGGCAGATCCGTCATTCTGCTCAGGCGTTGAACCAGCATCTAGGTGCTCTCCAAAATACTAACCGACCAATCTGGCCAGGGCTTTACTCAGACGCTCAAGAGCCTCCTGAATATCGCCCTCGGGGATGATCAGGCTGGGCGCCAGACGTATCACATCAGGTCCGGCCTGCAATACCAGCAGGCCTTCCTGCTGCGCGGCTTCCTGGATCTGCCGGGCCTGGCCTTTCCAGGCTTCAGAGAGCACCGCCCCGAGCAGCAATCCGCTGCCGCGTACGCGGGAGAATACCGGATAGACTTCGGCAATCGCCAACAGACCCTCGACCAACAACTGATGGCGACGCTCAACACCTTCAAGTACTTCCGGCGTATTAACGATATCCAGTACCCGTTCGGCGACCGCGCACCCCAGCGGGTTACCGCCATAGGTACTGCCATGCGTACCCACGCCAAAGTGGCTGGCGACCTTGTTGGTGGTCAACATCGCCGCAATCGGGAAGCCACCACCCAGGCTCTTGGCGCTGGTCAGGATGTCCGGTTGCACGCCGCTATGCATGTAGGCGTAGAGCTTGCCGGTGCGGCCCATACCGCTCTGCACTTCATCGAAGATCAGCAGCGCATCGTATTTGTCGCACAACTCACGCACGGCCTGCAGATACCCCATCGCCGCCGGAATCACCCCGCCTTCGCCCTGGATCGGCTCAACCACCACGGCACAGGTACGCGCCGACATCTGCGCTTCAAGTGCGGCCAGATCGTTGTATGGCACATGACTGATGCCTTCCAGCGCCGGACCAAACCCCTGGGAATATTTCGGTTGACCACCGACGCTGACGGTAAACAGTGTGCGTCCGTGAAAGCTGTTGGTGCAGGCGATGATCTCGTTCTTGTCCGGCCCAGCGACTTCATGGGCCCAGCGCCGCGCCAGCTTGAAGGCCGCTTCATTGGCTTCAGCGCCCGAGTTGGCAAAGAACACCTTGTTGGCGAAGGTCGCGTCAATCAGCTTGCTGGCCAGGCGCAGTGCCGGCTCATTGGTCATGATATTGGATACGTGCCAAAGCTTGCCGGCCTGCTCGGTCAACGCCTCAATCAAACCAGGGTGGGCATGACCCAGCGCGTTAACAGCGATGCCTCCGGCCAGATCAATATACTCACGGCCTTGTTGATCCCACAGGCGGGAACCCAGACCGCGTACCGGGATCATGTCCACCGGAGCATAATTGGGCACCATGACCCGGTCGAAATCCGCCCGGCCTACCTGCATCGACTCTGACATTACCTGCTCTCCTGTCGCCACCCCGCGAGGCAGCTTGTATTTATTCGGTTACCCGTTCGGTGATTCTGTATTAATACTGCCTGGCTTTTTCAACTTTCAACTTTTGCACTGGTATCCACCGCCTGTTGTGCACGGCGCTGGTTACGATCTTCCCGGGGCGTGATACCGAAGCAATTGCGGTATGCACTGGAAAAGTGTGGTCCCGAGGAAAACCCACACGACAAGCCGATCTGGATAATCGACTTACTGGTCTGCAGCAACATCTGCCGCGCGCGATTCAACCGCAACTCCAGATAGTACTGTGACGGTACGCTATTGAGATACTGCTTGAAAATACGTTCCAACTGTCGGCGCGAGACGCAAACATGGCGCGCGATCTCGTCCGTGGTCAGCGGCTCCTCAATATTCGACTCCATGAGGATCACCGCCTGAGTCAGCTTGGGATGCGTGCTGCCCAGACGATTGCGCAGGGGTACCCGCTGCTTTTCGCTGCCATCGCGCAGCCGCTCGACAATCAGATCCTCGGCGACCAACGCCGCCAGGTCCTGATCCTGTTCTTCGGCCAGAATGCTGAGAAACAGATCCAGCGTCGCCTGCCCGCCACTGCTGGTCAACCTGCCACGATCATTCTCGAACAGCTCGTTGCCGGCGATCACGTTGGGGAAGCGCTCGCGAAACTCATCAATCAGTCGCCAATGCACTGCGCAGCGATGATCGTCCATCAGGCCGGTCATCGCTAACGGAAAAATGCCGCCCTCCAGACCGCCGAGCACCACGCCTTCGCGCGCCAGATTCCGACATTGCTGAGTGAGTCCGGTACTGAGAATGTCCGGCAGGCTGGCCGGATCAGCCACCAACCACAGGCGCGCGTAGCCGCGAAGCTGCTGCGGCAGCACCCTGGCTGGCAGTTGCCAGCCCTCAGGGCTGATCAATGGCTGCTCGTTCAGGGTGAAGCAGTCAGCCAGGTAGAGTTCGGTCTCCGCCATTCGATTGGCTGAGCGCAAAACCGACAGCGCAGGCATGACCGCACCCGGGTGAGTACCCGGCCACAGCAGAAAGGCCACTCGCCGTAGCTCACCCGCCATGCACTGACCCACACTCGCCATGCCAACCGAACATGCTCTGCTTCAGTCCCGATTTTGCAAAAACGCATTGTGCCACAAGCAATGGGGACTGGCATCGATGTCTGCTACAAAAGCATTAGTCCCAGCGCGACCAGATCGCAGGCAAAAAAAACGCACTGCCGAAGCAATGCGTTTTTCCCTAGGCCCACTCAGCAGCGCTGAGACATGTTACCGGTAGGCTTCAAACAGACCAGTTGCGCCCATGCCGCCGCCTACGCACATGGTGACGATGCCGTAGCGCAGGTTGCGACGCTGCAGTTCACGTACCAGATGCCCGACCTGGCGCGAGCCAGTCATGCCAAACGGGTGACCAATGGAGATTGAGCCGCCGTTGACGTTGTACTTGTCATTGTCGATACCCAGATAATCGCGGGCATACAGGCACTGGGAAGCAAAGGCCTCATTCAGTTCCCACAGGTCGATATCCGCCACGCTCAAACCGCGTGCTTCAAGCAGCTTGGGCACCGAGTAAACCGGGCCGATGCCCATCTCGTCAGGCTGACAGCCGGCAACGGTAAAGCCGCGGAAGTACGCCTTTGGCTTCAGACCCAGCTCCAATGCTTTTTCCAGGCTCATGACCAGGGTCATGGAGGCGCCGTCAGACAGCTGCGAGGCATTGCCGGCGGTGACGGAACCGTCGTCAGCGAAAACCGGCTTGAGGCTGGAAAGACCTTCCAGTGTAGTCTCGGGGCGGTTGCACTCGTCCACATCCACAACGCCATCGACCATGCTGATCTCGCCAGTCTGCTTGTCCTGTACCTGATACTTGACCTTCATGGGCACGATTTCATCGCTGAACAGGCCTTCTGCCTGCGCGCGCGCTGTGCGCTGCTGGCTCTGCAGCGAGTAGGCATCCTGCATTTCACGGGTAACGTTGTAACGGCGCGCTACCACTTCGGCGGTTTGACCCATGGGGTAATAAATGCCGGGCAGTTGCTCTTGCAGAATCGGGTTGTAGAGGTTGTCGGTGTTTCTGCTCTTGGCGGTCATGGTGATCGACTCGACGCCGCCAGCGACAATCGCATCAGAACAACCGGAGGCGATCTGGTTGGCAGCGATGGCAATCGACTGCAGGCCGGAGGAGCAAAAGCGATTCAGCGTCATCCCTGCAGCGTGAATACCCAGGCCGGACAATACCGCAACGTTGCGGCCAATATTGTAACCCTGAGCGCCTTCGTTGGAGCCAGCACCCACGATGCAGTCATCCACCAGCATCGGATCGATACCCGTGCGCTCGAGCAGAGCGTTAACGCAATGCGCAGCCATGTCATCAGGACGGGTAGTGTTGAATTTGCCACGGAAGGACTTGGCCAGACCCGTGCGGACGCTGTCTACAATAACTACTTCGCGCATCGTGATACCTCGGAATTGGGTGAAGAATACGGCCCGCTGAGTTAGCAGGCCGTTCAAAGACCGCAGAGCTTAAGACCAGTACGGCCTGCGGTTAAGTATTATTGCCAGGAATGATAATACCCCATACCGGCGTCTATCTCAGATTTTGGCTTGCTCAATGCGTTTGGCAGCCAGCCGCGTCATCTCGTCATAGATAACCTGTGGATCAGCCTGCTTCGCCGCCCAGGCCAGCCGGCCACTCTCATGCGGCAGAATCATGAACTGATCAGCCGCACTTTGCTGGTAAATGATGCCGGCGACGTCTGCCGCACTGATCGGCGAGCTTTCCAGCAACTTGGCTACCTGCTGCTTGGCCGCCTGGTCCGGGCCGCGGAAGGAGTCCAACAAATTGGTCTGGAAAAAGGATGGGCAGACAACATTTACCTTGATACCCAGTGGCTGCAGTTCCGCCAGCAGACTTTCGGACAGGGCCACCACGCCAGCCTTGGCAACGTTGTAATTACTCATGCCAGGCGACTGCATCAGCGCCGCCATCGAGGCGATATTAATGATTCTGCCGTTGCGCTGACGCATGAGAATCGGCATAAAGGCCTTGCAACCCTTGACCACGCCCATCAGGTTGACGCTGATCTGCCACTCCCAATCCTCCAGTGACAAATCCCAGAAGAACCCGCCCGAGGACACGCCGGCGTTGTTGATCAGCACGTCAATGCCATCCATGCGCTCTTCGCACGTCTGCGCCAATGCAGCCAACTGACTGAAATCGCGCACATCACAACGCTGGCAGAAACCATTGCCACCGGCCTGCTCAACCAACGTCAGAGTCTCTTTCAAGCCTTCGGTTTGAAGGTCAGCCAATGCCAGCCGTGCGCCATTTCGCGCATAACACAGGGCCAACTCCCTACCCAAACCGCTGCCGGCGCCAGTAATGACGACACGCTGCCCACCAGAATGCATATTTGTCTGCATGATCACGTCCTCTGCTGATCACAGGCGACCACCTGCGAACCATTTATTATTTTTGTCTCAGAATTGCTGACAGAGTCAGTCTACCCATTAGCCAGCGTGGGGAAGGGAGAAAATGACCATAATAAATCCGGCGAATAGGCCGGCGTTCTTTGCGCTTTGTTATGCCGGCTTCTGACCAAGCCGCAGATAATTTGCCTGGTAACGAGCCTGGCCCATGGCCTGAATCTGACCATCGATCAGTGCCTCAAATGGCCTGAGCAAGGAGGTGAAGTCGGTTTCAGGCTCTATCCGCTGCAGCGCTTCCATTCCGGCCTCCAGCGTTGAGAGCGCCCCCGGCTGCGGTGCTTTGCGCAGGCGATAGCGGCTAGAGAGCCCGTCCGGCAATGCCACCCTGGGCAAACTTTGCAACACCGGGTTCAAGTACAGCAATTTGCGCGCCTTGCGCCAAGTGCCATCAAGCAGGACCAAGCGCCTGGGTCGCCCGCTATCTGCTGAGGCAGTCACCAGGGGGATGCCGGCGCCCGGAAAGAGAAGCTCGGTTTGCCATTGCGGATCTGCCAGCAGGGCATGCCAGGGAGAGTCCGCGGAGATAACTTCGGTTATCAGCAAGTGCGCGTTGACCACCCCCTCTACCAGCAAACGTGCCGTATTCAGCGCGTGACTACGTTCGCTTGGGTGCTGGATGACCAGCAACTGAGTACGCGTTGAGATATGGGGTATCAGCGCGCACAGGCAGCGCGCGGCCGGACGCAGGCAGCGTTCGCAACGGGAGGGGGCGTTGGGGTTCAAAGGTTAGCGTCACGCTAAAAGGCAGATGTAAGCGCTAATGGTAGCGGCATGCGGTGCCACGCACAAAAAAAGCGGACAACATGCAACATGCGTCCGCAAAGGCCTTGCGAGCCATGCACTGCTCTCCACCGCGCGGCAACGTCCGCCACGCAGCGAATCAATCAGGGCTATCAGTCTGGGGTATTGGGGGTTTTGCGCTTTTTGTGACTGTCGCGCCAGATAAACCAGACCACGCCAGCCAGAAACGCGACCATCATCCCGACAGTGACCACACCGGCAATTACCACTTCATCGATAAACATGTTCTCTACTCCTCAGGCATCCATGACTGAAGAATATCCGTGCGTCGAATAGCGGTTATTGATACGGATCAATCTATGCTGCGTTAGTAGATGAGCAGATACCTATCAGGACTTGCGCGGCTTTTTCTTTTTCTTCGCAGCCTTGCTGGTTTTCGCCTGCGGCTTGCCGGGAATCGGGAAGGCTTTCTCGAACGCCGAGCGCATCTCTTCGAGACGCGCGTCGTGCACAACATGCAATCGTTCGCGGCGACGTTGCTGAAAATCGATAATGGGGGTATCGGTATCGTCTGCCATAAAGCGTACCCATTGGCGGTGTCAGGGAGCTGCCAGCTTAGCACCGCCTCAGACTTTTATGTCAACCAGCAAGCCCTTGCTGGGAAGATCTTCAAGATCCGGCCGGCTTGTCTCTTTAGTCACCGCGCGTCGTCGCGCCCGGTTTTGCCGACGCTCGGGATAGTGGCTTTGATTGCGTTGGCGCCGATCACCTACCTCCGCCAAGGCTTCGTGCACCTTTTCACTTTCCGCAGTCGGTTGGACCGTCCGTTTCGGCGTTATAACGTCCTGTTGTGCTCCCACTACTGGAAGCCCGGGAATGAGCATGACCGCCTCGCTTGGCCTGACTCCTGCAGCAGGCCTGTGGTGAAGGTGCGCCATACCGAATAGATCGTTGGTCTGGGCCTCTTGGGCAACCCTTTATGGGTCGGTATCTTATGTATCGACCACAATTGTTCATTCTTTATCCAATTGAATGTGACGAAAGTCATACTTTTCAATCAAGCTGGAACACTAGCTCCGCCAATGCGCTTGTCCGCGGCGGTTTCTGCCCAGAGGTGGATCGGTTAATATAAACGCCTTTTTCGAATGGGCAGGAGAGTGGCATGACGGTTTATACCCCGGGACAACGCTGGGTCAGTGACAGCGAATCGGAACTCGGGCTGGGGACGCTACTGTCACAGGACGACCGCCTGCTGGTGATGCTCTTCCCGGCCAGTGGTGAAACCCGCCACTACGCACTGCGTAATGCGCCACTCACCCGCGTGCGCTTCAGCCCGGGCGACAGCATCAGCCACCATGAAGGCTGGCTGCTGACCGTGTCGGATGTCCGCGAAGAGAACGGCTTGCTGGTCTATAGCGGCCTGCGCGACGATGGCAGCGCTGCGGAATTCCAGGAAACCATGCTGGACAACTTTATTCAGTTCCGTCTGGCCAGCGACCGGCTGTTCGCCAGCCAGATTGATCCCCTGCCCTGGTTCAGCCTGCGCTATGAAAGCCTGCGACATTACTGCCGCATTCAGCAATCACCGCTACTCGGTCTTGCTGGCGTGCGCACCCAACCCATCGAGCACCAGCTGCATATCGCCAAGGACGTCGCCGACCGCATCGCCCCAAGGGTTCTGCTGGCCGATGAAGTGGGCCTGGGCAAGACCATCGAAGCGGGCCTGATTATTCACCGGCAATTGCAAATGGGCCGCGTGCGCCGCGTATTGATTGTGGTGCCGGAGAACCTCCAGCACCAATGGCTGGTCGAGATGCGCCGGCGCTTCAATCTGCGCTTTGCCTTGTTCAATCTTGACCGTTGCCAAGGTGCAGAAGACAACCCGTTTGAAGAAGAGCAACTGGCGCTGGTCTCCCTGGAGTTTCTGCTCGACAACCCCTTTGCCCGCCAATGCCTGGAAGCCAGCGACTGGGACATGCTGGTAGTAGACGAAGCCCATCACCTGGTCTGGCACGATGACAACCCCAGCGCCGAGTACAGCCTGATAGAAGAGCTGGCGCAGCGCATCCCCAGTGTCCTGCTGCTCACGGCTACGCCGGAGCAGCTCGGCCAGGCCAGTCATTTCGCCCGCTTGCGGCTGCTCGACCCCGATCGTTTCCATGACCTTCAGGCCTTCCGTGATGAAACCGCGAGCTACCGCCCGGTCGCTGAGGCCGTGCAGTCGCTGCTTGAGGACGCACCGCTTGAAGCCAGCGAGCGCAAGACCATAAGCCAGTGGCTGGGCGGCAGCGCCGACCATCTGCTCGATCAGCTTGGGCAATCCGGCGATGAAGCAACCGAAGCGCGTGACAGCCTGGTACGCCAGTTGCTGGACCGCCACGGTACCGGCCGGGTGCTGTATCGCAACACTCGCGCGGCGATTGCCGGCTTTCCCGAGCGCGACCTGCATCAACACCCACTGCCCTGCCCCGAGGTCTATCAGGATCTGGAAGGCCGCAGCGCGCTTTATCCCGAGGTAGCCTTTCAGGACCAACTGGAAAGTGCCGAATCCCCCTGGTGGCTGGAAGATCCGCGGGTTGACTGGTTGATCGACACGCTGAAAATGCTCAAGCGCAGCAAGGTGCTGGTAATCTGCGCGCATGCCGAAACGGCAATGGATCTGGAAGGCGCGTTACGGGTTCTCAGTGGCATTCCGGCTACCGTGTTCCATCAGGGCATGAGCATCATTGAACGGGATCGTGCAGCGGCCTTCTTCGCCGAAGAAGAGTTCGGCGCCCAGGTAATGATCTGCTCCGAGATCGGCAGCGAAGGTCGCAACTTCCAGTTTGCCCACCATCTGGTGATGTTCGATCTTCCCACCCATCCGGATCTGCTGGAGCAGCGTATCGGTCGACTGGACCGGATCGGCCAACAGCAGCGGATTCAGATTCATGTGCCCTACATCGAAGATACCGCCCAGCAGTATCTGTTCAACTGGTATCACCAGGCACTGAATGCCTTCGAGGCGACCTGCCCGACCGGCAACGCGATACAACACCAGTACGGCACTGAACTGCTGCAACAGCTGGATCATCCCCAGAGCAGTGAATGGCAGCAATTGCTTGAACAGGCCCAGGCCAGCCGACTGGCACTGGAGAAGGAGATGCACAACGGCCGTGACCGTTTGCTGGAAATCCATTCCCGTGGCCACGGTGACGCGCAGCAGATGATGGCGCGGATCGAGCGTCAGGATAACGACCCGCAGCTGGCTATCTATATGGAGCGGCTGTTCGACGTGTTCGGCGTCGATAGCGAAGACCATTCCGACAATGCATTGGTGCTGCGCCCCGGCGAACGCATGCTCGACGCAGGCTTTCCACTCGGCGACGACGAAGGCGTAACCATCACCTATGATCGCGAGACCGCCCTGTCGCGCGAAGATATGCAGTTCATCACCTGGGAACATCCGATGCTGCAGGGCGGGATGGATCTGGTGTTGTCTGGCAGCATGGGTAACAGCGCAGTGGCTGTACTCAAGAACAAGGGTCTGAAACCCGGCACTCTTTTGCTTGAGTGCCTGTTCGTTAGCGAAGCCATCGCGCCGCGGGCGCTGCAATTGCAACGTTACCTGCCGCCTACGCCAGTACGCTGCCTGCTGGATATCAACGGCAATGATCTGGCGGGCAAGGTCAGTTTCGAGACATTGGACGGCCAGCTGGACAGCGTGCCCAAGCATCTGGCGAGCAAGATCGCCAAAAGCCAACGGGATGTGGTCCAGGGCATGCTCAATCAGGCCGAAGTGGTTGCCGAAGCGCAGCATCGTCAGTTGCTGGAGCAGGCCAGCCGACGCTTTGCCACGGATCTGGATGAGGAAATCGAGCGGCTTAATGCGCTGCGCGCAGTTAACCCGCTGGTGCGAACAGAGGAAATCGATACGCTGGAACGGCACAAGACCGAGGGTCTGGCGCACATTGGCCACGCCAAGGTGCGCCTGGACGCCATTCGCATGCTGGTGGTGGGTTAATCAATCGGACAGAGCAGCCCGAGAAAACGTTGTAACTCTTCGCGCTTGGCCATCGCATCACGGTGGCCCAGCGCGATCAGCTCACGACAATACTCCGCTTCAAACAATAGATAACTGACCACGCTGCCGCCGGATGCGCGCGTCGCGCCGCTGCCACGCAGGAATGCGCGCAAGGGCGCAGGCAGGGCACGCCGGTGACGAGCAGCGATTATATCCAGCGGCTCGCTTGGCGAAATGATCAGCACCTCAACCTGTTGCAGCCCCTTGCCATGCTCCTGCGCGCCGCGCGGCAACAAGCCGGCCAGGCGGTTCAGCCGCTCGAGCAATTCCACATCGGTTTCCAGGTTATCGACGAAGGTGCTGTTGAGCAGATGACCGCCAATCTGTGCCAGCGTCGGAGGCAAAGCGCTGCGCACTCGTGGACCGCGCCGGCCTGCAGCTGGGTCATCGGCCAGGTTGTCGGAAACCCCTACCACTAACACGCGGTTGGCGCCCAGATGCAGCGCGGGGCTGATAGGTGCACGCTGACGCACGGCACCATCACCAAACCACTCGCGATTCAACTGCACTGGTGCAAACAGCAGCGGGATGGCAGCCGAGGCCATCAGGTGATCGAGCTTCAAAGGTGTCTGTACCCCAACCCGACGATGCCGGTTCCACGGCATAATCCGCTCATGACCCTGATAGAAACACACGGATTGCGCTGACTGGTAGCCAAAGGCGCTGACCGATACGGCGCGCAGGTGCCCGCTAAGCAGAGATTCTTCGATTTTGCCAAAGTGCAGACTGTTGGCCAGCAGATGCCGAAGAGGACGATTATCCAACAGCGAGCTGGGATGCTTGCGCCCTACGCCCATCAGGTTGGAGCCGGTCCAGCGCAGCGCCTGGGCCAACACCCCCGGCCAATCAGTGCGATAAACCTGATGACAGCGGAAGTTTGACCATACCTCATGCATACGCTGAACCGCGTAGCTGAAATCAGTGGCGTTAGTCGCCAACGCCAACGCATTGATGGCCCCGGCCGACGTCCCGCAAATGACCGGAAAGGGATTGAATGTGTTGTCTGGCAGCAGCTCGTTGATCGCCTGAAGCACGCCGACCTGGTACGCCGCTCTTGCACCCCCACCAGATAGAATCAGCCCGGTGGTGCCTGGGCCGCAGGGTGTGTGGGCTTGCGGCGAATCATTCATCCGCGAGCCCGACGACGCTTGCGCTTCTTGTCATAGGGTCGCTCTTCTCCCTCGGGTCGAGTCTTGAAACGTCGGTGTACCCACATATATTGTTCTGGCTGAGCCAGAATCGCCTGTTCTACCCACTGATTGATACGCAGCGCATCCGCGACCTCGTCCTGGCTGGGGAAGTTTTCCAGCGGCGGGTGGACTATCAGTTTGTAGCCTTCCCCGCCCGGTAGACGAGTCTGAGTAAAGGGAATCACTTTGGCCTTGCCCAAGCGCGCAAAGGTACTGGTGGCCGTTACTGTGGCGGCCTGCACGCCAAACAAGGGTACGAACACGCTGGCCTTGCGACCGTAATCCTGATCAGGCGCGTACCAGATCGCCCTGCCAGCGCGCAGGGACTTGAACATCGCCCGTACGTCTTCGCGCTCAATGGCTACGGCATCCGCGTTGTGTCTTTCCCGACCATGGCGTTGCACGTAATCAAAGGCTGGATTGCGATGCTCGCGATACATCCCGTCGATTGTCGCCTTTTGCCCGAGTAAGGCCGCACCCAACTCCAGGGTGGTAAAATGCAGCGACATCAATACCGCGCCCTGCCCCGCCGCCCGTGCTTGCTGCAGATGCTCCAACCCCTCGATCTGCGCCAGCCTGGCCAGACGTTCCTTTGGCCACCACCAGGCCATGGCCATTTCAAACAAGGCCATGCCATTAGAGGCGAAGTTGGCCTTGAGCACCTCAGCACGGCGCGCCTCCGTCCAATGCGGGAAGCAGAGTGCCAGGTTGACCTCGGCAATGCGCCTGCGCTCCGGCATTCCCCAGTACATACCCCAGCCGAGCAGCCGCCCCAAGCCGAGCAATACCCGGTAGGGCAACCGCACCAAAAGCCAGAGCAATCCCAAACCTGACCACAACAACCAGTATCTGGGGTGCAAAAGACTACGACTGAACACCGAACTGCTCATAAAGTACCGCTCATAGGAGAACCGTCACTGATCAAAAGGGCATTCTACCCAAGCAGCGCACCGCTTGCGATCAGCGCGGCCAATCTATATAAGTGTGCCCACTAACTGCGCTCTGTGGACCTGACATGACTGTTGATACAAATCTAGACCTGCTCGAACAAGAACCCGTGTTCAATCTCAAAGGCGGCATGCTGACCGTTACCGTGATTGAAGTGGTTCGCCTTGACACCGGGCGCTTCGCCAAACAGTTGGCGGAAAAGAAACAGCAAGCGCCCAATTTTTTTAGCGATACCCCCGTGGTGATCAGCCTGGAAAAGCTTGACGCGCATATGAACCTGAGCACACTGGCAGGGCTGTTGCAGGTGTGCAAGAACCACGGCCTGTTACCCGTAGCATTGCGTGGTTCGGAAAATTTCCGACCGCTGGCACAGCAAAGCGGGCTGGTACTGATGCCGCCGGGGCGTGGCCGCGACAAGCCCGCAGAGGTGGTTGCCGAGACCCAGCCGCAGGCGCCTGAACCGGTGGCAGAAGCATTGCCCAATGGCGGCGTGCCGAACAAGATCATTACCCAGCCGATCCGCTCTGGCCAGCAGGTCTATGCACCGGGCGGCGATCTGGTGGTACTGGCCCCGGTCAGTGCCGGCTCCGAACTCCTGGCTGATGGCAATATCCACGTATATGGGCCGTTGCGCGGCCGCGCGCTGGCCGGGGTGCGCGGAAATACTGAAGCTCGGGTTTTCTGCCAATCCCTGGAAGCCGAACTGGTCTCCATTGCCGGGCATTACAAAGTTGCAGAAGATCTGCGCAAGAGCCTCTGGAAAGAAGCCGTGCATGTCAGCCTGGACGGCGACAGCTTGAAGATAGCCGCCCTATGACAGATACTGTGCAACCATTACGGGGTGCCCGCCAGCCGTAGCCTGAGCCAACTTCCAGGCAATTGCGAAACCTCTTTGCCGCACTGTTGTCATGACTCTTGTCATATGGACAGCAACAGTGCTTCCAACACCCATTCAAATACCGGACAGGAAGGTCATTTTGGCTAAAGTTATTGTCGTCACCTCAGGCAAAGGCGGCGTGGGCAAAACCACTACCAGCGCTGCCATCGGCACCGGACTCGCTCTGCGTGGATTCAAAACCGTCATCGTCGACTTTGATGTCGGCCTGCGTAATCTGGACCTGATCATGGGCTGCGAGCGCCGCGTGGTTTATGATTTCGTCAATCTTATCAACGGTGATTCAAACCTGAATCAGACCCTGATCAAGGACAAGCGCTGCGAGAAGCTGTTTATCCTGCCCGCATCGCAAACCCGCGACAAAGATGCCCTGACCGAAGATGGCGTCGAACGCGTACTCAACGAGCTGAAAGAAACTTTCGACTATATCGTCTGTGATTCGCCGGCCGGTATCGAGAAAGGCGCCCATCTGGCGATGTATTTTGCTGACGAAGCAGTGGTTGTAACCAACCCTGAAGTATCCTCGGTGCGTGACTCCGACCGTATGCTCGGGCTGTTGGCGAGCAAATCTCGGCTGGCCGAGAAAGGCGAGAAGATCAAGGAGCACTTGCTGCTGACGCGTTATAACCCCGAGCGGGTAGAAAACGGCGAAATGCTCTCGGTCAGCGACGTCGAAGATATTCTCTCGATTCCGCTACTCGGTGTTATTCCGGAATCCCAGGCGGTGCTCAAGGCCTCCAACCAGGGCGTACCCGTGATCATGGATGAAGCCAGCGATGCAGGTCAGGCCTACGGCGATGCCGTTGATCGTCTGCTCGGCGAAGAAAAGCCGCACCGCTTCCTTGAGGCACAAAAGAAAGGCCTTCTGCAGCGCCTGTTCGGAGGTCGCTAATGAGTCTTTTCGACTATTTCCGTGATCGCAAGAAAACACCTTCGACGGCCTCCATGGCCAAGGAGCGCCTGCAGATCATTGTTGCGCACGAGCGGGGCCAGCGCTCACAGCCTGATTACCTGCCGCAATTGCAGCAGGAAATCATTGATGTGATCAGCAAGTACGTGAAGATCGACCGCGATCAAGTGCACGTCGCCCTGGAAAACCAGGATGATTGCTCCATTCTGGAACTCAACATCACTTTGCCAGAACGTCCCTGAGCGGACCCTGAGCAACGAATCGGCACCCTCCTGCAGGGTGCCAGTGCAACCCGCTGGTGAGCTCATGCCCCTGACTGACATCCGCATCCTGCATGAGGATCCGGCCTTCATGATCGTCTGTAAGCCGTCCATGCTGTTATCGGTACCTGGACGTGCGGAGGACAACAAGGACTGCCTGATTACTCGCCTGCAGGACAACGGTTACCCCGAAGCTCGAATCGTGCATCGCCTGGACTGGGAAACCTCCGGCCTGCTGGTTCTGGGCAGAAACGCCGATAGCCATCGTGAGTTATCCCGCCAGTTCCATGATCGCGAGACACAAAAAACCTATATTGCGCTGTGCTGGGGGCAACCCGAAGCCGATTCCGGGCATATCGATTTGCCGCTGCGTTATGACCCACCGAACAAACCGCGGCATATAGTCGACCATGAGGCCGGCAAGCACGCGCAGACATTCTGGCGCGTACTTGAGCGACAGACCGACTACTGCCGGGTCGAGCTCACCCCGATAACCGGGCGCTCACATCAACTTCGCGTGCATATGTTATCTATCGGCCATCCGTTGCTTGGCGATCAGCTCTACGCCCACGAGCAGGCACTGGCGGCCTGCCCAAGACTCGCCCTGCACGCCGCGAGCCTGGGTATACGCCACCCGGTGAATGGCAAGCCCATGTTGTTTGAAAGCCCCGCTCCCTTTTGAGCCGTGACGTACACGAGGACCATTTCATGACCCACTCCGCGATCAACCAGTCGTTGGCTGATTTCATCCAGGCATCACCCACGCCTTTTCATGCTACCGAGCAACTGGCGCAGCGGCTGGTAGCTGCCGGTTATGAACATCTGGACGAACGAACGGACTGGGCATTGAAAGAGGGTGGGCGCTACGTGGTCACCCGCAACGGCTCATCACTGATCGCCTTCAGCCTCGGCCGTCCGGAGCAATTGCACACCGGTATACGCCTGGCCGGTGCGCATACCGACAGCCCTTGCCTGAAGGTAAAGCCGCAGCCCGAGCTGGAGCAACAGGGACTCTGGCAGTTGGGCGTCGAAGTGTACGGGGGTGCATTGCTTGCACCCTGGTTTGATCGCGACCTGTCCCTCGCCGGTCGTTTGACCTTTCGTACTGGCGATGGGCACCTGGACAGCCGGTTGATTGACTTCAAACGCCCGATCGCGACCATACCCAGCCTGGCTATTCACCTTAATCGCGGGGCCAATGACGGCGTAGCGATTAATGCGCAGACTGATCTACCGCCACTGCTCGCACATTGCCATGAGCCGAAACGACAACTGCGTGACCTGCTCAAGCAACAGTTGCTGGACGAATACCCCGATTGCCAAGCTGAGCAAGTGCTGGATTACGAGCTGAGTTTCTACGATACCCAAGCTCCCGCGACCCTGGGACTGCAGGGCGACTTTTTCAGCTCTGCACGGCTCGACAACCTGCTCTCGTGCCACGCCGGCCTGACAGCTCTGCTGGAGAGCGACGGCGCCCAACCCTGCGTGCTGGTCTGTACCGATCACGAGGAAATTGGCTCCAGCTCCGCCTGCGGCGCGGATGGCCCCTTCCTGGAAGACGTGTTGACGCGCCTGCTACCCGATAATGCCGAGCGCATTCGCGCATTACAGCATTCCGTGATGGTGTCTGCCGACAACGCCCATGCGGTACACCCGAATTTTGCCGATCGCCACGACGGCAATCATGGGCCCAAGCTGAATGCCGGGCCGGTGATCAAGATCAACAGCAACCAGCGTTACGCCACCAACAGCGAAACGGCCGCCTTCTTCCGCCATCTGTGTGATCAGGCCGAGGTGCCGGTACAAAGTTTTGTAGTACGCAGCGATATGGGCTGTGGCAGCACCATCGGGCCAATAACCGCTAGCCGTCTAGGTGTCAGGACCGTGGATATCGGTGTGCCGACCTTTGCCATGCATTCAATTAGGGAGTTGGCGGGTAGCCAGGATGCGGCTTATTTGATCAAGGTGCTGACGCACTACTTTAATAGCGCCCAACTTATCTGAACGGTGGTACTGGCGGAAACATCCAGCGGCAGGCATACCATCGACTGCCGCTGGTACTAGTCACTCTTTGACCAGAATCACCTTACCGACGATCTTGTCCTCAGCCAGCTCAGCAAAAGCGGCCTCGGCCTGCTCAAAACTGAAAGTTTTGGCTACCATCGGCTTTAGCTCACCCTTGGCAAAGAGCGGCCACAGACGCTCTTCCATCCGCGCCAGCAGGTCCGCCTTGTAGTTGTCGCTGCGGGTGCGCAGGGTCGAGCCAGTCAGTTGAATGCGCTTGACCAGCATCTTGCCCAGATCCAGCTTTGCCTCACGGCCACCCATCAAACCAATAACTACCCAACGACCATCCAGGGCAATCAGGTCTAGATGGTGCTCGGCGTAAGTGCCGCCGACCGGGTCCAGCACCACATTGAACGGACCTTCAGGCTGCAAGGCCATGATGCCGTTCTGGCGCAAAGCCCCGCCGGTAGCGCCCAGGGCGATACAGGCCTGCAGCTTGTCTTCACTGCTCAGCGTCACCCAGCAGGGATTGCCCAGCGCTTTGCATATCTGGATCGCCGCGGTACCTACCCCGCTGGCACCAGCATGAATAAGCACCTTCTCCCCCGGTTGCGCCGCGCCCAGCTCGAACACGTTCAGCCAGGCGGTGGCAAACACCTCCGGCAGAGCAGCGGCTTCGGCCCAGCTCAACTCCGCAGGGACCGGCAACAGATGCCGGCCATCGACGACCACCTCTTCCGCCATGCCGCCCCCGGCCAACAGGCCACAGACCCGGTCGCCCGGGGACCAGCGACTCGCGCCCTTGACCTCCAGAACGGTGCCTGCGCACTCCAATCCCAGTACCGGCGTTACCCCAGCAGGCGGAGGATACATCCCCGCCTTCTGTAACAAATCAGCACGATTCAGTCCGGCAGCCTTAATGGCCACTCGTACCTGCCCATCCTGCAGCTCTACAGCGGGCTGTTCACGCCATTCCAGGGAGCCGCCCTCAGCTTGCAATCCTCTCACGGTGCCTCCATAGTGAAATATGTGTTAATCAAAACGGGAACTCAGCCTCCTTTATTGCGCCTAAACTGGCAAGCACGAATTCCATCTAATTCTGGATACTCTCTCTTGATGAAACGCTTCAACAGCCTGCGTACCACCTGCCTAGTTGCGTTCTTCGCAATCGGCACTCATGCCGTGGCAGAAGAACAGCCGGCCAACCTCGACCTGGACAGCATCCAGCCCACGCGTGATCAGATGGTAGCCAGCCTGAATACGGTTGAGCTTCTACGCCGCCATCACTACAACCGTATTCGCCTGGACGACGCTTTGTCGAGCGACATTTTCGACGGTTATATGCGTCAATTGGATCCCCAGCGCAGCTTGTTTACCGCAGAGGATCTTCAAGCCTTCGAAGAGTACCGTTATCGTCTGGATGATCTCCTGCTCGCCGGCGATCTGACCATTGGTTTTGCAATGCACAAGCGTCAGATAGAGCGTTTGAGCCAGCGTCTGGAGTTTGCCAACAGCCTGCTTGATGAAGACCTGCAAAGCCTGGACTTCAGCTCCGACCAGCAGATTCTGGCCGACCGTGAAAAGGCTGAATGGGTTGCGACCGATATTGATCTGCTGCAGTTATGGCGGCATCAGATCAAGGATGAGGTACTACGGCTGAAATTGGCGGGTCGGGATATGGACGCCATCCAGGAGCTGTTGAGCAAGCGCTACAAGGGCCAGGCCCTGCGCCTGACCCAAACGCGCAGCGAGGATGTATTTCAGAACTACATCAATGCCTTTGCCCAGGTCTATGATCCGCACACTCAGTACATGTCTCCGGAGAATGCGGAGAACTTCGATATCAACATGAGCCTGTCGCTCGAAGGTATTGGCGCCGTGCTCCAGGCCGATGAAGAATTCACCAAGATCGTCCGCCTGGTACCCGCCGGTCCCGCTGCAAAAAGCCAGAAACTGGCGCCTGCTGATCGGATTATTGCCGTTGGCCAGGAAGAGAAGGAGATGGTCGACGTCGTTGGCTGGCGTCTTGACGAAGTCGTCAAGCTGATTCGCGGCCCCAAAGGCTCCAACGTCCGCCTGGAAGTTATTCCGGCTAGTAACCCACCTACCGACTTGAGTAGCCGTGAAGTGGTGCTGGTGCGTGAAGCCGTCAAGCTGGAAGACCAGGCCGCAGCCTCGTCCATCATCAAGTATGGCAGCGGGGAAAACGAACAGCGCATCGGCGTGATCGAAGTCCCCGGTTTTTACATCGATTTCAAAGCCCAGCGCAGGGGTGATCCCGAATACCGCAGCACCACACGGGACGTGCGCCGCCTGCTTGAGGAGATGGAGGCCGAGAACGTTGATGGCCTGGTGTTGGACTTGCGTAACAATGGCGGCGGCTCGCTGCAGGAAGCTACCGAACTGACCGGCCTGTTTATTGATCGCGGCCCTACGGTGCAAGTACGCGACACCGATGGGCAAGTACAGGTGCTGGATGATCCCGACGCGGGCATTTCCTACAAGGGCCCCATGGCTGTGCTGGTCAACCGCCTGTCCGCCTCGGCCTCGGAAATTTTTGCCGGAGCCATGCAGGACTACGGCCGCGCTTTAGTGGTGGGTGAGCCTACTTTTGGCAAAGGCACCGTACAGTCCATTCAACCGCTGAACCATGGCGAGCTGAAACTGACGCTGGCCAAGTTCTACCGTGTATCCGGGCAGAGCACGCAGAATCGCGGTGTAGTGCCAGATATTACCTACCCGTCGCTGCTCGATACCACCGAGATCGGCGAAAGCTACCTGCCCCGCGCGCTTCCCTGGGACACCATTGAGCCGGCTGACTACGCTATTGGCAATCAGGTCAGCCCCTTCGTCAAGCGTCTTAACGAGCGCCACCAACTACGGGCCGCCAACGACCCGGAGTTTACCTACACGCTCGCCAGGGTAGAGCTGGACCGAGGGATCAAGGATCGCGAATACCTGCCGCTCAACGAAGCCGTGCGCCGTGAGCAACAGGAAGCCTTCGACGCGACCCTGCTGAAGCTGGAAAACCAGCGTCGGGTGGCTCAGGGAGAAGAACCGCTCAAGGAACTGGAAGAAACCGATCCATTACTTGAGCTGAACCCGGTTGCTGCGGACGAAGATGACGCCGAAGAGGATCCTTTCCTGGCGGAAACCGGGCAGATTCTGATCGACCTGCTGGAGCTGCAACATCAAGTAGCCGACGCCAGTTAAACCTCTCTCCACCCAAACCCGTGCGGCTGATTTGGCCGGCCGGGTTTGGGACAGCGTTATCCCGCCTATCCGCAGTAGTTCTTCCCCCCGACGCTTTTATCTATTGACTTAGCCAGTCGCCTCCTGGCTGTATGCCGAAGCATCGCTGCAGACTCCGATCACCTCTCCCATAGCGTAATTCCGCCCAAGCAATCGCCTGCGCAAACGTATTTACGGGGCTGCAGGGCAGGTTTATCAGTTACCCACAACATCTGTGGATAAGTCTGTGCACAACGTATGGGGAAAAGGCCAGGAGCCTTGAAGAATGCGGTAGCGGTTAAAATGAATGTTTTTTAACCAACTATAAAAACGTTTAAAATCAACTACTTAATTATGCAGAAGAAAATGCTGATAAAGCGGGAAAAGATTATTGAGTGTTACTTCAGAATGTGCATAACAGTAACACCCTGAGGTTCGAACGCTCTGTTTCGAGCCTCAGGCAGTGTTACTTTCGCGCTACGTCAGCAAGGCTTATTCGTCGCCTTGAATGCCAAGTAGTTCCAGCTCGAACACCAACACCGAGTTCGGCGGAATCACCGGGCTCGGGCTACGCGCGCCATAGGCCAGTTCGCTTGGAATGGTGACCTTCCACTTGTCGCCCACATTCATCAACTGCAAGGTCTCAACCCAGCCAGGAATGACGCCATTAACCGGCAGTTCCACGGGCTCGCCGCGGCTGATGGAGCTATCAAATACAGTTCCGTCGACCAGCTTGCCTTCATAATGCACTGTTACTACATCGCTCTCTGCGGGCTGCTCTTCACCCTCACCTTCGGTGATCACTTCATACTGCAGACCCGAAGCAGTGGTGGTTACGCCTTCGCGCTTGGCATTCTCCGCCAGAAAGTCTTCATTGGCCGACAACGCCTCTTCAGCCAGCTCAGTGCTGCGCTCTTCAGCGCGCGTCTGCAACTCGGTGAATGCCGCGGTCAGTTCTTCTTCGCTCAAACGTGGCTCAGTACCGCCCAATGCATCTTGCATACCCAGCGCCAGCGCATCCGGATCGATATCATCCAGACCATCGTTAAGCAGACTTTCGCCCATGTTCAGACCGATACCGTAGGAGGCCTGCTGGATAGAGCTGGAAAGCTCCGGCTCTTTTTCCCCACAACCTGCCAGGGTGAGAATACTGAGTGCAACGCTGGCTGCCAGTAAATTACGCTTCATGCTTACCTCAATCGATGAGCCCCGAATGGGCGAAATAAAGCCCTGAGCTTATCAGGGGTTTTTGCCACAGGCTACCGGCACCATTGCAAAGACCACGCAAATGAGAATTGCGCCGCACCGGATCGCACGCTCCAGCGAATCAGGTGAGCCCCGGCCTACACATTCATGGCACTTAACGGTGGTCCTGACCCTCTAATCAGCTGAGCATTTCATCATCACCGACGCAGGCTAAGTCAGGAGAAAGCCATGAATGATCATCTGCCCAATGACAGCCATCAGGACGTTCACGAGGGAACCTTGGCGCAACGCCTTGAACGTTGTGGGCTACCCGGGTTCAACCGAGCTTGCGATTACGCCAAAAGCCAGAACCTTGAGGCCAGTGTGCATTTCGAACAGATTGACCCCTCGCTCACCCGGTTAAGCCTGAGCGTGCGGCGGCAGGGCGATGCGAAAGCCTGCACTTATCAGGTGTTGGCTGAGGAGAAAAAGCAGCGAGTAGTACATGAGCAGTATTTTGCGGCTGACCAGTCCACTCGCCATGAGGAAACCCTTCCTGCTGCGATCAACGATATGGTTATGGACAGTCGTCTGGAAGCCTTCTTCAGCAGGGCCTTCAATATGCTGTTGCCTTACCTTAAAGAACGACATCCACCGGGATTCTAATATCGGCCCTCCTACTTGGGGCTCTTGTTCATCAACTGCTGGTAATAAACCGGAAGATGCAAGAGCACGTATTCTGCGGCAGCCATTCGCACCTCATTACGGCTGCCGTCAAAGTGAACCGTTTCATGCACCACATAACGCTTGTTTGCCACTTCCATTGCGCAAGCAAAGCAAACCACGCCGTCAAGCTCGTCATCTGAAGTTGCTTTACCTGTATTGGCCAGTGCAATAGTTGCTCTGGAGTTTGCCAATGCCCCAAGGGCCATCTCACTGGCAACTTCTTCGCTGGTCAGGCCATATCTATCGATGGTCTGCGCCGAAACACCGAGATTATGTTTCTTTGCTTCTGGCGAATAGACCGTAAAGCTGATTTCAAGGATCGCGCCACTTCCCGGCACGTCAGCCACACGAGAGGCTACCAGCCCCGCCGTGCAAGACTCTGCGGTACACAGCAAAAGCTTACGTTGCTTAATGAATTGAATAACGTCTTCTATATTTTGGGCTACTGACATCGTCGCCTGCCTCCGCCTTGTCGATAAAAAAATGAGCTAGCGGCACCAGTAAAAGTTCAAGCTATTTTTTTCTACTCAGCTATCCAAAATAGTCGAAACTTTTGAAAAACCGGCCGGTCATTTTCAATAGAGGGCGTTGTTTCAAACTGTTTCAACTGACACTGCCTCTTGGATACATAAGCATCTTGCAAGCTGCGTCACGGACGCGGCATTGATCAATTTTTTGCAGTTTGATACTGCTCGGAGGATGGCAGCATGGGTAAGGCTCTGACTAAGGAGACAATTGAAGATAATTCCCACAACGCTCCAATCGAGCCTACCCTGATTCAGGAACCAGTTGATATTCTGCCCATTCATCGCAAGAAAATCTTGTTCGTTACGTCTGAGCTGGCAGACCTGGTCAAGGTCGGCGGCTTGGGCGATGTTTCTGCCGCTTTACCCCGCGCCTTGTCGCGGTATCACTGGGTCAGGGTCATGGTCCCTGGCTACCCGCAGGTAATCAATAGCGGCTACCCGATCCAGGTCATCGCCAATTTGCCCGGCTACGCCGCTCTGCCACCTTGCCAGATCGGGCGCATGACACTTGAAGATGGTTTGACCCTGTATGTGGTCATATGCCCGGAGCTTTACGACCGTCCTGGTACTCCGTATGGCGACAACAATGGCCGTGACTGGCCGGATAATCATATACGCTTCGCGCGCTTTGGTCTTGCCGCTGCAGCCCTCGCATCTGGTGAGGTCTGCCCCAGTTGGCAACCGGATCTGGTCCATGCGCATGACTGGCCCGCAGCTCTCACCCCGGCTTACATGACCTGGCGCGGCCAACATACGCCCACGGTGTTTACCGTCCACAACCTGGCTTACCAGGGTCTGTGTGAGATGCACTGTGCGGTGGAGTTGGGCCTGCCCCCTGAGGCGCTGAATCTCGATGGGGTTGAGTTTTACGGAAAGTTGTCGTTTCTCAAGGCCGGCCTTACCTATGCCGATCACATTACAACCGTCAGCAAGACCTACGCTCGGGAAATCACCGCACCCGAGATGGGATGCGGGTTGCATGGTTTGCTCAGCCAGAGGGCCGAAAATCAGCAGCTTAGCGGCTTTGTAAACGGCATCGACAAATGCTGGGATCCGCAAACCGATTGCCATCTGGTGCAGAACTTCAGCGCCGGCGAGTGGGAGGCACGGCGTGCCAATACACGGTATGTCGAGCAACTGTTCGGTTTGCAACCCTCGGAGGGCCCGCTGTTTTCGATTGTTTCCCGCCTGGTGGAGCAAAAAGGATTGAACCTGCTACCCGGCGTTATCGAACAGATCATCGCGGGCGGTGGCCGGCTGGTGGTACTCGGTCAGGGACAGCCGGAACTGGAGCAAATGATCGCCGAGTTGGCACAACGATTCCCGGAGCATGTCGGTTTTCATCGCGGCTTCAATGAACCCGATGCTCGGCGCATTTTCGCTGGCAGTGATTTTCTGCTCATGCCTTCGCGTTATGAGCCCTGTGGTCTGAGTCAGAGCTATGCGCAGTGCTTCGGTTCGCTGCCGATAGCCCATCGTACCGGTGGGCTGGCGGACACCATTGAAGATGACCAAACGGGTTTCCTGTTCGACGAGATGACCGCTGGCAGCTTTGCCTCTGCTATAGAGCGGGCGTTGAATACTTACCTGCTTCCACCGCTGCTTGAGGCCATGCGTTGCAAAGCTATGCAGGCGCCCCAATATTGGCTGCAAGCCGCCAAACCCTACGCTCAGCTGTACCACAGTCTGGCGGAACAATCCTTGTTCGCCAGTCTCGCTCGGCCGGGTCGGGATCAGAGGGCGCAGTCACTGTGACGCAGACTGACACGGTGACCCCACAACATGGCGCTCAGGTACAGGCTGATGGTAGCACCCGCTTTTCTCTCTGGGCGCCGAATGCTCGGAACGTCACCCTGGTTATAACGGACTGGGTGATAGCGGGGGACAGGCCAGAAGTGGTCATGGCCGCCGAGCAGGACGGCTGGTTTACCGCACGGGTGCCCGAGGCTGTTGGTTGCCGCTACCGTTTCCGTATTGATCAGCAGCTGGAGGTGCCCGACCCGGCGTCGCGCTGGCAGCCCGAGGGCGCTGCGGGGCCCAGTTGTGTGATCGACCCGCGTTCATATAGCTGGCACGTCAGCGACTGGCTAGGCCGCCCTTGGCATGAGACGGTGCTCTACGAAGTTCATCCTGGCACCATGGGCGGTTACAGCGGCATACAAGCGCAATTGCCGCGACTAGCCGAGATGGGTATTACCGCGATTGAGCTCATGCCTCTAAATGAAGTGCCCGGGGAGCGCAATTGGGGTTATGACGGTGTATTACCTTTCGCGCCCCAGTCGTCCTACGGCACACCCGAGGAATTGCGCCTACTTATAGACCAGGCCCACGCGTTGGGTCTGATGGTGTTCGTCGATGTGGTGTATAACCACTTCGGGCCGGAGGGCAACTATCTTGGCGAGTACGCTGCGGATTTTTTTCGCACGGACATTGTGACTCCCTGGGGTCCGGCTATCGATTTTCGTCGGCCAGCGGTCCGCTCGTTCTTCTGTGAAAATGCCCTTATGTGGTTGCAGGACTACCGGGTCGACGGTCTGCGTCTGGACGCCGTACATGCGATCAGCGAACGGAGCTTCCTGGTGGAACTTGCCCGCCAGGTACGCCGCGTTTTACCACCCGAGCGCCACGTGCACCTGGTGCTGGAAAATGAACACAACAACGCAGGTTTGCTGGCCGAAGGGTTCGATGCCCAATGGAACGACGACGGGCACAATACCCTGCACGCCCTGCTTACCGGTGAAAGCGAAAGTTACTACGCTGACTTCGCCACGGACACCACACAGAAACTCGCCCGCTGCCTGCAGGAAGGTTTTGTCTACCAGGGCGAACCTAACCGGCATGGCATAGCGCGCGGCGAGCCCAGCGGTGGCTTGCCTCCCACCGCATTTGTTCTGTTTTTGCAGAATCATGACCAGGTGGGTAATCGCGCGCTCGGCGAACGCTTGATCCAGCTCACCGAACAACCTGCGCTGAAAGCCGCTACCGCGCTGTTGTTGTTAAGCCCCATGATCCCGCTGTTATTCATGGGTGAAGAATGGGGCAGCGAACAACCCTTTCAGTTTTTCACCGATTACCACGACGAGCTGGCGCAGGCAGTGCGCGAAGGCCGGCGTAACGAGTTCTCCGAATTTTCCGCCTTTGCCGACGTCGTTGCCCGCAACCACATACCTGATCCGAATGCTGCCGCGACTTTCCACGCGTCTCAGCCAAACTGGTCTGATCTGCAACTTCCCAAGCATCAGGAGTGGACTGACTACTATCGCCGGCTGCTGCAGCTTCGCCATCAATATATCATTCCACATCTTGTCGGTAGCCGCGCTGAAGCGGCTCATGTACTGGCCGACAAAGCGGTGACTGCCTCCTGGATTCTGGGCAATCAGAGCCGGCTGCGCATCGACCTGAACTTGTCCCAGTCGTCGGTGGCTATCCCGCCCATGGCCAAAACTGCCGAGGTGATATTCGGTTACGGCGACGCCGCCGATCATCTACCGCCACTTAGCGTGGTTGTCAGCGTGGAGGCCGAGACATGAACGATACATCGCTCATAGAACTGGCCGAAACCGTCGGCATCACGCTGCGCTGGGATGACGCCTTCGGCCAACCACAACAACTGACGCCTGAGGCATTGCAGGGGGTCCTTGGCGCCCTGGGCCTTCCCGCGCAGAACGAGAAGCAGATTCGTTCTAGCCTGGCCGAACAGCGCGAACGGCTGCGTCTGGCCAAAGAAGGCCCTCTGGTCATGGCGCTGGTCGATCGCCCCTGTTCATTGCACGAGCGGTTCCCGGCGGGCAGCGCATTTAGAATACAGCTGGAACAGGGCGGCACTCTTAGCGGCCGACTGGATGAACAAGGTCGTTTGCCACCGATCGCTAGCTGCGGCTATCACCAACTCCTGATCGCAGAGACCAAGCTGACCCTGGCCACGGCGCCGCCTAGCTGCCAGAGCGTCAGCCAGCTCACCGAGGGGCAGCGCAGTCACATCTGGGGGTTGTCTGCTCAGCTATATTCGCTCCGCCGCCCAGGTGATGGCGGCCTGGGCGATACTCTGGCGCTGGAGACGCTGGTCAGGCAGGCCGCAAGTAAAGGTGCGGATGCGATAGCCATCAGCCCGATCCACGCCATGTTCAGTGCCCGCCCGGAACAATACAGCCCCTATTCACCCTCAAGCCGACTGTTGCTGAATCCGTTGTATGCCGCGCCCGCCCGAGTATTGGGTGACGCCCTGGTGCAGCAGGCGCTTGAGGACACCGGCCTGCGGCAAGAATGGAATCGGCTTGAACAGCTACCCCTGATTGACTGGGTTGGTGTGGCCAAAGTGCGCGGACAGCTATGGCGACACCTGTACCAAGAGTTCTGCAAAGCCAGTAACCCACTGACGAAGGATTTCAGCCATTTCTGTAAGCGTATTGGCGACACGCTGGAACAGCACTGCCGGTTCGAAGCGTTGCATGCGCATATGCTCGCAAGCGGACAAGCCGGTGATTGGCGTCAATGGCCCGAGCCTTATCGCGACCCGAATGGCGCGGCCGTAGACAATTTCGCCCGGGAGCATAGACACGAGGTTGATTTCCACGCGTTCTGCCAATGGTTGACCGTCTGTAGCCTGGAACGGGTACAGTCAGTCGCCCGTAGCAGTGGCATGCATATCGGCGTGATCGCCGATCTGGCAGTGGGCGCCGATGGCACAGGCAGTCTTGCCTGGGCCCGACAAACCCAGTTGCTGGCAGACGTCAGCGTGGGTGCACCACCGGATATCCTCAACCAGCAGGGCCAGGACTGGGGCGTCTCAGCGTTCTCACCCGATGGCTTAAGACGCCAGGGTTACAGCGCCTTTATCGATATGCTGCGAGCCAACCTGGCCCACGCGGGCGGTATCCGCATTGACCATGTCATGGGCTTACAGCGTCTGTGGGTGATTCCCCGAGGGGCACCCTCCTCTGCCGGGGCCTACCTCAACTATCCATTGAACGACCTTCTGCACCTGGTCGCTCTGGAATCCTGGCGCCATCATGCATTGGTCATTGGTGAGGATCTGGGCACGGTGGCCCCTGAACTACGCGCCAGCCTGACGGACAAGCATTTGCTCGGCATGCGCGTGTTGCAGTTCGAACATGAGGGTGGCCACTTCGTCGCCCCGGAAAGATGGTCGAATGCGGCGCTGGCCACCACCACCACCCATGATCTGCCGAGCTTGATGGGCTGGTTCAACGGCCGCGACATTGAGTGGCGAGAACAGATTGGCCAACGTGATTCGGAGCAAAGCCAACAGGATCGCGAGCAGCGCGAAATCGACAAGAGCGCTTTGCATCAGGCGTTGCTGGATGCAGGCGAACTACTCCAACCGACGACGAACCCCGAGCAACAACTCACCGCCGCCATTGGCTTTATCGGCAGAACGCCGGCACCACTGGTGCTGTTGCCTCTTGAGGACGCTCTGGCCAGCGCAGAACAACCCAACCTGCCAGGGCCCGGCGATGAACATCCGAACTGGCGCCGACGCTGGTCCCAGCCAGTAGAGCAAATGCTTGACGATGCGCGCACGGCCGAACGACTGGCCCGGCTTAACAACGTCAGGCTCGCAGTCGAGGCCGCGCCGCCACAAAGCCCGCAATCAACACCGGCAGACACAGTAGAGAAAGCAAAGCCATGACCCCATTAAGAGCCACGGTACGGCTGCAGTTTCATCCGGAGTTCACGCTGGATGATGCGCTGCTGCTGCTCGACTACTTTGCTGATCTGGGCATCAGCCATGTTTATGCCTCACCGCTGCTGACCGCAAAGCCCGGTTCGACCCACGGTTATGACGTGATAGACCCCACCCGGATCGATCCAGAGCTGGGTGGGGAGCCCGCTTTTGATCGCCTCGTCAGCGGACTCCGTGCACGGAACATGGGCCTGATACTGGATATCGTGCCCAACCATATGGCGGTCACTCACCTCAATCCCTGGTGGCGGAGCGTGTTGGAATGGGGCCGGGCTAGCCCCTACGCGGAGTTCTTCGATATTCAATGGGACAGCCCCAATCCGTTGCTCAAGGGCCGCGTGCTGCTGCCTATCCTGGCCACCGACTACGCTGCAGAGCTGAGCGCAGGCGAGTTGAAAGTAGTGCTGGACCAAAAAGCTGGACAATTTTGCCTGCACTATTTCGACCACCGTGTGCCGCTCACGCCCCCCAGCTACGGCAGCATTCTGCAGCATACCCAGGATGCCCGATTGAACGACCTGGGGATCCGTTTCGACGCGCTCGAGGATGCCGCTGACCCACTCAGCCAGGCATCAGCGCTCTGTCAGGAACTGGTCGCGCTATGCCAGGAAGGCCCTACCGACGATCTGATTCACTACGCGCTGGCGCATTTCAACCCCGACCCGCAAGAAGCCGGAGAGCGGCATGATCGACTCCATCAGCTGCTTGAGCGCCAACACTATCGGCTGGCCAACTGGCGCACGGCCAACGACGAGATCAATTGGCGGCGGTTTTTCGATATCAACGAATTGATCAGCCTGCGCGCCGAGCGTGGTGACGTGTTCGAAGCCAGCCATGCGAAGGTGTTCCAGCTAATCAGCGATGGCAAAGTTGACGGTCTGCGCATCGATCATATCGACGGCCTGGCCAATCCGCGGGCCTACTGCCGCAGGCTGCGCCGTCGCGTCGAACAAATATGCGCTCCTGACGCCCTCCCCTTTCCGATTCACGTGGAGAAAATACTCGGCGCAGGTGAAGTGCTGGAGCCGCAATGGGGCGCCGATGGCACGACTGGCTATGAGTTCATGAACCAGGTCTCGCTGCTGCAGCATGACCCCATGGGTGGTCACCCCTTGCAGGCTCACTGGCACAGGCTGACCGGCCGCCCGGCAAACTTTATGCGCGAGGTGGAGCAGGCGCGCAGACTGGTGCTGACTCATTCTCTGGCAAGTGATTTCGATAGTGTATCCGACAATCTTTTGCAGATTGCCCGCGCGGACCTTGCCACGCGCGACATCACCTTGAATGCCATCCGCCGCGGTCTGCTCGAGCTGGTCGCGCACTTTCCGGTTTACCGCACCTATGCCGCCGCCGCGGGGCGCAGTCAGGCAGATGAGGCGGTGTTCCAGCAAGCGCTGCAGGGCGCCAAGAACAGCTTGCCGGAAGCCGATTCGGCGCTGCTGGAACAGCTCAACGCCTGGCTGGGTGCCGAACCATTGGCACAATTGCCTCCCGGACCCTACCGTTCATTACGCCAACGCACACTGACTCGCTTTCACCAGCTCACCGCGCCGGCTGCCGCCAAAGCGGTGGAAGATACCGCTTTCTATCGTTACGGCGCATTGTTGTCGCGTAACGACGTAGGCTTTGATCCACAACACTTTGCCTCCTCGATCGAGGCCTTCCACGCCTTCAATGTGGCGCGCGCCCTGGCCTGCCCAAACAGCCTGTTGGCCACCGCCACCCATGATCACAAGCGCGGAGAAGATACCCGTGCGCGGCTGCCGGTGGTCAGTGAGCGCAGCGCCTGGTACACGGAAAAAACCCGCCAGTGGCGCAACCTGGCCGCGCCTCTGCGCAGCCAGATGGCCGAGGAACAGGCACCCTCCCCTGCGGATGAGCTGATGCTGTTCCAGTCGATACTCGCAAGCTGGCCACTTGATCTGGACATCGAAGACAGCGCCCAGCGCCAGGACTACGCCCAACGGCTCCAGGGCTGGCAGGAGAAGGCGCTACGCGAAGCCAAGCTGCACAGTGGCTGGACCGCCCCGAATCGCACCTATGAGGAGGCTTGCCAGCAGTATCTAAAAGCCCTGTTCGAACAACCGGAGGCCACCCCACTGCGCACCAGCCTTGCAAAGGCCGCTGATGAGCTTGCTCCGGCTGGCGCACTCAATGGTCTTGCCCAGTGCCTGCTGAAACTCTGTTGCCCCGGCGTGCCAGATTTTTACCAAGGCACCGAGTTCTGGGATTTCAGCCTGGTGGATCCGGATAACCGCCGGCCTGTGGATTACCCGGCGCGAATAGCTGCTCTAGCCGAGCCTGTGTCCGAGCGAGAGCTGTTGATGCATTGGCGCGACGGTCGGATCAAGCAATATCTGATCGCGCGTACCTTGCAGCAGCGTAAAGCAGATCCACAGCTATTCAGCTCTGGCAGTTATCTGCCGTTGGAAATGGAGGGGTCGCAAAAGCACCAGGCTCTGGCCTTTTTGCGTGAATATCAGGGCCGCCTGTTGCTGGTCCTGGTGCCGCGTCTGGCCTCTGATTTGGTCGCACGCCAGGCTTTTCCGCAGGTTGCTGTGGAGCGCTGGGGCGATACCCGCATTCAGATGCCCGGTCATCTGAAAGATCGCACTTGGACCAGCGTGCTAGGTCCAACTCAGCAGCACTCAGGGCAAGAAACATTGACCGTGGGTACTTTGCTGGCGCCTTTTCCTGTCGCCCTACTCATCAGTTCTTGATCATCATCAAAAGGAGTCAACCCATGAGCAATAATGAACAACGCGTGCGTGAACTCGCTTATCAGCTTTGGGAAAACGAGGGTCGCCCAGAAGGTAAAACCGAGGAACACTGGGCTCTGGCGCGCGAACTGGTGGAAAGTGAAAGCCACGGTGAGACCGCGGCGCCACCCGGCAAGGCAAAGCGCACCCGCAAGCCCCCTACGCTCGCTGAAACTCAGGCAGAAAAACCAGCGCTGCTGGGTACCCCGGGCGCTCGCAAAGCATCTGCGAAAAAACCGACAGCCACTGCCGAGAAAGCAGCCAATACCAGTAAGCCCCGGAAGCCCACTGATCAATAATTGCGAGATACCTAAATGACAAAGCCCCGGCAGTCCGTGCGTGCCCAGTTCCAAGCAACCCAACGCTCACGCGTCAAGGAGGGCCTGCCCTTCCCCCTCGGTGCCACCTGGGATGGCCTGGGTGTCAACTTCGCCCTGTTTTCCGCGCACGCCACCCGCGTCGAACTTTGCCTGTTTGATCATAAGGGCGAGGTGGAGCTGGAACGCATTGCACTGCCGGAGTACACCAACGAGATATGGCACGGTTATCTGCCAGATGCACACCCTGGGCAGATCTACGGGTACCGCGTTTATGGCCCGTATGATCCCCAGGCCGGGCACCGTTTCAACCACAACAAGTTGCTGATAGACCCCTATGCCAAGCAACTGGTGGGTGAACTGCGCTGGGACGAAAGTCTGTTCGGTTACACAATCGGTTCACCGGATGCCGATCTGAGCTTCGACGAGCGCGACAGTGCGCCTTTTGTGCCCAAGGCCAAGGTCATTGATCCGGCCTTTACCTGGGGCGAGCAGCACAAGGTTCAGGTGCCCTGGAACAATACCATCATCTACGAAACCCACGTGCGCGGCACCAGCATGCTGCACCCCGATGTGCCGGAGCATTTCCGCGGTACCTTCGCTGGCCTGAAGAACCCGGAGATCATCAAACACATCAAATCGCTCGGCGTGTCCAGTGTCGAGCTACTGCCAATCCACGCCTTCGTCAATGACCAGCACCTGCTGGACAAGGACCTGAACAACTATTGGGGCTACAACAGCATCGGTTTCTTTGCCCCCCATCCGCGTTATCTAGCCAGTGGTCGCGTTGCCGAATTCAAGGAGATGGTCGCGCAAATGCATGAGGCCGGCCTCGAGGTGCTGCTGGATGTGGTTTACAACCATACTGCCGAAGGCAATGAGCTAGGGCCGACGCTGTCCATGCGCGGAATCGACAATGCCACCTATTACCGGCTGATGCCCGAGGAAAAACGCTACTACATCAACGATTCCGGCACCGGTAACACGCTGGATATGGGCCACCCCTGCGTACTGCAGATGGTCACGGATTCCCTGCGCTACTGGGCCACGGAGATGCAGGTCGATGGCTTCCGCTTCGACCTGGCGACCATCTTGGCCCGGCATGCCCATGGCTTTGATGAACGCCACGGTTTTCTTGTCGCCTGCCGCCAGGACCCGATTCTCAGCCAGGTAAAACTGATTGCCGAACCCTGGGACTGTGGCCCTGGTGGCTATCAGGTAGGCGGGTTTCCACCGGGCTGGATGGAATGGAACGACCGCTTTCGCGATACGGTTCGTGCCTACTGGATGGGCCAGGAAAACCAGCTCGGCGAACTGGCCAGCCGCCTCACCGCATCAGGCGACTTTTTCAACGAGCGCGGGCGCAGGCCGTTCGCCTCGATCAATTTCATCACCGCCCATGACGGATTCACGCTACGGGACGTGGTCAGTTATGACCAAAAACATAACGAAGCCAATGGTGAAGACAACAACGACGGCAACGACAATAACCACTCGCATAATCATGGCTGTGAAGGCCCTACAGACGACCCGGAGATCCGCGAACTGCGGGCCCGCCAGATGCGCAACCTGATGGCGACATTGCTGCTCTCCCAGGGCACGCCGATGCTGCTCGCCGGGGATGAGTTCAGCCGCACGCAACAGGGCAACAACAACGTCTACTGCCAGGACAACGAACTCGGCTGGATCCATTGGGATATTGACGATGAAGGCCGCAGTTTGCTCGCCTTCACCCGCCGGGTGATCAAGTTACGCAAGGCTTATCCGATCCTGCGCCGCGGTCGCTTTCTGGTCGGCGACTACGATGAGGAGCTGGAGGTCAAGGACGTCACTTGGCTGTCGCCCGACGGTTCGGAGATGAACGAAGACCAGTGGCAGGACCCGAACGCCAAATGCCTCGGCATGCTGCTGGATGGACGTGCGCGACCCACTGGCATGCGCCGCAAAGGGGATGATTCGACCATGCTGATGCTCTTCAACGCACATGACGATGTGGTGAATTTCCATCTGCCCGAAGTCCCCCAGGGGACGCATTGGATCTGTTTGCTCGATACCCACCGCCCTGAGCTTAGTCATGAAGAACAACATGACCTGGCCAGCCAATTCATGGTCACCAACAGGTCGCTGCTGCTGTTTGAACTGCACAGGGACGACGCTGCATGAACTAAGCGTGGTTCAATTAGTCGGAAAATATAACGCAAGCGAGCAATAGCCTTGGCTATTGGGGGGTAGTGGGTTAGTGAGTGATATCCATATCGGCATTTCCGGCTGGCGCTACACGCCGTGGCGTGGCGATTTCTACCCGGAGGGTTTAAAGCAGCGTCAGGAGCTCGCTTACGCCTCCCGGGCAGTCAGTTCGATTGAAATAAACGGCTCCTTCTACGCCCTGCAAACACCGGAGCGCTATGCCGGCTGGTACGCCGACACGCCGGATAATTTTGTTTTCAGCGTCAAGGCGCCACGCTATATCACCCATGTAAAACGCTTGCGCGATGTTGAAGAACCCATCGCCAACTTTTACGCTTCAGGGGTGCTGGAATTAGGCGACAAACTCGGGGCGACCCTCTGGCAATTCCCGCCCAGTTTCAAATTCGACACAGAACGCTTTGACCACTTTCTGAGCCTGTTGCCTAAGACGGTCAGCGCTGCTCGCCGCTGCGCTGCCCAGGCCACACGCGGCGAACCGCCGCCGATATCCAAGCTGCCGGCGAAAACGCGTCTGCGCCACGCAGTGGAGATCCGCCATTCCAGTTTTGCCTGCGACGAATTTATCGCATTGCTACGCAAATACAAGGTAGCGCTGGTGATCGCAGACACGGCTGGAAAATGGCCGTTCCTGGAAGACGTCACCAGTGATTTCCTCTACCTGCGCCTGCACGGTGACAAGCAGCTATACAGCAGCGGTTACAGCGAAAAAGCCCTGACTCATTGGGAAAAACGCATACGCAGCTGGACCTCTGGTGCACAACCGCGTGACGCCCAACGGGTATCAAAAAAGCAGCCACCCAAACGCAGCTCGCGAGACCTGTTCTGCTACTTCGATAACGATATCAAAGTACGTGCCCCCTATGACGCTCGGCGACTACTGGAAAAGCTCACGCTGACCGACACCCTCGAAGTCACTCCAGGCGAGATGACGGAGAAGCTCGCATGAACATGCCCAACCCGCTACCCAAACGCCCCACCGAAACGGCGCCCGAGGTTCACTGCCTGCGGATAATGACCGTCAACACGCACAAGGGCTTTGCCTGGTTGAACCGGCGCTTTATTCTCCCGGAGCTGCGCGAAGCAGTGCAAACCACCAGTTCGGACATTGTCTTTCTTCAGGAAGTACTCGGCGCACACCACCGCCATGGCAAGAACGTGCGTGGCTGGCCGGACGTACCGCACTACGAGTTTCTCGCCGATAGCCTCTGGCAGGATTTCGCCTACGGCCGCAACGCGGTATATCCCGAAGGCCATCATGGCAACGCGTTGCTGTCCAAGTTCCCGATTCTCGAGTTCAACAATCTGGATGTGAGCATAGATGGTACCGAGGAACGCGGGATGCTCCACGCGATCCTGGATGTGCCAGGCCATAAGGAAGTGCATGCCATCTGCGTGCATCTGGGCTTGCGCGAAAGCCATCGCACCCAGCAGTTGCACCTGCTTGGCGGGCTGCTCGACAGCCTGGCGCCCGATGCGCCGGTAATCGTCGCGGGCGATTTCAATGATTGGCGCCAGCAAGCCGATACGCAGCTCGCCGAGCGCGGCCTCGAAGAAGCCTTTGTCAAAGCGCATGGGGCACCGGCAAAAAGTTTTCCGGCGCGCTGGCCGTTACTGCGGCTGGACCGCATTTACGTGCGCAACGCCAGTACCCATAACCCTGAAGTCCTGTCAAAACGTCCCTGGTCGCACCTGTCCGACCATGTCCCGTTGGTGGTGGAGATCCATCTATGAGCTATATCTGGCGTGAAGGTAACGATGTCGAACTCTTGATCAACGGCGAAGCCTACTTCCCCGCCGTTTTTGCCCGCATCCGCGCTGCGCAAAAGCAGGTGTTGTTGGAGACCTTCATTATCTTTGAGGACAAGGTCGGCAATGAGCTGCAGCAGATACTGATCGAGGTCGCCAGCCGCGGTGTCGAGGTCCAGGTGATGGTTGACGGCTATGGCACCGCGGATCTGAGTGCGCCCTTTGTGGCGGCAATGACCAGCGTCGGGGTTAAATTGCACATGTTTGACCCAAAGCCGAAGATTCTCGGCTACCGCACCAACATGTTTCGGCGCCTGCACCGCAAGATCATCGTCGTTGACGGCGAAGAGGCGTTCGTCGGCGGTATCAACTTCAGTGCCGATCACTTGGCCGACTTCGGGCCAATGGCCAAACAGGACTACGCGGTACGCGTTACCGGTCCTATTGTGGTGGATATTCACCGTGCCAGCCTGGATCTGTTTCGGCAGAACCGGGAAGGTGGCCGCCCCCGCCGCAGCCTGCCCGCCATGCAGGGCCTGCCACGCTTTACCGGTGATGCGCGAATGCGTGTGGCGATTCGCGACAATGATCTGCACCCCACCGATATCGAACGCCAGTATCTGCAGGCGATCCGCAGCGCCAACTATCGGCTGGTGATTGCCAATGCCTACTTTTTCCCCGGGTACCGGCTGATGCGCGAATTACGCAATGCTTCCCGACGGGGCGTGGATGTGACGCTAATCCTTCAAGGCCAACCCGATATGCCCTGGGTCCGGGCCTGCGCCAAGCTGCTGTATAACTATCTGCTGCGTGACGGTGTGAGCATCTATGAATATCGCGAACGGCCGCTGCACGGCAAGGTCGCGCTGGTCGATCAGGAATGGGCCACGGTGGGTTCGAGCAACCTGGATCCCCTGAGCCTGTCGCTGAACCTGGAAGCCAACCTGATCATCCGCCATCCTCCGTTCAACCAGCAGCTGCACCAGCACTTAAAGGAACTGGTCGCCGAAAAATGCCAGCAGGTGTCCCTGGAAACCGCCATGCGCGGGTCCTGGTGGCGCGCCCCACTGACCGTGATGTGCTTTCACTTTATCCGCCGCTTTCCGTCCATGGCCGGTCAGTTGCCGGCCCATGTGCCGATGATGAAGCTGCTACGCCCGCATCTGGAGCCGGCGAATGATGCTAGTGCTGAACCTGAGCTGCAGCTGAATCAGGAGAAAACCTCTTGAGCAATGCCGGACAGAGCGCAGACCCATCACCGAGCCGACCATGGTGGTATTGGGCCAAGCGGATACTCACCTGGTGTTTTTTCATCGCGGTGCCGGTGCTGCTGTTTTACCTGGCACGCAATGTCGACTGGGCCGAAGTCATTACCACGCTGCGCGATTACCCCCTGAGCACCCTGGCCATCGGCGCGGTCATTGCGCTGGTCAGCTATGCCACCTACAGCTGTTTTGATCTGCTCGGCCGCGCTTACACCCGCCACTCCATGCGCATAAGCGAAGTGCTGCCGGTGACCTTCGTCTGTTACGCATTCAACTTGAACATGGGGGCGATTGTCGGCGGCGTGGCGCTGCGCTACCGGCTTTACTCTCGATACGGGTTGGACGTACCGACCATCACTCGTGTCATGAGCCTGAGCATGGTCACCAACTGGCTGGGCTACATTCTGCTCGCCGGCATTCTGTTCAGCCTGGGTCTGTTGCGGCTGCCCGAGAGTTGGGAGATCGGTCAGACCGGATTGCGATTGATCGGGATCGCGCTGGTAATAGTTGCGTTAGGCTATCTGCTGGCGTGTGGCATATCCAAGCGACGTAGTTGGCATATACGCGGGCATGAAATCGTGCTGCCACCGCTGAAGTTCGCCTTGCTACAAGCCGTGCTTGGTGCAGCGAACTGGTCGATGATGGCCCTGTTGATCTTTCTGTTATTGCCGGAGGGTGCCTTCTATCCAACGATTCTGGCCATCCTGATGGTCAGCAGCATAGCCGGGGTGGTTACGCATATTCCGGCCGGACTGGGCGTCATCGAGGTAGTCTTCATTACCCTGCTGCAACAACAGTTTCCTCAAAACGAAATCATGGCCGCGCTTATCGGTTATCGCGCGCTGTATTTCCTGTTCCCGCTGGCTTTGGCTTGTGTGGTTTATCTGCTTCTGGAAAAGCAGGCCCGAGCCCGCCGTACCGACGGGCCCGTTAGCGCAACAAGCAAAGGTTAAGGCCGCAGAACAAGGGTTGCCAGTGGCGGCAGATCCAGCACCAGTGACTGGTCCTTGCCGTGGCTGGCCACCATTTCGCTCGCCAGCGGCCCCCTACTGCCAGCATTTGAGCCGGAATATTGTTCTGCATCGCTATTGATCAATACTTGCCAGTTACCACCGCAGGGCACACCGACGCGATAGCTCAAACGCGGGGTCGGGGTGAAGTTGTGTACCACCAGCACTGGCGGGTCGTCACTCTCGCCCTTGCGCAACCAGGCAAAAACACTGTTCGCCTGATCGTCGCCAATCAGCCATTCGAACCCGGCTTCGCGATCATCATAACGGTGCAGTGCCGGCTCATTGCGGTATAGACCATTGAGGTCGCGCAATAAACCATGAACTCCCTGGTGCTCACCGTACTGCAACAGGTACCAGTCCAGTTCGGCGTCGTGATTCCATTCGCGCCACTGACCGAACTCACAGCCCATGAATAGCAGCTTCTTGCCCGGATGGGTCCACATGAAGCTGAAGTACAGGCGCAGATTCGCCAGTTTCTGCCAGTGATCACCAGGCATCTTGTCGAGCAACGAGCGCTTGCCGTGCACCACTTCATCATGCGATATGGGCAGAATGAAATGCTCCGAGAAAGCATAGAGCAGACCGAAGGTCAGTTGATGGTGATGATGCTGGCGGTGCAACGGATCTTCGGCCATATAACTCAGGCTGTCATGCATCCAGCCCATGTTCCATTTGAAATCAAATCCCAGGCCGCCTTCGCGACTGGGGCGACTAACCCCCGGCCAGGCGGTGGACTCTTCGGCGATAACCATCGCGCCCGGCACCTCGCTGGCGACCACCTCGTTCAGATGCCGTAGAAAATCGATGGCTTCCAGATTTTCGCGTCCGCCATGCTGATTGGGGATCCACTCGTCAGCCTTGCGCGAGTAGTCGCGATAGAGCATGGAGGCCACCGCATCCACGCGCAGTCCGTCGATATGGTAAGTGCGTAGCCAGTGCAACGCCGAGGCGAGCATAAAGCCATGTACCTCGTTGCGCCCAAGGTTGAAGATGCAGGTATTCCAGTCCTGATGGTAACCCTCGAACGGATGAGCGTATTCATACAGGGCGGTGCCATCGAACATCGCCAGCCCGTGAGCATCATTGGGGAAATGCGCCGGTACCCAATCCAGAATCACGCCGAGCCCGGCCTGGTGGCAGGCATCAACGAATGCGGCGAAATCGTGCGGGCTGCCATAGCGTGCGGTGGGCGCAAACTGTGAGAGCGGCTGGTAGCCCCAGGAGCCGCCGAAAGGATGCTCCATGATCGGCAATAGTTCGATATGGCTGAAGCCCAGATCCAGCACGTACGGGATCAATTGCTCACCCAATTCCTGCCAGTTCAGCACATGAAATTCTTCGCCCTCCTCCGTACTCGGACCGTGGCGCCAGGAACCAGCATGAAGTTCATAGATCGAGAGCGCACTGGCGGTTGCAGGGGCCGATGTACGACGCTGCATCCAGGCGTCATCCTGCCAGTCGAATGCCAATTCCGCTGCAACTACCGAGCCGGTAGCAGGGGGCAGCTCGGTCGCCAGCGCCAGCGGATCTGCACGCAATGGCAACACGCCGTGGCTGCCGAGAATTTCATATTTATATACTTCTCCCGGTCCCAGGCGCGGGATGAACAGCTCCCAGACCCCTGCAGAGGGGTGCAGCCGCATCGGGTGGCGGCGGCCATCCCAGCTATTGAACTGCCCCACCACCGATACTCGCCGGGCATTGGGCGCCCAGACGCTGAAACGCACGCCCTTCACACCCCCGACTTCGACCAGTTGCGCACCGAAGCTGTTACCCAGTTCGCGGTGTTTTCCCTCGCTGAACAGATAAATATCCATTTCACCCAGCTGCGAGGAAAATGCATAGGGATCCTCCGTTTCCTGGACTGCATCAGGCCAACTTATACGATATAAATAGTCGACCAACTCAGGCAGGCGCAGGCTGAACAGCCCACTGTGGTCCTGCTGTTCAAGCATGCCCAGGGAGGCACCGGTTTCAGCTGCAACCAGTTCCACCTGCAGCGCACCCGGCTGCAAGGTTCGCACCACCATGCCCTGTTCGTCGACCTGAGGCCCAAGCAGAGCAAAGGGGTCGCCATGTTCCGCTCGCAAAAGCGCTTCCAGGCCCTGGCGCAGTTGCTCATCACTGCGAACTTCACGGTTACTCATCAGTGCTGCCCCCCAACAAAGGTTTAACCAACTCCGCCATACCCCGCAGCGGCACACTCAGCCAATCACGCCGGTACTGAGCTTCATAGAGCATTTCGTAGGCTGCTTTTTCTATGCCGAACAGGGTCAACGCAGCCCCCTCGCCATCCCGGTCACGCCAGGCATGCGGCAATTCTGCCGCAGCTAACCGGTAAGCATCCAAAAACGCGGCATGAGTCTGGAACAGATAGGTTTGCGCAATTGTGCGTCGTGCCTGCGCAGCTTCTTCAGACAGATCGGTACTCTGTACATTGCGTATAGCCATGGCTGCGGCGTAATCAAAAGAACGCAGCATGCCACTCACGTCTTTCAACGGGCTGTGCCGGGCGCGCCGTTCCGCAAGGCTGCGGGTGGGCTCGCCCTCGAAATCAATAAAGCAGGCATCACCCTGCACCACCAGCACCTGCCCCAGGTGCAGGTCGCCATGCACCCGCGTACAGATACCGCCCTCAATCCGCTCGGCCAATAACTGGACCTGCCTCAACAGCTCGCCGTGGCGGGCGTCGAGTGACTGCAGAAGTTGTTGGTCGTCCTCATTCAGATAAGCTTGATAACGCATTGACTCGGTCAAGGCTTGCTGCAACTGCTCGGCCACGCTATCGGCCCAGTTATTGGCGTCCTCCGCGGTACTGACAACATGACCAAAGTCCGGATTGTCAGACCGCAGCGCAAGTAACACATGCATCTCGCCCAGGCGCTGCCCCAGCAATCCGGCAAAGGTTTCCAGTTCCGCCAGCGCAGTAAATTGACTTTCCTGCTCCGACATACCGCCCGCCAACTGGTCCCGGACGGCTCGCTCAAGGGTATCCAGCGTCCATTGCCACGCATCACCCTGGCTGTTCATGTAACCCTGCAGCACCATCAGCGTATGCGGCTCCCCGGCCTGGTTGACCCGGCGCACCTCACCCAACAGCGGCGGAATGTGCGCAAATCCAGCGTTAGTGAGGAAAGTACCCATTTCTGCTTCAGGGTGAACACCAGGTACCACTTTACGAATCAGCTTGAGCATCATCCGTTCGCCCAGCGCAATGGAGGTATTCGACTGCTCGGCGCCAAACAGCCGAGAAGACTCCTGCTCGTTTGGCTCAAGCGCCTGCAAGCCCTGCGCCGGCAGAAACTGGATTTCAAACGGCTCCTGCTCACCAACCGTCTCACCATTGAGTACACTAGACTGACGTAGATGCTTGACCACCTGTGGAGCAAAGTTCTCCAGGCTGACCGCATCGGTTATCAGGCCCACCTGCCGCCCCCGCCGCAACCGTGCCAGTGCCAGCGCCGACTGCTGCACCGAGCCACTTCCGGCCTGCTGCTCGTCGACATACGCCAGCGGCAGTTGATAACACGCTTGCCGACGCCCACCCGATACTTCCCACTCGCTCAGCAGGCTGGGTACCTTCGAGTCATCCAGCGGTATGGCATAGAGCATCTTTACCTCAGGCTGCGCATCTGACGCAGCAAACCAGCGACGGCTGTGCAGATAAGGCGGCAAGCATTCGCGCTCCAGCTGCTCGCGTTGCGCGGGCCGTGTCAGCTCGGACAGATGACTGGTGATCACCAGGGTGCGCAGATCCGGCATGGCTTCTGACGGCTCAACATGCCAGCTCGGCATCTGTTTTTCATCCGCCAGCAGGAACCAGAAGAAACCGTAGGGCGGCAGTGTCAGCAGATAATTCAGGCGGCCAATCGGCGGGAATGAGGTACCGCCAACCATCTCCACTGGCACCCTTCCGTCATATGCAGCCAGATCCAGCTCTGCCGCCTGGGCCGCGCGTGACAGATTGGCCACGCAAAGGATGGTCTCATGGCGGCCGTCGCCATCATGGTATTCACGCAGGTAGGCGATAATCCGCCGGTTGCTCGGCGACAGCATTTTCAAAGTGCCGCGCCCGAAGGCCTTTTGCTGCTTGCGCACCGCCAGCATGCGCCGGGTCCAGTTCAGTAGCGAGTGGGCATCGCGGGACTGAGATTCAACATTGATGGTTTGAAAGCCATATAGCGGATCCTGGATGGGAGGCAGCACCAGACTGGCCGGATCCGCAGCGGAGAACCCGCCGTTGCGGTCGATCGACCATTGCATCGGGGTACGGACGCCGTCGCGATCGCCGAGGAAAATATTGTCACCCATGCCGATCTCGTCGCCGTAATACAGGGTTGGCGTCCCTGGCATCGACAGCAGCAGACTGTTGAGCAGCTCGATACGCCGGCGATCGCGTTCCACCAACGGCGCCAGCCGACGCCGGATACCCAGATTGATGCGCGCTCGGCGGTCGGCTGCATAGTAGTTCCACAGATAGTCCCGCTCCTTGTCGGTCACCATTTCCAGCGTCAACTCATCATGGTTGCGCAGGAAGATTGCCCACTGGCAGGCCTCGGGGATGTCCGGGGTCTGCCGCAGAATGTCGGTGATCGGAAAGCGATCTTCCTGAGCGATGGCCATATACATGCGCGGCATCAGCGGAAAGTGGAAGGCCATGTGGCACTCGTCGCCATCGCCGAAATACTGCTGCGTGTCCTCCGGCCACTGATTGGCTTCAGCCAGCAGCATGCGGTCGGGATAATGCGCGTCCAGTTCGGCACGGATCTTTTTCAGCACCACATGAGTTTCCGGCAGATTCTCGTTGTTGGTGCCGTCGCGCTCGATCAGATAAGGGATGGCATCCAGCCGCAGGCCATCCACGCCCAGATCCAACCAGAAACGCATAACGCTCAACACGGCCTTCAACACCTGCGGATTATCGAAATTCAGGTCCGGCTGATGCGAATAGAAGCGGTGCCAGAAGTACTGCTTGGCTACTGGATCCCAGGTCCAGTTGGACTTTTCGGTATCCAGAAAGATGATGCGAGTGCCCTGGTATAAATCGTCGGTATCCGACCAGACGTAAAAATCGCGGGCTTTGGAGCCCTTCTTTGCCTGCCGCGCACGCTGGAACCAGGGATGCTGATCAGAGGTGTGGTTGATCACCAATTCGGTTATCACGCGCAAACCCCGGCGATGTGCCTGGGCGATAAAGCGCTTGGCATCGGCCATGCTGCCATAGTCCGGATGCACGCCGCGGTAAGCGGCGATGTCATACCCATCGTCACGCCGCGGCGATGGGTAGAACGGCAGCAGCCAGATGGTGTTCACACCCAGCCCGGCGATGTAATCGAGCTTCTCGATCAGGCCGGCGAAATCGCCGATACCATCGTTATTAGCGTCGAAAAAGGATTTTACATGTACCTGGTAAATCACCGCGTCCTTGTACCACTGCGGATCATTGAGAAAAGCCGACTCTGTCATGATTATGTCCCTTCAACGGTACGTAGACGCCAAATTCCGAATGGCTGGTAAGCGGGATCAATGCGCATCCATTGTGTTTTCCCGTGCCAGATCCAGGTATGGCCGTTCATTAAATCCTCTCCATGCATGCTGGCATCGTCCGGCAAGCCGAACTCCCATAACGGCAGGTCGAAATGCGCTTCCTGCGGATGGTGCGGATCCAGGCTGATGGCAATCAGGATGAAGTTGCTCAGATCCTCGGTGCGCTTGCCAAAATAGAAGATGTTGTCGTTCCAGGCGTTATAGGCCTGAAAACCCAGATGGGTTTGCAATGCGGGGTTCTGCCGGCGAATCAGATTGAGCCGGGTAATCTCCGCCACAATGTTGCCCTCGGCCTGATAGTCCCGCGGGCGAATCTGGTACTTCTCTGAATCCAGATACTCTTCCTTGCCGGGCACGGGCGCCGCTTCGGCAATTTCAAAGCCGGAATACATACCCCACAGGCCCGAGCCCATGGTCGCGAGCGCAGCGCGGATAAGAAAACCCGCGCGCCCCGATTCATGCAGAAAGCGCGGATTGATATCCGGGGTATTGACGAAAAAATTGGGCCGGTAACAGTCGCGCCAAGGGCTGGTATTCAGCTCGGCAAAATAGCTCTGCAGTTCGTCCTTGGTGTTGCGCCAGGTGAAATAAGTATAACTCTGGCTGAACCCCAACTTGCCCAGCCGTGCCATCATCGCCGGCCGGGTGAAGGCCTCTGCGAGAAAAATCGTATCGGGGTAATCGCGGCGGATATCGGCAATCAGCCATTCCCAGAACGGCAGCGGCTTAGTATGCGGATTATCTACGCGAAACAGGGTGACGCCGTGTCCAGCCCAGCCTTTGACCGCATCACGTAAAGCCAGCCACAAGTCCGGGATAGCATCGTCAGCATAAAAGTCGACGTTGACGATATCCTCATACTTTTTTGGCGGGTTCTCCGCGTGCCGGATGCTGCCATCTGGACGCCAGCTGAACCAGCCGGGATGCTCGGTGATCCATGGATGGTCCGGCGAGCACTGAATGGCAAAATCCAGGGCAATCTCCAAGCCGTGGTCACGTGCCTTGCTGACCAGTTCGAGAAACTCATCAAGGCTACCCAGTTCCGGGTGAATGGCTTCGTGACCGCCTTCGGCGCTACCAATAGCATAGGGGCTGCCGGGGTCCCCCGCTTCCGCTACCAGACTGTTATTCCGGCCTTTGCGATGGGTGCTTCCAATTGGATGGATGGGCGGAAAATACAGCACGTCAAAACCCATCTGACTTATTTCCGGCAGGCGCCCCGCGACATCCGCAAAGGTGCCGTGACGCTGCGGATCATCCGTCACTGAGCGCGGAAAGAGTTCGTACCAACTGGCAAATTGCGCCAGTTGCCGCTCCACTTCCAGCGCCTGCACCGGGCTGCGCGTCAGATGACCACGCAAACCCGCCGTGCGCATGGTGGTGACTGTGCCTGGGTCAAGCATCAAGGCCAGCAGTTGATCGTTGCCAGCACGGGAGTCCAGATCGGCGACCAGCTGATTCATCCGCTCTACGTGGTGGGCTGCCGCCTGTGCGGCAGAGTCCCTGATCAGCGCCGCACCTTCGCGCAGCTCCAGATCCACCGAAACACCGGCCTGATGTTTCTTCTGCAACTCATAGTGGAAGGTGCCGTACAGATCGATCCAGGCTTCAATGGCAAACACCACACGGCCGGCCAGGTGTGTTGTCAGGTCAGCACTCCAATGATCGTTGCCCAGCTCTTCCATGGGCGTGCGCTGCCAATGCGCATCTGGGAAGCGACGCCAGACCAGATCCACCGCGAGCTGGTCATGCCCATCGGAAAAAACCACGGCCGAAATGCTCGATTGCTGATGCACTACCGCCTTGGCGGCAAAACGCCCACCTTCGACGTCAGGCGTAATGCTCTCTATCGCGATCCGCGGCATGTCCAGGGCCTGATCCAGGGACAGCGTCTGCTCAGCATCGTGATCAGATGTACTGGAGGCAGTCATATTCATTTCATTGGTACTCCTGGTGTGGAGGGCATATCCAAGGAGAGGCTGCGGGCAATCGCCAGGCCTGATCAGCCATTGAGCACGGTGCCGCCGTTGACATGCAGCACCTGGCCGCTGACATAGGAAGCATCCTCGCAAGCGAGGTAGACGTAGCTCGGGGCCAGCTCGGCCGGCTGGCCAGGGCGTTCCATCGGCGTGTTTCCACCAAACTCGGAGACCGTATCTGCGCTGAAGGTAGAAGGAATCAAGGGTGTCCAGATCGGACCCGGCGCCACGCCATTCACTCTGATGCCACGCTTGGCCAGGTTGACCGACAAAGAGCGAGTGAAACTGGTGATCGCGCCCTTGGTGGAGGAGTAATCCAGTAGCACCGGATTGCCCTTGTAGGCGGTGATCGAGGTGGTATTGATGATGCTCGCACCCTTCTTCAGATGCGGCAGAGTGGCTTTGGTCAGCTGGAACATGGCAAAGATATTGGTGCGGAAGGTTTTTTCCCACTGCTCCTCGGTGATGTCCTCAAGATTTTCCTGAGGATGCTGCTCACCAGCGTTATTCACCAGAATATCGATGCGACCCCAGGCCTGGATGGCCTTGTCGATCAGTGCCTGACAGGTACTCGATTCGGCTACGTCACCGGCATGGCTGATAGCCTCGGCACCCTCGGCTTTGATCGCATCGCAGGTAACACGCGCATCTTCTTCCTCATTCAGATAGCTGACCAGCACATTTGCGCCTTCGCGGGCGAAATGCACGGCGACCGCGCGGCCAATGCCACTATCTGCGCCGGTAATGATGGCCACCTTGCCTTTGAGTTTGTCTGAGCCACGGTAATCATCGGTGATGTACATCGGTTGCGGGTGCATCTGCTGCTCGGATCCTGGCTGCTGATCCTGATGCTGTGCTGGTGGAGTTCTATCTTCAGTCATATGGGCCTCCTGATTTGGTGCTTGAGCCAGATGTGTAATCCAAACTGCTATAAATTCAGGACTGGGCGTACGCTCGCTAGTTCAAGAAGAATTTGTCTGCAAAGCCTCTCGCACAGGCAATTGGATTGCCCGTGGTCCAAAACCCAAGGAGAGTGAGGAATTATCAAAAACTGACGAGGTCAACCACTGGCGACATTGGGGCAACATTCGCCCCCTTGGGAACTGAGCGAGGAGCCCATGGAGTATCTGGATTGGGAGTTTCTGGACTGGGTGCAATGGCCAGCAATGCTGGTGACCATTGCTGCCGCCGGATTAGTGGGATCGCAAAGCGAACAGCGGCGAAAATTTGGCTTCTGGGTTTTTCTTTCCAGCAACGTGCTATGGATAATCTGGGGACTTTACGCGCAGGCATACGCACTTATCGTTCTGCAGTTGGGCCTGGCGGCAATGAACATTCGGGGCAGCATCAAGAATTCGACCTGACACCCGGAAGACGGGAAAGGCGAGCGAGCTCCTCGTGAGCCAGCTCGCCAATCTTCAGGCCTGAGCTGCAAGTTGCTGCTGTAACAGCGCTTTGATGGTACTCACATGACGCTCTTCTTCAGCCAATGCTTTTTCAAAACTGGCGGCTATCTTCGGATGGCCCGCCTTGCTGGTAAGATCCACCAGCAATTCCCACGCAGCATTATCCGTCAGCTCCAGCGTAAGCAACGCGTTAAGTGCTTGAGAAACGTTGGTTCTGGGGTCGGTCAACACCTGCATGATGCCTTGAGCCATCACCCCCGCCACGTCGGCACAGGGCGTCATCGCGGTGGGATCTGCACCCAGCGTTTCGATTGCCTCCTTTACGATTTTCATATGCGCGGCTTCGTCATCGCGTATTCGGCGTAATGTCGGAATCAGTTCCTTGTCGTCAGTAGCGGTGCCTTCAAACTTTGCCAGTGCAGCTTCATACAACCGCACCCCAGTGCGTTCGTAAGCAAGGCGCTCACCGAGTTTGTCGACCAAAAGCTCGGGTTGTTTGCCGAGCATCTTGTCGAAACCGCTTTTGAGCACGCCTTTGACAGATCCGGGGATGGGAACAGACCCCACCGGGCCTGATTCCTTGCGCATTTCCGTACGGGCCAGGGCGAGCCGGGAGGCATCGCCCTTGATATCAGGGGGATACTTCTCCACCGCCTGGAGTAATGATTTTGTGTCTTCGGGCGACATCTGCGCGCCCGTGACATTGTGTCCAAGTTCAGCTGCCTTTTCCATAACCATCTCCTAAGAACGCTTGTCGTTCAGCTCAGTACCTGGGGCCCACTGGTAACCGGCTGACGCAATCTCGGCTGGTACACCGTCTGAATTGAGCTGTTTGCGATAGGTTTGAGAAGCCTTGCTTTCCTTTTCTTTGGGCACGTAATCCACGCCATCCGTGCGCAAATCGACTTCTTCGTCCAGCACTTTGCGGACAAATTCTCGCTGGCTCTTGAACTGAATCATCTTTGGCAATTCGCCGCTGAGCACTTCCGCTGGGTCGCGCCGCTCCAACTTCTTGAACAGCTCACAAGCCATATTCAGATGACCAAGCTCATATTCCATAAAGCGCTCCCACAACGCCTTGAGGCGGGGATTGTCCTCCTGCTCTGCGCAGCTGGAATAGGCATAGACCTCCATCGCCTCATGCACCAGCCACTTTTCCATAAAGCTCTCGTCCGGGTCCTGTAGGGAACCGTACTGAGTGACATGCTGCTCCTCAACTGATGCAATTTCCGCATAAAGCTGTCGGGCGACAGGGTCAGTAAAGGTCGGCCCGATATTCATGTAGTAATCATGCGTCTGGTACTCAGCGCCGGTGATCAGTGCAGCATGAATCTTCGTAATCAACTCGGCTTGGCTTTTGTCGTAACTTTCCCGAAGATCATCTTCTGGCGCTCGGTGGTGATCGGTCGTCACGCGTCCCGGCACAATGTCGGTATAACCTTGAAGGATATTATTAGCGTCTTTCCCTTCCAGCCGATCAAGCATTGCCGAGTACCGATACAGATGATCAAAATCCTCCAGCAGGCCGAATCGATAAGTTTGTGCCTGATAGGGATCTGGCTCATTCTGGGCCACCGCTGCCGTCACCTCTATCGCCACCTGCTCGTAGGCCACAGTGGTTTCCAAAGGCGAATGATCAGCTGACAACAGCCAATTAACCGCGGTCGCCTGATGTTGCTCGACACGACGAATCTGGGCGAGCGGCAACTGTAGCTCGCGGTTAAAGCGCGCACCAAAATGCTTGAGTCTCAGAGCATCGGTTTCAACACCGTTCATGAGGATGACTCTGACGCGGGTAAAAGCGTCATCGTCGAGCTTACTGATAGGCCGGCTGGCCATCTCCTTCCAGGTGAACTGCTGCTTTTCCAGCGGGCAACCTTTGTTGTCGAGTATTCCGGTTAGTCCGTGCATGGTATCTCCTACAGATCAGGCAAAAAAATGGCACGGCGGAAATTCCACTGTGCCTTTGGGCCATCAATGACTCCCGCCTTTTTGGCCAGCTTCGGAAGCATGCTGTGAATCTTCTGCGAAGCTGCCTTTACCGCCACGATGTTCGGTCATGACGCATCTCCTATGTCATTTGGAAAAAACTCCTCCAGCGTTCGCGAGGACTTAACTAGTAGAAAGGTCAGCCCAAGCCATCGTTCAAGAATTTTATAGATCGATTGGTCATTTTATGATCATAGGATATATATTTGAGTACTATCAGACTGACAGTCCACGTTGCTACTTTACAGCTTGGTCCGGAGGTCGATTTTACTCAAAGGCTCTTCGTCGACTCCGGCAGCTAGCCGCCATCCATTATCGGTACGTTCCCCGCTCCTCGCAGATTTGGTCTAGTCCTATCGCCATTGACTCGCGCAACAACGGCAAGACTGGAAACACTTGGCGATTTCAAGTTTGTCTGTGTTCCTTATGAAGATACTGCTGTCGAACGGGGCCCACCCGATAAGTTCCAGAGGGGAGACCGATGGTCGTCTAGCGCGTTAAAAATTGAATTTATCCGCTGCGTGCAGTTCATAAGAACACAGGCAGGTTGGCTGCCCTGCAGGTTCGAACCCGCGGAGAAAAAAGATGCTGCTACAGGACACCCAAAATTCATTGAGGCCAAATGGAACCCATATGGCCGGGATATTCTCGACAACAAAAAACCTTTATGACCAGCTTATTTCTGAGCCTCAGGCCGAGAAGACGGCTGCTGCGTCGCGGCTGTTTTTACAGGAACATCTGAGCGTTGCTGCGGAAATGGACTGCGAGCTACCGGAAGATGTGCGTGCTCTGGAGGCGTGGATAGCTAACAAAGCAGCCAGCGTGGGTAAGCAATATGCCGCCTATCTTGAAGAAAGGAATGCCGGAAAACCTCGGCGTTTTTTTACCAGCAAGGCCCATGCATTGCATTTTCTGCAAGCTGTCGCCCCAACAAAACTGGTAGATGGTGCGTGGTTGTACGGCACGTTAGAACATTGGCAGGATCCACGGTTTCACCCACTGATCCGCACTTATCTGGAAGAGTTGGGCGACGGTGTGGCACAGATGAACCACGTGTTGATGTATCGTCAACTGCTGGCCAGACACGGCTGCGAAGCGCCGCTTGCGCTACCAGATGAATACTATGTTCAAGGTACCCTGCAGCTGTCGCTCGCCTATCATGCCCAGGAATTTCTGCCTGAGGTGATCGGCTACAACCTGGGTTACGAGCAGTTGCCACTGCACCTGCTGATCAGCGCTTTCGAATTGCATGAACTGAATATCGATCCGTACTATTTCACCTTGCATATCACCATTGATAACGCCCATAGCGGACATGCTCATCAAGCGGTTCAAGCGCTATTGCAGCAATGCGCGGGCGGCACCGACCCCGATTTTTATCAACGAGTCCGCGCAGGCTATCAGTTGAATGATGTTGGCGTTGGCAGCGGAACCATTATTCGCAGTTTCGATCTTCATGAAGAGTTGCTGCGGATGCTCGATCAAAAGCGCACATTCGGTCAGCAAATGCATTCCGACTTTTGCAAACTCGAAGGCAAAACGGTAAATGAATGGCTGTCCGAGCCCGGACAGATGCTCGCTTTCCTTGACGCATTAGAGGCACGGGGCTGGATACAGCGCGGAGTCGATCCAGGCCAAAGCCGTTTCTGGCATCTGATTGCCGGCCCGGACGCGTTGATGTTCGGTGTGTTTACCGAGTATGAGCAGCGCCTGATTTATGAGTGGATAGCAGATGGCTGGCTGATGCAGGAAGAAGCAAAAAGCAGCGCTCGTCAGCGCCAATTCAAGCCTGCACGCGGCAGTCGACGCAAGGCTGAAAGCGACACAGCTGTCTGCCCAGCGGACCGCACGCAACTCGCCCTGGAGCCGTTGTCGGAGCCACTGGAAACACTGCGCCAACAGCTCGAAAGCATGCCTCGGATCGAACGCATGGCGACGCTGATCAACATGATGAACCCTTCTCTGCACGGCACACCCGAAGGTTTGCTGGCAACAAGGCTGTTTTCATCACAAATGTATTGAATAAATAGCTGGAAAAGGAACAGGGTCTTTTATGCAGGCAGCATCGAACATACACGACATACCGGGCGGCGCCCCTTCAGAAAGACGCTCGCAGGCACTGGTTGTGCTGGCGGAGAAGCTGCGTTCATACGGGTACCAGTTCACCACAGTGACGCCTCTGACCCACGCTTACAACAACGAGCGACACAGCAGCAAATGGGCACAGGACCTTCGCGATGTATTCGGTTGGAGCCGGCCCTTCCTGCGTGAGCTGGTCGCTCCCGAAGATTTTGATCTGATGCTGCAGGCCGGCATATTACGGCCCTGGGCGGAAGGTTGGCGTAGCAGTATTCGGTGGTCGAGCCTGGGAGACCTGCTGCTCAGCCATTCGGCCTACCCGACCACCAATACTGAAGCAGTTTTCTTTGGGCCGGATACTTACCGATTCGTCAACGCAGTGCAGCGCTGGCTGGATTTCAACAAGCCCTCCGTGGCACGAGCAGCGGACATTGGCTGTGGCTCCGGGGCGGGTGCGATTGCACTGGCTCGCGCTCAACCGGACTGCCAGGTGCTGGCCGTGGATATCAACCCTCAGGCACTGCAGATGACCTGCGTCAATGCGCGGGTAGCGCGAGTGAAGAACGTCACCCCCAAGCTCAGCAGCTTGCTCGACAATGTCGAAGCTGGCCTGGACCTGATCATTGCCAACCCCCCTTACATGATGGATGCCCAGGAACGCGCTTATCGTCACGGCGGTGGTGAACTGGGTGCTGGTTTGTCGATCAAGATCGTTGAACAGGCGCTGAGCAAGCTGGCTCCTGGGGGGACGTTGCTGCTTTATACCGGGGTGGCCATGGTTCAAGGACAAGACCCCTTCCATGCGCAGCTGCAGCGCTTGCTGGAGGGCAGCGAAAGCACCTGGGAGTATCAGGAACTGGACCCCGATGTCTTCTCTGAAGAATTGCGCCGTCCTGAATACGCCTCGGTTGAGCGTATTGCAGCAGTGTTGCTGACACTGACGCTGAATTGACCGCCCCGATCGGGGCCAAAGTTCACGCAATTAACGACGTTCAACTCATTTTCCAGCTTTTTTCGCGACCGTTCATCGGAGTACTTGAATCTAATCATTTATCAGTCGTCAGTTACTTCATGTAACAACGGAGTAAGACCCATGCACGAACGCGATCCGAACGAAACCAGCCGACTGCTAGCTGGATACAAAGTCTCCACTGAAACCACCCCCAACGGTGATCTGATGGTGGTGCTGGAATGCCCTGACAACAAACTATATAAACGCGTGGTACCTAAGGATCTGAGAGACGTCAGTGGGTTCGTTCACCGCTTTAAACTCGATATGTTGATCGACCAGGGGCACCTGCCGCGCAAAGACATATTACAGGCGGTTGATAAACAGAAGTTGCCGGACTATTTGCCAGGCACCTTGGAAACCACCCGATATGCACGCTTGTGGGAGGAGCGAAAACTAAAATTCAAACCCTAATTCCTGCCGCCAGCGATCTGTAAGGGTGGCGCCTTATTGAATCAACCCTGCCTCCCTTTGGCGAAGAGTCACTCACATTTCGTTTGCTTTCAAAGGGGACCGGATGAATACCGAATGGACCACGATGCTAGTTACGCCGGAAATTCAACTTCTGCTGCGTGCGACCATTGCTGTACTGGTGCTGGGCCTGATTGCCAAACTCATTGGCAAACTGCTGACCCGGGTTACGTCGCGACTTTCGTACCTACATCAGCTCGCTGAAAATCTATCTCATCCGCTGGTTTATCTATTACCCCTGTTGGGCTTACAGGCCATTTGGCTGGGAGCATCTGCAGAGATTGCGTTGATTGGTGGCGTTCAACATCTCACTTCGCTGGCAACCATCGCAGTGATCACCTGGATCGGTATTCGCGCGGTGCAATCGGTGCAACAGACTATAGTGGCGCATAACCCGGTCGACATCAGCGACAATCTGCGGGCTCGGCGTATCCAAACACAAACCCGACTGTTGGTACGCACTTTAAGCTTCTTCGTACTGTTGTTCGGAATTGCCAGTATGCTGACCACTTTTCCCGCTGTGCGTCAGGTGGGCACCGGATTGCTGGCATCTGCCGGACTGGCAGGTCTGGCAGTCGGCTTTGCAGCCAAGCCCGTACTGGGCAATATCATTGCTGGTCTGCAAATCGCCATTACGCAGCCGATCAGAATTGACGACGTCGTCATTGTCGAGAATGAATGGGGCCGTGTAGAAGAGATAACCGGTACCTACGTTGTAATCCGCATCTGGGACGACCGTCGTCTGGTCGTACCACTACAGTATTTTATCGAACAACCATTTCAGAACTGGACGCGTCATAACGCTTCCATTACCGGCTCCGTCTTCTTCTGGGCGGATTACACCTTACCGCTACAACCATTGCGGGATGAAATGGATCGACTGCTGGAGCAGGTGCCTACTCTGTGGGACGGGCGGGTAAAAGTACTGCAGGTCACTGACACCACCGACAAGGTCGTCCAGTTGCGGGTGCTGGCCAGCTCGGGGGATTCCGGCTCCAATTGGGATCTTCGCTGCTACCTGCGAGAGAATCTGATCTGTTTTATCAGCCGCGAGTATCCTGAATGCTTGCCCCAGCTTAGAGCCACAATGGAAAGCCCGGCTGCCGAGCCTGCCGCTGAAAAGCCACCTGAACGCTCACCAGGCGCTTGACCCGCCATCAAGGCGCCTTGGCCCCCAGCTGTTGCCACATGGCTTTACCTATACGCTGGCGATGATGAAAATCGGCCCATGGGTCCGCGGATAACTGCTGCAACCGCTCGTGCAAATTTTGCACCGTCCATTGTTGCGCGCTGCGCAAACCGGCCAGCTCATCACGGCTGATCGGCACCGATACCGGCAGGCCGGGGCGAGCCCTCGCGGAATAGGCCGCCACGGTGCTGGCGCCACGGCTATTACGCAAATAGTCGATAAAGATCTTGCCGATACGATTTTTCGGCCCCATCTTGCTGACGAATCGCTCTGGCAACTGCTGCGCCATGAACTCGGAAATGGCTTTGGAAAACGCCTTGAGGCTGTCCCAATCCAAATGCCGCGCGACTGGGATAATCACATGCATGCCCTTACCGCCGCTGGTCTTGAGCCAGGCTTGCAAGCCGATTTCATCCAGCACCGAGAGTAGCAACTGGGTGGCTTCAACCATTGCTTTCCACGGCAATTTGGGATCCGGATCCAGGTCCAGCACGATACGGTCCGGCTTCTCGATACTGTCACTCAACGAACCCCAGGTATGCAATTCGATACAACCCATTTGTACAGCGCCCACCAAGGCCTTCGCCGAATCGATCTGCATCAGCGGCGCATGGCCAGGATCAAGCGATTTATCCAGATGCCGTATATCCGGAATGGCCAGGTGTTCGGCATGTTTTTGAAAGAACTGGTCGCCCTCCACCCCTTCCGGAGCGCGCACGAGCGAAACGGCTCGACCGGCAAGCTGGGGCAGTATCCAGTCCTGTATGTTGTCGTAGAACGCCGCCAGATCATACTTGCTAGCCCCGCTCTGCTTGTCAATGACGCGCTCTGGGTGACTAATGGCGACGCCGCTTAACTTTCCCTGCGTGTCACCCTTGGGTCGTTTGGTTGCTTCTTTCTCTGTCGGACGCCCGACAGAGGATTTGATCTCATCCGGCGTCTTTGGTTGCTCCTTGATAATATCCTCCGCGGGCTTGTCCTCTCGCAGAGCGATGAAAGCAGCTTGGCGCACGATCTGCTCCTTGGTCCATTGCGCGAACTCCACCTCGCAAACAAGCTTGGGCGAGACCCAATGGATATCGCTCTGACGGGCTAAGCCTCGGGTGCTGGCGAGAGGGCTGGTCTTGCGTTCCAGTCTGCGTAGTTGCTTGTGCAGCTGCCTCAGCAAAGCCTCATTAAACCCGGTGCCCACGCGGCCAGCGTAGAGCAGATTCTTGCTGCCGGGGCCATCATGAACCCCCAACAACAGCGCCCCAAAACCGCTTCGACTGCCCTTGGGGGGTGTATAGCCAACCACGACGAACTCCTGACGCAGCCGACACTTGAGTTTGATCCAGTCGGCACTGCGAGCGGACACATATTCGCTACCCGCGCGCTTGCCTATGACGCCCTCGAGCTGCATGGCACAGGCACTTTGGTAGATGTGCTGGTAGTCAGCATCCAGTACTTCCGAAAAACGCAACAACGAACTGCCCTCTTCAATCAGTGCCTCCAGCGCTTCACGACGCTGCTCAAGCGGCGCCTCGCGCAGATCACGACCATTCAGAAAAGGTGCGTCGAATAGGTAATACATCATGCTCTGCGAACTGCCCTTGTCGAAGGCGTTCTGTAGCGCCTGAAAGTCAGGCAGACCTTCATCGTTCAGTACCACTACCTCACCATCAAGCCAGGAATCTGCCAAATCCATTTCGGCAATAGCCTTCGCTTGTTTGGGTAGACGGTCTGTCCAGTCATGGCCGTTGCGGGTAAACAGCCGGACCTCGCCTTCGCGAATCCGCGTCAGAATCCGATAGCCATCAAACTTGATCTCATAAAGCCAATCGCCAGCGGGCGGAGTACTCACGAGCGTTGCCAGCTGCGGTGAGAGCTGCTCGGGCATGGTGGCAACTTCGCCGACAGCGCCGCGAGAGCCCTTGGTCTTTTTTTCTCTGGCGGGCGAAACCTGATCTTTACTGGCTTTGGATGCTGAGCGTGCAGTTTTGGATCTTGCGTCTTTTTTGCCTGTGGAAGCGCCGCCTTGCTGATCACGCTGCAGTCGTTCCCCGGTGATGACGCTCTCGGGGCGTTCGGCAATCAAATCAAAGCTACTGGCAGACTGTGCTGCCTCATCCTGCTCCTTGATTAATAGCCATTGCTCCTTGCTGCCGCTGCCCCTGAGTCGCGTGCGTACCAGATTCCAATTCCCGGCAAGCTTCTCGCCATACAGACGAAATCCCAACTTGCCTGCCTTGTAGGCTTTAACAGGGTCACCTTCGGGCTCCCAGATCCCGCGATCCCAGACGATAACATCGCCACCGCCATACTGGCCTTTGGGAATACTGCCTTCAAAGCTGCCATAGCTGAGCGGGTGATCTTCGACGTGCACCGCCAGACGTTTGTCGGCCGGATCCAGGCTCGGACCTTTAGGCACCGCCCAGCTCTTCAAGGTGCCGTTGAGCTCTAGCCGGAAATCATAATGCAGATTTCGCGCGTCGTGCTTCTGTATTACAAAACTCAAGCCTTCAGACTTCTTCAGGCGTTCCCGCTTTCCCTCTTCTGCTGGCTCAGAGGTGAGCTCGAAATTGCGCTTGCGGTTATATTCACTCTCCGGTCTGGCCATGTCGAATGCCTGTCGTCAAATGGGTTTATTACTTGCTGGAACGCCGAGCCGGCTTACTATCCTGGCTATCTTCATCGTCGGCCTTGGCCTTGCTGGCAGGTCGTTTTTTCGCTGGTGATTTGGCAGGCGCTTTTCCGCCTTTCCCTTTGCCTGCAAGACTGCGCTTGAGCAATTCCGTCAGGTCCACGACATCCGCACTGCGACGCTCCTCTTGATCATCGTCAGCCTGTTCGACACTTTCAATCTTGCCAGCCTTGGCCTTCTCCTCAACCAACTGCATGATCTTTTCACCGAAGGTGTCTCGATACTCCTCTGCTTTCCATTCGGAGGTCATGTCTTCCACCAGTTTGCGAGCCATATCAAGCTCTTGCTTGGACAGTGAAGGGTCGCTTACTTCTTCGTTCAGGTTGAGGCGGTCCAGGCTGCGCACTTCGTCAGGCCAGCGCAACATCACCACCACCAATGCCGAATCCAGCGGCATCAGGGCCGCCAAACTCTGGCGAGTGCGCACCACTACGTTTGCCAGCGCCACCTTGCCGGTCTTGACCAGGGTTTCGCGCAGTAACGCATAGACTTTTTCGCCCCGCCGCTCCGGGCTAAGGAAATAGGGTTTACGAATATTGATTAACGGAATCTCGGCACTATCGACGAACGCAAATATATCGATAGTCTGGGTAGCCTTGGGGTGAGCCCCAGCAATCTCCTCCTCACTGATGACCACGTAGCGATCCTTCTCGTACTCAACGCCTTTGACAATATGCTTGGAGGTAATTTCCTTGCCGGTCACCTTGTTGATGCGCTTGTAACCGACCCGGTCCATGGATCGCTTGTCCAGCCAATCAAAATCGATGCCTTTGGAAGAAGTAGCGGAGACCAATGCCACGGGAATGTGTACCAGCCCGAAACTGATTGCACCCTTCCATATTGCTCTTGCCATGATCCGCACTCCGCTGTTTTAAACACCTGGTTATGATTGGTGACCGCTGCGACTCAAGGAAAGTTTCAGACAAATCACCACTGGCACCGAAGCGTCCTGGCTTGCCTACCCTCTCTTCAATGCTCCCAACCTGACTCTGGTCGGTTGAATTACGGAAAAATACCCGGAACCAATGGCCTTGAGCTGAAGCCCATAGTGAATCGACAACGACATTTTCCGGAGGCCGGCATGTCTGACAACAATCTATTTCTCGTGAGTTTCATTCTGGACAATCAGCCCCAATCCATTGAGGTTAATTGTCACGCCAGGACCCTGAGTGTTGCAGAGGCTCGCAATCAGGTCATAGCGGAAAAAAAGATCACTGATCCGGGGAGCCTTACCGACGTCCAGGTAACCGAAATCCCACATCCTAAGAAAAACAAACCGACTCCTGCGCTTCGTGTTCAGCCATGAACGATCGCACGGGACAAAAACATGCAGGTGTACGATTGATGCCTGCAGCTGACACTTCCGAGCATGAGACTGCCGTCCATGTTCACCTCGCCCAGCGAATTGCGACAATGCTCGGCGTTGAATATCAAGGCACCTCATCGAATGGCAAAAACGCAGCTTATGTCATTCCCGCCGACACCTTGGTGGGGGACCAGGCTCATAGCTTTGGATTGCACGCCGAAAGCGACTTTTTCGGAGGCAGCGTTCCGTTTCCCTTTATGGCCACCAAGACCATTGTTCACCCGTTGATTTCATCACCCCGGGTGGAGCCAGAGGGGTGGTCCACGGAATTGATCAAGCTGGCCGACAAGAGTGTTCTAAGAGGATTCAGCGCTTTCAGCCGCGAAGACGCATTAGACGCGGGTGCGGATTTGCTACTGGCTGGACCCGTCCGCGTGAAGCCTACCCGAGCCAAAGCCGGACGCGGACAATTGGTTGTGCGAAATGAAAGCCAGCTCAGGGAGGCCGTCCTGAACATGGACGCTGCGGAGCTGCAAACCTGGGGACTGGCGCTGGAGGAAAATCTGGAGGACGTCACTACCTTTAGCGTCGGGCAGGTCCGCTTGGCGGGGCTAACCGCAAGCTATTACGGTTGGCAGAACCTCACAGAGGATAATCAAGGTTCTCAGGTCTATGGCGGATCGGACTTGCACATGGTACGCGGCGACTATGCTCAGCTATTTCAGCTGCCAAACCTGTCCCAAGAGGTGATGTTGGCCATATCGCAGGCACAGCTATTCGATCATGCTGTCTCCCAAACCTATCCTGGCATCATCGCCTCGCGACGTAATTACGATGTCGCGCAGGGGCTCCACGCCATCGGCCATCGTGTCTCCGGGGTGTTGGAGCAGTCCTGGCGCATCGGTGGAGCAAGTAGTGCGGAGATATTTGCCCTTGAACGGCTCATCCAGCAACCTGCGTTGACACACGTGAGCGCTAGCTCAATAGAACGCTTTGGCAAGGATATGCTCGTTCCTGATGATGTCTTTGTACTTTACAAAGGCGAGGATCCAGAATTTGGTTTTCTGACCAAAGGAGTAAGGATGAACGCCCATGACAGCTGAAACACGATCCATCCATATTCATTCTGACGGAGAGGACATTGCTGGAACACTCCTGAGCCCGGAGACCTCGGTTCCAGGTGTTCTCTTTGTACACGGCTGGGGCGGTAGCCAACAACGCGATCTGGCCCGAGCCAACAAGCTTGCCGGCCTGGGCTGCATCTGCCTGACATTTGATCTGCGCGGCCATGAAAAAACCCTGGCCCAACAACACACGGTTACTCGTGAGCACAATCTGGCGGATGTGCTTGCAGCCTATGATCATCTGATCGCTCAGCCGAGCATAGACCGTGAAAGCATCGCCGTTATCGGCACCAGCTACGGTGGTTACCTTGCTACTCTGCTCACCTCGCTGCGTCCTGTTCGATGGCTTGCTTTGCGCGTCCCCGCACTTTACTGGGATGAAGAATGGACCGAGCCGAAACAGACATTGAATAGAGAGCGACTTCAAGATTATCGGCGCCGATCGCTTAGCTCTGCAGACAATCAAGCTTTACAAGCATGCTCCGAGTTCCAAGGCGACGTGCTATTGGTCGAATCGGAGCATGATGACTTTGTGCCTCATGCCACGATCATGAATTATCGCGCTGCTTTCTTTCAGGCTCATTCAATGACTCATAGAATTATCGACGGAGCGGACCATGCGCTCTCTACGGATGAAGCACAAACAGCGTACACATCGCATTTAAGCAAATGGGTTACGGAAATGATTATCGGATCCCGAACCGGACAACAGTGAAATATCTTTGCCTTATTCATTAAGGAAATAAACAGCTAACTGATAATAAAAGAACGATAAGATATCAAATAATATTCTCTGAACTTTTATATTAATGCCCCTTCTATCGTAGTGAATACATGACAAGAAGAGGTGAAACATGAAAATTCCTACTGCATCCAAAGTCCTTCATATTTCCGCATTAAGTCTCGTGCTCGGTTTAGCCAGCGGTTATGCCAGTGCAAATGACCCGTCAAAAGAACGGGCCGACAATGGCGCCCAAAAGAGTCAGATGGAACGCGAGGCTGATTCACATCAAAACGGAACCCATACTCCACCGCGCGACCCCGACCTGGAAAGCACTACCCGCTCCGGTGACGAGACACAGCCCGGTGCGGACGACACAGAACCGGCCGGCACTGACGCCACACGCAGCGTACCAGGCGCTCCGGAAGCAGGAACTGATCCAGCTACCGAACCCGGGCAAGACGCTAACTGAACCGGATACGCACATTCCAGCAAAAGTAAGTGGAGATTTTTATGAACAAGCTCAACCTGCTAACAACGGCACTGATTGTGGCACTAGGTGTGGGTGCCCCCGCAGCCTTCGCTCAAAGCACTAACCAACAGCCTGGTGCTGCAAACGAAACCATGCGGGATTCAAGCCAACCTGCTACCGGCCCTGCCGCTGGCCAGGCGGATTTGGAACGCGATATTGAAGACGAAGATTTTATCGAGGAAGCCTCTGCAAAAGGGATGGCTGAGATCGAAACTGCCAATATGGCGCTCGAAAACGGTACCGATGCAGTCAAAGACTTCGCCCAACGCATGATCGAAGATCACGGCAAAGCGAATAAAAAAATGCAGGAGTTGGCGCAGAAGCACGATCTTGATATTTCGGATGAAGCTACGTTAATGGATAAGGCGAAAGCGATGACACTACAGGTACGCGATGGCGAGTCATTTGATGAAGCCTACGCTAATAACCAGGTGAACGCGCATGAGCAAACTATTGAACTGTTCCAACGCGCCAGCAACTCGGATAACGCTGACATAAGCGCGTTCGCCAAACAGACGCTTCCCAAGCTGGAGCAACATTTAGATATGGCACGCGAGCTAGCGGAAGAGACCGGTGCCGCAAATGACTAAATAGCAATAAGCACATAGTTAATTAGCATCAAGTTAGGTTTGGCAATATTGAATGATCCTGTATTTATTGGCTCATTATGTTCAACCTGACGGTAGATATCGCACTCAACTGTAACGCGACATAATTCAATCATAATCAAGGTGAACAACATGAAAGAACTTAAATTTCCTACCGTACTTACCAGCACCGTATTCAGTCTGGCCGTCGCGTTGGCTGCCCCCTACGCGCTCGCAGGCGACAAAGACTATGATTCCAATAAGCAGGGCATGGATGGCCAGCAAACCGAGCAAATGGATCGAGAAGAGGAAATGCGCCGCGAACGTGAAGGCGCAACTAGCCCAGGCGCACCGAACGAGATGAATACCGGCCCCGATGGCACTGGTACCGGCAGTTCAGGGTCAGGTACTGGTAACGGAACAGGTACTGGCGGCATGGGCAATGACGGAGCTGGCACTGGTGCCGGGACTGGAACTGGAACTGGAGCTGGAGGCAGTGCCGGCGGTAACTGAGCCTGCACCTGTTTTAGCGCATTTAGGCTTACGGAGCGCCATGCGCTAGCCTGAAAACCAGGCATAAAAAAAAGCGACCAACAGGTCGCTTTTTTTATGCAACCGCCGAAGCGATCGCGTGCAAATTATGGCGCAGTGGACGGGACTCGAACCCGCGACCCCCGGCGTGACAGGCCGGTATTCTAACCAACTGAACTACCACTGCGTACCACCTCGAGTGGTGGGTGATGACGGGATCGAACCGCCGACCCTCTGCTTGTAAGGCAGATGCTCTCCCAGCTGAGCTAATCACCCATTTGCTCTCGAAGTGGGGCGCATTCTAGGCAGCTTTTATCCGTCTGGCAATACCTTTCGTAAAAAAATCTCTGCCATTTTCAATATGTTAATCAAAGCCCCCGTATTGGCTGGCCGAAGCTGCCGGTGTCAGGCAATATTGGCGGCTTTTGTGGCCAGACGTACAAGGACAGCCTAATGTGGTTTCGTAATCTTCTGCTCTACCGTTTCAGTCAAACCATTCCATTCAGCGAAGCTGAGTTGATCAAGGCACTCGACGAGCGCCCATCCCGCCCTTGTGGCAGCCAGGAAACTCATACCCTTGGCTGGACAACACCTTTTGGCAGGCACTCCGAAAATCGCGTTCAGGTAGCGGACGGTTATTGGTTGATCGCCCTGCGCAAGGAAGAACGCATCCTGCCCGGTAGCGTGGTTCGCGATGGCCTGGCAGAAAAGGTTGAAGAGATCGAAGCACGCGACGGCCGCAAGGTTTACAAGAAGGAACGCGATACGCTCAAGGACGAACTGGTCATGTCCCTGCTACCACGTGCCTTCACACGCACTCAGACCACCCTGGCCTGCGTTGCGCCACAGGAGGGCTGGATAGCTATCGACAGCGCCAGCAGCAAGCGTGCAGAGGATCTGCTGAGCCTGCTGCGCGAATGCACCGGCAGCCTGCCACTGCGCCCGCTGAATGTTAAGACCGCACCAGCGGCCTGCATGACCGAGTGGGTCAAGACCGGCGAAGCGCCTGAGGGTCTGGTAATTGGTGACGAATGCGAGCTGCGTGACACCAGCGAAGACGGTGGCGTGATTCGCTGCAAACGTCAGGATCTGGCTAGCGACGAGATACAGCAGCACCTGACCGTGGGTAAACAGGTCAGCCAACTGAGCCTGCAGTGGCAGGAAAAGCTCAATTTCACTCTGGACGACAAGCTGATCGTGAAGCGTCTGAAGTTCGAAGATCTGCTCCGCGAAGAGGCCGACGACCAGGGTGCGGATGATATGGCTGCGCAGCTGGACGCGAGTTTCACCATCATGGCCAAGACCCTGTCCGAGCTCATCCCATCCTTGACCGCAGCGCTGGGTGGTGAGGAGATTCCGCAGGGTATCTGAAGCGCAGCGCGACAAAAAGCTATCCACAATATCTGTGGACAACTTTGTGGATAGCCTGAAAAAAACCACGTCAGAACCATAGCCCGCGGGGTTGCGGGTCAAAATGGTTAAATTTTGATCAATATTTTATTCAATTAAAACAATAAGTTACGGCGCGCATTAACATATCAATGAGTTACGAGCGTATCTGACAGTTTGATGACAGCAGTGCGCGCAAACTGTGCACAATGTCAACAGCAGGGCGCAACTCGATGTTGAGAAATGCACTGAAAGATGGCAGGCGGCCTGCATTAACGCGGCCGCCCGAACGATCAATCTAGGGCGTAGCGCGTTGCTGGAGCCACTGCTTAGCGCTGCTGGCTGCATCACTGCGGGAATAGTTCTGTACGACATAGCGCAGTCGTTTTACGCCTAACTCACGGCGACCTGCTTCTATGTCCGCCAGGGCCAGATCATATTCTGCGCTAGCCATACCCTCATGCAGCGCCTCGAGCCGAGGGGCGACCTCCTGACGATAGGCCGATTCCGGATACTGACGGACAAATGCCACCAGCCCATCGTGCGCCCGTCGGCCTGTGGTCAGCCGGGCCTGGTCGTCTCCTTCAGCCAGTTCGAAACGGATGAACTGGGCCAGCGCCAGCAGGTAAGCTGAATAGTCCAGGTTGGCTGCCTCTGGATGTCGTGTTTGAAAGTCAGTCAGTAGCCGCTCCACCGCCTGCACCTGGCCTTGCTCCAAGCAGGTATAAGCAGCTTCTTGCTCCAGGCCTGGATAACCAAGGGCGAGAATGTCGTTGGCCAATTCCAGATCACAACGGCCAAGCCCAAGCTTGGCGCGCGCATCCACCAGTGCGACATTGTCCACCGTATCCATTCGCGCGTTATTTCCGCTGGTCGCACAGCCAGCAATGCCTACCGCCAGCATGATGAGCAGGATGACCCGCATAGGTTGACGCTCCAAATCGAGTGTAAAGAAAATTGTCATTGCAGCTTCGCCCGCCATTTGACCCAACCCTGCGCATCGGGTCGGCCAAGCAGGCTAAGCCCACCCACCAGCGCGGCGTCAGCGTCTGCACGGGCCTGCATCTGCGTATTCAAGGCCAGCGCCTGACCTGGGCGCCAACGGGCATCGCCGCGCAGTCCCAGCGGTCCGCCTTGATCGGCCAGCTTGAACACCAGCCAGCCCTCATCTCCGCTTAAATCGGCACTCAGGTGACCTAAGGGGAGAGCCGTGGGCAAGCCCCCAGCGGCGTTCTCCCAGGTCAGTTGACCTTCGGCCTCCCCTACATATTGCAGCTCATTGAGCTCCAGCAGCGGCACGTCCAGCAGCCACTGCCCGGCCAGTACAAAAGGCGCCTTGTTAACAGCGGCCATACTCGCGGCGTCTAGGCGCCCAACGACATTTTTCAATTGCAGGGAATTTAATCCGGCATCCAGTCGCGCGGTCACATGACCGTTGCGCGGCTGCCAGAATAGATCCAGGCTGACCTTGCCACCGAGCAAGCCTGCAGCCTGCCAGTCCCAACTCAGTGCGCCCTGATCTACGCCCTCAACCTGCATCCGGCTGACGCGGCCAGACCATAACGTGCCAGTCAGACCGTGCAACGTGACCTGTGCCGGCAGTTGATTCTGTACCCTGCTCCAGACAAATGAAGCGGGCAGATTCCAGATTAGGCTGCCCAGATACAGCAGCACCAGCAGGACTATAACTTTGATACTCAACACCTTTTTCATCAGCGCGGCTCCACCAGAACGCGTGCCGAAACCAACCCCGGCGCTTCCCCTGCATCCACAGCCAACTGACTGATACGCAAATTCTGCCGGGTCTCCAGCTCGGCCAACCAGCTCACCAGTGCATCGAAGGACACGCTGTCAAACCACAGACGAGCGCCCTGCCCTTCAGGCTGAACGCGCGTCATCGCACTGCGCATGCCGGATGCGTTGGCGGACACTTCGACCAGCGTCAACACCGAGCCGTTGCCTGCCCCAATGGCGCCAGCGCCAGCCTGCGAAGAGGCCCTGCGGCGCACTTCAGCAGCGACCTGCTGCATCCAATCATGATCTGCACTTAATGCGGCGACCTCTCCACGCAAGGAGCTACGACCGTCCGCCAAGGGCTCAACAATGGCCAGCCAGATCAGTAGCCCTGCCAACACCATCATGCCGGCAATCAGAATGACCCGCTCCCGCGGAGCCAAGCCTGCCCACCAGGCGTTCATAATTCCCTCCTTGTTACTTTAAGTCGCGCGGTGACGCCCTCATCCACCGAATCCGCTCCTTGCAGCGATTCGCTGAGCCCTGGCTTGGTCGCCAATGAGGTGCGCAACGATTCAAGGTCGGCAAAGGAGTTCATCTGCAGCTCGACCTCAAGTTCATCCGGGGTAGAGCGGAACTGTCGTATCCGCGCGCCTTTACTTTCATTGATCACCGCCAACACTTCATACAATATCGCCCCACTGCTTTGCCCACCCGCTTCAGCGCCACTACCACGCATCACCTGGCGGAATTGCTCAGGTGCATCCACACGCCGACTGTTCGGCAAACTGGTTTCAAACACGCTATTGATTGATTCGACCAGACGATCACGCTCGCGCGACAGTGTTACCCACTCCAAAGCAAACTGCAGCAGCAGCACCGCCAGGAGCACGCCCACCGCAATCATCGCAGAGCGTGCTTTGCGCCAAGGCGGCGTGGCCATGCTTACCGTGTAAGCACCGCTGAGCAGATTCAACGATGGATTCGGTCCGGTCGCCCTGCGTAGCACCTGTGTTAGATCAATAGCGGCAGGTGCCGGAATGACGGTCAGGTGTTTGACGTCATCAAGCCCCAATGCTGCGGGTTCATAGCCGGCCAATTGCAGCTGACGCTGCTCCTCTGGCAGCTCGGCAAGGCGACGGCGCAGCCACAGCGTCAGCATGCCTTCCTCTATCAGCGCAGGCTCTTGATCTGCTGCTGTTATTAGCGCCTGCGGCGCAGAAGACGGCCAAAGCGACGGCGTGACCAGCAAGCCCGCTTCCGGAGCATCTTCAGTATGCAGGGCGGCCAGTGGCAGTATGGCTTCCAGACGCCAGGCATGTTCCTGGAACAATGCCTGCCACGCATACATATGCTCCTGCTCGACGACGGCTGCGGCGATTTGGCCGTCCTGACGTCGGGGTCCTGGGACGCAGTGCAGCAGCTCAAGGTCCTGACTGAGCTGATCTTCCAATGCGTACGGCAGCGCAGCCCGAATGGATGCCGCACGCTTGACCGGCATATCCAGACGATAGAGCCCGACTGCCATGGCCGGTGCCAGCGCACGCAGGCGCTCGCCGGCGAAGCGCGAGCGCAGGTCAGCCAGCGTATCCTGACCTTCTCCGAGCAGTTGCCCCTCGCGGTCCAGTTGCCACCACGCGAGTGCAATAGCGCCCCCATCTGGCAGCGGCGGATTTTCTGGCAATAGCACTATCAGCATAATTCTGTCCGTTATTATCAGGGCTCGCAGGCCGTTTGTTCTCGCAGTACTACCACCCCATTGGGCGCATCCAGCATTGAGCACTGGAAAAAGCGCCGTTCGCCAAATTCGGCCACCAGCTCAAGGCGCATAAACCAGGGCGCATCGCCTGGCGCCGCACGCCCGCGGAAAACCTCCTGCATCAGCTCCGAGCTACGCTCCAGGTCAATCGGGCTCTCCTGCCCGGGATAAGCGGTGACGTAGGGAGCCAATGCCGCCCAGGCCTCGCTGGTCATGCCGACCACCGAGTTAAGTTCCGAGGCCACCAGCATCGGACGGTTGCCGGACAAACGCGGCGGATCTTCAAGCCTGTACGTGGGGTCATCGGTCTCCGGATTCATCCAGTCACTGACCGCCAGCGCCAATTGCGCACCCGAGGGCATACTCACGCCCGACTCCGTGCCCACCCTATCCACCAGTTGCGCAAAATAGCCTTGCTCGGTTTCGTCGGCGCCGGCCAGCGCATTGAGGTTATAGCGACATTGCATGTTCTCGACCGTGGCCTGAATTTCCACGCCGTCAACGCTGAAGGGCAGGCTAGGCGACCGACAGGTGTCCCAGAGTAGCTCGTCCGGCCCTTCGACCCGCTCGAGCAACTGCAGGATCATTTTTTCCCCTCCCAAAGCAATCTGTCTGGAAAGGTCACGCTCAAACACCGCGCTGGTACGACGTATATCGGTCTGGCTGCGCATGGCCATCGCCACCGCGGCCGCAACCGCCAGCGCCACCACCAACAGGGCGGTGACCAGGGCCACTCCTTGCTGCCGCTGCATCGACTTCACAAGCCGACTGCCATCAGCCGGCGTATTTCGCCATAACCGGGTATGTCCAACACCACCTCCACGGCCAACGGCAGTTGGCTGGCCGAGGGATCGCTATCGGCCGGGGGCCAGGCGTCGAGCCTCTCAAGTCCGCTGGGAGTGCGCACCACCAAGGCGAAACCAGTCTGCATGCCAAGCAGCTCATCCTCCTCGACCAAAAAACCGAAAGGCTGTACCCGTGCGCTTTCCGCATCGGCTATATCAACGCCTGGCCATAACTGCCGCTCCAGCCCGCGATCGTTGATCAGCCAAGCGGTTCTGCGCAGACGCTGATCGCCGCCCGCTCCGGCGCGCACGATCTCCAGCAGCTTGCTGTCACCGCCAGCGCGCAAACGCAGTGGCGGCATGCGGTCCCCAAATTCGTCACGCACTGAAATATCCACTATCTGAGCCAGGTCGCGCTCCAGTACGCTGAGCGTGACCTGCAGATCGGCCAGGCGGCGTGCGTGCTCCTGAGTCACCTGATCCGCACTCAGTACCGCGCGTAAACCGCCGTAAGCAACCACGCTCATCACCGCAAAAACCGCCATCGCCACGAGCATTTCCAACAGGGTGAAACCCCTGGCCCGGCTATGAAAATTCCTCATGGCAGCACGAATCCGCTGACCGATGCGCGCTGTTCCTGCTCGCCCTGATCGAACAACCAGAGCCTCACATCGATACGCTTGACCGGCGGTAGCGCAATCGGCGCTTCCGGCACGTAGTCAGAAATCTCGACGTTGTAACCGTAGCGGAACGGCCCCATGGTGGCCTCGCCAGTGCGGTCACCTTCGCTGACCGGTCGCATTCCCGATTCGTATTCGGCCAGCACATTTTGCCCAGTCCAGTGGGCCAGGGTACGCTCCTGCAAATACAGCGTATTGCGCGAATGGTCAGAGCCGCCTTTGATCAATGCCGCCAGCGCCACCGCCAGAATGGTCATGGCGACCAGCACTTCCAGCAGCGTGAAGCCCTTATTCCGGGAGCGCATCTAACACCTCGATCGTGCCTTCCATGCTGATCTGAATATGCCGCTCGAAGGGTTTACCCGGCACCCGCAAGGTAATCAGCGACGGGGTCATCTCACCGGTATTGCCCAAGCGTATATTCGGCTCCCAGCCGCTTGCCTGTGGCAGCGGCTGGCGCTCGCCTTCCTGTTCATACTCCAGCTCAATCACGCCAGGCTCCAACTGCCAAGGGCCCAGTTGCTGGTCAACCAGCGGTTGCCATTCCCGGGTAGCATCATCCAGAATCATCAGCTCGAGAAAGCTATAACTGTCGCGGCGCAATCCCAGCGCGCGTTCGGCGCTACCGGTAATCAACAGCTCATCGCGCGCCAAGCGCAGTACCCCGGCCAGGCGCTGCGTTTCAGTGCGCAACTGTCGCTCGGCACCATCGCCAATAGACAGCGTTGCCAGGCTGGCAACAATACCCACCAATACCAACACCACCAGAAGCTCCATCAGGGTAAAGCCTGACTGTAATGAGTGATGCTGAGTGGCGGGTTGCATGCTCAGCGACTCTCTTCCTGATCCACATTCCAGTTACCAATATCCGCATTGGCTTCTTCACCACCGGGACGGCCATCGGCGCCCAAGCTGTAAAGGTCATACTCCCGGCCATCACGGCCTGGGCGTAGATATTGATACTCCTGACCCCATGGATCCTTCTGCAGCCGGTCTATATAGCCACCAGAACGGTAGTTACGCGGTACATCACCACTGGTCGGGATTTCAACCAGCGCAAACAATCCCTGTTCGGTAGTCGGGTAATTGAAGTTATCCAGCCGGTAGAGGTTCAGCGCGCTTTCCAGCGCCCGCACATCATTCTGTACCTTGGTTATCCGTGCCTGGTCAGGGCGATCCATTACTCGCGGCACCACCACCGCAGCGAGAATCCCGAGAATCACCACGACTACCATCACTTCGATCAGAGTAAAGCCGCGCTGTCTGCCGGCTGGCTGTTGTGTTGTCTTGAGCATGATCAGTTAACCAGTTGATTGAGTTCAAAGATGGGCAGCAGGATGGCCAGTACGATAATCAGTACCACGCCCCCCATTGCCAGGATCAGCAGCGGCTCGAAAACGCCCATCACGATCGCGATGCGCGCTTCCAGCTCCCGCTCCTGCGTTTCAGCAGCCCGTTCAAGCATGTGATCAAGCGTACCGCTGCTCTCACCGCTCTTGATCAGGCTTAATGTCATTGGCGGAAAATAGCCACTGCGCTCCAGCGCGTGCCCCACCCCCGAGCCTTCGCGCACGCGCTTGGCTGCATCCGTCACCGCGTCGCGCATGGGTACGTTGGTCATGACGCTGGCACTCATGTTCAAGGCATCCAGTAACGGTACGCCACTGCCAGCGAGAATATTCAGCGTACGCGCAAAGCGGGCGGTATTCAGCCCGCGGATCAGCCGCCCCAATAGCGGCACGCGCAATAGCCAGGCATCCCATTTATAGCGAAAGCTGGGCTTTTTCAGCATCTGCTTGAACGCAAATATGCCGCCGACCAGCGCAGCAAGCATCAATAGTCCCCAGGAACGCAAGGCGTCGCTGGTGGCGATCAGGGCCCGGGTCAGCCACGGCAACTGCTGATTCATGCCGGCGAACACTTGTACTACCTCAGGTACCACGTAGGTCAGCAGCGCCACCGTGACCAACAACGCGATCACCGTCAGAATCGCCGGATAGAACATTGCCAGCTGGATCTTCTGACGCATCGCATTCTGCGCCTCAACGTTATCCGCCAGCCGCTCCAGCACCAGATCCAGGCGCCCGGCCTGCTCGCCTGCCGCCAGTGTAGTACGGTAGATCGCCGGGAAAACCGAGGGGAATTCACCCAACGCGTGCGCCAGCGGCAAACCTTCCATCACCCGCGTGCGGACCGCAGACAAGGTCGATTTGACCTTCTGCGTTTCGCTCTGCCGGGCGACGGTACCCAGTACTTCTTCTATCGGCATGCCGGCACGCGCCAGGGTTGCCATTTGCCGCGTAGCCAACGCCAGCTCCAAAGGTTTGATCCGCTGTTGCAGCACCGGCATGCGCATGACCGACTTGCGCTCGGCGACCTGACTGACCGACATCGGCATCAGGCCTTTGTCACGCAGGCGGCTGCGCACCTGACGTGAGGAGTCGCCCTCCTCTACGCCTTTGCGGGTGCGGCCGCTGTTATCCAACGCGACGTATTCATAGGCGGGCATGGTCAGTCCTCCCGGGTCACGCGCAGCACTTCTTCCAGGGTAGTCTGCCCGGCCAGCACGCGACGCACACCATCATGCCGAATCCCCGTTTGCGCCAAACGCGCGTGGCGAATCATGGCCTGCTCACTGGCACCGTCGTGGATCAACCCGCGCAAGGTGTCATCCACTTCAATCAATTCATAAATGCCGGTACGGCCTTTATAGCCATTGTTATTACATTCTTCACAGCCCACGGCGCTGTAAAGAGTCGGTGCTTCCTGTTCGCTGACACCCATCAGCCGGCACTCACTGGCGGACGCCTGGTGAGGTTTGCGGCAGCTGGGGCACAAGGTGCGGACCAGCCGTTGGGCCAGGACCCCGTTCAACGTGGATGACAGCAGAAAAGGCTCGATACCCATATCGCGCAGACGGGTAATCGCCCCGACCGCGGTATTGGTGTGCAATGTGGAAAACACCAAGTGGCCGGTGAGGCTGGCCTGGATGGCAATCTGGACGGTTTCCACGTCTCGAATTTCGCCGACCATCACCACGTCCGGATCCTGGCGCAAAATCGCCCGTAGCCCCCGGGCGAAGGTCATATCCACCTTGGTATTGATCTGCGTCTGGCCGATACCGTCCAGGTAGTACTCGATGGGGTCCTCCACCGTCAGAATATTGCGACTGCGGTCATTAAGCTGCATCAAGGCCGAGTACAGCGTGGTGGTTTTACCCGAACCGGTAGGGCCGGTAACCAACACGATACCGTGCGGGCGGGCGATCACCCGCTCCATGGCCTCGTAGTGGTCTTTACCCATGCCCAGTTGACGCAGTTCCAGCCGCCCGGCCTGCTTGTCGAGCAGACGCAATACCACCCGCTCACCATGACCGGAAGGCAGCGTCGATACCCGCACATCGACCGCCCGGCCGACCAGTTTCAAGCCAATCCGGCCATCCTGGGGAAGACGCTTTTCCGCAATGTCGAGCTTGGCCATGACCTTGATGCGCGACACAATCACCGGCGCCAGGGCGCGCGGTGGTTCCAGGATCTCGCGCAATACGCCGTCTACGCGCAGGCGAATCGACAGGCGATTTTCAAAGGGTTCGATGTGAATATCCGAAGCGTTTTCCTTGACCGCCTCGGACAACAGCGCATTGATCAGGCGGATAATCGGCGCCTCATCCTGCGACTCCAGCAAGTCCTCCGGTTCTGACAGGGATTGGGCTACCGACATCAGATCGGCATCCTCGCTGAGACCTTCCACAAACTGCATGGCGTCGTTCGCCGAGCGCTCGTAACGATCACGCAGGCGCGCAGCAAATGCATCGTCATCCAATACATGCGGCTTTAACGGATGACCCGCCCGGCGTCGCAATTCGAGTAATGCCTGAGGATCGCAGTCGGCACGCACGTAGACATCCAGATGACCATCCTGCAGATGCCCGGGCACCACCCCGAACCGCCGGGCAAACCGGTAACCGGTTTCTGCCTGCGGACTTTGATCAGGAATAAGGCCGCCTATATCGCTATCGGTCATCGCCCCGCCCCTTTTATTGCGCTGCTGGTGGTGGTGCAGGAATGCTGGTTCTGGCTGGCACAGCGCCGCTGTAGGCGTTCTCGAACGGCGGTGGCAAGCTCAACAAATAGTTCCAGTCAGGCAGAACAGGCCGACTGTCCGGCCCCAGGAGGCCGCCTTCACGATTCTGCTCACGCACCTGCTGATCACGGATATAGCTATATTTTGAATGTGTCACATCCTGGGACAGCGCACTGTCACGGATGATTACCGGACGCAGGAAGACCATCAAATTGCGCTTTTCCATGCGCGCGGTGTCGTAGCGAAAGAGCCGACCCAACCCAGGTATATCACCCAGAAGAGGTACCTTGTCGCGCGTTTCGACCAACTGGTCGTCGATGAGCCCACCGAGAACGATCAGGTCGTTGTCATCCACCATGACGTGGGTTTTGAGCGTCCGAGTATTGGTAATCAAGTCAGCCGCGCCGGTGACGCTCTGGGCGATCTGTGACACTTCCTGTTCGATTTCCAGGCGCACCGCATTGCCTTCGTTAATCTGCGGCTTGATCTTCAGCATGATGCCGACATCCTCACGCTGAATGGTATCGAACGCCTGCCCTGACGACTCCACCGATCGACCCACAATAAAAGGCACATTCTGACCAACGACGATTTCTGCCTCCTCGTTATCCAGGGTCATCAAGCTCGGGGTCGACAGAATGTTGCTAGAGCTGTCCGCCTGAAGCGCATTGATCAGTAAAGCGATCTGAGTGCTGCCGATGCTGCCAATACTGCCAAAGGAAAGACCGTCGCTCAACGAAGGCGGCGTGGTTACACTGCCATCCAGGAAGCCTTGGCCCGCAGCGGCCAAGTTGAGGATACCGCCACCACCGCGATTGAAGTTGATAATGCCCACGCCGGCATCGCTACCAATACCCCATTGCACGCCCAGCTCCTTGGCCCGGTCATAAGACACCTCAGCGATGACCGCCTCTACCAGAACCTGCGCACGCCGGATATCCAGCTGGGTAATGATGGATGCCATATCGCGGGATAGCTCGGCGGGGCCAAAGATCACCACCGAGTTGGTGCTTTCATGCGCCTGAATACGTACCGCAGATTGCCGGCTGCCCATCATGCTGCCGCCAGAACTGGTGCCGCCATCCGGGCTCTGGGTCATGTTTTCTTCGACCTCACGGCCTTCGGCTATACCGCGCAGAACCTCTGCCACATCTTCGGCGTTGGCGTACCGCAGGTAATGTACCTGGGTAGCACCGCCGCTGGCCGGCATATCCAACTGCCGGATAATGTCGCGAAGCGAGCCTCTATTAGACGGGTCACCACGCAAAATCACCGTGTTGGTGCGCTGATCGGCTATCGCTCGCGCGCGCTTGGTAAAGTCTTCACCGGCGGCGGGTGCATCCAGCGAATCAACAATGCGCACCACGTCCAATGCAGAAGCGTGCTCCAGAGGGATCAGCTCGAAATCTTCCATGGACTCCAGATCAATACGCTCGATCAGACCTTGTATACGGCGCACGTTGGCGGCGGTATCGGCGATGACCAGGCTATTGGATTCCGCAGCGGCAGCCAGGTGGCCGCCCTTGGGCACCAGCGGGCGCAGAATACGGACCAACTGGCCGGCGTTGATGTGCTTGACCCCGATTACGTGGGTAATGACTTCGTCACCGCGGCTACTGCCAGCCAACGAACCCACCTCGTTTTCCTTCGCCTGTACTTCCGGCAAAATGCGTACGGTGCCCTGCTCTCCTTCAACGGCAGCAAACCCATAGGATTTCAGCACACCCAGAAACAGATCGTACAGCTCGCCCCGCTTGATCGGCGTGCCCGAGACCACATTGACCTGACCACGAACGCGCGGGTCCACGATGAAATTGATCCCGGTTTCCTGGCTGACAATCTCGATCAGGCCATTGATCTCGGCATCACGCAGGTTCAGCACCAGCTCTTCTTCCGGATCCCCGGCAAGCTGAGTCTGCGCATGAACTGCTGTACTCAAAAGACTGAGTCCCAGGAGCAACGGGAGGGTACAGCGGGCAATCTGGGACAACATCGGCATTGTGTCTCAATCCATCGTTATCGTTATGGTCATGGGTTCACCGCCTCTCTCCAGGGTCAGGCTGACGCTATCGCCAGTTAGCCCCTCAAGAATGTCGCGGTAATCATTGATTTCGGAAATCGGAGTGCCTTCGACTGAAGTCACCACATCGCCAGCCTGCAGGCCAGCAGCTTCAAATTCGCGGGCATTGCGTGCAGGGCTGACTTCCAGCCCGTACATGGCGCCGTCGACCATCACCGGGCTGGCCGACACCACTTCGAGGAAGCGTTGAGGGTCATTCATCCAGGCTTCACGATCGATCCGCGCCACCCCACCGTCTGCTGCCAGGGTGACGTTGGAATCCACCTGCGGCAGATCGGCGGTGCGCCTTGCAGGCGCCGCACCGGAGGACAGCGGGCGACGTTGCAGTCTTAGCGTTTCAAGCTTGCCATCACGCGCAAGTATGACCCGGTCAGCCAGCACCTGATCAAGCCGGACGCTGCCTGGCAGGTCATCGCCTACTCGGTAGTATTTTTCCGGTTGACCCTGCGGCGCGAGAATGGCGCCACTTCGCTCGGGATCAGGATCGGCGAGCACGCCCTTGAGCACCCAGCTGAGCGAGGTTTCTGGCGCATTGATTACATTAGCGACACTTTTCGGCGCGGCGCCGAATACGGATAACGCGGCTACATCATCATAACCACGCATCGCCGCTGAGGCTGGGCCACTGGCGACCGGATCAAGGCGGCTGCCGTCCGCCGCAGGCAATATGCTGGAAGGTTCGATGATCATCCAGGTGAGACGCCCGAGCAGAATCACCACCACGGCCACCAACACCAGGGTGATCAGTCTCATAAGAGGCTCGATTGAAAATCGGGAGTCCAAAGGCATGCTTTCTCCGGGGCAAAGACAGGGACTGTACACAGCAGTCAGGTCAGCGAATGACATCCTACTGACCTTTCTTTGCAAAATTATTGTTATAGGTCTGAAACAAGCGCAACAGACGAACTGATTGTCACGAAATTGACTTGCCTCGACAACCCCCTGAAAGGGTTAATGAAATTCTTTTCGCTTATTCTGCGGACCTTTGGCCTCCCGTTCAACGCAAAAGGTCACCCATTTGGGTGAGTTCGCCGACATGTTCATCCATTTAATCAATGCTGGCCTATCCATGGCCGCGAAGCAGGGGCAAATAACCTCTACCTCTCTTGCCGTGCCCGCTTTTTGAGGCTTTACTCTAATTCAGCAATGCCAGCCCAGGTCTGCCCCAACAAAAACAATTTTGGCTTTGCCTGTCAGGAGAATAAAAATGAATGCTTTGAAGAGAACGGCATATTTAGGTGTTGCGATCAGCGCAATTGTATTAAGTGGCTGTTTCGGCGGCGGCGGTGGCGGAAGTGATGACGATGACCAGGCTTCAACCCCCGTCCCAATTGAAGAAAAAACCCAAGCTCAGCGGATAGCTGACGGCGATTTTACAATCGCCCAAGCCGATATCACAGCCAACTTCGAACCCATTGACGGTGTAACGCAATTTGCTGACGTACTCGACGGAGCGATTTATCGCATCGAAGTACCAGATGATTGGAATGGCACTTTAATTATGTGGGCGCACGGCTTCAGGGGTGATGAGCCAGAAAGATTAAGGGTAGACAACCACCCATTACGTGAATATCTGCTTGCTCAAGGTTATGCGTGGGCTGCTTCCAGTTACAGCGCAAATTTCTATGATGTGCGTGCAGGCTTGGTAGACACTAATAAACTCGCGCTCGCTTTCGGTGAAATAACAGGCTTATCGGAGCCTTCAAGATATCTTATCTCCGGCTTCTCCATGGGAGGCCATGTAGCGGGCGCTGCAGTAGAACGGGAAAACAAACTCGCACTGGCACAAGTGGATCTAGACGTAAATTATCAAGGCTCACTGCCGATGTGTGGTGTTATGGGCGACACTACTTTATTTGACTACTTCGGCGCCTATGGCATTGCTCTTCTACAGTTCGGCGGTCAGGACCTGAGCCAATACCCTATTACGCCTGCAGAAGCAGAAGAAAAACTGGCGGCCGCACGCGACGCTCTATGGGTTAACTATGAAAACGACCCAGGAGTTACAGGATTACGGCGTACACAAACTGGAGAACTTACACCGGAGGCCGACCGCTTCTATAAGACCCTTCAAAATCTGACCGGCGGTGTGCGCCCCATATATCAGTTTTCGTTCGGCGGGTTTCAGAGTCTTCTACAAGGTTTTGTGGGCTCTGATGGCACCGTAGATAAAATACTCGATGACAATGTCGTAGACACCACTTACATCCGGTATCGCTTCGAGAGCCAGCAGCCTGGGCCTAATATGCCCGGAGACCCTGACGTAACGAATCTCACCCCAACAGAAATTGGCTTTAACAACACTATTGCTCAGTCAACACCTGATAACAATGCCAATCCTGCCAGGGATGACGGCCCGCCTTCAATCCCGCGCATCAATGGCGATTTCGATGTACCAGTATTGACCTTGCATGGTCTAGGAGACCTCTTCGTACCGTTTAACATGGAACAGATCTATCGGGAACGAGCTATAGCGTTCGGCAATGATGATCTTCTTGTTCAGCGCGCCATTAGAGACACAGGCCATTGCACCTTTGCCCCGGCAGAACTGGTCGAAGCCTTCGATGCTTGGATTAGCTGGGTGGATGAGTTTGCCCTCGTCCCCAACGCTACCCCGCCTGCAGGTGATGAAATTCTCGACCCGGACGCAGTTGCCGCGGACAATTACGGCTGCCAGTTTACCCGAGCCAATCGACTTGAAGGACTGCGCGAAACTCAGCCGGACCTAGTAGCAAGCAACGATTGTCCTACCCCACAATAGGCCCTATCGCAGGCCTGCCACGCTCCGCGTGTCAGGCCTGTTTTTCTTCCAGTGCCAGCACTTCCTGCACTTTGCGCTTTACATTCGAACGCCTGAGAGCAACCACATTTTCCTTGATTTCCTTAAGCTCTTCCTGCGGCAGCTCCTTTTCCACCTGGGCTTGCACATCCGCCAGAGCAGCCTTGGCCTTACCCAACATCACGCCTGCAAACCTGGTAATAGCCAGCGCCCGCTGCGGCCCCAATACCAGCAGGGCGACTGTTAAAACGACCACCCACTCGCTCATGCCATTATCGAACATGTTGCGGCCTCCCGGTCAGGATACCAGCTCTTCTTTTTCCACCTGACGCTTCTGTGCAACGCTGCCGGCATCCAGTGTCAACGCACTTGGAGACTCTTCCTCTTCACGCACTGCCTTTTTGAAACCGCTCAGCGCCCCACCCAAATCACCGCCAATGCTACGCAGGCGCTTGGTACCAAACAGCAACATGACAATGACCAACACGATCAGCAGAGAGCCGATACTTACGCCACCAATACCCATGGGAATTCTCCAAAAACCGCGCAGCCTGTGCGCGGTTGAATAAAAGGAAACCCGGCGGCGTCGAATGACGCTGCCGGGCAACAATCAACTACCGATCACACCACCGTCATCCTTCCAGATCACGACCGTGGATGAGCGCGGCGGGAACTGCGCAGGGTTGTTATCCGGCCAGCTACTGGTGTAGTTACCCGCGGCAAAATTTGCTGACGAGGTCGTGCCACCAGGGTGCTGAACGTTGATAAACATGGTTTTCTGATCAGGGGTAGTGATAACACCGGTAATCTCATTGCCAACAGGCCCAACCAAAAAGCGCTTGAGCTCGCCAGTGTTAGGGTCGGCGGCAAGCATCGCACAGTTACCATAGGGGTCTGTGTCACTGCTATCCATCTGGATCCAGACACGACTGTCAGGATCAATCCACATGCCATCGGGCGAGCTGAGGATATTGTCCGCAGTGAGTCTGTCGCCATTCGGATCAAACCCGATATTGGTCTCTACCCCGCTTTCACCACTGTCACCGCCAAACAGGAAAATATCCCAGTTAAACGTCAGTGCCGCGTGATCCCCACCCTCTTCTGCCCAGCGGATGATATGACCATGACGGTTAGTGGCGCGCGGGTTGGCATTATTGGTTTGATCTTCGCTGCGGCTGCTGTTGTTGGTCAGCGTGAAATACACATCACCATTGGCCGGATCCACTGCGCCCCATTCCGGGCGATCCATCGGCGTAGCATCCATCATATCTGCGGCCATACGCGTGTTTACCAGCACGTCAGCCTGGCTGACAAAACCATTGGTCGGTGTCAGCCCATTCATGCCGAACACCAGCGGCAACCACTCGCCACTGCCGTCATCGTTGAACTTGGCAACATAGAGAACGCCGCTATCCAGCAGGGAGCCAGTTGCAGTATTGGCGTTAAAGTTGCCAGCACTGACAAACTTGTAGATATATTCGAACTGCGAATCATCGCCGGAGTAGCACACCACCGGGCGACCTTCCACAGCCGGAGCAAACACCACGCCCTCATGCCCGAACCGGCCCAGCGCAGTGCGCTTGACTGGCACGCTGTCAGGATCAGTAGGATCAATCTCAACCATCCAGCCGAAGCAAACCGGCTCGTTGCGATAATCCGCTTCGGCACTGGCGCCCGTGGTGCTGGCGTCGAAACGCACGTACTCGTCCGCGGCCGAATCCGCTAGCTCCCAGCCATAACGGCCGGTGCCGCCGGGGCGAATACCGTAGCGATCAAATTCACGGCGGTCGACATCATCAGTGCGGAAGTAACCCGCCCAGTTTTCCTCTGCCGCCATGTAGGTGTTCCATGGTGTCACGCCATTACCGCAGTTGTTCAGCGTGCCACGGGTCATGGTGCCGTTGGGGCTGTAGAGCGTCTTGACGAAATCAGTTCCGCGGACCGGTCCCTGGAGTGTCATCGGGGTCAATGCTGTGATCCGGCGGTTGCGCATATCCGGCTGCACCTGCCACTCATTGTTTACCCCTTTGACAATCCGCACCACGCTGACGCCGTGAGCGTTCATTTCCTTCAGCACTTCGTCCGCTGGACGAGCGCCGTTGATCAGCGGAGGAACACCACCACTGCCCAGCGCAACCCCTGCCGCGCGGGCGTGCATAAAGCGTGGTTCGATATATTCGTGGTTCATCACCAGCAGACCATCATCGGAGCTGCCATCGATGGCGAAGAAGTGCATGCCGTCGTGATGGTTACCCATCTGGAATGCCTGATCTTCACCGGTGCTGTTAATCGAATAGGTCGGAAAGTCACCGGCAATCGGCGTCCCGTAAGGCACCAAAACCTGAGTACTGTAACCTTCGGGCACCGATATCATATCTGCACTGCTTACAGGCACGGCGGTGAAGCCCAGCAGAGCCACAGGCGTTTCGCCCTCACCAGGAGTGCCATCTTCGTCGTCATTGGAAGAACCGCTGTTACAACCGGCCAAGCCAAGCCCCATAAAGCCGATAGCAGCAGCCCCTGCGCTACCTTTAAGAATCTGGCGCCGTCCCAGACGCGCCTCGAGAATACTTGAAAACAAGGTATTCATCTGGCGCTCGGCCACGGGCTCGTCACCCTCGCCGTGATCGATGATGGTCAGTTGTTGTGTATCTGTGGACATCCGGTTTTCCTCATCAGTTTATTGGTTTTGACCGAAACATGATGGGAAACACAGGTGACAGGCAGACAGCAAAAAGATGAAGCTTATGCGTAGATTTGAAGACGGATAGGTGGGAGTTATGTGACAGCGCTTTAAAGCACGGCCGGTTGACCCAGGGTTCGAATTCCTGACTCTCCGCCCATACAGCAAAAAGCCCAGCTGAGCGAGGACGTGCATCCTGAAGCATCATGTCAGGGATTATTCGGCGCGGGGCGCCTCACCCCTCCGGGGCCGTTGTCGCTGCGCAACAACGTTCCTTCGCCTGCTTTGCAGGCTCGGTCGAACGAGGGTTCTCACCGAGAGCTCGCCTGATAAAGCAAAAAGCCCAACTAGGTGACAGTGTGCAGGCTGGACCAGCATGTCAGGGATTATTCGGCGCGGGGCGCCTCACCCCTACGGGGCCGTTGTCGCTGCGCGACAACGTTCCTTCGCCTGCTTTGCAGGCTCGGTCGAACGAGGGTTCTCACCGAGAGCTCGTCTGATAAAGCAAAAAGCCCAGCTGAGCTGGGCTTTTTGCTTTATTGGCGGAGAGTCAGGGATTCGAACCCTGGGAACTGTTGCCAGTTCAACGGATTTCGAATCCGTCCCGTTCGACCACTCCGGCAACTCTCCAGTGGCGCGCATCTTAGCAGATGCGGCGCTGTGGACGGAAGCAGTTCGGCGCTGGCTAGGGTAGAGACACACCCAGACGCTGGGCGACTTCTTCGTAGGCTTCAATGACGCCACCAAGCCCCTGACGGAAGCGGTCCTTGTCCATCTTCTTGCCGGTTTCCTTGTCCCACAGGCGGCAGCCGTCAGGGCTGAACTCATCGCCCAACACGATCTCGCCCTTGAACAGGCCGAATTCCAGTTTGAAGTCGACCAGCATCAGGCCCGCTTGATCAAACAACTGGGTGAGGATCGCGTTAACCATCAGGGTCAGTTCCTGCATGCGATCCAGTTGCGCTGCGGTGGCCCAGCCAAAAGTGACCACATGAGACGCGTTGATGAAGGGGTCGCCTTTGGCGTCGTCTTTCAAAAACAGCTCAAATGTCGGTGGGACCAGAGCGGTGCCTTCTTCAATGCCCAAGCGCTTGACCAGACTGCCGGCGGCGTAATTGCGCACCACGCATTCGACCGGAATCATATCCAGCTTTTTGACCAGCACTTCGGTGTCGGAGAGCAGCGCGTCGAACTGAGTCGGCACCCCGGCCGCCTCTAGCTTTTCCATGATAAAGGCGTTAAAGCGGTTGTTGACCATGCCCTTGCGATCCAACTGCTCGATCTTCTTGCCGTCGAAAGCAGAGGTGTCATTGCGAAACAGCAGGATCAAACGATCCGCATCATCGGTGGTGTAAACCGATTTTGCCTTGCCACGATAGAGTTCAGTGCGTTTTTCCATTATCGGCTCCTGCTATACGCATAACGTGAGGGGTTGCCCCGTAATATCTTGCCAGGGCAAGCCCTGATTCTGTTCCGCCAGATGCAAATCACCCGACCACCCCTGCAGTGCGCGGCTAAGCTCACCCATGGCCAGGTCGGGCCGGTTATTCTTCTCGCTGATGTGCGCGATGGCGACATGCTTGAGCTTGGTTCGATCGATCGCCTGCAACAGTCCCGCCGCCTGCTGGTTGCTCAGATGCCCCAGATCACCCGCAACCCGCGCTCGCAAACTGGGCGGATAAGGCCCTTCGGCGAGCATCTGAGGATCATAATTGGCCTCCAGAAACAGGCCGTCCAGACCACTGTAACGCTCGATTATCCATGGCGTGATGTTGCCAACGTCAGTCAGAATGCCGAATCGATGCTGGCCGTTATCGAATATGAACTGGCAAGGCTCCCGGGCGTCATGCGGCACTGCAACGGGCAATACCTGCAAATCTCCAATCGTGAAACCGCAGTCCAGCTGGATTCGCTCATAGGATAAATCGGCATCGGCAATAGCGCGGCCGGTTCCTGCGGTCATATATACCGGTAACTGATACCGCCGAGCCAGGCGCTGGACGCCGTTGATATGATCGCTATGCTCGTGAGTCACCAGTATCGCGCTGAGCTGCCGCGCATTCAGCCCGGCGGCGGCCAGACGCTGCTCCGTGGCGCGCAAGCTGAACCCGCAATCCACCAGCACACGGGTCCGGCCGTACTCGACGACAGTTGCATTACCTTTGCTGCCACTGCCGAGGGAACAATAACGCACGGCTAGCCTATTGCCCTCAATTCAAGTTGTCGCGAATACGGGTGAGCAGCGCCTGGGCTTCATCTCCCTCAGCTGCCGTTTCAATACTCCGCTCCACGGTGACCTGAACGCCATTGCTGACCTGGGTAAGGCGAACCTGCAACGGACGAGCAGTTACCTCTTCATCCTCATCCCGACCAAACAGGCGTCCAAAAAAGCCCGGCTTTTCCTGTTGACTGCTGGCTGTCTGATCCAGATCGACATAATAGACGCCGCTGCTGCGGTCCAGATCCGTTACCAGTATGTCGGCCTGGCCCAATGCGTCACCGACGGCGGCCCAGGTGCGATTGAAGTCCGACTGAATATTCAGCACTGCGTTACCTGCGCCATCCTCATCCAAGGTCGCGCGCTGGGCGATCAGACCTTCCTGCGACGCGACCAGTGAGGTGCTGCCATCGGCACGCGACTGGCTCAGATAACTTTCCAACTCGGCCAGCACCGCGCGTTCAAGATTGAGGTTGTCGGAGCTCTCCGGCCATTCATCTCGATTGCCGCCCTGGCTGCGGTGGGTGTGCAGTATGAAGATCTCGCTGCTGCCCGACTGGACGCCAGGCTCAACGCGCATGCGGAAGCGGTGCTCGTCTTCCTCGCTGCGACCCTCACCCAACGCCGGAGAAATCCGCCGCACCAGCGGGTTATCTGATTGCACGTCAAAGGCGAGCCAGTCAGTCTCCACTTCGCCAAGATTGGCTGATTCAGATGCGACACCCACCTGGTAATCATTCCAGAACTGTCTGACCAACGGCCAGGTATCTGCAGGGCTGCGCTGTGCATGAACCCAGCGTCTGGCATCATCCTGCTGCAAGGAAAATTCAGAAGCTTCTGCGCTGACCAGCATGGCTTGCGGCCTTGGCATCTCGAATTCGTCAAACTCCTGGTTGCCCGTTACCTGGCCGGGCACCGGAAGCAGATCGCCAATCGGCTTACTTTCAATGCCATCTGGAACCTCCATTCTGGGCTTGATCTGCGCCGCCTGGTAATCGGAGCCGCGGTCACGGAAGTAGCCATCCTCACCATAGATGTACCCACAACCGCTTAGGCTGCCCAGCAGCACGACTGATAGAGCACCCAGTACAGGCTTCATAATGATTTCCTTGCTGAAATTAAGTCGTCGAGTACCGCTCACAACACACCGCATTCACGCAGGGCGTTACGAACCGTCTCATGGCAACGGTCGCTCAGGGGCGTAAGGGGCAGGCGCAAGCCATCGCCCATCAGACCCATCTCATGCAGCGCCCATTTCACCGGTATGGGATTGGACTCGATAAAGAGTGCCTTGTGCAGTGGCATCAGCGACTCATTGATACGCCTTGCCGTGTCGACATCGCCCCTCAATGCAGCAGCGCAAAGGTCGTGCATCGCCTTGGGAGCGACATTGGACGTCACTGAAATGTTGCCTTTGCCGCCCATCAGGATCAATTCCACCGCGGTCGGGTCATCGCCGGAATACACCGCCATGCGATCCCCTACGCGGTCAATCAGCTCGCGAGCACGCTGCAGATCGCCAGTGGCTTCCTTGATACCGATGATATTCGGCGTATCGGCCAGACGCTCTACCGTCTCCGGCAACATGTCGCAGGCCGTGCGGCCCGGCACGTTATAAAGAATCTGCGGAATATCCACTGCTTCGGCAATAAAACGATAGTGCTGATACAGTCCTTCCTGGGTCGGCTTGTTGTAATACGGCGTTACCAGCAAACAGGCATCAGCATTGACGCTCCGGGCCGACTCCGTCAGCTCGACGGCCTCGCGCGTGGAGTTGGCGCCCGTGCCGGCTATCACCGGAACGCGGCCAGCTACTTGATCAACAACGCGCCGAATGGCTTCCTTATGCTCGCTCATGCTCAAGGTAGCCGACTCACCGGTTGTGCCGACAGCGACAATGCCATCAGTACCATTTTCCAGGTGAAAGTCGATAAGCCGCTCAAGGGCCAGCCAATCCAGGCCTCCACGTGAATCCATGGGTGTAACCAGCGCCACCAGGCTGCCTGCGATCATGCAACTGCTCCAGTTGAAACATTGACCCGCAATGGTACTTTCGCCGTGCAGCCAGCACAAGGGAAGCCGGGAAGAATTCCCCCGACAATCAAGGCCGCGAACGCCTTTCAGGGTGCCGGGCTGACTGTCGTGGCTATCCTGCCCTAATAGAATGTTGAACCCGTTGACGTGGGCGGCGACAATAGCAGCCCTGATAGCCCGATGCCGATCCTTCGGAACAGGCTCGCCCTCACGTCAAGGAGCATCATGTCCACCGCCAATAGCCAACGTGATCAGTTTTTGGTGATCAACGCCATGGGCTCGCAGACCACCAGCATGGTCACCACTCTGACGCGGCTGTGTCTTGAGCAGCGCTGCCTGATCGTCAGCAGCCGTATGAGCCGCCACGGCACCTGCACTTCCCTGCTGCTACAGGTCAGCGGCAACTGGGACGCGCTGGCGCGACTGGAAACCCTGATGCTGACCATTGCCAAGCGCGAGCATCTGACGCTATCGATGAACCGCAGCCGTAGCCTGGAGGAGCGTCCGCAGGCTCTTCCCTACAATGTGTTTGTAACCGCCGCCCAGCGTCCTGAATTGTGCGCGGAGCTCTGCACTTTCTTCCAGCAGATCGAGATCGAGATCGAGGAGTTGTTCAGCTTTACCTACATGGCCCAGCACACCGGCACCGCCATGCTGAATATGACACTGACTATCGCCATCCCGGCCAAGACCCAGCTCAGCTGGTTGCGCGAACAGTTTCTCGACTTTTGCGATGAGCTGAACCTGGACGCCGTGATTGAACCCTGGCGACCTATTCATTAATTCCCATACCCGGCTAGAGGTATCAATATGAGCGTCACTCTGGACAAACCCGTTCCCGACTTCAGCGCACAGGCGACCGGCGGGCAGGAGGTCAATCTTGCGACCCTCGCTGGCACTCAACTGGTGATCTATTTCTACCCCAAGGACAATACCCCTGGCTGCACCACCCAGGGCCAGGACTTCCGCGATATGCACGCCGACTTCGTCGCTGCTCACACGCTGATTCTTGGGGTATCCAAGGACAGCCTGCGCACCCATGAGAACTTCAAGTCCAAGCAAAGCTTTCCCTTCGAACTGATCAGCGACGGCGATGAGAGCCTCTGCCGACTGTTTGATGTGATTAAGCTGAAGCAGATGTATGGCAAAGAATACGAAGGGATCGAACGCAGTACCTTCCTGATCGACAAACAGGGCGTGTTGCGTCGTGAGTGGCGCAAGGTCAAAGTCAAAGGGCATGTCGCCGAAGTATTGCAAGCCGCTCAGGAATTGAACGGCTGATCAGTCGAGCTGCTCCGCCGTTCCCGGGTGCCCGACCGGGGCGGCGTCATGGGCCGCTTCCACGCCACGCGGCCATGCGTACAGCACTGCCTTGAACAGCGTCGCCAACGGTATGGCAAAAAATATTCCCCAGAAACCCCACAACCCACCAAAAATCAATATCGCCGCGATGATCGCCACTGGATGCAGGTTGACCGCCTCTGAGAACAGGATAGGCACCAGCACATTGCCATCCAGCGCTTGAATAACCGCATAGACGATCATCAGCACCATGAACTCATTGCCCAGCCCCCACTGGAACAGGCCAATGAGCGCTACCGGTATGGTCGCCACCGTTGCGCCAATATAGGGTACCAATACCGAGAGCCCCACCACCACAGCCAGCAGTGCTGCGTAGTTGACCTTGAGCACCGCAAAACAGATGTAGCTCACCGCGCCAACAATCAGAATCTCGATCACCTTGCCACGGATATAATTGGCAATCTGCTGATTCATCTCCGTCCACACCTGGTTCATCAGTCGGCGCTCACGGGGCAACTGGCTGACCATCCAGTTGCTGATCTTCTGGTTATCCATCAGAAAGAAAAACACCAGAATCGGTACCAGTACCAGATAGACCAGAATGGTCACCAGCATCGGCAGGCTGGCCAGAGATTGAGAAAGCACCCACTGCCCGAACTGCCCCAGTTCACCATTTATAGAGCCGATTAATCGCTCAATCTGTCCCTGGGAGATGAGTGCCGGATATTGCTCGGGCAAGTGTTCAAGCTGAGCCTGCCACTGCACCAACATGCGCGGCAGCTCATTGAACAAATTGGTGATCTGCCTCCAAACCAGCGGCACCACAACACCAAGCAATGCAGACAGCGCGCCGAGAAAAAGCAGAAAGACCAGCCATACCGAGAGTGCGTGCGGGACATGCCAGCGGCGCAACAAGGTCACCAGACCCTGCAGCAGATACGCCAACACCAAACCGGTAAGCAGGGGCGCAAGTTTGTCACCAAAGCTGATGATAATGGCAAAGCCCAACGCCAACACCACCGCCAGCACTACCGCTTCTTCGTCGGAGAAATAGCGGTGCATCCACCCCTGGAAAACCTTCAACATACCTGTTGATCTCACCTCTTGCGCAACCAATAATGAAACTCGTCGTCCAATATCTCAGCTGCAATCAGTTTGTTGCCAGACAGTTCAGAGAAGCGCTGAAGATCACGTTGCGAACCAGCGTCGGTCGCCAGCACATGCAGAATCTCATCCGCCTTCATGGTATTCAGCTCCAGCTTGGTCTTGAGCAGCGGCAGCGGACAGGACAAACCTCGAGCATCCAGAGTGCGGGACACATCGTGATCGATTTTCAGCGCTGTTGGATCAGCCGCCATGCGTAAACTCCTCAGTAGCAAGTGTTACAGTATAGCTCTGCATGGACTCACGCAGACACCCCAATCCGGACAGGCGCAAAGGTAATCATGCAATTCAACCCGTTTGTAACCTTGGCAATGGTCAAGACGCTGGCCTTTTGCGTACTGACCACCATCGCTGTGCCTCAAGCGGCGCAGGCGGATGAGTTCAACCTGCCCTCTCTGGGCGACACCAGTTCATCGCTCATGTCCCGCGAGCAGGAATACCAACTCGGCCGGGCCTGGCTTTCCATGCTGCGTGGCTCAGTGGCGACCATGGATGATCCGTTGCTGAAGGACTTCATTGAACGGCACGTTTTCAGTCTGGCCGAGACCAGTCAGTTAAGTGATCCGCGCCTGACGTTTGTCCTGATAGAAAGTCCGCAGCTGAACGCTTTTGCCGCTCCCGGCGGAGTCGTTGGCGTCAACGGCGGGCTGTTTCTCAACGCCCATACCGAGGCAGAGTTCGCCTCGGTGATGGCACATGAACTGGCTCACCTCTCGCAGCGGCATTTTTCTCGCGGCCTGGAACAACAGCAGCGTATGCGCATACCGGTCATGACCGCGATGCTGGCCAGCGTAATACTGGCTGCGGCCGGCGGCGGTGACGCCGGCTTTGCTGCCCTGGCCTCGACTCAGGCAGCCGCGATCCAGGAGCAGCGTCGCTTCTCACGCCAGAATGAACAGGAGGCCGACCGTATCGGCCTGCTAAATCTCGACAACGCCGGGTACGATCCTACCGCCATGCCGGATATGTTCGAGCGCCTGGCCCGACTGAGCCGATTCAGTCGCACTCCGCCCGAATTTTTGCTGACTCACCCGGTCAACCAGTCGCGGATTGCCGACTCGCGTAACCGCGCCGAGCAATTACCTGGCGATGGTCGGCGTGACAGCGTGGAATATCAAATGATGCGCGCGCGTGTGCAATTGCACCACGAACGCAATCCTGGCCTGGCAGTGCAGCGCTTTCGCATTCTGCTGGACGAGCATGAGGGTGACCACGCCGCGGCGCGCTACGGGCTGGTACTGGCATTGACCCGCAGCGCACAGTATGCGGAAGCAACAGAGGCGCTTGAACCTCTGCTTGAGGAATATCCGGATAACGTCACCGTCACTCTGGCAGCAGTGGAGCTTGACGCCGCACAGAACCGCCTGGATCAGGCACTTGGCCGAATCGACCGACTGCTGCAGATAAATCCAGGCAACTACCCGTTACTGGAAGCGCGGGCCGACATGCTGTTGCGTGCCACGCGTTACCAGGAAGCAGAGCAAGCCATCGACAAACTCGCCGCCCAGCGCAGCAGTGATCCGGATGTCTGGTATCTGGCAGCCGAAATTCGTGGTTTGGCGGGTAATATTCTCGGCGTACATCTGGCCAGGGCCGAGTACTTCATGCTCGCCGGCGACCTGGACCAGGCAGGCCAGCAACTTGACCTGGCGGCCAGGCGCGCGGGCGACAATTACGTCATGAGCGCACGTATTGACGCCAGGCAGCAGGATCTCGCCAATCAGCGCGAAATCCTCAAAAGCTTCTGATCAGGCGTTACCCTTGGCCGCCAGATTAGCCTGGCGGGTGAAGTTGAGCATCCGCTCCAACGGCTGCACCGCGCGCGGTATCAGCTCGGCCGCCACGTGAATCTCGTTACTGCCCTGCTGCAGGCTCTCCAGCAGACGGGGCAGCGTGTTCATCGCCATCCAGGGGCAATGTGCGCAACTGCGGCAGGTGGCGCCATTGCCGGCAGTAGGTGCTTCAATAAGTTGTTTATCCGGCGCGCCCTGTTGCATCTTGTAGAAAATGCCGCGATCGGTGGCGACGATAAAGGTCGGGTTGGGCAGCGTCTGCGTTGCCTTGATCAACTGACTAGTCGACCCTACCGCGTCAGCCAACTCAATCACCGACATCGGCGACTCAGGATGAACCAGAATCGCCGCATCCGGGTACACCGCTTTCAGATCCAATAGCGCCTTGGCCTTGAACTCCTCATGCACAATGCAGGAGCCTTCCCACAGCAGCATATCCGCACCGGTTTCACGCTGAATGTAATTACCCAGATGCTGATCCGGCGCCCACAGAATCTTTTGCCCCTGGTCCATCAGGTGCTCGACAATCTGCAAGGCGCAGCTGGAAGTCACGACCCAATCGGCGCGTGCCTTCACCGCCGCAGAGGTATTGGCATATACCACCACGGTGCGATCCGGGTGCTGGTCGCAAAACGCAGAAAACTCATCGATTGGGCAGCCAATATCCAGCGAACAGGTGGCATCCAGCGTCGGCATCAGCACGCGCTTTTCCGGGCTGAGAATCTTCGACGTCTCGCCCATGAAACGCACACCGGCAACCACCAGTGTGGTGGCCGGATGGTCACGGCCAAAACGCGCCATTTCCAGCGAATCCGATACGCAGCCACCGGTCTCCTCCGCCAACGACTGCAGCAGCGGATCGGTGTAGTAATGCGCCACCAGCACCGCATTCTGAGCCTTGAGCTCTTCGGCAATGCGGCGCTTGTAGTCAGCCTGTTCGGCGTCGGTCAGCGGCGCAACCTGCTTGGCCGCGAGGTGCGCCTGCACCAGGACCCGTTCGGGAATCTGTGACATGAGTTGATCCTGTGTTGAATAGCATGCCCATATTACCACGCGGCACCCTTGTGTAACTTGAACTTAACCCCGTGCGCACCAGTCGAGAAAGTAAGGGCATAAAACCAAGCAAGAGGAGATTGCCATGCTGGCTCACTTACCTGCACTACTCACCACCCCAGCTGACGCCTGGACCAATATCCGCAAGGATGCCGATCAACATCCGTGGGGGTTTCTCCCCTTGATGCTGCTCGGGCCACTGATTCCCGCTATCGCCTGCTATATCGGTGCCGCCCACACTGGATGGAGTTTTTACGGCGGCGAGGAAAGGCAGTACTTGACCCCCGGCAGTGCAGCTTTGCTGGGGCTGATGTGCTACCTGGGTTTTCTAGCGGGGTTGCTGGTGATGAGCTTTATGACCCGATGGGTGTTGTTTCGCGTCCCGCAAAGACCCTCGCTACCAATCAGCTTGACCTTTATGACGGTGACATCAATTCCGATGATGCTGGCAGCCTTGGCGGCCATGCTCCCCTATCGCCCGGTACTGCTGATCGTTGGCGCCCTGGGCGCGGCCCTGTCATGCATCTTGCTGTTCTTCGGCCTGCCGTCCTATATGAAAATGCCAAGGAACGACCACACCCGTTTCTTCGCCGCCTGCATTATCGGTGTCGGTCTGCTGACACTGGTGACTATCGGTTTTGTCTTCATGGAAATGTGGTGGCAGCCGCTGGAAGGTGGCTCATACGAAAACGTAGCTGATCCCGGGGAGTGACGGATAGACAGCAATCGGTTTAATGGGATTTGAATCGACAGGGAATGAGCTGGTAACGAGAAAGGACTCGGGAAGAGCTGGCAAAGCGAAGATACAGTCGTAGCAAAACAAGGCTCTCGAGCGCAGCTTTCGCTGCACTCGAGAGCAGGCACTATCAGCTTTTCGCACGCTCGGAGTCGCGCAAAGCCTTGATCTGATCGTGGTTGCGCAGCACACCCTGATACTGACGCTCTACCACTGCACGCACATCGGCGGGCAGATCCTTTTCAAGCGCTTCTTTGTAGCTCTTCTTGGCGACATCTTCGCCACGCTCGCACTCATTGAGCACGCCTTCATCACTCTTGCCAGTAATTGCCGACTTCAAGTCAACCCAGCGACGATGCATGTCGCCTGCCAGACTCGTGCTGTTCTCTGGGTCGCCGCCCAGCTGGAATACAATCGCCTGCAGTTCACTGGCGGCTTTCCCACACTCAACGGCACGGTCTGAAAACAAGGCTTTCAGGTCGGGGCGTTTGACGTCTTCGGCACAGACCTTGAAACCCGCTTCACCATCTTTGCTGGTTTCGATCAGATCGTTGAGAACTTCAATTACATCTTTCGAATTAGTAGTGGTCATTGCATCCATCCTTCTCTGCGCATACATAAAACACATTGGGTGTTTTGCATACCTGAGTATGAAAGTAGCTACTTAAATGAGCAGCTTTACCAGGCTTTATCGCCTTCAGGAAATGTGACTCGGCGCCAAGCATGGGGTTCAACATTTTTCTACGGGCAGAAGAGCGAATGGCAGAACACAACAAGAAAACGCCAGCGGTATAAATGCCGGGAGGGAACTCTGGAGGGGGTTTACGCGGAATAAAATGGTGGGTCGTGTAGGATTCGAACCTACGACCAATTGGTTAAAAGCCAACTGCTCTACCAACTGAGCTAACGACCCGGAACGCGCGCTATAGTACTGATTTATCAGATAAAATCAAGAAGAAATTAGCAATAAATCAGACGGTGTTACTTGATGGCTGGTAGACAGTAGCATCCGCTACCCCAGCGGCGGAGAACCCCGCAGAGCGCAAACGGCAGCTATCACAACGCCCGCACGCGCGCCCCAGGTCATCAGCCTGGTAACAAGACACCGTCAATGCGTAGTCGATACCCAAGCGGGTGCCTTCAGCAACGATTTCGCCTTTGGTCATATCTTGCAAGGGAGCCAGAATCCGAAAACCCACGCCTTCAACCCCGGCTTTGGTCGCCAGATTAGCAACCCGCTCAAAGGCTTCAATAAACGCCGGCCGACAATCCGGGTAGCCCGAGTAATCCACTGCATTGACGCCGATGAAGATATCCTGGGCGTCGAGCACTTCCGCCCAACCCAAAGCAAGCGCTAGAAATACCGTATTGCGCGCCGGCACATAGGTAATCGGTATACCCTGCTGGAGCGACTCAGGCACTGCCAGCGAGTCATCTGTCAAAGCCGAGCCACCCATACCATCCAGATCCAGACCGATGACCTTGTGCTCAACCACCGCGGCACTGGCAGCCAGGCGTTTCGCAGCGTCGAGCTCAGCGCGATGTCTCTGACCGTAATCAAAACTCAGGGTGTAGCACGAATAGCCGTCAGCCTGGGCCATCGCCAATACCGTAGCGGAGTCCAGACCGCCAGATAGCAATACCACGGCTTTTTTCTTCATTGCATCGGTCATATCAATGTCCTGGCTCGTCATTCCACAGGTATTTATGCAACTGCATCTGAAATCGTACGGGTAGATTGTCTTCAACAATCCATTCGGCCAATTGCCGGGGAGTGAGTTGCGCGTGGCTCGGGGAAAACAGCACTTCGCCCACGCTATCCGCCAAGGCATATTCATCCAGTTTGAAGCGCGCCCACTCATAATCACTACGGCTGCAGATCACGAATTTGACCTGATCATGCTGCCCCAGTAATGCCAGATTGGCGTAAAGGTTGCGTCCCATCTCATCGGAATCGGGGGTTTTAATGTCCACCACCCTGCTCACCCGCTCGTCCACCGTGCTGACATCCAGCGCGCCGCTGGTCTCCAGTGACACCTTGTAGCCGGCTTCACAGAGCGCCTGCAGCAAAGGAATGGCACTTGGCTGGGCCAGCGGCTCGCCACCTGTAACGCACACGTAGCGCGGCCTATAGGAAGCAACCTGCAGGAGAATCTGCTCCAGGCTCATCAGCTCGCCACCACTGAAGGCATATGCCGTATCACAATATTGGCAGCGCAGCGGGCAGCCGGTCAGGCGCACAAAAACCGTGGGCAGGCCCAGGCTGCGACTTTCCCCCTGGATGGAATAGAAAATCTCTGTCATGCGCAGAGTCGCGGACGAATCAATGGTCATGCTTGGTTTCCCCGGGCTGGACTGCTAAACAGGCAGAGGCCCAAATACAATCATTCAGCAGCCAGGCTGAACGCAGTGCGCTCGGCTGAAGCAATAATTGTCTGTAGCGTGAAAGTGTCTTAAGAGTGACGGCGCGTAGTGTAGCGGAAAGGTCAGTCTGGGGAAACGCAGCCAACAGGACGTTTAGGCACGTCCTGTGGTTCGAAAATACCGGGGGGAGGAACGGCTACTAGCTCTGCGCATCCAGATCACGGCGTGCCAACTGAGCGGCCGATGAATTCGGATGCTTGGATAGCACTTCACGATACAGCGCTGCGGCTTTGTCCTGGTTGCCCAAGCGGCGTTCTACCTCAGCCAGCTTGTAAAGAGCGTCAGCCTCTTTGCGATGGCCAGGATATTCGCTGACCACCAGCGCAAAAGCGCGCCCGGCAGATTCCAGGTCGGACTCCACCAGATGAATCTCGCCCAACCAATACTGGGCGTTACCGGCATACTCGCTGCGCGGGTAACGACGAACGAACGCAGTGAAAGCTTGAATGGCTTTGTCAAAATCACGCGCCTTGACCAGGTCAAAAGCCGCGTCATAAATCAATTTTTCTCGCTCTGGATCAGCCTCAGCCGTGCTGGCTGCGCCGTTTTGAGCAGGAGAGTTACTTTGGCCATCCGCTGCGGATGTGCCGTTACTGCTACCGGTCGGAAGAGGTCCGTCCAGCGGGCCCTGCGCGTTGTTCGGAGCTCCACCGCTCATGCCCGAAGACACTCTACGGTCAAGATCTTCATAACGATCCAACTGATCCTGCTCCATCTGCTTGAGCTTGTATTCCTGCTCTTCTACCAAGCCACGCAGCATGGATACTTCCTGTTGCAGCTGATACAACTGCTGCATAAGCTGGCCTTCCATGGAAAGGCCAGCCTGGGCCTGTCCGGGTGCAGAGGACACCGACTGGTTGCCGCGGGCACCGCCCACACTACCGTCGGTTACGGGTACCTGCGCCACAGCCGCGAACGGCAATAACAAACAGGCTGCTGTAAATCCTCTGAACCCTTTCATAAGACCTCTTACTTACGCAGTTCTACGCGACGATTCTGGGCCCAAGCTTCTTCGCTGGAACCAGTAGCAGCCGCATTTTCTTCACCGTAGGAAACCAGTTCCAGCTGACCGGCAGAAACACCCTGCAGAACCAGATAGCGCTGAACAGCAGCAGCACGACGCTCGCCCAGTGCCATGTTGTATTCGCGGGTGCCGCGCTCGTCAGTGTGGCCTTCCAGCACTACACGGTTACCAGCAGCCTTCAGGTCCTTGGCGTGAACGTCAAGGGCGCGCATGGCTTCTGGCTTCAGATCAGCACTGTCGTACTCGAAGTAGAAGGTAGTGATAGCACGCAGAGCGGCTTCTTCGCTGCTCATGCCGTTATCGCTGGAGGAAGAGGACGGGCTGGTGTAACCGGCATTCGGATCAACCGCGCCAGTACCAGCGGTATCGCCGCCTTTAGAGGAACAGCCAACGATTACGCCGAAAGCCACAACCAGTGCCGCAAACTTGCCAATTTTAGATACTTGCATCATAGAACTCCTGGAAAACCCCATATGGTTTAGTGTTGTTACACCCTTAAGGCAGGTATGGGGACCATGATGGCACGCGCAGGTCAGTGAATTGAGTCGGAATCTCCGACCTAGCACGACCATTGGTAGATACCAGCATGAGAACGCCCCGTCCCTGTTGACGGGTTGCATAAATTAACATAGTACCGTTAGGTGCGACAGTAGGTGACTCATCTAACGATGTCTGTGTTAAAACCCTCAGATTGCCGCGCTTGAGGTCTTGTGCGGCAATATGAAAATTACTGTTGCCATCCTGGCGGTGGACCATGACCATGGTGCTGCCGTCCACCGACATTTTCGCATTGGCATTATAGTTGCCGACAAAGGTCAGCCGCTCGGCACTACCCGAGTTTATATTGGTTTTGTAAATCTGCGGACGCCCGCCTCTATCGGAGGTAAACGCGATAGTGCTGTTGTCCATCCAGGTCGGCTCGGTATCAATCCCAAAGTGATTGGTCACCCGGCGCATCTGCTTGGACGCCAGCTCCATTACATAAATCTCCGGGTTACCGTCACGTGACAAGACGAAGGCCAGTCTCTGACCGTCCGGCGACCAGGCCGGCGCCCCGTTAAGCCCTTCGAAACTGGTGATCCGCTCGCGGCGACCGGTTTGCACGTAATGGATAAAAATTTCCGGGCGACGCGACTCAAACGACACATAAGCAATACGCTGACCATCCGGTGCGTACGAAGGCGTCAGAATCGGTTCACGCGACTGCAATAAGGTAGTAGCGCGGGCACCATCGTAATCCGAACGCTGCAAGGTATAGCGCGTATTCCCTGCGGAAAAACGTTCCGCTGAAACATAGAGTAGCTTGGTATTGAAAGCGCCGCGAATGCCGGTTATTTCCTCGAATATCTCGTCACTGAGATGGTGAGCCATGTCGCGTAGCTGGCCTTGCGTACCGCTCACGGTCTTTGACAACAGCACTTCTTCGCGCACCACACTGTAAAGGCTGTAAGTCACCTCAAAGCGATCCGCGGCAGGATCTTTGGTAACCCTGCCAGCGACGACATAATCCACACCCAGCATGGTCCAGTCGCGCGGGAAAATCTCACTCGGCTGGGTGGGGTTGCTGAGCATATTGCTGCGGTCAAAGGGCGCAAACATGCCTGTATTGCGCAAATTGTTCGATGCGATCTGAGCCAGATCTTCCGGCAATGGCGAGCCACCCTGCCAGCCAAAGGGCACTACGGCAATCGGAGTGGCCTTGTCAGTACCACGGGTAATCTCGATTGCCTCCTGGGCAACCAGGCTCTGTGCCATCAGCAGTAAAACTGCGGTGGCCAGCCAATGTTTCATGACATTCATCAAAATGACAGATCCTCTGGTTTGAAACGCAATGTGCGCTTGCGATACATGCGATCAAAAGTCGCGGGGTTGTCACGGGATAGCTGTTGCATCTCCGGGATGCGTCCGACGTTTCTTACTGCCTGAACGGCGGATTGATCAAAACCAGCATCGCCACTGGAGCGAGCTACCACCGCATCGGTAATCTGACCGGTTGGCAACATGCTGACCACCACTTCTACCACCATACCATTACGGGCAGTCGGTGGGCGGCGCCATTGTTCACTGACGTAGCGGCGGATCAGATCGTCAAAGCTGGCTGCGACCTCGTCGCCAATCTCATCAGCCTGCGCCTGCTGATACTGCGTCTCGTCAGCCAGCAGCTCTGCCAGGGCACGGGCCTTGGCCTCTTCGGCGTCACGGCGTTGCTGCGCGGCCTTGTCGGCCTCGGCTTTCTTGGCCGCATCAGCAGCTACTTTCTTTTTCGCCTCGTCTGCGGCCTTCTTCTTCGCGGCTTCTGCAGCAGCCTGCTTCTTGGCTGCCTCATCCGCTGCTTTCTTCTTGGCCGCCTCTTCCGCAGCAAGCTTCTTCGCGGCATCGGCTTTACGCGCTTCAGCAGCTGCAGCGGCTTTTTCCGCTTCCGCTTCTTTCTGCGCTTCTGCCTGTTCCTGCTTCTGCGCCTCAGCCTCTTCCTGCTGTTGCTCTCGGGCTGCGGCGGCAGCGGCAGCAGCCTCGGCGGCACGCTCTTCGCGCGCTTCGGCCGCCTGCTCTTCCTGTTTCTGCTGTTCCTGCTTCAGCTCTTCTGCTTCGTGCTGCGGCGCTGCAGTTTTGGCAGCCTCGCCAGCAATACTTTGATCCGTTTGCGTGGTCGCAGGACTCTTCGAGTTCAACTGCACCAGGGTCGCTTGCACTATGGGCTTGGCCGGCTCAAATTCCGGCGCACTGCTGAATGACACGAACAGCATCATAGCTACGCCCAAATGCACTGCAAGCGCTTTTAAAACTGGCGCAGCAAGCGAACCTGAAGACGCCTGCGGCTGATCTTCGCGAGTATTCACGGCGCCTCGGTAATCAGTCCGACGTTGGGAACGCCAGCTTGCTGCAGCGTCGCCATCGCAGTAACGACCAGACCATAATTGGCTTCTTGGTCGCCACGTATATACACAACGGTATCGGGACGCGCGTTGATGATTTTGGTCACACCATCAGCCATTTGTTCCAGGTTAATGGCACTGTCGGTCTGATTTTCAGTATCAACGGCCTCGCCAAGGTTCCAGTAGTAAGTCCCATCGGCCAATACCGACAGCGTCAGCACCTGCTGGTTGGCATCCGAGGGCAACACGTCACTGGAAACCTGCGGCAGATCAACGTTAACGCCCTGATTCAGCATCGGCGCGGTCACCATGAAAATAACCAGCAGCACCAGCATCACGTCGATATAGGGCACGACGTTCATCTCTGCGACCGGTTTGCGTTTCTGCCGTCTACCGTGGCGAACCTGCATGTAAACTCCCGATTATTCGTCGTTGCTGGCGTGAACGCGGCGATGCAGAATGCTGGAGAACTCATCCGCAAACGTGTAATAGCGGCTGATGAGCATTTCCGAGCGAGCAGCGAAACGGTTGTAGGCAATGACCGCAGGGATCGCCGCAAACAGGCCGATCGCCGTCGCGATAAGCGCCTCGGCAATACCCGGAGCAACTGTCGCCAGAGTAGCCTGCTGCGCACTGGCCAGGCCACGAAACGAGTTCATGATGCCCCACACCGTACCGAATAGGCCGATATACGGACTGGTAGAACCGACTGTGGCGAGGAACGGCAAATGTTGCTCCAGACGCTCCTCTTCCTTGGAAATCGCTACGCGCATGGAGCGCTGTACTGCATCCATCACCGCATCCGGATCCACCCCCGGCTGCTGACGCATGCGTGAAAATTCTTTGAAGCCTGCACGAAAGATCTGCTCCAGGCCGGAATTGGTATCCGGACTACCGGTGATCTGGCGATACAGCTTGGACAGATCAATGCCTGACCAGAAACGGTCTTCGAAGTCGTCCAACGCCGACTTTGCCGAACGCAAGAAGCTGCTGCGCTGGAAAATCATCACCCAGGACACAACCGATGCGAGCACCAGGGTCAACATCACCAGTTGCACCAGCACACTGGCGGTGGAAATCAGGTGCCACATGGACATTTGATCAGCTTGCACGCGTTGCATCTCCTTCGATCTGACTACTAATTGCTTGAGCAGCTCTGAATGCATCACTCAGGGCCGCCGGAATGGCTCTTGGTTTGTATTGATCGGCACTGACACAGGCGACCAGCACTTCACCCTCACATAACAGTTTTCCGTCGACATGGGTTATCAGTTGACGGAAGCGGATACTCGCGCGCCTGAGTTCCAAGACCTCAACACCGACCACAAGTTCATCATCCAGGCGCGCAGGTGCGTGATAACGAGCCGCTACCGAATGAACAACAAAAATAATGTTTTCAACCTGCAGGACACTTTGGTCAAACCCTAGAGAACGCACCAACTCGGTTCGCGCACGCTCCATGAACTTGAGGTAATTGACGTAATAGACAATGCCGCCGGCATCGGTATCTTCAAAGTAGACACGGGCTCTCAGCGCGAATGGCGGCCCGGAATTGTCAGCGCGCATAATGTAGAGCCAACGGTAACCTTTGCATAGTGCTTCCCCGGTAAAATCGAAAATATTTTTTTATTATTCGCTCAGACCACCACCATCCAGAAAAAGGTCCCCGACCGGCTGAGTCATGCGCGCCGGCAGATTGAGACCAAAATGCGCATAGGCATGACGCGTCAGGATGCGCCCTCTAGGTGTACGAGTGATGAACCCCTGCTGGATCAGAAACGGCTCCAGCACGTCTTCTATGGTGTGGCGCTCTTCGCTGATCGCGGCTGCCAGGCTATCGATCCCCACTGGTCCGCCATCGAACTTGTCGATCATGGCCAACAACAGACGCCGATCCATATGGTCAAAACCTTTCTCATCGATATCAAGCAAGTTCAATGCCTGATCGGCTACCTCTCGGGTAATGCTGCCGCTGCTGCGCACCTCGGCGAAGTCACGCACTCGTCGCAGCAGGCGATTGGCAATACGCGGCGTACCACGGGAACGGCGAGCGACTTCAAGCGCGCCCTCCGCCGCCAGGTCCAGACCCAGAATGCCGGCTGAACGCCGCACAATGGTGGCCAGGTCATCCACGCCATAGAATTCCAGGCGCTGCACGATCCCGAAGCGATCTCGTAATGGGTTGGTCAGCATGCCGGCGCGGGTAGTTGCGCCCACCAGCGTGAAGGGTGGCAGGTCCAGCTTGATGGAACGGGCGGCGGGCCCCTCGCCGATCATGATGTCGAGCTGATAATCCTCCATCGCCGGATACAGAATTTCTTCCACTACCGGCGATAGCCGATGTATCTCGTCAACAAAGAGCACATCGCCTGCTTCCAGATTGGTCAGCATCGCCGCCAGATCCCCGGCACGCTCCAATACCGGACCGGAGGTACTCTTGATCTTGACGCCCATCTCCTGGGCAATGATATTCGCCAGCGTGGTTTTGCCCAGGCCCGGCGGGCCAAAGATCAGCACATGATCCAGCGCTTCACCTCGGCCCTTCGCCGCCTTGATAAACAGCTCCATCTGCTCGCGCACTGTCGGCTGGCCAATGTAATCGGCCAGGCGATAGGGGCGGATGGCCCGGTCTATGACTTCTTCCTGTTGCCGCGGACTCGCAGCAATCAGGCGATCTTCTTCCAGCATGAGTTACCCGTGCGTTTTGAATCTGCTTAAACGATGCCCTTGAGGGCGCGACGTATCAACTCTTCACTGCTCAAACCGTCCTCTTCCACCGATGCTATCGCCCGGCTTGCCTCTTGAGGCTTGTAGCCGAGCGAAATCAAGGCGCTCACCGCATCGGCACTGTGTGAGGCCGGCGCCGCAGCGGCGGCACCAGAGGCCAATGGCTTGAACGAGCCAGGCAGCGTTTCCCAGGCTTTAAAGCGGTCACGCAATTCGATCAGCAGGCGCTCCGCGGTCTTCTTGCCCACGCCCGGCACGCGCACCAGCGCACTGGTATCCTGAGCCTGGACCGCCCGAATCAACTCGTCCACTTCGAGACCAGACATCAACGCCAGCGCCAATTTAGGACCCACACCGTTAAGCCGGATCAGCTCACGGAACAATTCCCGTTCGCGCTTCTCGGCAAAAGCATAAAGCAATTGCGCGTCTTCACGCACTACCATATGGGTATGCAGAGTGACCATTTCACCCAAGGTCGGCAGCTTGTAAAAAGTGCTCATCGGCGCGTCCAGCTCATAGCCTACCCCCTGCACATCCAGCAGAATATGCGGCGGTTGTTTTTCCAGCAGAATGCCCTTCAGGCGTCCAATCACGCAGCGGCTCCTCGTTCAATGTTGTTTTTGCTCATCGCCTGCGCACCCGGCCATTACGCAAGCCAAGCAAACCGCCACCCAACTGCAGGTTCAACGCGGCGGAATGGGCGTGGCAGAGCGCGGCAGCCAAAGCATCTGCAGCATCGGCCTGGGGCGTGCCAGAGAGCCCAAGCAACTGGGTGACCATGTGCTGCACCTGGGATTTATCCGCCGCGCCGGTACCGACCACCGATTGCTTGATTTGCCTGGCAGTATACTCATGCACCTGCATATCAGCATGAACGGCGGCCACTATGGCGGCGCCGCGGGCCTGCCCCAGCTTCAGAGCCGAATCCGGATTACGCGCCAGAAACACCTGCTCAATACTGAGTATTTCTGGCTTGTATTGGCCTATCAGCTCGGTCAAGCCTTCAAAGATCAGCTTCAGTCGTTCCGGGAAGGGTCCGCCGCCCAGCCGAATGCAGCCAGAGGTCACATATTCACACTTGCCCGCGCGCTCACTGACTATCCCGTAGCCAGTGGTGCGCGAGCCGGGATCTATGCCCAGAATCAATGCCATACGCTGTTGCCACTCTCATTTTACCTGCGGCACAGTGTGCCACATTGGCTTGGGCCAGAATCAAAACTTCAACTGATCAGGGCAATAAAAAAGGGAGGCATTCGCCTCCCTCTTTCACTAACCGGGATCACTAACTCATCTGCTCCAGCACCGCATCGGGAATCTCCGCATTGCTGTAAACGTTCTGCACATCGTCCAGGTCCTCCAGCATATCGATCAGCCGGATGACTTTCTCGGCGGTATCCAGATCCAGTTCGGTCGTGGTCGCGGGAATCATGCTGAGGTCCGCAGCATCTGCTTCGAACCCGCGCGCATCAAGGCTGTCCTTGACCGCACCGAATTCCTCGAAGGTGGTGAACACCTCGATAGAGCCATCGTCGTTGCTCAACACGTCCTCGGCGCCCGCTTCCAGCGATGCTTCCATCAGCGCGTCTTCATCCACACCTGGGGCGTAGCTGATCTGACCACGGCGAGTAAACAGATAGGCAACCGATCCATCCGTACCCAGATTGCCGCCGCATTTATTGAACGCGTGACGTACCTCACTGACAGTGCGATTGTGATTATCAGTCATCACCTCGACCAGAATCGCTACACCGCCGGCGCCATAACCTTCATAGGTCAGCTCTTCCATATTGTCGGCGTCGTTACTGCCAGCCCCGCGCGCGATGGCGCGGTCAATGGTGTCACGGGTCATGTTGGCGGTCAGCGACTTGTCCACCGCCGAGCGCAGCCGCGGATTATCTGCCGGCTCAGGACCGCCCAATTTGGCCGCCACAGTCAGCTCGCGGATCAGCTTGTTGAACACCTTGCCGCGCTTGGCATCCTGGGCCGCCTTGCGGTGCTTGATATTGGCCCATTTGGAATGTCCGGCCATCATCGCCTCCGTCTATCTAAAACTGAATTACTCGGCCTTGGGTTGCTCGCGCAGGCGAATATGCAGCTCACGCAACGCTTTACTGTCGACCGCACCCGGCGCCTGAGTCATTACACAGGCAGCGCTCTGGGTTTTCGGGAAAGCAATGACTTCACGGATCGACTGGGCACCGGTAATCAGCATCACCAGACGGTCCAGGCCAAAAGCCAGGCCACCGTGCGGCGGCGCACCGTATTTCAGCGCATCGAGCAGGAAGCCGAACTTCTCCTGCTGCTCTTCGGCGCTGATGCCGAGGATATTGAACACTGCTTGCTGCATTTCCTTGCGGTGGATACGGATCGAGCCGCCACCCAGCTCAGTACCGTTCAGCACCATGTCATAGGCACGGGACAAAGCCGTCGCCGGGTTTGCTGCCAGCTCTTCCGGGCTGCATTTGGGCGCAGTGAACGGGTGATGCAGCGCGCTCAGGCTACCGTCATCGCTTTCCTCGAACATCGGGAAGTCGACTACCCACATCGGCGCCCATTCACAGGTCAGCAGTTCAAGGTCATGACCCAGCTTGATGCGCAGTGCACCCAGCGCCTCGGACACCACCTTGGCGCGGTCCGCACCAAAGAACACCAGATCGCCATCTACCGCACCGACCCGGTCCAGAATCACTTCCAGATTCGATTCGGGGATGAATTTGACGATAGGCGACTGCAGGCCTTCGACACCTTTGGCGCGCTCGTTGACCTTGATATAGGCCAGGCCCTTGGCACCGTAGATGCCCACGTACTTGGTGTAATCGTCGATCTGTTTGCGCGGCATGCTTGCGCCTCCGGGTACCCGCAGCGCAGCAACACGGCCCTTGGCATCATTGGCCGGGCCACTGAAGACCTTGAAATCGACTTCGGTCAACTGGTCAGCCACATCTACCAGCTCCAACGGGTTACGCAAGTCCGGCTTGTCGGAGCCATAGCGACGCATCGCTTCCTCGAACGTCATGTGCGGGAAGTCGCCCAGGTCGACGTCTAGCACTTCCTTGAACAGTTGGCGGATCATGCCTTCGGTCAGACCGATGATGTCCTTCTCGTCCATAAAGCTGGTTTCGATATCGATCTGAGTGAATTCCGGCTGGCGGTCGGCACGCAAATCCTCGTCACGGAAGCACTTGGCAATTTGGTAGTAGCGATCAAAGCCGGACACCATCAGCAGTTGCTTGAATAGCTGCGGCGATTGCGGCAAGGCGAAGAAGGTGCCGGGATGGGTACGGCTGGGCACCAGGTAGTCACGCGCACCCTCGGGGGTGGCGCGGGTCAGAATCGGCGTCTCCACATCCAGAAAGCCGTTCTCGTCCAGGTAACGGCGCACGCTGCTGGTAATGCGCGAGCGCAGCTTCAGCTTGGCGGCCATTTCCGGACGACGCAGATCAATGAAGCGATAGCGCAGGCGGGTTTCTTCACCCACATCGGAGTACTCATCCAACGGAAACGGCGGGGTTTCAGCCTGGTTCAGCACTTCCAGCTCATACCCCAGCACTTCAATCGCGCCAGAAGCCATGTTCGGATTCACCGCTCCCGCCGGACGTGGGCGCACCTTGCCGGTGACCTTGACCACGTACTCGCTGCGCACACGATCGGCCAGCGCGAAGGTCTCTTCGCGATCCGGATCAAACACTACCTGCGCCAGACCTTCACGGTCACGGATATCCAGGAAAATCACCCCGCCATGATCACGGCGACGGTGGACCCAGCCGCAGAGAGTGATTTCCTGGTCCGCCAGTGTCTCGTTCAACTGGCCGCAATAGTGGCTACGCATCATGGTGTAGTGTTCCTGTATTGAGTCGGGCCGCTTGCGCAGTGAAATACTGCCTGCGGCATAGGGCGCACGGATAAAAGCGCCATAATATACCCGAAAATTGGTCCACGCGGGGAGAACCTGGCGGATCTATTGTCGCCACTAATCCGACGCAGACTGTTGCGAAACTCACAGTCCGATAAGCGACAAACACATTTTGCATCGGTATACCTGGCCTTGAGCTGGCGATTTCTGAACAAGCCCGATGCTATGCTGTCAATACAGCAGTGCAGCCATTTTTGACGTACATAACTCAACAGGAGTGATGATGAAAATTGATATTGGTATTAAAGAAAAGGATCGGGAAAAGATCGCTGAAGGCCTGTCGCATTTGCTTGCAGACACCTACACCCTGTATCTGAAAACGCACAATTTCCATTGGAACGTCAAAGGCCCGATGTTTCAGACATTGCATCTGATGTTTGAAACCCAGTACAACGAGCTGGCTTTGGCAGTCGACGATATTGCCGAGCGCATCCGGACTCTGGGCTTCCCCGCGCCAGGAACCTACAAGCAGTTTGTGGAGCTGAGCAGTATTAAGGAAGAGGAAGGGGTTCCTGAAGCCAAGGAGATGATTCGCCTGCTGGTTGAAGGTCAGGAAGCCTGTGTACGCACTGCGCGTACCGTTTTCCCTATCTGCGACGAAACCCACGACGAGCCGACCGCAGATCTGTTGACTCAACGTATGCAGGTCCATGAAAAAACGGCCTGGATGCTACGCAGCCTGCTGGAGAGCTAAGCTGGCTGAGGCACGCTCGTAGTTGAGCTGCATCTACCGTGGAGCGGTCTCCCCGCTCCACTCTTCATACCCCGCTCCTTCAAGCTTGCCGCTTTGAGACATTGGCACATTCAGGTTACAGTGCGCGCCCCGACCATGACCCTTACAGTCGGACAGCCACTAATCTCATTGTTAATGTATCCAAGGTGAACTACTTGAAACTCTTTCATTACCTGCATTTTATTGTCGGCCTGACAGCCCTGATCATCGGACTCGTCAACGCATTACCCTTCTTTACCCAACAAGGTCCTATCGACCTGATGGGCATTCTGCTTCTGCTGACCGGCCTGCTCAATCTCCAGCAGTTCAATAGCAACAGCGAATTCTACTCAGCACCAAAACGCGCCGCCAGCATGGTCGCGTCGGTACTGATCCTGTTAGCTGCCCTTATCCCCTTGTTCGCGACACTGATTAGTCCCGCGCTCGCTGCCTTCGGCATACATGCTATTGGGCTCGCTATCGGCGGAGTGTGCCTACTGACTATCCTGACCCTGACCGAAAAGCTATCCAAGGTATCGTTCAGCATGCCGTCCATGCCGGGCAAATCCATGTTGAACAAATCCTCCGACCGCGAAGCGGGCACGGTGAAATGGTTTAACACGAATAAAGGTTTTGGCTTTATCTCCAGAGACCAGGGCGATGACGTTTTCGTCCACTTTCGTGCTATTCGTGGCGAAGGCCACCGTGCATTGGCAGAAGGCCAGCGCGTAGAATTCGTGGTTGCCAACCGTGACAAAGGCCTGCAGGCCGAAGACGTGGTGATTCTCTAGTCACCGCGCTTCTGTCAATAATGGGGAGGCGGCGCGTCATCGCTGGCTTCTCCAGGCATGGAGGCAGCCAGATCGGCCTGCCTCCGCGCCAACACTTCCAGCGATCGCCTGAGCTTTTCAAGCTCCATCTGCTGAGCGGCTACCACGTCATTTAAAGCCTGCAAAGTATCGTCCTGAAACACCAGACGTACCTCAAGATCGGCAATCCTGCTTTCCAATTCACTCATCGAAATGACTCCGCAAAGGTAAACCCACCGGTCAAGACCGCCCTCAGCTTGTTTATACGTTCAACAATGAGCTCTGGCGGACACTTCACCACCGGCATCTTGCCCCATACAGGAGCAGGCCAGGCCGCATCGGTGCGATATCTCACCACATGATGCACATGCAACTGACTGACTACATTACCCAGCGCCGCTATATTCATCTTTTCAGCGGCAAATGCGTCCTTGAGGGTCTCGGCCAGCAGGCAGGATTCCGCCATTAGCTGACCGCGATCAGCCGCAGACAGCTGGAATATCTCAGTCATGTCTTCCCGGCGAGGCACCAGAATAAACCAGGGATACTGAGCATCATTCATTAGCAGCAGGGTACACAGCTTGAAATCGCCCAATACAACGCAATCAGAAGCTAATTGCTCATCAAGCTTGAACATGTCAGAATCCCGAAAATAAAGGTTACATTATAGCTTTTTTGCGAACTCAGTCCCATTTCGAGACGGTTTCGCTATAAAAAACACCCAAATAGCGCGTTTTACCGCGACGCTGTTCGATTTTCCTTAGGAAAAAGGCTAGCATTGATGCGACAGATTATAGAAAAATAGCGACAAGGTGCTGTTTTTCCAGTGATTGGTTTCGCAAATAATGTTTTGATGCTTTAATCTAAGGCGACAATAAAAAAGATACCTGGTTCCCTGATACCGCGATTTCTAAGAAGTTTAAAAAAATTGAAGGAGCAACGAACGAATGAAAAATGCTATTAAGTGGAGTTCCATCGCGCTGGCAGTTGCTGTAGGCAACGGCCTGCTGGTTTCTAACGTAACTGCACAGGAAAGCGAAGGCTTCATCGAAGGCTCTTCCGCTACCCTCAGCAACCGTACCATGAACTTCAACCGTGATTTCCGCAGCAGCGGCGCCGGTCAAAGCAAGCGTGACGAAACTGCTACTGGCTTCGTGCTGAACTTCGAATCCGGTTATTCCCGCGGCCCGATCGGCCTGGGTTTCGACACCATTTCCATGCTGGGCATCAAGCTTGACAGCACCGGCAAGACAGCTGAAACCGGTCTCCTTCCTAGCAGCTATGATGCCGCCACGCGGTCGGGCGACACCGGTCCAAGCAACTACTCGGAAATTCGTGGCGCAGTAAAAGCCAATATCCTGAACGATACCGTTTTGCGTTATGGCGTACACCTGCCAGAAAACCCCGTTATAGCATACGATGACGCCCGCCTGCTGCCGAACCACTATTCCGGTTACAGCGTTACCAACAACACAATCGACGGCCTCTTTGTTGAAGCCGGCCGCATGAACGACCGCGGCGAGATGGCCCTCTCCTCTGAAGACGACGGCGCTTTCGGCGTTGAAGACGAGAAGGTTGTTTACCTCGGCGGTACTTACGATTTCAGCGATGCACTGGGTGCAACTCTGTACACTTCCAAGGCCGATGAGCTGTGGAAGCGTCATTTCGCTGGCCTGTCTTACACCTTCGACCTGGCCGAAGGCCTGTCGCTGAGCACTGACCTGGCTCACTACGAGACTTCCAACGAAAGCTCAATTGCCGAATATGACAACAAAGCTACTTCCATTGGTGTGACTCTGGGCGCCGGCAACCATGGCTTTACCCTGGCAGCACAGCGTATGGGTGGCGATGCAGGCTTTGCTTACCTGGATGGCGGCATCTTTATCGCCAACTCGGTTCAATACCTGGATTTCAACGCCAAGGATGAAAAATCCTACCAGGCTCGTTATGACTATGACTTCGAAGGCCTTGGCATTCCTGGTCTGACGTTCATGACCCGCTACATCCGCGGCAGCGACATTGATACCGGATTTGTTTCGGATCCAGCCGAAGATGTAATTGTTTCTCGCGACACTCGTTGGGAGCGTGACACCAACATCAGCTACACCATGCAAGCTGGGATGCTGGAAGGCGTCAACGTTTTGTGGCGTAACGCTACCATTCGTCAGGACGCAGCTCTTGACGGTGGTGATGTTGATGAAAACCGCCTGATCGTTTCCTACACCTGGGACCTGCTCTAAGCAGACCTGAGGTAAGAAACAGAAAACCCGGCTTCGGCCGGGTTTTTTTATGCTTGTATTCAGCCCCGCTGCCCCGCTTCGTGGGCTATACGTCACATGATGACAACCGTACAATACGCCCAATACATGACTCTGCCCCAGGATTATCCAGCCCCATGCGTACCAGCCAATATCTGATATCGACCCTGAAGGAAACTCCTGCTGACGCCACAGTGATCAGCCATCAGCTGATGCTGCGCGCAGGGATGATCCGCAAGATAGCCTCGGGCCTGTACACCTGGCTGCCTATGGGTTTGCGGGTACTGCGCAAGGTCGAAGCCGTGGTGCGTGACGAGATGAACAATGCCGGTGCCATGGAAGTACTGATGCCGGCCATTCAGCCCGCCGAGCTATGGCAGGAATCGGGACGCTGGGAGCAGTACGGCCCAGAGTTGTTGCGCCTGAAGGATCGCCACGATCGCGAATTTTGCGTCGGCCCGACCCATGAAGAAGTGATTACCGATCTGGCGCGTACCGAGATCACCAGCTACAAGCAATTGCCATTGAATCTGTACCAGATTCAGAACAAATTTCGCGACGAGATCCGTCCGCGCTTCGGCCTGATGCGCGCCCGCGAGTTTGTCATGAAGGATGCCTACTCCTTCCACCTAGACCAGGATTCTCTGCAGCAGACCTACGACGGCATGTACCAAGCCTATTGCAACGTCTTCAGCCGGCTGGGCCTTAACTACCGCCCAGTAGTGGCGGACAACGGCTCCATCGGCGGTGAAGGCTCGCACGAATTCCATGTGCTGGCTGATTCCGGTGAGGACGCTATCGTGTTCTCGGATACCGGCACCTACGCCGCCAATATGGAAAAAGCCACGGCGCAACTACCCCAGGGTGACCGCCCTGCCGCAATGCAATCGAAAACGCTGGTGGATACCCCTGACCAACTCACGATTGAAGCCGTCAGCCAGTTCCTGCAACTGCCAGCAGAACAGTCGGTTAAAACGCTGATTGTGCTCGGCCAATCACCGGATGGTAAACACAACCCACTGGTCGCACTGATACTGCGTGGCGATCACGAGATGAACACCATCAAGGTGGAAAACCATCCTGCAGTGCATGCGCCGCTGACCTTCGCCACCGAGTCCCAGATTCAACAGGCCATCGGCTGCAAGCCTGGATCGATTGGCCCGGTGGGTCTAGATATCACCGTGATTGCCGATTATAGCGCTGCGCACCTGGCTGACTTTGTCTGCGGTGCCAATCAGGACGGTCGCCACTTCACCGGCGTCAACTGGGACCGCGACGCCAAGTACGATGAGGTTGCTGACCTGCGTAACGTCGTGGAAGGGGATATCAGCCCGGACGGCGACGGCACGCTGGTCATCCGCCGCGGCATCGAGGTGGGGCATATCTTCCAGCTGGGCCGCAAGTACAGTGAGGCCATGAACTGCAATGTGCTGAACGAGCAAGGCAAAGCCAGCACGCTGATCATGGGTTGCTACGGCATTGGCGTGTCACGCGTGGTCGCCGCCGCCATCGAGCAGAATTACGACCAACGCGGCATTATCTGGCCTGACGCCCTGGCGCCCTTCCAGGTCGTGCTGGTGCCTATGAAAATGGAAAGCTCGGACGAAGTACGGGAAGTCACCGATCAGCTCTATCAGGGGCTGCAGAAGGCGGGCATTGAAGTATTACTGGATGACCGTGACAAAAAAGTCAGCCCCGGCGTCAAATTCGCTGATATGGACCTGATCGGTATTCCCCATCGGGTAGTGATCAGCGACCGCGGGCTGGCCGAAGGTCACCTGGAATACAAATACCGGCGCGACAGCGAAGCTCGCAACATCCCTAGTGCGGACATGCTTGGCTTCCTGCTCGAACAATTCGGCAAGGCCTGAGGGCAGAGAGACAATGCAAGCGCATGCGGCAAACTGGTGGCTGTGGATGCCCGCCAGCCTGATGTTAACTGCCTGCGGCATGAATATGCCGCATAGCGAAAGCTCGCCCGCTCGTGTTGAGCGTACCCTGCTTAACCACAGCATTCAGATTGATGCGGGCGAAGTGTCGGTATTGTCATTGCCCCAGCGCACCCTGCGTGTGCAGCAACAGCTGCATTACGATGTTACCGAGCTCAATGCACGCGGCCGCATCATTGATCGGCGCGAAGAACACCAGACGCTGCCCTGGGCCAACAAGCCGGTCGACATCATTGCCGGAAGCTTTCGCACCAGCCTTGATACCGACGTTGATGGGGTCCTACGCCTGAACCTGCTGAACGACGGCTTTCTCAATTTGGACTATGACAACCTGCGTGTCATACAGCTGGCTGCCAGTGCCGGGCCGAAAGCCCGCGATGAGGTGAACTTGCTGATCGACCGCGAGCTTCGCAGCAAGCTGCATGAAGCGGTCAGGCTTATCTACGACAATCTGGAAAACGATGACGTGGATCAGTGGGCCTATCGCGTTCATCGTCTCTCCGAGCTGGGCCTGGCGGAAGAGTCCAATCAGCTGGAAAACATGCTTATCCTGCTGACCACCGGCGATCCGCATCTGCAGGGCGAGTTTGTGAACGCCCTGGAAGTCAATCAGCGACCCTGACATGACCCCACTCACAAGGATAGTGACCGGTCTGATGCTGCTCTGCGCCAGCACCCTGTGTGCGGCACAGAGCAATTTCACTGAAGAAGTGGACCCGCAACTCAAAGCCTTGCTGATGCAGACCGTATCCCAGGCGGACAGCTTTCATGACCGTTTTGATGCGGAGGTGTGGCTGCTGGACATGTCCACCCGGCTGAGACATTTTCTCCCCAATGAGCAGCAGCGTCTGGAATTTCTGCGGCTGGTGCACCGTGAAGCGCGTATCGCCGGGCTGAAGCCGGATCTGGTTATTGCCGTTATTCACTCGGAAAGTCTGTTTGATCGCTACGCGCTTTCAAGCGTCGGCGCCCAGGGCGTGATGCAGGTCATGCCATTCTGGAAAGCCGAGCTGGGGCGCCCGGACGACAACCTGATCGATCTGGCCACCAATCTTCGCTATGGCTGCACCATCCTCAAGTTCTATCTGGATAAGGAAAAAGGCAACCTGCGCCGGGCTCTGGCACGCTATAACGGTAGCCTGGGTAGCCAGAAGTACCCCGACCGTGTTCTCGACTACTGGTACACCTTCTGGTACGTCAACGAGTAATCAGGTGCGCGAGCTATAGCTGCACAAACCCGGCAATCTCCTGCCAGGCGCATCCTGTGAGTTCTACCGCATCGACACTGGCTGCATCAGGCCCCGTGCGCAGCCAGGCTGTCATGGCCTCCAACGCAGGTTCCTCGCCGCAAAGCATGACCTCGACCGACCCGTCTGGCAGATTACGCACCCAACCACTGATACCGAGTTTGTTTGCCTGGCGCACCGTAGCCTGGCGGAACCCCACGCCCTGTACCTGACCACGCACATACCCCTGAAGACTCAGACTACTCATAATCGCTCCGTTTCTCGGCTACTGAATCAGGGCCAATAGCCCTGCCTCATCCTGCGGACCTTGCAGCGTATGCGCCAGTTCGCCCGCAGGGTTGATGATGTAGGTGGTGGGCAGAACCTGGGGCAGCGGCAACGCGTACGCTGCGGCGAAATCGTGCCCCAGTACCGGGAAACGGATATCCATGCGCTCGCTTAGCTCCAGCAATTCGGCTCCCTCGTAGGCATCGAAGTGAATGCCTACCACCTGAATATCCTCGGCCACCTTGTTCAGCGCATTCAGCTCGGGCAGCTCATCACGGCACGGGGCACACCATTCGGCCCAGTAGTTCACGACCAGCCAGCGCCCCTCAAGATCCGCAGCCGAATAAGCTTTGCCATCCTGATCACTCCAGCGCTCTCCACCACAGGCAGCCAAAAGCATACAGCCGATCAATACCAACGGCATACGCCAGCGTTTTACGTGCGAACCAACATGCGAGAAGATCATGCTTTCAACTGCTCCTGCTCCGGATTGCTCGATGCTTGCGTATCAGCCAGTGGATTACTGGGCGGTAGCCTGATAGCCGGAGGCAGTCCGGCATCCGGCCCGAGCCAACTCTTGACGCTGCCTTGAAGAGCCAGCTTGCGTTGTTCTTCCAGGCGACCCAACGCCTGCAAAAAAGGCGGATACCACGCCCCATCGCCTTCGACCCGATCCGGCAATTTCTCGACTCCCGGTAGCGGCTCAGGCAAGCGCGAGAGCAAGTAAGCCATGTCCAACTCGCCGAGGTCGCGGCTGAGCACATAGCCGCCCTGTTGCGCGCGGGTGATGATCTGTTCACCTTCGAGGAATTCGGTCAGTTGCAGCCACAACTCTTCGTGTATGACCCAGCCGGCTGCATTCATCCGCCCCAGGTCAACTACCTGGCCCTTCTGCTGGGCCTGGATCAATACACGCAGCAGCGCCATCAGTGTTATCAGTCGCGGCAACAGAGGCCGCTGCCAGGCGGAACTGCTATCCAGATTGGCCACCAACTCGGCGCCAAAGAGGATGATCAGCCAACTGATATAGACCCAGATCAAAAACAGCGGAAAGGCGGCGAAAGCGCCGTAGATCAGCTGGTAACCGGGAAAGAGTGCAACATAGAGAGCAAAGCTGGCCTTTGCGCCTTCAAACAACAACGCGACCAACACGCCGCCGACCAACCCATGGCGGAAGGGCACACGCGTATTGGGTACCGCGACAAACACCAGGGTAAAGGCCACCACGCTAAGCAGTATTGGCACCCAGCCCAGCGCCCAGCGATACGCCGAACCAATTGCCGCATCGCCAGAGAGAAAATTCAGTGACGCCAGATAGGTGCTGACCACGAAACCGGCGCCCAATAACAAAGGCCCGAGACTGAGTACCGCCCAGTACAGCAGGAAACTGGATATGCCCCGGCGACGCTGACGGATGCGCCAGATGGCATTGAAGGCGCGTTCAATATTCACCAGCATCATGAACGCGGTGATGATCAGCAAGGCGATGCCCACGCCGGTCAATTGCCGCGCCTGATCAGAAAAATCTCGCAGGTACTCACGCAGCGTATCACCCGTCGCTGGCACGAAATTATTAAAGATAAAATCCTCTATCTGCATACCCACCTGGCTGAAAGCCGGTATCGCAGCGAGCATGGCATAGGTCACCGTCATGACCGGCACGACGGCGAACAGCGTGGTGTAGGTCAGTGCGGCAGCATTCTTGGCACAGTTGTCTTCGCCGAATCGTCTGAACAGATAACGGAAAAAATGCAGTAACAGGTTGAGTCGGCGCGGCATCCAAGTTCCCTGACAGCCAGATGGATTAAGGCTTAGAATAAACCCCATACTCGGCATAAGCCACCCGCTTACCCCATCTGCAACGGAGAGTCACATGTCCGCGGTGCGAATCTACCACAACCCACGCTGCTCCAAATCCCGCCAGGCACTGGCCCTGCTCGAAGAGCAAGGTGAGGCCTTCGAAGTCATCAACTACATCGAAAACCCAATGGACAACGCCACCATCAGCGACCTGTTGGTCAATCTGGGGCTCAGCGCGCGCGAATTAATGCGCAAAGGCGAAGACACCTACAAGGAACTCAATCTCGGTAACGAAGAGCTCAGCGAAGCGCAGTTGGTACAAGCCCTGGCCGACTACCCCAGACTTATCGAACGGCCGATCGTGATCAAGGACAACCGCGCCATCATCGCCCGGCCGCCAGAGAAGTTGCTGGAGCTGTTTTCATGAGTAATGCGGAACGCTATGTTTTGGTCCTGTACTACAGCCGTCATGGCGCCACTGCCAAGATGGCCCGCCTGATTGCCGAAGGCATAGAAAAAACCGGCATGCCTGCAAGGCTGCGCACTGTCCCCAGTGTCTCAGCCGACACCCAGGCCAGCCAACCCGCAGTACCTGAGCAAGGTGCGGTGTATTGCACTGAAGACGACCTGCGCCACTGTTCCGCGCTGATACTCGGCAGCCCTACCCGCTTTGGCAATATGGCCGCGCCGCTGAAATACTTTATCGATGGCACCAGCAGCCTGTGGCTGGCCGGAAGTCTGGCGAACAAGCCCGCTGCCGTGTTCACCTCCACTGCCAGCCTGCATGGCGGCCAGGAGAGCACGCTACTGTCCATGCAGCTGCCGCTGCTGCATCACGGGATGCTGCTGGCCGGCTTGCCCTATACCAATCCCGAGCTGACCGAAACGCGCGGCGGGGGCACGCCCTATGGCGCCAGCCATCATGCCGGCGCAGATGGCGCGCGCGGACTGGACAAACACGAAGCCGCGTTATGCCGCGCACTGGGCGAAAGAGTCGCCCGGCTGACTCAGCAACTGCACGCCGGAGCCGCCCATGTCCCGAGCTGACAAGCCACTGCCCAGCATCGACTATCTGAATCCACGCGTGCGCCTGTGCCGCGTGGTTTCGCTGATTGGGTATCTGGGTTTAATCGGCACATTGCTGATCTACAACGCATTGATTGCTGATCTGCATGGTGCCAACCCTTGGATCATCATTGGCACACTGACCGTGCCGCTGTTGATCTTTATGCCGGGCATGCTCAAAGGCAATATCCGCACGCATGCCTGGCTGTGCTTCGCCGTGAACCTGTATTTTATCTACGGTGTACTGACCTGCTTTCAACCCGAGCGCATGCTCTACGGCTCGCTGTTAACCGGTTTCAGCACGCTGTTTTTTATTCCAGCGATGGGTTACGTGCGCTGGGGCTTTCAAGCCCAGCGGGTGAATAACGGCGAGAGCTGAAAGCCTTACCAGCCCATAACCCGTTTGACGAAAGGAATTGTTAGACGGTGTTGGGCCTGGAGGGATGCCTGATCGAGCTGTTCCAACACCTGAAACAACTCGCCCATACCGCGGGACCCGCGATTGAGCAGATAACGCGCCACCTCTTCGCCAAGCTGCAGCCCGCGTAATTCGGCACGTAACATCAACATGCGCTGCTTATCTTCATCGCTTAATGGCTGCAGCTGAAACACCAGCCCCCAGCCCAGGCGCGATGCCAGATCCGGCAAACTGAAACCCATGGCTCTGGGCGCGGCAGACGCCGCCATCAGCAGCCGGCTGCCCTGCTCACGCAGGCGATTGTATAAATGAAACAGCGCCTCCTCCCAGTCCGCATGTCCTACCAGCACATCCAGCTGATCCAGGCACAGCAGATCAAACTGCTCCATGCCCTCAAGCACATCCGGACCGAGATTCTGTACTTCGGCTAGCGGCAGATACATGGCCAGACCGTCGGCTTCCGCCATGCGGTGACAGGCGGCCTGCAGTAGATGTGAACGGCCGCTCTGCGCTGGTCCCCACAGGTACAGGCAGGTATCGGGTAAAGCCGGCTGGGCACTGGAAAGCGCTGCCACGGCACTGGCCGCGGCCGCATTCGGGCCCGCGTAGAAGTTGGTGAACGTAGCTTCGTCATTGAGCTTGATGCTCAGTGGCAGCTGCATGGGTTGACCTATCGGCATCAGGCTCTCGCGTCCTCGCAAATGACGCCACAGGCCATTGAGGGCCAGAGTGCATTAACCCTCATTTCAGACTCCCACATGCGCAGGCTCACAGCCCTCAGCGCCAACGGTAATACAGGGTATTCGGCGCAGGCTCAGGGGCCGGGGCCGGGGCCGGTGGCGGCGCCAGTTCAGGCTCGGGGCTCGCAGAGCCGTCGGAGCCGTCTACTGGCGTCTCGGCACCAACACCCTCACCCACTGTCTCGCCTCCCAGAGCAGAATCAGTGATAGCTGGGCTAACCGGCGTAACAGGAGCAGGCTCGGGTGCCGGGGCTTGGGTCTTGATCAGCCGCTGATCGAGCGCCAGCAACCGCTGCAACTGCGCTTCGCTGCCTGGGAAATCGAACTTCAAGCGCACCTGGCTACCGTTGATAGCCTGCAATTGCGGCATTACCTGGCTGCCCAACTGCTGCAATATGCGCTGCAAACTGGCAAATGCGTCCAGCCCATTAACGTCATCGACAACGATAATCCAGCTACCCAGATCTCCCGCTGACGCTGAAGAAACGGCATATTGGGAGAATACCTGGTTCGCTACCCGCAACATCAACTCATCTGCGGCTTGCTCAGGGGTCTCGGCACTAATGCTCCCCTTATCGGCCTCGTCATCCAGCCACAGATTCCAGTCCAACTTCCAGCCAGCCGTCTCCTGGGTAATATGCACGGCCAATGCCGCGCTGGCCTCATAACGCTCGGTTGCTTTTACCAGGGTAGCTTTGTCAGCCTCAACAATCGTCTCTTCGCTGACCTCAGCCCGATCCTGCAGATCGATAAGCGGAAAGCTCAGTGCCACTGCGCGATGCTGGGCTGCTGCACTCAAGACCTCAGACCACTCGCCACCGGGATTCAAAAACTCATTACCCAGTGTGCGTTCTTCCACAGCCCAGAGCATTACCCCTGGCCGAGTCGGCCCTAACATCGGTTGCCGAGCCGCGCTCATCAGTTCACGCAACTGCGCCGGCTCGAACTCCACATCGAATCCGCCGTCGTCGGTCGAGCCCATACGCCGCATCATCGTGCTCGGATCCGCCAGCGCTTTGTCGAAACGGTCAGGCTTGCTCAGCGCCTCGGATCCGCCCAAGCGGGTCAGCATGACCTCCAGTGCCTGGCGCATGACTTCATCCCGTGGCTGATCCTCCGCTACCGGTAATTGCACCTGATAGAAGCTCTGCACGACCGCAGCCTGCAAGCTAACGGGGGCCAGGGTCAGCGCCAACAACAGCAAGATTTTTCGCATTGAGTACATGAATGGTTCCGCTTGGACATGTCAACGGCAACCCGGACGGATGGCTGGCGTGAACAGAGATAAAGCGCATACATTAAACAACCGTCGCGGTGGCGGCAACCAAGCCTGCGAGGCATCGCAGATCGATCGTCCAACCGGCATGGTTCTTGGCCCTGCATATTGTTAAACTAATGCGCTTTATCGCAGCGGCTTGCATTGGCTGGCTGTTATTCCTTTCATCACCGAGATTCGCGCATGAGCAGCCAAACGCCACCCAAGCCTTCCATCAGCTACAAGGACGCCGGAGTTGACATCGACGCCGGCAATGCCCTGATCGACCGGATCAAGCACGTCGCCAAGCGGACCAGCCGGCCCGAAGTCATGGGTGGCCTGGGTGGTTTTGGCGCCCTGTGCGAAATTCCTGAAGGCTACAAGCAGCCGGTGCTGGTGTCCGGCACCGACGGCGTGGGCACCAAGCTGCGTCTGGCGATGGACCTGGGCAAGCATGACAGTATCGGCATCGACCTGGTCGCCATGTGCGTCAACGATCTGGTGGTCTGTGGCGCCGAGCCGCTGTTCTTCCTCGACTACTATGCCACCGGCAAGTTGGACATCGATGTCGCAGCGCAAGTCGTCAGCGGCATTGGCGCCGGTTGCGAGCTGGCGGGTTGCGCACTGGTGGGCGGCGAAACGGCAGAAATGCCCGGCATGTATGAAGGCGGAGATTACGACCTGGCCGGATTCTGCGTAGGTGTGGTGGAAAAAGCCGAGATTATTGACGGCAGCCGCGTGCAGGCTGGCGACGTACTACTGGCCCTGCCGTCCTCCGGCCCGCACTCCAACGGCTACTCGCTGGTGCGCAAGATCATCGAAGTCAGTGGCATGGACATCAACACCACCATGCTCGACGGCAAATCACTCAGCGAACTGCTGATGGCGCCCACGCGCATTTACGTGAAAGCGTTGCTGCAGCTGATCAAGGAAACCGGTGCGGTCAAGGCCATGGCTCACATTACCGGCGGTGGCCTGTTGGAAAACATCCCCCGCGTCTTGCCGGCCGATGCCTGTGCGCATGTTGACCTGAACAGCTGGCAGCGCCCCGCGGTGTTCAACTGGTTGCAGGAAGAGGGCAATGTGGATGAAACGGAAATGCACCGCGTGCTTAACTGCGGCGTCGGCATGGTGATCTGTGTCGCCGAAGAACAGGCCGCCAACGCCATCAGCGTGCTGGAAAAAGCTGGCGAAGCGCCCTGGATCATCGGGCATATCGCCCAAGGCACTGAAGGCGGCGAAGCAGTCGTTCTCAACCGCAAGGGTAACTAAGGCGGTGCCGGGCACACAGCAGACCTGCCGTATCGTTGTACTGATCTCTGGCTCCGGCACCAACCTGCAAGCCTTGATCGATGAACTGGCCGACAAGACCACGTCCGGTCAGATTGTCGCCGCCATATCCAACCGCCCTGGTGTGGGCGGATTGGAGCGCGCGGCCCGGGCAGGCATCGCTACTGCGGTGGTCAACCATCAGGACTTTTCTGATCGCGACAGCTTCGATGCCGCGCTGATAGCGTGCATCGATAGCTACCAACCTGACCTGGTTGTGCTCGCCGGATTCATGCGCATTCTCACACCCGCCTTTGTTACGCATTTTCATGGGCGGCTGTTGAACATTCATCCCTCGTTGTTGCCCAAGCACAAGGGTTTGCACACCCACCAGCGGGCGCTGGAAGCAGGCGACAGCGAACACGGCACCACCGTGCACTTCGTTACAGCAGAATTGGACGGTGGGCCGGTAGTCATACAGGCCAGTATTCCGGTATTGTCTGAGGACACCGTTGCCAGTCTGGCAGCGCGCGTACAGCAACAGGAACATCTTATATACCCGTTGGCGATGAACTGGTTTATCCAGGGTCGCCTGCGGTTGGTAGACAACCAAGCCTGTCTGGATGGAAAACCTATTCCTGCTGGCGGGCTAAGGTTGGATGACTTCGAGACCGACATGCGAGTACAACCAGATGCCTGAAAGCACGTCTTATCCCCGCCGCACCAGCCGCTGGCTGGCGGCCCTTGCCCTGACTCTGGGCGCCAGCAGTCTGATGGCTGCCGAACTGATCCCCTTCTCCGCCAGCTACGCCGCTGATATGAAAAGTATTCCGGTAAATGGCGAAGCCAACCACTCACTGGTCAGCAATGAAGACGGCACCTGGACGCTGAACTTCAACGCCGGCATGTTTGTGGCGCGCCTGACCGAGCAAAGCACGTTAAGGCTTGAGGAAGACAGGGTCATCCCTCTGACCTATAAATACGAACGCCGCGGGCTCGGACGTGGCCGCGAGACCACGCAAACCTTTGACTGGACCAATGAACAAGTCACTGGCGTGCACAAGGAAGATCCCTTCAGCCTGCCAACCGAACCAGGCCTGCTGGATAAAACCACCTACCAGCTGGCGCTGCAGCGCGATCTGATGGCCGGCAAGACCGACATGTATTACCGCGTAGTGGATGGTGACAGCATTGATGATTACCACTTCCGCGTGACCGGCAACAAACGAGTCACCACCCGGGTAGGCCAGTTCGACGCAGTGGAAGTAGACCGCGTACGCGAGCCCGACTCGAAGCGCGAGACCACTCTGTGGTTCGCCAAGGATTTCAATTACCTGCTGGTGCGCCTGATGCAGACTGAAACCGATGGCCAGGAGTACCGCATCATGCTCAAGGAAGCCACACTCAATGGTGAGCCGGTAGTAGGAACCCCAGTTGGCGGCGACGAGTAAAGCCGCGCATGATCTTCCGGCATAAGAAAACCGCATTCAAGCTACCTTGAATGCGGTTTTTTATTGACTGACCGAATCAGCCCTTGGTGAAACGCTCACCAGCTTCAGCACGCTTGACCAGACCAGCAGCCGGCTTCCAGAACTCACCCTGGCTGGCTTCCAGCTCACGGATCTGCTCCAGCACCACGTCCAGCCCGAGGCTGTCAGCGTAGCTCATCGGGCCACCGCGCTCCGCAGGGAAGCCGTAGCCGTACAGGTAAACGCGATCGATATCCTCGGCAGACTCGGCAAAGCCTTCATCCAGAATACGCGCGCCTTCGTTGACCAGCGCCAGAATGCAACGACGGACGATTTCCTCGGCACCGACGTCACGCTGGGTGTAACCGGCTTCTTCGGCTACTTCACGGGCCAGCATGTCGGTTTCGGGATCATGAATGGCCTGACGGCTGCCGGGCTCGTACTTGTAGAAACCGTGACCGCTCTTCTGACCAAAACGCTCCATTTCACACAGCTTGTTGTCCAGCCATACAATCGGCTCACCACGGCCAATACCGGCCAGTTGGCGTGAACGCCAGCCCAGATCGATACCCACCACGTCATACATGCGGTACGGGCCCATCGCCATGCCGAAGCCCTGCAGCGCCTGATCGACTTCCCAAGGTGTGGAACCTTCCAGCACCACTTCGCGGGATTGGCGCGAGTACTTCTCGAGCATGCGGTTGCCGATAAAACCATGGCAGTTACCGGCCAGAACGGCCTGCTTGCCAATCTTCTTGCCAACCGCCAGACAGGCATCCATCACGTCCTGCGCCGTCGCCTTGCCACGGACCACTTCCAGCAGCTTCATGATGTGCGCCGGGCTGAAGAAGTGCAGGCCCAGAACCTGAGTCGGACGGCCAGTGGCCGAGGCGATCTCGTCGATATCCAGGTAAGAGGTGTTGGTCGCCAGAATCGAGGAGGCTTTGACCGCTTTATCCAGCTCGGCAAAGATCTTCTTCTTCAGATCCATGTTTTCGTAAACAGCTTCAACTACCAGATCCATATCCTGGAGATCGGCATAATCCTGAGTGGTCGTGATGCGGCCCAAACGCGCCTGCGCTTCAGCATCGTCAAAACGCTCCTGCGCGACCGAGCGCTTGTAGACGCTGGCGATATCAACCAGGCCCTTTTCCAGCATCTCGCCGTTTACATCCAACCAGGTCACCGGATAACCGGCGTTGACGAAGTTCATGACGATACCGCGGCCCATGGTGCCCGCACCGATAACGCCGACCTTCTTGATACTTTCAAATGAAGCCATTGCAGCCTACCTCCAGATCAATTGACATAAACCGACTCCGGCCACAGCAATACAAGGGCCGGAAGTCGTAAAACCAGAAGTTGAAAAAACAGGAGCGTACACTACGCAAAATCAGCGCAAATTTAAAACGAATAACCTGGATAGGCTGTATTCACGGCATGAATAAATACCCGCCTGACGAGTGCGTCGGCCGCGCGCGAATTACGCCTACCGGCCCGAGGGGATCAGCAAGCGTGGCCATGCGCGGGTTACTACCTGTTGCGCTGGGGGGGTTCAGAACGCTCGGTGATATCGGCCGGATCCTCTGACTCCAACTCATCCTCTACGCCGGGCAAGGGCCGGAGTGGCTCCTCCGGATCACCATCCCAGGGCTGTCCATCCAGGGGGTGCACCCTCCCTTCCTCAGCTTCATCCAGACTCCCGCCAGCACCAATATCGCCAGCACCGACCACATCCATCTCACGGTCAGCCGCGCCGCCGCTCCCCGGCTCCAAGGGGCCTCGTGCGCCATCTTCATGTATCAGCGTTTCCGGCGTCAGATCATCATCGGTAGGGCCCTGACCAGGCTGGGAAGCGCCGGTCAAACCGACGTCGTCGGTGTCATCGACCGCTTCATCGAGACGTCTTCCCGGATCGCCATTGATCGGCCCTGCCGGACCACGCTCCTTCTCTCGCTCGTCATCGGACCATATTTGCGCAGGTACCGAATCCCGACGGCCATCTGCATCAACCTCTGGCTTGAAATTGTCATCTTTGCTCATGTGCCTGTCCTCCTGATCGGGTAGCCTTTATGCTTTACCCATAATCAGTTGACGACCAGGCTCATGGAAAATTCCCCCCGCAAACTTCTACACGGCGTCGGCTTTCGCAGAGCGATTGCTGTATGCGCGACAGCGACCTTCTGGCTATGAACGCCTTTGCAACGCTGATCTCTCAGGTTAAAGCCTGCACCCTCTGCGAGGCTCATCTGCCCCTTGGCGCACGTCCGGTAGTACAAGCCCACCCGTCAGCGCGCATATTGATTGCCGGACAGGCGCCGGGGCGCAAGGTACATGAAAGCGGGATCCCCTTTAACGACGCCAGCGGCGAGCGGCTCCGCGAATGGATGGGTGTTACTCCCGAGATATTTTATGATGAGCGTTGTATTGCCATTCTGCCGATGGGGTTCTGCTATCCGGGTACCGGAAGTTCAGGTGACCTGCCGCCACGCCCTGAATGCGCACCTACCTGGCGGCAGCCACTGATGGCCGCACTGCCGAATATCCAGCTGACGCTTGCGCTGGGGCAATATGCGCAGGCTTTTCACTTCGATGGCAAGCGCTTGCCGGTCACCGAGCGCGTCGCCGATTGGCAAAGCCACTGGCCCAATCTGTTGGCTCTGCCACACCCCAGCCCACGCAATAATATCTGGCTACGTCGGCACCCGTGGTTCGAGGAACAGGTAATACCGTTACTACGCCAGCGCGTGGCCGAGGTGCTGGCGCAGGCTTAACAAGCGTAGCCAGAGCCTATGCGCCTTGCTCGGCGGCAGCGCGAGTAAGGCGTGTACTACGGCGCCGCATGACCACAACCACTGTTGCCGTCACATACATCACCAGCGAATAGAGCGCCGCAGGCACCGCCAGCTCATCGTCCTGCAAAAAGCTGGTAGCGATCAGCATGGCCAGCGTGCTGTTCTGAATCCCCGTCTCCAGCATGATGGAAGTGGACTGAGCGCTGTCCAGACGCAGCAGCAATGCCGACCCCAGGCCTAGCGCCATCATGATCACGTTCAACAGAATGATCGCCACCCCGCTGTCCATCAGGCCGGTGACCACTTGATCACCTTCGCGCACCAACACACCGAGGATCAAGGCGCCCAGAAACAGCATGCCAAACAGGCTGATTTTAGGCTCCAGCCAGCGAGCCAGTTTTTCGCTACGGGTGCGCACCCACATACCCAGCGCGATCGGCAGCAACGTCATCAGCATCAGGCTGATCATCATCTGCGCAGCCGGCACGCGAACACTCTGGTAGCCACCACCAAACACCTGAAAGGCCAGCCCCACCAGCAACGGAATGCTGATCACCGCCAACAGGCTGCTGACCGCGGTCAGTGTGACTGACAGGGCCAGATCTCCGCGCGCCATGTAGGTCACCATATTGGAGGTCACGCCACCCGGGCAGGCCGCCAGTAACACCAGCCCAATGGCCAGCGCCGGCGTAGGCATCAGCCAGGCAGCCAGGGCAAACCCCACCAGCGGCAATAACAGCATCTGTCCGCCGAGACCAGCCAGCGCCGGGCGCGGAAAACGAAAAATACGGGTAAAGTCGCCCGGCGCCAGGGTCAGTCCCATGCCTAACATGATGATAAACAGACACAGTGGGAGTACTAGCTGAGATAACAGACCGCCGGTCATGACCTATCCTTAGCGGGCCACGGCGAAGCCATGCCACCCATCATTATTGTGATATTCAGGGATTGCAGCCGCAGGGATTAATCGGTCTCTGCCTTCTAGCCCCCGCGTAATCTGGGCACACTAACGCAGCGCATCCTATGTGTATAATGATGTTTTTGCAGGTCAAACAATGAACGAAATTCATTCCAGAGGCGACCTCAACCTGTTTCGCGTGTTGCTCGCGGTGGCCGATACCGGCAGCACCATCGAGGCAGGCGTGCAGTTGAACCTGTCCCAGTCAGCCGTTTCCCACGCATTGCGCCGCCTGCGCGATTTGCTGGGCGACCCACTGTTCGTCAAGAATGGTCGGCAACTGGTCATGACTGCGCACACCCGGAGCATTCTGCCCAAAGTTCGCAGCGCGCTGGAAGATTTATCCAGCGCCACCCTGCGCAGCACGCCCTTTGATCCCACCCGCTCCGCCATGACCTTTCAGTGCGGGCTGCGCGATGCATTGGAGTACCTGATCATGCCCGCACTGATGCAGCGCGCCCGGCAGGAACACTGGCAAGTGCGCTTTCATAGTCAGCGGGTGTCCGGCGAAGATATAGAAGCGCGCATACTCTCGGGCGCGCTGGATATGGCGGTCAGCCTGGAATATCCAGCTGGCGAACAGATCGCCAGTCGTGAGCTGCTGCGGGAAGAACTCAGCGTGATGGTCGGCCCCTCGCATCCGGCTTACGCCAGCGGCAAGCTCAGCCTTGAGGATTACGTTAACAGCGCCCACGTACTGGTCACGCTCAACGAACGCGAACGTGGTTTGGTGGACCAGGATCTGGTCGGCTTTGGTGGCAACCAGCGCCATATTGCCCTGCATTGTGAGCATTACCACGCTGCCGCGCAGGTGGTCGCCGAGACCGATCTGCTGCTGACCATGCCACGAACCTACGCCCGCAGCCTGGCGCAGCTCAACGGCAATCGCCTGCTGCCCGTCCCCTTTGCCTGCCGCACTGTTCCAATCCGCCTGTATTGGCGCAAATCGCTCAGCGAAGAGCCCTATATGATCTGGCTAATGACCGAGCTAGAAACGCTGCTGCAGCATATGCAAAGCCGCGCCGGGCAGCCTTAACTCTGCCCCGGCAATACCACCCATTCCGGCTCCTCGAACTCACCGAGCAGGGTGATCTCGCAATTGCGCGCATGCTTTTCCAGAATCGCCTTGACCATCTGATCACGGCTGTCGTCCTTGGCATCCCGCGCCGCCTTGGATTCCCAACTGGCAATCGCCAGCAAGGTATCCGGCTCGCCGATCTTGCGATGCAGCCGTGTGCCCAACGCACCAGGAGTACGCTGAATCACTTCACTGGCGCGGATCCAGGCTTCGGCATATTCATCCACGGTGTAACCGGGCTTCATGCGCACTTCAAAAATGAATTTCATATGGTTCTCCCTTGCTCTCTGGTTGGAACGCGCAGAGAGCAAGGGGTTTCATCCGTTCACCGGGTCAACACAGATGATCGCCTAGGGAATCAGCTTGCCCGCGCGCAGACGGTCGAACACATCAAAAAACGCCTCATCGCTCGGCTGATAATCCAGAAAGCCGAACTTCCGGCTTTTCGACATATCCGTCACCACTTCAATCGGCCGCCCCAGATCAGCGTCGGTATGCCAAGGGGAAATCAGCTTGTGGATATCTGCCTCGGCCAGGCCGAACTCTTTGGCCATCGATTGCCATACTTCGGCATCATTGGCCATCTGCTGCTCCAGCGGTGCCAGCGTGCCGTCAAACTCTGCGGGCTCGATCTCGAACCATTCCGCGATGCGCGCCCACATCCATTTCCACCGAAACACATCACCGTTGACCACGTTGAAGGCTTCGTTAGCGGCATCAGGCGTCGTCGAGGCCCAGAGCATATGCCGGGCAAGCTGCGCCGCGTCGGTCATATCGGTCAGGCTGTTCCACTGCACTTCAGAACCTGGAAAGCGAAACGGCCGGCCCGTGACGCGGCATACCGACGCATAAACCGCTAAGGTAGTCGCCATGTTCATCGCATTGCCCACCGCGACACCGGTGATGGTGTGCGGCCGATGCACGCTCCAGGTGAAACCATCGCGCTCGGAGGCGGCAAACAGTTCGTCTTCCTGGGCGTAATAGAAATTGGGAACATCCAGACGCCCCTGTTCCTCGCGGAACGGAGTCTGCGGCAGGGCGCCCTTACCGTAGGCCTCAAACGGTCCCAGATAATGCTTGAGGCCGGTGGACAACGCCACGTGTTTAACCGACCCGGACGGGCGTACTGCTTCCAGCACATTACGCACCATCTCTGCGTTAACCCGAATGTTTTCCGCTTCAGTTGCCTGGCGCGCCCAGGTGGTCAGAAATATGTGAGTCGGCTGCATATCCTTCAATGCCGCTTTGAGCTTTTCAGGATCGAGCAAATCTGCACTGACCGAGGTAACATTCGCTTCTTCATTAGGGCGTCGAGCCAGACCCGCGACACTCCAGCCTTCGTTCGCAAGCAATTGCGTCATAGCACTGCCGATGATGCCGCTCGATCCTACAACCAGCGCTTGATTTTTCATGCGCAAACCTCCAAAACAGAATAGGCAACCACCTTAACCGCTCGTACACGCCGATCCTAGTCGGCACCAAATGGTACCTACCCCTTATGCAGACCGGATCAGACGAAGAAAAATGGGAGGAGGATTGCGCGCCCAGACGCGTACTGGAACTCTTCTCGACAAAGTGGACCAGCATGATTCTTCACACCCTGCATGCCCGGCATGACGGCATTGCCCGTACCGGCGCATTGCACCGATCCCTGCCAGGCATCTCGAAAAAGATGCTGATTCAAACACTGCGTGAGCTGCAAGCCAGCGGGCTGATCGAGCGACACGCCCAGGATACTGTGCCGCCCGCGGTAAGTTATGCGCTGTCGCCACTGGGTAAGCTGATGGTTCAACCCATCGAGATGATCTACGACTGGGCGAGAACCAACTCGAGTGCCCTTGACCAATTGCAGCCGCGATCGACGTCGCGAAGACGGCCGTGAAAACTAACCGAGCAGCCTTGGCATCAATACGCTGAAACCGCCTGTCTATTGGTCATACGGCTTCATGCGAGCCTAAAACTCAGCGCCTCAATGGCAGCTCTAGCGTCACCAGCATGCCATCACTACTATTGCTGAAGCGCAACTGACCGCCCGAGCGCTGAACGATCGCATCAACAATCGCCAGGCCTAGCCCGCTGCCGCTTTCCGTACCCTGGCGCCAGAATCGCCGCGTTAACATCATCATGCTCTCCTCGGCTAATCCAGGGCCATGGTCACGTACCTTGAAACTCGCCCAGTCGCCTTGGCATTTGACCTCCAGTTCCACCTTTGTGCCTTCAAGGGTATGCCGCAATGCGTTATCCAGCAGGTTACGTAATGCCATAGTCGCAAGCGCGGGTGGGATATTCAGAGCTCGATGCGACAATTCCGCGGTAGCACACAGTTCCACACGCTCTTTGGTGCCAGGCACATCCTGAATCGCCAATCGGGCTACCTCTAACGCGGTGGCTTGAGCACCCTCCTCAAAAGATTGCTGCCCCTCAACCCGCGCCAGTAGCAGCAATTGTTCAAGCGTGCTCTGCAAACGATCGGCGCCCTTCTCGGCCTGCACTAGTGCATGAGCAGACTCCGCACCCGTAGTCATTCCCGCCACCTGCAAATGCACTTTGATGGCGGTTAGAGGGCTGCGCAATTCATGGGCTGCGTCGCCGGTAAAGCGCCGTTCTCGCTCGATGGCATGGGCGATCCGTTCAAATAACTGATTCTGGCTGTCCTGGAGGGGCTGCAGTTCACTCGGCAGCGGCGAAAGCTGCAATGGTTCAAGCGAATCCGGGCCACGTTGAAGCAGAGCATCAGCCATGTGCCGCAGCGGCTCCAGGCCTTTGCGCACGCCCAACCAGAGCAACAGCAGTGTGCCTAGCAACGCCACGCCCACCGGCAGAGCCGCCGCCAACAGTACTGAAGATTGCAGAGTATGGCGCTCGTCCAGCCGATCCGCAGTGGTGATGCGCATGCCGTGCTGCTCGAATGTATAACTGCGCCAACTCACACCATCCACTTGCTGGTCGCGAAAGCCGATCTGCTGTGCGTCGAGCGGCTCCGCGAGCTCCGGGTTGCTGCGCGCGATCACTTCGCCACGTAAAGAACTGACCTGGCATGTGAGCCCGTCTGGCATACCCAGCCGTTGAGCGGTTATGCGCTCCGCGGTCTCTGGCTGCGATGACTGCGGTATTTGTACCAGCAGACCCGCAACCATCTGCGCCGACGCGGCGAGACGCTGATCCAGCGAACGCATCATCTCGGCCCGCAGGTCATAGAGCATCCAAGCTGCCGCCAATGACCATAAAATGATGAACGTGGATCCCAACGTCAGGGTCAGGCGCAAGCGTAAACTCATTCTCCCGAACCTCTTGCAGGGGACGTAGCAGAGGCCGCCGGACCTAGGCGATAACCTGCCCCGCGCACAGTCTCGACGATGTGGTTGCCCAGCTTGCGGCGTAAATGATGGATATGGACGTTGAGCGCGTTACTTTCCAGCTCATCACTCATGCCGTAGACGCTGTCCTTCAATTGCCCTGCGCTCAGCACACGGCCCTTATGAAGTAGCAAAGTGTTGAGTAAGGCTCGCTCACGACGTGAAAGATCCACCGGAGCATCGTTCAGCCATACCAGTGCAGCATCGGGATCATAAACCAGCGTTCCGTGCTTGATCAGATTGGTGCTGCGGCCACTGGAGCGTCGCACCATGGCATGCAGGCGGGCGCTCAATTCGCGCAGATCAAAGGGTTTTACCAGATAGTCATCAGCGCCCGATTGCAACCCGGCAACGCGATCACTGATCGCATCACGGGCGGTCAATATCAGCACTGGTATAGGTACTTCTCGAGCGCGCAACCGGCGCAGCAGCAATAATCCATCCTCGTCCGGCAAGCCCAGATCAAGAATCATCACATCAAAGGTGATGGTGCCGAGCATGGCTTCAGCATGAGCAGCAGTGCCCACCGAATCAACAGTCATGCCCTGAGCTGCCAACCCAGCGGCTATACCACTGGCAATCAGGGGGTCGTCTTCGACAAGGAGAATATGCATAGTTCATCCGCTGCTGCGTGGCATCAGTATCCATTGTAATGATTAACGGCGGATTAACAGTCATAACGGCCGCAGGGTGTTGGGTTAATTCGACGTTAATCCTGCTAACCCATACTGCGCTCCATCGAATCGCGGTTGGAGCAATTACAGCATGAGATGGCGCTATGTTCTGGTTTTACCCTGTCTATTGGTGTGGTCGAGCCTCGCATTCGCTCTCGTAAGTCTGAGCAGCGGGGACGGTAGTGACAGCGAGTTTCTGCCAGTGGAAGAAGCCTTTGAGCTGGTGGTCGGCGAGAGTACCGATGGTAAAACCCAACTGACCTGGCACATTGCCCCCGGCTACTACCTGTATCAGCAACGCCTGACGTTCTCCGGCCTGGATCAGGAGTTTCACCCGGCCCTGCCTGCTGGCCTTCCTCACAGCGACGAGTTCTTTGGCGAATCCGAGATTTACCGTGACTCGCTACAACTGACAGTTCCACCAGGGTATTCCGGCCAGTTCACAGTTGCCTGGCAAGGCTGCGCCGATGCCGGTCTGTGCTATCCGCCGCAAAGCCTTGATATCGGTACAGCAGACGAGGCAGCGGCTGATGCGCCAGAGGCACAGAACTCACTAGCCCAAGCGGAAGACCAGCGCATGGCCAGCCAGCTCCATGAGTGGTCGTTACCATTGGCACTGGCGCTGTTCTTTGGCCTCGGGCTGCTGCTGGCTTTTACCCCGTGCTCGCTACCCATGTTGCCGATTCTGGCTGGGCTGGTGGTCGGCAGCGGCGCGACTCCACGCCGCGGACTGATGCTCGCTTCGGTGTATGTCATCAGCATGGCCATGGTCTACGCCGCACTGGGCATGCTTGCCGCAATGCTCGGCGGCAATCTTCAGGCAATGCTGCAGCAGCCTTGGTTACTCGGTGCTTTCGCGGGGCTTTTCGTTCTACTTGCCCTGCCCATGTTCGGGATCTTCGAGCTGCAACTCCCCGCCTTTGTTAGGGACAAACTCGATCAAGCCGGACGCAAGCAAACCGGCGGTCATCTGGGTGGTGCCGCCATGCTCGGGTTATTCTCCGGCCTGCTGGTTGGACCGTGCATGACCGCGCCGCTGGCCGGTGCGCTGCTGTATATAAGCCAGACGGGAGACATCCTGCAAGGCGGCCTGGCGCTCTTTGCGCTGGGCATCGGCATGGGCATTCCGCTGTTGCTGGTGGTCACTCTGGGGACGCGGTTTTTACCGCGCCCTGGCCCCTGGATGAATCAGATCAAAGTAGTTTTCGGCTTTGTATTTCTGGCATCGGCGCTCTTGATCGTCCGCCCGGCACTGGACGAATCCTTATGGCTAGGCCTGTTCGCCGTGTTACTACTCGGCGCCACCGCCACGATTATGCAGACCGCACGCCACAGCACCCACAGTGCAATACTGCATACTCTTGCCGCACTCGCCGGCGTATGGAGTCTGACGCTGCTGCTGGGCGCCGCCGGTGGCGCTACCAATCCTTGGCAGCCTCTGACGGTCTATACAGCCTCAGCCATCGGCGCGCCTGCCGAAAGCCACATGGATGCCTTTACTACGCTGGACACGACAGCAGAGCTAGACCAGCAACTGGCTGATGCCAGCGCTGCGGGCAAGTGGGTACTGGTGGACTATTACGCCGACTGGTGCGTGTCCTGCAAGGTCATGGAGCAGCAGATCTTTGGCCGAACTGACGTAATGGCCAGCCTGGAAGGTGTCCGGCTGTTGCGCCCGGATGTGACCAGCAATAGCTTAGAAAGCCGCCAACTCCTCTCAAGATACGAGATACATGGCCCACCCACACTGTTGTGGATCGGCCCCGATGGCCGAGAGCGCCGGGCGAACCGTATCACCGGCGAAGTGAACGCTGAAGAATTCCTGCAAAAATGGCAAACCACTAAAGAGGACGGGTAATGCTGACGGTCAATGTAGGCCCGCTGGCCATGGCCAGCTCACATTTCATCCTGCTGGTCAGCCTTGTCGTGGCAACCCTGACCGGCTGGTGGTTAGGTCGCCACCGCGAACGTAACCCTGAAAAGCACCTGTTCAACCTTTTGCTGCTCGGCTTGGTCGTCGCGCGCCTGGCATTTGTGGTTATGTATTTCGAGCACTTCACTGACAGCTTTTGGCGAATTATCGATATTCGCGATGGCGGATTTATCATCTGGCCAGGGATCGTTGCTGCGCTAGGAGCAGGCCTGGGACTCGCCTGGCGTGATATTACCTTGCGCGTGCCGTTGGGTGGCGCTCTGGCAGTGGGGCTGATTTTCTGGGGCGTCAGCAGTTACATGCTCCACGCCATGCAGCAGGGTACACAATTGCCCGAGATGATACTGCTGGACATGGAGGGAGAACACGTCTCGCTGCAAGAACTCAATGGCCGGCCACTGGTGGTCAACCTATGGGCTACCTGGTGCCCGCCCTGCCGGCGGGAAATGCCGGTGCTGGCCGACGCCCAGCAACAGCACACCGATATCGTCTTTGCCTTTGTCAATCAAGGCGAAGGTCAGGGCGAAATCGTCCGATTTCTCGACGAAAACGAACTAACGCTGAATAACGCGCTGCTGGATACCGGTGGCCAGTTCGGCCAGCAGGTCGGCTCACAGGCGCTACCTACCACGCTTTTTTACAACGCCCAAGGCCAGCAGGTCGCCAGCCACCTCGGCGAGTTGTCCGCTGCGAGCCTGTCCCGCCAGATTGCCAAACTCAAAGAGGAACCAACACCATGATCCGACTGCAAACAAAGCATATGCTCCCCGCCCTGCTGTTAAGCCTGAGCCCATTGATCCATGCCGAAGACTGGCCCGCACCCATTGCCGCGACAGTAGAGCGTGGTGTCGAGATCGTCGGTCAGTTTGACGCGCCCTCGGGTCTAAAGGGCTATGCCGGCAAATTCAACGGCCAGGGCATGGCGCTATTCCTTACCGAAGACCAGCAACACGTGATCGTCGGCACCATGCTGGATGCTACCGGCACAGACGTAAGCCGCGCGGCTCTCGATAAGTTGGTTTATGGCCCCATGGGCGAAGAAATGTGGGCGCAACTGGAAGCCAGTGACTGGATCGGTGACGGCGCGGATGATGCCGGGCGTGTGGTCTACACCTTCACCGACCCCAACTGCCCGTTCTGCAGCATGTTCTGGAAACAGGCACGTCCCTGGGTCGAATCAGGCAAGGTTCAACTACGACACATCATGGTCGGCATATTAAGGGAGGACAGCCCCGGCAAATCAGCTGCCATTCTCGTCGCCAAAGACCCGGCAGCTGCACTGCACGAGCATGAAGCAGGTGATGAAGTAAAAGCGCTGGACACCATCCCCGCAGCGATCGCCCAGCAGTTGAAAACCAATCATGACCTGATGGCCCAGCTCGGCGCCCAGGCTACACCGGCCATCTTCTATCTGGATGACAAGGGCAATATGCAACAGCAGCAGGGCGCACCGCGGCCGGATCGTCTGGCAGAGATCATGGGGCCGGAATAATAGATGCGCAGCGCAGTCCGGCGCAGACTACACTCCCACCATCAACGCAGATCTTGCACGCTAGCCCGCCGGTTATCGCCACAACTAAACAGAGGCCTATATGAAAATTGCTTACTGGTCGCTCGCCGGTATTCTTCTGGCCTCAAGCCTGCAAGTCTTCGCCGCAGACGCAACTGCTGTGTACACGAAAGGGGGTGCCAACCCCGCTGCGATGGCATGCAGCACCTGCCATGGCACCGAGGGCGAAGGGATGGCGGCGGCCGGCTTTCCTCGGCTCGCCGGTTTGTCTGCTGATTACATGCAAAAACAGCTCGACGATTACCTGTCAGGTGATCGCGCGAACCCGATCATGCAGCCTATCGCTGCCGCACTAACGCCTGAAGAAGTGGAAGCCGTTACCACGATGCTGGCCAATAAGCCAGCCCCACAGGTTAAAAGAATCGGACGTGCGGCTGAGGCCCACACGCTTGGCGAAATCCTGGCGCTCCGGGGTGCTTGGGATCGTAATATTCCTGAATGCGTAGCTTGTCATGGACCAAGCGGAGTAGGTGTCGGCGAAGCCTTTCCGCCACTCGCAGGGCAATCAGCTCAGTATCTTTCCTCGCAGTTGAATGCGTGGCGACAGGGTACGCGCAAGAACGACCCTAATGACCTCATGGGTCATATAGCCCGCAAGCTAACCGACGACGAGATCAAGGCGGTCTCGGCGTACTTCGCCAGCTTGATTGAAACAGGGGCAGAACAATGAAAACGTCCTCAAGCGCTCTGCTGTTCATCGCCCTTGTCATGCCGGCCCATGCTGACACCAGCAGGACCGAGGATCAGTCGCAGATTCACACTGATGCGACCGCGGGCAGCGACCCGTATTTCCAACCCCCATCGGAGAGTGAGCTGCCGGATAACGCCTTTGGCAAGCTGGTACAGGAAGGCCGCGCCATATTCGTCGATACCAAAAATCGCGCTCCCGAGTATGTCGGCAACGGTCTCGCGTGCGCCAACTGCCACCTGGAGCAGGGTCGCAAAGCCAACTCGGCACCGCTATGGGCTGCCTACACCATGTACCCAGCCTATCGGTCAAAAAATGACAAGGTGAACAGCTATACCGAACGTCTTCAGGGTTGTTTTCAGTACAGCATGAACGGCACGGCGCCGGAGGCAGACAGCCCAGTGATTGCAGCCCTTTCTGCGTATTCATACTGGCTTTCCACCAGCGCACCGACCGGCCAAGAGCTGCCAGGACGCGCTTATCCCGAAGTACCTGAGCCCGAGGGCGGCTATGATCTTGCCAAAGGCAAGCAAATCTATACTGCCCAGTGTGTGTTATGCCATGGCGAAAACGGTGAAGGACAGAAGGCAGGAAATGACTATGTGTTTCCTCCCTTGTGGGGAGCTGATTCGTTCAACTGGGGCGCGGGGATGCACAGGATCAACACAGCGGCCGCATTCATCAAAGAAAACATGCCGCTGGGCCAGGGCGGCACCTTGAGCAATGAAGATGCCTGGCACGTGGCAGCTTTTATGAACAGCAAAGAGCGTCCTCAGGACCCTCGCCTGGTCGACGGTTCGGTGGAGAAAACACGAGTTAAATACCATGCCAATGATGGGGTGAATCTATACGGCAAAGCAGTTGAAGGGAAGGTTCTGGGCAAGGGCCTGTAACCTGCCAATGCCTGGTGAGAATGGATGACCCTGCAGAATCTTGCTCCAGGACAATTATCAGCCCTGCACCGCTCGTTACACTCACACAATCAACACAAACCTTTCGCGGAAGACCTTATGATATTCAGGCAGCTATTCGAACCCGTCTCCAGCACCTATACGTACCTGCTGGGCTGCGAAGAAACCGGCGAGGCTATTCTGATTGATCCGGTCATCGCCACCATTGATCGCGATCTCACGGAGATCGGCAACCTGGGGCTGAAACTGGTCTACAGCCTGGATACGCATATCCATGCCGACCACATCACCGCCGCACTGGAATTGAAGAAACGTGTGGGCAGCCGTATCGCCGCGCCGGCATTCGATCACCTACCCTGCGCCGATATCGGTATTGAAGAAGGCCGGCCGTTCAGGGTCGGCAGCCTGGATATCACTCCACTGCATACCCCCGGGCATACCGACGGCCACTTCGCCTACCTGCTGGGTGATCGCCTATTTACCGGTGATGCCCTGCTGATCGATGGCTGCGGGCGCACGGATTTTCAGAACGGCGATGCCGAGGCACTGTACAAGAGCGTCAGAGATAAGCTGTTTGTGCTGCCCGACGATTATCTGGTGTATCCGGCCCATGACTATCAGGACCGCCGCGTCAGCACCATCGCCCAGGAAAAAAAGCGCAACCCGCGGCTCGGCATGGACAAGACCCTGGACGAATTCAAGACCATCATGGCCAATCTGAACCTGCCCTACCCCAAGTTCATCGACCACGCGGTGCCCGGCAACAAGCAATGCGGCGTCTGCCCTGCCGACCTGCCGGACAATCTGATGCAGTATTGCGAGCAGATTGCCCTGACGCCGCAAGGCTGACGCAATCGCCTTTTACTGCTTGTTTACCGCCAGTGGATCCACCGATGCGCCGGCGCCCAGCTCGGCGCGTACCTTGGCCAGACGCGCACCTTCCTTGGCAGTGATCGCGAACAGTTTGGCCGGATCGGCTGTACGCAGCTGCAGCGCACCCAGCTCCATACCTTCAGCCACGACGATGTCATGCTGGCGGGCGCTCAGGCCATCCAAAATGGTTTTCGCCGCATCAACCGGATCGATACCGTTGTCGATATTGGTATCCGAACGCCCGCGCGCAGCGCCGCTGCCTTCCAATGCGTTCTGGGCAATAGCGGTACGCACCGAGCCCGGCAGAATCACGCTGACGCCAATCCCGTAGGCGTCTTCGACCTCGGCCCGCAGCGCCTCGAAATAGCCGACGACCGCATGCTTGGCACCGCAGTAACCGGTGCGCAGCGCGGTACCGACCTTGCCGGCCACCGAACTGACAATTGCCAGCTGCCCGCCACCCTGCTCGACCATGCGCGGCAGTAATGCCTGGGTCAGCGCCAGGGGCGCCAGGTAATCGACTTCAATCAGTTTGCGGTAAACGTCAAAAGAGGTATCCAGCGCCAGGCTGCGCTGGCTTATGCCGGCGTTGTTGATCAGCACATCAATGCGCCCGCGCCAGTTCCAGGCCTGTTCGACCAGAGCAGGCAGGCGATCATATTCGGTGGTTTCAAACGGCAGGACCAGCGTGCGTTCCGGAGCTTGAGCTGCGACGGTTTCCAGTGCGTCGGCCCGGCGGCCGGAAAGAATCACCTCCGCGCCCTATGCCAGGAATGCATTGGCCAGCGCCTCGCCAATACCTGAGGACGCGCCGGTGATCCAGACTACCTTGGATGCAAATGACATAACGAAAATCTCCATGGCCAGCGGGCAACGAGCGTCCCGCAAAACCATGGAAAGTAGCCTGTATTCGCGGCGCGAGTCTGTCTCGGGTTTGACAGTCGCGCCGCGAATAGTGGCCGCCTGATCAGGCCAGGGTGACCCGTATCGGCAGGGGGTACTCGTCGCAGTTGTGCCCGGCACCGCCGCGATCAACCACCAGGAATTCACCTTCGCTCTCAAGCACTGACTGGATCGCATGCCAGGTGCCGGCGTGATAATTCACACCCTGGCGACCATCGGTTACAAAAGCGCGCACCTTGGCCGGATCAATCGCATCACCTGCTGGGGCGACCACCACCACAAAACGTTCGCCGTGCAGCGGCACAAAGGCCTGACTGCCCAGCGGGTGACGCTCGAGAAAGGTCAGTTCCAGCGGCATCTCGACCGGCTGGCTGACAAACAGGCTGATCAGGGTTCGGGCTTCCTCACCCAGGGTCTCGACCTTGGCCAGATCATGATAACGGCGGGTGCGGCCGCTGTTGATCATGAAATATTCGGCTTTACGATGGTCGATCACATCGCCAAAGGCGGCAAAGGCCTCGGGCGTCAGCGGCTCGGCGATCAGTTGCAACACAGTGTCAGTGCTCATCAGCTTCTCCGCTCAGCTGCCGTAAGTCGGCAGTTTCATGTGACGGTTGACGTCCTTGTACAGCAAATAACGGAACGGGCCGGGGCCGCCGGCGTAGCAGGCCTGCGGGCAGAAGGCGCGCAGCCACATATAGTCGCCGGCTTCTACTTCTACCCAGTCCTTGTTCAGCAGGTACACCGCCTTGCCCTCCAGTACATAGAGGCCATGCTCCATCACGTGGGTTTCGGCAAAGGGAATCACGCCGCCGGGCAGGAAGTTGACGATATTCACATGCATGTCGTGGCGCATGTCCTGGGTATCGACAAAGCGCGTGGTGCTCCAGCAGCCGTTGGTGTCGGGCATCACCAGTGGCTCGACGTCATTTTCGTTGGTGACAAAGGCCTCTGGCATCTCAATGCCTTCCACCTTTTCATAAGCCTTGCGAACCCAGTGGAAACGCACCGTGGCATCCGAGGTGTTGCGCGCGGTCCAATCACTGCCCGGTGGAATAAAGGCGTAACCACCCGGCTGCATGTTGTGCACCTGGCCGTTCAGGGTCAGCGCCAGTTCGCCCTCGACGATAAACAGCACGGCTTCGGCGCGCGGATCGGTTTCCGGCTTGTCGCTGCCACCGCCGGGCTGTACTTCCATAATGTACTGGGAAAAGGTTTCGGCAAAACCGGTCAACGGCCGCGACAGCACCCACAGGCGGGTACCGGTCCAGAACGGCAGATGGCTGGTGACGATATCGCGCATCACGCCCTTGGGAATAACGGCATAGGCTTCGGTAAATACCGCGCGGTCCGTCAGCAGCTGCGTTTGCGGCGGGTGCCCGCCGGTCGGCGCGAAATAGCTTCTGGGTTCATTCGAACGCTGGGTCATCGGTGACTCCTTGACGTGAAACGGCTGAAAACGGACTAGTTAAACAGGATGATGCTCGGCCCAATGGCGGGCAATGTCGATGCGGCGCGTTACCCAGACCCGATCATGGGTCTCGATATAATCCAGAAACCGCTGCAGCGCGCGGAAACGCCCGGGGCGGCCGATCAGCCGGCAATGCAGACCAACCGAGAGCATCTTCGGCTGCTCACTGCCCTCTTCGTAGAGCACATCGAAGGCATCCTTCAGATAGCTGAAGAAATGGTCGCCAGTGTTGAAACCCTGGGGCGAGGCGAAGCGCATATCGTTGGTGTCCAGGGTATAGGGCACTATCAGGTGATTGTGCAGCTCGCCCTGGCTGTCGGCGGCGCGGGTCCAGAACGGCAGGTCGTCGCCGTAATAGTCGCTGTCATACAGAAAGCTGCCCTCGTCCAGCAGCAGGCGACGGGTATTCGGGCTGTCGCGGCCGGTGTACCAGCCCTGGGGCTTCTCACCATACAGCCGCTGGAAGATATCCATTGCGCGCTGCAGATGCTCGCGCTCGGTGGCCTCGGGCATATCCTGATAATGGATCCAGCGCCAGCCGTGGCAGGCAATTTCATGCCCCAGTTCCTTGAACGCCATGGCCACATCCGGATGACGCTCCAGCGCCATGGCCACGCCAAACACCGTCAGCGGCAGGCCGCGCTTTTCAAACTCATTGAGAATCCGCCATACCCCGGCGCGTGAGCCGTATTCGTAGATCGACTCCATGCTCAGATGCCGCGCCGGGAACGCCTCGGCGCCGACGATTTCCGAAAGGAATTTTTCCGAATGGCTGTCGCCATGCAGCACACAGTTCTCGCCGCCTTCTTCGTAGTTGAGCACAAACTGCACGGCGATACGGGCCTTGCCCGGCCAGTTGGCATGTGGCGGGTTCCGACCATAGCCGACCAGATCCCGCGGGTAATTGGCATGAATGCTCATGACTGCATAACCTTTCTAGACCAGTTGAGAGACCAACTGTATTTTTAGTTTTTGACCAAAGCAATTGTATACAATTAAACTCGATCTTTGTGTACAAATCTAAAACAGGCCAAAGCCATGCATATCCGCGTCATCAATCCGAACACCACGCAAGCCATGACGGACACTATCGGAGAAGCGGCCAGGGCAGTGGCCTCACCCGGCACGCATATTACTGCCTGCCAACCCAAGAGCGGGCCGGTGTCGATCGAGAGCCACTTTGATGAAGCCGTCAGCGTCATGGGCGTAATCGAGGAAGTGCTGGCCGGCGAACGCGAAGGAACTGACGCCTATATCATCGCCTGCTTTGGCGACCCGGGCATCTACGCTGCCCGCGAGCTGACCCGCGCGCCGGTGATCGGCATTGCCGAGGCGGCCTTTCATATGGCCAGCCTGATCAGCACGCGCTTTTCCATTGTCACCACCCTGCCCCGCACCATGATCATCGCCGAACACCTGCTGGAAAGTTACGGCTTCAGCCATAACTGCCGGCGTATCCGCGCGGCCGACATTCCCGTGCTGGACCTGGAAGAGCATCCCGACCGGGCACTGGAGCTGATTATCGAAGAATGTCTGCGTGCCAAGCGCGAGGACAACATCGGCGCCATCGTCCTGGGTTGCGGCGGCATGGCCGACCTGACACCGAAAATCAGCGAAGCCGTCGGCCTGCCGGTCGTGGAAGGTGTCACCGCTGCAATCAAGTTGGCTGAAGCAGTGGTGGGCCTGGGACTGGGCACCAGCAAATTCGGCGATCTGGCCTTCCCCCGGCCGAAGCCCTTTGTCGGGCGCTTCGAGAGCTATTCCAACCTGAAGCTGGAATAAACATTGCACTACCCATAACAACAACGCCATGGAGAGAATGATGAATAACAACAATAGCGAGGTTGCCTCATGAGCAACGAAACCAGCACACACACAGCCCAGCCCGGCCAACCGGCGACCAAGGCCATCGGTGAAGAATCGCTCGCACCCCAGCAAACCCGCATCATGGGGCGCGTGTCCTATCTGTTGGCCTGGTTTGGCGGCTGCGTTTCCATCGGTACTTTTACCATGGGCTCCAGCGTTGTCGGCAGCCTCAACCTGATCCAGGCGACCCTGGCGATTGCCATCGGCTGCTTTGTAATCGGCATTGCCCTGGCCCTTAATGGTGCAGCCGGCTACAAATACGGCATCCCGTTTATGGTTCAGGCGCGCGCCGCCTTCGGTTTTGCCGGTACCCGCTTGCCGGGTCTGGTGCGCGCAGTGCCGGCTATCGTCTGGTACGGGTTTCAGAGCTGGATTGGCGCCGGCGCGTTGAACATGGTGTCGGCCACTCTGTTTGGCTTCGACAACCTGGTGTTCTTTTTCATTACCTTCCAGTTCCTGCAGATCGGCCTGTCGGTCATGGGCTTTCAGGGCATCAAGTGGCTGGAGAACATCGGCAGCGCCTTTATTCTCGCGTCGCTGGTGTACATGTTCTACAGCACAGTGCAGCGCTACGGTGATGAACTCTCGACCAACCTGCTGACCATGGAAGGCTCCTGGGGCTTGCCGTTCTGGAGCGCAACCATGCTGTTCCTCGGCATCTACAGCACCATGATCCTCAACGTCAGTGACTATTCGCGAGAACACAAGCACGGTTCCAGCCCGTCGCTGCTGACCATCATCTACTCGATGTCGATCCTGCCGTGTACGCTGTTCATGGGCCTGATCGGCTACATGGTCTCGGAAGCGACCGGCGTCGCCGACCCGATCCAGGTATTCGCCAACGCGGTAGACAACACCCCGTTACTGATGACCACGTTGCTGTTTATCGCCTTCGCCCAGGTCACCACCAACGTGTTGAACAACGTGGTGCCGCCGACCTATATCCTGATGGATGTGTTCAAGCTGTCGTTCCGCCCGGCCACCATCATCGTCGGTCTGCTGGCCTTTGCCACCTTTCCCTGGAAGCTGGTGACCGCAGAATCAGCCGCCGGCCTGCAAGTGTTTGTGCAGACCTACTCGGCATTCCTCGGTCCGATCTTTGCGATTCTGGTGGTGGATTACTATCTGATCCGCAAGCGCACGCTGAACCTGGAGCATCTGTACAACGCCCAGGGGCCTTACAGCGGTATGAATTATGCGGCACTGATCGCGACCGTAGTGGGTGTGATAGTGGCGCTGACGTTCTCGTCCGTGTCCTGGTATGCCAGCCTGATCCCGGCGGGTCTCGTGTACTTCCTGCTGATGAAACACTGGGCGCCCTGCCAACGGTTCCGTCAGTAATCGCGCCATCGGCTGGCCTTGCTCGGCGAGGCCAGCCGTCTCCGGTTGACTGCCGCGCTAGCTGGCACTTTCCTGCTGGTAGACAGCAAATACATCGCGCAGATCCGGCGTTTCATCCACCGCATCCTCAATAGACAGCGAACCTTCGATCGCATCCAGGTGCCGGTGCATGAAGGCCGCTGCGCCGTCACTGTCCCGCGCCTCCAGCAGATCCACCAGGTGATTGTGATCATTGCAGTCACAACCCAGGTCGCCCGAGTGCCCATACACCGCCAGAATCAATGACGAGCGCGAACAGAGCTGCGCAACAAACGGTGCCAGCGTCTGATTACCCGCCAATTCCGCCAGGCGCGCATGAAAGGCCGCAGACGCCCTGATCGCCGCACTCTGCTCATGCCCACGCAGCGCCTGTTGTTCACGCTGGGCAACTGCACGCACTTCTTCGATCTCGGCTGCGGTAATGCGCGTAGCCAAGCGAGCCATCAAGGCACACTCGATCATCCGCCTGGCATCAAAGATCTCCCGCGCCTCCTCCGCCGTCGGCCGCGCCACCGCCGCGCCCTTGCCGGGCGTCAGGGTTATCAACTGCTCCAGGGCCAGGCGCTGCAACACCTTGCGGATACCGGTGCGGCTGATGCCGAACACCTCAGCCAGCGCATCCTCGCGCAAGCGCGCGCCCGGCTTGAGCCGGTGCTCGATCACCGCATCGCTGATGGCGCGGTAGATTCGCTCGTGGTGGCTGGTGCCTCTGGTTTCGGCTTTTTGCTGGCCAGACGCAGCAGGATCAGGGTCAGCCAAAGTGGCGGCAGACAGTGACCGGGGTTCTTTCATGGGTGAGTGTCTCTCTGTACGGAGCAAGTTCAGTTTATGGCAACGGCCATTGTATACAAGCGCAGGCGCGACAACGATGTTGAATTGCACCGGTTTGGTGCTGAATGCTGCGCTGGCCAGTCACGGCTCTGCGTAAAGCGCATGAAGCTGCGGACAGGTGTAGAATCAACGCGACTCTCCTGACGGCAAAGCGCGGTCTCCACCACTAGACTGCAAGCCCCCTCTCGCGAGCCTTCCTTATACTGCGGTGATCTGAATGACGCGTGAAGATGTAAAGAACCGGCATGCCCGAGGGATCGTTTTCGATACCCACGTGATGGCAAACCCCGCCAATACCAAAGAATGGATCGTGTTTTTCAAAAAGGGCGCGGGCAAGAGCTTTTTTCTGGTCAACGACATGGAGTCAGTCGAGTCGTTCGTGCGCCTGGACGATGTAGTTGATGAGCTGAAGGAGCTGGGTATAAAACGAGTAGAGGTGCACTGCTAGATTCTCCCCTGCCTTCCATATCCCCATTGGCCCAGCCACCCCTCCCGCTAGCCCCATGTAATGAGTAAGTGCAGATGCCAATCAATCTTGCCAGAAGGCTAGCCGGCCGAAAGCGCAGCACTGACGCCAACCGGCATCTGGGTTTCGTGCTGGCCTTTGTCGCCGGCGCTACCAACGCCGGTGGCTTTATGGCGGTTCAGCAACACACCTCACATATGACCGGCATCGTCGCCTCCATGGCGGACAACATTGCGCTGGGCGGGTATGGGCTGGTTTTGAGCGGCATTGGCGGTTTGCTGTGTTTTCTTCTGGGCGCCGCCTGCACGGCGGTGATGGTCAACTACTCACGCCGGCAAAAAATGCATGGCGTGTTTGCATTGCCGCTGCTGCTTGAGGCGGCTCTGCTGCTGTGCTTTGGTTTGCTCGGGGCAAAGCTGTCGACAATTAGCGGGCTGTTCGTGCCGGTGACCGTCATGCTGCTATGTTTCATCATGGGCTTGCAGAATGCCCTGATCACCAAACTGTCGAATGCGGAAATCAGAACCACGCACGTTACCGGCATCGTCACGGACATCGGCATTGAGCTTGGCAAACTGGTCTATTGGAATGCGGATAAGTCACTAACGTTGCCCAAGGTCTCGGCCAACCGATCCAGGCTCACAGTCCTGAGCTTGCTGCTGATGTCCTTCTTCCTCGGAGGGGTCATCGGTGCACTGGGGTTCAAGCACATCGGCTATATCGCGACGGTTCCGCTGGCACTGGCCCTGGTGGTACTCGCCATTGTGCCGGCAGTGGACGATCTGTTGTTCCTGAGGCGACGATCCATGCGCAGGCGAAGGAGATAAGCTGAAGCGCGCCAGCCGCTGGCCACAGCCTTCGCTCGTCAGATCCGCCGCTATACTCCATTCCAGTTATAACCATAGGCCGATAAAGATTTTTACCGCATGAAGCCGTGCAGGTAGACTAGCCGGCTTTCGCGCCCGGGATGCCGGGCCGTGCTTTACAGATGGAAGGTAAATGCGTGATTGATTTCAAGCAGGTGCACAAAGCCTATCGCGTAGGAGGCCGGTCAGTGCCTGCGCTGCAGCCGACCGATCTGCAGATCGACCGGGGCGAGGTGTTTGGTATTGTCGGCCACTCCGGCGCCGGCAAGAGCACCCTGCTACGCCTGATAAACCGCCTGGAGGAACCCTCCGGCGGCAGTATCGTTATCGACGGTGAAGACGTCACCCAGCTGGACCCCAAGGGCCTGCGCGCCTTCCGCCGCCAGGTCGGCATGATCTTCCAGCACTTCAATCTGCTGTCGTCCAAGACCGTGGCTGACAACGTCGCCCTGCCCCTGAAGCTGGCTGGCGAACTGAGCCGCGCCGAAATCAATACCCGCGTAGCCGAACTGCTGGTGCGCGTCGGCCTGACCGAGCACGCCAACAAGTACCCGGCGCAATTGTCCGGCGGCCAGAAGCAGCGCGTCGGCATTGCCCGTGCGCTATCGACCAACCCCAAGGTGCTGCTCTGCGATGAAGCCACCAGCGCGCTGGACCCGCAAACCACCGCTTCGGTATTGCAGCTGCTGGCCCAGATCAACCGCGAGCTGAACCTGACCATCGTGCTGATCACCCATGAAATGGATGTGGTACGCCGCGTCTGTGATCGCGTTGCGGTGATGGATGCCGGGGTGATTGTCGAGCTGGGCGCGGTGACCGAGGTGTTCCTGCACCCCCAGCACCCGACCACCCGGCGCTTCGTGATGGAAGACGAGCAGATCGACGAGGGTATACAGCGTGACGATTACGCCCACGTGGAAGGCCGCATACTGCGGCTGACCTTCACCGGCGACGCCACCTACGCGCCGCTGCTCGGCAGTGTCGCGCGGGAAACCGGCGTGGATTACAGCATCCTCGCCGGCCGTATCGACCGCATCAAGGACACGCCCTACGGCCAGCTGACCTTGGCCCTGACCGGCGGCGACATAGACGCCGCGCTGGCCTGCTTTACCCGCGCCGACGTGCATATGGAGGTACTACGCTAATGGAGGCCCTGTTCCCCAACGTCATATGGCCGGAAATCTGGCAGGCCACGCTGGACACCCTGAGCATGCTCGGCGGCTCGATCTTCTTTACCATCGTGCTCGGCTTGCCGCTGGGCGTGCTGCTGTTTCTGACCGGCCCCCGGCAGATGTTCGAGCAGAAATGGTTCTACCAGGCGATGTCGCTGGTGGTAAATATTCTGCGCTCGGTGCCCTTCGTGATCCTGTTGATCGTGATGATTCCCTTCACGGTAGTGATTGCCGGTACCTCCCTGGGCGTCGCCGGCGCCATTCCACCGCTGGTGATTGGCGCCACCCCGTTCTTCGCAAGGCTGGTGGAAACCGCCCTGCGTGAAGTGGACCGCGGCATTATCGAGGCCACGCAGGCCGCCGGCGCCACGCCGCGGCAGATCGTTACCAGCGCCCTGCTGCCCGAAGCAATGCCGGGCATCATCGCCGCCGTGACCGTCACCGCGATTACCCTTGTGTCCTATACTGCCATGTCCGGCCTGATCGGCGGCGGCGGGCTCGGCGACCTGGCCGTACGCTATGGCTACCAGCGTTACCAGCCGGATGTCATGGTCGTTACCGTTGTGTTGTTGTTGATACTGGTCCAGGTGCTGCAAAGCATCGGCGACCGGTTGGTTGTGCATTTTTCACGCAAGTGAAGACATTTATCCCAAGAAAGAAGGCAGGCCACCGGCTATCCGCCGCAAGCCTGCGTGTTATCCCACAAGGAGCTTGAAATGAAGAAATTACTTACTGCCCTGGCCGCTGCTGCGGCGCTGACCACCCTGCCAGCCCTGGCTGCCGAGAAGATCTCCGTCGCGGCCACCGCCGTACCCCACGCCGAAATTCTCGAATTCGTCAAACCGGCCCTGGCCGAAGATGGCGTAGAGCTGGACATCCGCGTCTTCACCGATTACGTACAGCCCAACGTACAGGTCGCGGAAAAGCGCCTGGACGCCAACTTCTTCCAGCACCTGCCCTACCTGGAAGAGTTCAACAGCAGCCGTGGCACTGACCTGGTCAGCGTCGCCAGCGTGCATGTCGAGCCGTTCGGCGCCTACTCAAGCAAGATCGAGAGCCTGGATGATCTGCCCGAAGGCGCCAACGTGGTCATCCCCAACGATGCCACCAATGGCGGCCGTGCCCTGCTGCTGCTGCAGAAAGCTGGCGTGATCACCCTGAAGGATCAGGGCAACATCCTCTCCACCCCTCGTGATATCGCCGAAAACCCGAAAGACATCCGCATCCGCGAACTGGAAGCTGCCACCCTGCCGCGCGTACTCAACCAGGTAGACCTGGCACTGATCAACACCAACTACGCCCTGGAAGCCGGCCTGAACCCGACTGAAGATGCCCTGGTTATCGAAGGTGCCGAGTCGCCCTACGTCAACATTCTGGTCGCCCGTTCGGATAACGCTGAAAGCGACGCCATCCAGAAGCTGGCCAAGGCGCTGAACAGCCCGGAAGTGAAAGCCTTTATCGAAGAGAAGTATGAAGGTCAGGTACTGCCCACGTTCGAGTGATTCCCGCGCCACCACGTGCATCCATGCACCCACTGGCGGCAGCAACCCTGCTGCCGCCAGCCTTCCTCAAAAGTCGTAACGCGCGGCCATACCTAAAGTCATCGGCGCACCGACGTCTAGCAATTCGTCGCCCTGGTTGTTGGTGATATAGCGCTCATCAAACAGATTGCGCACGTACCCACTGAGCGTGACATCGCCCAAGGGGTATTCCGCATTCAGGTTTACCAACGCCACACTGTCGTTATAGCGGGTGCCGATGACAGTGGTAGCGCTGGTGTCGAAGTTGGAAATGCTCCGGCCCTGGTAAACCACATCGCCGCCCAGCATCAAACCATTGCCGAAGGTGTAGTTGGCACCGATGTTGGCCATCTCTTTCGGCGCATGTACAAACTCATAGCCACTTAGGTCAATACCGTCACGCACGAACGAGTTGTACTTGGTATCGTTATAGGCCAGCCCGGCATTCAGCAGCAGTTGCGCTGTGACCATGTACTCGGCCGACAGCTCAAGGCCAGCCATACGGCTGTCCGCCGCATTAGCCACCTTGACCGTGTCGTCACTCACATCCAGGAAAGACACCTGCTGATCTTTCCAGGTGGTGTGATATAGGTTGGCATTGGTGCGCAGGCGCTTGTTCAGCCAGTTACCACGCCAAGCCAGCTCGTAAGTGCTGGTGAACTCGGGGTCATATGACTCGTGCGTGGCGCGGGTTCTGACGTTGACGCCGCCACTGCGATAACCGCGCTGCCAGGTCAGGCCGAGCAACTGGTTTTCAGCCAGCGCATAGCTCAGGCCAAGCTTCGGCAGCAGCACGCTGGAGCTGATTTCTTCATCTGCGTCCGGGTCGGCGGCAATACCCAGCACGTCCGTGGGGTAGTTGATGCGGGTTCGGTTCTTTTCATGATCCCAGCGCAAGCCAGTAATCAGTTGCCAGCGGTCGACGAACTCCCAGTTCAACTCGCCGAACAGAGCCTGACTATCGATTCGGGTTTTGCCCTGCTGGTCCAGCAGCACGGTGCCGGCGTTGACCAGCTGATCGTCTATTTCGCCTTCGAACCGGCCCAGATATACGCCAACCAGCCCCTCAACGTGCTCCGCCGAATAGCCCAGACGCAGTTCCTGGCTACCCAACGTCTGTTCATGATGGCGAGGAGCAGTCTGGGTCACCGTTGGCAGACGGTCGAAATCGAGAACCGAGCGATGCTCGGACCAGGTACCGGAGGTCACACTGGTCAGGGTCCAGAGATCATCCAGCCGATAGTCCAGCTTGGCCGTAGCCGTGTTCTGCTCCAGAGTGTTATACGTCTCGGTGTTCTCATACAGATTGAAATAGTCCGGCTTGCCGTCATTCGCAGCTACCGCGTTGATACCGCTGCGCTGCTCTGTGCGGGCAAAGGTCAGCAGCAGATCCGCGTCATTTGAAGGAAGAATGAGCAACTTGCCACGGATGTTGGACGAGCGCAGCAGGTTGGCATCCTTGTTCAGCGACTGGTTCTCGATATAGCCGTCGGCTGTCTGATAATCGATCGCCAGCCTGCCGGCTACTACGCCATCCACCAGCGTGCCGTTGGCGACAGCCGAGGCGCCGCGCTCACCGTACTTGCCCACATTGCCCTGCACGGCAAATTCCGGGTTGAACGTGGGATTACGGGTTCTCATCACAATGGCGCCAGCCAGCGAGTTACGCCCCTGGGTAGTGGATTGGGCTCCGCGGTAAATCTCCACCTGCTCCATATCCCAGAGCGGTAGCGGGTTGAGCGTAAGCAGGCGGTTGACCTGCAGGGCATCATCAACATAGACCGATACCGCTCCGTTCATGGCCGCAGGGCCCTGATCATCAAAGCCGGAGACCGGAATGCCGCGAATACCCCAGTTCTCGTTACCCGACTGGGCGTACACCCCTGGCGTGCGGTGCAACACGGCCTGCAGATCCTGATCACCGTGGCTACGGATATCTTCACCGGTTATCACCGCTACGCTGGACAGAGTGCTGTCCTGGGTGCGCTGAAACTTCTCGCCTGTTACCACTACATCCTTCAACTGCAGTGCACCACCGGCTTTTTCCGCCTCATCCGCCCAGGCGAAATTCGTCGCCATCAGGCCAGCGGCCACTGCCAGTACCAGCGTTTTTCTTTTGAAGTGGTTCATTCGGATCTCACCCTACCCCTAGTTACCTCGCCTGAAGCGACCTGGATAAATCGCCCCTCCCCACGCAGCCCGGCGCAAAAGCCTGGCGCGCCCAAACGCGAAATATTATCGATCGCAGCAAAGTAATTCAATGCTTTTGATAACTATTATCATTTGAAACAGGCTAAGGATTCAGCCGGTACCGGCAAAGAGTGCGGCGAACTAGTGGTCGCCGAGATAAATCGAGCGCAGGTAGCTGGCCTGCTCTGCCTGCGGCAAGCGGAGTAATTTCGGACAGGACTCGCACAGCACCTGGGGCTTGCCCGGTACTGGTGCATGCAACTGGTAATGCAGGCAGCAATGTCGCCGTAGCGGAATACGCGCACAGACCTCAGGTGCGGGGGAATCCGCCATCCATTGCAGTGCCCGCGGTCTTATGCGGCCTGCCGCCACACTGGCCTGCTCAAGCCAGCGATGTGCCTCGGCAAAGCCTTCTAGGCTCAAGTCAGGATCCAGGCGAGCAAATGCGCCATCCCAGACGGCCGCCAAATTGCCCCACAACACCTTGGGTGCCAATCCACCCCAGGCGGCGATAGTGCCCATCAGCGGTTCAAGATGCTCTAGCAGCAGGCGCGTCCAGTACTCGGAACGCTGATCCGGCGTCAGCTCGTTCAATTGATCGGGAATCTTCAGGGCTGCGGGTTGGCCCACCTCATGCAGCAGCGCGACCTCGTCATCCCAGAACGCGATCTCCCGCTTGCCCGCCAGCACTGCTGCCAGGGTAGCGGGCAAGAGCACGCTGAGATAATTCATCGACCACTGGGAAGCCACCGGAGGGCGCTTCAACCCCGGGTATAACTCAGAGAACTGATCCAGTAGCGGCAATAGTACAGCCGGCTCAGCAAGGCGGCTCAATGGCACAGCCTGTCGACCATTGCTTTCGTGCTGAATAACACGCTGGATGGGCGGCCATGCCTGGCACAGCCAGTCGGGTAGTTTGATAGCCTGCTCCCCACTTCCGCTAAAAACCAATGAGAACGATTAGCGTTGATGGTATAGCCCTGTGCCTATAAACTCCAAGCGTTTTACGTAGGGTAACTTGGGGCGACATGCAGACATTACGTGATTTCTGGTTACTCGCCCGGCCCTTCTGGACCTCCACGGAAAAACGTGCAGCCTGGCTATTGTTGCTCGGAACCGTGCTCATGAACCTGTGCCTGGTGGGGGTCAACATCCTCACCAACTTCTGGAATCTGCATTTCTACAACGCCCTGCAGGCGCTGGACTACGACGCCTTTCTGATCGGCGGCGCCCAGTTCATCCTGCTGCAACTGGCGCTGGCCACCTTCACCGTTGCCGCGTTCCATTTTCAGCAGAAACTGACTCTGCGCTGGCGTCGCTGGTCCACCCGGAACACTCTGCAGCAGTGGCTGCAACGCCATCGTTACCTCAAGTTGCAGCTGAATGCCCCGGAAACCGACAACCCGGATCAACGGATAGCCGAAGATATCTATCTGTTTATCAGCATGTCGCTGAAGCTCAGCCTGGGGCTGATGACCTCACTGGTGTCGCTGTTCTCCTTCCTGCACATTCTCTGGCAGGCCTCGAGCCTGGTCATGCTGCCAATCGGCGGGGAGGAGATCATCATCCCCGGCCTGCTGGTCTGGGCCGCGATGTTATATTCGATTCTCGGCACGGGTGGGGCCTTCTGGCTAGGGCGCGCCCTCCCGCGGCTGAACTTCATTCAGCAGAAAAGAGAGGCGGACTTCCGGTTCTCGCTGATGCGCCTGCGTGAAAACGCCGAAGCCGTGGCGCAATACCGTGGGGAGGCAGAGGAAGATGCCCGCTTCAACCGGCGTCTGAGCGCCGCGCTGGAAAACTTCTGGGCCCTGGTGAAACAGCAGAAAGTGGTGCTCGGCTACTCGACCTTCTACATGCGCACCGCCACCGTGATTCCGATGTTTATCATGGCACCGCAATTCTTCGCTGGCGCCTTTCCCTTGGGCCGTCTCACGCAGATCAGCGCCGCCTTTGGCGAAGTCCACGAAGCCATGGCCTATCTGGTGCGTGCCTTTCTGGAGATTGCCGAATGGAAGGCCGTAGTCGACCGCCTTATGGGCTTTCAAAAACGTCTGGACAGCGTGAAGGGCGAGCCTGGCGTTCAGCTGGAACACCAGCCAGGGCGCCTCGAAATCGAAAATCTTTCGCTCTGGCTGCCCGATGGCAAACCCTTGCTAAACGGCCTGAATCTGGCCCTGCAGTCCGGCGACAGATTACTGGTGCAAGCCCCTTCCGGCTTTGGCAAATCCACCCTGATCCGCGCCCTGACCGGTATCTGGAGCGACGCCTCAGGCAAGGCTACCTATGATCTGGGCAGCGTACTGACGCTGGCGCAAAAGCCCTATCTGCCGCTCGGCAGCCTGCGCGACATGCTCTGGTACCCTGCCCCAACCCGCCCCGAGCAGGACGCCACCCTGAGTCACATACTGCAGCAATGTCAGCTTGAACATCTGACAGAGCATCTTGACAAGGAAATCGACTGGTCTCAGACCTTGAGCCTCGGCGAGCAGCAACGCTGCGCCTTTGTACGAACGCTGCTGATCCGCCCTAACGTACTGTTTCTGGATGAAAGCAGCTCGGCGCTGGACAGTGCCATGGAGGCTCACTGCTACGGATTGCTGACCCAGACCCTGCCCGACGCGATCATCATCAGCGTTGGACATCGCGCCTCACTTGAGCAGTTGCATACCGAAACGCTGTATCTGGAAGAGTACGCGCCGCAAACTGCACCCTGACCACCTGCCAGGCCGTTCCGCGCTGCGCTGTTGTGTCATGCGTTGAGGTGATGCTCATGATCCCCTGAGTTCTGGTATTCACCACCTGAATATGGCTCGCTACAGATCCCACGATTCTGTGCGGCGCCCTACCCACTATGTCACTATACTGGCCGAGCTTGGCTTGCCGCAAAGGACTCTCGACGGTTCTCAAGGCCAGCCAGGCACCGCCTGGAGCGAGTGATCACCACGTGTGATTACAGCCCGCGGATACCTATAACAACGTACTTTGAAGGGGTTATCCATGAGTGCCATCAATGCAGATGGGGGGACCCAAGGCCACTTGGTCGGCTATGGTTCCAAGGCGTACCGCAATTATGTGCTCTTCGCGCTGACACTTATTTACATCTTGAATTTCGTCGACCGCGCCCTGCTGGCGGTCGTCGGTCCCGATCTGGTGCCAGACCTCGGGATTACCGACACCCAGTTCGGGCTTCTCACCGGCTTCGGTTTCGCCCTGCTCTATACAGCTGTAGGTATCCCGCTCGCGCGCTTTGCCGATGTAGCCAATCGTGTATGGATCATGACCGTCTGCGTGGCGCTGTGGTCGCTGATGACCGCGCTCTGCGGCCTTGCGACAGAAATTACCATCGGCTCGGTGACCATCGGCGCGTTCTGGATTCTGCTGATGTGCCGCGTCGGTGTGGGTATCGGCGAAGCGGGCTGTACGCCGCCGGCCAACTCCCTGATCGCGGACTATTTCATCCCGCGTGAACGCTCTCAGGCGCTGGGCTTCTACGCCATGGGCGTCACACTCGGCACCATGTTCGCCAACCTGATCGGCGGCTGGGTTACCGACATGTTCGACTGGCGCACCGCCTTTTTCGTCGTCGGTTTGCCGGGCTTGCTGGTCGCCATCGTGTTCAAACTGACGGTCAAGGAGCCGCCGCGCGGCTACACCGATCCGCAGCAAGCTGAGAAAAAAGAGCGTGCCAGCCTGGGTGAGGCTATCCACGAGCTGATGGGCAAGCCTGCTTTCTGGTTGATGACCGCTGGCGCGACCATTGCCGCATTCTGCGGTTACGGTATCTCCTCGTTCCAGTCGCTCTTTCTGGTCCGCACCTACGAGATCACCGCCGGTCAGGCAGCGATCTGGATCAACACGCCGGTAGCCCTGTCTGCGGCCATCGGCACCTTCGCCACCGGCTGGCTAGCGACCAGGATTTACAAGAAGCACCCGGGCGCCATCGCCTGGATACCGGCGATGGGCCTGGCAATCTCGGTTCCGTTTTATATCTTCGCCTTCACCACCGACAATCTGCTCTACGCTGCCATCGGCCTGGTCATCGCCGGTTTCGTGAAGTACGGCTATCTGGCCGCTCAGTACACGATCGGCCAGGGTGTGGTCAGCATGCGTGTGCGCGCCATGGCCACGGCAGTGATGCTGCTTCTGGTCAACCTGATTGGCTACGGTTTCGGCCCGCTGTTCATTGGCGCAGTCTCCGATATCTTCTTCAGGTCCGGCGTTGCCGAGTTTGGGGTCGCGGCTGGCGAACTGGCGCGCAATCAGTGTCACCCCGCCGTACTCGGCCAGCTAAATCAGAACCTGCAGGAAGTCTGTGGCCAGGTCTACGCGCAAAGCCTGCAAACCGCCATGATCATTATGGCTTGCTTGTACCTCGGCAGCTCTCTGTGCTTCCTGTTGACCTGGGGCCGGATGGGCAAGGATATGGTAGACAGACAGGTTGTAAACCCGGTCAAGCCATAAACTTCATAAGTGGCTAATCAGAGGGCGCATTGCGCCCTCTTTTTTTGCCTGAAACAACACATCAGTAGGAGCCTCAGTCCTGCTTCACCGCACACACGCCATTGGCACGATGCTGACCGGTGTAGGACACATCAGGCGAACCATCCGGATTGATCATCAACGAAATTGTCACCGCGCTGCCCTTGGCCTCGTAGTAGGTATCGCTGAACTTGGTCAACGCCCCTTCCTTGCCATTGATATAAATCGGCCCGCCCTGATCGGCATGCACCTCGATCTCGCCCGGACAGGTCGCATTGAACAGCGGAATGCCTGCACTCGCCATACCGCAAAAGCTCATCGCCACGATCAGCACACAATATGTCTTCATCGCACTTCTCCGCACTCAACCAATGCCAAAGGCCAACCCGCCTGACCGCCAAACAGGGCGTTCCAGTAGATTAGATCATTGGTAGCGTGCTGCCACGCCATGCGCAGCCTTTCAGCAATCGTCAAGATCAATCAGGTCCATTGGTCCAATAAGCAGCAAACCGCTTGTGCCCATTAGCTGCGGGTGATATCAGAATGACTCCAGCCTCAATGTAATGGAGTACCTATGAGAGCTTTCGCCGTACTTACCATCCTCGCCCTCCTCTTCTCACTGCCTGTCAGCGCCAGCGTGTCTTCCCGGGTAGGCATGACCCAGAGCGCAGAAGCGATTATGCATGGAGGTGGATGCCGGAAGAGCTCACCGCCCGGGCAGTGTTGCCATATGGAAACCAGCACGGGGACGGTGCATTGTCATTGAGGTGGGGAACGCGCTGGCGGTGCCTTAATTACTCTGCTTGACTGATTGCCAACGCTCATGGAATCAACTGAGCCCGGTCCCAAGCCGACTCTCACAAAAACAAGGAAGCTCCCAAGGAGGGAGAAATGGAATTCGAAGAACGCCTGGCCAGCTTGGCCGCAAAGATCCGTCAGCAGAAAAGTGCCATTCAGACTGAGGAAGCGACCAAGAACGCTTTCGTGATGCCATTCATCCAATCTGTGCTTGGGTAATCCCCCCAAAAAACAGCGGTGATTAGAAGTAGAATTTTCCGTAAGCTATTTGGAGGGAGATTCTGCATGAAGACATCACGTTTTACCGACAGCCAGATCATGGCGATTCTGAAACAAGCCGAGAGCGGCATACCGGTGCCGGAGCTCTGCCGCGAACACGGTATGAGCAGTGCCAGTTTTTACAAGTGGCGAGCGAAATTCGGCGGCATGGATACGTCCATGATCAAGCGCATGAAAGAGCTAGAAGATGAGAACCGGCGGCTGAAAAAAATGTACGCCGAAGAGCGCCTCAAATCCGAGTTACGCAAGGAGGCTCTTGAGGGAAAGTGGTAAAGCCATCTCTTCGCCGCGAGATGGCGCAAAAAACTGTTGCAGCTGGTCGCTGTAGTATTCGCCTGGCCTGTGTAGCCTTCAGTGTCAGTGAGTCCTGCTATCGCTACCAGGCCAGGCTCAACAGTGAGAATTCCGAGATCGCGGACCTTCTGGTTCGGTTGACCCATAACCAGCGCAACTGGGGTTTTGGATTGTGTTTTCTGTATCTGCGCAACGTAAAGGGATACCTCTGGAACCATAAACGTGTTTATCGAATTTATCGGGAACTGGAACTGAACCTGCGCATCAAGCCCCGTAAACGCTTGGTACGCGAGAAACCCGAGCCACTCGCGGTGCCCACGGTAATCAATGCCAGCTGGTCTATGGACTTCATGCACGACCAGTTAGAAGATGGTCGCAGCTACCGGCTGTTCAATGTGATTGACGATTACAACCGGGAAGGTCTTGGCATTGAAGTAGACCTGTCGCTGCCTTCTGAGCGCGTCATACGGGCTCTGGATCAGATCATTGAATGGCGAGGAAAGCCCGTCCAGATCCGCTGTGACAATGGACCGGAATACATCAGTGCTACGCTGGCTGCCTGGGCTGAGAAGCAGGGCATTGCACTGGCCTTTATCCAGCCCGGCAACCCGCAGCAGAATGCGTACATCGAGCGCTACAATCGCACCGTGCGCTACGACTGGCTGGCCCAATACCTGTTCGACTCCATTGAGGAGGTTCAGGAATATGCAACTCGGTGGCTATGGACCTACAATAATGAACGGCCAAACATGGCCTTGGGTGGTATCACGCCCCGACAGAAGTTGGCCATGGTGGCCTGACTCTACTTCTGAGCTCCGCTAATAATGGGGGGATTACCGGGCGACCCAAGCATTCCGCCACTGTCATCGTGAATCTCTCTGATACGCGACAGCAGACGGTCGTTCGCTCTTGCCCTGCTGGACTGCGGACGAGATGCCCAAGCGTAATAGCCGCTGGCCGATACCTTCAGGCAACGACACATAAGACGTATCGGGAAAAGACTGCGACAGTGTTGAATCGTCTGATACCTCAGGACGACTCCTTTGCAAAGAACACTGCCGCTTCGCGCAAAAAATCACGTTCCTTTTTTACCCGTGCCAGTTCCCGCTTCAAGTGGGCAAGCTCTTCGTCACGCGGCGTTCCCGAGCCCTTGAAGGCCTTGCTTGGCAATTCTTCGGCTTCACGCGCCCACCGGGACAACAGGTTGGGATTAATTCCAATCTCTAAGGCCACCTGGCGGCAATTGGCACCTGGCTGGCGAGATAGCGCGATGGCTTCGCGCTTGAATTCGGGGCTGTATCTTCTGCGTTTGGACATGAACACTCCTTTGGCACATTGTGCCTTTTTTCAAAAGTGTCCGCAGTAACGGGGTAGAACCCCATCTTATGACGCAGCCTGTATTCAATATCTTCGACGCGCTGTCTGATTGGGGGAGAACACTTTCTCCCTGGCAGGGCTTTTTGTTAAGCCGGTTGGTGGCATCGGCGGAGCTCAGCGATGAATCACTGGATGCGGTATTTACCGAATACCTAATCGACCAAGGGCTTAGTGCACCAGGGGCACCTCGTGCCACCTGGGACATGACTCTACCCCAATTCGAGATCGAATCATCAGGAGCTGTTTGCACCTTAACCTCCATAGACTCGGTTGAAGGCGTCAATGCACTAGCTGCTGACGAAACACTAAGCTTCGGGCCAAAACTCACGGTTATCTATGGTCCCAATGGCGCCGGGAAGTCTGGTTATGCTCGCGTATTGAAGTCTGCATGCTTCACTCGATCCAAAGACATAGGGATCCTAGGCGATGTAAGGCTCGCGAAGGGCACACATCCGAAACCTACGGCCACTTTCCATTTTGATGATGGTTCAAACGTCAATTTCGTGCACAAAGAGGCATGTCCGCGATTGCGTGATGGTTTTTCCGTTTTCGACTCGTCCTGTGTCCGGGTCCATCTTGATGACCGTAACGTCTTTCAAGTCATGCCATACCTATTCGATGTTTTCCCCAGAATGGTGACGGCGTTTGGCAAATTACAAACGAAGCTTCGTGAGGAGATCACCAACCGGACCCCGGTGGTGGATAAGTTTGCGATCCCAAACAGTACGTCTGTTGTAGCGAATACCTTGGCGACGCTTAGCGCTCAAACGGATCTAGCTCAGCTCAAAGCATTAGCGATGTTTGGCGATGTCGAGTCCGCACGGTTACTGGCCATCGAGACACAATTAACCGAACTTAGGACAACGGACCCTAAGGAAATCGTCAAAAATAATGAGCAGCGTATTGTTGACCTGGACACTGTCAAAGCTAGCATTGCTGCGTTGCCTATCGGCGTAAAAACGAGCACGATGACCAAAATTGGCGAAACGGCTAAGCAGATTAGTGATCTCATCGAAACAGGCGTTGCATTGTCCGCGGCACAATTCGGCGAGGAGCCTGTACAGCCCATAGGAACTGCGGCATGGCGAGGCCTTTTATCCGCTGCGATCGTATACAACGCCGAAGCCTACCCAGACAAAGCTTTCCCTCCCGAATCGGACGAGCCGCGCTGCGTATTATGTCAGCAGGTGCTCGATGTGGAGAGCGCGGATCGTATGGGCCGGTTCTTTAAGATGGTCACAAGCGATGTAGAAATGAAGCTGACCAACGCCCGAGACCAAATGAGAGGCTATGGCTCGGACATAAGCGCAGTTAGTATCGCATTTTTTGCCAAGGACAGTGCTGCTCGGCGTGCGTTGCTGGAGCTAGACAGCGTGCTGGAAGCAGATATCGCGGCACACGTGGAAGGCTACAGACAAGTCATTGAAACTATGGACCTTGCCGTAACAAACACCTGCAACCCGATGTGTTCCCTATTGGCGTATGACGCTGTTTCAGAGCGCATCAGCGCTTTGGTCGAACGCTTGAAGCGGGACAATGAAAAATTACGCGAAAGTGATCCCAAAGCTTTGATTGATGCTCTTTTGTTGGAGCAACAACTTCTGAATGATCGTCATCGACTTTCTGGCCAATATAATGAGATTGCTTCAGCGGTTGAGAGTCTCCAATGGATGAGTCAGGCAACCCCATGCATTCGGGGCTTCTCAACTATTCAGCGTGATGTGACAAGTAAACAAAAAACCCTTGCTACGACGTTGGTGGCGCAAGGCTTTATCGCGCGCTTTGTGGAAAACTGCGATGCGCTAAAGCTGGAATTGCCCGTGCAGTTCCGTTTCGCTGGAGATGCAGGCACTACAGATCGAAAGATCGAGATCAGTAACGCAGGTACCACCGGTATTGACCCCTCCCGTGTGCTGAGTGAAGGAGAGCAGACCGCCGCGGCATTGGCTGACTTTCTGACGGAAATCGAACTCAATGGTACATGTGCCGGCGTCATCTTCGACGATCCGGTGACGTCCATGGACCATGTACGAAAGGAGGTCATCGCCCAACGCCTAGTGGATGAAGCCACACGCCGTCAGGTCATTGTGTTCACTCATGACATTCTATTTACGAATTACCTCGCAACTGCCGCAGAAGATAAAGGTGTGTCTTTTGCCGGACGCACAGTGTGGCGTGATGACAACGATGCACCAGGCGCGATAGATCGATTGGCTTTTCCACATGAATATTATGAAGGAGCCGCGTATGACCGCGCGAAAAAACACTACAATGTAGCGCGCTCACTGACTGGCGATCTTCAGCACGATGCTTTGGAGAAAGCATGTGGCAGTCTGAGAACCGGCTATGAGGATTTTATCCAGAAGAAGCTGTTTAATAACGTTGTACGTCGGTGGCGAGAGAATATTACGTTCACGCTGAACCAAGTTTTCTTTGATGAGGCGATTGCACTCCGTGTGCACGATCGAATGGTCGCACTGTCCCGATATATCGATGCACATTCACATTCTGAAGATTTCCATGAGGTGCCACTCACTGTTGAGGTTGTGGCCGGTGAATTTTCCCTGTTCGACAGCATTAAGTCGGACTACAGCAAGGCTCGCAAAGAGTGGGAAAAGATCAAGCCGAAGGCTGTGTTCATTTAAGCGATAAAAAATAAAAAGGAAGCCGCCATGTGGGTTTTTGGGTACGGATCGCTGATGACAGACGGATGGGAAAAAGGCTTTGACTGTACCCAGCGAGTTACAGCAGAACTAAAGGGTTATCGGCGCGCATTCAATAAAGCTTCTGTCACTAACTGGGGGACACGTGATTGTCCGTGTCCTACCCTCAATCTGGTGCCTGAAGCAAGTGCAAACTCTCTTGGGATTGCATTCGAATTTACCGAGGTGCGGAGAGGCGAAGTAGAAGCTTATCTTGCCAAACGTGAAGGAAAAAACTTCAAGCTCTCCAATCTGGAAGTTATTGCAGATGGCTCAGGAGCGGTACAAGCGTTGGTCCCGTTGTACGCGGGTAAAAATATAATCCAATCTCACGATATGCGAACGGCTATCGAGTTGGCCTGCCATGCCAAGGGCTCAAGCGGTAAGTGCTCAGATTATATATTGAATATTTCTGAACAGTTGAAGATGCTCGGTATCAACGATCCGGCTGTAACTGAGATGCGGGAGATATTATGTAAGGCCCCTTCGGGTTAAGAACGAAGCTCATGGAATAGACGTCACGGAAGGGAGCATGTAAAAAAAATTAAAAAGTGTTGGTGCTTCGGTGCCGCACTTTTTTGCGTCCACTCCAGCCTTCCGAATGACCGCTTCTGGCCCAGAGTGTGTAAAAACACTTAGCCAAAACTGAAGGGCACGCGTCTACGTGAAATCTGAAGTGGATCGCCAGGTCAGCAGATGTAGATTTTGCGTAGAAGCACGCTTTTCAGTCGAATCTGGGTATTAGCAGCACCGACAAACGTTTTTACACAGCGTCGGCCGAAGGCAGCCATCCCATCCAACCGCTCCATCCTAAACGCTCGACCTGAATTAATTCGATAAGCCGGACAACCCAACTTATCGATCCGGTTCAACCAACGGCGAATCACTCGATCCGTGTCAGCGTTACATCAATGTTCCCGCGGGTGGCATTGGAGTAAGGGCAGACAATGTGGGCACGTTCAATCAGGGTCTGGGCCTGTTCATCGTCCAGGTTTGGCAGGCTGATACGCAGTTCAACCTCGATGCCAAAGCCGGTGGGGATGGCGCCAATACCCACTACACCCTCAATCGATGCGTCTGCTGGCATGCTGAGCTTGTCGCGCCCGGCGACGAACTTCATTGCACCCAGGAAACAGGCCGAGTAGCCCGCAGCGAACAACTGCTCGGGGTTGGTGCCTTCACCACCTGCGCCACCCAATTCTCGCGGGGTAGTAAGCGCCACATCCAGCACGCCGTCGGAAGAAATGGCACGGCCATCACGGCCGCCGGTGGCTTCTGTATAGGCACGGTAAGCAACGTTTTGAATAGACATTGAGTAATCCTCTTTAAGTGTTGGGGTTGGCCGAAGGGCGTGAACCACATCGGCCATGGAGCTATTGCGTTACTGCTGAATAAAGTTCAGCAAATCCTGGTTCAGCTGTTCCTTGTTGGTATCCGCCAGACCATGGGGCGCACCTTCGTAGACAATCAGCTTGGCATCCTTGACCAGCGCGGCCGAGGCTTTGCCGGAGATGTCGAGGGGTACAATCTGGTCGTCACTGCCGTGAATCACCAGCGTGGGTATGTCGAACTTGGCCAGGTCACCACGGAAGTCCGTCGCAGAGAAGGCGGCGATGGAATCGTAGGTATTCTTGGCGCCAGCCAGCATGCCCTGCCTCCAGAACGACTGGATCATGCCTTGCGAGGGCTTGGCGCCTTCGCGGTTGAAACCGAAGAAGGGGCCACTGGCGATATCCAGATAAAGCTGCGACCGGTCAACGTTCGACGCTTCACGCAGACCATCGAATACCGAGAGCGGCAAGCCGTGGGGGTTGCTGTCGGTCTTCAGCATCATCGGCGGTACGGCGCTGATCAGGGCGGCCTTTTTCACCAACTCTGTGCCGTGGCGGCCAATATAGCGGGCTACTTCACCGCCACCGGTGGAGAAGCCGACCAGGGTAACGTCCTTGACCTGCAGCGCCTTGATCACGGTTGAAAGGTCATCGGCGTAGTGGTCCATATCGTTACCTTCCCAGGGTTGGCTGGAGCGGCCGTGGCCACGGCGGTCGTGGGCGATAACGCGGTAGCCCTTGTCCGCCAGGAACTGCATTTGCGCTTCCCAGCTATCCGAGTTGAGCGGCCAGCCGTGGCTGAACATGACGACTTCACCGTTCTTTGGACCCCAGTCCTTGTAGTACAGCTCGACGCCGTCCTGGGTGGTGATAGTGCTGGCAGTGCGAGCAAATTCTGCGGCGTGAGCGGCCATTGAGATGACTGGCAGTGCAGCGGCGGCGAATGCAGCGATGGCGGTACGGGTAAATGTATTCATGGCTTGATTCCTTTTCTGTGAAGTGAAAGTGGTATTGCCTGTTGACGAAAAGGATTCTCGGGCATTTAATCGTACGAATTAGCACAATTAGTCTTAATTTTTTGACGGATCGTATTTATGGTTGATCGACTCGCTGCTTTGCTGGGGCACTTTTCTGTCAGTGCGCGCACCTTCCAATCCGGCCCGCTGTGCGGCATCAACACGCTGGATGGCGCGGAGCCCTTTGGTCAGTTGCATTTGCTGCGCCGCGGCAAGGCTGAGGTTTGGCAGGACGCCAGCAAGGCATTCAGCCTGGACGGCCCGACCCTGCTGTTCTATCCGCGCCCCACGGCGCATCGCTTTGTGACCGACAGCGACAAGGGCGCAGACTTTGTGTGCGCGCACATTGCCTTTGAGGGCGGCCCGGCAAATCCGCTGGCCAGCGCCCTGCCCGCTTGCGTTTGCATACCGCTGGACCAGTTACCGGACAGCGTGCCGGTGCTGACGCTGCTGTTTGCCGAGGCCGAGGCCAACAACTGCGGCCGCCAGGTCATGCTTGATCGGCTGTTTGAGGTGCTGCTGGTGCAGTTGCTGCGCCAGTTGATGGAGAACGGCAGCACTCAGGTGGGCCTGCTGGCGGGGTTTGCGCACCAGCAACTACGCCGGGCGATTGTCGCCATGCACCAGGCGCCGGAGCGGGACTGGTCGGTTGAATCCCTGGCAGCCGTGGCGGGCATGTCGCGCAGTGTATTTGCCAATCAGTTCCGCGAAGCGGTGGGCGAAACGCCGGCGAGCTACCTGCAGCGCTGGCGAGTGGGGCTGGTGCAAAAGTGGCTGAAGAATGGCCAACCGCTCCGGCTGATCGCCGAAGAGGCTGGCTACAGCAGCGAGTCTGCGCTGTCGCGTGCATTCAAGTCGCAGTGCGGCCTATCGCCCATGGCGTGGTTGAAGCAGGAGCGGTTGGAGAGATAAACCTCACTCAAACCACGGCTGATTAGCCATGTAATTCACAAACGCCGCCACATCCATGGAGCCCAGTCCGGTCGAACCTTCCTCAACCTGTCACACAGCCTTGCCATCATTTGCCGCTTACAACTCAACCTGGGTTCAGCAAAAAGGAGCAAGCGCATGGCTTTCACTCGAAGGGAATTTTTGCGTGTATCGGCATTGGCACTCGGTAGCGTGGTCGTTTCCACTGGCTTGCAGGGCTGCTTCAGCAGCAGCTCGTCATCTTCAGACCCAGAAGTGGAGCGTAGCCTTGCTTTCGATCATGGCGTGGCCAGCGGCGATCCGTTAGCTGATCGCATCATGGTCTGGACTCGGGTAAGCCCGAAGGATGGCTCTACCGCCGATATCGAAGTCAGCTGGGAGGTCGCCAGCGACGCGGCTTTCACCGACCTTCTGCATAGCGGCAGTGCGAGTACCGGCGAGGCGCGCGACTTCACGTTGAAGGTGGATGTGCAAAACCTGACACCCGGCCAGAGCTATTACTACCGCTTCAAAGCCGGCAGTGCGGTATCGCCCGCTGGCAAGATGAAGACCCTGCCCTCCTCCGGCGTAGCGCAAGTGCGTTTTGCCGTGCTGTCGTGCTCCAACTTCCCGGCGGGTTATTTTCATGTCTATGCACAGGCAGCGCAGGAATCAGAACTGGACGCCGTGTTGCACCTGGGCGATTACATCTACGAATACGGCACGGGTGGCTATGCGACAGAGGATGCCGCGGCACTGGGTCGTAGCCTGCCTGCAGACAATGCCGGTGAGTTGTTAAGCCTCAACGATTATCGCAAGCGCTACGCCTTGTACCGCACTGACGCCGATCTGCAAGCGCTGCACGCAGCCGCGCCCTTCATCGCCGTGTGGGATGACCATGAGGTTACCAACGACACTTGGATGAACGGTGCAGAAAACCACAATGAGGGTGAAGGCGATTTCAACGAGCGCAAGCTTGCCGCCTTGCAAGCCTACTTTGAGTGGCTACCGGTACGCCCTGCCAGCGAAGACGACGAACTGACGATTTACCGCAGTTTTGATTTCGGCGATCTGGTTAGCCTGCATATGCTGGATACCCGGATCATCGGCCGTGATGAACAGCTCAATTATGCGGACTATTACACTGCCAACGGTTTTGACGCTGCGCGCTTCACTGCCGATGTCAGTGCCACTGACCGCAGCCTGCTCGGCCAAACCCAAATGGACTGGCTGCAGAGCCAGATCGCAGTATCCAGCGCCACCTGGCAGGTACTGGGTCAACAGGTGCTGATGGGCCGTATGCTGCTGCCCGCCGAGATGCTCACTGCACTATCTAACCCGGCCGGTGCAGATCTGGGTTCTACGCTTACCGAGTTGGTAACCCTCAAGCTACGCGTACAAGCGGGCGACCCCTCGTTAACCACGGAAGACATAGCCCGAATCCAGACGGTTATTCCCTACAACCTCGATGCTTGGGATGGTTACGCCTATGAGCGCGAAGTGATCTTTGGTCTCGCCCGCAGCCTGGACAAGAATCTGGTAGTGCTCGCTGGTGACACCCACAATGCCTGGGCCAATAACCTCAAGACCCTGGCAGGCGATTCGGTAGGTGTGGAATTCGCCACCGCTGGTGTTACCTCCCCTGGGCTGGAAAGCTATCTCGGTCTTCCCGCAGAAGCGATGACCCAGGCCGAGCAAGCCATCACGCTGCTGGTCGACGAGTTGCAATATCTCAACGCCAATCAACGGGGCTACATGCTGGTAACCTTTACACCTGACGAGGCGCGCGCCGACTGGCGCTATGTGAGCACGGTCAAGGCCAGGGACTATGTAATGGACAGTGCCCGCGGCAGGTCGATGACCACCCTGCCCGGCAGCACCAACCGTATGCTCGCCCCTGCTGCTTAACGCTGGACCAAGGGCTAGCTCTTCAAGAGCGAGCCCTTGGTGGGCACGGTCGACCGCAAGCGGCCGGTATCCTCGCGAAGTGAAACTAATACCAGCGCGAGCATCCACCTTAACGCCCGCGTGCTTTAGGGTACGGTGCTTTGCGGGCCTTTCGGAACTTCCTGATATTGTCTGAGCCGTCCTTGGTTATGCTGTGGTCTACCGCCTTATCTACATAAATGGCCGGTTGAGAAACCAAGTTCTTTCTATGGACACTTCTTTCGCCATGCAACGCCTTAAGACGTTCGGCCCCACCTTCAGCGTTGGCTGCCAGAGGAAAGCCTATTAACACAGCAGCAAAACTACCTATCACCAGACTTGAACTGAGATATTTGAATACTTTCATTTTTCACCTTCCTTAAAAATCAATATTTGAATTCAGGGTGCTTGCCGAAAAATCATGTTCTCCGGTAGTAAAAGCGGCCCCTTCAATGTGATAAACCGTCGGTTCTTCGGAAAAATATTCTTCTAAACCCAGCATGAAGATCCGATGGTCTTCACTCGCCTCGAAGCCCGGCGTGTGATCTTCGAGCGATCGCCACCGCACTATCAGATTGAATTGCTCAGGGGTTTCGATACCTTGCGCGAGCATATGGCCGCCGTAACCCTCTGCGCGGCGGAGCAAAGGTTCAACGTTGGCAAAAGCACTTTGGAACTGTTCAATCTGTTCTTTGTGCACGGGCAGCACAGCAATTTCATAAATCATGGAGGTACTCCTTTAGTGTGATTTCAACGATCAAGCATTCGCGCTGACGAGATGAGCCTGGGGCTCGACTGCAATCGCGACCTTTCCGCGCAGGCCATTGTTGGGGCTCTCCAACAGGGCGTGGGCGGCGCCTATATCAGCCAGCGAATAGACCGCGCCAACATGTGGCCGCAGCTGACCGCGCGCTATCAGCGTGCTCAGTTCATCCAGCTTGCCGCGGTTCTGCCTCGTGAAAACGAAGTGATAACTGGCGTTTTTGCCCCAGGCTTCAATGAGGTTTTGTGGTTGGGCAATGTCCACAATCGAGACCACGCGGCCCAGTTGTGCCAGCGCGTCGGCGCTGCGCGCCAATGTGTTGCCGCCGATGGTGTCGAACACCACATCGACGCCGTGGCCATTGGTTTCCCGCAGGATCGCCTCGACGTAATCCTCTTTCTCGTAGTCGATGACCACGTCAGCACCCAAGCTCCGTGCGAACTCGAAATTGGCTTCGCGCACGGTGGTGAACACCCTGGCGCCCATGGCTTTGGCCACCTGGATTGCCACATGGCCGACGCCGCCCGCACCGCCGTGCACCAGGATGCTCTCTCCCACCCTGAGTCCCACGCGGACAACCAATGCTTCCCACACCGTGCCACCAACCAGGGTCAAACTTGCAGCTTCCAGATGGCTAAGCTCCGGCGGCTTCTTGCCTATGATGCTTTCAGCTGCCACGTGGTATTCGGCGTAACTGCCTGGGCCGTCAAAAATTTGCGGGGTGTACCAGACTTCGTCACCTGGCACGAAGCTCGTCACACCTGGGCCAACAGCTTCGACAACACCGGATACGTCATGCCCGGTAATGGCAGGCAGTGGCACCAGGTCGGCATAATCGCCACGGCGCACCTGGTAATCCAACGGATTGATGGAGGTTGCGTGTACCCGCACCAACACCTGACCGGCTTGGGGTACTGGCTTGGGCACCTCGGCCAGCTCGAACGATTCCGGGCCGCCAAATGCGTTAAGTATCATTGCTTTCATGGTAAATCCTCGCTTCGGTAAAAAGGGATATCGGGAATTATCGATATCAATTGGTGGTAATTTAAACGGTTCCTCTCCCATCTCAGCTCAGAGTAAGCCTTCGCTTCGATAAAGAGGGATATCGCAATTTATCGATATAATCTGATAAATATTTACAGCTCTTTCTCTATGAGCTGGGCAAGAGCTCTGATGGTTTCTTCATTGCGCTTGTAATACGTCCACTGCCCGATACGTCTGACGCTGATCAAGCCCGCTCGTTGCAGAGTGGCAAGGTAGTCGGACACTGTTGACTGCGACAGTCCAACGCCCTCTTGAATGCTACTCACACAAACACCGACGGTATGCACGTCTCCCTCATCCTGAGGAGGAAAGTTATTCACCGGATCCTTCAGCCCCTTGAGAATGTCAAGGCGAGTACGGTTTGAGAGTGCTTTGAATACGTCGATCAGTTCCATGGGTCTTATAATATCGAGATTTACCGATATGTCAATGCTTGAATCGAAAGTTTTTTTCAAAGGCAGCCTGCGCCAGCGTTGACATGTCTGTGGCAGCGCATCAATCGTTGATCTTTCGCTGATCCTTCGTGAACGCCGGTAACGAGCATGCCATGGGACATTCTGACCGGCGGGCCTGAGCAAGCTCCTATTTTAATAACCTGTTGGCACCACCGCATCAGGTTGCGGTCAATCAGTTAGACCCGACTGATTGCTGCCAAGGAAATCGCCCCATGCCTGACTCCGCGTTGCCTGCCGACCTGCCTCGCGACCTGCATTACGTGGATGACACCCAGCCGGGCATCCGCCGTAAAAAATCGCGGGGCAAGTTCCAGTATGTTGATGCCAAGGGCGAGCGCATTACCGATGCCGATGAAATCAAGCGACTCAACTCGTTGGCAGTGCCACCCGCCTATACCGACGTGTGGATTTGCGCCGACCCGAGCGGGCATCTGCAGGCCACCGGGCGCGATGCGCGTGGACGCAAGCAGTACCGCTATCACCCGCGCTGGCGCGAAGTGCGCGACGCCGACAAATACTCGCGCCTGCAAGAGTTCGGCGCCGCTCTGCCCAAGCTGCGCAAGCAGCTGGAAGCGCAGATCGCCGAACCCGGCTTTACCCGCGAGAAGGTGTTGGCCACAGTAGTCATGTTGCTGGATGCCACGCTGATTCGGGTCGGCAACACTCAGTACGCGCGGGACAACAAGTCCTACGGGCTGACCACCCTGCGCGACCGCCATGTGGATATCAAGGGCAGCGAGATCCAGTTTCAGTTTCGCGGCAAGAGCGGCGTAGAACATCAGGTCAGCGTGAAGGACAAGCGCCTGGCCAAGGTGGTCAAGCGCTGCCAGGACCTGCCTGGGCAGAATCTGTTTCAGTATCTGGATGAAGACGGTAACCGCCATACGGTCAGCTCTGCTGACGTCAACGCCTACCTGCACGATCTGACCGGGGCTGACTTCACCGCCAAGGATTACCGCACCTGGGCCGGTACTGCGATGGCACTGGCGGTACTGCGGGAGCTGGAATGGCAGCCGGAATCGGACGCCAAACGCCACGTGGTAGCGATGGTCAAGGACGTTGCCAAGCAACTGGGCAACACCCCTGCGGTGTGCCGCAAATGCTATATCCACCCCGCCGTGCTCGATCACTTCAGCCTGGGGGAATTATCCAAGCTACCCAAGCCGCGGGTGCGCAAGGGCCTGAAAGCCGAGGAAGTGGCGTTGGCGATGTTTCTTGAACAGTTGGCGGAGGAGCTACCGGAGAAGGCCAAGGCAAGCTAGTTCCAGCCTATAAAGCTCCCATTGGGATGGCGTTGCCGTTGCGGAGGCAAGCTATTGGGTGGCCAAATGGCACTGATCATGCTTGTCTAATAACACCAGCCCGCAAACGAAAAAGTCGTCATGGACAGTTCCATAGCCTGCCAACCAACAGAACACCGCTTTATCAGCCTGCAAAGTACTTGCCTTATATCCCAGTGCTTCGCGGAGCAGGGTCTGGCCGTTGAGCCTTTGCTGGAGGGCACGGGATTATGCATTGATGACATGACTCACCCCGTGCGGCTGATTACCCCCCAACAGGAACAGAGAGTGTTTGCCAATGCCGCGCAGCTCTCCGACTCGCCTCTGACGGCGTTGCAGCTTGGCCAGCGCATGCGTATTTCGGCCTACGGTCAGTTGGGTTATGCCATGCTTTCCAGCTCGACGCTGGGGCAGGCAATCGAAGTTATGCTTAGCCATCCGAACATGCTGGGCAGCTACTTTCGGCTGGCCATCGAGCTTGATAACGATGCTTCAGCTGCACTCACAGCCAGCAGTTATCATGAAAACCCCGACCTGCATGCATTCAATCTGGAGCTGTGCTTCTCATCGATCAAGGCCATGCTCGATGATGTATTGGGCCAGCCTTTGCCGTTGGACGCTCTACACTTGAGCACAGCTTTACCGTCCCATTCCGGCCATTTCGCTGACTTCTTTGGCCTGTGCCCCATTGTTGCGGGCCAGCCGAACAGCAAGCTGATTTTTCCACATGCCTGGCTGAGTACTCCACTACCCCTTGCCGACCCGGTTACACATCAGGATGCCTTGGCACAATGCCGTTTGATTGAAGCGCGTTTTACCCCGCCAGGTTCGGCACTGGCCGCACAGATCATCTCCCGGCTTCACCAAAGCTTGGCATCGCCGCCATCGCTTGAGCAACTGGCTGAGCGATTCCACTGCACACCGAGAACCCTTCGAAGGCACCTTAATCAAGCAGGTCAGGGTTACCAGCAGATTCTGGATGAGCTGCGCAGCCAACGGGCCAGAGCCCTGCTGGCGGACAGCAGCCTGCCGGTGTCCCGCATCGCCGAACAACTCGGCTTCAGCGAAACGGCGAGTTTTCGGCATGCCTTTGTGCGTTGGACGGGGATGTCCCCACGCTCCTGGCGGCAAGCGCAACACCCAGCCAACACCGTTGCGGGATAGCGTGTCCGTTTCGATCCCCTTTTTGTCCCCTTGCATCATTTCGTAGTGCGTCTGCCAGGCAGAAGATAAATCCACGCAAATAATCATCTTCACCAGGCGAGCCATTCCATGCGCACTTTCTACAGCGAAGCCCACCGACTTCACCACTGCAATGCGGAGCTCAACGAGGGGCAGCTGATGCCCTGTTTCGAGATGCCCTCACGGGCCGATATGGTGCTGGATCGGGTCAAGCACACCAATCTGGGGCAGATATTGGAGCCTACGGATTTCGGTTTTGCACCGTTAACGCGGGTGCACTCCGAACGCTACGTAGAATTCCTCGCCCAAGCTTGGGAACGCTGGGCAGCCCTGGGACGCGAGCACGATATGCTGCCACTTGCCTGGCCGCCCAGGCGCACTCTGGCTCGCTGCCCGGAGGATATCGACGGGCAGTTGGGCTTTTACAGCTTTGACGCGGGCGCGCCAATGAATGCCGGCACCTGGGAGGCGGCCTATCAGGGTGCCCAGGTCGCACTTTCTGCGTTGGCCTGCATCAACAGGGAGGAGAGCGCCGCCTTTGCGCTGTGTCGCCCGCCGGGGCACCACGCCGGCATCGATTACATGGGCGGCTATTGCTACTTGAATAACGCCGCGATCGCCGCCCAGGCCGCCTTGGATTCCGGCGCCAGCCGCGTCGCGGTGCTGGATGTTGATTTCCATCACGGTAACGGCACGCAGGACATCTTCTACCAGCGCCCCGACGTGCTCTTCACATCACTGCATGGCGACCCGCGCCGTGAGTACCCTTGTTTTACTGGCTATGCCGATGAGCGCGGCGAAGGTGCGGGGCTGGGTTTCAACTTCAACTATCCCCTGGCCCCCGGCAGCGACTGGACGGCCTGGTCCCAGGCATTGAGCGATGCCATGCGCGTGATTGCTGGCTATCAGCCGGACGCGCTGATCGTTTCCCTGGGAGTGGACACCTTCAAGGATGATCCTATCTCAAGCTTCAAGCTCGACAGCGATGATTATCTGCGCCTCGGCGAGCAACTCGCCCTGCTGGGGCTCCCTACCCTGTTTGTGATGGAAGGCGGTTACGCCGTAGAAGAGATCGGCATCAACGCAGTCAACGTACTCACCGCCTTTGACGCGCTACGTTAACGATGAAAATGGAGATTCCAGCATGAAGCTCAAGCCACTCGTAATCGCCCTTGGATGGGTTGGTTCGTTGTCTCTGATGCACACCCACGCTCTGGCCGATGAGGTCAGAATATATAACTGGTTCGATTACACGCCCCAAGCCACACTTGATAGCTTCAAGGAAGCAACGGGCATCACGCCATCGCTGGATACCTTCGATTCAAACGAGGCGCTGGAAGCCCGCTTGATGTCGGGCCGCTCAGGCTACGACGTCGTCGTACCCAGCGACAGCTTCCTGGCCAAACAAACCCAGGCCGGGGCCTTTCAGAAACTGGACAAGAGCCAGTTGCCCAACCTCTCCAACCTGAACAGCGACCTGATGCGCGCCCTGGAAAGTGCCGACCCGGGTAATGAGTATGCAGTGCCCTACATGTGGGGTACCAATGGCATTGGATTCAACGTCGACAAGGTGCAAGAGGTGCTGGGGCCGGATGCGCCAGTCGACTCCTGGTCGCTCGTGTTTGAACCGGAGAACATGGAAAAACTCGCTCAGTGCGGCGTCGCCTTTCTGGATTCACCCAGCGAAGTACTGCCAGGCGCCCTGCACTACCTTGGACTGGACCCGAACAGTACCAACCCAGAGGATTACGCAGCTGCAGAGGAGCTGATGCTCAAGATCCAGCCCCATGTGCGCTACTTTCACTCCTCACGCTTCCTGAATGACCTGGCCAATGGCGAGATCTGCGTCGCAGTAGCCTGGTCCGGCAGCATCCTGCAAGCCGCCTCCCGCGCCGACGAAGCAGGCAACGGCGTGAATATCGAGTACCGCATTCCCAAGGAAGGTGCCCAGGTGTGGTTCGATCTGATGGCCATCCCTGCGGACGCACCCCATGTGGAGCAGGCGCACGCCTTCATCAATTACATCCTGGAGCCGGAAGTAGTGGCCGCGATCAGTAATGAAGTCGGCTACGCCAACCCCAACGAAGCTGCCACACCACTGGTGGACGAGAAACTGCGTAACAATCCTGGCGCCTATCCTTCAAAGGAAGTGCAGGCGCAGCTGTTCACGTTGGAGCCATTACCGATGGCAGCGGAGCGGGTCAGGACGCGCACCTGGACGCGAATCAAGACGGGTAGTTGAGGGCGCGAGCTCTGCGCTTTTGGATACGAAAGAATCAGCTCAGCACCCGTTCCCCCGGGGCTGGGCTGCAGAGTGAAGCTCGAGGATTTCCTTATAAGTACCGCTTTGGCAACATCATGTGCACGCCTTTGTTACCGTCAACCAACTGGCTGATACGCAGGTCGCCCGCGACGGAGCAGAGCATGTAGGCCTCTTCCCGGCTCAACGCGGTATGCCGCTGCACATGCATGATCATCTCGCGCACAGCCTGCCGCGCGGCCTCATCCAGATCCTCGTTCAGACCAATCGATATAAGATGTGTGGCCGACTCGGCAAAGGGCTGGGTCAGGGTCATGTTGCGCCTGATCGTGAGCCGGAAGCGACCGGTTATACCCATCTCAAGAGCAGTAAGACAAACCTCACCATCACCTTGAACGCCATGCCCGTCACCCGCAAAGAACTGCGCGCCCTCGTTGAACACCGGCAGAAACAAGGTAGTACTCGGCTTGAGCTCCTTGTTGTCCATGTTGCCGCCAAAGGCCATCGGCACCGAGGAGCTACAGCTCCCCCACTCTGCCGGGGGTGCCACGGCCATGATGCCGAAGAATGGATCCAGGTCGATCTCCATACCCCAGGGCAAGCGAGTAATACCCCGCTCGATATCAATATCAGGCTGCACCATCCGCTCTTCAACAAAATCATCCGGCAATGAGCCCAGAGGGGGCTGAATAGCCATGTAGCCCCAATCCATAGTTGGCCGCGCATCAAGAATGTCCACCTGCAGCACATCACCCGGCATCGCACCATCAACATAGACAGGCCCGGTGACAAAGTGCGGACCAGAGCCCTGCTCCAGCGCTTCTAAAGCTTCCAGATATTCCTTCGGCACCCGGCTGCGATCCGCAGGCAGACACTCGTAACCCCCAGCAGGGAACGAACTCAGCTCGACGGTATCGCCGGACTGGATGCGTAAAACCGACGGCACTCCCGCTTCCAGATAGCCCCAAAGCATGTTCTGGTAACGAGTGGGTATTACGTGATGGCGGCTCATGATTACCCCTTTACTGCGCCCATGGTCAGGCCTCGGACAATGTGCTTTTGCAACAGGAATACGGCGAGCATGACCGGCACCAGAGACAATGTGCCGACAATAGCCATCGGCCCCCAGCGCACGCCTTGGGTGGTGATCAGCTCGGGCACTGCTACCGGCAAGGTCTTGACCTGTTGGCCACCGAGCATGAAAGCGAACATGAACTCGTTCCAGGCGAAGATGAAGCACAGCATGCCGGTCGCGACGATAGCCGAGCGCAGCAGCGGCAGCACCACCCGCAGGAACACCGCAAAGCGATTGTGCCCTTCGAGAATCGCCACCTCTTCCAGCGCTACGGGCAGATCCTTGCAGAAGCTGCTCATGACCCAGATATAGAACGACAGATTGAAAGTCAGGTAGGCCAGTGTCAGCCCGAAATAAGTGTCGATCAGGCCGATATTGGAAAAGATCATGTAAAACGGAATCACCATGCAAATGGGCGGTGCCATCCGCGTGGCGAGCACGAACAGAAACAGGTCATCGCGAAAGCGCAGGTTGAAACGGGCAAAGGCATAGGCTGCCGGCGTGCCCAGCACGACCACTAGCAGCGTGCTGATGGACGCCAGGGCAAAGGAGGTGCCCAGGTAGCCAATGAAGCCGTTGTCGATCACATAGCGAAAGTGCACCAGTGTCGGTTCGAACAGCCACTCGGTCGGCCGCGCGAACATGGCCGAATCCGGACGAAACATGAAACTGCCAACCCAGAGCACCGGGAACAGCACGATAAACGCAATCACTATCAGCAGCAGCGTCCAGAATACCGACACCTTCTCCTGCCGGGATATGCGCTTGATCGGGCCTTTCTTTATCGACCCATTGGCGGTCACGGGCGCATGGCTTGCGGGTTGATTCATCTGGACTGCTCCTAGAAGGCGTTCAGTTTTTTCTTGGCGACGTGGTAGAACAGCGAGCACAAGACGAAGAAACCGATCCAGACCAGCACCGCAAAGGCCGCGGACTCGCCTATACGCCACTGCTCGAAGCTCATTCGATACGCCAGCAGGCTCGGTACCTCAGTCGATGTACCCGGGCCACCAGCCGTCAGCGTATAGATGGTGTCGAAGACCTTGAACGCATCGATAAAGCGCAGCATGCCTATCACCACCATCAAGGGCGCCATCAGCGGCAGGGTCAGGCGGAAAAACATCTGCATGGGTGTTGCGCCATCCACAGCAGCGGCCCGGTAGGGGCTGACCGGTAGAGCCTGCAATCCGGCAAAGAAAGCCAGCATCATGAACGGCGTCCACTGCCAAACATCCACCAGTGCGAGCGCCAGTAGGGCATAGTCCGGCGAGGAAAACACCGAGGTACCCTCCAGGAAGCCAAAGCGCTCGACAATGTTGTACGACAGCAGTCCCCAGGAACCTGCGAACATCACCTTCCATACCAGGCCAACGACAATCGGCGCCATCATGGTCGGAATGAACAACAGCGGCAGAATGACGCTGCGGCCCCAGACCCGCTTGTTCAGCAGCAAGGCGCCGCCGAGCCCGAGAATAAACTGCAGCGGGAAGGCAATCAGGATGAACTTCGTCGCCACCCACAGGCTGTTCCAGGTGCGCTCGTTATCCATCAGCCGGCTGTAGTTGCTCCAGCCGGCAAAATCACCCACGCGCCCGAAGTTAATCTGATGAAAACTCAGATACATGGCGAACAAAAACGGTACCAGGCTGACTACTACCAGCACCAGAAATGCCGGTGCCAGTAGTGCGTAGGGGTACCATCGGCTTTCCAATGGTCTCATGGTTGCCCCGTCACTCAGCCAGCAGGCAGTCGCTGCAGATGGATAGCACTTTGCGCTGACCGTCCTTGAGCGCTTCGGCGGCGGTCAGTTGGCCAATGCCAACCTGCTGCACCAGCGGCCCCATGGTGTTGTCGATTTCAAAGAAGCTAGGCGTTTTTGGCTTGGCCTTAACATATTGCAAAGAGGCGGCCATGGCCTTGTAAAGCGATTGCCGACCCGCTTCACGCATTACGTCCAGATCGAACGAGGAACGACGAATCGGCACCCCGCCACCGCCAGCCTCCATCAACTTGGCCTGGGTATCCTCGTCAACCATCCACTGCATGAACAGATAAGTGGCTTCCTGGTTCTCGCTGTGACTGCTGAGAGCCATGAGTGACGGCTCACCCCCGGCACTACGCGCGTCAGGGTTCTCGGCATTGACCGGAATACCGCCATAGACGAACTTGCCGGCGTAGGCGCCGCCACCAGGACGATCCACACCCAGCACAAAGTCGCTGAAGGCAATGGATTGCGCGGCTATGCCGTTACCCATGACGGTAGGCACGTCAATCAGCGAATACTCAGCCTGGCCAGGCGGTGCAAACTTCCACAGGTCGGCCCAGAACTGCAACGCTGCAATGTTTTCCGGGGTATCCAGGTTGGGTTTACCGTCGGCATCAAACACTCCGCCGCCCCAGTTGTTCATGAATACTTCCCACACCGTAGTGAAGGTAGTCCCGCCGGGGATGCCTTCCAGCACGATCCCGTAAAAATCATTGCTCAGCGTCTCACCGGCTAAAGTTTCACCTGATTTGCGGGTAAAGAATTCGGCAATATCGCGCATCTGCTGCATGGTTTCAGCCGGCGCCAGCGGGTAACCGTAGCGCGTTTCGAAGGCGGCCTGTTCATCGGGATGATTCAACAGATCGGCACGCGCCCAGTAGATCTGGTTGTAGTTCCAGGTCAGAAAACCGTACTGAGCACCGGAATGATTGACCAGTGACTCATTGGCCGGCTCAATCAGGTCATCCAGCCCCAGATCCGGGTTGGTCAGCGCCTGGTCCTTCTTCAGCTCGTCGATTGGCTGCAATACCTTGGCCGCCAGCAGCGGCCCCAGTTGCAGACCATGCAACATGATCGCATCGTAATTGCCGCGCCCGGAGAACAGATCGGCCTGGCCCCGGTTGATCACGTCGCCGTGACTGAGCAACTCATACTCGACCTTGATGCCGGTTTCTTCAGTGAATTCAGGCACCAGCTTGCGCATGGTTTCCTGCAACGGCGTAATCTCGTCCAGCACGCGAATGGTGGTACCGGCATAGGGCTTGGCAGCCTCAGCATAGCTCCAGTCCTGGGCGTGCAAAGGGGCTCCGTAACAAATGGCAGCCGCGCTGGCAATCAGCCCGGCCAATATCGATTTGCTCTTGGCTTTGTGCATAGTCATTTTTTTCTCATGCCTCGCTGTGAAGGGGATTGGGCGCGGTTGTTTTCTTGTTATGTAATGCGGCTGCAGCTTCATCAATCAGCACGCCGCTTTCATGGTCGAACAGCAGCACATGCTCGGTCGGAATCCCGACCAGTACACTGCTACCTACCGTGATCTGGAACCCCGCTGGCAGCTTGGCTTTCACGTACGCGCCATTGACCTCAACGGTCACCAGCGTGTACTTGCCAAAGGGTTCTACCGTATAAATATCGCCGCGCAGGCCGGCCAAAGCGGTGGGATCGTCCAGACGGCTATGCAGCGGCGGAAAGCCCAGAGTCAGGCGTAACTGACCTGTGGCCTTGAGCCGGGCAAGAAAAGATTCGGCAACCTGCAGACGTACGCCATTGCAGAGGACTTTCAGGCCGTCCGCTTCCTGCTTGAGCCAGATATCGATCAGGTTCATCGCCGGGTCGCCCAGCAAGCGAGCGATACTGGTGCTGGCAGGTGCGGCATAGACTTCACGCGGGCTACCAATTTGCTGCACCTTGCCGTCAATCAGCATGACAACCCTATCCGCCACCGCCATACCTTCCAGGGTATCGGGGGTCAGCCACAGGGTGACCTGATCCAGCGCCCGCTGGCGGCGATTGATTTCCCCACGCAGGCGGTGGCGCAGCTTGGCGTCCAGATGGCCAATCGGCTCGTCGAGAATAAACAGGCTGGGGCTCTGGACCAGCGTGCGACATAGCGCAACACGCTGGCGCTGCCCGCCGGATAGCTCCGAGGGGCGCCGCTTGCTCAGCTGCGCAATATCCATCATGACCAGTATGGCTTCCACCTGGGCAGCGATCTCGGCGGCATTGAAAAGGCCCCGGTGAGAAGGTGCACGCAAAGGTGAGGCAACATTGCTGAATACATCCAGCGTGGGATAGAGCGCCAGGGATTCAAACATGTGCGCCACCCGGCGCTGCTGCGCAGCCATATCCGAGAGCACCAGGCCGCCCAGATGAACGCTGCCGCTATCGGGCATATCCAGGCCGCTGATCATTCGGCCCAGGGTCGACTTGCCGGCCCCCGAGGGTCCGCACAGGGCGATGACTTCCCCCGGTTCCGCACTGAATGAAACCTCCGACAGCGCCTGAACCTCGCCGAACCGCTTGCTGACGGATTCCAGATGCAGAGGCTCGCCACGCGGCGCGGACAGCATGGATAGAGCATTGGCTTTCATATTGCCTCCAGCAGCAGGTTGCGACCCGTCTCTTTGCAGAAGTAATGAAAATGGCTGGGTTCAAGGCCCAGCTGAACGCTGTCACCGGCGGCCAACATCAAAGGCGCTGGGGCCTCGGCGACGAGGCGCCCTATACCGGTGTCCACGGTCACCACGTCAGAGTCCCCGCCGGGCTCATGGGCATAAACGCGCCCATCGAGCAGCAGCATGCCCGTGTTCACTCCCGCCTGTGATGGGTTGACCAGCACGTGCTCAGGGCGAATACCGATGACTAGCGCAGCGCCCTCAGTGCGCTGAGCGAGCAGGGGCATAACCTGCTCGCCCGCAGCAAACTCGCACTGCACGGCCAAGCGGATGCGCAGCGGATTCTGGCAACTGGTCAGGGTGCCATCGAGCAAGTTCATCGGCGGCTCGCCAATAAAACTGGCGACAAAGATATTGGCTGGCTGGTTGTAAATGGCGCTGGGCGTATCCACCTGTTGCAATACGCCCTTGTCCATTACCGCAATACGGTCAGCCATGGAGATCGCTTCGTTCTGATCATGGGTCACCAGCACCGAGGTCAGCTTCGAGGTCTGCTGCAGGCGCTTGATCTCGGTGCGCAGTTGCACCTTCTGATCACTGTCCAGATGGCTCAAGGGTTCGTCGAACATGATCAGATCCGGCTCGCGCACCAGGGCCCGGCCAATGGACACACGTTGCTGAGCACCACCACTAAGCTGCTGTACCTTTTCGCCGCTGATGTCGCGCAGCCCCAGCAGCTTCATGACCCGCTCAACGCTCTCGGTAATCTCCGCCTTGGGTTTGCCGCGGATGGACAATGGAAAGGCGATATTGTCGAACACCGACAGGTGCGGATACAGCGCGTAATCCTCGAACACCATAGCCACATTGCGGCTGGCGGTATCCAGATCTGACACGTCGGTATCATCAAAGAAAATGGCTCCATCACTGATCGATTCGATACCCGCAATCATCTTCAGCGTGGTGGATTTGCCGCAGCCGGATGGGCCAAGCAGAGCCAGCATCTCGCCCCGCGCGCACACCAGGCTGATACCGGGGATGGCCAGAGTCACACCATCATAGGACTTGGTTACGTTCTCCAGCCTGACTTCTTTCATCGCTCAGCCTCTAGCACAATCACGGAAAAAACGGGCCCTTTTAAAAGCAGCGATAAACACACAGCAAGAAAAGTACCAGTTATTTTTTATTGAACTTTTTCAGTACCTTATAAAATTACCGCTAAAAATCCGAATCAATATAAGAGGCTTACCCCTTATATTCGCGCCACAACAAAATGCGGTATACCACCTAATGCACCGAAGCAGTGCTATACGCTGGCAGGGTGTAGCAGGATAGAAGAATCAGTTCAGACGATGATCGGCAATGAGCATATCGGCGGCACGCTGGCCAATCAGGACGCAGGGGGCCATGGTATTACCGGTACTGATTTCCGGCATGATCGAGCCATCCGCAACACGCAGCCCTTCAATGCCGTAGACCCTTAACCGGCCATCGACCACTGAGAGCTCATCGGTGCCCATTTTCGCCGTGCAGGTCTGGTGAAAATAGGTACCTGCGGCGTTGCGCAGAAAATCCAGCATCGCCGCTGACGGCAGCGGCCCCGGCATCAGTTCGCGCTTTACAAAAGGTTTGAGTGGCGCCGAGTTACCAATCTCCCGGCAAAGCTCTATCCCCTTGAGCAGGGCCGCCACATCTCGCTCATCACTGAGAAAGTTGGCCTCGATCCGCAGCGGATCGCTGAAGCGATTGCCGGTCAGCAGTACCTGTCCACGACTGTGCGGCCGCACCAGACCCGGCGCCAGCGTCCAGGCCAGACTCGGGTCAACCGGCAAGCCGTATTGCGGCCGGGTGATCTCGCTACCAAAAGCACACTCCTCCAGCACTGGCTGCAGATCAGGCGTCAGCAGGGCAGCATCACTCTTGGCAAAGAAGGTGAATTCGGCCGAGTTGTTTCGCGGTGCCTGTGGCTGCGGATACTCCCAGCAGCACCCGGCCACCAGAATGTGATCCTGAAAGTTGCGCCCTACCCCAGGCAAATGTTGAACCAGTTCGATACCCTGCTGAGCTAACTGCGCGGCATCGCCGATACCCGAGAGCATCAGCACCTTGGGGGTATTGATCGCGCCGAGGGACAACACAACCTCATACCGCGCACTCACGTCCAACATCTGACCCTGGCGCCGCAGACGCACCCCGGTTGCCCGACGCCCTTGCAGCAGCACCTGCTCGACGCAGGTATCGAACATCACCGTCAGGTTGGATTGGCTCATGCGCGGCCGAAGGTAGGCCGTGGCTATCGATACCCGTTCACTGTCACCCAGTACAGGCACATTCGGAATACCGCAGGCCCCCGGCCCTTCCATGGCTTCAGCATTGATATCCTCGACGGCGCTGATGCCCAGTGCATCAGTCGCCTCGCGCAGTGCCAAGGCCACAGGGTTGGGGTCTTTTGGCAGGGTGACATGAAAAGGGCCCTGGGTGCCGCGCCGCGCCTCGTCGGCAGGGCCGTCCCACGCCTCGATACGCTTATAGACCTGCAGTACGGAGGCATAGCTCCAGTCTGGATCATCCGCTGCCCTGGCCCAGCCATCAAAATCGTTGCGATGCCCGCGCGCCCAGATAAGCCCGTTGACACTACTGCCACCGCCCAGCACCTTACCCATCGGCAGCGGTGGAGTGCGCTGGTTGAGCCCCGCACATGGCTCGGAGCGAAACTGCCAGTCACGCTCGCTGCCAATATTCTGCATCCACAGACGTGAATCGGTCACCTCGGGCACGCGCTCATCGCCGCCCGCCTCGACCAGCAACACACTGACCTGTGGATTGGCTGCCAACTGGCTGGCCAGCACACCGCCCGACGCGCCACTGCCGCAGACTATAAAGTCGTACACCTGCCCGTTCTGTACAGCCATGCTATCTCCCTCTGGGAAAACGCGCCGGCGCGCACAACACGCCCGACGTTGTTTCCGTATGGGAGCAAATCACATGCCAGAAGAGTTGCAAACACCCCAGGGCAGCACCACTGCTCGACACGAACGAGCAGCACCGCGTTCGGCTCCTTTAGCGCCGGATGCAGAGCGCCCAGTAAACGCGCAGAAATATGGGGCATGCCCCATATATGCACAATAAAACATGACCAAATGCATATAAATAGCGGGGTTCGGGCATGGTACGTTTCATGCTTCCCATAAATTCGAGGAGCATCAATCCACCGACCAAGAGATCCAATGCCATGCAAAACGTCGCAGAAGCACCCCATACCGAAACGGTTATTCGGCCGTTCTACATCAACGGTGAGTGGCGGGAAGGCAGCACCGGGGAAGTCGACAATAATTTCAACCCGGCTACCGGCAAGATCTGCGCGGTAGTGGCTCAGGCCAGTGCCAATGACGTAGATGACGCTATTGCTGCGGCTTTTGCCGCACGCACCAGTTGGCGCAAAGTGGTCGTCAGTGAACGCGAGGCGATTCTGCTAAAGGCCGCCGACATCATCGCAGCCCGCGCGGAAGAAATTCGCGACATCATTATTGAAGAAACAGGCTCTACCTTGCTGAAGGCGCCGTGGGAAGTCGGCTATGCGGTGGAATGCCTGCGCGCAGCGGCCGCCTGGACCCGCCAGGCCCACGGCGAAACCTTCCCGACCTGCTCGCCTGGGCAGATCGGCATGACCATTCGCCAGCCGCTGGGCGTGATTGCCGGTATCGCGCCATTCAACTCGCCCCTGCTGCTATCAATGAAAAAGGTCGCCTTTGCCCTGGCATCCGGCAACACCTTCATTCTCAAACCCTCCGAGTTCGCCCCACTGACCGGGCTGATTCTGGCGGACATATTTGAAGCAGCCGGGCTGCCCAAGGGCGTGTTTAATGTCGTACCAGGCTCTGCAGACAATGTAGGAAAGCGTCTGGTCGCCGACCCACGAGTACGCATGATTACCTTCACCGGCTCAGAACGTGTCGGCAAGCTGCTGGCCGCCGAGTGTGGCAAACAGATGAAAAAGGTCACCTTGGAGCTGGGCGGCAAAAGCCCGCTGGTGGTACTCGATGATGCCAATCTGGAATACGCCGTGGACGCCGCCGCCTTCGGCATCTTTTACCACCAGGGTCAGGTGTGTATGGCCAACTCGCGGATAATTGTCGAGCAGGGGCTGTACCAGCAATTCTGCGAGGCCTTTGTGGCCAAGGCCCGAACCGTTGTGGTGGGCGACCCACGCCAACCTGATACCGTAGTCGGCCCACTCATCCGCCCGGAGCAGTGCCTGTTTATTGCCGAGCAGATCCGCGAGGCGGCTGATCAGGGCGCCAGGCTGTTGTGTGGCGGCACCTATGAAGGCAGCTACTTTCAGCCAACCGTGTTGGCTGACGTCACCCCACAGATGCGCATATACGCCGAGGAGTCTTTCGGCCCTGTGACCTCGATCTATCCCGCGCGCGATTTTGACCACGCCGTTGAGCTGGCCAATGACACTCACTACGGTCTGTCATCCGCCATCGTCACCAACGATCTGCAAAAGGCCATGGCCTTCTCCGAGTTATCGACCGCCGGGATGATTCACATCAACGATACGACCATCTCCGACGAGCCACATATCACCTTTGGCGGAACTGGTGACAGCGGGTTTGGCCGCGAGGGCGGTCGGGCTTCTATGGATGAAATGACGGAAGTGAAATGGGTGACCATTCAGACTGGCAAGCGCGAATTCCCGTTCTGATAAACCAGAACACCGGCCTTGGGCCGGTGTTCTTTTCAATCATCGTTGCAATTGTGCATGGGTTGGCTTTTACCAACCCGCCACCGCCCCATCACTGCGTGGATCATGCCCGCCTTCGAGCAACCCGGAGGGATGCCGCACAATCGCGCCAGCATGCCCCATGCTTTCGTCATAACTATCCAGAATTTCAACATCATGACCCATGGCTTTTAGGGCCGCGACGGTGTCCGCCGGGAAGCGTGATTCCAGCTTGAGCGTTTCACTGGTGTTGCCCCAGGTACGGCCCAGCAGCCAGCGTGGCGCGTCAATCGCGGCCAGCGGATTCATGCCGAAGGTGGCGATGCGGCTGAAGACAGCGCTCTGCGATTGCGGCTGACCGTCGCCACCCATATTGCCGTAGACCATGGTGCGGCCATCGGCAAAATGCGCCATCGCCGGATTCAGGGTATGGAAGGGTTTGCGGCCGGGGGTAAAGGGATTGCGCGCGTTGGGGTCGAGGGAGAAGCTGCAACCGCGGTTCTGCCAGTTCACGCCGCTGCCGGGCAACACGATGCCGCTGCCGAACTCATGGTAGATGCTCTGGATAAAGCTGACCGCAACACCCTGCTCGTCGATCACACCCATCCAGATGGTATCGGCCGGCCCCATGCCTTTGCCCCAGGGCGCGGCCTGTTGCGGGTCAATCTTGCCTGCCATCCCTGCCAGCAGCTCGGAATCCAGCAGACTCTGCGGATCAACCGACATGTAGGCGGGATCGGTTATCTCCCTATCACGCACGGCAAACGCCTGCTTGGTGGCTTCCACACAGGCATGTACAAAGGGTGCGCCCAACGGGTCCATATCGCTTTTCAGCAGATGATCCAGCTGACCCAGAATCATCAGCGACACCAGCCCCTGGGTCGGTGGTGGGAAGTTGTAAACCTGCCCCAGCGAATGCTTCAGCACCAGCGGCTTGCGCAGCTGCGCCTGATGGCGCTCCAGGTCAACCAGCCGCAAAGGACTGCCAGCCGCCGTCAGCTCGGTAGCCAAAGTACGCGCAAGGTCACCACGGTAGAAATCGTCAATGCCGGCGCGCGTGAGCTGTTCAAGGGTATCGGCCAGCCGTGGCTGGGTGAAACGCGCGCCGGGCTCGGGCACCGCGCCGCCTGGTAAAAAGGTATCGGCGAAACCGGCAAAGCTCTGCAGTTCTTCCCGTTTGGCCTCTGTGCACAGGCTCTGGCTACGGGTGACCGAAATGCCGCCGCGCGCATACTCTATGGCATCGCCCAACAGACGGGAGAGCGGCAAGCGCCCACCCAACTCTTCCTGCGACCACTGCTGCGCCAACTGCCAGCCAGACAGTGTGCCGGCAACCGTGTTGGCAGCCAGACCGCCGCGAAACGGGATACTGCTCAAGCCCTGCTCCCGGTATTGCTCCAGCGTGATACCCAGCGCAGAAGCGCCGCAACCATCGATAGCCACCGGCGCATGGCCAGGGCGGGATATCAGCCAGAAGCCGTCGCCGCCGATGCTGTTCATGTGCGGATATACCGCAGCAATGCTGGCTGCAGCGGCGATCATTGCCTCCACGGCGTTACCACCTTCCCGCATGACGGCCATGGCACTTTGCGCGGCAAGTGAGTGAGGTGCTACAGCCATGGCTTTGGAGCCGCGGCTAGGATTGGGAACGAATGCCATAGTCTTGATTTTCCGTCTTAACTGAATGGTGATGATAAATGTAAATGCCTGGCCAGACTCATGACCTGTTCGTCTGCAAAGCGCGGCCCGAGTAGCGACAATCCAACTGGCGCTCCCTCGATACGGGTCCAGGGAAAGACCACCTGCGGCAACCCGGCCAACCCCGCCATGCACAGCAGGCGCTGGGAACGCGCGCGGGTGTCCTGCACCTGCTCTGCCGGGGCATCAAGGCGGGGCGCAGGCCCCGGCACGGGCGGCATGAGTAGATAACCATCAACGCCGAGCAATGCGCCAAGATGCTGCTGAGCCTGAGAGCGTAGCCTGGTGGCCCAGGCTACCTGCTGCGGCGTGATCGCGGAGGCCAGCTCGAATCGGCCAGCAACATCGGCGCCGAAAGCAGGGCGGGCATCGAGCACCCAGTGCCCATGCTGCTGCCATATTTCCGCCGCCTGCAGCACGCGGAAGGCATCGGCCCACTCTTCCAGCGCCAGCGTGCCAGCGGGCATGCGCTCTACTCTTGTACCACTGGTTGCTAGCCAGCTTTCAAATGACTCACGTACTGGTTTATCCAGCATGCGCAGAACATCATCGCAGACGATCAGCCGCGCATGCTCGGGCACAGCTTGTGACACCTGAGTATGAACCAGTTGTTCCAGAGCCAGGCTGAGTACATCCGCTTGCGCGGCAACCCAGCCGACGGTATCGAAGCTGTGTGCCAGCGTGAAGCAACCCTGTGAGGACACCCGCCCATGGCTGGGGCGCACACCCCACACGCCGCAATAACTGGCGGGCAATCTGATGGAGCCGCCACAGTCGGTGCCCAGTGCAAGATCGGCATAGCCCGCGGCAACCGCCACTACCGAGCCGGATGACGAGCCACCCGGCAAGCGCTGTTCTGCCGTAGGATTACGCGGCGTACCGTAATGCGCGTTGATGCCGGCCAGGCTGTAGGTAAGCTCGTCGGTGACCGTCTTGCCGATCCATTGAGCGCCAGCCTGCAGTAGCCATTGCACCGCGGGGGCGGTCTGCGTAGCTACGTGTTGTTCCGCCAGCCAGCGAGGGTTGCCAGCGCCGCAGCGCATGCCGCGGACCTGAAATACATCCTTGACCGCCAGGCGCACAGAGCGCAGTGCAGATCCCGGTTGGGTATTTATCCTGGGGGCCTGACCAAACCCTTCAGCGACAAAAGCGCCGTGATGGCCAAAATGCAGCAATTCTGACTGTGTGGTCGAAGTCATGTTGTAGCCCAGCTTACATGTGCGGCAACGATACGCCATTCCCGCTCGACACATACCCAGCTTTGCGTCTGGCGGCCAAGCCTGGTGCTCCCGGGGCGCTGAAAGACGATATTGGCCACCGCGAAATCGTCACCAAAGGTGGTGACCGAGCGCTCGATGATATGCCTGGCCAACTGACCACTGTCGGCGCGTGCGCGCCGGAAGGCGGCAATCGCGGCATAGCCATACAGGTGTTCTCCGGCGCCATAACGCAGGGTGTGCGGGCTATCCCAGAACAGCCGGTCGAGCTCTGCGAGATCGTTACCGGTCAGCGCCTGCTCGTACTGATCTACCGCACGGTTGACCTCTGCCAGTACGTTTGCGCGGTTGACCGCTGGCACGCCCTGCCCTGGCTGGGTGTACAGAGCCGGGTCAATCAGGCAGACCCCGCGGCCGAGCAGCCCGTGCTCGGCCTGGCTATCCAGCATCGCCAGCGCAACCAGCGGCGCAGACGCCTGCAGCTGCGCCAGTTCGGCATCCAACCCAATGCGCAGTGAGAACTCGTTGAAGGCAGGGTGCTCGCCAAGCATGGCATCTGATGCGGTCGCCCAACCCTCCGGCAACCAGGGCGACATCAGGTCCCGCAGGCCCTGTGCATGCCCCCAGGCCTGCGCACCAAAGCCTGCGGCATCTATCACGCCGCTGTCGCCCAACATGGGCGCCGCCAAGGCTTCAACCTCTTTCAATCTGGGACCGTTGGGCCTTCTCGCCGCACGGGTCAGCCACTGCTCAGGCGCGCCGGACAAGCGCACGCCGACCTCCTGGCCGTTCCCGGCCAGGCCGATCACCAGGGAAGTGGCACCTGTGCCCACCGTGGCCTTCAGCATCAGATGGCAGGCTGCCATCCACAGCGTCAGGAAAAACAGCGGCGCAGTCTCGATGACCTCCGTTACGACTTGCGGCGCATGCTCAGCAAGCAATTGCTGCAGCAAGGCGTTGGTAGCGCCAGCGGTCTGGGCATGCAGGTCATCACCCGCGCGCAAGCCGGCCTGCGCCAGCGGAATCAACTCGATGCTGCGCCCTTGCAGCCAGGGCATTAACACACCAGCCAGGGCCTGATCGCGAAATTGCAGGCGCTCAAGAATAGCCAGATCCGCAGTACCAAAACGGATCTGCGGGCCCGCACCGCTGGGTAGCAGCGACCAGCAACAGGCACCGCTATCCAGGTCAGAGACTTCGACCAGGAAGGTGCCGGGCGAGACTACCGCCGCCAGCGGGGTGACCACGTCATACTCCTGAGCCGGACGCAGCGTGACCCGACCGTCCAGAATCATGGCCCGCGCGCTGCCGACGTCCTCGGCCCAGCCCTCATGCATGCAGCAGAGTGCGGCGGACGCCAGAATAGGTGCGCTGGGTTGAGAGGGGTCGGCAAACGGCGGGCCGGCATGCAGCAGGCACTGCGACTCGAGACCTACAGCCTCTGCAGCGGTGACCACGCGGGTCCAGGCTGGCCGCACTGCGTACAATCGCTCCAGTGCGAGCTGGTTGCTGTTATCAGTTTGCCGGCCAGTATCGGTCACAGCGTGCTCCTCATCAGAACGGTAAGCGCTTCAGAGCGCGTGCGGCACGGGCAGAATCTCGGCCGTAGCATCGAAGCGCTTCCCGGCGCGCAGGCAAAAAAGCGGCTGCAACATGCGTGGCGCGATAACTTCAGTGCCCTCATTGTCACGCAGCAGCCACTTGCCGCTTTGGTCAGAGAGCACGGTAATGTCTGCTTCCCGGCCCACGCCCAGCGAACCCAGAGTGTCAGACATGCCCAACAGCTTGGCGGCGTTGCTGGTGGCCATCGGGATGATCTGCTCCAGCTTCAAGCCCAGCGCCATCAGGCTGACCATCGCCGACACCAGGCTGAAGCGCGACGAGCCCTTGAACAGATGTTCTTCATCCGGGTGCTCATCCTCTTCCGGCACACCGGCGGGCGCTTTTACCGAGGTGTTGTAGCCGTGCATGTCCGCACCCAGAGTGTCTGGCAGCACGCCGGCTTCAAGCACCTTGGCAGCCATCTTGTAGCTGAAATGCGAGCCGTGTCCCACATCGACTTTCAGACCGCGGGCCAGGGCTTCGCCAACCAACGGATGGATCTCGCCATCCAGGGAAACGAAGCCGCCCGGGTGCCGACTGAAAGGATGCGCAAGCACATCACCGGGTTTGAGCAGATCCAGTACGGCCGGGAAAATGCTGTCCGGGTCAACATGGCGGCCACCCGACTCTGGCTCCGGCCAGAGCTGGCCGAAGTGAATGTACAGCGGCAGCCCGGTCTGCTCACCGACGCGGGCGGCTTTTTTCATCACATCCAGCCCCCAGCGGGCGAAACCGCCAAGCTCGGCGTGCGCCTTGATGCCCTTGACCACATCGTTGTTGGCCAATGCCGACTTCACCGTGGCGTCCACGTCTGAGCATTCAGGCCGATACAGCTCGGGATAGAAATGCCCTTCCAGGCCGCCAACCAGGTAGGCGGAAATAAACGAGATGACCCGGCTGTGCGAAGTGTTGATCACATAGTTGCGAAAGCCCGGCAGCGTGATGCAGCTGGCGCCACCCTGGTCCACCAGCGTGGTAACGCCGGAATAAACCCCACACATATCGGCGTTCAGACCGAACCGCCCGGTGACGTACTGATAGATATGCCCGTGGGTGTCGATCAGCCCGGGTAATACCAGGCGACCTGTGCAATCAATCAGTTCCGCGCCTGCCGCCTCGGGCGTACCCAGCAGTTGCCCTACTGCGGCAATGCGGTCGTCTCGCACCAGCACATCCTGAATCGCGTCGACCGAATTGGCGGGGTCAATGACCCGGCCACCGTGCAGAAGAGTCGTTTTCATCAGCGTTTCCTACCTTGTTCAGCGTTAATCAGTTCAAGTCGAAGGCCGCCAGAGCCAGGCATACTAGGTGGTATACCTCTTATATCGCTCAAGCAAATCTTTCCGCTCTCCGTAGACTCGGTGAGCCAGCGAAGGGAGTCGACTCGGTTAAATATCCAGTAGCAGGCGCGGCGACGCACTGCTGGAGCAACAGATCATCATGCTGCGGCGGCGGGTATGTTCGTCTGCTGAGTACACGGTATCGCCATGAACCGGCTCACCCTCCAGCACCGTGACTTCGCAGGCACCGCACACGCCCTGCTCGCAGGAATAGAGCACATCCTCGCCCGCCTCCAGCAACACGTTCAGAATGGTTTCGCCCGGCGGAATAACATATTCATGCCCGGAGCGTGCCAGCACCACGCTGAACGCCCCTTCAGCCATTACCGGCCCGGCAGAGACGAAGCGCTCCACATGCAGGCGCTCGCCCAGCCCGCTCGATTCAAGCTGATCGAGCATCGTGCTAGGGCCGCAGGCGTAGACTTCCGTTTCGCCCGGCAGACCAGCTAGTACTGCCTGCAGATCCGATTGCGGACCGCTGGCGCTGGCAAAGTGCAGTGTCACATCCGGGGCATTTTCCAGCTCGCGATGAAACAAGGCGTGCTCTGCTGACCGGCTCCAGTAATGCAGGTGTACCGCACGCCCGCTTTGCTGCAGCGCCTTGAACATTGAATAGATCGGCGTAATGCCGATACCGCCAGCAATCAGGCATACCGGAGTCTGCGCTGAAGACAGCGGAAAGTGATTACGCGGCAGGCTGACCTCGAGCATCTGCCCAACACGGGCCTGATCGTGCAGCCAGCGCGAACCACCGCGGCCCTCGGCATCGCGCTTGACCCCGACCACATAACGCTGGGCATCACAGAGCGAACTGATCAGCGAATATTGCCGAATCAGACCGTCTGGCAGATGCAGATCCAGGTGCGCTCCGGCAGTGACCGGCGGCAGCACGCTGCCGTCCAGCGGCTCGAGTTCATACAGCAGTATGTCCCTGGCGCCATAGCGCATGGCTGTCAGGCGCAGGTTCATGCGCTGGGAATCAGACAGTTCCATAGCTCACACCCATGTTGCGTAACCACATGCGGTATTTCTGCCCCAGCAGATCGGTGCGATGGTGCAGTTCCATACGCAGGTCCACCGGAATTCGCTCAGGGCGCTGCGTGTTGACGATGGCGCTGTCCTGGGCATAGACCAGATCCTGCCGGCGGCGCACATCGGCATCGGTTGGCTGCGGCGAGAAGTTCATGGCACAGCAGATGCGCACGATGCTGCGGGTTTCATCCACCTGCTGAGCGGTGAAAAAGGTGCAGAAGCGATCATCCGGGCTGCCTTCGGAGGCACGCTCGGGGTCGGTAATCACCACCCTTTTCTTGAAATACGCGACCAGCGGGCGAAGGCACTGATAGGCGTAGTAAGCCATGACCGGCACTTCACGCGGGTCACCATAGGGCTGGGTAACCTGCACTTCAGAGGTGGCCAGGCCGCCGTTCTTCTCGAACACGTCGTAGGCCCCGATAGGATCGGGCTGATCCATGATGCCGTTGACCCCGGCGTGCACAAACGGGAAATGCGTGGGATCGATAAAGTTCTCCAGCGCGCGGTAACCGGACTTGAACTCGTAAGGCCCACAAACCACTTTCTTGTAGCTCGGATCATCCCACTCGGGGAACGCCGGAATGTCATTGGCCGGCTCGCCCATGCAGGCCCAGATAAAGCCGTAGGCTTCCTTGACGTGATGCGGGATGGCCTTGGCTTTCTTCATCGGCGTCTCGTTGGGCGACGCCGGCATCAGCACGCACTGCGCGCTGCCGTCGTAATTCCAGCCGTGATAGGGGCATACCACGCGATCACTCTGGATAAAGCCCTTGGAAAGCCGAGCACCACGGTGAATACACAGGTCTTCCCATACATACGCTTGCCCAGCCGAATCGCGCCAGGCTACCAGTTCGCGCCCGAACAGCATGGTCGGTACCAGCTTGCCCGGCACGACTTCCTCGGATGTGGCAACCACATGCCAATCGTTGAGCAACGCCTCCTCAAGGGGACGGTCCGCTTGGTTGATACTTTCTCTGCAATTCATCAGAGACACCTTTTCTGAGGTTGAAAATGGCCAGTGTGGCGGAATCATGTCTAGTGCCTTGGCATGATGGCTTGCAAGATTCAGCGTACTGGAGCTGTATTTATGGAAAAGCAATTAGCATGCCACCTCCAGAGCAATAAAGGTGGTAGACCACCTTTATTTTCAACTGCCCGTCGATTGGGCTCTGCAGCAGCGAAACCTCGAGACAGGCCAACAGGTGCAGCTCGTTCAGAAGCGCAGGTAGTGCAACACAATGAGGCAGCTTAAGTGGCATGCCTCTTATTTGGGCACAAACAGATGCTGAGGGAACAGGCTAGAGCCGTTGGCGGCAGGCGGCATCAATCTTGCTTCATCTCGCCTGATCGCCAACCTTGAGTAATCCAGCGAGCCGATGGCAGATCACCCATGCTTTATCGTCAGCAAAGAAACAGGTATACCTCTTTCTTTGCCAGACCTTGCTACGATAAAGGATACTCAGGCGCCTTAGTCCACTCGACAAGAAATGACGAATTGAACCTATGAAAAAGCTTGCCCAAGAACAAGTACAAACCGAATTTGACTCTGCCCTGCAGCGCTCTCCCCTACTGGGCCGCCCTGGCTTTCTGATACGCCGCTTGCATCAGATTCACTGCGGCCTGTTTCTGGACGAAACCCAGGGCCACGATGTGACGCCGGTGCAATACAGCCTGTTGACCACCCTGTCGATGATCGGCGAGACCGATCAGATCACCCTGGCCAACGAGATTGGTCTGGAGCGCACCAGCGTTGCGGAGGTAATCGCCAGGCTGGAGAAGAAGGGCCTGCTGTTACGCAAGCAGAGTACCGCTGACCGGCGTGTCAAACTGGTCAAGCTCAGCCGCAAGGGGCAATACCTGCTGAAAAAGCTGGAAGCCAAAGTCCAGAAGGCTCACGAGCGCACTGTCGAGGCTTTGCCCGAAGACGAGCGGGCGCTGTTCATCCTGCAGCTGATACGCCTGGTAGAAGCCAACAACGATATCGGCAGCGCGCCCTTCAAGCTGGATCAGAGCAACTGAATCCAGCCTGCAGCCTGGGTAGGTGAAAGGCGTGCGCTAACTCAGCCGCGCTGGTGAAAGCGGGTCAGAAACTGCTGCGCCTTGAGCGTCTGCGGCGCGTTGAAGAAGTGCGCAGGCTGGCCGGTTTCGACCACTTCACCACTGTCCATAAAGATGATCCGGCTTGCCACTTGCCGTGCAAACTCCATTTCATGGGTGACGACCACCATGGTCGCGCCCTCGTCCGCCAGATCACGCATGACCTCAAGCACTTCCCCTACCAGCATGGGGTCGAGCGCGCTGGTAGGCTCGTCGAACAGCAGAATATCCGGCTTCATCGCCAAGGCTCTGGCTATGCCCACACGCTGTTTCTGACCACCTGACAAACTCGCCGGGTACATGTCGGCCTTGTCCTGCAGACCAACCTTCGCCAGCAATGCCAAGGCTTCCTCACGCACCTCCTGTTTATTGCGCTTCTGCACGTGGATGGGGCTCTCGATGATATTGCCGATCACACTCAGGTGCGGCCACAGGGCGAAATGCTGGAATACCATGCCGATTCTGGCCCGCATGCGCGCCAGATCCGCATCGCCCATCTTAGCGCCACCCTTGTGAATGCCGAAGCGTTTGGAGTTGAGCCGTATGGAGCCAGCGTCGGGCGTTTCCAGCCAGTTGATGCACCGTAGCAACGTCGACTTGCCGCAACCCGACGGCCCCAGCAGGCAAAGCACTTCTCCCTTGCTCAGGTCCAGGGACACATCCCTGAGCACCTGGTTGCTGCCGAAGGACTTGGATACGCCCTGCACCTGAAGAACCTTGGCGGCGGTATTGTCTGCAACATCAATAGTGTCTTTCATGCTCTGCGCACCTCGGCATAACGGGTAAAGATCAGGGTGAAGAATTCGATTACAAGACAGATCAGCCAATACAAAAGTACCGCCGACAGGAAGCTGGCAAACGGAATGAAGTGTGTCGCCTGAATGGCGTTCATCACGGCCGTCAGCTCCGACACCGCGATAATGCCGAGGAAAGCGCTGTCCTTGAGGATCTGCGTCATCTGATTGCCGATCATCGGCGTAGCGCGCATCAGAATCAGCGGCATGATGATGCGTCTGAGCAGCCGGTTACCGTGCAGACCGAAGGCCTTGCCCGCCTCTATCGTCTCGTGCGGTATGTCCTGCCAGGATGCCCTGAGGATGATTGCCATATAGGCTGAGTTATAAATAATCAGCGCGATAAAGCCGGTTACCCAGTTGGACAGCTGAATGCCGAAGGACGGCAGACCGAAGTAGATCAGGTAAACCAGCAGCAGAAAGGGCACGCAGCGCATGCACTCGCAATAAAAACCTATGCTGCGGTAAATCACCGGCTTCTTCGACATCAGCATGGGCGTGAGCACAATGCCGAGTAGTAGCGAAATACCGCCTGCCAATAACAGCAGAGTCACGGTGTTGACGAAGCCAGCCCAGATAGCTGGATACTGCTGCCAGACAATAATGAAATCACTGAGATTCATACCTGCACCTCACGCCCGGGTGTCTTGTGCTCAAGGCGACGCTGCGCCCTGACCAGTACGAAGATGATCACCAGGTACAGGCACAAGCCGAACATCAGTGGTGGCATGGGATCATAGGTGCGAGCGCCTACCCGCTGGGCGGCCCGTGTAATTTCCACCATGCCGATAACCGCAACGGCCGGGCTGGACTTGATCAACATGGTCATTTCATTCACCAGACCGGGCAAGCTGGACTGCCACGCCTGCGGCAATACAATGCGCCAGACTCTGGTCCAGGCCGGCATGCCGAAGGCCAGTGCAGCGTCGTACTGCTGCCGGTCAAAGGCGATAAGCGAGGAGCGCCAGATTTCACAGCTGAATGCCGCTGCCGTCATCGACAGGGCGATCAATGCTGCCGCCAGCGGATTGAGCGACAAGCCAAATTGCGGCAAGCCAAAATAGATGAGCAGGACCAGGGTGACCGCAGGGCAGGACCGGATGATGCTGACATACAGGTAGCACACCTGTCTGACGACCGGGATCCGCGCCCAGCGCAACAGCGCCAGGCCCAGACCGAGCGGTACCCCGAGGAGAATCCCGGTGAGGGAAACTCCTACGGTGGCAAACGAGCCTTGAACAATGCTCCAGTAATCGTAAGCAGTCATCTGAATCCCATCAGTTTACGTCGAGGGGCATATCTTCAAAGCTGGCACCCAGCCATTTTTCCTGGAGCCGATACATCTCGCCGCTCTCACGAATCTTCAGCAGAGCGTCGTTGACCATTTCCAATACGGCGGAATTGCCTTTCTTCACGGCCCAGGCCTTGTATCCAGGCTCGCCGATGGCCTTGCCCAGCACAAACATGTCGCCACGCTCTTCGACCAGCGCGCGCAGAGTCAGATCGGTATTGACCACCGCATCAATTCGGCCAAAAGCCAGATCCTGATAGGCTTCGGGATAGCCGTGATACTCGACGATCTTGCCCACACCCTCGCCATGCTCTGCCTTGAGTTTTTCATCAAAAGCCTTGAGTTCTGCCAGGAAAGCACTGCCGGTCTCAGCACCTACCGTCTTGCCGATAAGGTCTTTCGGCTCCTTGATATCAGAACCTTTTTTCATGCCGTAATAGGTTGTAGAAGCTGCCATGGGCGTGGCGTAGTCGAAGCTCTTCTTGCGCTCTTCCGTGACCATCACCGCAGACAAGGCCATATCGAACTTGCCACTGGTGACACCCGGGAGAATGCCGGCCCAGGGCAGAATTTCCTGTCGCAGCTCCAGGCCGGTTTCCTTCTCGACCAGATCCTTCAGCTCGTTGTCATAGCCAGTGGATTTGCCGTTCTCCATGAATTCGAAGGGGCGGTAGTCATCCTCTGTGGCAACACTTATATAACCCCTCGACTCGATCTCTTCCTGAGTCAGGGCGTGGGCGTAGGACGTGCAGCCCATTGTGGCGATCAGCGCGAGCGCAAATCCTTTGAGAGGCCGCATAAGGCCAGCTTTTTTCACCACGGTAGCGTTTGAGATAGTGCAGGTAGTCGGCATGTGGATTCCTTTACAGTAAGGGGAAAATACCCAGTACTCACCGGGCCCTGTAAAGTACAAAGCAAGTGGTATGCCATCATTTTTTTTATCAACAAATACAACAAGATAACTTATTCAACCGTCACGCTCCGGCACTCTTGCGATGCAGCGGCGCTCCAGCAACGAACAATAAAGAGTGGTATGCCTCTTAATGACGCAGTTTGCAGCACTATCCTGCTGCTTGAACCGGGGTTGTGTTGCCAGCAAAAGGCGGCCGATCAGGCCTGTAACTTGGGCCTGTAAGTGCGGAAAAAGAGAGCGATGCAGTGCGGAGGGAAAGTGCGTGGTGCCGGGGGAAAATCACGGTAGCGTCCGGTGCTAACGGCGCTACCGCTTAATCAGGAAGATGCTTGAATAAAACGCTCAGGGGACTACCGGAATCGTCTCCTCTGCCCGGTCCGCATAGCGTTGGGCCAGAACGGCGCACACCATCAACTGGATCTGGTGAAACAGCATCAGCGGCAATATCAGCATGCCGATGGTCCCGCCGGTAAACAGCACCTGCGCCATGGGCACGCCGGTTGCCAGGCTCTTCTTGGAGCCCGCAAACAGAATGGTGATCCGGTCTGCGGTGTTGAAGCCCAGCCGCCTGCCGGCAAAATCGGTTATCACCAAGGCCAGCGCCAGCAGCACGCAACAGGCCACCACCAGACCAGCGAGCTGCGGCAGCGGGACCTGCTGCCAGATGCCTTCCACCACGGCGTTGCTGAAGGCGCTGTAGACCACCAGCAGAATCGATCCCTGGTCCACGTACTTGAGCCAGGCCTTGTTCCGAGTGACCCATCCACCAATCCAATGCCGAGCGATCTGGCCAGCGATGAACGGCAGCAACAGCTGCACCACAATCTTGCTGATCGCATCCATGGTGCTCGATTCCTGCACCTGCGCGCCCATCAGCAACATGACCAGCAGCGGCGTCAGGAAAATCCCCAGCAGGCTTGAGGTCGCCGCGCTGCAGACCGCGGCAGGAATATTGCCGCGTGCCAGCGAGGTAAATGCAATGGCCGACTGAACCGTGGCCGGTAGCGCACACAAAAACAGAATGCCCAGGTACAGCTCGGTGCCCACCAGCGGCGAGAGAATCGGCTTGAGCGCCAGCCCTAGCAGCGGGAACATGATGAAGGTGCAGGAGAACACCAGCAGGTGCAGACGCCAGTGCGTCATTCCCGAGATTATCGCGCTGCTTGAGAGTTTTGCGCCGTGAAGAAAGAACAACAGGCCAATAGCCAGATTGGTTATCCAGCCAAAGGCGACGGCCGTCTGCCCTTGCGCGGGCAGGAAGCTGGCGAGAATCACGACGGCGAGCAGGCTGAGCGTGAAATTGTCAGGCAGTAAACGGGGTCTGGCCATGGTGCGTGTCCGATAGTAGCTTGCGGGTTGAGTTGCCCAAGTCTACTATCTGATTAATTTACGGACTAACGCGATAAGCCACCAAAATGTCGAGAAACGGACAAAACCCGCTTGAAGTGCGGAGCATCCCTGCCCTTACCGCGCTACCAAGACCCTTGTTCGCCCGCACGGAATCCCTCAAGGTCAGCACCACAACCGAATGGCATAGCCATCCCTGGGCGCAGTTGTCCTATGCCATACGGGGCGTACTCTCGGTGCATACCGACACTGGCCGATTTCTCGCCCCGCCCCAGCGCGCCATTCTTATTCCGCCGGAACTACCCCACGCGGTGATCAGCTCACCGGGAACAGAAATGCGCAGCCTGTACATCGACGCTGCCGCCCTCGCCTGGACCCGGCCCGAGTGTCAGGTGCTGGAGATCACACCGCTGACCCGCGAGCTGATCAGCCGCTTCAGTGATCTTCCCGCCGAATATGATGAGGCCAGCGCCCACGGCCGCATTGCCGGCGTGCTCCTGGACCAACTGCAAACCGCTCCCGAAGTGCGCCTGCACCTGCCATGGCCAAAAGACCCTCGGCTACAGACCATGTGCGAAGCCCTGTATGCCGCGCCCTATCTGGATCAGACGCTGGGCGACTGGAGCGCCAGCCTGGGGTTGTCGGAAAAGACCCTGACTCGGGTTTTCTCAAGGGAAACCGGCTTCACCTTTCGCGCCTGGCGGCAAAGGCTTCGCCTGCTCAGCGCCCTGCCGCTGCTGGAACAGCGCCAGCGGGTGACCGACGTGGCCCTGGCCTGCGGCTATGATTCAACATCCGCCTTCATTGCGGCTTTTCGCAAGCAGACGGGGCTGACGCCGGGGGATTTTCTGGGGTGATCGGGAAGCTTAATCAGCGCTACGCGTGGCTGCCTGTTTAACAATCCCATCCACCAGTATCTCCACCGCCTCCATCGCCCGCGCCTTCCAGCAACGCATGTCCACCAGTTCGCCGACCGCATGATTCTTCAGTCCAACAAAGCCGTGGATCAGCGCCCACACCTGCAGCGCAATATCGCGTTTGGCACTGGCGGGGGCATCCGTCGCCAGCAAGCCGCCAACCACCTCAGTCAGGCGTTCAAACCCGGCGGCAGCCAGCGCGCGTGCGTCAGCAGAGGGCTGGTAGCTGTCATCCAGCTTGCCGAAGATCAACCCGTAGTGAGGCTCGAATGCTTCGGCGGTATCCAGGTAACGCCGTGATGCCAGCAGCACTCGCTCACGCGGATCGGCGGTCAGGTCGTCCACCGCCAGGGCTTCGATTACCGCAGTAAAACCTTCGATATACAGCGCATCGAGAATGCCCTGCTTGCCTTGGAAGTGGCTGTAGATGCCAATGGTGGACACGCCTGCCCGGGCTGCAATCGCCCGTACGCTGAGCGCTGCAGTGCCGCCTTGCAGAAAAAGCTCGGACGCCGCCTTGAGGATATTGCTCTGGGATTCATTCATGGCGCGATTGTACTTGACTTTACATAACAGCGTTATACTATCAAGCAACATAACGCTGTTATGGCGAATTATTGATCAACACACCATTGATCTACACAACAATGACAATCGGCAGGGGCAAAGACATGAACGAACAGCAACTCGAAGCGGATTACCTGATCGTCGGCAGCGGTGCAGTGGGCATGGCCTTTGCCGATACCCTGCTGACCGAATCGGACGCCACCGTGATCATGGTCGATCAACACCAGCAGCCCGGTGGGCACTGGAACGTCGCCTACCCCTTTGTCACCCTGCATCAGCCGTCAGCCTTTTATGGCGTGAGTTCGCGGGAGCTGAGCAAGGGGCACAAGGACGAAGTGGGCCTGAACAAGGGCCTGGGCGATTTGGCCTCGGGTGCCGAAGTACTGGCTTACTTTGATCAGGTCATGCGCCAGCAATTCCTGCCCACCGGCCGCGTGCAGTACTTCCCCATGTGCAACTACCTGGGCGACGGTCTGTTCGAACACGCCCTGACCGGCCAGCGCTACCGCACCAATACCGGCAAAACCGTGGATGCCACCTACCTGAAAACCAGCGTACCGGCTACGCATACACCGAGTTTCAAGATTGATGCCGGCGTGCAGTTCATGCCGCTGAATAACCTGCCCAAGGTCAAACAGCCGGCCGACAACTATGTGGTGATCGGCGGTGGCAAGACCGGTATCGACGCCTGTCTGTGGTTGCTGGCAAACCAGGTGGACCCGGAGCGCATCTGCTGGATAGTCTCGCGCGACGCCTGGCTGCTGGACCGCCGCAACACCCAGCCCACGGACGAGTTTTTCAGCAGCACCATCGGTTCGATGGCGGCTCAGTTTGAAGCCATCGCCAAGGCCGAGTCGGTGCCGGAGCTATTCGACAACCTTGAGCGCGCTGGGGTATTGCTGCGCATCGATCAGAACGTCAAACCGACCATGTTCCATGGCGCTACGGTCAGTCAGCTGGAGCTTGAGCAGCTGCGACGTATCAAGAATGTGGTGCGCAAGGGTCGCGTGCTGCACCTGCAGGCAGATCAGATTGTGCTGGAACAGGGCAGCATCCCGACCTCCGCCAACAACCTGCACATCGACTGTTCGGCCAGCGCCATCACCAATCTGGCAATCAAGAAAGTGTTCCAGGGTGATCTGATCACGCCGCAAACGGTTCGGTCCTATCAACCGGTATTCAGTGCGGCGTTTATCGCCCACGTGGAAGCCAACTACAGCAATGAGGCAGAGAAGAACCGCATCTGCTCGGTAGTGCCGTTGCCCAATCACGATACCGATTGGATTCGCATGATGGCGGCGTTGATGATGAATCAGTACCAATGGTCGAAAGTGGAAGATCTACGCAACTGGCTGCTGGCCAACCGCCTCGACGGCATGGGCAAGCTGGTCAAGAACGCCGCCAAGGACGATGAAGAAAAGCAGGTGATTCTCAAGCGGATGCGGGCTCACGCCGGCCCGGCCATGGTGAAGATCCAGCGCTTTCTTGCGGACATCAACTAACAACAGGAGTGACAGCATGCAGCAGTTTCAGATACGCAAAGATGATTTTATGACCCAGCGCCTGGTCACACTGAGCGCCCAGGAGCAACGCCCGAACCTGGTTGAGGGCGAGATCCGACTGGCGGTCGACAGCTTTTCCTTCACTGCCAATAACATCACCTATGCTGCAGCCGGTGACAAACTAGGTTACTGGCAGTTCTTTCCGCCAGCAGGCGAGGACACCCAAGGCTGGGGCGTTATCCCGGTATGGGGTTTTGCCGATGTGATCGAATCACGCTGTGAGGAAGTGCCGGTGGGTGAGCGTCTGTTTGGCTATTTCCCGCCTGCCACACAATTGATCATGCAACCTGCGAAGATCTCAGCCCAGCGGCTGATGGATGGCAATGCGCACCGGGCAAAGCTACCGGCGGGCTACAACGCCTACAGCCGCGTGCTGCACGAGCCAAACTACGACCCAGCCAAAGAGCCTGAACGCATGCTGCTCTGGCCGCTGCACATCACCTCGTTCTGTCTGTGGGATGCGCTCAAGGATAAAGACTGGCGCGGCGCCCAGCAGATCATCATCCTCAGCGCCTCAAGTAAAACCAGCGCTGGCCTCGGTTATGCCCTGTTCAAAGATCCCGACGCCCCGGCGACCATTGCCGTGACCTCGGCGCGCAACACAGCCCTGGTCAAGAGTCTCGACATTTATCACGATGTTGTGGATTACCAGCAGCTGAGCAGCATCAACCAGGACATTCCCAGCGTCATTGTCGACATGTCAGGCAACAGCAGCGTGTTGAAAGAACTGAGCAAGCACCTGGGCGAGAATCTGACTTATTGCATCAACGTCGGCCTGACCCATTGGGATGAAGCCCAGACCGCTTCAGGTATCAGCGCGGAGCGCAGCGAGTTCTTTTTTGCCCCCGGGCACATTCAGCAGCGCATGCAGGACTGGGGCCCCCAGGGCTTTGCCGAGCGCAGCCAGCGTTTCATGCATGAAGCCGCCCATTGGAGCCGCCAATGGCTGAAGGTTAAAACGCTGGAGGGCCTGTCGGGTTTGGCTGAGATTTATCCCGAAGTATGTCAGGGCCGCATTGCGGCGGATGAAGGGGTGATCATCAAACTCGCAGTCAATGACTGAACCGGTAACGCGATCCGGGCGGGTGCAGTCATCTGAATGTCATCTAACTGCCTCACTCTGGCGGGTCAAAAACCTACCTGCCAGATTGTAATGAGGTTACCGATGCCATCAGTTTTCCGTCGACTGCTGTTCCGCCTGGGGTTTGCTCTGGTTTTTCTGCCCGGTGTGGCAGCCGCCCACGACCTGGAAATCCACGGGTCCAACACTATTGGCGCCACACTGGCACCCATGTTGATGACCGGGTTCCTGGAACAGCTTACCGGAGAACGGGTCAGCGCTAGCGCCACGGGGAATGAAAATGAAGCTGTGCTGAAAGTCGTGCGCGACGGCAAGCCGCTGACCGTGCTGGTGGCCGCTCACGGCACCAGTACTGGCTTTACCTCGATGATGGCCAACCAGGCCGATACCTGGGCGGCCTCACGACGTATCACCGCCAGGGAAGTTGCCGCCATGGCGTCACGCGCAGACATGACCAGCGCCGATAGCGAGCACGTGATTGCCATTGATGGCCTGGCGATTCTGGTCCACCCATCCAATCCGGTTAACCAGCTCAATATAGAAACGCTGGCCAGGATTTTTGCCGGCGAGATCACCAACTGGTCGGCGCTTGGCGGCCCTGACCTGCCAATTCAGGTATACGCTCGCGACGATCGCTCAGGGACCTGGGACACCTTCAAGGAGCTGGTACTGGCTGGCAAATATACGCTGACTGGCGAAGCCCGACGCTACGAGTCCAATGACCAGTTATCCGACGACGTCAGCCTGAATCCCGCAGGCATCGGCTTTGCCGGTTTCGCCTCGGTGCGCAGCAGTAAATTGCTGGCTATCGCCGACGGTAATGCGCCGGCGCTAAAACCCAGTAAACTCTCGGTTGCCACTGAGGATTATCCGCTGTCCCGCCGGCTCTACCTGTACACCCCAGGAACCACCGGCAAGCCTTTGGCCCAGGCCTTTATCAACTACGCGCAAAGCCAAGCCGGGCAGGATATCGTGGCCCAGTCCGGTTTCTTTTCCCAGAACCCCTTTGCGGTTGATCCGGAGCAGGACGCCAGTGTGCCGGCAACGTTCAAACGCCTGACCGAACGCTATCAGCGCCTGTCCGTTAACTTTCGTTTCGCTGAAGGCCGTACCAAGCTGGACAATAAGGCCAACCGCGACTTGCTGCGGATTCAGCACTACCTCAGGGAAACCGGCAAAACCGGTAAGGACCTGATGCTGATTGGTTTTGCCGACCAGCAAAGCGACGAACTGCGCGCCCAGATGATCTCCGAACTGCGCGCTCTGTCCGCCAGCAAGGCCCTGCGGCAACTTGGCACCCAGGTGCACGGGCACACTGGCTACGGCCACTATATGCCGGTGGGTTCAGCGGGCGGTGCTACTGGCGCCCAGCGCAACGGCCGGGTGGAGGTGTGGGTCCGGCGCTGAGCGCGCTCGGCTTGCCACCCGCCGCCCGGCGGTGGCCGGCCTAATCAGAGCCACACCTGCTGCAAACAGCTTGTCTGCGCTGGCCTAGCCCATATAATCTCCCCCGGTCTGCACATTCTAGGGGAATTGACTTGAAGATCGCTCCGGGCTACCGCGCTGATATCGAAGGCTTACGCGCACTGGCCGTCGTCCTGGTGATTCTCTACCACTACGAAGTTCCGGGAATCAGCGGCGGCTTTATCGGCGTGGATGTGTTCTTCGTCATCTCTGGCTACGTCATCACCCAGCTGCTGCAACGCAACTTCGAGAAGGCGGCCTTCAGTTTCCGGGACTTCTACGCCCGTCGCATCCGTCGGCTGGTGCCCCTGTTTCTGGTAGTGTCCAGCGTCACCTTCGTGATGATCTCGCCCTTCTACCTTGGCGATGCCTACTACCTGTTTGCCAAGAGTTGGCTGGCGTCTCTGTTTGGCTTGAGCAACATTTATTATTTTCAGGAGCTCTCTCAGTACTTCGCCCCGGAAAGCCGCTCGCTGTCGCTGTTGCACACATGGTCCTTGGCGGTTGAGGAGCAGTTCTACCTGATATGGCCGCTGGCGCTGTACCTGGCCTACCGATTTGGTAAGGGCCGTAATGGGCACTGGCCTTTCCGCATTACGCTGGTCGCCACTTTCGCGCTGTCGGTGTATCTGGCTGACGCCTATCCAGCCGCCGCCTACTACCTGCTGCCGGCCAGGCTGTTTGAATTCATGCTGGGCACCGGCGTAGCGCTGTTCAGCCGTCAGCTTCCAGTCCTCGGACGGCTCAGTGCCGAGCTGCTCGCGGCGCTCGGCCTGGCGATGATCTGCGTAACCGCGATAGTGCTCACCAAGCATGACCATTTTCCCGGCTACAACGCCCTGTGGCCTACGCTGGGCACCGCGCTGGTGATCTACGCCGGATTGCACCAGAGCCGGACTCTCACTGCTCGCCTACTCAGCCTGCCAGTCATGGTTTTTCTGGGAGGCATTTCCTATTCCCTGTATTTATGGCACTGGCCGCCCGTGGCGCTGCTGCATTATCAGTTGATCGAGCTCACCTGGAGCAACCGTCTGCTGCTGATCGGCATTGTCGTGGTGCTGTCATGGCTAAGCTTCCGCTTTGTGGAGAACCGCTATCGTCACCGCCCGTGGAACTTGAAAAAATCCTTTCTGATATTCATCCTGGCCCCGGCTCTGATCATCTGGGCTATCCAGTCGACCATCCGCATAGCCGATGACCTGAGCTTTCGAATTCCTGAAGACCGTCGCGAACTTTATCGCATCATTTCCCAGAACAACGCTGCCGACCTGTACAAGCGCTGCTTCAAGGGCGCGCCTGCGCAATTCAACACAAGCGAAGCCTGCCTGTTCGGTGCCGAGCCGCAAGACGGCCAGCCAGACAGCATATTGATTGGTGACTCCCACGCCATCGCCCTGCTTGGCTTTGTGGAGCAGCTCATCGGTGATGAGCAGTCCTTGCTGGTGGTAACCCGGGCCTCCACCCCCTTCGTAATACCGGAACACTCCGTGGCCGCATTCGTGGATCCGGAGAAGGTCGAGCGCAACACTGCCTTGGCCAATTATCTGCAGCAACGCCCGATGACCGTGTACGTCAATGCATGGTGGAACTCGTATTTGCAGAACGAGTTGTATCAGACCTACTTCATTGACACCCTGGCCTGGCTCGACGCCCAGGGCCATAACGTCGTTGTAATCGAAGATGTGCCTGAGTTGCCCTCCTCCTCGTATGCGGAATGCCTGTTGAAGAATATGGACGATTGCTCCATCGACGCCGCAGACGCCCGGCTCAAAATGAGCAACTTCCTGCGCTTCAAAGAAGCCGCGCAACAGCGCTTTCCTGATATCAATTGGATAGACCCGAGAAAAGTCATCTGCGACCAGCTCCGCTGCCAGACGGTATTGAACGGTATCCCTCTGTATCGGGACGAGAATCATCTTAACTATGTGGGATCGACAGAGATTGGTCGGGAGTATGTTGAGCGGTTTGGGAGCCCATTGGGGGGGGTTAAAAAGCCAGGGGATAATTGAGCGTTAAGCTGGGGCCTGAAGTACGAGAGGGATTACTCGGCGCGGGGCGCCTCACCTCTTCGGGCTGGACCGGCAATCCCACCGTTGTAGCTTTGCGACACCGTTCTTCGCCTGCTGGCGCAGGCTCGTTGAACCGTGAGGGGTCTCGTCCGTCTTTTCACCGCACAAATGAAAAAGCCCCAGCTTGCGCTGGGGCTTTTTCATTTGTCTGGCGGAGAGAGAGTCCTCTATATCCAAGTCCATAAATAACCTGTGAAGCACACTATTAGCGCGCTGCGAGCGCGTTTTCCTTGTTCGTTCGTCCATAGACGTCCTGCTGAGTCTACCGAGAACTCGTCCCAAAGTATGGGCCTGGGTATGGGCTGGGTATGGGCTGGGAAAGGAAAGGAAAGGAAAGGAAAGGAAAGGAAAGGAAAGGATCACTTTGGAGGAAGTAAATTTATGAGCAAGCTATCAATCAAAAAAATTGAAAAAATTATGAAAATCGGGGATCGCGGCCTCACATCCGATGGCGGCGGACTCTACCTAAAGGTAAGCAAACAAGGCAGTGGTAGCTGGATCTTCAGGTACAAGAATTCAGGAAAAAGTCGAGACATGGGCCTTGGTAGTTTTCCCGAAATCAGCTTGGCCTCTGCACGGAACCAAGCCTTCCTGGCCAGACAACTCAGAGAAAGGGGCTTGGACCCTATCGAAGAACGCGCTAAAGCCGATGCAATTGCTGAGGATGCTTTGTCAGAAGGCATGCATCGCAAGCAGTCTTTCAAGACTCTCACTGAGCAATACATCACCAACCACAGCCCCGCATGGCGGAATGATAAGCATAGAAGTCAATGGGCCAACACCATGAACTCCTATGCATTTCCAGTAATTGGGCAGCTTGCCCCGAATGAAATAAAAACATCCCATTTAATGGAGATACTTTCCCCGATCTGGATCACGAAAACAGAAACAGCCAGTCGTGTCCGCAATCGTATCGAACTCGTACTAGACTTTGCAAAAGCATTGGGCTGCCCTCTTGAGACCAACCCTGCTCGTTGGCGTGGACATTTAGATAAGCTTTTACCGAAACGTTCAAAGGTAGCACCAGTTAATCACCATTCAGCGGCTTCCTGGAATGAAATGCAGCCAATTGCACTGGATCTTCAGGGACGAGAAGCTCCATCCTTCCAAGCTCTACTAATGACGATTTTAACCGCCTGTAGAACCTCTGAAGTACTAAACGCACGCTGGGATGAAATCGATTGGGAAGAAAGAATATGGACTATTCCTTCGAATCGTATGAAAGCGGGAAAGCTACACCGTGTACCGATCGTGCCTCATCTAGAGCACCTGCTAATCAATATGAATAATCGTCGTGAGTCAGATTACATATTTCCTGGAAACACAAAAGACAAACCTCTTTCTAATATGGCAATGACAATGGCATTGAGACGAATAGAGAGAGATGACATTACAGTACATGGATTTGCGTATTCCGGCGAACGTGACCGGTCATTCCGGTGATCGTGACCGATTTGCACACGGCCTTCACGCTGGAACGGGTTTTGTACTCTGAGCGGTCACGATGGGTCAATCGATACCGCGTTTTGAGCGTTAGCCTTTCTCAGTGATTCCCCCTTCAGATTGAGCCGGTGGGCGCCGTGCAGGAGCCGGTCCAGGATGGCGTCGGCGAGCGTGGCGGAGCCGATGTACTCGTGCCAGTGTTCGGTGGGTAGCTGACTGGCAATGAGCGTTGAACCACGTCCATGACGGTCCTCGATCACCTCCATCAGATCCTGTCGTTGCTGGGCATTGACCTTCTGCATGCCCCAGTCATCTAGAATCAGCAGATCGGTTTTCAACAGCTGCGTCATCAGGCGGGCGTAGCTGCCATCGCCGTGGGCGATCCGCACTTGCTCGAACAGCCGTGGCACCCGCAAGTAGCGGACGGATAGCCCTTGGCGGCAGGCCTGGTTGCCCAGGGCGCAAGCCAGCCATGTCTTGCCACAGCCGGTGGGACCGGTGATACACAGATTCAGCGATTGACCGATCCAGTCACAGCTGGCCAGGCCTGCCATACGGGAACGTTCCAGCCCTCGCGGGTGGCGATAGTCGATGTCTTCGATGCAGGCCTGCACGCGCAAGCGAGCAGCCTTCAGTAGCCGGTCCAGCCGACGGTTCTCCCGGTGCAGCACTTCCCGGTCTACCAGCAGGGCCAGGCGCTCCTCGAACGCCAGGTCATGGGTTGCGGGCTGCGCCCGCTGCTGTTCCAAGGCGTCGCACATGCCCGTTAGCTTGAGGTGGCGCAGGGTGTTGAGTGTGTTGTGAGTCAGCATAGGTCTCTCCGGGATCAGTGGTAGTAATGCGGGCCGCGAACGTTGGTGTGCGCCGGCAGGTCGGTCAGGTCACGCTCATCGTCGGCCAGAGGCAGCGGGAACTGGTCCAGCCCCTGTTTCAGGATCGAGGTGATGCTCTGGTAGCTGGCCGAGTTGATCGACAGCGCCCGGGCACAGGCTTGTTCAAGGCGTTCACGGCTGTAGCGCCGACTGAGACTCAGCAATCCCAAACAAGCGCGGTAGCCATGCTCTGGATGAGGGCGGTCCTTGAGCTGGCTCTGCACCACCTCCAGCGTGCCGGGGCCGATGTCCTTGGCCCAGTTGAGGAAGCGCTGCGGCGACCAGTCCTTGTGGGCCTGATGCGCCTTGGGCATGTGTTCGGTCAGGGTTACGAAGCGGCTCTTCCCGTGGCGGGGATGTAATGCCACCCGCTGGCCCTTGTGCATGACCTCCAGGGCGGTATCCGTTAACCGTACGTCCAGAACCAGCCCCACCAAGGCGTGAGGTACGCTGTACAGGCGTTTGTCGACCTCGATGTGGTAGTCGATGCCTGGCCTGGCCTTGCGCCATTCGGCGTAGGTATAGGGCGCTACTGGCAGAGGCCGCAGTGCCGGTCGATCAAGTGCGTCGAACAGGCTCTGACGGCTCTCGGTTCGACCCTGGAACAGGCGCTGGTTCAGGGCTGGTAGCAACGCTGCAATGGCGGCATTGAGTTCGGCCAGGGAGAAGAACATCTGATGCCGTAAACGGGCCAGGATCCAGCGCTCGACCAACAGCACCGACGTCTCGGCCTTCGCCTTATCCTTGGGCTTGTAGGGCCGTGCTGGCAATACCGCCGTCTGGTAATGGCAGGCCAGCTCAGCATAGGTCTCGTTGATCGTCGGACTGTAGCGGTCCGCCTTGGTCACCGCCGCCTTGAGGTTATCCGGAACCAGCAGTTCCGGTACCCCGCCAAAGAACCTGAACATCCTTTGGTGGGAGGCGATCCAGTCTGGAAGGCTCTGGCTCCAGGTAGCCTCGGCGAAGGTGTAACTGGACGCGCCCAGCACTGCCACAAAGACCTGGGCCTTGCGCACCTCACCGGTAGAGCGGTCCACCACCGGCACAGTAGGGCCGCAGTAATCGATAAAGATCTTCTCGCCAGCCCGGTGGACCTGTCGCATGCTGCGGCGCTGCCGGCCACGCCAGAGCCGGTAGTGGTGGCAGTACTGGCTGTAGCGATACGCCTTGTCGCCGTGGCGTTCTACGTATTCGGCCCAGAGCAGTTGCAGAGTGACGCCTTTGGTCTTGAGCTCTTGATGAACCTCGAAGTAGTCGGGCTCGGCAAAGCGTGACGGTGGCGCCTTGGCCGGGAACAGCAGCGCGTACAGCCGAACCTTGTCCAGGTCCTTCGGCAGTGGCCAGGTAACGCCCTGAACCTGGGCCAGGCTGACGTACTTGCCGACCACGCCCTTGGAGAGTCCGCAGGCACGAGCAATGCGCTCGTGACTGAGACCGGCTTCGTATTTGAGGCGCAAGACCTCGATGATCTGTCGCATGGAAATCCTCGCAGCCGGCATCCGCTCTTCCTCGTGAAAAAAGGAAGCGGTATGCGCGATTAAGTTGAAGAATTCCAGTGTGTTGGCAGTGATTCCGGGGGAACGTGACCGACGATTCCGGCATCGTGACCGGTGATTCCGGGATATCACCCAAAATCGGTCACGATAAAACGGAATGAGCGGTCACGTTAGCCCGGAACAGGCGGTCACGTTCAAACGGAATGGGCGGTCACGATGGGCCGGAATATGCAGGATTCCGTTCAACCTTCCGCGATTGGGCAGCTGAAAACACAATCTATCCTAGAGAAGTTTGTGAGCAAGCCCTGGCACATACGTTAGGCAATAGTGTTGAGGCTGCATATCGCCGAAGTGATTTATTTGCTAGGCGGTTTGGGCTAATGATCGAATGGAGTGAATACCTTTTAGGCAAGGTCCCCAATACCCTAGTAATTGAAAAGATACTTAATATATAGCTCTAGTACGAGCCTTACACCCTCCTCTACTCCACGAATAGCAAAAACTGGAGCCACTAAATAATGCAGTCAGTACAGCTGGCTACTTTAGAGGAAAAAATGATGAACAAAAATAACGTACCAACCAGAAGAATATTGCGGTTACCCGAAGTCATCAACCTAACAGGCTTCAGTAAATCATGGATATACCAATTAATGGGGCTGGGTAAATTTCCGAATTGCATTAAAATTGGCATTCGCTCCGTAGGTTGGGACAGTTACGAAATTACAGCTTGGATTAATAAAATGATCGAAGAAAAAAGATACTGAACTTTCAAACTACAATGCGATATTACACAGGCAGCAGGCGTGCTCTTGGTTACTAATCAGCAATTTACAAGAGAATTCTTGCACAGGAACTCAATGGGCAGAAATGCAGTAAAACCCACCGGCAAGCTTTATAATCACTCCTAGAATGCCGATCGGAGGTAGGCAGTCTCATGACAACACTTTATCTCATATTTTGCAGTTGGACCCTGAGACCACCAAGTTTGTATTACTTGGAAAGATAGAACTCGGTATTGTTCACGTTGCTAACTACAAGCCCAACAGACTCAGACAAGTGCTTAGCAAGGCGAACATACAGGGTAGATCTACTAGGAACACAGGTAAACCACACATAATTCATTTTATGTTTTTTTATATGTGACACTGCGATTTTTTCAACCTCACGGAAAACTTTCAACGAACTGACTCCTGAAAACCCCAAGTCGTTGTAGCTTTCATGATGAACGCCCCATTTGTCAAAAGGATCATAAATTGAATATGTGGTAAAAAACGAAAGTTGACCGTCATTCGAAAACCGAACAAAGTAACCAACCCCATCTACACTAAAACTATATTCACTCTTCTTCATGACCACAAGCCAACCTAATATGTAAGTTCTCCCTAAAATCCAGGGAGATTATATCCTGCCTAGGAATATTTTCTTTTAAATATTTTATCTTTAATTAAAGTTGAAGTTTACAAACGTAAAACCCAATTCGGTTTTAGAAAATGTTAATTTTGAGTCAGTTTTTACCAAGGGCGATTCTCGGACTGTTTTTTCCAACTCATTTTCGCTCAGGTTTGAAACATCTTCAGTTTTGAATATAAAACTTTCTGCTACAACACTTTCCCAGGCCCATTTCTGGTAAAGAATCTCATAATCCCCGAGCTTTGCCTCTACCTGAACCAAAATATTTGTGTCATCGTCAATGGGGATGCTCTCAAATTTATTGCTCAACGTTGACTCCAATAATTTATTGAATACATTTGCGAATAAATTAAATTAAATTAAATTAAATTAAATGATATCTAAATCGTGTCCTACATGAATATATCGCTCTAACATTAACTTATTTTCGCCATGCCATTGGTAGGCGCAAAGCTTTCTGTTATCTATACTATTTTCAGGTGGTTTGGCAGCAATGCTATAATCCAAGCAAGCAACATATTCACTTAAGGGCTCTGGATTTCCGCTCATCCAATAGTGCCCAAGGAATAGTAGTTTATCATTTTCATAACCCGGGATGACATCATCAGATAAAGGTATATCCGGAATGCATTCGACGTCTTTAGTAGAGCCTATCGCTAGCTGTTTATAGGTGGCGCCCTTCACTTCCGTCCACCACTTAACGCGTATTTCTGTGCGTCGATGGCCCTCTTTATCGGCAAAGTCCTGACCGTTTGGTAAGGTGACTTCCAAGCCCTTAAGCACAATTTCAAGCGCCTCATAAGCTGCCGAACTTTTACGGGTTAATTCTGGCCAGGCGCTTGGAAGAATGCAGTTTTTTTCATTTGTATATTTTTTTAGTGTTTGTAGTGAGGAGGGATGCCAGCAGGCATGCACTACCCGTAAATCTTCGAGCTCCAAGAAGAGTGGAAGCGTTTTAAACCACTCAATGATTTCTCGGTGCTTTTTCGAACCTTCATTAACCTGCTTAAGAAATTCTTTGTGCTGGTCTCTATTTTTTTCGCTATGTGGTCGTAAATATTCGCCTGGCTTATCGTCGTGTTCTGTAGCCCAAGCTATTGCATTAAATTCGTGGTTGGCCATTACAGCCTGGGCGTGACCGCTTTCAACCATTGAGCGCGCAATATTAATAACTTCAAGTTGCTCAGGGCCGCGATCAATAAAATCGCCAAGAAAAATAACTGTTCGCTCTGGGTGCTGCCACACACCATTAATTTCTGAGTAATTCATTTTACTCAAAAGTTTTTTTAGCGGTATTGCGTGACCGTGTATGTCACCGATGATGTCGTACATTAAAATTCCTTTTATTAATTGATTTCTTCAGATGGAAGCGCACCGCCAACGATTTCACCTTCTAGGGAAATTTCTAAGCTAGCGTTCTTTTCATAAACGAAGCGGTATTTTTGAGCTTTTCCAAACGGGCCAAAATCACCGCCTGTTTCAAGCATGTTTTTCAGTACCGCTGACGTGGCTGTTTCGACCTGAATATTCAGCGGTGGGTGCCATATTCCATCGAGAAGGGCTACTTGGCACTGATTGAGTAGGTGACCCATGGTCATTGCAGAGCGCCCCTCACGCTTGAGCCCGGTGATAGAAAGCCCAAGCCTCCTTAAACCAGTCCTGGCTAGTTTCGCTGATCGCCTTGGCTGCGTCGGCCTCAGGAATGCCCAGGACCAGGAACAGACTCAGTGCAAACGCTTCTCTGTTGTACTTCAAGTCGGAAAGCCCTTTATCTAGCCCTAGGTGTGATGATTCCACTACAGCATCTAGGCGGGAGACCGTTTGTGCAGATGGGTGCTGGTACCCCAGAATTTCAGTTTGAGTGCGATCAGCAGCACGAAGCTGGTTTTCTTCAGATAAATTCATCGACATGACGGCACTCCTTGCTAGTCGTGATAAACCTTAATTTTCCGCCTGCAAAGCCAGTACTATATTTGCTAGGGTTTGTGGCTCAATCGACTCGACCTCAAACCAGTCCATCAAGGTTTCGCTAATAGCCTCACCTATTGGTTGGCCGTTGGAAAGTTTTTGAAAAGCGGATTGCGCGATTGAATCATACTCATCGTAACAATCATTTTCTTTGCAGCAGGTTCCCATAGGGTCCAGGTAAAACAACACCTCTGAAATACGGCTAGCGTCCTGGCTTTTGATCATTTTTATCACTCCTTTGGCCCGCTCGGCTTTTCATATCGATGCTTTATCTTTGATGACGTCAGTTTAGCGCTATGTGCGACATATTACGTCGCGCTAAGCTGTCATCCTACGTATCATCAGTTTACAGCTCAGACTGAGGGCATAGCGAGGCAGCGAGGGAGTGCCATGTTCAATCACGAAATGTTGATGGCTTCAGCAATCTGGGGGTGTCTGGCTCTAGCGCTCTTGCTGCTGTGGGGTTGCCTGGCTTTTGTACTGCAAAAAATCGGGCTGTTTTCAAACACCATTGCGCAAAGGCAGTCACGCATTCTCATTGCCTTTCGCTGGGTTTGGCTGTTGCCAATGAATATTGCGTTGATTACGCTCGTTCTGGCTTTTGTCTGGGACTGAATAGTCATCAGAAAAGCATCAAATTCCAACACCGGTTCACCGCATCCCCCTTCATGCCCGAGTAAATTGATACCGCCATGCCTGCCGCTAACAGTCGAAGCACCTTAAGCCGCCAGTGGGAGTTGTTGAAACTGCTGCCCTCTCGCCCACCTGGTTACACCGTGCAGATGCTGGTTGAGCAATTGGCCGATGCAGGGTACGGAATCAGCAAACGTACCGTTGAGCGCGATCTGAATGAGCTCTCGCTGCTATTCCCGCTGCAATGCAATAACAAAGGCATACCCTACGGCTGGTATTGGACGCCTGGCTCGCCTTCGGATCTGCCTAGCGTAACCCTCAGCGAGGCGCTCACATTGCAGCTAGTCGAAAACAGCCTGCGCCCATTGCTGCCGGCAGGCATTTTGAAAAGCCTGCAGCCACGCTTCGCTCAGGCCAGACAGAAGCTCGATGCACTTACCGCGCAAATGCCTGCCGCCCGATGGATCGACAAAATTGCCAGCGTTGCACCAGAGCTAAATCTGATTGCGCCTGAAATCGATCCGGATCTGTTGGATGCAATCCAGCAAGCACTTCTGGGCGATCAGCAAATAGACTCGACTTACTTCGCAGCACACACCAATAAAACGCGAACTCTAACGCTCAATCCCTTAGCGTTGATCTTGCGTGGAAATATCAGCTATTTGGCCGCAACGGTTGAGCCCTACACAGACGTGAGGCTTTTTGCCGTGCATCGGTTCAAACAGGTCGAAATTCTGGAAACGCCAACCAACAGACCCGCTGATTTTGAGCTGAAAACCTACATCAAGAGTGGTGCACTGCAGTTCAGTCAGGGTGATGTGATTCAGCTTAAGGCAAGAATTAGCGGTGACTTGGTCAACTTGCTGACTGAAACGCCATTGTCAGCAGACATGCAAATCAAGGCAGAAGAGGATAGCCACGCGCTTAGCGCAACGGTGCTGGATAGCTGGGAATTGCATTGGTGGGTTTTGTCACAAGCTAATGCCATCGAGGTTCTGGAGCCCCCTGAGCTTAGAGCGGAAATCAGCCGAAAAATCGCCATGGCACACGCATTGTATGAGGAGTCCTAGTGCGCCCAGGGTGCGGAAACGACCAGGACGCATAAACGGATTAAGTCGCTAACTGCAGCAAGTCGAAAACCACTCGGGCAAATTTATTGGCCTTTTGTGGATCAGATAACAGCTGCAGCATCTGGTTTTGATGCGCGTCGCCACTGCTCATAATCGCGTCATCTATAGCCTTAGGGAAATTTCCCAACAGCGCCTGCTCCGGGGTATTGTTGGCTAGCTGCTGCATGACCAACTGGTTCTCACTGACCTTGTCACGAATGGTGTAGGCGTAGTTCACCATGTCCTTATCAGTTAGCTGATCCGTCACAAACAGCTCATTCAGCCGCTCTAATATCTCCGACAGCATCTCTTCCTTGATGTCTTTCGCCCTGCCCGAGCCAAGCCCTTCACCAGGCTCCAATTTATAGTCAGCCGAGTCCTCTTGCAGCTTCAGATCTTGCTGCCGGATTATAGAAACCCGGTAATGGCTGAGCACGATACTGTCTAGGTCAATATCTTCCTCATCCACCGCGCTTTCGCGCAGCATAGGGTTGAGACTGCGCGCATACAGGCTGAGCTTTTCCAGCTGTTTATCGTCGTAATCGACAATCTGCGACATGAATTCATAGAAGCGCACGAATGTGCCCAGATCCTTTTTAAAGATATCCAGAGCATCCTTTTCCTTTTTGCACTCTTTGAGATCATTTTCAGCATTGGCGATCAGCACTGCATCCTGGGTCTTTTTTATGCGCTCAAATATAGTTTTCGAGTGTTCATAGGCCTCAACAGCGGATTTGTAGCGCTTGCTCCAACGCTCGACAGCAGGCTTGCAAATGTTGGCAATGGCCGCATTGCTTTTGTTTTTAACGAAAAATGCCGAGCAGAACTGCTCAACCTCAGTTGTCTTGTAAATACCTGCCGCGTTGAGCTTTTCAAACAGGTCGAAAATCAAGTCGGGATTAGAAACATCGGCCAGCTCTGCCGTCTGAAAGTACGGCTGAAACGAGTCGAGAATATCCTGCGGCTCGTTGAAGAAATCCAGAACGAAGGTACCCGTTTCTGCTTTGCCAGGGTAGGTACGGTTTAAGCGCGAAAGGGTTTGCACGCACTCCACACCGCCGAGCTTTTTGTCCACGTACATGGCGCAGAGCTTGGGCTGATCGAAGCCGGTCTGAAACTTGTTGGCAACGACCATAACTTGATAATCATCGCTGTCAAAGGCTTTGCGCATGTCGCGGCCTCTGAGGTGGGGGTTCATGTTGCTCTCGGTGTATTTCTCACCGATCAGCGCGACTGAGTTCGGGTCTTTTTCAGTAAATTCGACCTCGCCCGAAAACGCCACCATGGCATGGATTTTTTGGTAGCCCTTATCGACGATGTACTTGTCAAAACACAGCTTGTAACGCACCGCCTCTTTACGTGAACTGGTGACCACCATGGCTTTGGCTTGGCCGCCCAGCAAGCCCATGACGTTGGTGCGGAAGTGCTCAACGATTACCTGCACTTTTTGCGCAATGTTGTACTCGTGCAGGCGCACCCACTGGTTGACCTTGACCTTGGCTTTTTTGCTTTCTACTTCCTGGTCGGCTTTACCAATTTTCTGCGCCAGGTTGTAAGCCACTTTGTAGTTGGTGTAGTTCTTCAGCACATCGAGAATAAAGCCCTCTTCAATGGCCTGGCGCATGCTGTACACATGGTAGGCCTCGGGCTTATTGGTTATAGACGGCTGCTCATCGGGCTTTGGCAAACGGCCAAACAGCTCCAACGTCTTGGTTTTAGGCGTGGCGGTAAACGCAAAGTAACTCAGATTTTTTGATACCCGGCGTGAAGCCACCGCAGCATCAAGAATATCCTCAGAGCTGAGCTCATCTTCGCCCTCGGCCTTAGTCTCGATCATCAGCACTTCTTTAAGCTGGCGTGCCGTTGATCCGGTTTGCGAGGAGTGCGCTTCGTCAGCGATGATCGCGTAACAGCGCTCTTTCAGGTTGGCGCTGTTCTCGATGGCGCGCATCACAAAGGGAAAGGTCTGGATGGTAACGATAATAATCGGCTGGGAATTAACGAGCGCGTTCGCCAGCTTTTCCGATTTCGGACCATCGCCTTCCTGATTGTTGATACGGCCAACCGCGCCATCGACATGCTCGAACTGGTTGATGGTGTCTTGCAGTTGATCATCCAGCACGGTGCGGTCGGTCACCACAATCACCGAGTTGAACTGCTTGTTGCCTTCAGCATCGTAAAGCGCCGAAAGCTGGTGCGCGACCCAGGCAATCGAGTTGGACTTGCCCGACCCCGCACTGTGCTGAACCAGGTACTTTTGCCCTGGGCCTTCAGTACGCGCCGCATTGACCAGTTTATTCACCACATCCCACTGGTGATAACGCGGGAATATCAGGCTTTCCTTCTTGTACTTACGGCCTTCCCAGTCTTCTTTGTCTTCAATTTGCAGGTGCACAAAATGCCCAAGAATTGACATCAAATTGCTGGGCAGTAAAACCTCGTTCCACAGGTAATCGGTGGCGTACTGGTCAAGATCTTCCGGCACATCGTTACCGGCACCGCCCGAAGAGGTGCCTTTGTTAAAGGGCAGGAAGTAGGTATCCGCACCTTCCAGCCGTGTAGCCATATACACCTCGTACTGGCTGACAGCGAAGTGCACCAGCGCACCGCGTTTAAATGTCAGCAGCGGCTCGGACTTTTTGGTTACGGGGTCGATAGCGAAACGAGTAGTTTTGTATTGCTTGATGGCTTTCTGCACAGCCTGCTTGAATTCGGATTTAAGCTCCAGCGTCACCACCGGCAAGCCGTTTACAAACAACACCAGGTCAATCCGCCAGGCTTGGGCTTTGCTTCCGTTAAGTTCTAAGTGCTCTCGGGTCGCCCAGGGTGAATACACGAGCTCCTGCACCACCCGGCAACGGTTCTTGGTGTAGCGCGCCAGGGTATCAGGGTTCAGGTCATGCTCGGGCTTGAACTGGCACAGGCTAAAACGTGTGCCGCGATGCCGTAACTCATGACGCAACACACCTAGGGTACCGAAAGTACGCATATCTTTGCTGGCAGCATTCGGGTCGCTTTTATTCAGTTGGCTGGCGACCCGTTCCATAAAGTGCTGCTCGGGTTTGCTGGGGTAAAGTGCACAGAACCTCTTCCACTCTTCGGGCTGGGTGTCTTGCACAAAGCCCAGCAGATCCTCTGGGTACAAAGCCAATTCACGGTTGTAGTTGTCCGCCTTGCCCAGCAGCCAGCCATTGGCCACCAGATGCTTGAGCATGTCATTCTGAAAGGTAAATTCGTTCGCCTTACCGCCACCTAATGCACTCATGCGGCTACTTCCTTGTTGGTTTGAGCCGATCCCGGTGCGACCCAGCCTCTGACATCGATTTTGCCGGTAACGGCGGCGGAGATGAGAGCAGCACGACGCTCCTGTAAGAGATCGACAACATCCTCTTGTTTGTCCAGTAAGGCGTTGAATTTTATGCATCTCGCCTGAATGAAGCTGGCAATTTCTATAGCTTCACTTTCAGGAGGAACAAGTATTGGAAGTTCACCTATGTTCTCCTGAGTCATTGTTGGCATATAGCTACCAGTGTTTATCATAAATATTCGCGCCTGAAGCGCATCAGTTCCCAAAAATTGCGACACATACCTTGAGTCAATTTTAGATTTTTTAAGAAGAACCATTTGTGGATTGATAGTCATTGGTGAAGGCACTTCGAAAACAACAGCTACCTTCCCAAAAGACCAACTTGTTTTAACCAGAAGTATATCTCCGGGCTCGAGCATTATTTCTGGCGATTCAAAGTACTTACCCCAGCTCAAGAAAACTTTTTTCTCTAAGCTAAACCCCCGTTCATTAATATTCGAAGGGCTCAAGACGATCGCACCATCTCCTTCGTCAACAATATCATCGACTGTGTAGCCGCGATAACCAATGCGACCAGCCATTTCTACTATCCACTTTACCTTACTAACGCCCCAGTGTTCTGGTACCTCCCCCAGCCACTCAACACCCGAGTCGCGCATCTTGGCTTTGGGCCCGCCCTTTAATGAAGAGAGGCCTTTGGTGACGGCATGGCTAATCACAGCCTGACGCTTTTCTTTTAGCAGTCGGATAAGCTGTTGTTGTTTTTCGATCAGGGTGTCGATTTTGGCGGTTTCGTGGTCGAGGAAGTTAGCGATTTTTTCCTGTTCAAGATCGCTTGGTACAAACACCGGCAGATTTTTTACCTTCTCTGAATTTAGGTTGTTTTGCGTGTTTGATGTTGAGTAATACATCAAATAATTTTCGATGCTTTGCAGCCAATATCTAAAAAATCGGTTATTCAATGTTTCTTTCGGAATTAAAGCCAGTATCGCCTGATTTGTCGTCAAGTCTGCACCTGCCTCAGCAACCTTTCCCAAAGAGGCGAATATTGAATAAAGCAATGTACCTTTCGGCACTATTTTCAACCCTTTTGCGTAAATCCCCTTATCACTGACATCTTTCTCTGTTTCTGTAACAACAGCTGTTCTCGTCATATCCGCTATTGATACCCAGGGAGTCCCCTCACCACTTTCCTCCCAAAAAAGGGAATTTCCACTCTCGGGGGTACCACCTGCCACACAGCCTGAAAGTTGGAACTTGATTTTCTGCTCACACCAATTCTCTGGGATTAAATCAATAAGGGGAAAATTACAATTCCTGTAAGAGTTGTATGGTTCGAATTTCATACATGCACCTCTTGCAGCAAGGCCATAATCTCGGCCGATACGGCATCCAGATCCGCATCAATCTCAAGCAAATCCCGTGGCGGTTGGTACTGGTAAAAATGCCGGTTAAAGGGGATTTCATAACCGACTATGCCGACTTGCTGGTCCTTAACATCTTTCTTGCTGGCATCTATCCAAGCATCGGGAACATGGGGCAGCACTTCTTTAAGGAAGTAGGCTTCGTTGCTGGCGTTAACCGGCTGGCCTGGGTCGAGGGCTACGTTTTCGTTGTCGCGCAACTCGCTGTCGGTTTGGTATTCCTGCACCTCGCCATTAACCGCAAACAAGCCATACAGCGGATTGGCTGGGGTTTTGTGCAGTTTCTTAATCACTTTGGCGGCGGCTGTGTTCTTCCAGCTCATGGCATCGGTGATCTGCTTTTTGTCCTTGGCATCCAGGCTTATTCCCTTTTGCTTGCAGGCCGCCTTGATCGCATCGTCAAAGCTGTTGAAGTCATCACATTGCGCAGTGCCTATGCTGGCTTGAAGTTGCTGCGCCTTGAGCAACAGGCGTTTTTGATCCATCCAGGTCGTGCGGTTGAGCAGATCCTTGAGGTGCTTCTCTTTAAGGTCGGCAAAGTTCAATTTACAGTAACGGCGAATGGCCTCTTCATGGGTGCTTAAGTCGCCATAGCGCTTGCAGGTATCGCCATCACACCAGCTTTCACCTTCAAGGTTGCTGAACTCTTGATACACCCAGCGCATCACGCTGTTGATCGCGCCAGGGGCGAAACGGCATTCAGCTACACGTTCATCACTGAACTGCCATGAAAGCCGCAGCGGCCGCTCGATGCTGATGCGCCGATAGCCAAACTCATAGGAATTAAAAATCTTGCTGGCAAAGGTCTTAGCCGCTTCGGCTTTTGGGTTGGCGGCCTGGCGACCACGATTGCTTTTTTTCGCGGTTTGCTTGTCCAGCTCATACGCATCCACGGGCTCAAAACTGCCAAAGGCGCGGATAACCGTAGCAATATCATCCTCGGCCATTTCATTGCGCTTGGAGCCAAGCGATTTGCGCATTTTTCCGCACAGGTTCACGCCATTTATCAGTTGCACCTTGCCTTTGCGCTCTGCCGTTTTTTTGTTCGAGAGCACCCAGACGTACGTGGAAATGCCGGTGTTGTAGAACATATCGGTGGGCAGCGCGATTATGGCTTCGAGCAAGTCAGCTTCGAGAATGTAGCGGCGGATTTCCGATTCGCCAGAACCTGCGCCACCCGTAAACAACGGCGAGCCATTGAGGATGATGCCAATCCGCCCACCGCCCTGCGAGCTATCACGCAGCTTGCTGATCAGGTGCAGCAGAAACAACAAAGAGCCATCACTGACCCGTGGCAACCCCGCACCAAAGCGACCATTAAAACCCTTCTGGGTATGCTCATCGCTGATCTCTTGCTCAATCTTTTTCCAATCCACACCAAATGGTGGATTGGAGAGCATGTAGTCAAATTCGCTGGCATACAGTTGGTCATTGGATAGGGTGTTGCCGAGCTTGATATTGCTGACGTCCTGACCCTTGATCAGCATGTCAGCTTTGCAGATGGCGTAGCTCTCGGGGTTGAGCTCCTGACCATAGGCGCGCATCACGGCCTGCGGGTTGAGTTCGTGCACGTACTCCATGCCGGCAGAAAGAAAACCACCCGTACCAGCAGTGGGGTCGTAAATGGTGCGAATAATACCGGGCTTGGTCAACGCATCATCGTCTTCCATAAACACCAGGGAAGTAGTGAGGCGCACGATGTCACGCGGGGTGAAGTGCTCACCGGCAGTTTCATTCGAGCCCTCTGCAAAGCGGCGGATCAATTCTTCAAACACCAGGCCCATGTCATGGTTAGAAACCGATGCGGGGCTTAGATCGGTTTGCCGCACGCGTTGCACAAATTTGTAGAGCAAGTTGGCATCGTTGAGCTGGCCAAGAAACTCGTTAAATTTGAAGTGTTCGAAAATCTCCCGGGCATCCTTGGAGAATCCTTGAATGTAGGACTCCAGATTGGCCTTGATGCCAGCCTCACCCAGCTTGGATAAGTCCATTTTTGAGGTGTTGAAAAACGACAGCCCACCGCTTGCACGCAGCAGCAGCTTTTCTTGAGCTTCTTCAGAGATATTGAGTTGCTGGATTTTCGCGTATTCAGTCAGCACGACTGCTTTGCTGGCTTCCAGTACACACTCAAGGCGACGTAACAGGGTGAAGGGCAAAATGATGCGGCCATACTGGCTTTGCTTGAAATCGCCACGCAGGAGATCGGCCAATGACCAAATGTAGGCGGCCAAGTTGTTAGAGGTTTGCGACATTATTAGAAATTCCCTTTAGTGCTGGGCAGTTGCTGAGGCTAGGTCAGCATGCCTATTAATAGAGCTAAAAGCCATTATGCTTCAACGGCGGAGCGTGGTAATGATTTCATTTTAACTAGCTGCGTTTGCGTGACTGGAAAGCGATAGCTGATCAGAGCGAACTCTGTAGGAGAGCCGGCAACATTTATCTATTTGAAGGTCGAACGCCATTGGCGTAGATCCTAAACCGCCACGCGACAAAATATGTCGCCTTAAGACCTAGCGGAAAATATCTCATCAAATGACTGAGCAGTGAGTACCTGCCGCAGTCCAAAAACGGTCGGTTCTGACACCGCCAGCAACAAGGTCGATTACTGGTATCATAAAATAGCATTGACTATATTTGACACCAAGACAATAATGAACCTACGTTTTTGATACCAAGAGGCCGTCATTATGTCTCGTACCTTTGCCTATTGCCGAGTAAGCACAACCGGCCAAACAACTGAGAACCAAGTCCAAGAAATCAAAGCCGCCGGATTCGACATCCAGCAGCAACGATGCATCGAAGAAACAGTATCGGGCTCTGTGCCAGCTAGTGATCGTAAAGGTTTCCATAAACTACTCGAGCGCATGGAGTCGGGTGACGTGCTGGTAGTGACCAAACTAGACCGCCTTGGGCGTAACGCGATGGATGTGCGTTCGACTGTTGAATTGCTAGATGGCAGAAGCATCAAGGTTCACTGCCTGGCACTTGGAGGAGTTGACCTCACCTCCCCCGCCGGAAAAATGACCATGTCGGTTATTGCTTCAGTAGCTGAGTTTGAGCGGGACCTGCTGATTGAGCGCACGCAGTCTGGATTGGCGCGAGCAAAGTCAGAAGGAAAGTCTCTTGGACGCCCGCCGATAGCTTCAGCAGGTGACGTACAAAAGCTAAAAGCTGCGAATCAGTCGCAGAGTGAAGTGGCGCAGGAGCTGAAAATATCTCTGAGCACGGTTAAGCGGCTTTGGAATCGTGAAGAGCCCCTAGTTACGTAGACAATTAATGACCGCTTTTGGCCGATGACGGCCTGTGTAGGCGGGCTGCTATCGGCCCAGAGCGTGTAAAAACGCCAGAACGGATTTCCGTCAGCGTCTATAGCGGACCTTTCTCGGGCTTAGAGCCTGATCAAGCTTATGACCGCTGCGAATAGCCCATGAGACAGTCTAGCAGCGCCCTGGAGGCCTCTCAGAGGCAGCGTAGGTGAGTAAGGCACGGGCTTTTACGCTGTCAGAGCCTCTAGCAAGCTGACGGTGCCTATGATTTTCATCACCCGTTTCAGGTTGTAGGCGAGCACATTCAGGCTCATCTCAGCACTCACCCCATTGAGCTTCCGGGTCAGGAAGTGTGTCGCACCCATCCATTGCTTAAGCGTTCCGAATGGATGCTCAACGGTCCTTTTTCGGATACGCATCATCTCGGGTGCACTGCTGAGCCGGAGCTGCATTTCTTCCAGCACTGCTTCGTGCTCCCAACGCCGAACTCGCCGCTGCTTGCTCGGCGTGCATTGCGACTTCAAGGTGCAGCTTTGGCATTTCGAGCTCCAGTACCGATGCAGTTTCATGCCTTTCTCAACACTGGAGAAACGCCAAATCAAAGTCTCACCAGCCGGACAGGTGTATGCGTTTGCCGCCGCGTCATAGATAAATGCGTCGTTGTTGAATCGCCCATCGGCTTTGGCTGCGGAGGTCATTGGCTTGGGTACATAGGCGACGATTTCCGCGTCGTGACAAGCCAGGATTTCCTCACTCTTGAAGTAGCCTCTGTCAGCTACCACCGACAACTTTTCTGTCCCCATCGCCTCGCGGGCTTGCTTGGCCATAGAGCTTAGCTGGTCGCGGTCGGATCCGACGTTGGTCACCTCATGAGCGACGATTAAATGGTGCTTGGTGTCGACCGCTGTCTGCACGTTGTAGCCAACGATTCCTGTGCCGCGGGTCATCATGGAACGAGCGTCTGGATCGGTCAGTGATACCTGTTTGTCCGGTGACTCATTGAGCTGAGCTTCGATTGACTGAAGCTCCTTCATATGCACCTTCAACTTAGCGATTCTTTCTTCCAGGCGCACGACATTGGCGTCAGAGACAGGACGATCTTGTTGATCGGCAGCATCGAGCGAAGCCAGGTACCGGCTAATACTCGCTTCTATTTCCTCCATCCGTCGCTTCAACTTGGCGCTGGTGAAATTGCGATCTCGGTTGTTGACCGCCTTGAATTTGCTGCCATCGATGGCGATCAGACTCTCGCCAAACAATCCCAATTGCTGGCACAGCAGAACGAACTGACGGCAGACGCCACGGATAGCCTTACCGTTGTCCTTTCGAAAATTAGCGATAGTCTTGAAATCAGGCGTCAAACGTCCGGTCAGCCACATCAACTCCACGTTGCGCTGTGCTTCCCGCTCAAGACGGCGGCTGGATTGAATCCGGTTGAGGTAACCGTAGATGTATATCTTCAGCAGGATCGAGGGGTGATAAGCAGGCCGACCAGTATCAGCGGGGATGGCACTTTCAAAACCCAGCTTCACTAGGTCGAGTTCGTCAACAAAGGCATCGACCACTCGAACCGGGTTGGTATCGTTGACGTAGTCGTCGAGGCTCTCGGGCAGTAAGGTGCTTTGGCCTCGATGCTCACCTTGAATGAAGCGCTTCATGAACGATCCTTGCGATGAAATCCTGGGAAATCATAGCAAGGTTTTGAGACAGCGTTTTTACACACTCTGGGCCAGAAGCGGACATTTACTGTCTGAAAGATCTGGCCGACCCACTTCTATCTGCAACACACCGGTCAGGTCGTGGCAGCCTGACTTAAGCAAGGAGGCGTCTATAAATCCCGGCGTAATTCAGGGCCGCGGCCCTGAGTGTTTTGTTCTCCTTGCCAGCAATCCAACAAAGCCCTTGGCAATCCGCCGCAAAAAAAAGCATTATGCTAACAACTGTTCACACTCAGTCCCTCTTTGGCGGCATGGATGCCTTGCTTTTCTCATACAAGCATTCCCCCCGCATGGTAATTCGCTGTGTGGCGCTGGCCCCTGGACGATTTGGCTATAAAAGGCTTAGACGGCGCTCGGCTTAACGTCGTACAGGAGAGATGGAAAATATGCTTAACTGACTGATCTGGCGAGAAAATACTCATATTCCGGGCGAAATGTTAAGGCGCGAATTAATCACGCATTCGGTCTAATCACTGTTATGCGTTTTCTAACTCGGAGGATCATTCTTGAAATTCGAGAAAGCTTTTAACCCAATTGAGGGCTTTGACCTCCAAGTTTTGAACGATCCAGACTTTAAGGAAGACTCGGTTCGTGAAGAAATAATTTCCCCGATACTTAAAGCTTTAGGTTATGGAGTTACAAAACCCCACAAAATAATACGAAGCAAAGGCTTGGAACACCCCTTTGTTTCCGTTGGCAGTGCTAGAAAGAATATTACCTGCATACCTGATTACTTGATTGAGGTAGAAGATAGGTATGCCTGGGTGCTTGAAGCGAAGGGGCCAAACGAAAATATCGTATCTGGGAAGCACGTTGAGCAAGCATATTCTTACGCCATACATAGCGAAATAAGAGTGCCTTTATTTGCCTTATGCAACGGCAGAGAGTTTGTGCTTTTCCACATCAGCAACGAAAAGCCATTGATTCATTTCAAGATGGAATCACTGCCAGTTTATTTTGAAAATCTCGCAAAATGTCTGGCGCCGAAAAATGCTCTGAACACCGAATTTAAATTAGCGAAAGATCTTGGCTTGCACCTCAAGAGGTTAGGTTTTCAGGAGTTTAACAGCATTATATTTCCCGATGTCCCCATTAGATTCATTGGCCAACTTGATCCCGACATGTTTACAACGGCAACGGGAACAAAAATCGAAGGCGGTGACACCTACGCCATGTCGCTTGATTTCGATGAAAAAATACTGGATCAAATGAGGGGAAAAATTCCGAGCCAGGCAATTGAAATGCTCAAGATCAGGGGCAAATCCGAACGGCAAGTCGTCCAATTTCCAGATGGCAGTTACAAACTAACGCTAGACTGTCGTGTGGGCGCTGATCTTCAAGAAAACTTGGACGAAATATTTTTACCGTTCATTGTTAATCGAGTGCTGTAGCCGCATAACAACTGGTTCAAATCGCTCGCTTCGCTCACTGGGACGGGCTAAAGCCCGCCCCTTAACCATACGTTAGGCGTAAAAGCGGACCCCGAAGCTGATGGCAAATAATTGGAATATTCCAGCCTTGCTGGAAAAGGAAGTACGAGAGAGGGATAAGGCTTGCGTGTATTGTGGCTACGAGTTTGTGCTTCCACAAATATCGGCTAAATCTTCAGCTAGCTGGGAGCATATAATCAATGACGCAAAAATTATCACAAGAGAAAATATCGCTTTGTGTTGTCGCGGGTGTAATGCGAGCAAGAGCCAAAAGGCAGTATCAGCATGGCTCACCACGAAATATTGCCAGGAACGTGCCATTACTGCTGAATCCGTAGCCCCAATAATTAAGCAGGCAATTTCAAATGGTCAGTAGTTCTACGCATAACAAATCGCTTTTGTCGGACAATTTCTCCACCGCTTCGCAGCTGCAAAATTGCCGCAAAGCTCTACGTTATGTGCCTTGAGGAGCTGCATTGAAAATTACGGAAATATTAGCGATTTACGCGGCCTGCCTTTCAACGCTGGTGTTTATCTGGAACATTGCCAAAGCAACACCTAAATTTAAGGTCGATTTACTTCACGGAATTGAAGAAAAGGATGGAGGCTACGTAGGAGGCCTTTACGTGACTGTTAGGAATCACTCTTCACACAAAATTCATCTGGCAAGCTTCGATTTATTGTATCAATCAGAAAGGCAATCATTTTTTAAAAAGCTGTTTCATTTTATAAAATACAGAAATTGGTCTAATTCGGTAGGTTGGGTACATTGCTGTCCGTCACTGTACGGTGTTAAATGTAATTATCCCGTAGGGTTAGAGGCGTTTCAGTCACACCAGTTGTTTATACCCGAAGATGTAGTTAATGAGGTTCTTGAAAAAAGCATTAACCGTAAAATTAAAGCCAAGGCTCAAGATCAATTATGGCGAAATAAATACTCTAAAGAGTTGGTGTACTAATCAGCACATAACAAGTCAATCAACCACACGCCTCCGGCGCCGGACGCAGCAAAGCTGCGCCGGTTAATGAGGCGTTATGCAAAGGATCAAGTATCTGTATGCATGAAGAAATTTACGAAAAAATTCAGAGATGCTGCGGTTATGTTACTGTCGTTCTTGACGATGAGGTTATTAGCCAGGGTACTTGTTTTGCATTTACGTCAGATGGCGAGGTTCTTACCGCGGCACACGTGGTAACTGGAAGAGTACCAATACTACACAAAGACTATTCAGATCCGAATGTAAAAATATTCATCAAGTTTGCAGGTAGGCCCGCACTTGAATATAGAGTTTCTTTTTGCAGTTTAACCATCCAATGCGCTGCTTTTACTGAAGCAATACAACTTGATATTGCCGCACTTGCGCCAAAAGAAAAGCAAGCCGAAGCATTTCCTTATTTACCCGCCAGAATAATGTCGCCAAAGCTGGGGCAGCAGGTATTTATTTCAGGCTTCTCTGATGATCTTTCTTTACCATTTAACATCGATAGAATTGCAAATAAAGACTTCCCCGGAATACAAGATTTTCTTTCAGTAATGAAGAAAGGCTACATGGCCGACATGATGGGGCCATTAATCAAAAGAGCTGCTATTGGCAACCATAGAAAGATTATTGCAGAAGATTCGAGCCAGAATATCACTATAGAAGTTGATATTTTCTATTTGGATAATGGCGTTAATAGCGGCGCTAGTGGTGGCCCAGTGGTTAACGAAGATGGTGAGGCTATCGGTGTTATATCGCAGCGAGCAGTTACTAGCGCCAGTCAAAAATCCGCGCCAGACCTTAAGGTTCCCGCTGGAGCAACAATAGCTTTATCTTTGCATCCTATGAATGCAATTCATCAAATTATGAAGAACAACGCATAACAACTGATTTAAATCGCTCACTTCGTTCGCTGGGACGGGTTAAAGCCCGCTCCTTAGATTTATCGGCAGCATTTACTTTGATAGCTAGCTGAATTTTATGCGAGCTTAGATTATTAAAAGAGTATTAATTAGTGATTGGATTGCCACACCATAGATTGAGCTTGATTGCTTGGAGTTTTTAATTTTAATTTAATCATCGCTCGGCTACCATACTGGTAGCTAGATATCATTTAATCTTATTCTTGTCATCAATTGCTAATCGTTAGACAATACTATAATCAAGGCGCCCGCTTCGCAAGCACCTGATTAATATACCAAATTCAATTCAGACCTAACCGTCACCACTGAAACAATGCGTGAGATGAAACCCAAATTTTCCAGCTGATTTTTCTATGAAAAATCGTTATTGCTTATTTATTGATTGATTTTTTGACGTGTAGATAATCCATCACATCACGCTCTGCCCGCGCGCCTGACTTTTTTAGAAGGTAGTTTGCAAAGCTTAATCTTTCTTTTCGATCACATACTCTTTTTTCATCTAGCTGTGTCGGGTTGCCTGCAAGCTTTCGCCATTCGATAAATATCAGATCAGGAAGGTGCTGGAAACTATCTCGAACATATGCATTTTTTCGTGAAATATCCTCAAGCATCATATGGATATGTAATGCTCCATCAGCATGTTCCTCTATCACGGCATAGAAGCTAATGCTATTTTCGCTAGGGAAGGCATCATAAGCGTTTCTACCAAAAGCCTTTTGGCTAACGGCTCTATATAATTTTTTGAGATCTTCCCGTACCTTTTTTTCGCTAAAAACCGATTTGCGGTAGGTCAGCGTCATAAAGAATGAAAAATTAAAATCTGCCAGCCATTCGGCTTTGGCTTGGTTGATAATGTGGTCGTGGAAATGATTTACATCATAGGTCCATCTGCCTTCCGATAAACTTTTACTGCCGCTCACCTGTTCGATTGTCATGGATTGCCTCCTTTGGCTATTCATGATGTACTTATCTGTATTTCTCGTTACGCACTCCAAGTAGAGCTATGAATCGAACCGGCAACCCAGATTTTGGAAAAATACGGAATCGTGACAACAGCGCATTGAACGCAAAAAAAGCGAATACCGCCAATGCCAAAGCGTTGGCGGTGTATGAAGTGTTGGATGAACTTAAGGATCGTCCAACGGAGGGAGAGGGCATAAGAAATTTGTTGGCAGAAAGGCATAGAGAATCTCTCACTTTGAGAGGGCTCTGCTACGTGCTGCGGCATTTGAACGTCCCCACCCCTTCCGGTCAGGGATCAGACAAGTGGCAACCCAATACTGCAAGACGCTTGCGTGCGCGGGTATTAGCCCTGAATGGTATCGATATTTTAAGCTTTTGGTCTGAATAGACCTGGGACCGCATCAGCTGAGCGGCAGAATCGAGTATTCATGCACAAAAATCACGACGAGTTCAGGTTTCAAACCTTCGTGACAGAGCGCAAGCCACAGCAATCCAGTGAGAAGGTACTGCGGTTGGTATACTGCATGCCTGTGTCGGACGCAGCGAGACTGAACATGCTAGGTATGGGCTGAAGTATGGGCTAGGGAACGGTAGAACGAAAAAAGCCCCATTTCTGGGGCTTTTGACTACTGATTTGGCGGAGAGAGAGGGATTCGAACCCTCGATACGCTATTAACGTATACACACTTTCCAGGCGTGCTCCTTCAGCCACTCGGACACCTCTCCGGATTCCTGGAGCCAGCCGGGGCTGGTTCCAAGGCGCGCTAATGTACCGAAATGAGGCCTCTTTGGCAAACGCTTTTTCCGCTGGCCGGGCGCTAGGTTGGCAAGGTTGTTGGGAGGCGTGTGCTGGAACTGGCCGGTCATCTTTATATTGGTACACTGCACTACTGATACGGTCGTTCCCGGCTGTTTATAGTCTATGAGGATGCTTCCATGAGCGAGCTGGTTTCCTACAGTTTTTCCGATGGTGTTGCGAGGCTGAGCCTGAGCAACGGTAAGGTCAATGCCATTTCTCCAGCGGTGATCGAGGCGTTCAATGAGGCGCTGGATCAGGCGGAGAAGGACAAGGCCGTGGTGGTCATCAGTGGCCAGCCGGGGATTTTGTCTGGTGGGTATGACCTGAAGGTGATGACGTCCGGTGCGGATGCGGCCAAGGCATTAGTAGCGTCGGGTTCAACGTTGGCGCGGCGGATGTTGTCGCATCCTTATCCGGTAGTAGTGGCCTGTACCGGCCATGCGGTGGCCAAGGGTGCTTTTATTCTGCTGTCGGCGGATTACCGTATTGGTGTTGAGGGTCCGTTCAAGATCGGCCTGAATGAAGTGGCCATTGGCATGACCATGCACCACGTGGGCATCGAGCTGGCCCGTGCACGATTGACCAACAGCGCGTTCAACCGCTCGGTGATCAATGCCGAAATGTTTGATCCGGCTGATGCAGTACACGCGGGCTTCCTGGACAAGGTAGTGCCCGCCGAAGAGCTTGAGGCCAAGGCCATGGAGATGGCCACGCAGCTGACCAAGCTGAACATGAGCGCCCACCGCAATACAAAGCTGAAGACGCGCAAGGCGTTGCTGGAATTGTTGGACAAGTCGATCGAGGTCGATAAACAGCACGCGCTTTAAGCGGTCATGATCGAGCGGTAAAATATCGAATCGATTTACTCATGCAGCAATACGAAAGCCAGCTTATGCTGGCTTTCTTTTTTTGTAGAGTCTCTTTGGAGAGTCTTTTTTTTTTGAGAACCCCTGATGGACTCGATTACCCAGGCGATGCTCGGTGCCTCAATTGGCGGCGCCATGCTCGGCCGTTGGCATGGGCGCAAGGCGCTGGTGGCTGGAGCATTGCTGGGCACGTTGCCGGATATGGATGTGGTGATCAACTACGGCGACGCCGTGGCCAACATGACCTACCACCGGGGCTTCAGCCACTCGCTGTTCGTGCTGAGTGCATTCAGCTTGCTCTTGGCCTGGGCCTGGCGATGTTGGCGACCAAGCCCTGATTACACGGCAAGCCGATTGTGGTTGTGCATCTGGTTGATTCTGGTCACCCATGTGTTGCTCGACGCCTTTACCAGCTACGGCACGCAACTGTTCTGGCCAATGACCACGCCGCCGGTGTCTATCTCGAGCATCTTTATTATCGATCCGCTCTATACCGTGCCGTTGCTGCTCGCGGTGGTGATCGGGCTGATCGTGGGCTTTAAGGGCAAGGGCTTGAAACTGCAATACGCGGCGCTGACCCTCAGCACCCTATACCTGGCCAGCACATTGGTCGGTAAGCAGATGGCTGAGAATAATCTGCAGCTGGCGCTGGAGCGCGAAGGTATTGAAGCGCAAGCGGTGTTTATTACCCCTACCCCCTTTAACACGGTGCTCTGGCGCGTAGTGGCGGTGGCCGGTGATGATTATTACGAGGGCCTGGTGAGCTGGTTCGACGATAAACCGCCGGTGCTGGAACGCATGCCGCGGCATTACAGCGAAGCCGCTCCGTCGCTGGAGGGGTCCGAGCAGCACGATAGATTGCGCTGGTTTACCCGCGACATCCTGCGCTATGACCTGATCGACAACCAGTGGGTAGTGACCGACCTGCGCCTGGGCATGACCGGCTACCATCCTTTTCGCTTTGCCCTGGCCCGCGTGAACCCGCAGGATCAAAGCGCGCAGTTGATTAAGCACGTGGAAACCTGGCCCGCCGAACCGCGGGATATGAGCCAGCTGACCGATTTGCGCAAGCGCGCGCTGGATAGCAGCTACCCCCTATCGCTACGGGAATTGACCAAGGATCTGGGCCGTTCGCCGCTTCGACTCGGCGAGTCGGGCGCCGGGTCATAAGCGCTGCTGATAGTGCATCAAGCGCGCAGGCCGCCCCGCTCTCTGCGATAATCAGCGCATTGAGACGGGGGCAGGCGCATGACAGGTACGACAACTTCACCAGCAAAGGAAGACCGACGGGGCCTGGCTATGGTCGCGGCGTTGCTGGCCATTTTCACCACCATCTTCGCCAGTAACCTGCCTACCCCGCTGTATTCGTTCTGGCAGGCGCGCTGGGACTTTTCCTCTACAGCGCTTACAGCGGTGTTTTCCATCTATGTTCTGGGCGTGGTCACCACTCTGCTGACGCTGGGGTCATTGTCTGACAAGCTCGGCCGACGGCAGATGATGGTGCCCGGGCTGCTGTTTATTCTGGGCGGGGCCGTCGCCTTCATGCTAGCCGAGGGCATCTACGGCCTGGGGCTGGCGCGCATTCTGACGGGCATCGGTACCGGAATCGTTACCGGCGCAGCATCGGCGGCACTGGTCGAACTGGAGCCCAACGAGAACTGGACCCGCGCCGCTACCCTGTCTGCGTTGTTCTTCACCTTGGGCGCCTTTGCCGGGCCGACGGTCAGTTCGCTTGCGCTGTTTTTTGGTTCCGGCGCGGACCTCTGGCCATTTATGGTGATCGTCGCCCTCTGCCTGGGAACCATCACTCTGCTGCTGACCGCCCCCTGGCCCGCCCATATCGGCCAGCGGCAGAGCAACTTCCGCCTGCGCGCCTGGCGCCCGACCACGATTAAAGTGCCACGTGAACTCCTTGGTGCCTTCGTGTTTGCTGCGGCGACCATTTGCCTGGCCTGGTCTACCGGCAGCTTATACGCGTCTCTGGGGCCAAGCTTGGCCATGAACCTGACCGGTATCAGCGACCGGGCGGTGGCCGGGTTGTTCGCCGCGGCCTGGCAATTGATGGCCGGGCTCAGTCAGTTTGCCTGCCAGCGCCAGCCCTTGAACCGCTTACTGATTGCCGGACCGAGCATCTTGATTGCTGGCTTGATGATCATGGCGGCATCGGTACTGCTCAGTTCTCCGGGCCTGTTCGGGCTGGCGACGCTGGCGACCGCCACCGGGGCCGGCGCAACGGGCGTCGTGGCTATCGCGTCGATCAGCCAGGTAGCACCGCCGGCCGAGCGTGGCGGTATCATCTCGGCCTTCTACCTGATGGCGTACCTGACCATGGCTTCGGTGGTATTGGGAGTGGGCTTTACCAGTGATGCCATCGGCTTTGGCACTACCGTGCTGGGCTTCACCACGTTGATTTCTCTGGCCGCGCTGACGCTGATGATCAGCGCAGTGCGCAGTGGCCGGGCGACCTTCTGGTAATCAGCCGAACAGCCAGCGCCAGATAAAGAAGAACGCCAGGCCGCCGATGATGGTGGCCAGCAGATTGCGCCACTTGGCGGCGATCACGATCGCCACAATGCCACCGACCAGATAGGCATTATCCAGCGACAGGTCCAGGTTGGCGCCGTCCGGCATCAGCATGGCGGGTGCAACGATAGCCGTGAGCACCACCACCGGTACATAGCTCAACGCCTGGGTTACCAGCGGGCTGAAACGCACCCGGTGGCCCACGGCGAACAGCGTGTAGCGGATGGCAAAGGTGATGACCGCCATGCCGCCGATCAGAGCGATTTCATAGGGATTCATCGGTCACCCCCTGATCCTGCTCGGGATAGATCACCTTGGGCTGTAGGCGCGCTGCAATAACACCCGCGATCACGCCGAGCAAGGCTGCGAGCATAAGGCCGAGCTTGTACGGCAGGCCATTGGCTGCGACCGCCACCACTGCCGCTACCAGCGCGGCGACCAACATGGGGCGCGTGCGCAGCAAGGGGACGACGATGCCGATAAAAGTCGCGACCATGGCGAAATCCAGCCCCCAGTGCGCCATACCCGGCAATGCGTGGCCCAGCAGCACACCGACCAGCGTGCAGGCAAACCAGTTGCTGTACATGGCCAGGCAGGAGCCGAAGAAATACCACTGTTTACCGGCCAGCGGTACAGTCGCATTCTGATAATAACGGTGCACCACGGCGAAACTTTCGTCGGTCAGCCAGAAGGCCAGCGGCACCCGCCAACGCTGCGGCAGGTGGCGGACATACGGCAGCATGCTGGCGCTGTAGAGCATGTGCCGCAGGTTGACGATCAGGGTGGTCAACAGAATCACCACAAGTCCGGTGCCCGAGGCGATCAGACTGATAGCGATGAATTGTGCAGAGCCTGCGAATACCAGGGCAGACATGGCCAGTGTAGCGCCCGCCGACAAGCCCGACGACACCGCCAACGTACCGAAAATGATGCCGAACGGCAGCGCGCCGACCAACATCGGGATGGTATCCCGAGCGCCCAGCAAGGCCGTTTTGAACCGCGAAGACATGCAACATAACCCCGAACAATGAGGCGGCTTAAGCTACCAGCCTCTGCCGTCGCCAGACAAGATACAGTTAGGCACCAAGAGTGCTGCTATTGCAGCTCCACGTAGCGGCTGATCAACGCCCGCAGCGCGGCTGGCTTGACCGGTTTCGGCAGAAAATCCAGCCCGGCCAGCCGGATCTGGGTGACCAGCTCGCTGCGTCCATCGGCGCTGATGATCACGCCCGGAAACTCCTGCCCTTTGAGTACCCGCAACCAGTGCATCAATTCCACGCCGGTGTCGCCTGCGTCCAGATGATAATCCACCAGCACCAATTGCGGCATGAAGCCCTGAGCCAGCACCTGTTGGACCTCATCACGATCCCGCGCCACCGCGACATTGCATTGCCAGCGGCTGAGCAGGCTCTGCATACCCGTGAGGATGTTCGGCTCATTGTCGATACACAGCACCTGCGCGCCGCTGACGATAGGGCTGACTTGCGCACCGGCCTTGGTGCTGGTGCGACGTTTGTGGCGCGCCAGCGGTACGGTCACGCTGAAGACGCTACCGGCACCCGGCCAGGAGCGCACCGCCAGCTCATGCCCGAGTACCCGACACAGCCCGTCAGCAATGGCCAACCCCAGGCCCAGGCCCTTTTCTGCCTGGGTACGGTGGCTGTCCAGGCGCTGGAACTCTTCAAAGATCACCTGCAGCTTATCCTCGGGGATGCCCGGGCCCTGATCCCAGACCTCGATTCGCACCTGATCCCCCATGCGACGCACGCCAAGCACCACCTTGGAGCGCCCGGCATAGCGGAAGGCGTTGGTCAGGAAATTCTGCAACACCCGGCGCAGCAGGCGCATGTCACTGCGCACACGCAGGTTACTGATATGCACACGCAGGTCCACGCCCTGCTCCACCGCCATCGCGCCAAGTTCGATTCTTAACGGCTCAAGCAGATCGCGCAGGCCGAAGTCGGTCCACTCCGGACGAATGCGCCCGGCTTCCAGGCGCGAGATATCCAGCAGATCCGAAATCAGGTCCTCGGCTGAACGCAGCGAGGTATCCAGGTGTCGCACCAGCTCTTCGGCTTCGGAGGGCAGGTGCGACTGGTGCGATAGCGATGCCGAGAACAGTCGCGCAGCGTTCATCGGTTGCATCAGATCGTGGCTGACCGCGGTGAGAAAGCGGCTTTGCGACTGACTGGCGCGCTCGGTCTGGGCCTTGGCCTGGATCAACGCCTGGTTCAGCTCGGACAGTTCGCTGGTACGCTCGGCCACGCGCTGCTCCAGGCTTTCGTTGGATTCCTTGAGGGCCTGCTCGGCGCGGCGGAAATCGGAAATGTCGGTAAAACTCATGACAAAGCCGCCGCCGGGCATCGGGTTGCCGATGATTTCGATCACCTGGCCACTGGGGAACAGACGTTCGGAACGATGCGCGGTGCCCTGGCGCATCCAGTTGATGCGCTTCTCCACATGATCCTGCGGGTCACCGGGGCCGCACAGACCGCGGCCGGCGTTGTGCAGGATGATATCGGCAATAGGCCGGCCGATAAAAATCAGCCCTTCCGGGTACTCGAACATTTCCAGGTAGCGGCGGTTCCAGGCCACCAGACGCAGCTCCTTGTCGACCACGCTGATGCCCTGGGTGATGTTCTCAATCGCGCCTTGCAGCAATCCGCGGTTGAACTGCAATACCTCCGAGGCTTCATCGACGATGCGCACCACATCATCAAAGTGCATATCGCGGCCTTCAATGGCGGCCTTGACCACCACCCGCGCCGAAGACGCACCCAGTACCCCGGCGAGCAAGCGCTCGCTGTGGGTAATCCAGGCACTGCTGGCGTTGTGATTCAGCACCAGGGGTTTGCCCAGCGCTTCGGAAAAACGCAGGAAGCTCTTGTGCGCGCGCTCTTCACCGACAAAACGTCCGGCTAACGCCAGCAGGTCCTCGAGGGTGACGCGCAGGAGGGCACGACTGGGTCCGTCATGCCACTGCTGAGAGTCCTGGCTGACGAAGCGGCTGGCCTGCCAGTGTTCAAGCACGCGCGTGCGGCTGAGCAGGGAAATCATCACAAATACCGCCACGTTGCCCGCCAGGGAGATCAGGCTGCCCAGGGTCAGGCTGTCGATCGGCAGACCCATCGAGCTGGCATATAACGGGTCCAGCAAAGGCCAGCCCTGTAACTCGCCGCCGAGCAGCGGCAGAATCAACATGTAGAACCACAGGCTGATGCCAACCAGCAAACCGGCAAACACACCACTGCGGTTGGCCTGTTTCCAGAACAGCGCGCCAAACATCGCCGGCGACAGCTGGGCGATGGCAGCGAAAGCGATCTGACCGATACTCGCCAGACTGCCGGCCGAGCCGATCAGCCGATAGACCACATAGGCCAATAACAGGATCACCAGAATACTGGTGCGCCGCACATTCAACAGCAGGCCGCGAAATTCTTCATAGGTGCGCTCCGGCCGATTACGGTTGCGCAGCAGCAGCGGCAGCACCACGTCATTCGACACCATGGTACTGAGCGCAATGGCTGCAACGATCACCATGCCGGTAGCCGCAGAGGCGCCACCGATAAAGGCCAGCAGGGCAAGGAATGGATGCCCTTCCAGCAGCGGAATGCTGATGACGTACGAATCCGCCGATACTGACGGGCCCAAAGTCATCTGCCCCGCCAGGCTGATGGGAATCACGAACAGCCCGGCCAACACCACATACGCCGGGAAGACCCAGCGCGCCATGCGCATATCGCCAGGCTGGATATTCTCCACCACAGCAACCTGAAACTGTCGCGGTAGACAGAGAAACGCCAGGATCGCGATAAACGACTGGAACAGCAAGTTGGTGAATAGCGTATCGCGCTGCCAGTAGTCGTGCAGTTCGACACTGCTGCTGGCGCGATCAATCAGATCCCCGACGCCGCCGAACAGGCTGAAGGTCACGAAGGCACCCACGGCAAGAAACGCGAACAGCTTGACCAGCGACTCGAAGGCGATGGCCAGCATCATGCCGCGATGGTGCTCGGTAGCATCCAGGCTGCGGGTACCGAACAGAATGGTGAACAGCGCCAGCACCAGGGTGACAATCAGTGCGGTATCTTCGGCTCCGGCTACCTCACCCAGCTCTACTCCGCTGGCGGCGCTGCCACTGAGCAGGTTGAAGCCAAGCACGATGCCTTTGAGCTGCAAGGCAATGTAGGGCAGAACGCTGACCAGGCAGAGCAGGCTGACCGCAACCGCCAAGGTCTGCGACTTGCCATACCGCGAGGCAATAAAGTCGGCAATCGAGGTGATGTTTTCCTGCTTGCTGATGGCGATCATGCGCGCGTACAGGCGCCAGCCGAACAGAAAGAGAATCACCGGGCCGATATAGATCGGCAGAAAACCCCATAGCTGTTCGGAGGCCATGCCTACCGCCCCGAAGAAGGTCCAGCTGGTACACCAAACGGCCAACGACAGACTGTAGACCCAGACCCGCAGGCGTGGATTGAATTCGTTGGTCTGGCGATCTCCCCAGAACGCGATGGCGAACAGCAACGCCATATACAACAGGAAGATGGAGGCAACCAGTGGGCCTGAAAGCATCATGATTGGTCAGCACACCCTTGAATTGTTAGCCCGGAGTGATAGCCCGCATCATCAGCCCGGCCGGATAAAAATCAGTGATAACCGAGTCTGTCATTCTGTCGCGCCCTTGCCCAGCCCATGATCGCTAGACTTAAGTCGTGGTGGCATTCACTGCGGCTCCAGCAACACCAGTGACCAGACCACTGCGATCATGATCAACCCGAGCATCTGCGCTGCGCTGCCCATGTCCTTGGAGGCCTTGGATAGCGGATGACGTTCAAGGGAGATGCGATCAATGGCCGCCTCAATGGCAGAGTTAAGCAGTTCGATGATGAGCGAGAGCAACACACTACCCACCATGAGCGCGCGGCCGACATAGCTGACTGGCAGTACCAGCGCCAGTGGGATGAGTATCACCGCCAGCCAGACCAGTTGGCGAAAGGCAGCCTCGCCCCGGTAAGCGGCCTTGAGGCCGTCGAGCGAATAACCAAGGGCATACCAGATACGCTTGATACCGGTCACACCCTTGTACGGATTGGTCATGCCATTACCTGAATCAATGACCGGCTCGGGTCAGTTCCATGTGTTGCAGTACCAGCGCGGCCTGCGTTCGTGTACGCACGCCCAGTTTACGAAAGATGGCCGTGACGTGCGCCTTGACCGTTGCTTCGGAAACGCTGAGGTCGTAGGCGATCTGCTTGTTCAGCAAGCCGTCGCAGACCATGGTCAGTACGCGAAATTGCTGCGGTGTAAGGCTGGCCAACTGGTCGCTGACGTTCTTTTCCTGTTCGGACATCAAGCCCGCGCTCTCGGAAGCGTCGGGCCAGCTGACGCCGCCTTCAAGCACATTGCGCACCGCATCCTGAATGCCTTCGAGCGAGGACGACTTGGGGATAAAGCCACTGGCGCCGAAATCCCGTGCTCGCTGCACCACCGGCTGTTCCTCCTGGGCGGAAATAACCACCACCGGAATTTGCGGGTACTGGCCGCGCAGCAATACCAGACCGGAAAAGCCATAGGCGCCGGGCATGTTCAGATCCAGCAACACCAGATCCCAATCACTTCGCTGATCCAGGCAGGCTTGTAGCTCGGCAATACTGCCCGCTTCAGTCAAGGCTACCTGCGCCTCGGAGCCGCTGATCAACGCCTGGCGCAAGGCGCTGCGAAACAGCGGATGATCGTCTGCGATCAAGATGTCGTAGGAGAGACCCATACCTGGCGTTCCCGATTCAAATGTTATTGTTGTGTGCTGCGAAATTCTTTCGTCAACCTCTGCCTTTGGGCGAGATCACAGCCAGCTCCAAGCAACTGCAATGAGGTCAGGCGCAACTGTATCTGTTTTCTGTCTCGGGGTGTAGGCATACTGCGCCGCTTCACCCTTTTCCCCGCCCTATTTCACCTGTGAACGCGACATGAAATCCAGCGCCTACCGCTCCGACGCCCTGATGTTACTCACCGCCCTGATCTGGGGTTCGACTTTCGTCGCACAAAGCGTAGCGATGGACCATGTTGGCCCGTTTCTTTACACCGGGCTGCGCTTCACCTTGGGTGCGCTGGCAATTCTACCTCTGGTGTTGCTGGCCAGCCCTCAGGGTAAAAGCGCCGAACGCCGCTTTAGCAAACCCATGTTGCTGGGCAGCCTGGTGCTGGGCTTGATGCTGACCCTGGGCATCAACCTGCAACAGATCGGGCTGATGTTCACCACGGTGACCAACGCCGGCTTTATTACTGGCCTATACGTCATTCTAGTCCCCATTTTCGGTTTGTTTATTGGCATGCGCACCAGCCTGGGCACGTGGGGCGGCGCATTGCTGGCGTTGGTGGGTATGTTGCTGCTTAGCGTTAACGCCGATTACAGCGTCGCGCCGGGTGACTGGCTGCAATTGACTGGCGCAGCCTGCTGGGCCGTTCACGTGCTGCTGGTCGGCGCGTTGGCTAGCCGTTATGACCCGGTGCGCGTTGCCTTCTGCCAGTTTGTCGTTTGCGCTGTCATCAGCCTGACTATGGCACTGTTATTTGAAACCTTTAGCTGGGACGGCATTGTCCTGGCCGGTCCGGCCATTCTGTATGGGGGCCTGCTGGCGGTGGGTGTAGGATTTACCTTGCAAGTGGTTGCGCAGAAAAATGCCATTGCCTCGCACGCGGCGGTGATTCTCAGCCTGGAAGCGGTGTTTGCCGCGCTGGCCGGCTGGCTGTTCCTGGAAGAAAGCCTGAGTCTGCGCGGCTTTATCGGTTGCTGCCTGATGCTGGCCGGTATGCTGATCGCGCAGCTGGTGCCTATTTATCTGGAGCGTCGACGGGCTCTGGTGCCCGTGCAGCAGGAGCCTGCGGGCCATCACTGACCTCGGCCGATACGCCCAGGTAATCCGCAAGCCGCAGCCGTGAAGGCAGACTGGCAGTAACACCCCAGTTACCGCGCGAGGCCAGGTAGGCGTCGGTAAATACGTCAAAATAGTCGTTCAGCAGGTTCGCCGTCGCATCCTCCCCGGCCAGCCCCAGGCACGCCGTCGCTACTTCAACGGTACACAGGTGCTCTTCACGGGTAGAGCGCCGCAGCCGATATCGCGACAGCTGCTCAGTCTGCAAACTCAGCACCGGAAATTCATCCAGCCAGGGGCTCTTGCGGAACATCTTGCGTGCCTGGGTCCAGGTCGCATCCAGAATAATCAGCAACGGCCGTTTACCCTCCCGTGGCCCAATACCGGTCGCTACCGGCTGGCCGTTATGTGCGTATTCGGCGGGAAAAACCACATAGGGCTGCCATTGCGGATCGGCGAGCAATTCAAGCAATGCTGGATCGACGCTGGTACGCGACCAGACAAAGGCATGGGTATCGGTGATACAGTCGGCGATCAGGCGTCCGGTGTTGGTCGGCTTGAGCGGCTCCATCGCATGCATGATCAGGCAGAATCCAACCTTGCTATCGAGCAACGGCCGCCAGGCACAGACGCACGCATGAGCGGCCTGCAGGCACCCTGGGCAGCGCCGCAACTTGGCACCCCTGGCCTTGAACGGCCGGGTGGATGCGGATTTCAGTTCGGCCCTGAGGCGCTCAACAGCATGGGGAAATTTGGCTGACACGGGAAACCTTTGGGTTAAATGCAGGTCATGATGACCACAGGCATTTTGCCACACTTACTCAGGTTCCATTTACTCACGGTCCATCGACAGCTCATCTATCGGCTCGCTGCGAAACAACGTTAACCAGTACGAACCAGTACGAGGAGCCATGGTCGAAGTTCGTGACACTATTATTGTTGGAGAGAATTCCATGCGTTGGTTGTCCTTACTTGTCGTTTTATGCATCGCCCTGCCCAGTCACGCAGTTTCGCTTCGCGAGTCGCGGCTGCAGGATACCCTCAAGCAGGTAGCAGAGCAGAGCAGTGAAGGCGCGCCCCGGACCATCAACGACAATATCGTCGATGAAGGCTATAGCAGCGAAGGCACCGAGCTGATCAATCATCTTTCCGTCAACCAGGCCTACGCCGAGCAGTTGCAGCGTGATCCGCTGGTGGTGCGTACGCAGTTACAGGCCAGCGTGTGCGCAGATCAGCGCTTCCGCCGTTTGATGGATATGGGGGCCACCCTAACCTATCATTTTTCGGTCACTGGCTCGAGCCGCCCGGTGCTGACCCAGAGCTTTGTGGCAGAGCACTGCCAGGCGCTCTAAACTGATGCATATCAAAAGTCCGTTTGCTTGACTTGGGCATAATGGGCTTTTCATAGCACAGGTGCGTCCCATGGCTCTTCTGACCTTTCACGGCGCAGTACAGCAAGTTACCGGATCCTGTTACCTGATTGAGGCCAATGGCCGCAAGGTGTTGCTTGAGTGCGGCATGACGCAGGGCTTTCGTCGCGACGAGGTACACAATCGCAACCGCTTTCCCTTCGATCCGAGTAGCCTGGATGCGGTGGTTATTTCCCATGCCCATCTGGACCATTCTGGCTTGCTGCCCAAGCTTGCCGCCGAGGGTTACCGGGGCTCCGTTTACCTGACACCGGCCAGCCGATCCCTGCTGGAACTGATGCTAGAGGATGCCGCGGGCTTGCAGGAACGCGACACCGAATGGGAAAACCGCTGGCGTCAGCGCGCCGGCAAGGCATTGCTTGAGCCGCTGTACACGCAAACCGACGTCGACCATATTCTGGGTCAGTGCCAGACGCTTGAGCACGAACAACTCACCGAGATCACCCAGGGGATCGAGCTGCGCTTCCATGAAGCGGGGCATATTCTCGGGTCAGCTATCGTCGAAATGCTGATTCATGAGCCGCACAACCTGATGCGTCGGCTGGTATTTTCAGGCGATCTGGGCAACAGCTGCTCACCGCTGCTGCACGATCCCAGCGTTATTCGCGAAGCCGATCTGCTGCTGATGGAATCGACTTATGGTGACCGTGACCATCGTCCACTCGAGGACACACTGGATGAACTGAAGAGCATACTCAAAGACGCTTTCGAGGCCGGTGGCAATGTGCTTTTTCCAGCCTTTGCGGTAGGGAGAACACAGGAGCTGCTGTATTACCTGGGCAAGTTTTACCAGGAAGGCTCGCTGAAGCAGCAGGTAGTGTTTCTGGACAGCCCCATGGCCATCGCCGCTACTGCGATTTACGATCGTTACCACCAGCAATTCAATCACGATGATAAAACCGCCATCGAGCAGCACGGCAAGGGTGATTTGAAACACTGGTTACCCATTCTCAGATGTACGCCAACCCCCGATGAATCGATAGCCATCAACCGCATTGGTAGCGGGGCAATCATTATCGCCGGCGCGGGCATGTGCAATGGCGGACGCATCGTTCATCATTTCAAACATAATCTGTGGCGCGACAACTGCCATGTGGTATTCCCCGGCTTCCAAGCAAAGGGCACGCTGGGACGCAGACTGGTCGACGGCGAAAAGCAGGTGCGCATTGTGCATCAGAGCCTGGCTGTCAAAGCTCAACTGCATACCCTTGGAGGGTTCTCCGCACATGCCGGGCAATCGCAGCTTATAGACTGGCTCAGTCAGTTCGAGCGCAGTCCGGAGATTTATCTGGTGCATGGTGAACTGGAGAAAAGCCAACTGCTGGCTGCAGCAATCAAAGCCCGACTGGGCTGGCAGGCGAATATCCCCGAACCCGGCGAGCAGATTGCATTTTGATGCCCGCTAACAAGAGAGCAATAGATGAGCGATGAACTGGACCCCGTAGATTATCTTAGCCGTCATTGGCAAACCGGCGGCAGCGGCCTTCAGCAGAAGGTCGATGAGCTGGTCGAGATGAGCGCGGGCAAGAGCGAAAATGCCGCGCTGTACCGTGACATGATTCTCGACGTGATCCGCATGGCGCAGGCCGACCGCAACCGTTGGGACGCCAAGATCATGCTGCAAACCATCCGCGAGCTGGAGCAGGCCTTTGCCCGCCTGGAGCTATTCAAGCGCCGCCGCAAGGTCACTGTGTTTGGTTCGGCCCGTACCCACGCTGACAGCCGTATCTACTCCCTGGCCCGGGAGATGGGCAGCATGCTGTCTCGACACGACTATATGACCATTACCGGCGCTGGTGGCGGCATCATGGCCGCCGCGCATCAGGGCGCCGGTCTGGATAACAGTTTGGGGTTCAACATCACCCTGCCCTTCGAGCAACGCTCGAATGATGTGGTGCACAACACCGATCACGACCTGCCGTTCAAGTTCTTCTTTTTGCGCAAGCTGTTCTTCGTCAAGGAGGCCGATGCGCTGATCCTCTGCCCTGGCGGCTTCGGGACGCTGGATGAAACGCTGGAGGTTCTGACACTGGTCCAGACCGGCAAAAGCCCAATGGTGCCGATAGTGCTGCTGGATGTGGAGGAAGGGACCTACTGGGAAGGACTCTTGCAGTTCTTCCGCGAACAGCTGAGCGATCATGGGTATATCCATGAAAGCGACTTCAACCTGATGAAACTGGCCCACTCACCGCAAGACGCGATGCAGGAGATACTGCGCTTTTACAGCAACTACCACTCCGCCCGGTGGAGCAAGGGACGTTATCTGCTGCGCATGCATCGGCCACTCAACGAACAGGCCATGACGCAGATCAGCAAAGAATTCTCAGCGCTATCACGCAATGGCAGTTTCAATCAGGACGCTTGCGCGACCGGGGAGGAAGAACCGGAGTTGTGCGCACTACCGCGTCTGAGCTTTCCCTTTAACGGGCGAGATCATGGCCGGTTACGGGCTTTGATCGACCTTATCAATCGAGAGGAAAATCAGGAAAACCGCGATACTGCATAAAGCGCAACTGTTTGGCGCGCTCCTTAAGGTCCTGCGCCGGGCCTTCGGGGAAGCGCTTGGCAAATACCTGTTCGGCACTTTCCGCCCAATCCCACTGAACCGCTTGCAGATAACTCTCAACCAGGTGCTCGGCGACCCCTCGCTCACGCAATTCTTCACGTAACCGCTGGGGGCCTATGCCGCGCTGACTGCGCGCATGGATGTAGGCTTCGCAGAAGCGCTCATCGCTAAGCAGGCCATCTTCCTCAAGCTGATCCAGCGTGACTTCACACACCGCTGCGGAAACGCCGCGCTGCTGCAATTTGCGCAGCATTTCACGGCGACTGTGCTCACGCCGCGCGAGCAAATCCAGCGCGCTGCGGCGTGCCTCCTGCGGCGTTTCCAGCTGAGTGCGACCGAACATGCCTGAACAGCTTACTCGGCAGCAGCGTCAGCACTGGCTTCAGCCGCTGCCGTGGCCTTGGGGTTGGCCGGCTTGGGTAGCAATTTATCGCGAATGGCCTTTTCTATTTCGTCGGCAATCGCCTGGTTCTCTTCCATGTATTTGGCGGCGTTGGCCTTGCCCTGGCCGATCTTGCTGCCTTTGTAGCTGTACCAGGCACCGGCTTTTTCGATTTCGCCGATCTGCACACCTAGGTCAATGATCTCGGCATTGTGGTAGATACCCGAGCCATACAGAATCTGGAACTCGGCCTGGCGGAACGGCGGTGCGACCTTGTTCTTGACCACCTTGACGCGGGTTTCACTGCCGACTACCTCATCGCCTTCCTTCACCGCACCGGTACGACGGATGTCCAAACGGACGGAAGAGTAGAATTTCAGCGCGTTACCACCGGTAGTGGTCTCCGGGTTACCGAACATCACGCCGATCTTCATGCGAATCTGGTTGATGAAGATCACCAGACAGTTGGCATTCTTGATGTTACCGGTGATCTTGCGCAGCGCTTGGGACATCAAACGAGCCTGCACGCCAACGTGGTGGTCACCCATCTCGCCTTCAATTTCAGCCTTGGGCACCAGAGCAGCAACCGAGTCGATAATGATCACGTCAACCGCATTGGAGCGTACCAGCATGTCGGTAATTTCCAGCGCCTGCTCACCAGTGTCCGGCTGAGATACCAGCAAATCATCGACATTGACGCCCAATTTGGCCGCGTATTCGGGATCGAGTGCGTGCTCGGCATCGACGAAGGCGCAGGTGGCGCCTTGCTTTTGCGCCTGGGCAATAACAGACAAGGTCAGCGTGGTCTTACCCGAGGATTCCGGGCCGTAGATTTCGACCACACGCCCCCTGGGCAGACCGCCCAGACCCAGCGCGATATCCAGACCCAGCGAGCCAGTGGAAATCGACGGGATGGCCATACGCTCATGGTCGCCCATGCGCATCACCGCGCCCTTGCCAAACTGACGTTCAATCTGACTCAAAGCCGCAGTAAGCGCCTTCTTCTTGTTGTCGTCCATTGTGCATCCTCTTGGTGTAGCGGGCGCCTGCGCGCTCGGTCAACGATAATGTCTGTAATAGCTGCGGTAATAGCTTCTGCTAAAACTACTGTATATATGGTCAGTATTATTCCACAGAAGTTTGCCGCCGCCTACCCCTTGTTTCGTTAACCTGAGGACTGGCGCACAGCGCGTCGTTCGATCAACTTGAGCAGCCCCTCTAGCGCGTGCAGTACGGTTTGCGCGCGTACCTCACGGCGGCTTCCCTGCAATCGCTTGCACAGGCTCAGCGTCTCGCCGCCCTTTGACGTCCAGGCAAACCAGACAGTACCTACTGGCTTGTCAGGCGAGCCGCCATCCGGGCCGGCGATACCGCTGACCGCTACTGCCAGATCCGCCTCGGCCGCGTCCAGCGCGCCCAGGGCCATGGCTCTGACCACCGGCTCGCTGACCGCGCCATGTGCGGCCAGATCTGCTTCGCTAACGTTCAACCAACGTGCCTTGCTGTGATTGGCGTAGGTGACAAAACCGCTGTGAAACCACGCCGAGCTCCCGCTGACTCGCGTAATGGCCTCACAAATGCCACCGCCAGTGCAGGATTCCGCCGCCGTTACCAACAACCCTTCACGCCGCAATGCATTACCCAGGCGGGCCGCAGCGGAGTCGATCAACGGGTCATATTGAGACATGCCATCTACCTCTTAATTTTGCGCTTAAAAGCTGGCCACGCTTTGCGTAGACTAGGCGGCCAGTTGTTCGACCATCTATATACCTATGCCTACCACAGACCAGGGAATTGCATGAGCCGCGCCGAGAAATCCGCCAGCCACACACCCATGATGCAACAATATTTTGGGCTCAAACAGCATCATCCCGAACAGTTGCTGTTCTATCGCATGGGCGATTTCTACGAGCTGTTTTTCGACGATGCGAAAAAGGCCGCCAGACTGCTGGATATTACCCTGACCGCCCGCGGACAGTCAGGTGGGCAACCCATTCCAATGGCCGGTATCCCCTACCATGCCGCCGAAGGCTACCTCGCCAGGCTGGTCAAGCTCGGCGAGTCGGTGGCGATCTGCGAACAGATCGGCGATCCGGCTACCAGCAAGGGACCGGTAGAACGCCAGGTAGTTCGCATACTTACCCCCGGCACGGTCAGCGATGAAGCCTTGCTCGATGAACGGCGCGACAACCTGCTGGCAGCCCTGGTAGGCAGCGAACGCGGCTTTGGCCTGGCCACGCTGGATATCAACAGCGGGCGTTTCTGCGTCATGGAGCTGGCTGGCTGGGAAACCCTGCTCGGCGAACTGGAGCGTTTGGCGCCTGCTGAACTGCTGATCCCCGATGACTGGGAAAGCAACACGCCGATCGAGCGCCGCCGCGCGGTACGTCGCCGCGCGCCCTGGGAGTTTGATCGCGACAGTGCATTCAAATCACTGACTCAACAATTCGGCACCAAGGATCTGGTCGGCTTTGGCTGCCAGGATCTGAAGCTGGGCCTGGGCGCCGCCGGTGCGCTGATGAGCTACGCCAAGGAAACCCAGCGCACCGCCCTGCCGCATATTCGCGCGCTGACGCTGGAACGATTCGAAGACAGCGTCATTATCGACAGCGCCAGCCGACGCAATCTGGAAATCGATTGCAACCTGTCCGGCGGTCGCGACAACACATTGCTGGATGTACTGGACCACACCGCTACCGCAATGGGTAGCCGCCTGCTGTGCCGCTGGCTGAATCGCCCATTGCGCGATATGGCGGTATTGCAATCGCGCCAAGGCAGCATCAGCACACTGCTGGAACAGCACTACCATGAGGAGCTGCAACCGGTACTCAAGGGCATTGGCGACATTGAGCGGATACTGGCGCGCATTGCGCTGCGCTCAGCGCGTCCTCGTGATCTGGCACGCCTGCGTGATGCGCTGGCTACCCTGCCCAGCCTGCAAACCGCGTTGCAGCCGTTAGACACCGCTCACCTGCGCCGTTTGGCTGAGCAGGTCGGCACCTACCCAGAACTGGCCGAGCTACTTGAACGAGCGGTGATAGAAAACCCGCCGGCAGTGATTCGCGATGGCGGCGTGATCAAGCCCGGTTACGATGCAGAACTCGATGAGCTGCAAAATATCAGCGAGAACGCCGGCCAGTATCTGATCGATCTGGAAAACCGCGAGCGTGAGCGGACCGGTCTCTCCACCCTGAAGGTCGGCTACAACCGGGTGCATGGCTACTTTATCGAACTGTCACGCGGCCAGTCGGCCCAGGCCCCGGCGGATTACATACGGCGGCAGACGCTCAAGGGCGCCGAACGCTTTATCACGCCGGAACTGAAAACCTTTGAAGACAAGGCCCTGTCAGCACGCAGCCGTGCGCTGGCCAGAGAGAAGTCGCTTTATGAGGAACTGATCGACCGGATCAACCTAGACCTTGCTGCGCTGCAAGACACCGCCAGCAGCCTCGCCGAACTGGATGTGCTGGCTACCCTGAGTGAGCGCGCCAGCACGCTGGATTATTGCCGCCCGCAGTTTATCGAGGGCTCGCAGATGCACATCCAGCAAGGCCGCCACCCGGTGGTGGAACAGGTGCTGGACGGTCCCTTTGTGGCTAACGACCTGCTGCTCGATCCAGATACGCGGATGCTGATCATCACTGGCCCGAACATGGGCGGTAAATCGACCTACATGCGCCAGACCGCGCTGATCGTGTTGCTAGCGCATATCGGCAGCTATGTGCCCGCTCAGGCAGCGGAGCTGTCGCTGGTCGATCGCATTTTCACTCGTATTGGCTCCAGTGACGACCTGGCCGGCGGGCGTTCGACCTTCATGGTCGAGATGAGTGAAACGGCCAATATCCTGCACAACGCTACCGATGCCAGCCTGGTACTGATGGACGAAGTTGGTCGCGGCACCAGCACCTTCGACGGCCTGTCGCTGGCCTGGTCTGCAGCCGAGTACCTGGGTCAGATCCGCGCCTTCAGCCTGTTTGCGACCCACTATTTCGAACTGACCAGTCTGGCCGACACCGATCCGGGCGTCGCCAACGTTCACCTGAATGCCACCGAGCACAATGAACGCATCGTGTTCCTGCACAGTGTGCTGCCAGGGCCTGCCAGCCAGAGCTACGGGCTGCAGGTGGCACAACTTGCCGGCGTACCCAAACCGGTTATCGACCGCGCTCGCGAACACCTGGCGCAGCTCGAGCAACAGAGTCTGAGCCAACAGGCGAGCACTAGCGGCAAAGCCCCGCACATTCCCCTGCAAAATGATCTGTTCGCCAGCGCTGCGCATCCGATGGTGGATATATTGCGCGGTTTGAAGCCGGATGAATTAACGCCCCGCCAGGCCCTCGAACTGTTATATCAATGGAAGTCCGAACATGCGTGATATCAGTAAATAATAGCTATTTGCATTAACCCACTACTAACAGCCGACAACATCGGCAATTATTAATGCCAGCCTGTACCGGCCTGGAAAAACTGCTAGACTACGCGCCATATTTCGCGCCATATTTGCGACCGCCTGATTCGGATGGAGACCCGACCATGACTTTTGTTGTTACCGACAACTGCATCAAATGCAAGTACACCGATTGCGTTGAGGTCTGCCCTGTCGACTGCTTTTATGAAGGCCCCAATTTCCTGGTAATTCACCCGGATGAATGTATCGACTGCGCGCTCTGCGAGCCGGAATGCCCCGCTAATGCTATCTTCTCGGAAGACGAAGTCCCGGAAGACATGCAGGAATTCACCGAGCTGAACGCCGAACTGGCGGAAGTATGGCCGAACATTGCCGAGAAGAAAGAAGCGCTGAGCGATGCCGAAGAATGGGATGGTGTCCCGGACAAGTTGCAATATCTGGAGCGCTAGGCGTTCAGGTAAGAACTTGCTCATAGAGAGGCTGGCCACGCGCCGGCCTTTTTATTGCAGATGGTTTAATGCTGCGCGACAATACATTTGAAAATCGATAAATTTCAGGCAAAAAAAGGGGCGGGATAGCCCGCCCACTCTTCATTCCTTATTTGGCATCCTTGTCCAAGTCATCCTGACTTTATCGTCCTGATCCCTCCCTGAGTTCAGCTTCCTGCCGAACGGCGTTTTCCTTAACGCTTAGACACATAATATCTGGTTACGTTTCCCGCACAAGCCCCGCGAAACTGAGGGGAACTAATCGTAAAAAAGATGACACCTTTTTAAAACAACAGGTTAACTATAAAAACAGGGCCAATTGCCATTCCACGCACAGCACATTGCCGATATAGCTTACGCGAGCTGTAGGAAAACGCTTACACGGAGCTCTTGTTCATAATCGCTTTATCCGCTGAAACAGAACAGACAGGCAATAAAAAAGCCCGACCTCTTGCGAGGCCGGGCTTTTGGTTACAGGGACTGCAATTACATCATGCCGCCCATGCCACCCATACCACCCATGCCGCCCATATCAGGCATTGCGGGCTTGTCTTCCGGCAACTCGGCAATCATCGCCTCGGTGGTGATCATCAGGCTGGCAACCGAAGCTGCTGCCTGCAAGGCACTGCGAGTGACCTTGGCGGGATCCAGGATACCCATCTCGATCATGTCGCCGTATTCGCCAGTCGCGGCGTTGTAGCCATAGTTGCCCTGACCGGCCTTGACCTTGTCCAGCACAACAGAGGCTTCGTCGCCAGCGTTGGTGACGATCTGGCGGAAAGGTGCTTCCACAGCGCGACGCAACAGATTGATACCAACGGTTTGGTCGTCGTTATCGCCGGTCATGCCGTCGATCGCCTGCAGAGCACGTACCAGGGCAACACCGCCGCCAGGTACAACACCCTCTTCAACCGCAGCGCGAGTAGCGTGCAGAGCGTCTTCAACGCGGTGCTTCTTCTCTTTCATTTCCACTTCGGTAGCAGCACCAACCTTGATAACCGCAACACCGCCAGCCAGTTTGGCCAGACGCTCTTGCAGCTTCTCGCGATCGTAATCGGAGGTGGTGTCTTCAACCTGCTTGCGGATCTGACCAACGCGCGATTCGATATCAACCTTGGCACCAGCACCGTCGATAACGGTAGTGTTGTCCTTGTTGATCTGAACGCTCTTGGCTTGACCCAGGTGCTCAAGAGTGGTGTTTTCCAGGCTTAGGCCGACTTCTTCGCTAATCACGGTACCACCGGTGAGGATAGCGATATCCTGCAGCATGGCCTTGCGACGATCACCAAAGCCAGGCGCCTTGACGGCGGCAACTTTGACGATACCGCGCATGTTGTTCACAACCAGAGTAGCCAGCGCTTCGCCTTCAACATCTTCAGCCACGATCATCAGCGGACGGCCAGCTTTGGCAACGGCTTCCAGAGTCGGCAGCATTTCGCGGATGTTGGAGATTTTCTTGTCGACCAGCAGGATATACGGGTTATCCAACTCGGCAGACATGGTCTCAGGCTTGTTGACGAAGTAAGGAGACAGGTAGCCCCGGTCAAACTGCATGCCTTCGACCACTGACAGCTCGTTGTCCAGACCGGAACCTTCTTCAACCGTGATAACGCCTTCCTTGCCAACGCGATCCATGGCTTCAGCAATGATCTTGCCGATGGATTCGTCAGAGTTGGCAGAGATGGTGCCTACCTGGGCAATGGCCTTGGAATCGGCACAGGGCTTGGCCAGTGTCTTGATCTCGGCGACGATGGCAGCAGTGGCTTTATCGATACCGCGCTTGAGATCCATTGGATTCATGCCAGCAGCAACAGACTTCAGACCTTCGGTAACGATGGCCTGAGCCAGAACGGTAGCGGTAGTAGTACCGTCACCTGCGTCATCGTTGGCGCGTGAGGCAACATCTTTAACCAGCTGTGCGCCCATGTTTTCGAACTTGTCTTTCAGTTCGATTTCCTTGGCAACGGTTACGCCGTCTTTGGTAATGATTGGCGCGCCATAGCTGCGCTCGATCAGTACGTTGCGGCCCTTTGGCCCCAGAGTGGCTTTTACCGCGTCGGCGAGGATATTGACACCAGCCAGCATCTTGTTGCGGCCGGAGATACCGAATTTAACTTCTTTAGCAGCCATTTTCGCTTTCCTTTAATCAGTTCATACAGAGAGTGCGGGTAATGCCTGTAATCAGGATTCCAGCACGCCGTAAATTTCGGACTCGCTCATGATCAGCAGATCTTCGCCGTCAATCTTGATGCTGCTGCTGCCGGAATAAGGGCCAAATACGACTTTGTCACCCTCTTTCACAGCCAGCGCACGCACTTCACCGTTGTCCAGCAAACGGCCGGTACCCACGGCTACCACTACCCCGGTGTTCGGCTTTTCTGCGGCTGAGCCAGGCAGAACGATACCACCAGCGGTTTTTGTTTCTTCTTCGCTGCGACGAACGACTACGCGGTCGTGTAACGGACGAATTTTCATCGTTGTGAGTCTCCCAATGTGATGTGAATACCGGCAAGCCGGGGTTTCAAGTTAAATCAGGGTCTTGCGACCCGAAGGACGCGCCGTAGGCAACGTCACTGTTCCGTTCAGCTCCCGAAACGGGCGCTTGTCAAAACTGGTGTTGCGTTAATGGGGCCCTGAACGGCAATTTCAAGGGAACCCCGAAAATTTTTTCACTGTTGGTCGATGTGTTTGTCACGCTGGGGAGCGGCCTCGTCACCCGGTTTCCACTCGCCTTCGATGACGGTGTGGCCATCGCGCGTCCAGGCCTTGGGGCCGCCAGGCTCACCAGGAAGCGGCTGGCCGCGGTGGCGCCAGGCCAGGACCAGGCAAACCAACGCGGCGGCATCAGTCAACACGCCGGGAATAACCAACAAGACACCCGCCAGCACGCCCCACATGCCGGACTTGAGCACGATCAGCGGCGAGCCGGTCTGCGACATCTGCGTTTGCAGACGCTGGACCATCACCCAGCCCTGGCTCTTGATCACCAGAACCCCAACCACGATGGTACCGAGCACCCATAACAGCGTTAAGCCAACGCCAATGGCCTGCCCCAGAATAATCAAACCAGCCAGTTCAATGAACGGGATGGCTAGTAACAGCAAGCGAATGAAAGGCATGAAAACCTCGGATAATAAGTTTGAATTTAATATATGGGTCCGACATGGTTCGGTTTCAACCCATCCTGTCGGTCTTCAGCTTTGATTAAGGTTCAGGGTTGGTTTCACGGCTCGGCTCAAGACTTGCGCTCAAAAAATGACCAGAACGGCTTACCGGGTATTCTAAAATGCGCATGACTCGGGCATGCTTGCGCCGGATTATTTTTCCCATTGGCTTCGAGGAGTGCCAAGCATGCAAGTAAAAGACAGTGTGATCATCATTACCGGCGGCGGTCAGGGCCTGGGGCGCTCCATGGCCGAATACCTGGCAGGCAAAGGCGCCAGACTGGCCCTAGTCGACCTCAACCAGGAACGCCTGGACGAAGCCGTCGCGGCGTGCAAAAGCGCTGGTGGTGATGCCCGCTCGTATATCTGCAACGTCGCCAATGAGGAGCAGGTAGAAAGCATGGTCAGCCAGGTCGCCGAGGACTTCGGCGCGATCAACGGCTTGATCAACAATGCCGGGATCTTGCGTGACGGGCTGCTGGTCAAGGCCAAAGATGGCCAGATACAGAAAATGAGCCTGGCGCAGTGGCAATCGGTGATCGATGTCAATCTGACCGGCGTGTTCCTGGGCACCCGTGAAGTCGCAGCGAAAATGATCGAGCTGGGGAACAAAGGCCTGATCATCAATATTTCCTCGATTTCTCGCGCCGGCAACATCGGTCAGTCCAACTACTCGGCAGCCAAGGCTGGCGTTGCCGCAATGACCGTAGTGTGGGGCAAGGAGCTGGCACGCCACGGCATTCGCGTAGCGGGAATTGCCCCAGGCTTTATCGAAACGGAAATGACGGCCGGAATGAAGCCCGAGGCGCTGGAAAAAATGACCTCGGGTATTCCGCTGAAACGTATGGGCAAGCCAGAAGAGATCGCTCATTCGGCTGCTTATCTGTTTGAAAACGACTATTACACTGGTCGGATTCTGGAACTGGACGGCGGCATTCGTCTCTGAGCTACTGCACTAGCCAGCGTGGTAAGAAGGCCTGGCGCCTTCTTACCCGTTGTTTTCCCAAACTGCTTAGCAGCTAACTTACCAACTAACCCCTAGACCAAAGCGATAGCGCTTGTCGTTGATGCTCTGATCGTTGTTGCCATCCAGATAGTCCCACTCGGCCAAGAGGCTCAGCGATGCCCAGCTGTTCAGCAGGTAGCGCACTCCGACCTCCGCATCCACTACGAAATTGATTGATGGATCATCCGGAAACAGCGTTTCAGCGTTATGCAGGAATTCGAAGCGCTTGCCGTAGATAAAGCGACGCAGATCCCATTCGACGCCCAGGGCGTTGAATATGTCTTCGGTACCGTCACGATTCTCCAGGCGTACATGGTCGATCCGTGTCGAGGTTTCGAAGCGGCCCAATGCGTTATTCCACCACTCGTAGCCAGGGCCCATACCCAACTGTTTGCGGCGTTTTACTTCACTGACATGATCGCGCTGATAGCTGGCGCTGGTCTGCCAGAACCATTGTTCGTCGAAAAACCAGCTCAGATCATAATCGGTCTGCCAAAGATGGCGGCTTTTCACATCGTCACGGTAATCGCGCTCGAACTCGCCACCCAGCACATGGCGCCAGTCACCGTGACGGGCGCGCGTGTCAAAAGCCATATCCAGGTCACGTTGCTCGGTATCCGTGTCCTTGATATCCAGCGCAGCCGTGGCGTTGCCCTCCCACACCCAGTCTTCGATCAGCGGCTGCGGCTCAAGCATCTGCTCAATAGAGCTGATCTCCATCCTGACCGGTTCCGGCTCACCGTTGACGACCATGATCGCGCCCTCTTCTGCGGCCGTTACCGCCAGAGCCCGCTCAGCCTCGCCCACCGACTTGATCAGCAATGGGTTATCGGATTCGAATGTCTTGATATTCTTCACATCGACATTGAGGTTGCCAGCCATGGCGGTCTTCATGATCAGCTTGCCGCCTTCGAGCAACTCGATCGTGCCAGTGATACGATCACCGTTCTTGAGCCAAAGAGTATCTGCCAGGGCGTTGGCGGACAGGCACAGCGAAGCGACCATAACGGGAATCAAACGGAAACAATACATCGGAAAAAACCTTTGACTAGGGGCTGGACAACAAAGGCGACATTATCCATGTCTGAGAAACGAATACCAGAGGTCAAGCTCGCTACACGCGAGGTTTTCTGGCAGGTGTTGGCGAGCATCCCCCCCGGCAGAGTGACCAGCTATGGCCAGCTGGCGAAGTTGGCGGGCATGGGGCGCGGTGCCAGGCTCGCTGGCCGCTGGCTCGGTCAGTTGCCAGCCGACACCGAGCTTCCGTGGCACCGGGTGCTCAATAGTGTTGGGCAATTGTCGCTCTCCGCCGACAGTCCCTCGGGGCAGGAACAATATCAACGCCTGATGGCGGAAGGTGTCATCATCAACAATCGCCGTGTGGACATGAAAAGGTTCGGGTGGCCGGATTGACCAATTTTACAGGAGCAGCATGAACGAGAATCAGCCCGCCGAGCACGCATCCTCGTCGAACCTATCCCAGACTCCGGTTCAAGCGTCCGAACGTGAAGGTTTACGCGTTTATCTCAACCCGCGTGTTATCGGCATGCTGTTTCTGGGATTCTCCGCCGGCTTGCCGTTGCTGCTGGTAGGCGGCACTTTCAGCGCCTGGCTACGTGATCTTGGCGTGGAGCTGACCGCCATCGGTTTTTTGAGCTGGGTGGGGATTGCCCATTCGATCAAGGTGCTCTGGGCACCCTTGATCGACCGCGCACCCATCCCGCTGCTGAGCCGTTGGCTGGGGCGTCGACGCTCCTGGATGCTGCTGGCGCAGGTTGTGATCGCGATCGCCCTGCTGGGCATGGCCTTTACCGATCCCCGGGAAAATCTGGGATTGGTAGCGCTCTGGGCGGTGCTGGCTGCTTTTGGTTCGGCCTCCCAGGATGTGGCGATAGACGCTTATCGGGTCGAGGCCGAAGCCAAACACCGGCAAGGCGCGATGGCCGCTACCTACGTCACCGGTTACCGCGTAGCCATTCTCGCCGCCGGGGCAGGCGCTCTGCACCTGGCGTCGCTGGAAAACTGGAGCACCGCTTACGCGGTAATGGCGGTGCTGATGGGGGTCGGTTTCATCACCACCTTTATGATCGCTGAACCCAAGGTGCAGGTGACCCAATCCACCGCGCTGTTCGAGGAACGCGTCAGCCAGTATCTGGCGCATACCAGCCACGCGGGATGGCGCCGCAGCCTGACGGCCTGGTTTATCGGCGCGATGGTCTGCCCCTTCGCCGAGTTCTTTCAGCGCTATGGCAAGGCGGCTCTGGTTATTCTGGCGTTTATTGCCACCTTCCGCATCAGCGACATCTTTATGGGCGTGATGGCTAACCCCTTCTACCTGGATCTGGGCTTCAGCAAGGCACAGATTGCCAATATTGCGGCGGCTTTCGGGCTCGGCATGACCTTGTTTGGCGCTGCCATGGGCGGGGTGCTGGTCGCGCGTTTCGGCATCGCGCCGATTCTGCTCGCTACAGCCTTTATGGCGCCGCTCACCAACCTTGCATTCGCCTGGCTGGCCTACATCGGCCCGCAGGACTACGGCCTGATCGTCGCCATCATCGCCGACAATATCACCGGCGGGTTGGCCATCTCGGTGTTCATTGCTTACCTGTCGAGCCTGACCAATACCGCCTATACCGCGACGCAATATGCGCTGTTCAGCTCACTGATGACTCTGCCCGGCCAGTTTGCCGCAGGCTTTACCGGTTTGCTCGCCGCCAACGTAGGCTGGATCGGCTTTTTCATGCTGACGGCACTGACCGGGCTACCGGCCATTGTGCTGGCGTTCATGTTGCTGCGGATGGCGCATCCGGACCGCCTGCGGCGCCCGGGTATCGACTGATCCGGCGCGTTATCCAACGCCCATATCTCTCAACCCCACGAACGAAAAGGCCCGGCATATGCCGGGCCTTCTTCAACTGCGTGCGAGGATCAGGTCTGGGGTTGCTTCTCGGCTTCCCGCGGTGCCGGGTCTGCCACCATATGCAGCGTGCGCTGGGGGAAAGGAATGGAAATGCCGGCCTTGTCGAATTCTTCCTTGGCCAGCTCCTGAAGCTCCCAGAATACACCCCAGAAGTCATCAGTCTTGGTCCACATGCGCAGCGACAGGTCGACTGAGCTCTCACCCAGACCGGTCAACCAGACCACCGGTGCCGGGTCGGTAAACACCCGCTCGTCGGCCTCGGCCAGGCCAAGCAGAATGCGTCTGGCTTGTCTTACATCATCGCCATAATCGATGCCGATATTGATATCCACACGGCGGGTCGGCTGACGCGAGTAGTTGATGATATTGCCATTGGACAGGCTGCCGTTAGGCACCACGATGGTCTTGTTGTCAGGGGTCTTGAGTATGGTGAAAAAGATCTGGATGCTATCAACGGTGCCACCAATGCCTTGGGCTTCGATGTACTCGCCTGCCTTGAACGGCCGGAGGATAAGAATCAGCATGCCGCCAGCAAAGTTAGCCAGGCTGCCCTGCAGCGCCAGACCCACAGCCAGACCGGCCGCACCGATCAAGGCGATGAACGAGGTGGTCTCGATACCAATCATGCCGGCGACGCTGATCACCAGCAGAATCTTCAGGCCGACGCCTACCAGAGTGCCGATAAAGCTGTGCAGAGTGCGGTCCACATTGCGCTTTTCCAGCAGCACATGAACCCCGGAGGTAATGCGCCCGACAACCCACCAGCCAATGGCAAAGGTCACCAGTGCCAACAACACCTGACTACCGTATTGCAGTACTAAAGGCAACCAGGCTTCCGACAATCCCTCCAACTGCACCATCACCTCATCCATGCGCTAAACCTCTTGTATATCAATCGCGAAAATTATTGAACTGCAGTGGCATGTCCAATTCAGCACCACGTAATACCGCCATGACTTCCTGCAAATCGTCACGCTTCTTGCCGGTTACCCGGACCTGCTCACCCTGAATGGCGGCCTGTACCTTGGCCTTGGAATCCTTGATCAAAGAAACGATCTTCTTCGCAAGTTCCTTGTCGATCCCTTCTTTCAATACAACATCCTGCTTGACCTGCTTGCCTGATGCAAAGGCCGGTTTGATTTCCAGACACTGGATATCTATCTTGCGCTTGACCAGACTGAGCTTGAGAATTTCGAGCATCTGTTCCAGTTGGAACTCGGCATCGCCGGTCATATGGACCGTCTGTTCCTTGTCTTTGAACTCGAAATGCCCCTTGCCGCGCAAGTCATAGCGACGCTCAAGGTCTTTCATCGCGTTATCGACCGCGTTGGTCACTTCATGCTTGTCTAGTTCGGAGACCACGTCAAAAGATGGCATGTATATACCTCAAATAAACATCATTTTTATGACATACATTGCAAAACAACAGTATATCCTCGTGGCATTATAACGTAATTAATCAACTGACCTGGAGCCTTGCCATGCCCAACCCGCAACTGAGCATCATGGTGGTGGATGACACCAAGTTCAGCAGTGCGGTAATAGGCCATAACCTGACGCGCGCTGGTTATGCCGATATCCGCTTTGCCAATTCAGCCATGGACGCCTTGGCATTGCATGAAGAACGCCCAGCCAGCGTTATGGTGGCTGATTGGCTGATGCCCGAAATGGACGGGCTGCAGTTGACCACACGCATTCGTCAGGCCGACGAACAAAGCGGTCACTATACTTATGTAGTGCTGTTGACTGCGCGCGAGGGTGACAACGTGCTGAGCGAAGCATTTGATCGGGGCGTGGATGACTTCATCAGCAAGTCAGCGATGAACGAACAACTGCTCCCGCGCATCTACGCCGCTGACCGGATTTCCCAGTTGATCAATCGCCTGCTCGACGAAAACCGCATGCTCGCGGACAACAACTCGCAGCTTGAAGAGCACAATCTGGTAGACAATCTCACTGCCCTTGGCAACCGCCGCTACGCCTTGCAAAGGCTGAACGATGTGCTGCGCAATGTGGACTCACGGGGTGGTATTTGCTGTGTATTGTTACTCGGCGTACAGAATCTTGAAGAGCTGGGTCGCAAGTTGGGCGACAGCGTACAGCAGGAGCTGCTGCGCGGAATTGCCCGGCGCTTGCAGCAATTGGTGCGCCCTACCGACGTCATTGCGCGTGTAGGTAACTCCAACTTTGCCATTGTCACCCTGGCTGAAGACCCTCAGGACTGCAAGCCCAACAGCTTCAAACGGCTGCACGACGGGTTGAATCTCAAAGCGTTCAAGACCAGCGAAGGCTATCTCAGCGTGCGCGCAGGTATGGCCCTTTGTGCCGTTGATAACAAGCACCCCCTGCCGAGCGCCGAAGAACTGCTCGCCACGGTAGAAACAGAACTGGGCAGCGCTTACGAAACCAATTTGGTTACCGAAGTCCGCTGGGCCGCAGCCGAGGCTTGAGCGTGTTTCACGTGTTGGGCGGTGGTAGCCTGGGATTGCTCTGGGCTGCCAGACTTGCCGAGGCCGGCACCGATGTACGGCTGATTCTGCGTGATGCTCAAGCGCTGCAAGCCTGGAAGGCGGCAGGCAGCAGTATTCTGTTTGAACAGGCAAGTAAGCGTAGCCGTATTGCGCTGCAAGCGCAGCTGGCCGACGAGTCCGGTGAACCCATCGATATTTTGATTCTGGCGACCAAAGCGTATTCCGCTCAGAGCGCGCTACACAGCGTCGCTCAGCGCTTGCAGCAGAACGCGTCGATCCTCATGTTGCAGAATGGTATGGGCAGCCAGCAAGCGGCCTCGCGGACTTTCGTGCAGCAACAAGTACTCTATGCAAGCGTTACCGACGGTGCCTGGATGCCAGCCCCACGCCATGTTATCTGGGCCGGCCAGGGCCAGACCCAGATCGGTGACCCCAGTGGCGCTGACTGCCCCCAGTGGCTCAAACACATCGATCAGCAAACTATTAATTGGCAATGGCATACCGATATCCTCGCGGTCCTCTGGCAAAAGCTGGCGGTCAACTGCGCGATCAACCCCTACACGGCGCTGTATGACTGTGACAATGGCCAGGTACCAACTCGTGCCGGCGCGCAATTCCCTCGCTTGATCGACGAACTGCACAGCCTACTCGAACGCCAGGGTGCGAATGTTACGCGGGCAGAACTCGGCAATTACATTGATCAGGTCATCACCCGAACTGCCGTGAACAGTTCCTCCATGCGCCAGGACATCCACGCGCGCAGGCGCACCGAGATCAGCTACATCACCGGCTATGCCTGCGAGGTAGCGCACCAGGCCGGCCTTGCCACGCCGCTGCTGGATCAACTACATGGCGCGCTAAAAACACATCTGGCAACGCTTGGCCTGCCCCCCGACTGAGCGCGAGCTATGCCGCTAGGCTCATTCACGCTAGCATTTGGGTCTTTATCCTCTACCGCAACGAGACCAGACCATCATGGGTTACCGTTTGAGCAAACTTTATACCCGGACCGGCGACGACGGTGACACCGGACTCGCCGATGGCCGTCGCATCGGCAAGGACCATCCGCGTATTGAAGCCATGGGCAGCGTGGATGAACTCAATAGCCAACTGGGAATGCTGATTGCGGACCTGCAGGGCCAACATCTGATCGCGCTCGGTGAAGTACTCGGGCCGATACAGCACCGGCTATTCGATCTGGGCGGTGAACTGGCTGTGCCCGGCTACGAAATCATCGATGCTGCAGATGTGCTGGCGCTGGAAGAGTTGATCGACCATTTCAATGCCGATCTCGAACCGCTGAAAAACTTTATTTTGCCTGGGGGTTCACGCTGCGTTGCAGCCGCGCATCTGGCACGCAGCGTCTGCCGCCGAGCAGAGCGCCGCTACCTGACGCTGGCCAACCATGAGGCCGTCAACGAGCAGGCACCTATCTATTTGAATCGGCTGTCGGACCTGCTGTTCGTCATGGCTCGAACAATTGCCCGCCAAGAGCAAACCCCCGAGGTGCTGTGGGCGCCAAAGCCCAAGCCCGCACCTGAAGCGTCCGAGTGAATACTACATCTGCATGAAAGCACCGGTGCGCGGGAAGCGCACCGGTGTAGGGTTACACGCGGAATGCGCTGATGATGTGCTGCAGATCCTTGACCAGTTGCCCCATACGGTTGCTTGACTGCTCGGCCTGACGGGCGCCTTCGGCGGTTCTTTCACCGGTCTGGTTGATCTGCACAATATTGTGGTCAATATCATGGCTGACGGCCGTCTGCTCCTCAGCCGCGGCGGCAATCTGCTGACTCTGGTCAACAATCTGCGTTACCGATTTGAGGATGTTACCCAAAGCTTCCTGGACCTTGAGCGACGCCTCCACGGTCGAGCCTGTCATGCCGTGACTGGCGCCCATGGCCTTGACCGCACCGCTGACACCTTCCTGCAAGCGGGCAATCATCTGCTCGATTTCTTCGGTGGACTGCTGGGTACGTCGCGCCAATGTGCGCACTTCGTCGGCGACCACAGCAAAGCCACGACCCTGCTCTCCGGCTCGAGCGGCTTCAATGGCCGCATTCAGCGCCAGCAGATTGGTCTGCTCGGCCACACCCTTGATCACTTCCAGTACCCGACTGATGGAGCTGCTGTCATCCGCCAGCTTGTTGATCACCTTGACCGAGTTCTCGATCTCGCCAGCCAGCTTGCCAATACCTTCCACCGAGCTTTCCACCAGCTTGCGACCATTCAGCGTTTCGGTATTCACCTGTTCGGCGCTGGTCACTGCCAATGCGGCACTGCGCGCCACCTCCTGCGAGGTCGCGGACATTTCGTTCATCGCAGTGGCTACTTGCTCAATCTGGGAGCGCTGGGACGCAACAGCATGACTGCTTTCGCTGGAGATGCTTTCTACCTGCTGTGACTGCTGCTGTACCTCACCGGCTGTCTGGCTGACCTGACGTATCAGTTCGCGAATGCGCTCGACGGTGTCGTTGAATTCACTGGCCAATACGCCAAGCTCATCGCGGCTATCTACTTCGACCTGCACGGTCATGTCGCCACCGGCTACCTGGCCCATCAGCACGGACAAGCGCCTGAGCGTGCGCCGCGTAGCCATATAGAAGCCGGCATAGAGATAGATGATCAACAGCCCGACCAGCGTCAACGATACGATCAACACCATCATCGAGCGGAAATTCTCGGCCATGCGCTGCTCAAGCACCTGGGCCAGGGTGTCGAGCATCTCCTGGTTGAACGCGTAGGTTTTATCGATTTCGCTGGTGAGCCGGGCGAAATAGTCCGACCAGGTTCCAGACAAACTGTTGGCCAGGATAATGTCATCTTCAAAGATGCGGATGGCTTCATCCAGGCTCTCAAGACTGGCCTGGGAGTAGGATTGCAGGCCCGCCAGACTGCTATCGGCCAGAACCAGCGCAAGCACTTGCTCATAGTCACTGCGCAGGCGCTGCATCGTTTCGAACAGATCATCCATGTCGCGGCTGGCGTCGGAGTTCAGATAACCCAGGCCCATCGAATAAGCACCCACCGAGCGTCCGTTACCCAGTGACGAGGTGATGTTCGGCGTGACATTGATCAGCAGATCGCTGAGCTGGCGGATATTGCGATCATAATCCTGAGGGAGCCCGGCATAGGCGGCGCTGAAGCTCAGCAGTGAGCTGACTTCACCCAACGCCTGAGTAGACATGGCGCCGCGGTTGCGCACGGACTCGCCCGCAATGCCCTGGTAAACGCTAACCAGCTCGTCGCGCTTGGCTATAAGGTCGGCGGCTTCAGGATCATCGGCATCAAGGGCCAAACCGTTGAGGCCATCGATCACGCTCTTGCGCAAGACTTGAGTACGCTGCTCCAGGTCCTGGGCGTACTCGCCCTGGCCCAACTGCACGTAGATCATGTCCAGATCACGCAAGGCTTCTGCATCGCGCAGAATCGCGGTGTTCTGGCGCAGCAAGGCCATGCTGTCCAGGGCATGCTGGGTGAGCTCCACGCGGTCATAAGCCTGTTGCACCAACATGCTGCTGACAATTCCCAGGGGAATAAAAAACAACACACTGATCAGGCAGAACTTCATGCCGTAACCAAGTCGGTTCATCAACGCTATGGCAGGAGCCATCAGACTATTCACTCAAGACTCTCCTCATGTACAACTGCGTACCGGGGCCATAACAGCCAGGGCAGACCTGACCCAGATACATTTATTTTTATTAGCCAGTAATGGGCTCTGGCATTCTACCGCCAATCGCGTCAGTAACTGTCTCACAGTGACTCTATCGGCAAACATTCACAGTTCTTTAAGCCAATCCACACGACCGGTCAGGCGAGCACGCTGAGAAAAGCAATGGCCACCGCCCAGACAAACAGACAGCGCTGGAGTAATCTGCGTACCGGCGGCATCACCGACCGGTGCTCCACTTCGGTATCGGGGGCGGCCAGGGCCGCTTCTGCACCCTGCCCCGTCACCTGCTCAGCGGACACCTCCCAACTCCGCAGTACCTCGCCGAGCGCCGCGAGCGTGCGTTCAAAATGCCCGACTAGTGCCATACTCAATACCATCAAACGCGCCGGCAGCCATTCCAGAGCATGGACGACCGACGCCGCCAGTGCGCGCAGGGGATGCTCAGCCGGCGTTTGCAGTTGCTGCAGCATCCGATAGGCCATAGCACCGAGTGGACCCAGCAGCAGATACCAGAAGGCCGGCACCAGATAACCCTCACAGACCTCCCACACTACGCGTTTACGCACACTGACAAGCAACTCAACCGAATTCTCGGCACGAATGTTCATATCGCGCTCGGCAACCAGGCTGGCCGCCTCCCGATCGCCGCGCTCCCAGGCCTGCTCGAACTGTGCCGTCATCGCCTGCAAGGGATCATTGCGGCCGACGCATAACAGCAGCACAAAGGTATGCACCAGCAGCGTCAGCACCCCATAGCCGATTCCTCCAACCAGCCAGAGCAACAGACCGACCAGCAAGAGCGGCAGAGCCAGCATGCCCAGCGCTTGCCATTTCGGCCGGGGGGGCGCAGCGGCCACTCGGCGCGCCCAGTTACCCAGCAAGTCCACCGGGAAACCCTTGCGCCACGGGGTAAATTTCAGGATCAGCGCGACCAGCAGCAATACCAGAAAATTCATACTCGTCTCCCACTAGGCACGCCGGGTGCGTCGATCACGCTACAAAGATAGCGCTGCCAGTCAAACGCCGTACCCGGGTCTGTCTTGCGTCCGGGCGCAATAAATTCATGGCCGGTGATTCGGTGAAGCGTAATGGCAGGGAAGGCGCGCTGCAGCACCTTGGTCAAGGCCTGCAGCGCATCGTACTGAAGAGCGGTGTAGGCAAGCTCATCGGTGCCCTCAAGTTCAATGCCGATGGAGTAGTCATTGCACTCCTCGCGCCCAGCATAACGCGAGCGCCCGGCGTGCCAGGCCCGTTTGAAGCACGAGACAAACTGGGTGATAACACCGTCGCGCTCGATCAGAAAGTGTGCGGACACTTTCAGCGGGGAGATTTCTGCGAAATAGGGATGCGCGGTGGGGTCGAGATGCCCCTGGAAGAAAGACTGTACATGTCCGCCGCCAAACTCGCCGGGCGGCAAGCTGATGTTATGGATCACCAACAGCGATACCGCCTGACCCACAGGCCGATCGTTGTGATGCGGGGAAGGACAGTGGTTGACCTCACTGCACCAGCCATCGTGCTCGTTGATCTGCATAGGACTCGTGATTCGCGAAAGACCCTATGCTAGCAGGCCACCCCTGCGGGGAATAGCCTCGCTGAATCAGTTTTTGCTGGCTTGAAGCCGGCGCAGATTACCGATCACCGATTCCAGCGCCCGGTCAAACAATTGGTTATCGTCCAGCAAGCGTACCAGCCCCTGCTCGTAGTGTTGAGCCAGGCTGGTAGCGGTGTACTCGACGACTTTCACACCGCTGCGATTGACGAAAATATACTTGCCGCTGAAGCTGATAATAGCCGCCAGCTTGCAGCGTTGCGCCGGCGCATCGACGGCGGTCATCAATTCGAACCAACTCCCGGTGTGCAGTGCGTCGACCCAGGCCGCCGCTTTTATGTCCGGCAGATCGCCAACCAGCTCCGGCTCGGCTGGTAAGGCCTCAGCCGGAATAATTGGCGCGTCCACTCGGACGGTGGGTACCTCAGGTAATGGCCCCAACTCCGGCGAAGAAGCCACTGGCGTAATACCGGCAACCTGCTCGGTAATATCCAGCTGATTGTCGTCTTGGGCATTCCCAGCATCGTAGAACGCCGGCTGCGCCTCGGCGGCCATCAAGGGCTCCCCGTCATTCGCCTCTGGCTGCGGCGCGGCGCTGGTAGAGGGCGCAGTTTGCTGCGCTGCAGGGACGGGTGACGTCAAACGCGATTGTTGCAGCTGCTGCACCTTCACCAGCAGAGGCGCGCCTTGTTCCGCCCGGAAACCGATCAACTGCAAACCGTCGGCAATCGACTGCCTGACCCGTGCATTAAGCGCCTCCCGCTCAGCGGGTGCACCGTCACCCAGCGGCTCGATACTTTCGAGCATCTGTTCCGCAGCTCGCTTGACCTCACGCCAGGCCTCAGAGTCATGACCCTCACGCAGACAGGTCATCTGCATTACCTGGCTCCAGGTATCGCGCAACAGATCCACCGCAAAAACCGGAAGCGTCCTGCCCATCAATAGCTCATTCAAGCTCAAGGCTACCTGGGTTCGCGCCGACTCAATGCGTGCCCTGCCCTCTTCGGCATCACGAGTGCGCTGCTCCAATCGTTCCGAGCGGCGTTTCTCGACGTTGATGAAGCCCGCCAGCTCAGTGTGCAGAGAGGCAAACAGCTCCGGATCCGGCTCTGGCTGATCAAGCAGCCGTTGCACGATGCTTTCCAGCAGTGCGTGCAATTGATCACGGCGCAAATCGTCCTGGTCACTCCAGCCCATGGTGGAGCGCGCCAGCTCATTGAGCAGGCGCCGCGCCGGATGACTGGACTGGCTGAAAAAACGCTTGTCGGCGATGGCCACGCGCAGGATAGGCAGCTGCAGACGACCAATCATCGCCTTGACTGCGGCAGGCAACTCGGGATCATCAAGGATGAAATCAAACAGCATGGAAACCAGGCTGATGACGTCATCATCCACCCGCTCCAGTGAACGGGATTGGCCATGCTGATCGCGCTGGCGCCGCAGCAGTTGATTGATTTGAGCACGCATGTCCAGCCGCTGGCTGGCGTCATCGGCAGCATCCAGGCTCGACAAGTCAGCCAGCATGCCGAGCAACTCGTTACTGCGCAGCGTTTGGGTAGATGGCGAACCCATGGAAGATAAGGCCGCATCGCCGCTGGCATGACGCCAGTTGCCAATCAGCTCGCTGAACATGGAGAGCACTTGCTGATGCTCGGCGAAATCCTGCTGGCCGCCTTCTGCTTGCCGATAAGCCTGGCCCGCCACAGGGGCTGACCCCGTTATGCGTGCAGCAGCCTGACGGCCCGCAGTATTTTTCAGATCCGGCAGCACGCCAGAGAGGATCAGTTGCTTGTTGACCTCATCATAAAATCCATCCACCTGATTGAACACATAGCGCTCAAACAGCTTGAAAATAATCAACCGCACCTTGATGTCGAGCTCCATCTCGGACAACGCCCCGACGAAGACCTGCGACAACATGGCTGGACCGATAGGCAAATCACGGTCATCGACCCGGCGTTTGACCAGGCTGTTAAAGCGAATTGACAGATGCGAGAGCGAGGCCTTGTTGCGCGTTACCGCACGGCCGATCATGCTATCGAGCGCGACCGTTTCCTCCAGCTCATCGGGCTGCACCAATGACAAGCTGTCGAGTTCGAAGTTATGAATGGAGGTAGTAACTGGCTTGTCGGCATCCTGATTGAGCGCTTCGAGCTCGCGCATCAAACCATGGCAACAATCCTTGGTGATCTTGTGCCGCTGCAAACGTACCGCGCGCATGGCTTCAAAAAACAGCGTCTGCTCATTATTGCTACCAGCACGATCAGCCATCTCAAACAGGCTGTCATCGGCATTATCAAACAGGGTGGTCAGGCTCAACTTGATAAAGTCGACCGCCTGTTTGCGCACCGGCATCAAGGGCGACGGAAGGTTGGACGGCCTGTTCGGATCAAAGCCGCCCGCACCGATTTCACCGGCGGAGGTGATGGGAACAATTTTAGGATCGCGGGCCATACATACTCCCCGGGCAGTGTGGTACTGCCTTAAAAACGCCAACAGGACTCAGCTCAAAAGAATTTCCCAGGGCTCAACGCTGTCACCTTTCACATCCTGTGATGTTGCCTTCCGCACGTCATGAATATGGCGTCAATTTTAAAATCAGTATACAGCCATTTAGCGTCCCGACATTGCCATGCGCTCATTCCTTGACCAAGTTCACACTCTTATTGGGCGGCAAGGTCCTTACCTAGACGCATTCCTGTAACAATTGGACGATCTCAGGCAGGCCAGAAACGCTCAAGAACGCCATGCTGTCGCAGCCCGATCAAGGCAGAATCGCCAATACTGGTTTACCCTGATCTTGGGACTCACTATTTGCGCCAGACCCAACAGCCGTAAAAAACCAAGACTATAACAAATCGCTGGAGAGCCGAATAAAATGGAATCACTCATAGGAATAATCAGCGCCATCAACGGCGTGGTGTGGGGGCCAGCCATGCTGATACTGCTGGCTGGTACAGGCCTCTACCTCACCCTGGGCCTTAAACTGACGCCGCAACGCAAGCTCATCTACGGCTTCAAGATGCTGTGGCGTGGTCGGAAAAGCACCGAAGAAGGTGACATCAGCCCGTTTAACGCGTTGATGACAGCGCTTTCTGCCACCGTCGGTACCGGTAACATTGCCGGTGTTGCCACCGCCGTGTTCTTCGGCGGCCCTGGCGCTTTGTTTTGGATGTGGGTTATCGCATTAGTGGGTATGGCTACCAAGTTCTGCGAAGCGACGCTGGCCGTTCATTACCGCGAAAAAGACGCTAACGGCAACCATGTTGGCGGCCCCATGTACTACATCAAGAACGGGCTAGGCGTTAAGTGGAAATGGCTGGGCGTACTTTTCGCCATCTTCGGCATGCTCGCCGGATTTGGTATTGGTAATACCATCCAGTCCAACTCGGTAGCCGATGCGCTGCAGAGTACCTTCGGCATTCAGCCGCTGGTAACCGGTATCGTTATCGCCGTGCTGGTTGCACTGGTGCTGATTGGCGGTATCAAGCGTATTGGTGACGTGGCGGGCAAACTGGTGCCGATCATGGCGATTTTCTACGTGGGTGGCGGCCTGATCATTCTGATCATGCACGCTGACCGCCTGCCGGAAGCTTTCAGCCTGATCTTCTACCACGCGTTTAACCCGATTGCGGCCGCTGGCGGCTTTGCCGGCGCGACCATCTGGGCGGCCATGCGATTCGGTATTGCCCGCGGCGTGTTTTCTAACGAAGCAGGTCTGGGCAGCGCTCCTATTGCCCACGCAGCCGCACAAACCAAGGATCCGATTCGCCAGGGCACCGTCGCGATGCTGGGTACCTTTATCGATACCATCATCATTTGCTCCATCACCGGCCTGGTGATCATGGTCACCGGCGCTTGGCAAAGCGGTGAGAATGGCGCATCCATGTCTGCACTGGCCTTCAACGAAGGTCTTCCAGGCGGCTGGGGTCAGTACATTGTGAGTATTGGTCTGGCAGTGTTCGCGTTCACCACCATCATTGGCTGGAGTTTCTATGGCGAAAAGTGCACCCAGTTCCTGTTCGGTGAGAAATCCAATATTCCGTTCCGGGTACTCTGGGTTCTGGCCATCCCGCTGGGCACGCTGCCGATCATTGATCTGGGCAGTCTGTGGCTGGTCGCCGATACGCTGAATGCAATGATGGCGATTCCCAACCTGGTCGCACTCTTGCTGCTTAGCCCTGTGGTCTTCAAGCTGACCAAGGACTACTTCAACAACCCGGCGAACCTGTTGAAAAACAACTAAGCTAACGCTGTGATACCCGCCCTTCCCGGGGCGGGTATTTTCTTTCTTATCGGGTATACTCGCCGGCTGATGCCGATCCGCGACGGAGCCCGTATGCCAAACCTGACCCTCGACACCCTGCAGCAAACCATCATTGACGATGTGCGTCGTGCGCTGGCAGAAGATGTTGGCTCCGGCGATATAACCGCATCGCTGATCCCCGAAGACCGTCAGGCCACCGCGACTATTCTGACCCGCGAAGCAGCTATTCTGTGTGGTACCGCTTGGGCCGATGAGGTTTTCCGTCAAGTGGATCCGGCGATCACCGTGCAATGGCTGGTCAACGACGGCGAGCCGATGCAACCCGACCAGATATTCTGCAAGCTCAGCGGTCCCGCCCGCGGACTGCTCACGGCCGAACGCAGCGCCATGAACTTCATCCAGACCCTGTCAGCCACAGCAACGCGCAGCCGCTACTTCGCTTCACTGGTGGAAGGCACCTCGGTACGATTGCTGGACACCCGCAAAACCCTACCTGGGCTGCGCATGGCACAGAAATACGCCGTCACCTGCGGCGGCTGCCACAATCACCGCATCGGTCTGTTCGACGCTTTCCTAATCAAGGAAAATCATATTGCTGCCTGTGGCGGCATTGCCGAAGCCGTCGCCCAGGCTCGCAACCTGGCGCCGGGCAAGCCGGTAGAAGTCGAAGTGGAAAATCTGGACGAGATGCAGCAGGCTCTGTCTGCCGGGGCCGACATCATCATGCTCGACGAGCTGAGCCACGATGACATGCGTGAGGCTGTGGCACAGACTGCTGGACGTGCGTCATTGGAAGCATCCGGCGGCATCACAGAAACGTCCCTGCGCAGCGTGGCCGAGACCGGGGTGGACTTTATCTCCATTGGCACGCTGACCAAAGACATCAAGGCTGTGGACCTGTCTATGCGGCTAACTATGTAGCTTGGGGCTTGTGGCTTGTGGCTTGTGGCTTGTGGTTTGTGGTTTGTGGCTTGTGGCTTGTGGCTTGTGATTCTGGCTCGGCGTGCAAGGTTTCAGCGCCCCTGCCCCTGTGCGTGGCACGCTCCAAGCCGTCCATGGGGCTCGTCATCGCACATCCCTGTGCTCTGACGGCCACACACAGGGGCAGGGGCGCTGAAACCGAATGACTATCTAGTATCCTTCAACAACTCCGCCAACATCATCTCTCTAACTTAACTCTGGGGTTTATTTCCGAACACTCCTATGCCCAGTGGTGCAGCCTTGCAACGTCCCCTCCATGACCGTCAGAGCACAGGGATGTGCGATGACGAGCCCCAGGGATGGCTGGTAGCGTGTCATGGAGGGGACGTTGTAAGGCTGCGCCCACACCCGACCACTCCCTAAACGCAATAAAATCCCGCCAGAAAAAGCAAACCCGAGAAGAAAATAACCCGGCCGAAGCCGGGTTATTTGGATCACAAGTAGCTAATCAGTCCCTCACATTCTCATACATCATAAAGCGCGAGGTCTCATACAACCCCCGGGTAAGGGGCAGTAATCGCTGATACTCCTCGGGATGCTCCTCCGCCACGTTGTCCAGCGGCGTCATGGAGTTCAAATCATGCAGGCTGGGCTCGGTACCGTCGTAGTTCATCTGCAACAGGAAGTCCTTACTGACCGCACCAATCAGCGGGAAGGTGCCCTCGCGAAGCACCACTGGCACTACGCGCTCGCCCTCCGGTGAGGGTTGCAGCACATCGCGGCCCATGGTCCGATTGTCATATTCCTTGCCCAACAGGCTCGTAATGGTCGGCAACAGATCCGCCAGCCCCACTGCCTCATCAAACTCGCGAGGCGGTAGCAGCTTGGGAGCGTAGATCAACAGCGGCACGTTATTGCTTTCCAGTCCCAATTGATCAAACGCCGGCTTCATGAAATCGATATTGGCAATGCGCGTATTGTGATCACCAAACATTACGAAGATGGTGTTATCGAAATAACCACCCTCTTTGGCCAGTTCAATCATGCGGCCCAGGTTAAAGTCCAGCAGCCGCGCAGCATTGTACTGAGCCACACTGCGTGATCCCGCAGCCTCTACTTCCTCTAGAGAGCGCTCAATAGCCTCGAAGCCGTCATTCTCTGCAGGAATGGTGAACGGCCGGTGATTGCCCGCCGTCTGGATATAAGCGAAGAAAGGTTCATCCTTGGGCAGGCTTCGCAGAATCTGATCGGTTTCCTTGAACAGGTCCAGATCCGAAATACCCCAGACATCAACATTTTTGGCTTTCCAGCCTCCTTCCTCGTACAACTTCACGCCATCAATACTCTGACGTATCAGCGCATTCATGTTTGCCCAGCCGGAGTTGCCGCCGATGGTGTAGATCTTGTTATAACCCTCAAGCGCATTGATCAAGGTATGTTGATTGGTGATCAGCGGATTACGCGTAGCGGTTTCGGAGCGCGACACATCAGGAATCCCGGTAATGCTCGCCCAAACGGTTTTGGCGGTGCCGGTTACAGGCACGTAGAAATGCCGGAAGAACCAGCTTTCCTGGGCCATGCGGTCAATATTAGGGGTTGGGTTCAACGGGTTGCCGTACGCCCCCACGGCAGTGGTGCCCAAGGATTCGAGCATGACGAAGACCACATTGGGCGGCTGCGTCACATCCAGGCGATGCGGCTGAACGCCCACCTCACGGTTGAGAGTGAGCTGGTCAATATCTGGATTTTCAACACCGAGATAACGGCTAACGGTCGGGTAGTGCTCGCGCACCTGATCCAGATCGTAACGCTCCTGAGGCACGCTCAGCGTGTCATAGAAGAACAGCACCGGGTTCAGACCCAGCGCGCCTAGTTCGCTATCGCCTGCGAAAAACGCATCACTCCAGCGCAAGGGAACCGGGTTCTGCAAGTTGATATTGGTGTAACGCCCAAGAAGCGCCAGGAACACCAAAATCACCATGACCACGCTGCCCAGAATCCGTGACCAGAGCGGGATAACGGTTTTTGGCTTGTCGAGGGTGACCTTCTCCAGGCGGACAAATGCCCAAACCGAAATCAACAGCGTGGCCAGCCAGCCCAGCGTAATCCAGATAACCGGGTAGCTTTCCCAGACCATTTGCTGAGAGATGCCTGCATCAGCAATAAACTTGAGCGCGGAGGCATTGAGGCGCACGCCCAGATAGGCGTAGTGGCCGAAATCTAGAATGTACATCAACAATAGAATGGCCAGTGCCAGCACCAGATAGATACGCGCCACCCAGCGCAGCAGGCTTGAACGGACACTGTTCCACACTGGCAGCCAGGCCAGCAGCATGGCGGGGAACATCAGCAGGATGGCCAGGCGCAGGTCAAAGCGTGCGCCAATACTCAAGGTTTCCAGAATCACGCCTCTGGACTGCTCCGCTCCCGGTGTAACGGACGAGAAGCCAAAATAGAATACGGCCCGCAAGGCGACCAGCAAAACAAAAAGGATCGCCACACCACCAACGAAATAGTGCAGACGACGCGATCTTAACCAGGCCATGGAGGCTCCTAGTGAAACGGTTAAATGAGGGTGCGTTGGTTCATTGCGGTCAGCCGAAACTCAGCCAACAAGCGTTGCTAATAAAAATGAGGTCACGCCACCGCTTGGCAGCAGAGCACTGTATCGCCGAGCACTGGGTTGAGCAAGAGGCGGCTAGAGGGCTAGCGCTAGGGTGGCGTCAGTTGCGCCATGAGTTCACGACAGTCCACAACGTGCCAATCAGCCAAGTCGGGCCATTGATTGTCGGCATGCACCAGGCAAGTGCGGCAACCCGCTGCCCGGCCAGCCTCAAGATCGAAACGAAAGTCGCCGACCATAACCGCCTGCGAGCCAGACACTGACCAGCCTTCAAGAAGCTGCTGAATACCATCCGGATCCGGCTTGGGCAGCGCCTCGGCACGCCCGAGGATATGCTCGGGGGCAAAACAGTCCAACACCCCGACGACCTCGAGCGAAGACCTGGCGACTTGCTGAAGGTTGCGCGTCAGAATGCCAACCTGGCGATCTGTTTCGTGCAGATACCTTATCAGCTCGGCAGCGCCGGGCGCTGCCCGTACATCGGCTGCAAGACGCATCTCGATCGCATCCAATTCGGCGGCCAGTTGTTCGCGTTCGGTCAACGGCCGGCTGGCAATAAACTCAAGAATGTCCTCTTCAGCCGGGACGCCGAGCTCGCGGCGAATCGCAGCAAAATCGTGCTGCGCTAGCGTCAGCGTGCCGTCCAGATCAAATACCCATGCCTGCAAATCATGCATGACTCAATCCTGAATCTGGCGCATCAGTGATTCCTGGGTAATGGAAGCTACCAGCAGGCCGTCACGATTGAAGATCTGCCCGCGGGACAGGCCGCGCGAACCGCTCGCCGACGGACTGTCCATCGCATACAGCAGCCAGTCGTCCATGCGTAGCGGCTGGTGATACCAGATGGAGTGGTCAAGACTTGCCACCTGCATCTTGCGCGACCAGGACGACACCGCATGGGGCAGCATCGCGGTACCCAGCAAATGGAAATCCGAGGCATAGGCCAGCAGGTAGCGGTGCAGCTGCGGGTCATCCGGCAGACGGCCATCGGCGCGGAACCACATATGCCGAACCGGCTTGGCCTTCTGCGGCTCAAAAGGGTTAAACACTTCCACCGGGCGAATTTCGATCGGCTTGTCGACCAGCACCTTCTCGCGCACCTTGGCGTTGATCAGGTGTTGCTGATCGCGGGTGATCTCGGTTTCATTGCGCAGCTCGTCGGGGCCCGGCACGTTCGGCATCTCAGCCTGATGGGTATAACCTTCCTCATCGCCCTGGAATGAGCAGATCATGGTGAAGATCGGCTTGCCCTTCTGGATCGCCTGTACGCGCCGGGTGGTAAAACTGCCGCCATCACGCAGCGGATCCACCTGATAGATAATCGGCAAGGTCGCATCGCCGGGGCGCAGAAAATAACCGTGCACCGAATGGACGTGGCGCAGCGCATCGACCGTCTGACTGGCAGCGGACAGCGATTGGCCGAGCACTTGGCCGCCAAAGAGTTGTTTGAATCCCAGATCCTGGCTCATGCCCCGGAACAGATTCTCTTCAATTTTCTCCAGCGCCAACAGGCTTACCAGATCATCCAGCATGTGCGACATAGTGCGTGGTTCCTCGACGACAGCCGGCCCACAAGACCGGAAACGAAATAAAAGCGCTGCGACAGAATGTCACCCAGCGGGACATTCTAACCGCTAAAGCGTCGCTTTTGGTAACGCCTGTGCGGTTGTTGCCAGCTGCACCGCTGAATCATACTGGCGGCTGATTATCTACACGCGAGGAGTATGGATGGATCTGCCGCTGGTCTACCATCCGGATTACAGCTTTGACTTCCCGGCAGCTCACCGCTTTCCGATGGACAAGTTCGTGCGCCTGCACGACCACCTGCGCGCGAGCGGTACACTGCACGACGGCAACCTGCACTTGCCGCCGATTTGTCCGGACGAACTGCTCGCCCTCGCCCATGACCCGGACTACGTGTCACGCTTCCATGATGCCAGCCTGGCCGCCCAGGAGCTGCGGCGCATGGGCTTGCCCTGGAGCGAGCCACTGGTTCGCCGAACTACGCGAGCGGTGGGCGGATCAATCCTGACTGCTGAGCTGGCGATGGAGCATGGGCTGGCCTGTCACCTGGCGGGCGGTACCCATCACGCTCACTATGATTTTGCGTCCGGCTTCTGCATATTTAATGATTTGGCGATCATCAGCCGCTATATGCTAGCCAGCGGCAAGGTGCAGCGGGTGCTGATCTTCGATTGCGATGTGCATCAGGGCGACGGTACCGCGCGAATTCTCGAGCACGACGCCGACGCCATCACCGTCTCGCTACACTGCGAAAACAACTTTCCCGCACGCAAAGCCCAGAGCGACTGGGATATTCCCTTGCCCCGGCACCTGGATGATGACGGCTATATCCGCATTGTCGATGACGTGCTCAATTATCTGCTGCCACTCTATCAGCCTGATCTGGTGCTCTATGATGCTGGCGTGGATGTGCATCAGCAGGACGCGCTGGGCTATCTGAACCTCACCGATGACGGCATAGCGCGCCGGGATCGTCAGGTTATCGATCATTGCCTGGCCCGCGACATTCCGGTGTGCGCGGTAATCGGTGGCGGCTATGACCGAGATCGCGCCGCCCTCGCCCGCCGCCACGGTATTCTGCATCACAGCGCGCAGCAGATTTGGCGTGAGCGGGGATTGGGTTAAACTGCCGGCCAATCTTTGCCCTGCGGACCCTCCCATGCCTTTGCCTACCCCACCCAGTGTTGCCGTTATCGGTGCCGGCCCTGCTGGCTTGATGGCAGCGGAAACACTGGCCACAGCGGGATTGACGGTGGATGTCTACGACGCCATGCCCTCAGTGGGCCGCAAGTTTCTGCTTGCCGGTGTGGGCGGTATGAATATTACCCACTCCGAGAATTCCGCCGACTTTGTCAGCCGCTACCGCGAAGCCAGCCCCTGGGTCGGCGAATGGCTGGCGGACCTCGATGCAACCCAACTGCGCGAATGGATTCATGGCCTGGGCGTCGATACCTTTATTGGCTCGTCCGGTCGCATCTTCCCTACCGATATGAAAGCCGCGCCGTTACTGCGCGCCTGGCTGAGGCGACTGCGCGAGCAAGGCGTGAGCATCCACAACCGCCACCGCTGGCTGGGCTGGAATAACCAGAACGAGTGCGTGTTCGACACCCCCCAGGGCGAGCAGCTAAAAACTCACAGTGCTGTGGTTCTGGCACTAGGCGGCGGCAGCTGGGCGCGGCTGGGTTCAGATGGGGCCTGGGTCAACCTGTTGCAGAAGCGAGATATTAAGGTAAGGGACTTGCTACCGGCCAACGGCGGCTTTACCCGGCAGTGGAGCGCGCATCTCAGCCAGCGCTTTGCCGGCCAACCACTTAAGCAAGTCATAGCCAGCCTGGTTTTGCCTGACGGCAGCACTGAAGGAAAACGCGGAGAATGCATCGTCACTCATGATGGCCTGGAGGGCAGTCTGATCTATGCCCTGTCTGCGCCGCTGCGCGACCAGTTGCTAGTCAATGGCCAGGCCTGGCTGACGCTGGATCTGGCACCGGACCGCAGCGCCGAGCAGTTGACCCAGATCCTGCGTAAGCCGCGCGGCGGCCAGACACTGGCCTCGGTACTGCGCAAGCGCGCCGGGCTGGATGCATTGAAAGTCGCACTGTTGCATGAGTGCCTGGCCAAGGAAGCTTTCACTGATGCGCCGCGTCTGGCCGCCGGTATCAAAGCCCTCCCTATCGAGTTGACCGGGATGCGCCCATTGGATGAAGCCATCAGTAGCGCTGGCGGCGTAACGCACGAAGCGCTTGATGAGCATTTGATGCTCAAGGACTTGCCGGGCGTTTTCTGCGCAGGGGAGATGCTGGACTGGGAAGCGCCAACCGGTGGTTATCTGCTCACGGCCTGTTTCGCCAGTGGCCGGCGCGCCGGTCAGGGCGCTATCAACTATCTAGGCTGCCAGCCAGACTCTGCGCCAGACCCAGCAAACTGATCTCAACGCTGAGGCTTGACGCCGGACAGCCTCGGCAGCATCCAGCGCTCGAACAGCCCGGGAAACCAGCGTGCCAGCAAGCGGGCGCGCCAATTGACGTTGGATAACACCATCAACCGTTTGCGCTTGACCGCACCGCGGTAGATATCATCCGCCACATCGCTGGGCGACGATACCTTGAACGGCGTATTGATGATCTGCTTGCTGATCGAACCGTCGCCGACCAATGCATTCTTGCGGATATCCGTGGCGGTAAAGCCGGGGGTGACCAGCATGACGTTCACGCCCTGCGGTCGAACTTCCATGCGCAGCGTTTCAAACAGGCCATGCAGCGCGTGCTTGCTGGCGTTGTAGGCACTACGATAGAGCAGTGGAGCAAAGCCAGACAGCGAGCTGAGGACGATGATCTGCCCCTGGCGTTGCACGATGCTCGGCAGTGCCTGTTGGGTGCAGTGCAAGGCGCCGAAGTAATTGACTGCCATGATGCGTTGAAACACCGCCAGATCGGTCTCGGCAAAGGTACTACGGTGGGTGATGCCGGCATTATTGATCAGCAGGTCGATACCGCCGAAATGCTCCAGTACCTGACAGATCGCCTGTTCGCAAGCCTGCGGGTCGGCGACATCACAGCGGATGGCCAGGACTTCGGCATTCAGCTTGTCCATCAGTTGTTGCTGAAAGGCCAACAGGGGTTCGTCCTGCACATCGAGTATGGCGATGCGTGCGCCGGACTGGGCAAACCTCAGCGCCAGCGCGCGCCCGATACCCGCGCAACCACCGGTAATGACCACCACTTTTTGCTGAAACGCGCCCCTGGCCATCGCCTGCCCTCACCCTGTTATTTGCCACAAGAGTGAGGGAAAAGCCGCTAGCTCGCAAGCATCAGGGCGCCAGGCGTTCGCGCTGCCAGGCACTTTCCAGAAGCCGATAACTGAGCCGATCATGCAGGCGGCTTGGCCGCCCCTGCCAGAATTCGATCAGCTGTGGCTTGAGACGAAAACCGCCCCAATGCGCTGGACGCTCAGGTGCCTGATCGGCATAGCGTTGCTGCAGTTGAGCCAGGTTTTGCTCCAGCACATCGCGGCTGGCGATCACCTGACTCTGTGGAGAAGCCCAGGCGCCCAGGCGGCTGCCCAGCGGGCGGCTTTGATAATAGGCGTCGGACTCGTCGTCACTGATGCGCTCGACCGTGCCCTCAATGCGTACCTGGCGCTCAAGATCGTGCCACCAGAAGGTCATCGCGGCCTGGGGGTGGCCTTGCAGCTGCTGGCCCTTGGCGCTCTGATAATTGGTAAAAAACACGAAACCACGATCATCCATGCCCTTGAGCAACAGGGTGCGCAAGTGCGGCTGGCCGGCGTCATCGACGGTGGCCAGCATCATGGCGTTGGCTTCAGTTGATTCGATTTCCACCGCCTGCTCGAACCAGGTGGCAAACAGACTTAGAGGTTCAGCAGGCGCCTGACTTTCAAGCAGGCCATCACGGGTGTAGTCACGGCGCAGATCGGCTAACTCGGCTTTCATTTTCACGTCTCCAGATCACAGTGCCCTTATGCTAGCACCTTGCACGCACCACTCTTTGACCTCGGACAAGCGCTGTATCAATCCAGCTGTTTCAGGCAGCGATAGACTTCGCGGCTCAATGCCAGTGCGCGCGGATCCATCAACACGTAGGGGCCCATGGTGTTGGTGACGTAGCCAAAACCAACACCAGCCTCGGGATCGCAGAAGCCTAAAGAGCCACCAGCGCCTGGATGCCCGTAGGCCTGGGGGCCCATGCCGAAGCCGCCACCTTCCCAATCCTGTTCGAGCATCACGCCCAGGCCAAAGCGGGTCGGCGCCAGCAGGGTCTTGTCCATGCCCTGGCTGTGTTGCTGCTGCATCACATCCACTAGTTTGTCGTCGAGCAGGTGCGCGCCGTCCAGACTGCCGCCATGCGCCATAACCTGCCAAAAGCGCGCGAGCGAGCGCGCATTACCGGTGCCGTTGGCGGAGAGAATTTCCGCCTGCTGCCATTCGCGCGTGTTGGTGCTGACCATCATGCTGGAGGGGTTGCCGAAGGCTTTGAAACCCATGCCTTCAGGCTGACCCATGGAGGCGAAGAGTTTGCGCGCATAGTCATCGCCGTACTGATTGCGCAGGCGCGATACGTGGGCGATACGCTGCAGATGGTCGTCCGGCACACCGACAAAGAAGTCCATGCCCAGCGGCCGACAGATATGCTGTTGGATATAGGCGCCGGGGCGCTCTCCGCTAAGACGTTTGAGTGGTTCGCCGAGCAGCCAGGCGTAGGTGACAGGGGCATAGCCATGGGCTGCGCCGGGTGTCCACCAGGGTTCCTGGGCCGCCAGCGCAGTCGTCATGGTATCCCAGTCGAACAGCGCTTCCGGCGGTAGGGTATCGCTGATGGCGGACAAGCCGGAGCGATGGCTGAGCACCTGACGCAGGGTGATCTGTTCTTTCCCCGCCTGGGCAAATTCGGGCCAGGCATCGGCCAGCGGGCTATCGAGTTCGATCCGGCCAGCTTCGACCTGCTGCAACAGCGCCACCGCGCCCAACGGCTTGGTGCAGGAGAACACGTTGACCAGGGTGTCCTGCTCCCAGACCTGCTGGTTGTCCTTATCGGCCACGCCCTGCCACAGATCCAGTACCGTTTCGCCGCCGACAGTCACGCACAGGGCGCCGCCCCGCGCCTGCTCGTCAGCCTGCTGTTCGGCAAACAGCTCGCGCACAGTTTCGAAACGCGGATCGAAGTAGCCTTGGACGTTGCTCATGGAATGCTTCCCTGTTGGAGATTGTTATGAGGTTATTAAACCTGAGCGGAAGGTCGATTTCAGCAGGTATAAACGCTGGAATCTTGTTTATATGCGATTCCGTGATAGGTCGTCCGAGAGATCCGAGTGGCTGGATCCACCAGACCACTACCGAGAACCGCCGTGAACCCCCTCCGGGCCGGCCGCCGATCACAGATCGCCGTCGTTCGGCTGCGCGCGAAGCAGTGCTTCGCAAACGCTTGCCTTACCCCTGGGGGCTCGATCCAAATCGTCCAGGATTTGGACCGTTCTCGGTAGTCGTCTGGCGGACCCAGCAACATAGCCTTTTCGTCACTGCGGATCAGTCATAGAAACACGGTTTGCTTCTTGTGGCTTGTGGCTTGTGGCTTGCCGCTAAATTCCGGCTAATCGATTTCCCTGCGAAAGGGTGGCAGCGCATTCAGAATGGCCTTGCCATAACGCTGGGTGACCAGTCGGCGATCCAACAAGGTAACCACGCCGCTGTCCTGCTCATTACGCAGCAATCGTCCGCAGGCCTGGATCAGTCGCAGGCTGGCGTCTGGCACAGCGATTTCCATAAAGGGGTTGCCGCCATTGCGTTCGATCCATTCGCTGAGCGCCGCTTCGACCGGATCATCGGGTACGGCAAAGGGAATCTTGGCAATCACTACGTGTTCGCAGTACCGCCCGGGCAAATCTACGCCTTCGGCAAAGCTGGCCAAGCCAAAGATAACGCTCTGATTGTTCTTGTCGACTTGCGCGCGGTGCTGGCGGATCAGCTCCTGCTTCGACAGATCGCCTTGCACCAGCACGCGCTCGCGGAAGTCGCGCGGTAACCCGGCGTAGACCTCGAGCATCTGCCGGCGCGAGGAGAACAGCACCAAACTGCCCATCGCATCGTCCAGAATGCTCGGCAAATGCTCGATGATGGAGGCGCTGTGGCCCGGGCCATCTCGCGGGTCGGCGCCATGATTGGGAATGCGCAGCACGCCCTTTTCGGCGTATTGGAACGGGCTGGGGGCCAGGGTGCAAACCGCATTTTTCGGTAGACCAGCGCGCATGCTGAAGCGGTCGAAACGGCCAAGAGCAGTCAAGGTCGCAGAAGTAACCAGGCAACCGAACGCGGTGTACCAGAGAAATTGCCGCAGCGTATCAGCCGCCATGATTGGGCTGACGTGCACTTCTATATCATTCTGCTCGGTCAGGGTCAGCCAGCGCGCGGTGGGTGGCTTATCGTCGGCGTCTTCGAGGCAGAACTGGGTCCACAGCGTCCAATTAGCCTGTGAACGCGCCAGCAGTGCACCGAACAGGGGGTACCATTCCTCGGCTTGATGTGAGGTAACGCCCACGGCTTCACCGTCCATCGCATCCTTCAGTTGATCGACCAGGCGTTGCAGCAAATCGGTGATACGCCCGAAGCCAGCCTTGAGTTCAACGCCCATATCCCGCAGATGCTCGGGGATCACGCCGTCCTTGAAACGGTGTTGCGGCCGGACCTGACCGGTGACATCTTCGGCGCTGGCGAAGTCGGATACCTCGGTCAGTGCCTGTGCCATGAATTGCTGATGCGGTTTCAGGTCACGTGCCAGTTGCGGCACCTGTTCAAGGAAGCGGCCAAAATCGCCGGGCAGCGGATGTTGCGCCAGCAGCTTGCTTAGATTTTTGTCCAGTTGCTCGAGCCACTCGGCGGTAGCCGACATGCGCGTATGGTGGGCGAAGTGGGCAATGGCTTTGTCCGGCAGGTGATGGCCTTCATCGAAGATATACAGGCAATCACGTGGGTCGGGCAGGATGGCGCCGCCACCTAGCGCCAGGTCGGCGAGCACCAGATCGTGGTTGGTGACGATCACATCAACCTTTTGCACGCCTTCGCGGGCCTTGTAGAACACGCACTGGTTGAAATGCCCGCAGCGCCGGTTGGTGCACTGGATATGGTCAGTGGTCAGCCGCGACCAGTCTTGATCTGCCAACGCCTCGGGCCAGGAGTCGCGTTCGCCGTCCCACTTCTTGCTGGCCAGTGACTCGACCATGCGCGTGTAGAGCTTGAGCCCAGCTTCGTCCACTTCCAGATTAAAGCCTTCGTCGGCAAAACCCTGCTGCCGGCTGGCCAGGGACTGGTTTTCACTGAGCAGTTGGTCGAGCTTGGACAGGCAGACATAACGACCGCGGCCCTTGGCCAGGGAAAATTGGAAATTCAGCCCGGCGTTGCGCTGAATATCGGGCAGATCCTTGAGCACGATCTGTTCCTGCAGCGCGACCGTGGCGGTGGAGATCACCAGCGGTTTGCCCAGGTGCTTAGCAATCGGGATGGCCGCCAGGCAATAGGCGACCGTCTTGCCGGTGCCGGTGCCCGCTTCCACAACTGCCACAGCCGGATCGCCGTCACGACGGTTTTCGTCGTCCAGCTTGATACCGCCGAACAGCTTGGCGACCTCGGCAATCATCATCCGTTGGCCATAGCGCGGCTTCAGGGACTTGTTTTCGAGAAAGGTGCGGTAGGCCGTCTGGATCTGGCCTTTCAGTTCATCATTCAGCATGCGGGCTCCGGACAAGGCGGGCATGATAACACTGATGATCTTTCTACGATGATCAGCTAGGCGACAACGACCGCTCAGCGGCAAACAAGTTTGCTTGCAGTTTTTGCTTGCGGCGCGCGGGTTAAGGCCTGAAGCTGGATGCCCTGATTTTTTGCTCGACAGGAAAGCCCATGTCCGACAGCCCCACTTCTGCCCTGCTGGCGATACTTGATCAGTATCAGCCGGCCAGCCTGCTATGCATCAGCCGCGAGCCCGTACCGGCCGTGAGTGCTTTTTGTGCAGAGCATACCGGCTGTGAGGTGACGACTACCGACCAGGTGCCTCTACCGGCGGAGCTGGCTAACCGCCGTTATGATCTGGCGATTGTTGCCGACCAATTGGAAACCTTGGCCATGCGCACCGGCGTTGAGTTGCTGGCCGGCCTGCGAAACCTCAGCGTCAGCCGTATGGCGGTGCTGGTGGATTTGCACCAGGCGGAAGGTTGGCAGGAGAACGATTTTTTCGGGCTGGCCATGCAGCGTCACGCGCGCTTTGAAAAAGATCAACGCAGCCTGACGCTATTCACCTATGACCTGGCTGAATACAAGAGCGTGCCGGACTGGCTTAATTCCAAGTACTGGGCCAACCCGGAAATGTTTGATAAATACTGGTGGTAAGCATGCAAGACCAAGCCTCACCCTCTGTCCCGGTTGACTGCCCTTGCGCCAGCGGCGAGCAATATCAGCAGTGCTGTCAGCCGTTGCACCAAGGCACCGCAGCGCCCAACGCCGAGCGCCTGATGCGCTCGCGTTACAGCGCTTACACGCTTGGGCTGATTGACTATCTGGTGAGCAGTACCCTTCCAGCCCAGCAATCCGCACTTGACCGTCATGCGATGGCGCAGTGGAGCAGCGCCAGTACCTGGCTCGGGCTGGATGTGGAAGACGCACCGCCGGTTGATCAACATACGCAACGCGCACAGGTGACCTTTATTGCACACTGGGCGGACCCCGATGGGCAACGCCACAGTCACCGTGAATGTTCGGATTTTGGCAAACGTCAGGCGCGTTGGTTTTTTATCGATCCAAACCATCCGATCAAGGCTGGCAGAAACGATCCCTGCCCCTGTGGCTCAGGCAGGAAGTTCAAGCAGTGCTGCAGCGTTTAAGCTGCAGCACTGCTTAATCTTGAAGCCTGAGATGGTCGATGTTGGGCTTGACCGGGGCGACCTCGGGCCGCAACTGCTCCAGGTCGCTGCCGGCCGGCGCCAGGCTCAGCGCTGACAGGTCAATGGGCAGATCCACAAACTCTTCGTACTCATCCTGCATATCTGCACCGACCGGGGCAATGCCGAAGTCCGGCGCTTCCACTTCACTGAAGGCAGCCATATAGGCATCCCGCGGCTTTAACGAGGCACCGCCCGCAGGGTTTGGTGGAGCGGATGGGGCTGCGCTCGCGGCGGAGGATGGTACCGGCGCAGGAGTTTCTTCCTGCTCCATCGAATCTACACTGCACACGGCCCCAGCGCGTTCGATTGCCTGGCGGTATTTATCAGCCGAGGCCTCATCCAATCCCTGCTTGATCACTACTCGCCGGCCGGAAAACAGGACATTCAACTGCTCGTCACCAACCTGAAACAACTGTCCGATCCGCGCCCTGGCCTGCTCCGCTGTAACGCCGGGGCGAACCTGTCCATGAAACGCAATTTCAAAAAGAGGCATCTTGTCTCTCCTTTGTAGTGATTTGCAGTGATATGTTAAGCAGTGCCTGCCGCATTTGATTAGTATGGACAGGCGCGGGCTGTACGACAACTTAATAACGAGATCAGCCCGACTCGACCAGGAGGGACAGAGTGCACAGATCATTACCGACCTTGGCGCTGCTTATTAGCTGCGCATTATGGCTTAGCGGTTGCGCGATGTTTGGCCTGGGTCGATCCTATGAAAAGCCCGACATCAGTCTGGCGAATGTCGAAATGCTCAAAGCCAATCTGTGGGAACAGACGTTCCAGTTAGGCCTGCGAGTCGACAACCCCAATGATCGCAGCCTGCCCATTCGCGGCATGCACTACGAGATCTATCTGAATGAAGCGCGGCTGGCGACCGGCGTGAGCGATGCGCATTTCACTGTGCCGGCCTATGGCTCGGAATATTTTGAATTGAATGTCAGGTCCAATCTCTGGCGTCATATTCGTGATGTAGTCAAGATGATTGACGACCAGCAGCCGGTCAGCTACCGGATTGAGGGTCATATTCGTACGGGGCTGTTTCTATCGCCGACCGTGACGCTGCACGAGAAAGGCATGCTGGATCCGGTCAACTTGAGATTTTGAGCTGCCTGATCTCGATGCAGCCCTTCCAACAAGCACTTTTCAATTAATGGCTTTTATACAATGACTACTTTTACCTGGCTTGTTGCCGCAGGCGTGATCATCATTGTGGCGCTGGCAGCCTACGCCTACATGCTCTGGAAAAAAGTCCTGGCGCGCGAGACTGAGCAACGCGCAGTGGCCGCAGATCGCAATCAACGTCTGGAAGGCGACATCATCATTCTGGCCAACAGTCTGCTGGAAGGTCAACTGCCGTTGATTGAAGGCTCGATCCGCATCAAGGTACTGCTCGACAACTATTATGGCCCCCGCCGTGCCGACCTGGATGTGTCCGTGTTTGAAAGGATCTACGATGCTACTGTCCACATTCCCACCCATCAGGGCTGGAAAGATCTGGGCAAAGCCGAGCGCCAGCTACATGAGCAACAAATGGAAACCCTGGAGCGCGACCACCGCGAAGAAATATTCAGTGCAGCCAAGAATATCAGCCGCGGGTTAGGTAAATAATTCGACGGTCATCATTCGTAAAAAAGGCGCCCTGAGGCGCCTTTTTCATGTTCAGCTGCTGAGTTATACCACCGAGTTGCCGCCATCTACCGCGATAGCCTGGCCGGTGACATGCCGTGACGCTTCGGTTGCCAGAAACACCGCAACACCCTTGATATCTTCCTCACCACCAATGCGCCCAAGCGGAGTACCGGACTTGATCAGCTCGGTCACCTTTTCCAGACCTTTGGCCATTTTGGTCGGGAAGTAACCCGGGCAGATGGCGTTGACGTTGATATTGTGCGGGCCCCACTCACCGGCGAGTGCGCGCGTCAGGTTGATCGCCGCTGCCTTGCTGGTGTTGTAGGCCACAGTGTGAATGCCGGAGTTGGCGCGATTGCCCTTGAATCCGGCGATGGAAGCGATGTTGATGATCTTGCCGGACTGACGGGGAATCATGAAGCGGCGCGCAACTTCTTGGGCCATCAGGAAACACACATCAACGTTCAGGCTCATGACCTTCTGCCAGCCTTCATAGCTGTGCTCTTCGGCGGGCTGGCCCCAGGTAGTACCGGCGTTGTTGATGAGGATGTCCACAGTGCCGAATTTGGCTTCAGCGGCGTCCACCAGCGTAGAAACCGGCTTGGTATCCAGCTTGCCCAGGTCGCAGGCAATACCACCAGCCTGAATGCCCTGTGCTTCGAGGTCTTTGACCACCTGCTCCACTTCGGCAGCATTACGCGCGCTGATAAAGATCTTGGCGCCCTGCTCGCCGAGCGCTTCCGCCATTTGCAGGCCCAGACCCTTGGTGCCGCCGGTGATCAGGGCAACCTTGCCGGTCAGATCGAACAGTTGCTTGACGCTCATAATTTATCCTCTTGTGGTGTGTGATGAGACACTTCTGACCCCCATCATAGCCTGCATGACGGGTCACTCCGACCATCAGTGATTCGAGTGATATGCCACCCGGCTCCGGTGTTATCATGCCCAGCCCTTTTTAACTGGTACTGGACATGGCTGAACACGACTTCCGACGCAACCTGCTGAACTCCGCTCACACGCTGATCGAATGCCGCACGCTGGCAGGCGGGCTTTATCAAGTGACCGGCCAGGGCGGTGGCGTGCAATCCGGGGATAGCCTGATCTGTACCGTCAAGGGTAGTCGTGATCTGCCGCTCAGACTGCAAGTGGAGAAAATTCGCTACCTGATCAATCCCCCAGGTCAGTGGACGGCTACGGCAAAAGGCCCGGATCTGCGCGGTCAGTCGGTACTTGGCTGGTCGATCAAGTGTGATCAGTGCCAAAAAGAGCAAGCCTTCGAATTTCTCGCCCTGGACAAGGACGACCTGCCCAAGCGCACCGCCAAAGCCGTTGCGCGCATCAGCGAACTGGGCTGGACTCCGCACGGGGATAACCACCTGTGCCCAACCTGCGCGCGGCAGTTGCACTGAGGCTGAAGCTCAGAACAGGTTGAGTTGCTCGCCGAGCAGGCTGTGGCTACTGTCCAGCCGAACGCCGACACCAATCAAGCGCACCGGCCGATTGCCCCGGGCGAAGGCCTGAGTGCAGAGGTCGCGGTAACCGTCCGGGCTAACCGGCGAGCCCGCCTGCTCCAGCGTCGTCTGGGTGAAGTCGTGAAACTTCAGCTTTACGAAGGGTTTGCTCACCCGGTACTCGCCTTCCAGTCGCCCCAGGCGCAGGGCGAGCTTTTCCAATAATGGCGGCAATGCATTCAGGCAGGCGTCCAGGTCGGACAGGTCATGATCATAGGTATTTTCCACGCTGACCGATTGACGCTTGCTTTCCACTACTACCGGGCGATCATCTATGCCCCGTGCCAACTGCCACAAACGCTCACCGAAACTGCCGAACTCCTTGGCAAGATCCTGCTTGCGCCAAGGTAGCAGCTCGCCGCAGACGTCAATGCCCAATCCTTTCATACGCGCAGCAGTGACCTTGCCTACGCCGTGCAAGCGCTCGATGGGCAGCGTTTTGACGAAGGCTTCTACCTCGTCGGGTAGAATCACCTTGAGACCATCCGGCTTGTTCCAGTCACTGGCGATCTTGGCCAGAAACTTGTTCGGCGCCACACCAGCAGACACGGTGATGCCCTGGCTGGCAAATGCTTTGCGGCGGATTTCCTGCGCCATCAGCGTGGCGCTGCCGCGGCACGCTTCGCTATTGCTCACATCCAGAAAGGCTTCGTCCAGCGACAGCGGCTGAATAAGAGGGGTGTAATCACTGAAGATCGCCTGGATTGCCTGCGACGCTTCGCGATACACCGCCATCCGCGGCGGCACGATCAGCAGGTCCGGGCACAACTTGCGGGCATAGGCGGAGGCCATTGCCGAACGCACGCCATAAGCCCTGGCTTCATAGTTACAGGTGGCCACCACGCCGCGCTTTCCCGGATCACCACCCACAGCCAGCGGCCGACCACGCAGGCGCGGATCATCGCGCATCTCGATGGCTGCGTAGAAGCAATCACAATCTACGTGGATAATCTTGCGCAAGAGCGGCTCTACCGGGTGGTTTCAACTGCCCCATTGTACCCGATCAGGCAAGAACACTCTGATTAAGCGCCATGCTCCGCTGAGCTGGATTCAACTGGGGACAACACAGTTGCGCCCAGCTTTTTTGCCGTCGTAAAGCGCCCGGTCCGCGCGGCGGATGACATCTTCTATACCCTCATCCTGTTCGTTTACTTCGGTCACGGCGAATGTGGCGGTGAGCTGAACACTCAGGCCCTCAACCGGTACCAGGCTTGATTGCAACCGCTCACGCAACCGATTCAACACCTGTACCGCGCAACGCAGATCAGTATCCGGCAGCAGCAGGATGAACTCCTCGCCGCCGAAGCGGCCGACGATGTCGGTATTGCGCAAGGTGTCGACAAATAACCGCGACACGTGCTTGAGCACCTGGTCGCCAACATCATGACCGTGCTCATCATTGATTTTCTTGAAATGATCCAAATCCACCACACACAATGACAAGGCACTGGCATGCCTGCGTACCCTGTCCAGCTCACGATGGAACAGGGATTCATACTGTCGGCGGTTGAACAGTCCAGTGAGAGGATCGGTAGTGGCTTGCAGCTTTAATTCCAGCTCGAGATGCTCCCGGCGCTTGATCTCTTCCTGCAGCGACTGGTTGACCCGTACCGTTTCGTTGAACAGTGCATATTGCTGGCGCTGGCCTGTCTGAAGGCGCAACCCGGCTGCATAGCCAATAATCGCCGGGAACAGCAGCACAAAGGTCAGCCCCACCAACAGTGTGGGCTCAACATCGCGCAGAGCAATGCAATAAATCGTACCGGCAATACCAAAAGCTGCGCCAATATTGGACAGCACCACCCTATTGGGCACGAAGATGTACAGACTGATCAAAATGATCAGGGTCACCCCGATATTCCAGGAAACGATGTCGGGTCGAATTATGTAAATAAGAAAGAACAGAACAAAACCGACTACTTCCAATGCGGTGACGGCATAACCCTCGGTCGCCAACTGCGGTTTGGTGCGCAAACGCCAGGCAAGCAACAGCAAAAGGCTGGCGGACAACACGCGAGTACTGATCAGATGGATAAACCCTTCGGAAACACCCAGCGCTAGAAAATCCAGAAAACCAAAAAGCACTACCAGCGCCGCCCATACGCGTAGCGCCACAATCAAACTCTTCGCAGTACTCTGCTCAACGTGTTCGCGGTAGGCCCGCTCGGTGGTGGGGTCGGTAAACTCCCCGCCCCATGTGGAGATGTGATAGCGATCGGCAGTGGTTGGCAAGAAAATCCCCCTTCAGGGCAACTGCTGTATTGTTATTTTTATGGCATAGCCTGAGACAAAGTATATTCCATGCTTCACGGATAGCCAATTTGCAATGATGTCATTTTGACGTCAATTTATGATCTTGAATTATCCCTGCCGTTTCTCGGCAAATCTGGGTATCAATTACCGCTCCGGAGCGAATACCGGAAATAAAAAATCTTTTCCGTTCAATTGCTTGACAGCCAACGCTCAATGAGTAGAATGGCGCCCACAGACGCGGGGTGGAGCAGTCTGGTAGCTCGTCGGGCTCATAACCCGAAGGTCGTAGGTTCAAATCCTGCCCCCGCAACCAGTTTAAAAACCGTTGAACGGACTTGTCCTTCAGCGGTTTTTTTTGCCTGCGATTTGGGCCGTTTTATCATTGAATCCCCCCTCCCCGGCAGCAATCCCTGGCGTATACTAAGGAAAACTATAACTCGCAATCATGGTGAACATGGCCTGTCGTTTTCTGTACGCGCTGCTCCTGGCGCTCTGTGTACCCAACGCCTTCGGCGATAATCATAAAGTTGAAGCGGACAGACTTTTGTTCATGACTGCTGACGTGTGGCCATGGGGTTATCTGGAGAAGGATGGCACTCCAGCCGGGTTGCTCAGCATTTTGGCCGAACAACTGGCCCAAGAAGCTCAACTGAAGCTGGATAACCGGGTTCTACCCCCCCAACGTCTTCTCTCCAAATTCAAGGAAGGCGAAGCCGATTTCACCGTTCTGTTCGAAAACCCCTACCTTGATGGATTCGCAGATAGCCTGGGGGTGGTGTTGAGCGCGGACATTTTGCTGGTAACCGCCAAAGACTATACCGGCAAGCTGACTCTGGGGGCGTTGGAAGGCAAGCGGGTTGGCTATATCAGCGGCACCTATTACGGCGAAGCTTTCGAGCATAACGCTGAGGTGATCAAGATCCCGGTCTACAGTCTTGAGCAAGCGATAGAGATGCTGCACCTCGACCGCCTGGATGCGCTGATCAGCAGCGATGTGGTATTCCACCACAGCCTCAAGGCACTGGAACTGCAGCCCGATGTATTCCGCTATGACGTACATACCCGCGGCCAGGCAGCCCATCTGTATATTTCAAAACGGGCATCCAATGAGGGCATCGCCCCGCGAATGCAGGCCGCGCTGGCAAGTTTGGACAAGAGTGGTGAACTACGCCGCCTGTTCTACTCTGAAGTACGCTCTGGCGCGCAGTAATGTGCGGGTGCCCCTGCAGGCGTCCGGCCATTCCTGAGCCAGGTCCGGCTTCCGGCTGATTTACCTGCTTTATCTGCCTCACATGCCCATTAACATGGGCTATCCTCCCTCAACATGAGCATTTACCGTATCGACCCGTAGCTAACCACACCCGTACATCCTCATAAAGGGAGTGCCGCCATGCATATCGGTTTTATCGGACTAGGCAACATGGGTAGCCCCATGGCTCACAACCTGATCGCCGCAGGCCATCAGCTTAGTGTCTTTGACCTGTCTCAAGCAGCAGTGGATGCATTGGTCGCAGCCGGAGCCGCCAATGCGGCATCGGTGCAGGGCATCGCGGCCCTGGATTGCGAACTGATCATCACCATGTTGCCGGCAGCCAAACAGGTCAAAGCTGTGTATCTGGGCGAAGAAGGCTTGCTCGCTAACATCCGTCCGGGCGTAAGGCTGATCGACAGCTCGACCATTGACCCTCTCAGTGCTCGGGAAGTGGCGGCAGCGGCTGAACAGCAGAACAACCCCATGCTTGACGCCCCTGTCTCCGGCGGTACTGGCGGAGCCGCAGCGGGCACCCTGACCTTTATGGTCGGCGGCAGCGAGGGGGATTTCGCCCATGCGCTGCCGGTTCTGCAGAGCATGGGCAAGAATATTGTGCATTGCGGCCCCGCCGGCAATGGCCAGGTAGCCAAGGTGGCAAACAACATGCTGCTGGCCATCTCCATGATTGGTACAGCCGAGGCCATGAACCTGGGGGTATCCCTGGGTATGGAGCCTGAGGTACTGGCCGGCATCATCAATACATCCAGCGGACGTTGCTGGAGTTCGGACACCTATAATCCCTACCCCGGGGTCATGGAAAATGTGCCGGCCGCGCGTGGGTACAGTGGCGGCTTTGGCACGGACCTGATGCTCAAGGATCTGGGCCTGGCTACCGAAGCGGCCAAACATGCGCAACAACCGGTTCTGCTGGGGGCTCTTGCCCAGCAGCTATACCAATCTTTCAGCAGCCAGGGACATGGCGCGTTGGATTTTTCCGCAATCATCAAACTCTACACCGGAGATACCGAATGACTGATGTGCAGGCACCTGTGCTGGCCGAGGTTCGCAACAGAATCGGCCACCTGACCCTGAACCGCCCTGCTGGGCTGAATGCATTGAGTCTGGAAATGGTCAGGCTGCTGCAGGGATACCTGAACGAGTGGGCTGCAGACAGCCAGATCGAAGCGGTCATGCTGCGCGGCAATGGCGGAAAAGCCTTCTGTGCCGGCGGTGACATACGCACGCTCTACGATCAGCACCTGGCCGGTGACGCCCAGGCGATAGAAACCTTCTTTGCCGAAGAGTACGCGCTGGATCTGAGCATTCACACCTACTCCAAACCGGTTATCGCATTGATGGATGGCTTTGTGCTGGGCGGCGGCATGGGGCTGGCCCAGGGCGCCAGCCTGCGCATCGTCACCGAACGATCGAAACTGGGTATGCCGGAAACCGGTATTGGCTACTTCCCGGATGTCGGCGGCAGCTATTTCCTGCCGCGCCTGCCCGGCGAAATGGGATTGTATCTGGGCCTGACCGGCGCCCAGGTAAAAGTCGCCGATGCCCTGCATCTGCAGTTGGCAGACCTGTGCATTGCGGTTGAACGCCTGGATGAGCTGGATCAGGCACTGGATGGTCTGCGCTGGGAGCACGACCGTCTTGAGAATGTCCTGAAGGCGCTTGGCACCTCAGACCTGCCGCCCGCCGACCTGAGCGCGCTGCAACCTGCCATCGACCTGCACTTCGGCCAATCAACCCTGGCGGCGATACGCCAGTCGCTGCAGGAAGAGGTTCGCCCGGCCTTCACGCAATGGGCGCAAGACACCGTACGCCTGATGGACAGCCGCTCGCCGCTGGCCATGGCGGTGACTCTGGAGTTGCTGCGCCATGGCCGGGAAAAATCCCTGGAAGACTGTTTTGCGATGGAACTGCACCTGGATCGCCAGTGGTTCAACGACGGTGATATTGCCGAAGGAGTGCGCGCACTGTTAGTGGACAAGGACAAGCAGCCACGCTGGAATCCGCCCACAATAGGCGAGCTGAAACCTGCACGGGTCCATGCCTTTTTCGAGGGAATCTGATGAATGATCTGGAACTGAGCGAAGACCAGCGATTGATTCGCGACATGGCCCGGCAGTTTGCCCAGGCAGAGCTGGCACCCCGCGCTGCCGGTTGGGACAAGAGCGGCTGGATCGACAGCAGCGTGATCCAGCAGATGGGCGAATTGGGTTTGCTCGGCATGGTCGTACCCGAGGAATGGGGCGGCAGTTATGTGGACTATGTCGCCTATGCGCTGGCCGTGGAAGAAGTCTCGGCCGGTTGCGGCGCCACCGGCGCACTGATGAGTGTACACAACTCGGTCGGCTGCGGCCCGGTATTGAATTACGGCACGGACGAGCAAAAACAGACCTGGTTGGCCAAGCTGGCCAGCGGGGAAGCGATTGGCTGCTTCTGTCTGACCGAGCCCCAGGCCGGCTCCGAGGCGCACAACCTGCGCACCCGCGCGGTGCTGGAAAACGGCGAATGGGTGCTCAATGGCGCCAAGCAGTTTGTCAGCAACGGCAAACGCGCCAGCCTGGCGGTGGTGTTTGCGGTGACCGATCCGGATTTGGGCAAGAAGGGCCTGTCGGCATTTCTGGTACCAACCGATAACCCTGGCTTTCGCGTCGAGCGCATGGAGCACAAATTGGGCATTCGTGGCTCGGATACCTGCGCCATTAGCCTGGATAACTGCCGCCTCCCGGAAAGCGCGCTGCTTGGCCAGCGGGGCAAGGGCCTGTCCACCGCCCTGTCAGGCCTGGAAGGTGGGCGTATCGGCATTGCCGCACAAGCGCTGGGCATTGCCCGAGCTGCGTTCGAGGCCGCGCTGAGTTATGCACGAGAACGCACGCAGTTCGGTCAGGCCCTGACCGAACACCAGAGCATTGCCAACATGCTCGCCGACATGCATATGCAACTCAATGCCAGCCGCCTGCTGATTCTGCATGCCGCACGCCTGCGCACGGCAGGACTGCCATGTCTATCGGAAGCCTCCCAGGCCAAGCTGTTCGCCAGTGAAATGGCCGAGGCGGTCTGCAGCAAAGCGATCCAGATCCACGGGGGTTACGGCTATCTGGAGGATTATCCGGTCGAGCGTTTGTATCGGGATGCGCGTATTACCCAGATCTACGAAGGCACCAGCGAAATACAGCGCCTGCTGATCGCACGCGAGCTGCGGCATTACTCGCTTTGAAGATTTGACCGCTATTGAAAATCCCGGCTGCGCACATCCAACCCCGCCAACAGCGGGTTGAGATTGTGCAGCCGCCGAGCGATCAGATGAATCACACCCTTCTCCGACTCGATATAACCATCCACCTGCATCATCTGTGAGCCAAGCAGCTCACGTCGCTGGCGCTCGCCGAGCTCGTGCCAGACCACCACGTTGACCATGCCGTACTCATCTTCAAGGGTGACAAAAATCACCCCGCTGGCGGTACCGGGTTTTTGCCGCCCGGTCACCAGCCCCGCCACCGAGACCGGCCGACCGCTTTCGATCAGGGGCAGTTCCCGCGAACTGCGGCAGCGCCTTGCCGTCAGTTGTTCGCGCAGCAGCCTCAGCGGATGCGGGCCGAGCGTTGTTCCTACACTGGCATAATCGGCCTGCAGGTCTTGCCCTTGAGTCGGCTCCGGCAACATGACGGCGGCTTCTTCCTCGCAGGCCAGGCCGGCAAACAATGGCATCTGCGGCTCCACACCGGCAATTGCCCAACGTGCCCTATGACGATGCCCGGCCAAGCCACGCAGGGCGCCGGCATCGGCAAGCAGTTCTCGCGCACGTGAAGACAACTGTGCTCGCTCGCTAAGCTCCGCCACATCAGCAAATGCCGCCTGCTCACGGCATTCGGTAATGCGCTGTGCATCGTCCTCGCGAAAGCCGCGGACCATACATAACCCCAGCCGAATCGCCGGCTGCTGCTCTTCAGTCTCACCGCCGCCCTCCAGCGTGCAGTCCCACTGGCTGTAACGTACATCCACCGGCAGGGTCTCCAACTGATGACGGCGTGCGTCCTGCAGTAACTGATCGGGGCTGTAAAAGCCCATCGGCCAACTGTTAATCAGCGCGCAGGTAAAGGCCGCCGGCTCATGACATTTCAGCCAGCAACTGGCGTAGGTCAGCAATGCGAAGCTGGCGGCATGCGACTCGGGAAAACCGTAACTGCCAAAGCCCTTGATCTGTTCAAAGATCCGCGCGGCAAACTCGGCGGTATAGCCGCGCTCCGACATGCCTTCGGTCAGGCGCTTCTGGTGTGGCTCCAAACCACCATGGCGCTTCCAGGCGGCCATGCTACGGCGTAGCTTGTCGGCTTCATCGGCGGTATAACCAGCCGCAACAATGGCCAGTTCCATCACCTGTTCCTGAAACAACGGAATGCCAAGAGTACGCTTGAACACCTTTTCCAGCGCTGACGGATAGGTCACCTCCTCCTCGCCATTGCGCCGCCGCAGATAGGGATGCACCATATCGCCCTGAATCGGGCCGGGACGAACAATCGCCACTTCGATGACCAGATCATAGAAGTTCTCTGGTCTGAGCCGAGGCAGCATGGCCATCTGCGCGCGCGATTCGATCTGGAATACACCGACAGTGTCGGCGCGGCTGATCATCTCGTAGGTAGGCTTATCCTCGGCGGGAATGGTTGCCAGGGTCAGATCGCGCCCGCGGTGCAGGCGCAGCAGATCGAAAGTGCGGCGCAGCGCGCTGAGCATGCCCAGGGCGAGAATATCCACCTTGAGCAGGCCGACCAGATCCAGATCGTCCTTGTCCCACTGGATGATGGTGCGCTCATCCATCGCCGCATTTTCCACCGGCACCAGCGTATGCAATGGCTGCTCGGAAATCACAAAACCGCCCGGATGCTGCGACAGGTGCCGGGGAAATCCGATCAGTTCCTCGGTCAGTTTCAATACCCGATGCAATAACGGATGTGCCGGATCAAAACCGGATTCACGCAGGCGCTCATCCGAGGGCACCTTGCTGCTCCAACGCCCGCAACAGTCGGCCAGTGCATTGATCTGATCCGCAGGCATGCCCAGCGCCTTGGCCACATCACGGATGGCACCGGCTCCACGGTAACTGCTGGCCACTGCGGTCAAGGCCGCACGATGCCGACCATAACGGCGAAATACATACTGGATCACTTCTTCCCGGCGATCATGCTCGAAATCCACATCGATATCCGGCGGCTCATTGCGTTCGCGGGACAGAAAGCGCTCGAACAGCAGATTGGATTTTGCCGGGTCGATTTCGGTAATGCCCAACGCAAAACACACCGCCGAGTTGGCCGCAGAGCCGCGGCCCTGACAGAGAATATGCCGCTCACGGGCAAAGCGAACGATGTCATGCACGGTAAGAAAGTAACTCTCATATTCCTTGAAATTGATCAGCTCCAGTTCCTTGTCGATCTGCAACCGTACCTTGTCAGTTACCCCGTCAGGCCAGCGCCAGCGAATCCCCTGCTCAGTCAATTCACGCAGCCAACTGGCCGGTGTTTCGCCTTGCGGAACCAGCTCATGCGGATATTGATAGCGCAGTTGCCCCAGTTCAAAGGTACAGCGCGCGGCGATCGATTGAGTTTCAACGAGCAAGTCCGCGGGATAGATTTCTGCCAGTGCATCAGGTGAACGCAAGTGCCGTTCACCATTCGGAAACAAGCGCAAGCCTGCCTCGGACAGGGTGCAATGATGGCGCACCGCAGTCATGGTGTCCTGCAGGGCACGGCGGCCGCGGGCATGCATGTGTACATCGCCAGTGGCGACCAGTGGCAGGTTCAGCATTTGCCCGGCTTCGCGTAGTTGCGCCAGGCGCTGATCGTCATCCTGACCACAGTGCAGCTCTACCGCGAGCCACAGGGCTTGGGGAAACAGCTCGCGCAACCATTCACCCTGCTTCAGGCAAGGCTGTTCATCGGGCAGCCATAGCGCCAGCAGACCGTCCAGCGCTGACTGAAAATCATCTGCTAGCAGACGATACTCGCCTTTGGGAGCGCGGCGCCGGGCTTGGGTGATCAACCAGCACAGGCGCTGGTAACCCTGCAGATTTTCTGCCAGCAGCACCAGCTTGGGCCCGCTTTCGACCTGCATCTCGCTGCCGACAATCAAAGGCAAGCCGGTATCCTTTGAAACCTGCCAGGCGCGAACGATACCGGCCAGAGAACATTCATCGGTCACCGCCAGCGCGCCGTAACCATGCTGTTGAGCGCGCTCGAACAGTTCCTGAGCGCTGGAGGCGCCGCGCTGGAAACTGAAATTCGACAGGCAGTGCAGCTCGACGTAGCCCTCAGCGCGAACCACCTGCGCGTCCGTGTTCATGCGAACCAGCCGTGCAGCCACAGCGGTCCGCCCTGCCCCACTGGCCGGTAGGCCCAGCCGCGCTGGCCATACTGGGTTTCCACCAGGTAGTAATCGCGGCGCATGTCGCCGCCGTCCCACCAACCGCTTTCGATACGCTCCGGACCGGCAAGAACCCGCAAACCACTCAACTGTGCTTGCGGTTCTTGCAGCAACCATCCGGGTCTGGCGCTACTGCGGTCACTCAATAAAAAAGGCGCACGTGCCTCTGAGGTCCGCCAAGCCTGTTCGGGACGGTGATCAGGGCGCACTGAGAGGGCTGCGACAGCGTCATCGCCCAAGCGCGCGCGCAAGCGTTCGCGTAGCTGCTCCCAAGGCAGGGTTTGCTGCGGTCGCTCCTCAAAGAGTTCGCGTTTTTGCGGTACAAAAGCTGGAAGATCTCTGGCCAGCAATCGCAGCGCCTGTACCGGCGCTCTTACCTGCAACTGCTCCAAGCGGCCCCGCGCCAACTCGAAGAGCATCGCGGCATCGCGCTCAGCACTGAGCAGACCTACTGACACCAGGCTGTCTTCACCCTCGCGATGCTCCAGATGCAGCACGAAGCGCTGCACGCCACTGTCACGGCCGGCCAGAAACGCCGCCAGATCCGAAGTCAGCCGCCGTAGCGGAAACAACAGCGCCTGGTGTGAGCCGACATCGAAATTCAGCTCAATACGCACATCGAAGAAATCCGCTGGCGCATAGCATTCCAGGGCCTGCGCTCTGAGGCCGAGCAGCGTATCCAGATGCTTGAGTACCTCTTCGGGAAAGCGTTTAGCCAAACCGGATCGCGGTAATGCCAGTATCTGATGCAAGCGGTGCAGCCCCATACGGGTAAAAGCCCGCGAGGTCTCTGCGTCAAAGCCGGCACGGGTCACCGGCATCTGCTCGATCATCTGTCGCAGAGTCTCGACTTGCTGCACCGCCAAGCCGTCATGCGCGTTACTCAGAATACGTGCCGCCGCCGGGTTCGGCGCCAATACAATCCGATGGCGAAAACCCAAGGCGGTCAATTCTTCGCGCAGCCGTGCTTCGAAGCGCTCCCAGGGTCCGAACAAGGCGAAACTCGATTCGACTTCCATCACCAACGCCCGCGGGTAGTGCAGGCTGACATGCGAGCTGAATCGGTAAGCCCAGGCGGCAAGAAAAGCATGCCATCGCTCGATTTGCGCCGGATCATATTCCCGCATGGCAAAATCCCGCGACAGCATCTGCGCGGCGGCCAGCGACTGGCCCGGCCGCAGCCCCAGTTCCCGAGCAGCGGCATTGACCGTTTGCAGCACTCGACGTTGCGGCGTACCACTGATCAGCGCCAGCGGCGCCTGGGGATCAGCCACACCACGCAGCACTGCGTCCAGTGCCAGTTGTGGCAACAATATGCAGGCCCAGAGCATGATCTCAATGCCGCAGATTAAAAGGGATGGGATTGGCAGGAGCCAGGCCGCCGCGACACTTGAGCACCCGCAACTGCCTCGGCTGACTTTCAATAGTCAGGCGCAAAGCAGCGGGCGACGGGTTGATTGCCTCCTCGATCGGCCGATAGGCAAAACCCAGGGTCTGCCCGGTCTCCGCTGCGACCTGCAAACGCCGCAATACCCGGTCATTGGCTCGCTGCGGCCAGCACAACACCGCGCCGCAAGCTCCAGAGCGCAGGCATTGCTCCGCCGCCCAAAGGGCATCGCTGCCGCTGGCCTGAATGACTGACAAACAGCCCAAACTGATACCCGCAGCCTGCCAGGCCGGAGCAAAGGGAGTATGCGGTGGGCCGATCAGCACCACCCGTTCACCGGCTGCCGACAAGCGCTTGAGAGTTGGCCAGAGCAACTGCAACTCGCTGGTGCCTTCGGCTTGGATGAGGATTTCACTCAGCGCTGCCTCTGGCCAGCCACCCGACGGCAAGGCCATGTCCAGCTCGGCAAACCCCGTCGACTGTCCAGCAGCAGGCACCGCAGCGGGCTGGCCGCGCCAGATCCGCCGCTCATCGAGCAAGGTGGAGAGTGATACGACCGAGCCCATCATTGAATCCAGTCCAGACTGAGGCACCTGAAGACTACACCACGAGCAATGTGAGTAAAGTGGAGAGAAAGCATGGGGGAACCTGCAAGTAGAATACTGTATATGCGTACAGCATATTTACTCATGCACACAGGGTCAACCGGAATTGCATGCAGACCCACACGCCACCTGAATCAGGTAGCAAAAGGAAATGTCAGGGGGTTGAGTTGCCTAAAACGAGAACAGCGTCAGAGTAACCGGGCAAACCAGTCCATATCTTCGGGACGAGTAACCTTGATATTGTCCGCCCGCCCTTCGATCAGTCGAGGAGCCAAACCAACCCGCTCCATCGCTGAAGCCTCATCGGTAACCAACGCGCCACAGGCCAGCGCATCGGCCAGCGCCTGACGCAGGGCCCCAAGGCGGAACATCTGCGGCGTGTAAGCTTGCCAGAACAGCGAACGATCCGGTGTAGCGGTCACCCGACCATCGGCATCTGCCTGTTTGAGCGTATCGCGTACCGGCACGGCAAGCAGACCGCCGACTGGATCATCCCGCAGACTATTCAGTAGCTTATGCAGATCGGTGGCGGCAAGATGCGGGCGCGCGGCGTCATGCACCAGCACCCAATCAATGTCCTGCGCCCCAAGCTCACTGAGCTTGTGCAAACCAGAAAGCACCGAGTCGGCCCGCTCTCGCCCACCAGCAGCACGCTGGATACGCTGATCGGCAGCACAGGCCAGCGCCGGCCACCAGGCATCATCGTCGGCAAGACAGACCACCAGCCCGTTCAGGCCGGGCTGGCCGAGAAAGCAATCAAGGGTATGTTCAATCAGGGCGCGATCGCCCAGGGGAAGGTACTGCTTGGGTCGATCCGCCTGCATGCGCGAGCCAACGCCCGCCGCAGGAATCACCACCCAGAAAGGCAGGCTCATTCGTCGCTCAGCTGAAACAGGGTTTCGCCTTCCTTGACCATGCCCAACTCATGCCGGGCACGCTCTTCAACGGTTTCCAGACCCTGCTTGAGCTCAATCACTTCGGCCGTGAGCACGCGATTGCGTTCCAGCAGCTGCTCGTTCTCACGAGCCTGCTCGTCAATCTGCTGCTTGAGCTGGGTGACATGGGCCAGACTGCCATCGCCTACCCACAGACGATATTGCAGCCCGCCCAGCAACAGCAGCGCGACCAACCAGAGCCATTTCACCGGTGATCAGCCACGGAATTCAGCGCGACCTTTGTACGGCGCCTTGCCATCCAGTTGCTCTTCGATGCGCAGCAGCTGGTTGTACTTGGACACCCGATCAGAACGGCACAGAGAACCAGTCTTGATCTGCCCGGCAGCAGTGCCCACGGCCAGATCGGCAATGGTGCTGTCTTCGGTTTCGCCACTGCGGTGGGAGATCACCGCGGTAAAGCCGGCGGCCTTGGCCATCTGAATGGCTTCCAGGGTTTCGGTCAGCGAGCCGATCTGGTTGAACTTGATCAGAATCGAATTACCGATGGACTCGTCGATACCGCGCTTGAGAATCTTGGTATTGGTCACAAACAGATCGTCGCCGACCAGTTGCACCTTGGCGCCAATTTTATCGGTCAGGGTCTTCCAGCCAGCCCAGTCGGATTCATCCATGCCATCTTCTATGGAGATGATCGGATAACGCTGGGTCAGACCGGCCAGGTAATCGGCAAAGCCGGTGGCATCAAACACCTGGCCTTCGCCGGCCAGATCGTATTTGCCATCCTTGTAGAATTCGCTGGCCGCACAGTCCAGGGCCAGAGTCACGTCGTCGCCCAGGGTATAACCGGCGTTGGCTACCGCTTCGGCAATCGCTGCCAGTGCATCTTCATTGGACGCCAGGTTCGGCGCAAAACCGCCCTCATCGCCCACGGATGTGCTCAAACCGCGCGCCTTCAGCACTGCCTTCAAGTGGTGAAAAATTTCTGCACCCATACGCAGGGCATCGGCAAAGTTCTTCGCGCCGACCGGCTGGACCATGAATTCCTGAATATCGACGTTGTTGTCCGCATGTTCGCCGCCATTGATGATGTTCATCATCGGAACCGGCATGGAATAAACACCAGGCGTGCCGTTCAGATCGGCAATATGCGCGTACAAGGGCACGCCCTTGGCCTGGGCAGCCGCTTTGGCCGCAGCCAGGGATACCGCCAGAATCGCGTTGGCACCCAACGTTGCCTTGTTCTCGGTACCGTCCAGTTCGATCATGGCGCGATCCAGACCCGCCTGATCGATCGCATCGCGACCCACCAGCAGCTCACGGATGGGACCATTGATATTGGCCACGGCCTTTAGTACGCCTTTGCCCATATAGCGGCTCTTGTCGCCGTCACGCAGTTCCAGCGCTTCGCGCGAACCGGTGGAAGCGCCGGAAGGTGCACAGGCACTGCCTTGCAGGCCGCCTTCCAGAATCACGTCGGCTTCAACGGTCGGATTGCCACGGGAATCGAGAACTTCGCGACCCTTGATATCAATAATCTTAGCCATGGTTGCAGCTTGCTCCATCTAACAAAAAGAAAAGGGTAATCAGGCGGTTTCCAGCACAGGAAAGCTTTTGACCAACTCGTCGAGCGCCTTCAACTGAGCCAGGAAGGGCTCAAGCTTGTCCAGGCGCAACGCACAGGGGCCGTCGCATTTGGCATTGTCCGGATCCGGATGGGCTTCCAGAAACAAGCCGGCCAGCCCTTGGCTCATACCGGCTTTGGCCAGATCGGTGACCTGAGCACGGCGACCACCGGCCGAGTCACTGCGCCCACCGGGCATTTGCAGTGCGTGGGTCACATCGAAAAATACCGGGTACTCGAACTGCTTCATGATGCCGAAGCCGAGCATATCGACCACAAGATTGTTGTAGCCGAAGCTGGAGCCGCGCTCACAGAGAATCAGCCGGTCATTGCCGGCCTCTTCACACTTGCTGAGGATATGACGCATTTCCTGCGGCGCCAGAAACTGCGCTTTCTTGATATTGATCACCGCCTGGGTCTTGGCCATGGCCACCACCAGATCGGTCTGCCGCGACAAAAAAGCCGGCAACTGGATGATGTCGCAGACTTCGGCAACCGGTGCAGCCTGGTGCGGCTCGTGCACATCGGTGATCAGCGGCACATTGAAAGTGCGTTTGATCTCTTCGAATATCTTCAACCCCTCTTCCAGACCGGGGCCGCGGAAGGAGTTGATCGAAGAACGATTGGCCTTGTCAAAGCTGGCCTTGAATACGTAGGGAATGCCCAGCTTGCTGGTGACCTCGACATAGGTCTCGCAAATGCGCATGGCCATGTCCCGGGATTCCAGCACGTTCATGCCGCCGAACAGCACAAAGGGCTTGTCATTGGCAATATCGATCGTCTGCCCGGCGGGTGCAGTTACCTGAACCGTCTTGTGTTGCATCTGTATTCCTCAGCCCTTGAGCTTGTGCTGGGCCAGTGCCGCCTGAATAAAGCCACTGAACAGCGGATGACCGTAACGGGGAGTCGAGGTAAATTCCGGATGGAACTGGCAGGCCACGAACCACGGGTGGTCACCGACTTCAATCACTTCCACCAGGGCACCATCGACCGAACGACCGGTCACTTTCAACCCACCGGCTTCGAGATCGGCCAACAGGTTGTTATTGACTTCATAACGATGACGGTGACGCTCAACAATCACATCCTTGCCGTAACATTCGTGCGCCTTGGAACCCGGTGTCAACGCGCATTCCTGGCCGCCCAGGCGCATGGTGCCACCCAGATCGGAATCCTCGGTGCGCTGCTGCTTGTCACCACTGGCATTCTGCCATTCGGTAATCAGGCCGACCACCGGATGCTCGCTAGTCTTGTCGAACTCGGTCGAGTTGGCATCGGCCCAGCCAAGCACGCTGCGGGCGTACTCGATCACCGCCACCTGCATACCCAGGCAAATGCCCAGGTAGGGAATCTTGTTCTCACGCGCGTGTCGCACAGCGGCAATCTTGCCTTCCACACCGCGCAGACCGAAGCCGCCCGGTACCAATATCGCGTCGACGCCCTCGAGCAGCCCAACGCCCTTGAGCTCGATCTCTTCGGAATCGATATAACGCATGGTGACCTTGGTCTGACTCTGGATACCGGCGTGGCTGAGTGCTTCGATCAGCGACTTGTAGGCATCCAGCAGTTCCATGTACTTGCCGACCATGGCAACAGTCACTTCCTTGTTCGGGTACAGCTTGCCTGCCACCACACGGTCCCATTCGGACAGGTCGGCACTGCCGCATTCGATGCCGAAGCGCTCGATAACAAAATCATCCAGGCCCTGGGCGTGCAATACGGCGGGGATACGGTAGATGGTGTCGACGTCTTCCAGGCCAATAACCGCACGCTCTTCAACGTTGGTGAACAGCGCGATCTTGCGCCGCGAAGACAGATCAATCGGATGATCGGAGCGACAGATCAGCACATCAGGCTGCAGGCCGATGGAGCGCAGTTCCTTGACCGAGTGCTGCGTAGGCTTGGTTTTGGTTTCACCGGCTGTCGCGATATAGGGTACCAACGTAAGGTGCATGAGCATCGCGCGCTTGGCGCCGACTTCCACCCGCAACTGGCGAATGGCTTCAAGAAACGGCTGGGATTCGATATCGCCGACCGTACCGCCAATTTCCACCAGGGCCACGTCGGCATCGCCGGCGCCCTTGATGATGCGGCTCTTGATCTCGTCGGTAATGTGCGGGATTACCTGAATGGTCGCACCCAGGTAGTCACCACGGCGCTCCTTGCGCAGTACTTCCTCGTACACACGACCGGTAGTGAAGTTGTTGGCGCGGCTCATGGTTGCACTGACGAAACGCTCGTAGTGACCCAGATCCAGATCGGTTTCAGCGCCATCGTGGGTAACGAAGACTTCACCGTGCTGGAAGGGACTCATGGTGCCGGGATCGACGTTGATATACGGATCCAGTTTGAGCATGGTGACCTTCAGGCCCCGTGCTTCGAGAATGGCTGCAAGCGAAGCCGAAGCAATACCCTTGCCCAATGAAGATACAACACCACCCGTGACGAAGATGTAGCGCGTCATGAAAAACCCGTTGAATGAACTGTTAAGCGACCAGAGCCGCGGGGAATCGAAGGGAGCCTGGGGGAAGCACTGGTTGATTCCCAAAGTCTCGTCAAGATGGGAAGTCAGGATACCAGACGCCCCCCGATTGCTCAATCCGTTAGCGGCACCCAAGTGACCTGAAATGCCGATTCATTGCCGCTCGCAGCCGCATCCTGAGCATTCCAGCGCCCGCCTATAGAAACCAGCTGCTCGTCGCAGTATAGCAACGGAACCCGAGCACGCAGCCAAGGCGGAATGCCTGCCTGTTGTAGCAAATCCTTCAAGGACTGGGTCGGGCGCCCTGGCAGCTTGATCAATTCACCACCCTGGCGATATCTGACCTGCCAGACACCCGCACGCCAGGCAATACCCTGCTCTGCCGGCCTGATCAGCAGTGTACCGTTGCTGGCACTCAATGACGTATCGCCCCAAAGGGGCAGAGACTGGGGCACAGGTGTGCCCGCCATGGTGCCAGGCAATAGCCAAATGCGACCCGACGAGCGGCATAGCCGATAGTCGGCCACGCGCATTTCCGGCTGCCCATCGCCGTCGGCAGCTAACTGACTGAGGAACGCCTGCAGCTGCCGCCTGGGTGGCGACGCTAACTGATTCAGCTGGCACCAATAGCGCAGCAGATTGGCCTGTCTCGGAAGCGACAAGGTCTGCACGTAGCCGGCATCCAGGCTTTGCCAGGCGCACAACCAGGGATCAGTAACGCCCGGCTGAGCCAGTTGCAGATCATCCTGCGCGCGCTCATCCAGAAGCAGGTTGGCATCCGCGGCATGCTCCGCCAATTGCAGCAGACTATCCGGCGCCGCCGGCCAGCTGTCACGCAGGCGTGGCAACAGGTCGTGACGCAAGTGAGTACGGGCAAAACGCTGATCCTGGTTGGCCGGGTCTTCTATCCAGCTCAATTGTCTGGACTCAGCCCAGGCCAGCAGTTCCGAGCGGCTCCAGCCCAGCAGCGGTCGGTACAAATGTCCCTGTGCCAACGCCCGCCTCTGCGGCATACCCGCTAACCCACGCAATCCCGTGCCGCGCAATAATCTGAACAGCAGAGTTTCCAGTTGATCATCCTGATGATGCGCCAGCAGCAGACAATCATCGCTACCCATATGCTCGGCGAAAGCGTGGTAGCGCGCCGCGCGGGCCTGGGCCTCGATGCTCGCGCCTGGCGTCAGCTGCACTCGCTCGATTGTCAGCTCCACTCCACGCACGCGACACTGCTGCAGGCAGTGGTCCGCCCACAGGTCGGCGTCGGCATGCAGGCCGTGGTGTATATGCAGAGCTTTGATGGGAGGTAGCGAATAGTGGTAACGCAGCTCGGTCAACGCATCGAGCAGAACCATCGAGTCCATGCCACCGGACAACCCCAACCACCAGGTCGAGGCGTCCGTGCAGGGCAGCAACTGCCTGAGCAGTTCCTGCGCGGAGAACATCTACTTCAGACCGAAAGCCATCAGGCGATCGTAACGACGCTCGAGCAGCTCGTCAGCGGGCAGTTTTTCCAACGCCTCCAGTTCGACCAGCAACTGGGCCTTGACCCGCGCAGCCATTTCTTCCGGCTTGCGGTGCGCGCCACCAAGTGGCTCGGCGATCAGGTTATCGACCAGTTTGAGTTCCTTCAGGCGCTCGGCGGTAATACCCATGGCTTCGGCAGCATCAGCAGCCTTCTCGGATTTTTTCCACAGAATCGAGGCACAGCCTTCCGGCGAAATCACCGAATAAGTCGAATATTGCAGCATCATCAGTCGATCACAGACGCCAATCGCCAATGCCCCGCCGGAGCCACCCTCACCGATAACGGTGGCAATGATCGGCGTTTTCAGCCGCGCCATGATCTGCAGATTCCAGGCAATGGCTTCGCTTTGACCACGCTCTTCAGCGTCGATACCTGGATAGGCACCGGGCGTATCGATAAAGGTCAGCAGCGGCATCTTGAAGCGCTCGGCCATCTGCATCAAACGGCAAGCCTTGCGGTAGCCTTCCGGCTTGGGCATGCCAAAGTTGCGACGGACCTTTTCCTTCACGTCGCGGCCTTTCTGGTGCCCGATAATCATCACCGGCCGGCCATCCAGGCGGGCAATACCACCCACAATGGCGGCATCATCGGCGAAATGCCGGTCGCCATGCAGTTCTTCGAAATCGGTAAAAATCTGGCTGATATAGTCCAGCGTATAAGGCCGTTGTGGATGCCGAGCCATCTGCGCGATCTGCCAGCTGCTCAGATTGCCGAAGATGCTTTCGGTCAGCGACTTGCTCTTGTCCTGAAGACGGGCGATTTCGTCGGTGATATTCAGCGAATTATCACTGCCGACCAATCGCAGCTCTTCGATCTTGGCCTGCAGATCAGCGATCGGCTGTTCAAACTCCAGGTATTTCTGGCTCTTGCTCATAAGCATCCATTATCCGCGTAGGCCCCGCAGCAGGGCGTCCGATTTTTCATTACCTTAAGGGATTGGCGCCTAACAGTCGAGCGCACCAAGCCCTTACGCATCATCTGTAGTGCAAAGAGACGCTGTCTTTACCCAGGTGGTCACGTATCCCCTGCACCAGATCGTCAGCCGGCTCAACCCGCCAGCCTTCACCCAGGCGCAATTGCACTGCGGCGTCCGGCCGCTGCAGATCCACCGTTACCGCACAGCCACCGGGGAATTTGCGCAGCAAGCCCGCCAACTGGTCGAGGCTCTGCGCACCGTGACGCTGGGTATCCAGGCTGATGCGCACACTGTCGAGCAAGGTTGTGCGGGCGTCTTCCAGGCTCATCACCCGCTTGACGCGCATTCGCAGGCCACCAGAAAAATCATCCTGACTAACCTCCCCTTCCACCACCAACATAGCGTCTTTCTGCAACAACGCCTGTGATGACTGATACGCCTCGGCATACAGCGACACTTCGATCCGCGCCGAACGATCGTCCAGGGTAACAAAGCCCATCTTGTCGCCACGCTTGGTTTTCATCACCCGCAAGTCAAACACCAGACCGGCAATCGTCTGGCTTTCACGCGAGGGTTTGAGGTCAATGATGCGCTGCCGAGCAAAACGACGAATCTCTTTTTCATACTCGTCAATCGGGTGGCCGGTCAGATACAGCCCGAGCGTTTCTTTCTCACCACGCAGACGTTCCTTGAAGGTCCACTCACGTACCTTGCGATATTGCTCGTACACGTCGCGCACGGTGGAAGGGCCCAGTAGCTCGCCGAATAGATCGGCATGGCCGCTGTCCGCGCTCTTGGCAGTCTGCTCGGCCGCCGCAATCGCTTCTTCCATGGCCGCCATCAATGACGCCCGGTTACGGTCGACGTTTTTCAGATAGGCTTGCTGATCGGTGTCGAAAAACGGCCCGAGGTTATCCAGCGCGCCGGAACGGATCAACGCTTCCATTACTCGCTTGTTGATGCGTTTGAGATCGACACGGGCACAGAAGTCGAACAGATCGAGAAACGGACCGCCCTGCAGACGCTTCTCAACGATGGTCTCCACCGGCCCTTCACCCACGCCCTTGATCGCGCCCAGGCCATAAACCACGGCACCGGCGTCATCCACTGTGAATTTGTATTCCGAGACGTTCACATCCGGCGGGTTGAGGCGCAGCTTCATGCTGCGGCACTCTTCGATCAGCGTGACCACCTTGTCGGTATTGTGCATATCCGCCGACAACACCGCCGCCATAAAGGGCGCGGGATAATGCGCCTTGAGCCAGGCGGTCTGATAAGAGACCAGGCCGTAGGCTGCCGAGTGCGACTTGTTGAAACCGTAACCGGCGAACTTTTCTACCAGATCAAATATGTTGCCTGCCAGATCAGCATTGATATTGTTACCTTCGCAACCCTCAAGGAAGATCGCACGCTGCTTGGCCATTTCTTCGGGTTTTTTCTTACCCATGGCCCGGCGCAACATGTCGGCGCCGCCGAGCGTATAGCCAGCCATGACCTGGGCAATCTGCATCACCTGTTCCTGATACAGAATAATGCCGTAGGTCGGCGCCAATACCGGCTTCAGGCTGTCGAGCTGATAGTTCGGATGCGGGTAGGACAGGATCTCACGGCCGTGCTTGCGATTGATAAAGTCGTCGACCATGCCTGATTGCAGTGGCCCGGGACGGAACAGGGCCACAAGGGCGATCAGGTCTTCCAGGCAGTCAGGCTTGAGCTTCTTGATCAGCTCTTTCATACCGCGGGATTCCAGCTGGAACACCGCCGTGGTCTCGGCCTTCTGCAACATCTGGTAGGTGGGCAGGTCGTCCAGCGGGATAAAGTTGATATCCAGCGGCGCACCACCGGTCTTGGCCCGCACCCGGTTGATGGTGTTCATCGCCCAGTCGATAATGGTCAGGGTCCGCAGACCAAGAAAGTCGAACTTGACCAGGCCAGCAGCTTCCACGTCATCCTTGTCGAACTGGGTTACCAGACCGCCGCCAGCCTCGTCGCAATACAGCGGCGCAAAGTCGGTCAGTTTGGTCGGCGCGATCACCACGCCCCCGGCGTGCTTGCCGACGTTACGCGTGACCCCTTCCAGCTTGAGCGCCATGTCCCAGATTTCCTGGGCTTCTTCGTCATTGGCGAGAAAGTCGCGCAGGATCTCTTCCTGCTCGAAGGCCTTGGCCAGGGTCATGCCGACCTCGAAGGGAATCATCTTCGAGAGCTTGTCAGCCAAGCCGTAGGACTTGCCCTGCACCCGCGCCACGTCACGTACCACGGCCTTGGCCGCCATGGTACCGAAGGTGATGATTTGCGATACCGCATTACGGCCATAGGTGTCGGCCACATACTCGATGACCCGGTCGCGCCCTTCCATACAGAAGTCGACGTCAAAGTCGGGCATGGATACCCGCTCTGGATTCAGAAAGCGCTCGAACAGCAGATCGTACTGCAGGGGGTCAAGATCGGTAATCAGCAGCGAATAGGCAACCAGCGACCCTGCCCCGGAGCCCCGGCCTGGGCCAACCGGTACGCCGTTGTTCTTGGCCCACTTGATGAAGTCCATCACGATCAGGAAGTAACCGGGAAACTCCATCTGGATGATGATATCCAGCTCGAAATTCAACCGGTCGATATACACCTGACGGCGTGCTTCGTAATTCTCAGAGTCGGGCGGCAGCACGACTTTGAGGCGTTCTTCCAGCCCTTCAAACGAAACCTTGCGGAAGAAGTCCGCTTCACTCATGCCGTCCGGTGTAGGAAAGGCCGGCAGGAAGTTCTTGCCCAACTGCACGTCGATATTGCAGCGGCGGGCAATTTCCATGCTATTGGCCAATGCTTCCGGGATGTCGGAAAACAGCTCGGCCATCTCGGCCGGTGTTTTCAGATACTGTTCTTCGCTGTACTGGCGCACTCGGCGCGGATCATCCAGCGCTCGGCCTTCACCAATACACACGCGCGTTTCATGCGCTTCAAAATCCTCGCGCTTGAGGAAGCGCACATCATTGGTCGCCACCACCGGGCAATCCAGCTTGACCGCCAGATCAACGGCAGCGTGCAAATACTCTTCGTCGTTCGGGCGGCTGGTGCGCTGCAGTTCCAGGTAGAAACGGCCGGGAAAGACCTGCATCCAGTACTGCAGCAAAGCGTCGGCTTCCTGCGGGTTGTTCGACAGCAGTGACTGCCCGATCTCACCTTCCTTGGCGCCGGACAGCGCGATCACGTCTTCGCTGGACTCGGCCACCCATTCGCGGCGAATGGTCACCACGCCGTTACGCTGGCCTTCGGTATAACCACGGGAGATCAACTCGGTCAGATTACGGTAGCCATTACGGTTCATGGCCAGCAGGCTGAGGCGGGTAAGCTGGTTGTCATCATTGGCGCCCACCAGCCAGACATCGACACCGGAAATCGGCTTGACCCCACCGCCCATGGACGCCTTGTAGAACTTCACCAGGCTGCACATGTTGTTCTGATCCGTCACCGCCACTGCCGGCATCCCTGCCTCGGCTACCATCTTGATCAGGGGCTTGATCTTGACGATACCGTCAACCAGAGAGAACTCGCTGTGTACACGCAAGTGAACGAAAGAATGCGTCATGGTAATCCTGTTTCTGAAGGCAACAACTGAGGTGGGATTGTAACGGCGGGGGGAGTTGGGGGCTACTCGCACGTTGTCTGGATTTACGCCAATAAGTATCGGCTTTGCTCTGATCCCATGCTGGACTTGTGCCTGGTGTGCGTAAGGCGGCAGGGCACGCCGACACGCCGTGAATACATCCCTGTAGGCTCATCACCGGCATCCCTGCCGGAGACGGTCGGCTTACCCCTGCCGCCTGACGCACACCAACGAACTCCCTGCAATCCGCTTGCTGAGTGTTGGGAAATCGAAAGGCAAATCAGCCTGGAGCTAAACATTAAAGGTTGGCCCCCGCAGCCATTTCATGGGACACAGCGCTGTTGTTATTCGCTTTGAAAACCAGAAGGATGTACGGAGATATGGGATCAGGTTCAGGTTGGCGCGGTGCGCCGACCGTCTCCGGCATGGATGCCGGTGATGAGCCTACAGGGATGTATCCACGGCGTGTCGGCGCACCGCGCCAACCTGAACCTGGTCTACACACGAATCCAAGTCCGCAGAGTCTAGAGCAACCCGCACCGGAGCAAACGAACGCCGATGGATCGCAGTAGCCCCCAACTCCCGCAAAGCAGAAAGGTGCACCGGCGTGGGATAACCCTTGTGCTGGGCAATGCCGTAGCCGGGATAGAGCAGCTCCAGCTCCTGCATCTCACGATCACGCGAGACCTTGGCCAGAATCGAGGCCGCGGCAATGGCCGGAACCCGGGAGTCACCCTTGATCACCGGCTCACTAGGCATCGGCAATACCGGGCAACGATTGCCGTCGACCAGCACCCGGTCCGGGCGAACAGACAACCCGGCGACAGCGCGCTGCATAGCCAGCATGGTCGCATGCAGAATATTGAGCTCATCGATTTCTTCGACTTCCGCCCGTGCGATACACCAGGCCAGTGCACGCTCTTGAATAATCGGAAACAAGGCTTCCCGGCGCGCAGCCGTGAGCTTCTTGGAATCATTCAGGCCTTCGATGGGACGCAGCGGATCGAGTATCACGGCCGCCGTGACCACCGCCCCGCAGAGTGGGCCGCGGCCGACTTCGTCTACGCCGGCCACCAGCTCGTCACCCACTGGCACATACCAATCGATCATCATCTGAGTCATGCCAACCTGCCTTTCTCGCGCATCAATTCAATTACCGCTTCGGCCGCCGACTCATCGGCATTGCGGCGCAACAGCTCATGCAACTGCATGAATGTCGCCTGAGTCGCCTCAGCTTCCTCGGTAGGGCCAAGACGCTCCAGCAGCGCCTGACCCATCGCCTCCGGCGTGGCGGCGTCCTGCAGGAACTCCGGCACGACTTCGCGCCCGGCCAACAGGTTAGGCAGGGATACATGCCCAACCTTGACCAGACGCTTGAGAATCTTGAACGTCAGACTAGCCATACGATAAGCAACGACCATCGGCCGTTTGAACAACATGGCTTCCAGTGTTGCCGTACCCGAGGCGATCAAGACTGCATCACAGGCAGCCAGTGCCTCATGGGCCTGGCCGTCAAGCAACGTCAGAGGTAATGATAATCCGCTCTCGGCCAGTATGGCTTCAATCTGCACTCGACGCTCAGCGTTGGCGCAGGGCATAACGAACTGCAATTGCGGTTGACGCTCAAGACACCAAGCGGCCGTTTGCAGGAACAACAGTCCCAGTTTCCGCAGTTCGCCATTGCGACTCCCCGGCATCAGCGCTACCACGCGGGAATCTGCTGCCAAGCCCAAAGCCGCTCGTGCTGCCCCGCGGTCTGGCTCAAGGGCGATTTGATCGGCCAGGGTGTGACCCACGCAGCGCACCGCCACACCATGTTTCTGGTAAACCGCTTCTTCGAAAGGAAACAGCGTAAGCATCAGATCGGTAGATTCGCGGATACCCAGCACGCGCTTTTCACGCCAGGCCCAAACCGAGGGGCTGACATAGTGAACGGTGGGGATGCCGACTTCACGTAGCTGCTTCTCGACATTGAGGGTGAAGTCAGGCGCATCGATTCCGATAAATACGTCTGGTTGCTGCGCCTTGAGGTAGCTGACCAGGGACTTGCGAATGCGCAAAAGCTCGCGAAGACGACCCAGCACTTCAACCAGGCCCATTACCGACAGACGCTCCATCGGCACCTGACTCTGCATACCCTGAGCAAGCATCCGCGGCCCGCCTATGCCGATAAAGCGGGCATCTGGGTATCGACGCTTGAGTGCACGGATCAGTCCAGCGCCCAGCGTATCGCCGGAGGCTTCACCGGCAACCAACGCAATACAAAGAGGGGGTGCAGCGGCCGAATCGGCAGGAACGGACATGACTAGCGGGTAATACCGCGGGTAGAAGCGACAATAGAGTCGCGATACAGCGCAATTTCGGTAAATTGCTGAGCCGGCTCTTCCAACGCCTTGAGCGCATCTTGCAGCGTCAGGCCCTGGCGATAGACGACCTTGTAAGCTCGGCGCAGTGCCGCCACCAATTCGGGGCTAAAACCACGACGGCGCATGCCTTCGAAGTTCATGCCGTGGGCGCTGGCCGGGTTGCCACCGACCATCACATAAGCGGGGATATCCTTGAACACTGCACTGTTCGCGGCACTCATCGACCAGGCACCGAGATGACAAAACTGGTGGACGGTGGTGTAACCGCCAAGAATCGCGCCATCACCGACCCGAACATGTCCTGCGATAGTGGCATTGTTAGCCATGATGATGTGATCGCCGACGACGCAGTCGTGCGCAACATGCACATATGCCATCAGCAGGTTGTGGCTGCCGATGGTCGTAACGCCGCGATCCTGGACAGTGCCGCGGTGCAGCGTGCAGCCTTCACGAATCACATTGTGGTCGCCAATCACCAGACGGGTGGCCTCACCGTTGTATTTCTTGTCCTGACAATCTTCTCCGACAGAAGAAAACTGAAAGATACGATTGTGCTGGCCAATAGTGGTCGGCCCGCGAATAACCACATGCGGCCCCACCACCGTACCGGCGCCTATTTCAACGTCCGGTCCGATCAATGTCCAAGGCCCAACTTCCACATCTTCAGCCAGCCGGGCGGACGGATCAACGATCGCCTGGGGATGAATTCGACTCATATTTTGTGTTCCGCACAGATGATTTCGCCTGAACAGGCTTCTTTGCCATCCACCATAGCGCGACAGGCGAACTTCCATATTCCACGGCGATTGCTCAGATGCTGAGCTTCCAAATGCAGTTGGTCACCTGGCACTACCGGCTGGCGAAAGCGTAGCTTGTCGGTGCCGACGAAGTAGTAAAGCGTACCGTCGGCTGGCTTGAGATTCATCATCTTGAAACCCAACAACCCGGCGGCCTGAGCCATCGCTTCGATGATCAATACACCCGGCATGATCGGGTGCTCGGGGAAATGGCCGTTAAAGAAAGGCTCATTAACCGATACGTTCTTGTAGGCGCGAATATGGCGAGCCTCCAGATCCAGCTCGAGGACCCTGTCCACCAGTAGAAACGGGTAGCGGTGGGGCAGGTATTCTTTTATTTCCTTGATATCCATGTATTCGCAGGCCTTGCACTAAAATTGTAGGCGCCGGGGGAAGGCGCAGTTCAGGACTCAGATGAGCCCTGAGTTCCCTGAGTCACGATCAGCAGTTGCTTTTCCAGCTGCTGGACCCTTTTCGCCATTGTATCGAGTTGACGTATGCGTGCGGCGCTCTTTTTCCAGTCGGCTGCCGGCTGCATCGCCGTCCCGGAGGAATAGGCACCCGGTTCAGTGATGGAGCGGGTGACCATGGTCATACCGCTGACAAAGACGTTGTCACAAATTTCGATATGCCCAACCATGCCAACACCGCCAGCAATGGTACAGTGCTTGCCGATGCGCGTGCTGCCGGAAATACCCACACAAGCAGCCATCGCCGTGTGATCGCCGATCTGCACGTTGTGCGCAATCTGTATCTGGTTATCCAGCTTTACGCCATCGCCAATCCGCGTATCGGACAGCGCGCCACGATCGATAGTGGTGTTCGCGCCGATCTCGACATCATCACCGATAAGCACGCCACCGATCTGGGCGATTTTCTGCCACCGGCCCTGCTCCGCAGCAAAACCGAAACCTTCTGAGCCGATAACGGCACCGGACTGAATAACTACCCGCTCACCGATCGTCACATCGTGATAAAGCGTAACGCGTGCTGCCAACCAGCCGCCGGCGCCAATAACGCAACGTGCGCCGATAAAGCATTGCGCCCCCAGCGTAACATTCGCACCAATATGCGCGCCCGCTTCGACAACAACGCCTGCACCGATGCTCGCCGTAGGGTCGACAACGGCATCCTCGGCAATCACTGCCGTGGGATGAACCCCGGCTGAGGGCTTTGGTTTGGGGTCGAACAGATGGGATAAACGCGCGTACATCAGATAGGGATTGGCAACCATAAGAGCGTTGCCCTTGAAGCCTTCCGCATCTGTTTCAGTTAGCAACACCGCGGCCGCGTGGGTGTCGGCAAGGTATTTGCGGTACTGGCTGTTAGCGAGGAAGCTTAGCTGTTCTGCGTTGGCCTCCTGCAGCGTAGCCAGGCCACGCACGAGCTGATCGGGGTTGCCGACCAGTCGTGCGTCCACCATCACAGCGAGAGAAGCGAGCGTCCATGAGGCCGTATTACTCACCTGCGGCCTCAACGAATGCTGTTCAGGCGCTCGATGACCTGGCGAGTGATGTCATACTCAGCCTTCACATCGACAACGGCACTGCGATCCAGAACCAAGTCAAATCCACCAGCCTGAATGGCAGCTTCCACAGCCTGATCAAGGCGCGGCTTGAGTGTTTCAAGCATTTCGCGATCTGATCCAGCTTTGGCTTCATTCAGCTCCTTGGACTGTGCCTGGAACTCGCGGGCTTTCTGACGGAACTCAAGCTCCAGCTTTTCCAGCTCGGTCTGATTCAGCTTTTCGCCTTCACTCTGCATACGTTCCTGCAGACGCTTGGCTTCGGCTTCCAGATTGCGCAAACGCTGCAACTGGGTGCCAAACTTCTTTTCGGCATCGACTGAATATTTCTTGGCTGCATCCGACTCCAGCAGCGCCATCTGATAATCCAGAACGGCAATTTTCATCTGGGCGGCTGCCGGGAAGCTGGCAAGAACCAGTACCGACATGATTGCAACACCTATAATCTTGCGCACTCTACAGCTCCTGTTAATCGTCTTTGGGGGTCTGGCTTCAGAATGTCTGACCCAGGGTAAACTGGAATACTTGTGTGTCGTCCGCCGACTCGCTGTTCAGCGGTGCGGCCAAACTGAAGCCCAATGGGCCCAAGGCCGTGATCCATGACAAACCAACACCGGCACTGTAGCGCAAATCGCCCACATCTACCTTGCCACAGCCGGGATTACTGTCGCCGCTGGGCAGCGTAGTGCTTGTGCAGTAAGTGTCATACACGTTACCTACGTCCAGGAACAATACCGTACGCAACGCACTCTGGTCCTGAATGAAGGGTACCGGGAAGATCAATTCCGCACCGCCGGTCACCTTGATGTTACCGCCGAAGGGCAGCTCATCGCGGTCGGGATCATTGTCGCTTGGCGTACTCTTGGGACCCAGTGTGCTATCGCGGAAACCGCGTACCGAGCCGATGCCGCCCGCGTAGTAGTGCTCATAGAAAGGTACTGACTGCGTCGAGCCAAAGCGGCGGGCAAAGCCAAGATTGGTGTGCATGCGCAATGTCAGATCTTCCGAGACGGGGAAGAATCGTTGAGCACGGTAATCAAGCTTGTAAAAATACAGATCACTGCCCGGCAGGGTGGTTTCAAAGCTGGCAGACTGCGAAAAGCCGCGGTCAGGGAACACGCCGCGGTTGAGCGTGGACTGCGACCAGGTCGAGTTGAACTTGAAGTTGGTGAAGGTATCGCCCTCGGTCTCGAGGAAGTCACGGATTTCCTGAACCGTATAAACACCCTCTTTGATTTCATCCTGCTGCGCAGTCAGACCGAAGGACAGCCGGGAGGTATCGCTGATCGGGTAACCGATATTGAAACCCGCGCCGTAAGAGTCGACCGCATAGCTGGAGATATCAACATTCAGCTCATCGTAATCAGTCGTCCGATAGAACGCGTTGTAGCCCAGGCTGACACCGTCAACGGTGAAGTACGGGTTGAGGAAGCCAAAAGACAGGGCCGTCTGGTACTCGGACCGGTTAGCGCTGATGCTGACCCGGTTACCCGAGCCGAAGAAGTTGTTCTGACTGATCGAGCCACCGAGGATCAAACCGGTGCCCTGGGCGAAACCCAGGCTCGCCGTGATCGAACCGGAAGGCTGCTCTTCCACGGTGTAATTCACATCGATCAGATCGTCGGCGCCAGGAACCTGTACGGTCTCAACGTCGACTTCCTTGAAGAAACCCAACCGCTCCAGCCGCACCTTGGACTGATCGATCAGGTAGGTAGAAGCCCAACCGCCTTCCATCTGACGCATTTCCCGACGCAACACCTCATCATCGGTCTTGGTATTGCCGCGGAAGTTGATGCGGTTGACGTAAGCACGCTTACCCGGATCGACGAAGAAGGTCACGGCAACCGTGCGATCTTCTTCATTGATCTCAGGGATGCCGTTAACGTTGGCGAAGGTATAACCCTCGTTACCCAGGCGTCGACTGATCAAATCGGAAGTTGAGGTCATCACCTGACGGGAGAATACCTGGCCCGGTTCAATCAGCAAAAGCCCATCGAGCGCAGACTCTTCAACAACCAGGTCGCCGGACAGCTTGACGTCGCTGACGGTGTACAACTCACCTTCATTGACGTTTACGGTCACATAGACGTTCTTCTTGTCTGGCGTGATGGACACCTGAGTCGAGGCGATATCCATGTTGATATAGCCGCGATCCAGATACCAGGAACGCAAGCGCTCCAGGTCACCAGAGAGTTTCTCACGGGAATATTTGTCGTCATTGCGGAAGAACGACAGCAGATTGGAACTCTTGAGCTCAAACAGATTGGTCAGCTCATCGTTGGTAAAGACCGTGTTACCTACGACGTTGACGTTCTTGATGGAGGCAACTTCGCCTTCATTGATATCAATTTTCAGCGTGACCCGATTACGCGGTTCAGCAATCACTTCCGTTTCGATACCAGCCGAATAGCGACCCTGGGCGACATACTGGCGCAGCAACTCGTTACGTACGCCGTCAAGTGTGGCTTGCTGGAAGATCTCCCCTTCCGCCAGGCCCGCTGCAGTCAAACCGCTGAGCAAGTCCTCGCTTTCAATAGCCTTGTTGCCTTCCAGTTCGATGGCAGCAATGGAGGGCCTTTCAACCACGGTAATGACCAGCACACTGCCATCACGACCGAGCTGAATATCTTCGAAGAAGCCGGTGCGGAAGAGTGAGCGAGTAGCTTCAACCAGCTTCTGGTCATCCACTTGCTCACCGATATCCAGCGGCAAGGCACCGAACACGCTGCCAGCGGAAACACGCTGCAACCCATTGATGCGGATGTCGGAGATCTGGAAGGCGTCGGCAAAAGCTCCTGGCGCCAGGAGTATCAGCAATAGCGCAGGCAATAGGTAACGTTTCATGAAATCCGTTCTGGCTGACTGGTTAAATTCGTTTCCGCCGCAACCGGCAGAGCGTGTTCTTGCGTGCCTAGGGTTATTCAACCCAGGCGGCTTATGTCGTTATAGATGGCAAATAGCATCACACCGACAATCAGCGTCAGACCTACCTGCAACCCCCAGGCCTGAATGCGTTCTGACAGCGGCTTGCCCCGTATCCATTCAGCCGTGTAATAGACCAGATGACCGCCATCCAATACCGGAATAGGCAGCAGATTAAGCACACCCAGACTGATACTCAAGTAGGCAATGAAGTTCAGAAAACTCTCAGGACCTGACTTGGCCGAAGCGCCCGCCACTTTAGCAATGGTTATCGGACCACTCAAGTTTTTTGCCGAGACAAGCCCGGTCAACATCTTTTTCAACGAGTCCAGGGTCAGAACAGTCATGTCCCAGGTCTTCGCCGCGGCGAAAGGAATAGCCACCAGAGGATTGTAATCAATTGACCGAACCATATGCTCCGGCCATTCGAAAGCGGCGACTCCCGCCCCGACAAATCCAGAGATTTCACCGCCCTGCTCCCGGCTTTGCGGCGTAACAGTCAGCAGCATGGGTTGACCGTCACGTTCAATACCTATTTCGAGCGGCTCACCCGGACTGGCTTGAATCGCCGGCACCACCTGATCCAGCCAGTTATTTACCGGCTCGCCATCGATGCTGACAATCAAGTCCCCGGAGCGCAGCCCGGCAGCCTCGGCTGCTCCATCTGGACTGATCTCGCCCAACAGTGGAGGTACTTCAGGCCTCCAACTGGCCAAGCCAAGCGCGGCGATAGGGTCCGGCTGGTCCGCTCCGCGAAGCCAGTCGCTCAATACCAGGGTATAGGATTGTGGCGTGGCGCCAGGCCCATCGATAGCCATGACCTGCATCTGCCCGGTTTCACCCAAACGCCGGATAAGCTGCAGATTGACGTCGTGCCAGCTTCGCGTCTCGGCACCATCGACTTCAACGATTTCAAGTCCTTGAACCAGTCCAGCGCGAGCAGCAACGCTACCCGGCTCGACCGGCCCCAGTACCGGCGCCAGCGTGGTAATGCCGATAACAGCAACCAGCCAAAAGGCCAGGATAGCCAGCAGGAAATTGGCGATGGGGCCAGCAGCGACGATGGCGATACGCTTCTTGACGTCCTTGCGATTGAACGTCTGATCCAGCTCAGCTTCGTCGACTGGGCCCTCGCGCTCATCAAGCATTTTCACGTAGCCGCCCAGCGGGATGGCTGCGATCACAAATTCGGTACCGCGTTTGTCATGCCAGCGGCATAGCGCCGAGCCAAACCCGATGGAAAAGCGTAAAACCTTGACGCCACAACGTCGAGCCACCCAAAAATGGCCATACTCGTGAATGGTCACCAGCAGTCCCAGCGCCACAACGGTGGCCAGCAAGGTGAATAACAGATCCATTCAACGCCTCATCTGGAAAGTAAATAATGGGAACCCGAACCCGAGAGGTTCAGTGCCGGTTGGCAAGCCAGCGATGGGCATGCTCGCGAGCCAGAGCATCAGCGGCGATGATGTGATTCAGGTCTTGGACTGGCTCGGGGGCCATACGGTTCAGTGTCGCTTCGATGATAACAGGGATATCAGTAAATCCAATGCGCCCCGCCAGAAAAGCCTCCACGGCGACTTCATTGGCAGCGTTGAGTTGCGCGCAGGCCGTGCCACCAGCTTCTGCGGCCTGGCGCGCCAGATCCAGGCAGGGAAAAAGCTCCAGATCAGGCGCCCGAAAATCCAGACGTCCTACTGCCAACAGGTCCAGAGCGCTTACACCCGAGTCAATCCGCTCAGGCCAGGCCAATGCGTGGGCGATAGGTGTGCGCATATCCGGGTTGCCCAATTGCGCGATAACCGATCCGTCCACATAGTCTACCAATGAGTGCACCACGCTCTGCGGGTGCACCACTACCTCAATCTGTTCCGGGCGAGCGTCGAACAGCCAACAGGCCTCGATCAGCTCCAGCCCCTTGTTCATCATGCTGGCTGAATCGACAGAAATTTTCTGTCCCATGGACCAGTTTGGGTGCGCACAGGCCTGCTGCGGCGTGACGTTTTTCAAGTCCTGAGCGCACATATCCCGAAAAGGCCCACCGGACGCGGTAAGCAGGATACGCCGTACCCCAACCTGCCCAAGGCCTGCGGAGTAATTGGCCGGCATGCACTGGAATATGGCGTTGTGTTCACTATCGATCGGCAGCAGCACCGCGCCCGAATGGCGTACCGCCTGCATAAAGAGTGCGCCGGACATGACCAGCGCTTCCTTGTTGGCCAGCAGCACGCGCTTACCGGCCTGCACCGCAGCCAGAGTAGGGGCCAGCCCGGCAGCGCCAACAATGGCTGCCATCACAGCATCGACCTGGGGATCCTCAGCTACCTGAGCGAGCGCATCGCTGCCCCACAACACTTCTGTTGTGCAGCCCGCCGCGCGCAGAGCCTGTTGCAGGCTTTTCGCCTGCTGCTCTTCGGCGACCACCGCAAATACCGGCCGGTGCACGAGACATTGAGCCTGGAGCTCGGCCATACGACTGAAACCGGTGAGGGCATAAACTGCATATTGCTCACTATGGCGGGCAATAACATCCAGCGTACTGACACCGATAGAGCCAGTCGCACCCAGCACCGTTATCCAGGTTTTGCTCACCCTACCTGACTCCCGATCAGCAGCCAGAACAGCGCAAAAACCGGGATGGCGGCAGTAAGGCTGTCAATCCGGTCCAGCACGCCGCCGTGACCAGGCAACAAATTGCTGCTGTCCTTGAGACCTTGATCCCGCTTGAACAGGCTTTCGGTCAGATCGCCCACTACAGAAAAGGTCACGACCAGCGCAGCGCCAAACAATCCAATAAGCAAAGAAGACAGGGACCAACCTAGATAAAGCAGCGCCAGCAGTGTCAGCAATTGAGTGAAAACCAGACCGCCCAGGAAGCCTTCGATGGTCTTGCCGGGACTGACATTGGGCATCAACTTGCGACGACCCCAGGTCTTGCCCGCAAAATAAGCGCCGATATCCGCAGCCCAGACCAGCACCAGCAGAGCCACGATCAACCACAAACCATTGGGCACTTCACGCAGCCAGACCAGGCCAGCCCAGGCCGGCAACAGAATCAGCAGACCCAATAGCTGGGCAACCATGCAACTGGCCCACAGCCCCTTGTCACGCGGATAGCGCACCACCATGACCGCAGCCAAGACCCACCAGACAGCAGCCGGGATAAGCAGATAATGCACAGGTAAGCCAAGGCGATACAGAGCAAACATCATCAGCGCCACAACCAGCGCGTACAGCACACGACCTTTCTGGGCTGTTTCGCCGGCCAACCGTGCCCACTCCCAGGCGCCCAACACCACGACTGCACCAACAAACAGAGCAAACCAGGGACCTTCCAGCAGCACAAAACCGGCAATAGCCAGAGGGGCCAGAATGACCGCTGTAATGATTCGCTGCTTGAGCATCAGGAGTCCGCCGCTATTTGATCGCTGGTTTTGCCAAAGCGGCGCTGACGCCGGGCGAAGTCTGCAAAGGCTTCGCGCAAGGCTTCTTTTTTGAAGTCGGGCCAATAAAGATCGGAGAAATACAGTTCGGCATAGGCCAACTGCCATAGCAGGAAGTTGCTGATACGATGCTCGCCGCCAGTACGAATGCATAGGTCTGGCAGCGGCCAATTGGAAGTACTGAGAGCCGATTCAACCTGCTGTTCGGTGATCTGGTCAATGGTCAACTGACCTTCTACGACCTGACCCGCGAGCTTTTTTGCCGCCTCGGCGATATCCCATTGACCGCCATAGTTGGCAGCCACCACCAGAGTGAGGCGCCGGCCCTCGGCGGTAAGCGCTTCGGCGTCACTCATGGCCTTGCGCAGCTCCGGGGCAAAACGACTACGATCACCGATAATACAAAGCCGGATGCCGTTTTCACGCAAACGCTTGACCTCGCGGCGCAACGCGCTGAGAAACAGTTCCATCAGAGCGCCGACTTCTTCATCAGGCCGCCGCCAGTTCTCGCTAGAAAAAGCAAACAAGGTGAGCACTTCCACACCGTCTTCGGCGCAGACTTCGATCATTGCCTTTACCGCATCAACCCCGGCCTTGTGGCCAGCAACACCGGGTAGCAGACGCTTGCGCGCCCAGCGATTATTACCATCCATGATAATCGCCACGTGCCTCGGCACCGATCCTGCTACCGATCCTGCTGGAGTTACTGGCATATCTTCGCTCATCCGTTCAACACTCGGAATGGACCATCAAATGGCCATCAGATCCGCTTCCTTGGCTTCCAGCGCCTTGTCGATCTCGGCAACATACTTGTCGGTCAGTTTCTGTATTTCATCAGCGGCGCGATGCTCATCGTCCTCGCTGATCTCTTTTTCTTTCTGCAGGTCCTTGATCTGGCTCAGCGCGTCGCGGCGGATATTACGCACTGCAACACGGGCGTTCTCCGCTTCACCGCGAGCGGTCTTGGTAAAGCCCTTGCGCGTCTCTTCGGTCAGAGCGGGCATGGGAATACGGATGGTGGTACCTGCCGTGGCCGGATTCAATCCCAGGTCGGAAGTCATGATGGCCTTCTCGACGGCCTGGATCATACTGCGATCAAACACGGTCAGGGCCAGCGTGCGAGAGTCTTCAACGTTAACGTTGGCAACTTGGCGCAGGGGGGTGTTGGCACCGTAATAGGAGACCATGACGCTGTCGAGAATGCTTGGGTGCGCTCGGCCGGTACGAATTTTGGCGAAGGCATGATCCAGGGACTCTACAGACTTCTTCATCCGCTCCTGGGTTTCTTTCTTAATATCGTTGATCATTCTCAACCCTCGATCAATGTACCTTCGGCGCTACCTACTACCGCATTGAGCAGCGCGCCAGGTTTGTTCATGTTAAATACGCGCAATGGCATCTTGTGATCACGAATCAGGCAGATAGCCGTCAGATCCATGACCCCTAGTTTCAAATCCAACACCTGATCATAGGTCAGAGTATCAAACCGCTCGGCATTCGGATCCTTCATTGGATCGGCATTGTAGACCCCGTCAACTTTGGTCGCTTTCAGCACCAGGTCAGCGTCAACTTCGATACCGCGCAGGCACGCAGCTGTATCAGTAGTGAAGAAGGGGTTACCGGTTCCAGCAGAGAATATTACCACGTCGCCACTGCCAAGGTAGCGCATGGCTTTGCGACGATCGTAATGCTCTGTCACGCCTTCCATGGTAATCGCCGACATGACGCGGGTCTGGATATTCGAGCGCTCCAGCGAATCGCGCATGGCCAGCGCGTTCATCACGGTGGCCAGCATGCCCATATGATCACCGGTCACCCGATCCATGCCAGCAGCATGCAACGCGGCACCGCGGAACAGGTTGCCACCACCAATCACCAGACCGATCTGCACACCAATGCCGATCAGCTGACCGATTTCCAGGGACATCCGGTCCAGCACCTTGGGGTCGATACCGAAACCCTCAGTGCCCATCAGGGCCTCGCCACTGAGTTTGAGTAGAATACGCTTGTACTTGGGCTGACGGCTGCTGGGTACCTGGGCCATGTTGACTCTCCTGCTCGGGAATGGCGAAACACTCAACGAGTTACAACCGACAATCCGGCCTGCCACTTGTTCAGTGTTTCCTTAAAAAAGAGGCTTCCCGCCTGCGCGGGAAGCCTCTCGGTAACTCTGACTACAGGCCGCCTCGAGGGCGACCTGGCATGCGTGGTTCAATCCGCATGATCACTGCTTGGTAGCGGCAATCTGGGCGGCAACCTCGGCAGCGAAATCAACTTCGGCGCGCTCGATGCCTTCACCCACTTCGTAACGCACGAAGGAAAGAATTTCAGCACCGGCTTTCTTCGCCAGCTCACCGACTTTGACTTCCGGATCCTTGATGAAGGCCTGTTCAACCAGACTGGCTTCGGACAGGAACTTGTTGATCCGGCCCTTAACCATGTTCTCAACAATGTTGTCCGGCTTGCCGGCGATTTTCTCGGCATTCAGCGCGAGGAAAATTTCCTTTTCCTTGGCAACCGCTTCCTCGGAGACCTGTGAGGCATCCAGGAACTGTGGGTTGCTGGCAGCCACGTGCATGGCGATATCCTTGGCCAGCTCGGCATCGCCACCTTTGAGGGTGACAATCACACCGATACGGTGACCGTGCAGGTAGGCGCCGACTACGTCGCCTTCAACGCGGGTCAGGCGACGGATGTTGACGTTCTCGCCACACTTGGCAACCAGTGCTTCACGGGCAGTTTCCTGCTCGGCGATCAGCGGAGCTGCTTCGCTGTAACCGGCGGCAAAGGCCTTATCCAGGCTGTCGCTGACAAAACCCTTGAAGTCTTCCTGCAGAGCCAGGAAATCGGTCTGGGAGTTGACTTCAATGATGACCGCTGACTTGCTGTCGTCTGCCAGCTTGACGCCGATAGCGCCTTCAGCGGCGATGTTGCCGGCTTTCTTGGCGGCTTTGATCGAGCCTGCGGCACGCATGTCGTCGATGGCTTTTTCAATATCGCCACCGGCTGCGGTCAATGCTTTTTTGCAATCCATCATGCCCTGGCCAGTGCGCTCGCGCAGTTCTTTGACCATGGCTGCAGAAATCTGTGACATGAATTGTTCCTCTAACTTGCTTGATGTTGGACTGCCCTGCAGATGTGTGGGCGGCCGTATCATGTTGCGTTCAAGATATTGCAAAAAGGGGGCAGAGCCCCCTTTTCACATCGGCATAAAACGATACGAAGTACCGATCAGCCTTCTGAAGCCTCAGCGGCAGGAGCTGCTTCTTCAACAAACTCGTCAGCGCCACCATTGTGGTTCTTGCCATTCAGTACTGCATCGGCCATGGCCGCGGCGTACAGCTTGATGGCGCGGATGGCGTCATCGTTGCCGGGGATGACGTAATCGACGCCGTCCGGGCTGCTGTTGGTATCAACGATACCGATAACCGGGATACCCAGCTTGTTGGCTTCAGTGATGGCAATGCGCTCGTGCTCAACGTCGATGACGAACAGGGCATCAGGCAGGCCGCCCATATCCTTGATACCGCCAAGGCTGCGATCCAGCTTTTCCAGGTCGCGAGTGCGCATCAGCGCCTCTTTCTTGGTCAGCTTGGTGAAAGTGCCGTCTTCAGCCTGAATTTCAAGATCACGCAGACGCTTGATGGAAGCGCGGATGGTCTTGTAGTTGGTGAGCATGCCGCCCAACCAGCGGTGATCGACATAAGGCATGCCGGCGCGGGTGGCTTCTTCAGCAATGATCTTGCTGGCAGCGCGCTTGGTGCCTACGAACAGCAGCTTGTTCTTGCCGGAGGCCAGCTTTTCCACGAAGCTCAAGGCGTCGTGGAACATCGGCATGGTCTTTTCCAGGTTGATGATGTGAATCTTGTTGCGAGCACCGAAGATGAACTTGCCCATCTTCGGGTTCCAGTAACGGGTTTGGTGGCCGAAGTGCGCACCGGCCTTCAGCATATCGCGCATAGATACTTGAGTCATGACAGCTCCAATATAGTTCGGGTTGGGCCTCCACGTATCCCAATGTCCAACCCCGGAGGGCACCCAAGACAGTGTGACGATACGTGTGCGGTTTCAGTTTAAGCCTGGCGTCTGCAACAGACGTTTATTCAGGCGCGGCGCTTTATATCATACAACTGGAAACGAATAAAGTCGCAGGTGCCCAGCGGTCATGGCACGGGGCGCTCAACAGCACCCCGCTAGTCTGTTAAACTGATCGACTTTATTACTGTTCGCCGCAACCAAGAGAGACCTTTCATGACCGTGACCATCAAAACCCCGGAAGATATTGCCGGCATGCGTATTGCCGGGCGCCTGGCCGCCGAGGTCCTGGAAATGATCGGCGAACATGTTCGCGTAGGCATCACCACCGACGAGCTCAACCGGCTTTGCCACGAACACATCGTCAACGTGCAGAAGGCCATCCCCGCGCCGCTCAACTACGGTGCAGCGCCGGGCCGCCCAGGCTTTCCCAAGTCGATCTGCACGTCATTGAACCATGTGGTCTGCCACGGCATACCCAATGACAAACCGCTGAAGAACGGCGACTGCCTGAACATCGACGTCACCGTTATCAAGGATGGTTACCACGGCGACACCAGCAGGATGTTTCTGGTCGGCGACGTGCCCGAGTGGGCTCAGCGCCTGGCGCGGGTCACTCAGGAGTGCATGTATAAAGGTATCGAGGTCGTACGTCCGGGAGCACGCCTGGGCGATATCGGCCAAGTGATCCAGGATCACGCCCACGCCAATCACTACAGTGTCGTTCGCGAATACTGTGGCCACGGCATCGGCAAGGTGTTTCACGAGGAGCCACAAATCTTGCATTACGGCCGCGCCGGCACCGGCATGGAGCTGAAAGAAGGCATGACCTTCACCATCGAACCAATGATCAATCAGGGCCGGCATGAAACTCGCCTGTTGGGCGACGGCTGGACCGCCATCACCAAGGACCGCAAGCTTTCCGCACAATGGGAACACACCATTCTGGTGACTGCTGATGGCTATGAAGTACTGACGCGCCGTCACGAAGAAAGCTTTCAATAAACCGCTGTCCGGGGTCCGTTGTGGATAATGAACTGTTCGATCCAGGCCAGTTCCAGGCTGAGCTGGCACTGAAAAGCAGCCCTGTGGCTGCATTCAAAAAGGCTATTCGCCAGGCGGATTCGGTATTGCGCGCGCGCTTCGAGGGCGGCCGCAACATCCACAAGCTGATTCACGACCGTGCCTGGTTCACCGACCAGATCCTGCGCAAGGCCTGGTCGATACAGGCCAGCACGGATGCCGCAGACATTGCTCTGCTGGCAGTCGGCGGCTATGGCCGGGGCGAGCTGCATCCGCACTCGGATATCGATCTGCTGATCCTGCTGCGCGACAGCGATCAAGACTCGCATAACGGTTCCATCGAACAGTTCTTGATGCTGCTCTGGGATATTGGTCTGGAAGTGGGCCAGAGCGTGCGCTCCATCAGCGAGTGCCAAGAGGAGGCGCGGGCCGACATCACGGTGATTACCAACCTTATGGAATCACGCACGCTGTCCGGCGATGAGCAGTTACGTCAGGACATGATCAGCGCCATCAGTGCCGACCAGATGTGGGATGACGCCCAGTTCTTCCGCGCCAAGCGTGCCGAGCAGCAAAAGCGACACGCCAAGTACAACGACACCGAATACAACCTTGAGCCCAACGTCAAAAGCTCACCGGGCGGGCTGCGCGACATCCAGACCATCGGCTGGGTCGCGCTGCGCCACTTCGGCACCAATGATCTGCGCGAACTGGTCGAACGCGGCTTTCTGAACGAAGCCGAATACAACATTCTCGCCTCCGGCCGGGCCTTTTTATGGCAGGTCCGGTTTGCGCTGCACATTCTCGCCAAACGCGCCGAAGATCGCCTGCTGTTCGACCACCAGCGCACCATCGCGCAAATGATGGGCTACGAGGACAACGACAGTAAACTGGCGGTAGAGCGCTTCATGCAGAAGTACTACCGGGTGGTGATGTCGCTGTCCGAGCTGAACGATCTGCTGATGCAGCATTTCGAAGAAATCCTGCTGCGTAACGCGGAAACGACTGAAATCGAGCCAATCAACAGCCGCTTCCAGGTGCGCAACCACTATATCGAAGTGACCCACCAACAGGTCTTCAAACGCTCCCCTTTTGCCCTGCTGGAGATTTTTTTGTTGATGGCCCAACACCCGGAGATTCGCGGTGTGCGTGCCGACACCATCCGGCTGCTACGCGACCACCGCCATCTGATTGATGACGATTTCCGCGCCGACATACGTAATACCAGCCTGTTCGTCGAGCTGTTCCGCTGCCGGGAAGGCATACATCGCAATCTGCGGCGCATGAACCGTTACGGCATCCTCGGCCGCTACCTGCCGGAGTTCGGCAAGATCGTTGGGCAGATGCAACATGACCTGTTCCACATCTACACCGTGGACGCGCACACGCTGAATCTGATCAAACATCTGCGCAAACTCAATCAGCCTGAGTACCAGGAAAAGTTTCCTTTGGCCTGGCGCATTTTCTGCCGCCTACCAAAGCCTGATCTGTTGTATATGGCCGGCCTGTATCACGACATTGCCAAGGGCCGCGGTGGCGATCATTCCGAACTGGGCGCGGTGGATGCCACGCAGTTCTGTCAGCGCCATCAACTGCCGGCCTGGGACACGCACCTGGTCAGTTGGCTGGTGGAAAGCCACCTGCTGATGTCCACCACTGCGCAGCGCAAGGACATTTCCGACCCGCAGGTGATCCACGACTTTGCCGTGCAGATGGGTAACCAGGTCCGCCTGGACTACCTCTACGTACTGACCATCGCCGATATCAACGCGACCAACCCGACGCTGTGGAACTCCTGGCGCGCTTCGCTGCTGCGCCAGCTCTACACCGAAACCAAGCGCGCACTGCGCCGCGGCCTGGACAACCCGCCCGACCGGGAGGAGCAGGTGCATCAGACCCAGCGTGCAGCATTGGATATCGTCGTACGCAGCGGTATCGAGGAAGAAGACGCCGAAGCCCTCTGGGAGCAGCTGGGCGAGGATTACTTCCTGCGCCATACCGCCAGCGATGTCGCCTGGCACACCGAAGCGATCATCGAGCACCCGGACCACGAAGGCCCATTGGTGCTGATCAAGGAAACCGCCCAGCGCGAATTCGAGGGCGCCACCCAGATCTTTATCTACACGCCTGAGCAGCATGACCTGTTCGCCGTGACCGTGGCGGCGATGGATCAGCTGAACCTGAGCATTCAGGATGCGCGAATAATCACCTCGACCAACCGCTTCAGCCTGGATACCTACATTGTACTGGATGCCGACGGCAGCTCGATCGGTGAAAACCCGGACCGCATCCGCCAGATCAAGCATGATCTGATTGAAGCGCTGTCTGATCCAGACGCCTACCCGTCGATCATTCAACGCCGGGTGCCACGCCAGTTGAAGCATTTCTCCTTTGCCCCGGAAGTGACGATCTTCAACTCGCCGGAAGGCCAACACACCATCCTCGAGCTCAGCGCGCCTGACCGACCGGGTCTGCTGGCACGCATGGGCCGCATCCTGCTGGATTTCGACATCAGCGTGCAGAACGCCAAGATCGTCACCTTGGGCGAGCGCGTGGACGACGTATTTGTGCTTACCGACGCCAATAATCACGCGCTATCCGACCCCGAGCTGTGCAGCCGGCTCCAGAACACCATTATCGAGACCCTGGGTAACAGCGCCCAGCAATCCGACACCAGCCAGCCCAAGCAGATCATCATCTGAGGACCGCGCCCGCATGAATACAGACCTGCAACGCTTGCAGCCCTACCCCTTTGAAAAGCTCCGCGCGTTACTCAAGGACGTGGTGCCGAATCCGGCATTGCGGCCGATCTCGCTGTCCATTGGTGAGCCGAAGCACCCTTCGCCCCCTTTTGTCCTGGAGACGCTCACTCGGCATCTGGATCAGGCGGCGGTCTACCCCACCACGGCCGGCATTCCAGCCCTGCGTGAAGGCATTGCGCGCTGGCTGGAGCAGCGCTTTCAGCTCGGCGCCGGCAAGGTAGATGCGGCCACCCAGGTGATACCCGTCAACGGTACCCGCGAAGCGCTGTTTTCCTTTACCCAGACCATGGTCCGGCGTGACCCGAACGGCCTGGTGGTCAGCCCCAACCCCTTCTATCAGATCTACGAGGGCGCCGCCTTTCTGGCTGGTGTGGAGCCGCACTACCTGCCCTGCGACGCGAGCAATGGTTTTATTCCCGACTTTGATGACGTGCCTTCCAGCATCTGGGAGCGCTGCCAGGTGCTGTTTATCTGCACCCCGGGTAATCCGACTGGCGCAGTCATGCCGTTGGACAAGCTGCAGCAACTGATCGCTCTGGCTGACCAGTACGATTTCGTCATTGCCTCTGACGAGTGCTATAGCGAGATTTACGCACCCCAGGGTCAGGCGCCGGTAGGTTTGCTGGAGGCCTGCGCGGCCATGGGCCGTTTTGATTATGCCCGCTGCGTGGTGTTTCACAGTCTCTCCAAGCGTTCCAACCTGCCGGGCCTGCGCTCCGGCTTCGTCGCAGGTGACGCCAGTCTGTTGCAGCCGTTCCTGACCTACCGGACCTACCATGGCTGTGCGATGCCGGTGCAAACCCAGCACGCCAGCCTCGCAGCCTGGCAGGATGAGCGCCACGTGGAAGACAACCGCGTGCAATACCAGGCCAAGTTCGATGCGGTGCTGGATATTCTCGGTGGCGTCATGGACGTCGAGCGCCCCGATGCCGGCTTCTATCTCTGGCCGCGTACACCGCTGGACGATCAGACCTTCACCCTGCGCTTGTTGGCCGAGCAGAATGTTGCCGTTGTACCTGGGAGTTTCCTGTCGCGCGAGGTTGATGGTTATAATCCCGGCGCCGGGCGCGTGCGCATGGCTCTGGTCGCGCCGCTGGAAGACTGTATCGAAGCAGCCCAGCGTATTCGCAGCTTTATCGGGAGCCTCTGAAAAATGATTACTCTGTACGGCATCAAAGCCTGCGATACCATGAAAAAGGCCCGAACCTGGCTGGACGAGCATGGAGTCGATTATCAGTTCCATGACTACAAGAAGGAAGGCATCAGTGCTGACAAGCTGAACGCCTGGTGCAGCGAGCACGGTTGGGAAAAAATTCTCAACCGCCAGGGCACGACCTTTCGCAAGCTCGAAGACAGCGACAAGAAAGACATCGATACCGGCAAGGCCATTGCTCTGATGCAGGCTAATCCGTCGATGATCAAAAGACCGGTACTGGATACTGGCTCACAACGGCTGGTGGGGTTCAAACCCGATGAATACGCCGCCGCCATTGACTGACAACAGCACCAATTGCATCCAAGGAACCACCCCATGAGCGAATGTTTCAGCCTGGCCATTGGCGTCGGCACGCAAAATACCGCAGGTGACTGGCTGGAGGTTTATTACCCTCAGCCCCTGCTGAATCCCGAAGAGGAACTGGTCAAGGTCATCAGCGATCAACTGGGCTACAGCGGCGGCAATCAGGCCATCGAACTGGCTGCGGCTCAGTGCGCTGCACTGGCCGAGGCGTTGACTGCCGGCGGGTTTGCTGACGCCGCGGCGTTGGTAACATCCCTGCAGGGCGGCTCCCGCCCTTTGGTTGTCACCGTACTGGCGACCGACGAAGCGCCGGTCTCCACGCCTGAGGCCTATCTGAAACTACATCTGCTCTCCCATCGGCTGGTCAAGCCCCACGGTGTTGTGCTGGCCGGTATCTTCCCATTACTGCCAAACGTGGCCTGGACCAATCAGGGCGCCATCGACATCAATGAGCTGCCGCAGCGCCAGCTGGACGCGCGTCTGCAGGGCCTGGCGCTGAACGTGCTGAGCGTGGATAAATTCCCGTGCATGACCGACTACGTCGTGCCCTCCGGTGTACGCATCGCCAATACCGCCCGAGTGCGTCTAGGCGCCTACGTCGGGGAAGGCACTACCGTCATGCACGAAGGCTTTATCAACTTCAACGCCGGTACTGCCGGCACCAGCATGGTCGAAGGGCGTATCTCCGCCGGGGTATTTGTCGGCAAGGGCTCGGATCTGGGCGGCGGCTGCTCGACCATGGGTACCCTGTCCGGTGGCGGCAACATCGTGATTTCTATTGGTGAAGGCTGCCTGATCGGCGCCAACGCGGGTATCGGCATTCCGCTCGGCGACCGCTGCACCATCGAGGCCGGGCTGTATATCACCGCCGGCATCAAGGTGGCCCTGCTGGATGATGCGGACAATCTGGTCGAAGTGGTCAAGGCTCGCGACCTGGCCAATCAAACCGACCTGCTGTTCCGCCGTAACTCGCAGACTGGCTCGATCGAGTGCAAGACCAACAAGAGTGCGATTCAGCTCAACGAGATCCTGCACGCGCATAACTGAACCCCGTTGGGGTTCAGCCGCGAGCTTTAAGCTTCAAGCGGCAAGTTACAACAAAGCCCGCCCCGATTCATCGGCGCGGGCTTTATGTTTTTCGCTTGCAGCTAGCGACTGCGCAGCAGCCGCTCAACCGCCTGCGCGGCGGCGACCATACCGAAGGTCGCGGTGACCATCGTGACCGAGCCGAACCCCCCGGCGCAGTCGAGTTTGACGCCTTCCCCAACAAAGGCCTTCTGCTGGCAGACACTGCCATCGGGTTGCGGGTAACGCAGTTGTTCGGTGGAGTACACGCAGGGCACGCCGAAACTGCGCTTGCTCCCGGAACGGGGGAAATTGTGGTCGCGCCGCAGCATCGAGCGCGCCTTGGCCGCCAACGGATCATTCACGGTTTTTGACAGGTCGGAGACCTTGATCTGGGTCGGATCGATCTGTCCGCCTGCCCCACCGGTGGTAATGATCGGAATTCGTCGGCGGCGGCACCAGGCGATCAGCGCGACCTTGGAGGCCACGCTGTCGATGCAGTCGATCACGCAATCGAACTCCTCGGTAATATGCTCGGCCAGGTTGTTCTCGGTGACAAAATCCATGACCGGCCGCACCTCGCACGCCGGATTGATAGCACGCAGCCGTTCGGCCATGGCTTCAACCTTGGCGCGGCCGATCTGGCCAGTCATCGCCGGCAGTTGCCGGTTGGTGTTGGTCACGCAGATCTCGTCCATATCGAACAGTGAGATACGCCCAATCCCGGTGCGCCCGAGCGCCTCGGCAACCCAGCTGCCCACGCCGCCAATACCGACCACCGCCACATGGCTGGCCTGCAACCGGGCCAGGCCCGACTGGCCATACAAGCGGGCAATGCCGCCGAAGCGGGGATCATCTGTACTCATGCACACCTCAATTCGCGATGCTGCGCATTATACCCGTGATGCCGGCACAGACCAGCGCGCTAGCGGGTGTTACCATGCCGCCTATCAACCGCCCCGTAGCCTGGAGCCCCCCCCCATGGGCCTGTTATTTGAAGAAATCGATAATCAGCCATCTCCCATTGGCGATATTTCCTTGCGGCGTCGGCGTATCCCGGCACTCGGCGATCGCGACATCTACGAGGTCAAGCTCGGCGAAGAATTCCTGATGTCGAGCATGTTTTACGATGCCGAGATCGCCCTGGCGGATCTTGGCTTGGCAGCCGTTGAAGGCAAAGCGCTGGCTGTGGTCGTCGGTGGACTGGGTCTCGGCTATACCGCCGTTGCGGCGCTGAAGGATCAGCGCCTGAGCGAGCTGCTGATCGTTGACTATCTGGAAACGGTGATTCATTGGCACCAGCAGGAAAAGGTACCGCTGGGCAAGGAACTGAATGCCGACCCGCGCAGCCGCTACGTACATGGCAGCTTCTTCGATATGGCCGTCGCAGACCCTGGCGGTTTCGACCCCCAGCAACCCGGCCGCCTGTTCGATGCCATACTGCTGGATATCGACCATTCGCCCCGAGCATTGCTGCACCACAGCAACGCCAGTTTTTATACGGTCGAGAATCTGGGGCGCATGGCGCGACAACTGCGCGCGGGCGGAGTCTTCGCGCTCTGGTCCCAGGACCCGCCCGACGCTGAATTCATGCAAGTCATGGACACCGTATTCATCAACACGGCCGCGCATATTATTCCCTTCTTCAATCCGTTCCAGAACGGTGAAGCCACCAATACCATTTATGTCGGAGTCAAAGCCTGATGCCGTTTCACCCCCGTAACAAACACCAGGGGCACTACAACTTTGGCGCGCTGACCGCCGCCAACCCGGCACTCAAGGCGCTGATCATCCGCAACAAGGATGGTGAAAAGACCCTCGACTTTACCGATCCGGTCTCGGTCAAGGAACTCAACCGCGGGCTTCTGCAACTGCAGTATGCCGTGACTGACTGGAACATCCCCGACGGCTATCTGTGCCCGCCGATACCCGGCCGCGCCGACCTGATCCACGCAGTCGCCGACCTGCTGGGTGAAAGTCATGACGGCAACATTCCCGCCGGTCCAAGCCTGACCGGCCTGGATGTAGGCACCGGCGCCAACCTGGTTTATCCGCTGATTGGCCAGCATGAGTATCAATGGCAGTTTGTCGGCAGCGATATCGATCAGGCCGCCCTGGACAATGGCGAACGTATCCTGGCCGCCAATGCCAAATTGCAGGGGCCGATCAGCCTGCGCCTGCAGGCCGATGCCACAGCAATTTTCAAAGGCATCGTCGGGCCTGAAGAACAGTTCGATTTCAGCCTCTGCAACCCGCCCTTCCACGCCAACAAGGGCGAAGCCAATGCCGCCACCGAGCGCAAATGGCGCAACCTGGGCAAGGACAAGATCGTCGACGGGCCCAAGCTGAATTTTGGCGGCCAGCCCAACGAGCTGATCACCCAGGGCGGCGAAGCCGGTTTTCTGCAGCGCATGATCACGGAAAGTGCTGACATTTCCGGGCAGGTTTTCTGGTTCACCACGCTGGTGTCCAAATCCGCTCTGCTGGCAGATCTGGAAAAGCAGCTCAAGACGCTTGGCGCTACCGACATCCGTGTGATCAATCTGGCCCAGGGTCAAAAACAGAGCCGCCTGCTGGCCTGGACTTTCCTTGACAAGAAACAGCGACGCGCCTGGCGCAAGGCCCGCTGGCCAAGCGCGCCGAAAGCCTGACATGCTCTAAACCAGTAGGCCCAGCCCTGAGCGATCAGGGTCGAGTCTGCTATTATGGCGAAACACAGACCTAGCAGCGAAGCCAATATGACCGACCTCTCTCCGACCCTGACCCTGGCCTGCGAGCTGATCAGCCGCAACTCCACCACTCCGGACGACGCCGGTTGCCAGCAACTGATGGGCGAACGCCTGGCCGCCTGCGGCTTCCGCCTGGAATCCCTGCGTTTCGGTGAGGTAGACAATCTCTGGGCCCGGCGCGGCATTGATGGTCCGGTACTCTGCTTTGCTGGTCACACCGACGTAGTGCCCACCGGCCCTGCTGAGCGCTGGGTACAGCCGCCCTTCGAACCCATGATCAAGAACGGCATGCTCTACGGCCGTGGCGCAGCAGACATGAAAGGTAGCCTGGCGGCCATGGTTGTCGCCGTGGAACGCTTTGTTGCCGCCTTCCCCGACCACCACGGATCCATCGCGTTCTTGATCACCAGCGACGAGGAAGGCCCGGCTACTGAAGGCACGGTCAAGGTCGTGGAAACACTGGTCGAGCGCGAAGAGTATGTGGACTGGTGCATCGTCGGCGAACCTTCCAGCACCGAACTGGTCGGCGATGTGGTCAAGAACGGTCGCCGCGGCTCACTCAACGCCGAACTGACGATCAAGGGCAAGCAGGGCCATGTGGCCTACCCGCATCTGGCGCGCAACCCGATCCATCTGGCGGCACCGGCGCTGACAGCACTGGCCGCTGAAAGCTGGGACATGGGCAACGAGTTCTTCCCACCCACCAGCTTCCAGATATCCAATATCAATTCAGGCACCGGCGCGACCAACGTCATCCCCGGCGATCTGATCGCACTGATCAACTTCCGCTTTTCCACCGAATCCACCGTCGAAAGCCTCAAGGCCCGCGTTACCGCGCTGCTCGACCAGCAGGGCCTGGATTACGAACTGAACTGGACCCTGTCCGGTCTGCCATTTCTTACCGAGCCCGGCGCTCTGCTCGACGGCGTGCGTGCAGCCATCCGCCAGGTAACGGGCCGCGAAACCCAACCCTCCACCTCGGGCGGCACCTCGGACGGACGTTTTATCGCGACCATGGGCACCCAGGTGGTCGAGCTGGGACCGGTCAATGCCACCATCCACCAGCTTGATGAACACATCAGCGCCGCCGATCTGGATACGCTGACGGATATCTATGAAGCCACGCTTGAGCGGCTGTTGACCTGATGCTGAGACTGATTTGCCCCCACTGCCAGGCATTGTTGAGCGCGCAGGATAAACACTGGTACTGCGACAACGGCCATGGCTACGATCAGGCGCGTCAGGGCTACCTCAATCTGCTGCTGGTGCAACACAAGAACAGCCGCCAGCCCGGCGACACCCCGGCCATGCTCGCCTGCCGCCAGGCGTTTCTGGATGGCGGCCATTATCAGCCGGTCAGCGACCGTATCAATCAGATCTTTACCGAGCATGCACCCGAGACCTTGCTGGACATGGGCTGTGGCGAAGGCTACTACAGTGCGCGCCTGGCCGCCGCACTGCCGCAATGTCAGGTCGCCGGGCTGGATATAAGCAAAGACGCCATCCTCAAGGCCTGCCGACGCAGCCGAGAGATTCAGTGGCTGGTTGCCTCCAGTGCCCGATTACCGGTGCCCGAGGCCAGTCTGGATGCTGCGTTGTGCGTCTTCAGTCCCTGGAGCTGGGACGAGTGCCTGCGCACACTCAAACCCGGTGGTCATGTGCTACTGGTCGGCCCGGATGCCGACCATCTGATGAGCCTGCGCGAAAACCTGTATGACAGCATTCATCCGACCCCGGAATTGATCAAGGCATTACCTGAGGGTATGCAGATCGTCAATGATCAGACCCTGCGCTATGCTTTGAACCTGAACCCGGCCGACCTGGCCAACCTGATCGGCATGACACCGCATGGCTTCCGCAGCCGCCCCGAACGTCAGCAGGCTCTGCTGGAAACCGGGCTGCCGTCGCTGGAAGTCGCCATGCGGCTGGTATTGCTGCAACGCTCCTGAGAGGACTGCCCGTGCGCCAACCTGATATAGAGATTTACCTGCGCGAAGAGCACTTGGACGCGTTGACCGAATGGCTGAACAGCCAGATAGGCCCGCTGCAGCTCAAGCCCTGGAACGAGCTGACCCGTCGCGGCACATTGACGCTGGATGGCCAAACCATCCCATTGATGATCGTGCGCAAGGCCGCCGGCAAATGGGCCAGCGTCTGGTTCGACAGCGACAGTACCCCCTGGGAAACCGATCGGGATTGTGCTCGCGCCGTCAATGCGGGCCTTGGCCAGGAAGTCCGTTGCTCCGTAGGCGGTTGGTCCGAAGACCAGAGTGATGACGACCCTGATCGCTGGCTGAAAGTGACCAGTGAAGGCGAAAGCGAGTTTATCTGGGCGATGAAGCCCTGAGTCAGCGGATTAGCCAACAGCAAAAGAGTGCCTACCCATGATCATTGCCTGCGCCCACTGCCATCGCAAAAACCGGATTGAACAAGACCGCCTGGCGGACGACCCCAACTGCGGCGCCTGCAAGCAGCCTTTGTTGACGGATCAACCGATACCGGTCAACAGTACCCAGTTCAATGCTCATGCCTCATCCGACCTGCCGCTGATCCTGGACTTCTGGGCACCCTGGTGCGGCCCCTGTCTGCAGTTCGCACCGACCTTTGAAAAAGCCGCCGCAGCCGCTGGCCCGAAAGCCCAGTTCCTCAAGATCAATACCGAAGAAGAACAGGCGCTGGCCGCGCGCTACAGCATCCGCAGCATCCCGACCTTGATGGTATTACGCGGCGGCCAGGAAGTGACCCGCATCAACGGCGCACTTCCACCGGGCGAATTTATGAAGTGGGTTTACCAGCAACTTGGATAGATCCGCGCAGCGATTCAATCGATTAGCGAAATGAAGGCGGCCCCAAGTCCTTACGAGGCCGGTTGCCCTGGACCGCTGCATGACCGTCGGTGCACAGGGATGTGCACCGACGAGCTCCATGGATGGCTAGTAGCGTGTCGTGCAGCGGTCCAGGGCAATCGGCCTACCCCACACGAAACCAGTGCCAACCAATTACCGACCAGCCCGAAATGCAAAAAGCCCGCAGTTAAAAACACGCGGGCTTTTGTCACAACGAAAAGAACACTAGTCGGACTCGCCACCCCGAACAATATCGGACTGGCGCTTGTTCAGGCTTTCCACCTGCCCAATGCCCAGTTGAAAGGCCCAGCGCTCATCGGTATTGACGCCCAGATTGCTGTCCTCAGGCTGCTCGAAATGGTCCAGCAATAACCAATACTTTCCATCGATGTCATACAGGCTGGCTTCCAATTCAGCGCCACTCCAGGTCGTCACTTGCATCTGCAGCATCGGCTCGTCGAGCTCCAGCTCGGAGCGCAGTTTCACATCCTGGGCGCGCAGATCGATAAGCGCCAGCACCATGCTGTTGGTCCAGCGCTCATTACCCTGCTGGTCGGCCTGCTCAAGCCCGGCCAGACGGAAGTTGTAATCCCCTTCCTTGGCCTTTTCTACCTCTAACACCTCGCCATCGGCATGAGTCCAGCGTGCCGACGCTGCCTGCGTCATCGGGATCTGTGTTACCTGCAGATCCAGCCACTCCACATCGCTGACAGTCATGCCAAAGGGCCGGTTGATCAGCCATACCTGATTTTCATCGGCAAAGCGCACCACCTGACCACTGCCGACAGGGTTGCCATAGATGATGCCGACCGACTCTTCACCCGCGGCCATGGTCACCTGCAGAGTAGCGTTTTGCGGCGCGCTCATGTCCAGCCCCAGGCGCGCGTGATAGTCGGGATTATCCGTCTGCGACGCGGTCACCCGCGCACCACGCACCGCATGGAGCAGAGCCGCAATTCGTTCCGGCTGGGCCGGGAACATATTTTTACTGACCACGCCCCAGCGACCGCCGTCACGCACCACCTCGACTTCGACGCCGGCCTTGGCTACAACCAGGTTATCCATCTGATTGACGACAGCCAGTTGTTCCTCTGAGAGCAACTGACGGCTTTGCAGATCATCCACCCGGGCATCGTTCTGCTGTTGCAACGCGACAGCGATCAGCAATATGGATATCACGGCCAGAACGGCTATCAGTTTCACTTTCATGGCAGCGACTCCCTATACCGACCGGCGGCGGCGAATACGTGCAACCACCCACCAGATCAGGACACCCAGAGTCAATAACGCTGGCACCAGGGCAATATTGATCACCTTCAACCAAGTACCAAGACGCTCGATATCGGCGTTTAACTGAAAGCGAACATCGCGCAACTGCTTGCGAATCTGCAGCTTCTCATCCAGGAAGCGCTGCACGGCCTGCTCTTGCTCAGCCGTCATCTCCAGCATCTGGGTTGGGTCCTGGCCCTGCTGCAACTGAGCCAGCTGCTGCTCCGTCTCCGCCAGTTGAGCTTGCAAGCGTTGCTCGCTGGCACGGTAGCGGCGCTCGGCAGCGCGCTGCAGATCTTCCACCACGGTAAACGGACGGCTGAAGTTGCCGCGCGAACGCACACTGATCAGCGCCTCGGAGCCAGACAGGTTATCCAGCGCATTGATCAGCAACCCACCGTTGTCTGCCCAAGGCTGAGGAACACGTTGACCGAAGAAGTCCTGCACCTGCACCCACATCCGGTCGGTCAGCAGATCAGTATCCGCGACCACCATGACGTTGATGTTGTCGGCAGATTGAACACCCGGCTCAATTCCTTCCAGCCCTTCAGGGTAGGCGGACGTGGCCGGGCCCTGAATACGTGCGGCGAAATGATAGACCTGGTCATCCGCTTCAAAGCCGTCCAGCAGTACTTCAGGATCTTCCATGCCCGAGAAGGCGCTGCTCGCTACCAAAGCGCTGTTGGCCGTACTCGAGAGCAGCGGAGTAAAGGTCGTTTGCGCGCCTTCCACGTGCTTCAAAGCGCCGGCGGTCGCCACAGTGACCAGGCTCAACGGTGCGGTGACCGTATCTTCATTGTTCAATTGCTCAGGCTCTACTTCCAGCCAGCCAATATGTCGGGCCGGCAGTTGGCCTTCGCCACGGCCAACCGACATACCCAACCGCGCGTCCAGCACCACCCGCTCAGGATTGAAATCGACACCCCAGTTTTTCAGCAAAGGGGAAAGGTCGGACGACTTGCCATCGGCCATACCCTCCATCATCGCCTCCCGGCTCTGGTCCGACTCGGCCAGCGGGTCAATAAAGGCCAGCAACTTGCCGCCGCGCAGAACAAACTGGTCCACCGCGTTCAAGGCTGTTTCAGTCATGGCTTTGGGGTGAACCAGGAGCAACACATCAACATCTTCCGGCACCTGGTCCATGTCATGCTCCAGGTTTTGAATGTTGAATAGCTGCCGGACTTGCTCCAGCGCCACCCAAGGTGCAGACGCTTGCCCGGTCATCGGATTGGTTCCACCGGTCATGGGCAACCCGCTGAGCAAGCCGACCTGCGGCTTTTCCGCCTGTGAAAGGCTGTTGATCAAACGGCTCAGCTCGTACTCCAGCAAGCCTTCCTGCTCCAGGGAAAAGAACGGAATGACCTCACGTTCAGCCACCGGATTGGTGCCCGCCAGACCGAAATACAGCTTTTCACCGCTCTGCGGCAATGGAATATCCTGCAAGCCAAACTCCGCTGCCCGATCTTCCGCCTCGGAAAAGGGTTGTGGATCGATGATCTGCAGCTTTATCTTGCCGTCGGCTACCCGCTCGTATTCCTTCAGTAACTCTTCCACGCGCCGCGCATAGTTACGCAGGATGACCATGTCCTTGCTGGCCCGGTCGGAGAAAAAGAAATACAGGGTGATCGGCTCTTCCAGCTCGGTGAGGATCTCCCGCGTGCCATCGGAAATGGTGAACAATTTCTGTTCGGTCAGATCCAGCCGTGCGCCCGGCAGCAGCACGTTGGAGGCCATATTGAAGGCAACAAAGGCCAACAGCAGTACCAGCAAACCGGTACCCGAATACATTAAACGTTTCATTCTTATGTCCCCTTCGCCTCAATCGGCCTTTTTCAGGTCGATGACAATCGCCGTAGCCAGCAACCACACAGCCATGAGCGATACGAAATACAGCAAGTCACGCAGGTCCAGAACGCCTTTACTGATGGCGTCAAAACGAATCAGGAAACTGAGTGAGGCAATGGCGTCAAGCAACCATTGAGGTGCCCAACCGGTAAACAGGTCCAGCCATAGTGAAAAGCCGCTGACGATAAAGATGAAGCAGGCCACCACGCTGACGATAAAGGCGATGACCTGGTTCTTGGTCAGTGCCGACATGCAGGAACCTATCGCCAGGTAGCCACCAGCCAGCAACCAACTGCCCAGGTAGCCGGTGAAGATCGCACCATTATCAGGGGCGCCGAGATAGTTGACCGTGATGATGATGGGGAAGGTCAGCAGCAAGGCGATACCGATAAACACCCAGGCCGCAAGAAACTTGCCCAGCACCATGTCGGAACGCGATACCGGCAAGGTCATCAGCAACTCGATGGTGCCTGACTTGCGCTCCTCAGCCCACAGACGCATGGCCACAGCCGGCACCAGGAACAGGTACAACCAGGGATGGAAGTTGAAGAAGGCATTCAGATCAGCCTGACCGCTCTCGTAGAAACCACCCAGATAAAAGGTGAAGACTGCCGACAGGACCAGAAAAATGACGATGAAAATATACGCCAGGGGTGTAGAGAAATAGCTGCCGAGCTCGCGTTTGAAAATCACACCGAGATTTTTCATGCCGCCTCCTCCGCAGTCAGACGACGGAAGACTTCATCCAGACGACCGCGCTCTACCGAAAGCTCGCGAACCGGCCAGTTATGCTCACGGGCATATTGCCCCACCGCCGGGAAGATAACGTCGCCTGGCTTGGCCAGCACGGTAAGCAGTTGCCCATCCCGCTGACTTTCAACCTCCAGCACGCCTGGCAAGGCCAGCAATGGCAGGCTATCAACCGGTTGCGCAAGATCCACGGTGACTGCCTGGTGGTAGCGCGAGCGCGCTTCCAGCTCGTCCGGGGTGCCATCGGCGAGCAGGCGCCCGTGGGCAATCACCACCGCACGGCTGCAGACTGCGCTGACTTCTTCGAGAATATGTGTGGAGATGACCACGATCTTGTTGCTGCCCTCAGCCAGTTGCTGGATCAGCTTGCGCACCTGGAATTTCTGGTTGGGATCCAGCCCATCGGTAGGCTCATCGAGGATCAACACCTTGGGATCATGCAGAATCGCCTGGGCCAGGCCCACCCGGCGCTTGAAGCCCTTGGACAGGGTCTCGATGCTCTGCCCCATCACCGCTTGCAGCTCCAACTGCTCAGCAGCCCAGGCGACCCGCTTATGCTTTTCAGCACCGCTGTAACCACGAATTTCAGCAATAAATTCGAGGAAGCGCTTAACACGCATGTCGCCGTAGCAGGGGGCGCCTTCCGGCAGATAGCCCATCTGCTGCTGGGCCTGCAAGGTCTGGGTCTGGATATCAAAGCCACAGACCGAGGCCGAGCCGCCATCAGGCGTCAGAAAACCGGTGAGCATCTTCATGGTGGTGGATTTACCGGCACCGTTAGGGCCAAGAAAGCCGAGCACTTCCCCCGGACTCACAGCAAAGGACAGATTGTCCACAGCGACGTGCTCGCCAAAGCGTTTGGTCAGGCTATTTATGTTTATCATTGGCCTCTTCCGATTCCCCCAGATAGTCGATTGCACCGCGTACGGGCGGGCAATGTAACGCGCAAGGATACATTGAATGCTGCAGCGTGGGGGGATAGAAATAAACCGGACGCGGACGTTCAAACACCCTACGGGGTTGGATCGCCGAGGCAGCGTCCTCGGCCTGTCCCACAGTGACAGCGAGGCATGTATCAGCGCTCAAGGCAGTGACTATATGAACGCGTGCAGGGGATTTCAAGCCTTGTGGCGGGGGATCACCAAGCCTGATGATGGCATGAGCTGTAACCGGATGTTAAAAGCGCTAGAATCCCTTCCATTACATAGGTCTGGTTGCACCAGCCACGCATCAGCACATCCTCCAGAGAGCCCCATGCCCGCAGTCTATTCTTCGTTTTTCGGCCGCTTACGCTTCGGTTTACTTCGCCGCTTACTCTACCTTTGGGCGCGATCGGACAGTATCGGCAACGCTGCCTTTGATCTGCATCTGGATCGAGACACACCGATCATCTATGTGCTGCCCTACCGATCCTTGTCCGATCTGATCGTTCTGGACCGCGAATGCCGCAAAGCCGGCCTGCCGCGCCCGGTAAGAGCCCCCGTTGGCGGACTGGGGGAGCAGGAGTCCTACGCCTTCCTCAGCAAAGAGCAGGCCTGGGTCGGGCGCCCCGACCCGCGTGGGCAGTCCCCGCGTTTGCTGCGCGCGATCAGCGCGGTGGAGGAACGCCAACGCGAAGAAGTACAGCTAGTCCCCGTCAGCGTGTTCTGGGGGCAGTCACCCGATGTCGAGTCATCGCCGATCAAGCTGCTGTTTGCATATAACTGGGCGGTCGGCGGGCGCATGCGCAAACTGCTGGCGATATTGCTGCACGGCCGCAAGATCCGCGTGCGCTTCGGCGAAGCCCTGTCGCTCAAAGAGCTGGTCGGCGAGCAATTGGGTCACGAGCGGCATGTACGCCGCACTGGACGGCTACTGCGGGTGTACTTCCGCCAGCAGCGCGGCGCCGTGGTCGGCCCCGACCTGTCACACCGTCGCACCCTGCTGAAAGGGCTGTTGCAATCGCCGATGGTGCGCGCGGCGATCGAAAAAGAGGCGCTGGAGAAAGGCGTTGATCCGACCAAGGCGCGCAAGGATGCGGCGCGCTATGCCAATGAGATCGCCTCGGATTTCACCTACAGCATCATTCGCTTTATGGAAGTGGTGCTGTCGTGGTTCTGGAATAAGCTCTATGACGGCATCCGCATCAATCACATAGAGCGGGTGCAACGCATTGCCCGGGGTAACGAGATCATCTATGTGCCCTGCCACCGCAGCCACATCGATTATTTGCTGTTGTCCTATATCCTGTTTCAAAACAGCCTGACGCCGCCGCATATTGCCGCCGGCATCAACCTGAACATGCCGGTAATCGGCGGCATATTGCGCCGCGGCGGCGCTTTTTTCATGCGCCGCACCTTCAAAGGCAACCAGCTGTATACCGCCGTGTTCAATGAATACCTGCATACCCTGTTCAGCCGCGGCTTTCCGGTCGAATACTTTATCGAGGGCGGACGCTCGCGCACTGGCCGGACGCTGAACCCCAAGACCGGCATGCTGGCCATCACCCTGCGCAGTTATCTGCGTTCCTCACGTCGGCCTATCGTTTTCGTTCCAGTCTATGTCGGTTACGAACGGGTATTGGAAGGCCGCACCTATCTGGGCGAACTACGCGGCCAGGAGAAAAAAAAGGAATCCTTCTTTGATATCTTCCGGGTGCTGTCCGCTTTGAAATTGCGTTTTGGCAAGGTCGCGGTCAACTTTGGTGAGCCGGTCTCCCTGAACGGCTTTCTTGAACAGCAACAGCCCGGCTGGCGGCAGCGCGACTATGCCCCTGACTACCGCCCGGAATGGCTCTCGGAGACCACCAAGCAACTGGCGCGCAGTCTGGCCAACGCCATCAATGCCGCCGCCGATGCCAATCCGGTAAATATGGTCGCACTGGCTATGCTGTCCACCAGCCGGTTGGCGCTGGATGAGCCAGCCTTGAAGCGTGTGCTGAATACCTACAAGTCGCTGCTGAGCCGGGTACCCTACAGCCCAAGCATGACCCTGCCCGATATGGACGGCCAGGCAATGATTGAATATGTCGAAGGCATGCAGTTTATGGGTCGCCAATCCGATGCATTGGGCGAGATCCTGTTTCTGGATGAGCCGCAGGCGGTGCTGATGACCTACTACCGCAACAACGTGCTGCATCTGGTAGCACTGCCGGCGCTGATTGCTTGCCTGTTCCTGAACAATCCACGCATGAGCCGCGAACAGATCGACAAGCTGGTCAGCGCCATCTATCCCTATTTGCAGGGCGAACTCTTTCTGCAATGGCAGGACGCCGAACTGCCCGGCGTGATCAGCACATGGATAGACGGCTTGATTGCCGAAGGACTGTTGCGCGAAGAAGCGGGCCAGATCAAGCGGCCGGACCCGAGTTCCAGCGAATTCGTACTGCTTAGCCTACTGGCTCGCAGCATTCTGCAAATGCTTGAACGCTTCTACATGGCCGCTGCTCTGCTGCTGAACAATCCCAACGGCAGCCTCACCGCCGAGGAGCTGGAAACACTTTGCACGGTCATGGCCCAGCGCCTGTCAATTCTGCACGGGCTGAACGCGCCGGAATTTTTCGACAAGACACTGTTTCGTCAGTTTATCCAGCGGCTGAATGATCTGCAGGTGATCAGGACCGATAGCGAAGGCCGCCTGCAATACCTGCCGGGCCTGGAGGACATCGCTGAAAACACGGCAAAACGGGTATTGAGCGCAGAGATCAGGCTCTCTATCCGGCAGGTCGCACGGTCGTCCAATACCGCACCCATCGCACCTGTGGAGCCGGCATAAGCTCAGGCTTCGAGCTTCTTTTTGCCGTAGATGTCGTAACGGCTGGACTGGCCATTGAGCTGAGCGCTGGGTAATACACCCTCAATGGCGGATGCCTTGCGCGGGCGTTTGACCGCGACGCGATGGCTAGCCAATTGCAACGCCGCCGCCAGCAGTGCTGGCGCATCCAGGTCATCCCCCGCCAATGGCCGAAACAGACGCATTTCCTTTTTTACCAGCGCAGACTTGTCCCGGTGCGGGAACATCGGATCCAGGTGGACAACCTGAGGTATCTGCCCTTGCCAGGCACCCATCGCCTCAATGGCATCCGCGTGGATCAGCTGCATGCGCGCGGCGATCTCGGCCACTTCGCCACCGGCCGCGCGGGCACGTTGCAGCCCGTCGTCCAACAGTGCAGCGATCACCGGCTGACGCTCGATCAGCGTCACCTGACAACCCAGCGCCGCCAACACAAAGGCATCGCGCCCCAATCCTGCGGTGGCATCCAGCACGCTCGGCCGAATCACACCGCGCAAGCCCACCGCTTTGGCCACCATCTGCCCGGCGCCTCCGCCGAACTGACGCCGATGCGCCATTGCACCTTCGACAAAATCTACCCTGACCGCGCCCGGAGCGTCAGGACCGCTGGCCTGGAGACTCAAACCGTGCTCGCCCACCTGCAACCAGAGCGAACAGGTTGCTGAATCCGCCTGGCCGCAGGGCAAACCCAGTTGCCTGGCCAGAGATTCGGCCGCAGAAGCATAAGCATCCTGCAGCCAGGTCACGCCGATGGCGTTAGCGGAGAAAGGTTCAGACATCAGCGATGGTCGGCAAAGAAAAGCTCAGCAAAGGGAAAAGGATCAAGCAAACAGGTCGATACCGAAAATACCTTCGGATTCGTCGTTGACGGGAATATTGGCGGTAAATTGGTAGCTGGACAACGCCTGATTGGACCGACCATAGACCGGTTCCTGGCTCTCCCGGCGGGCGGGAATGTATTCGGCGTTGGCACTGGCGGCACTCACAGCACGCGGCACCAGCGAACGAACCGGCTCCACTGGCGCGGCTGAGGCCGTCTGCCCCGCGCGCACAGGCTCACTGTTGGCCGCAGGGACAACAGGGCGAGTACTGCGCTCAGGCAGCGCAGTGAATGGAATATAGCCATCCAGACGCATCGACGCACTCCAGGGAATCAGGTCTGCAGATTAGCCTGACGTCAGTTAAAAGGCAAAACCCAGCCGACGAACTGAATGACCTACGCCTGCTGCTTGGGCGTGGCAACCTTGTCGCGCAGGTACACTGGCTGGGCATCGGCCGCATCCAGTACCTCGCCCGCCAGCCACCGCGGCAAGGCCAGGCTCAGCAGATCGCGGGCATCGGGTAGCATCTCGGTCCAGGCCGCAGCAACCTTGACGGCGAGGCGATCCGCATACTGCCAACCGGTCCCGGCACCCTGGGCTGAGCCAAAGCCTGCCGGGGTCATCACGGCTTCGGGGGCGCAGACGCGCTCCTCGCCGTGCAACTGCATCACGCCCTGCTCCAGGCGGTAACAACCCCAATACACCTCGTCCATCCGCGCATCAATCGCCGCACAGACTGTCTTCGCTTGGTGCTCGCGCCAGGCGCGCTGCGCCAGGGCGGCCAGGTTGGACACCGGGATCACTGGCTTGCCTGTGGCAAATGCCAATCCCTGAACCATCCCCGTAGCAATACGCACACCGGTAAAAGCGCCGGGGCCACGGCCGAAGACCAGCGCATCGACCTGCTTCAACCTGAGGTCTGCTTCGGTCAGCAACTCTTCGAGCATGGGAAGCAAGCGCACAGCGTGCATGCGCGGTATCACCTCGAAGCGATGAATCACCTGCCCTTCATGCAGCAGCGCAGCAGAACAGGCTTCGGTCGCGGTATCCAGGGCAAGTAGCGTAGTCATGGTCTGCTCGTGGCCGTACTTGAGAAAAGGGGCTGCATTGTAGCCAATGCAAAAGACCCGTGCGACTAATCGTCAGCACGGGTCCTTGTGGTTACAGCTGCTGATTCACCCAACGGGGTGAGGTGCGCTCAGCTCAGCGCCTGCATTACCTTGCTGGTGATCTGGTCAACAGTACCTATGCCTTCGACCTTGCTGCACTTGGGCGTGCCATGCTCGTCGGACAACTGCTGATAGAAGGCCACCAGCGGCTTGGTCTGCTGGTGATAGATCTTCAGCCGATTGCGCACGGTAGCTTCAACGTCATCATCGCGCTGTACCAGATCTTCGCCAGTCTGATCATCCTTGCCTTCAACCTTGGGCGGCTGATGGCTGATGTGATAAATCCGCCCGGAGCCCGGGTGTACACGGCGACCGGACAGACGCTCGACGATCTCTTCATCGTCCACGGCAATTTCCAGCACGTGGTCAATCTTGACGCCCGACTCCTTCAGCGCTTCGGCCTGGGGAATGGTGCGCGGGAAGCCGTCAAAAAGGAAACCGTTCTTGCAGTCATCCTGCGCGATGCGCTCTTTGATCAGGCCGATGATCAGATCGTCGGACACCAGGCTACCGGTATCCATCACCTGCTTGACCTGCTGACCCATTTCAGTGCCCGCCTTGACCGCCGCACGCAGCATGTCACCAGTGGAAATCTGCGGAATACCGTAGTGCTTGCAGATGAATTGGGACTGTGTGCCCTTGCCTGCGCCAGGCGCGCCCAACAGGATAACTCGCATAGATAGACTCCTAAAATAATACCGAAACCGGGCCGCCTGACGAATAGGCTCGCAGGCTGGCAGTGCCAACTGTCACGTCGGCGCAAAAAACTGTCGCATTATTGGGGTATGCGAAAAGGGCGTTCAACATACACTTACCAGCAGACACACACAAGCCGGACCAAAGTAGAAGCCCGGCTGGCGCGGCCTGAACAGCCTCTGCAGTGCAGACCAGCCATGCTGCTTATCAGGGTTATTAACCCGTATTACGCATCCCTGCGGCAATTCCAGCCACGGTAACCAGTAATGCCCGTTCAAGGTCGGGGTCTATGCTCTCCCCTTGCGCTCGGGTTCTGCCCAATAACTCCGCCTGAAGCAGGTGCAACGGATCGGTATAGGGGTTACGGATCGCCACTGACTCCCCGAGTGCCGGATTATGCGCCAGCAATCGATCCGTCTGGCGCAGCGCCAGGATCACATCCATCGCTTGCTCAAGCGAATTGCGCAATTGTTCACCCAGCGGCCACAGCGCGGGATCTGCCAGGCGCTCTTCATAGAACCGGGCAATCCCGCCGTCGGCTTTAGCCAGGACCATCTCAAGCATTTCCACGCGCGCGAGAAAGAACGGCCAGCCGCGCATCATCGCACGCAATTGATCCTGCTCGCCGGCGTCCATCGATTCACGCAGGGCTTGGCCAGCGCCGAGCCATGCCGGCAACATCAACCGCGTTTGCGTCCAGGCAAAAATCCATGGAATCGCTCGCAGGGTCTCAATACCGCCCTGGCTACGACGCTTTGCCGGTCTGCTGCCGAGCGGCAGGCGGGCCAGCTCCTGCTCTGGAGTGGCCTGGCGGAAATACTCGACAAACTGCGGCTCGTCGCGCACTACGCCGCGGTAAACCTCAACCGAGCGTGCCGCGAGGCTTTCCATCAGGTCGCGCCACGCCGGCTCCGGTGCCGGCGGTGGCAGCAGTGTGGCCTCCAGCACGGCACTGACATAGAGCTGCAGGCTTTGCACAGCGATGTCCGGCAGACCATATTTGAAGCGGATCATCTCGCCCTGCTCCGTGACCCGGAACTGGCCCTGAACCGAACCCGGTGGCTGTGAAAGTATCGCCATATGCGCCGGTGCGCCGCCGCGACCAACCGTGCCGCCGCGGCCGTGAAACAACCGCAGGCGCACGCCGCGCTCGCGACACACCGCCACCAGGGCCTCCTGCGCGCGATACTGCGCCCAGCCAGCCGCCAGCGTGCCGGCGTCCTTGGCCGAGTCGGAATAGCCGATCATCACTTCCTGCTCATCACCGACCAGACTGCGATAGGCCTCCAGCGCCAGCAAGGCATCAATCGCCGGCGCGGCATTGTTAAGATCATCCAGGGTCTCGAACAGGGGTGCCACGCGCATCGGCCAGGCCACGCCCACTTCCTTGAGCAGCAGCTTGACCGCCAGCACGTCCGACGGGCTCGAGGCCATGGAAATCACGTAAGAGCCAAGCATTTCCCGCGGCTGCGTCGCCACCACCCGGCAAGTATCCAGCACTTCCGCAACCTCGCTGCTGGGTTGCCAGTTCGGCGGCAACAGCGGTCTGGGATTATGCAATTCGGTCAGCAGAAAATCGCAGCGATCGCGCTCATCCCACTGTGCATAGTCACCCAATTGCAGATGCAGCGTCAGCTCACTCAGGGCGTCGCAATGCCGCTGCGCATCCTGACGAATATCCAGACGGACCAAGCCCAGGCCGAAAGCATTGACGCGTCGCAGGGTGTCCAGCAAGGGACCGTTGGCGGTCAGCGTCATGCCCTGCTCAAGCAGGGAGTCGCGGCACAGCTCCAGCGGTTGGCGCAGCTCATCGATATGCTGCAGCACCGCGGCGGAAGGCTGGGTGTCCTGCTTAACCGCCGCTGCGGCCCATTCACGGGTCGCCTGCAAACGCTCGCGCAACTGTTTCAGCAAGGCTCTGTAGGGTTCATCCACCGGACCGGTCAGCTCGATAATCGCATCACTGGCACTTTGCATGGACAGTTGATTGGCCAGACCTTCGATATCGCGCAGATATAGATCAGCGGCCATCCAGCGGCCCAGCAACAGCACTTCACGGGTAACGGTGTGAGTGACATTCGGATTGCCATCCCGATCGCCGCCCATCCACGAGGCGATACTCACCGGCACCGCGCGGCTGTCCAGACGTTGGCCGGTAGCGTTATAGAGATCATCGTCGAGCCGCCGCAGAAACCGCGGCAATGCCTGCCAGAGAGAATGCTCAATGACCGCAAAGCCCCACTTGGCCTCGTCGACGGGCGTCGGCCGAGTCCGGCGGATTTCGTCGGTGTACCAGGCTTCACTGATCAATCGTGCAAGATCAGCGCGCACCTCATCACGCTCTAACTGACTGAGGTCATCATGATCGCGGCGGGCCAACGCCATGGCGATGGCATCGTATTTCTGGATCAAGGTGCGCCGGGTCACTTCGGTCGGATGGGCGGTGAGCACCAACTCGATATCCAGCTCGCCGACGTGTCGAACGATGCTGTCGGCATCGTGACCAGCGTCTTTGAGGCGCTGCAATAACTCGCTGATGCAGCGCTCCTCGAAGGACAGCGGTTCATCGGCGCGACGCCGGCGTATGCGATGGTATTGCTCGGCAATGTTGGCCAGGTTGAGAAACTGGTTGAAAGCCCTGCATACCGGCAGCAGTTGGTCGTCCGGCAGGTCATGTAGCGCCGCCAGCAGGGTATCGTGAGCAGCCTGATCGGTTTTGCGGCCCTGCTTGGCGCCCAGACGGATACGCTCGACCCGCTGTAAAAATTCATCGCCAAGGTGGACACGAATGGTTTCGCCCAAGAGTTCGCCCAGCTCGTGTACATCCTCGCGCAAGCGCGCATCGATCTCGGTCATGGTGCTCTCCTTCATCTATAAGCTGGCCAGCATAACTGACATCGCAGGCCCAACAGAATGCGGTGCACGCGCGTATCTGACAACCCCTGGCTCTGCACTAGGAACCGACCTCAAGGTTTATCGGTCGAACCAGTACAAGTAGCCCGAATCAGAACTAGAATTCAGATAGGGCTACAGGCGATACGACTATAGGTAAGGGGGCAGTATGAAGATTCGTGAGTTGACCCAGGAGTGGGAACACAGCGCCAAAGGGCGGATTACGCAGAATAGCTATCAGGTAAAACTACCGCTGGAAGACGCAGCGCGACTTGCAGCGTTGCATGAAATGTATCCCAAGATGAGTGTAGAGGACCTGATTACCGATCTGCTCAGCGCTGCGCTTGAAGAGTACGAGGCCAGCCTGCCCTATAAGGCCGGCGAAGAAGTCATTGCCGTCGATGAGCTGGGTGACCCGCTGTATGGCGATGCCGGCCCTACCCCACGGTATCTGGAACTTAGCCGCATGCATCTGCAACAGTTGATTGAGCAACAAAAAGAACCGCAGCACTGAGCACAAGGGGATTGCTATAAACCCTGAGTCTTGGCTCGCTCCCAGAGCTGGTCGAGACGCTCCAGCCCGGCTTCCTGTACGGATTCTCCGTCATCTGCAAGTCTCTGCTCGATAAAACGAAAGCGCCGTTCGAATTTTTCGTTGCCCTGACGTAGTGCGGTTTCGGCATCCACCTGCAGGTGGCGGGCCAGGTTTACCATGGCGAACATCAGATCGCCCATTTCCTCGGCTACAGCATTAGCGTCGCCTGAGGCCACCGCCTCTCTGACTTCGTCCAGCTCTTCGGCGATTTTGTCGATCACCGGCGCCGCTTCGTTCCAGTCGAAACCGGCTTGAGAAGCCCGCTTCTGCAATTTTTGCGCGCGACTCAGCGCGGGCAACGCACGCGGCACGTCGTCGAGCAGAGACAGCTGTTGCGGGCGCTCGGCCTTCTCTGCCCGTTCCTCTGCCTTGATCGCTTCCCAACGCTGCTTGACCTGCTCAGGCTCTATCTTGATGCTGCCAGCCGGCGTGCGCAGCTTCCCGTCGGGAAATACGTGCGGGTGCCTGCGGACCAGTTTGCGGGTAATGCCATCAACCACATCGGCCCAGACGAAGTGCCCCGCTTGCTGGCCCAGTTGGGCGTAATAGACCACCTGAAACAGCAGATCTCCGAGTTCTCCAGCGAGCTGCGGAAAGTCCCTTTCGGCAATGGCATCGGCGACCTCGTAGGCCTCTTCCAGCGTATGCGGCACTATGCTGTCGAATGACTGCTCCAGATCCCAGGGACAGCCGTGCTCGGGGTCGCGCAGGCATTGCATCAGGTACAGCAGATCATCCAACTGATAGCTCACGCGCTGGCTTCCTTACGGTTGCGACGGGCCTCAATCACATTCGGCAACTGATTGATGCGCGCCAGCAGGCGGCCGAGCATGTTGATATTCGGCACCTCCACGGTCAGCAACATGGCCGCGTAATTGTCATCCTTGTTGGTACGGGTACTGACTTCCAGCACGTTGATCTTGTCGTTGGCGAGCATCTGCGATACATCGCGCAACAGTCCCGAGCGATCATAGGCCTTGATAAAGATTTCCACTGGATAGGTCTGGATCGGCTCTCCCCCCCAACTCACCTCGATCAGGCGGTCGGAGTCCCGGTCCTGCAACTGCATTGCCGTTGCACAATCAGCCCGGTGTACGGTAACGCCGCGGCCCAGGGTGATATAGCCGATGATTGGATCGCCTGGTACCGGCTGGCAGCAGCCGGCCAATTGCGTCAACAGGTTGCCGACGCCCTGGATAAACACATCGCCACGGCGCGCCGGCTTGGTGGCCCGGCGCGGAATCAGCTCCAGCTGTTCGCTATGGCTGTCGGGTTCGACCAGTTGTTGGGCGACGTTGACCACATGCATCAGCCGCACATCACCGGAACCGACAGCCGCAAACAGATCTTCCTGGCTTCTGATACCCAGCTTGTCGATCAGATGGGCGTAATCCGCACCATTGAGCGCCAGGCGGGTCAGCTCCCGATCCAGCATCAACTTGCCAGCCTGCACGTTCTGCTCGCGCGCCTGCTGTTTGAACCAGTGCTGCACCTTTGCCCGGGCGCGCGAGGTATTAACGTAACCCAGGTTGGCATTCAACCAGTCGCGGCTGGGGCTGCTGTGCTTGCCGGTGATGATCTCGACCTGCTCACCAGTTTGCAGAATATAGTTGAGCGGCACTATGCGACCGTTGACCTTGGCCCCTCGGCAACTGTGACCGATCTCGGTATGAATGCGATAGGCAAAGTCCAGTGGCGTGGCGCCCTTGGGCACGTCCAGTACATGGCCATCAGGCGTGAACAGGTAAATCCGATCCGGCTCGAAATCCACCCGAAGCTGATCGGCCAAACCGCCGATATCGCCCATCTCCTCGTGCCATTCCAACACCTGCCGCAACCAGGCAATCTTGTCTTCATAGGCGTTGGAGGAGTGGCTGCTGGCATCGGTGCCCTTGTAACGCCAATGCGCGCACACGCCCAGCTCGGCCTCCTCATGCATGGCCAGGGTACGAATCTGCACTTCCAGTACCTTGCCGCTCGGCCCAACTACCGCGGTGTGCAGCGAGCGGTAGCCATTTTCCTTGGGGTTGGCGATGTAATCGTCGAATTCGTTGGGGATGTGCCGCCACAGGCCATGCACTATGCCCAACGCGGTATAGCAGTCGCGTACCTGTGGCACCAGAACCCGCACCGCACGGACGTCGTATACCTGACTGAAGTCGATACCCTTGCGGTGCATCTTGCGCCAGATCGAATAGATATGTTTCGCCCGGCCGCTGATCTCCGCATGGATCCCGGTCTCTTCCAGCTCCTGGCGCAACTGGTTCATGACGTCGTCGATATATTCCTGACGATCGAGGCGCCGCTCATCCAGCAGCTTGGCAATCTGCTTGTACTGAGTCGGCTCCAGGTAGCGGAAGGACAAATCCTCCAGCTCCCACTTGATATGCCCGATACCCAGACGGTGAGCCAGCGGCGCATAGATATCGAATACTTCGCGGGCCACCCGGTAGCGTTTTTCCTCAGGTGCATCCTTGACCGCTCGAATCGCACAAGTACGCTCGGCAAGCTTGATCAGCGCCACACGCACATCGTCGACCATGGTCACCAGCATTTTGCGCAGGTTTTCCACCTGAGTCTGGGCGCAGAAGGCTATCGTCTTGCCCGGATTCTGTGACACGCTGATGGCCGCCATACGCTGCACACCGTCAACCAGGCCCGCCACCGTGGCACCAAAGCGGCGCTCTACCTCGGCGAGATCGGTTTTGCGTTCACGCACCGCGCGATAGACCACTGCCGCGACCAGAGAGTCCTGGTCGAGTTTCAGTTCAGCAAGGATTTCGGCCATTTCCAGACCGGTAAGATAGCTGCTGGCGCCGTCGGCCCAGATGTTCTCGGCAGCAATGGCGGCGCGTTCAAGTTCCAGCGCCCACTCACAAGCCTCCTTGAGGACGGCGGGAGCCGTCAGCGGCACGCGCTGCTGCATGCGCGCAATCCAGGCGTCAATGTTGACGCTGCCATCGCGATTGGTCGGATGCAGTGCTCTGACCTGGACCATTAGAACGGGGCCCGACTGTGCTGCAAGATACTGAACACGACATTCTTCCTTTACTGAAACCGGCTCTGACGATGCCGCTGTAGCAAAACCGCTATACCGGTTTGACCTTGTTCCCGGCAACGAACAACGCCATGGCTTCGACGTGCGCCGTCTGCGGGAACATATCCATAATACCTGCCTGCACCAGACGATAGCCTCGGGCGGCAAGCAGCCCTGCATCCCGCGCCAGCGTGGCCGGGTTGCATGAAACATACAAAATTCGACCTACAGCCTTGTCCGCCAGCTGCTGTACCAACTGTTCTGCGCCATCACGGGGCGGGTCCAGCAACGCGGCGTCGCAGGGTTGGGTTAGCCAATCTGCATCCTGGAGTTTGGACAGGTCCGCTGATGAAAAGTGCAGCGACTCCAGCTGATTATTCTGCGCATTTTTTTTCGCCCGCTGGACCATCTCGACGCTGCCCTCCACCGCTGTGACCTGGGCTCCTGCATGCGCCAACGGCAGGGCAAAATTGCCGACGCCACAGAACAGATCAAGCACCTGCTCGCCGGGCTGTATCGCCAACCATTCCAATGCCTGGTTGACCATCATCTGATTGATCCTCGCGTTCACCTGAATAAAGTCACCCGGCATGAACTCGAATCGCAGCCCCTGGTCCGGCAGGTGATAGGCCGGCAGCTCCTGATTCAGATCAGGCGCAGATCCAATTGGCCCATGCAGCGTGCTCGGCTCACCTGGCTGCAACCAGCAGCTCGCCCCATGCTGGTCCGCCAACGCCTTCAACGCTTGCAAATCAGCCTCTGACAGCGCCTGCATATGCCGCACCAACAACACCGGTGCTGCATCACCAATCAGCTCGACATGGCCAAGCCCGGCGCGGCCATCCAGCGATTTCAGCAGCGGCACCAGATCCTGCACCAATGCCTCCAGCGCCGGCACCAGTACGGGGCATTCCTGCACTTCAACCAGGTCACTGCTGCTGCGCTGACGGTAGCCCACTTCCAATAGACCAAGACGCTTATCCCAGCGCATTGCCAGGCGCGTACGCTGCCGATAGCCATAGGTTGGGCCGACTAATGCCGGCATCCAGCGCTCCGGTTCCAGGCCGGCAAAATGCTGCAATTGCTGGGCCAGCGCCTGCTGTTTTACCTGGAGCTGGGTGGCTTCCGGCATGTGCTGAAGACTGCAACCGCCGCAGAGATCGATGTGCGCACAACGGGGTGTCTGGCGCTCAGGGCTGGCTACCAGCAATTTGTCCAGACGGGTTTCTATAAGCTTGCTGCGGGCCTTGAGCACCCGCGCCTGGACCCGTTCGCCGGGCAGACCGCCATCGACAAAAACAATTCTGCCCTGCCAGCGGCCGATACCACGACCGTCATGGGCCAACCGCTCGAGATCCAGCTCTATGCGCTGGCCGATGGCCGCCGGTGCGTCCGGGGCCTGACGTGCACGTCCACGATGGCCTCTCATAATGGGGAGTTGTACACACCCGTGGACAGGTAACGGTCACCCCGGTCACAGATGACCGCGACAATGATCGCGTTCTCGACCTCGGCAGACAGACGCAACGCAGCCGCTATCGAACCTCCAGACGAGACGCCACAGAAGATCCCTTCCTCCGTCGCCAGACGGCGCATGGTCACTTCCGCCTCCTCCTGGCCCATATCTATGATCCGATCTACCCGTTCCGGCTGAAAAATGCCGGGCATATAGGCTTGTGGCCAGCGCCTGATGCCCGGAATGGATGCACCTTCTATCGGTTGCAGGCCGATGATCTGAATCTGCGGATTCTGTTCCTTGAGGTAGCGCGAGGTCCCCATGATGGTTCCGGTGGTACCCATTGAGCTGATGAAATGCGTTATCCGCCCACCGGTATCGCGCCAGAGCTCGGGACCTGTGGTCCGGTAGTGCGCTTCAGCATTATCAAAGTTGCCGAATTGATCCAGTACCTTGCCCTTGCCTTCGCTCTGCATCTTCATCGCCAGGTCGCGCGCGCCTTCCATGCCCTCTTCGCGGCTGACCGGGATCAGTTTGGCACCATAGGCGCTCATGGACGCCTTGCGCTCTGAACTCATGTTGTCCGGCATGATCAGCACCATGCGGTAACCCTTGATCGCAGCCACCATGGCCAAGGCGATTCCGGTATTTCCCGAGGTCGCCTCGATCAGCGTATCACCCGGCTTGATCTCGCCGCGCTGCTCGGCCCGCTCGATCATCGATAGCGCTGGCCGATCCTTGACCGAGCCTGCGGGGTTATTACCTTCCAATTTGGCCAGCACAATATTGCTGGTCTCGCCGGGCATGCGCTGCAGACGAACCAGAGGGGTGTTGCCAACGAAATCGGCAATTGTGGGGAAATCGGTGCTGGTTACATGGTCACGCGGAAAGTCGTTATTCATCATTCACTCAAGGGGCCTGGGCCCGAATCGGTAGGGCGTTGAATGCTGTGCTTTTGCTTCAGTCAGCCTATGATACCGGCAACAGAGTAAGGGATACATACAATGAGCGAGATTGGTCTGAAGGCGCGTATTCTGCTGATGACGCTGGCACCCACCGGGCTCCTGGCCATGGCGCTGGGCAGTTATTTCATCTGGCATGCTTCTCAGGACTTGCAGCAGCAATTGCTGGAGCGCGGATTCCAGACCGTTGAGCATCTGCAGATTCCCGCCGCACAAGCGCTGCTCGAGGGCCAGCCTGAAGAGTTCAGGGAGACGCTGGCCAAGGCGTTAGATCGCATCGACGTGCGTGCTGTCACGCTGTACGACAGCGAGCGTAATCTGCTCGAACACAGCGGCCCGACCATGATGCCAACGCAGCGCACCCTGGGGGTCGATACGATCGGTGCTGGCAGCGGCCTGCAAGTGGGCGAAACGGTGGGTAGCAGCCGATTTCTGCTGCCCCTGCTGGCTAGCCCGGAATTGCTGGAGGGCCAGTCGCAGAACCAGATAGAAGCAGACGCGATACTCGGCTGGCTGGAGGTCGAGCTGAGCCATGCCAACACGCAGCTGCGCCGCTATCAGATGCTGCTGACCACCTTGGTCATGGTCCTGGCCGGCTTGCTGCTGACCACCTTTACCATCAGCCAGATGAGCAGACGCATCACCGATCCCATCAGCCTGTCCAACCGCGCTATCGCCCAGATCAGCAAAGGCCAGCTGGATGTGCGGCTTAACCAGCAGGGCAGTCGTGAGCTGGACGACCTGGCTCAGGGTATCAACACCATGGCTCAGACGCTGCAGAGCGCCCAGGGTGAGCTGCAGCAGAACGTCGATCAGGCCACCGAAGATCTGCGCCAGACTCTGGAGACCATCGAGATCCAGAACATCGAGCTGGACATGGCGCGCAAGACCGCTCAGGAAGCCAGCCGAATCAAATCCGAATTCCTCGCCAACATGAGCCACGAGCTGCGCACCCCACTGAACGGCATCATCGGCTTCAGCAATCTGCTGCAACGCACTGAGCTGACCAATCGCCAGCAGGAATACCTCGGCACCATTGAGAAGTCGGCAGACAACCTGTTGGCGATCATCAACGAGATACTGGACTTCTCCAAGATCGAGGCCGGCAAACTGATTCTGGAGAATCAGCCGTTCAACCTGCGCGACCTGATTCAAGACACCCTGACCATGCTCGCCCCGGCCGCTCACCAGAAGAACCTTGAACTGGTCAGCATCATCTACCGTGATACGCCCATCGGCATGAGCGGCGACGGCTTGCGGCTAAAACAGATACTCGCCAACCTGGTCAGCAACGCGATCAAGTTTACCCAGGAAGGTTCGGTGAGCATTCGCACCATGCTCGAGCAGGAGGACGACACCCATGTGCTGCTGCGCATCAGTGTGACTGACACCGGCATCGGCCTGACCTCGACGCAGCAGAAGTCACTGTTTCAGGCCTTCACCCAGGCGGACAACTCGATGTCGCGGCAGGCCGGAGGTACCGGCCTTGGCCTGGTCATCGCCAAGCGCCTGGTCGAACAGATGCACGGCGAGATCGGTCTGGATAGCCGCCCGGGCGAGGGGTCCGAATTCTGGCTCACCGCGCGCCTGGAAAAATCCACCCAGGCCGGTGATGACCTGCCCGCCACGCCGCTGCAAGGCATACGCGCTGCAGTGATGGAACCATTGACTCTCAGCCGTCAGGCGCTGCTGCACAATCTGGAAGATCTGGGTCTGGACGTGACCGTATACGACAACTTGTCGGCGCTGGAAATAGCCGTCAGAACACCACACCCCGATGAGCCAATCCAGTTGGTGCTGGCCAGCATGCGCTCGCCCGGCACCCGAGCGGATCTGATGTTCGAGGTGCTGAATCGCTGGATGAATGACGACAGTTGCAAGATCATTCTGTTGACCGATACCACCGAACACTACCCTTCGCTTGATCAACTGCCCCCGACTGACTGCCAGGTACTCTCGCGGCCATTGTGCACGCGCAAGCTCTACCGTGCGGTCAATCAACTATTCCGCCCGGAACCGGTGATGCCTGCGGTCATACCGGGACGCGCGGACAAGCCGCAGATCACCGTGCTCTGCGTCGACGACAACGAAGCCAATCTCAGATTGGTCGAGACTTTCCTTAGCGAAATGGGAGCCCGCGTATTAACCGCTACCAGTGGCGAACAGGCATTGCAGATCGCTGATCGGGAAACCATCCAGCTGATCTTCATGGATGTGCAGATGCCGGGTATGGACGGCCGCGCGACCACCACCGAGCTACGTCTGAGGGAAGAGCTGGCCGATTGCGAGCCACGCCCGATTATCGCCCTGACCGCCCACGCGCTGGCCGAGGAACGGCGGCGGCTGATTCAATGTGGCATGAACGATTACCTGACCAAGCCCATCAGCCCGGAACAGCTGAGTCACTGCATCTTTCGCTGGACCGGCATCAACCTGAGCATGCCCAATACTGCTGCGCCGTCGCCTGCCCCCATACCGGCGGTGGCCGTTGGACCGAAGACGCTGCCGATACTGGATTACAAGGAAGGCCTGCAGCTGGCTGCCGGCAAGGCCGATCTGGCGCAGGACATACTGGCCATGCTGATCAAAGGGTTGCCGGGCGACCGTGTGCTGATTGAAAAATATATGAGCCAGGGCGACGACGAGGCACTGCTGGACGTGGTGCATCGCCTGCACGGCGCGACCCGCTACTGCGGCGTACCGCAGCTGCGAGAATGTTGTTTGCAAGCGGAGACGCTGTTGAAGCAAGGTAAAAAAAGCCAGATGGCTATCAGCCAGTTGATTGAGGCCATCGAGCAGGTGCGCGTGGCCTATCACACTGCCGAACCTTCGCCGTCAGGCTAGCGACCAGATGGCAAAAGCCAGCGCCTGCTCACGCTCGTCACTCAGGCTGAGCAGCATGCGGCCACCACCGCCCTGTTCGAGATAATTGGCGGCCACCCCACTGAGACGAACCAGCGGCGCTCCAAGACTGTCATTATCAATCTGGATATGTTGCCACGACATACCCTGTGCCAATCCGGTACCCAGCGCCTTGAGTATGGCTTCCTTGGCGGCATAACGTTTGGCCAGGTAACGCGCTGGCTGCTTGTGGGCAGCAAAGCGCTGCCATTCACTCTCTGTCAGGATGCGTCGGGCGAAGCGCTCGCCCTGGCGGCCTAACACCGCCTCGATACGACTGACCAACACCATGTCGGTACCAATGCCGCGGATCATCGGCCGACCGAGGCGCCGAGGATCAGTGCGCGCATGTCTTTGACCGCCTGAGCCAAACCCGAGAACAGCGCGCGGGCAATAATCGCGTGGCCAATATTCAACTCGTTCATGCCGCTGATCGCCGCAATGGGCTCGACGTTGTGATAATGCAGGCCATGCCCGGCATTCACCACCAGGCCCAGTTTGCGTGCGTAAATGCAGCCCTCACGCAACCGCGCCAACGCCTCAGCCTGCTCGGTCCCATGAGTGTCGGCGTAATGACCCGTATGCAATTCAATCACCGGCGCTCCGGCACGTTTGGCAGCTTCGATCTGCCGCGGATCAGGATCTATAAATAGCGACACCTCGCTACCGATCGCCGCCATACGTTCGACTGCCTCCTGCACGCGGGCGCCGTTACCGGCGACGTCCAACCCACCCTCGGTAGTCAGCTCTTCCCGGCGCTCCGGTACCAGGCAGATATTCGCCGGACGTATTTCCTCGGCAAAATCCAGCATCTGCTCAGTGACGGCCATCTCCAGATTCATTCGGGTCTGCAGCACTTCGGCCATCAGGCGTACATCGCGCTCCTGGATATGCCGGCGATCTTCACGCAAGTGCAGGGTAATGCCGTCTGCGCCCGCTTGCTCAGCCTCGATAGCAGCCTGGACCGGGTCCGGATAACGCGTACCCCGCGCCTGGCGCAGAGTCGCGATATGATCGATATTCACACCTAAAAGCACGCGTTGCGGGTGAGTCAAAGCCTGTCTCCTTTGGAATCCGTGCCTGGGGTTGAAAAAAGTTGTCGGCTGACCAGAGGGCGGTCGCCCAGATGCGCTGCCAGAGCCTGACGCATCAATAATTTGGCAGTGCGTAGCGCATGCGGCGCGCTCCAGTCGCTTTGCGCCATCGCCAGCAGACCCGCGCCTGGCAAGCCAGAAACGGAAGACGTCAGTTGCTTTACTGGTAACAGACCGTTATCCGCATGCCATACGTACTGTTGATCCGGCAATACCGGATCGCCGCGGGCATCTTCCGTCAGACTGAAACCATAGCCCATAACCTCCAACAGCTGCCACTCGAACTGACGCAAGACCGGCTCTACCAGAGCCGGACCAGCCAATTGTTCCAGCGCATGTTGATAGGCGGCGAAAATCAGTGCCTGCGGATCACCCGGCGGCATCAGGCGTATCAATAACTCGTTTAGATACATGCCGCTGAACAGCGCCTGACCCTGCAACAACCGGTAGGGTCCGGCCGTTTCGGCCTGGGCCAGCGTCTTCAAGTCGCCACGCCCGACCAAACCCACCAGCAGCGGCATAAAGGCCTGGGGGGTCAGACCTTTGCGCTGCCCCCGTGCGCCGCGCCAAACCACCCGTTGCACGCCATGGTGCAGGCTGAGCAGATCAACCAAAGCGCTGCTGTCACGATAGGGACGGCTGTGCAGCACATAGGCCGGGCTCAGGGGTGCTTGCACGCCTTATCTCCAACACAGCGGGGAGGCGACAGATCAACTGTCGAAATTATAACCAAGCGAACTCAGCGCGCGCTCGTCATCGGACCAACCGCGCTTGACCTTCACCCACAAATTCAGCATGACCTTGCTGCCGAACAGCTTTTGCATGTCCAGCCGGGCTTCCTGGCCAATTTTCTTCATACGCTCGCCACCGTCACCGATGATGATCTTCTTCTGCCCATCGCGCTCGACCAGAATCAGCGCATGAATATGCAGAATCTTGCCTTCCTGCTTGAACTGCTCGATTTCCACCGTGACCTGATAGGGGATCTCTGCACCCAACTGGCGCATGACTTTCTCGCGGACCAGCTCAGCGGCGAGAAAACGGGAGCTGCGATCGGTGATCTGATCGTCGGGGTAAAAATGCTCGCTTTCGGGCAGACGCTCGGCAATCAGTTGCTCAAGCTGATCAATATTGCGACCGTGCAGAGCAGAAACCGGCACGATCTCGGCATCGGGCAATTGCGTTGCCAGCCATTCCAGATGCGGCAGCATGTCCTTCTTGTCATCCATGCGATCGAGCTTGTTGACTACCAGCAGGACCGGGCAGGTAACAAAACGGACCTTCTCCAGCACCATCTGGTCCTCGTCGGTCCAGCGCACCCGGTCGACCACAAACAGCACCACATCCACGTCCCGCAGGGCCTGACTGGCGCTTTTGTTCATAAAGCGGTTCAGTGCCTTGTCGTTGTCCTTGTGCAGGCCAGGGGTATCGACATAGATCGCCTGAACAGCATCTTCGGTCTTGATGCCGAGCATGGTATGCCGGGTGGTTTGGGGCTTGCGCGAAGTAATAGCCAGCTTCTGACCGAGAATGTGATTGAGCAGGGTCGACTTGCCCACATTTGGCCGGCCTACAATGGCCACGTAGCCACAACGGGGGGTACTGCTGTCACTCATCTGCTTTCTCCACACCCAGATCAATCAGGGCTTTTTGTGCTGCTACTTGTTCCGCCAGACGCCGGCTATTTCCGACGCCGAAAGTTGGCTGTGACAATGGGCTGACATGACATTCAACCCGGAAGGTTCGGCAATGGGCTTCACCACTGCTTTCAGTCACTTCATAACGGGGCAATTCACATTGCCGCGACTGCAGATATTCCTGCAATCGCGTTTTCGGATCCTTATTGTTGTCCACCAGCGTCAGGGTGGCAATATGCTCACGTAACCAGTAAAGCACACGCTCACGCGCCGCCTCCAGGCCACTTTCCAGATAGATAGCGCCGATGATGGCTTCGGTGGCGTCAGCGAGGATGGATTCGCGGCGGAACCCGCCGCTTTTCAGCTCCCCCGAGCCCAGGCGCAGGTATTCACCCAACTCGAAACCTTTGGCCAATTCCGCCAGAGTGACGCCTTTGACCAACCGCGCACGCAGGCGTGACAACTGACCTTCGCGGGCCTGGGGAAAGCGCTGAAACAGGGCTTCGGCGGCAATAAAGTTGAGCACCGAGTCACCCAGAAACTCCAGGCGTTCGTTATTGCGCCCACCCAGACTTCTATGGCTCAAGGCCAGGATCAGTAGATCCGGATCCTTGAAGCAATAGCCGATGTTACGTTCGAGGCGGTCTAACTTGTTTATCACTTCAGCGGTCTGATTATATGGGTTTCATCGAAGTGAACGAGCGCGTCCACGTTTTGAATTATCGGCGAGCGAACTTCATATTTGATCACTACCGTGTAAGCGTCGGTCCCGCTGGCGGTAATGGCAATCGCATCTTTGGCTTTGATATCGCGGATGCTGTTGATCTGCATACCCTTTTCAATGTGATTGTGAAAATCGCGGAGCGAACCAATCTTGATGGTCGGGTCCTCGTTCACCTCAGTAACGATCTTGCGCAGGGTAAAATGCTCCATATAAATCGGAGCCAGCTTCATCACAATCACCAAGCCGAAGATGATCAGGGCAATAACTGCCAGCCAGCCGAAAAATGACATACCTTTCTGGGAGTGGCGCATGGATAACCTCTTGACGTCCGTTGTTAATATTATTGTTCCCGCCCATCCCTTAATGGATCAGGGCTATCCTGGAAAAACTTGGCAGGTTGCTCAGCTTCGGCTCCGGCCAGTGCATCCAGATTGCGAATGCCTTGCCTACAATATAGTTGTCAGGGACCATCCCCCACAACTCCCTTGGCATCTCCTCGGAGTTCCAGTAACGACTGTCGTTGGAGTTGTCGCGGTTGTCGCCCACCATGAAGTAATGCCCCTCGGGCACCTGCCACTCTTTCGCCGCAGGCGCACCTGAAAGGCTTTTCTGTCTGATCAGATGCTCAACATCGCCAAGCTTCTCTTTGAATATCTCTGCTTCAGCGCGCGAATAGAGTGGATGACCGGCTGGCACCTCATCGTCCTTCTCCAGACGCACTGGTTCCAACGGCACTCGCTCGCCATTGATAATCAGTTGTTTGCCAGCATAACGTACGGTATCACCCGGCAGCCCCACCACACGCTTGATGTAGTTGATGCGTGGATCATTCGGGTAGCGGAACACCATTACGTCGCCGCGTTGCGGATCATTGACCGGAATCACCTTCATATCCAGCACCGGCAGACGAATACCGTAAGCAAACTTGTTGACCAGAATAAAGTCGCCGACTTCCAGCGTCGGCTTCATTGACCCGGAGGGAATTTGGAAGGGCTCGACCAGGAAAGAGCGCAACACCAGCACGACCAGCAGTACCGGGAAGAAAGATTTGCCGTACTCGATGAGCAGCGGCTCCTTTTCCATCCGCTCGACAGTCGTCGGGTCAGGAATGTCCACCGCACGGTCATAGGTAGCCAGCGCACGACGACGGCGAGGGCCAAACCAGAGCAGATCGAGGAGGGCCAGAAAACCGGAAACAGCAACTGCCAATACCAACAGCAGCGGAAAATTGATATGCATAATCTAGCCCGTTTAACTATCCCTAGTTGTCTACTTTCAATACCGCCAGGAAGGCTTCCTGGGGAATTTCAACGTTGCCTACCTGTTTCATGCGTTTTTTGCCGGCTTTCTGCTTTTCCAACAGCTTCTTCTTCCGGCTGGCGTCGCCACCATAGCATTTGGCGATAACATTCTTGCGCAGCGCCTTGACCGTGGAGCGCGCGACGATTTGCCCGCCGACGGCAGCTTGAATCGCCACGTCGAACATCTGCCGCGGGATCAGCTCCTGCATCTTGCTGACCAACTGCCGGCCTTTGTAGGCTGCGTTGTCACGGTGCACGATCAAAGCCAGCGCATCGACCTTCTCGGCGTTGATCAATACATCCAGACGCACCAGACGCGCAGCCTGAAAGCGCTCAAAGGCATAGTCCAGCGAGGCATAACCGCGGCTCGCCGACTTCAACCGGTCAAAGAAATCCAGCACTACTTCATTCATCGGCAGATCGTAAATTACCTGAACCTGGGTACCGAGAAACAACATATCATGCTGCACGCCGCGCTTCTCGACGCACAAGGTGATCACTGCGCCCAGGTGGTCCTGCGGCACCAGAATATTGGCCCGCACGATCGGCTCGCGCATCTCTTCAACCATCGACGGGTCGGGCAGGCGCGATGGATTGTCGACATACAGGATGCTGCCATCCTTCTTGACCACCTCGAACACCACCGTCGGTGCCGTGGTAATCAGATCCAGGTTATATTCGCGCTCAAGGCGCTCCTGAATGATCTCCATATGCAGCATGCCGAGGAAACCACAGCGGAAACCAAAGCCCAGCGCTTCGGAGCTTTCCGGCTCGTAATGCAGCGAGGCGTCATTCAGCGTGAGCTTGGACAGCGCCTCACGGAAATCTTCGAAATCCTCGGAGCTGACCGGGAACAAACCGGCGAAGACTTGCGGCTTGACCTTCTGAAAGCCCGGCAGCATATCCACATCGGGGGTGCTTGACAGGGTCAGGGTGTCACCGACCGGTGCGCCGTGAATGTCCTTGATGCCAGCAATGATAAAGCCCACTTCGCCAGCTTTCAGATCAGCCGTTTCGCTGTGCTTGGGGTTGAATACACCCACACTGTCGACCTGATGGATCTTGCCGGTGGATTTGACCAGCACCTTGGCGCCCTTCTTGATCCGTCCGTGCTTGACGCGTACCAGAGAGACCACACCGAGATAATTATCAAACCAGGAGTCGATGATCAGCGCCTGTAGCGGTGCGTCCAACTCACCCTCGGGCGCGGGAATGACCTGAATCAAACGCTCAAGCACATCCTCTACACCCAGGCCGCTCTTGGCGCTGCAGACCACAGCATCGGTGGCATCAATACCGATCACACTCTCGATTTCAGCCTTGACGCGCTCCGGCTCGGCCTGTGGCAGGTCGATCTTGTTCAATACCGGCATGACTTCCAGGCCCTGCTCGATAGCCGTATAGCAGTTGGCTACCGATTGCGCTTCCACGCCCTGGGCTGCATCTACGACCAGCAGCGCGCCTTCACAGGCAGCCAGCGAGCGGCTGACTTCATAATGAAAGTCCACGTGACCAGGGGTATCGATGAAATTCAGCTGGTAGGTTTTACCGTCGATTTTTGACGTGTAATACAGCGTTACGCTGTGCGCCTTGATCGTAATCCCGCGCTCACGCTCGAGATCCATGGAGTCGAGCACCTGTTCGGCCATTTCGCGATCAGCCAAGCCTCCGCAGATCTGGATAAACCGATCTGCCAGGGTCGACTTACCGTGATCAATGTGGGCTATGATCGAGAAATTACGAATTAGGCTAAGGTCACTCACTACAGGGATCTTCCAGACTTGATTGCAGGATTGCCAGCCATAAAGGCTGTCAGCAATGAAAGGGGGAAAGCTTCCCCCCGAAAACAGCCCGCGAGTGTACCCGAATATGCGCTATTACGCTATCGCGAGCCCGGCTGCCAACCCCGCAGCACGATGGTGATGGGGGCTGGCATCGCGGGCCTTAAGCCAGGCGCTTAACTGGCCAGCCTGAAGGTGATATAGCTTGCCCTGCCCTGACGTATGACACGCATGGAAACAGAACGATTGGTGGGGAGATCGGCGGTGATTTTTTCGAATGCATCCACCGATTCAACCGGCTGATTGTCCAGATTGGTGATGATGTCGCCGCTACGCAGACCGACCATCGCGCCCGGCCCCTGACGCACCTCACGGATGATTACTCCCGAACGCACGTCCAGATTGCTTTTCTGCTCCTCGGTCAACTCGGCTACCACCACACCGAGGCGGTTATCAGCGCTGGCCGGCGCACTGGTAGAGGGCACAACGGCAGCAACGCTATCATCCTCCGGCAGAGCACCGATCTCCATTTTCAGCGTCTTGCGTTTTTTATCACGCATGACGACCAGCGTGGCATCCTCTCCAGGGCGAACGCGACCTACAGCATGCGGCAGGTCGGAGGACATGATGATCTCCTCGCCATTGAAGCTGAGAATCACATCCCCAACCTGCAACCCGCCTTTTTCAGCTGGACCATCAGGCTGGATCTGCGCTACCAGTGCGCCAGCCGGCTTGGGCAGACCAAAAGATTCGGCCAGGTCCTTGTTGACCTCCTGGATCACCACACCCAGCCAACCGCGCTGGACGCTGCCGTCCTCCTTCAATTGCTGGACGACGTCCATCGCCACGTCGACCGGAATGGCAAACGACAGTCCCATAAAGCCACCGGACCGGGTAAAGATCTGTGAGTTGATCCCAATTACCTCGCCATCCAGATTGAGCAGCGGGCCACCGGAATTGCCGGGATTGATGGCCACGTCGGTTTGAATAAAGGGGACGTAGCTTTCATTCGGCAGACTGCGCCCTTTGGCACTGACGATGCCGGCGGTGACTGAATAGTCAAAACCGAATGGCGAGCCTATTGCCAACACCCATTCACCCGCCTTGAGATCAGAGGATTTACCCATGCGCACCACGGGAAGGTCGTCTCCGGCTTCAATCTTCAGCAGCGCCAGATCCGAACGTGGATCCGCCCCCACCAGCTCGGCTTGAAGCTCACGCCGATCGGACAGCCGCACGAAAATCTCGTCCGCGTCGGCAATCACATGATTATTGGTCAGTACGTAACCATCTTTGGAGAGAATGAAACCTGAACCCAGCGATTGCGGCGCTTCTCGCTCGCGTGGCGCTTGCGGCCCTTGCTGCGGAAAGCTGCGCTCGAAAAACTCGCGAAACAGCGGTGGCATACCTTCCAGATCAGGCATACCCGGCGCCATGCCTGATGGCCGGGATACGGCTTTCTGGCTGGTACTGATATTGACGACGGCGGGGGATACTTCCTCAACCAACTCGGTAAAATCTGGTAGACCTTGGGCCATGCCCAGGGAGGACCAACCCAGCAGCAGCGAGCTAGTCGCCACGATCATCCAACGTTGCATTGACAACATGTGCACCTGATCTCCTATGAAATGAAGGCCTCAGGGCATCGTCAGCGTACGGTCGCTGGTCACGATGCCGCTAGGCGACATAACGCGCATGATACGGGGTTGCATATCCGGATTGCTGCGTTGCCGCCAAGCGTACCAGCGTACGCCCGCGAAACCTGAAGCCAGACCAAAAAAAGCACAAAGAATTATCCAGGGCTCGGACAAGCCCGCATTATCTGCCAGCAAAGCGGCACTGAAAAGTCCGATCAGAGGTAGGATATACATATACAGCGAAGCGTTGACAACGGCGTTTTCCGGCAGACCGATCATGACCTGATCGCCCACTTGCACCGCTTTGTCGGAGAGCACGCGGATGTAGCCTTGTCGCGCCCCGCCACCAAGCCGCTGCAACAGCGCCTGGCCACAGCCGGCCTTGGCCTGACAACTACCGCAGGTGCTTTGTCGAACCGTTTCCACCCAGGCAGCACCGGGTTCAAAACTGACCACCCTGCCCTGCTCCTCGATCACGGCTGAACGCTCTCAGCTTCAACCGTAAACGAATCGGCCACACGCTCGGCAGCGACTGCCGGCACTTCGCCTACCACGGTTGCCAGATAATCACCTTCTGCACGCGCCAATCGGCGACTGATCGCGACTGTAGGCCCGAGCTGAGCACGTAAATCATCTGCTAATGTCTCCGCTCCCAGGGGCTCGACGAAAACCGTCAGGCGCGCCAGACCATCAGTGAATACCTGAGTAATTACCTGTCCGTCACTATCGTCGAGAGAGCGAACTTCACGATGCCCCAGAACGAATCCTGGTGGTAACCAGCCGGGCATCCAGGCTTCACCCGCGTCAGCGCGTTCGTCGGTGCTCACTGGCACTGGCAAACAGATACTGCTGGGTTCAAGCGCTTGGTCTGGCAGCTCACCGACGTTCAGAGAAGCAAATTGAAAGCGCTCCAACAGGACATCACGTTCGTTGATCAGAAGGGATTTGAGCAGCAAACCAGTTTCCTGGTCCAGATACAGCTCATAGGCATAACGGAAGGGATCGCGGGGTTTAACCGCAAGAACGAATACTGGGCGGTTCGCTACCCGGGTCGAGCCGAGCATCTGCAGCGTGTACCAGTTGTGCAACAACTCCAGCTGCTCGGACAACTGGCCACTGGCTTTCCAGGCAGAACGCAGGCCAACGGAACTGGTGCAAACCAGGTCCCCATTGCGCGTCAACCATTCCTGCGGCTCTCCATCTGCCTGCAGCAGACGTTCACTGGTCTGATCGCCCTGACGCTGGCGCCACACCTGGTGCGTACTGAAGCTACCTGTGCGCTCGTAGACAAAAGACCCGTAGTAGCTTTGCTCACGGGCCGCATCCACCATCCGCTTGAGCAGATCATGCGGCTCCTCAGCCAGCACCGGAAGCGTCAGAAACAGGGCCGCTATGGGCGCACCCCATAGCGTCAATCGCCGTGTTACTGACATAGATTGCACCCTATTTGCTTTCCAGACTCGCCGCCCGTGCATAAGGGAGCAACTGAGGCGCTTCAAAACGCGAGCTGTGCTCAGCGTGCTGACGCAGATAGTTGCCTATACGCTGCTCCTGCCATGCGGATGGTGCTTTCTGGTCTGCCACCGCGTCGCCAGTCATCTGCGGATGCTGGGAAAACCCAGCCAGAACCGCACCACCCTGAGAAGCGGGAGCGACGGCCGGTGCGACGGCCACAGGAGCATCAACCACCGGCGGCAGGTCAGCGACCATAGCCGGATCAGCCGGAGAGCCGTCCTGATTGAACATGTTGACGCCCACCAGAACTGCCATCGTCACCGAAGCAGCCACGGCAAGACGACTCAGATTCTGCCATACGCGTGGCGATTTTGGCGCCGCCACTGGCTCTGGTTCGCTCGCAATGACAGCGGCAATACCCGCGGACAGGTCGATCTTCGGCTGCCAGGGCTCCTTATGCATTACGGCGCGCGCCATCTGATAACGATCCCAGGTGCTACGCAGCGCTGGATCGCTTTCGCTGGATTGGAGCACGCGACGGATTTCAAGCTCATCCGCTTCGTTATCCATCAACGCGGAAAGAGATTCCTGCAAGGATTGATTGCTCATCGCTTTACCTCTGCTAGTGACCCATAACGGGCTTTTTGCACCAAACACCTACCGCGATCAGTCTTCGATCAGTGGCTTAAGTGCCTTATCTATTGCCTCACGTGCTCTGAAGATTCGGGATCTCACCGTACCCACAGGGCAATTCATAACCGCGGCAATGTCTTCATAACTCAGACCCTCAAACTCACGCAAAGTTAGGGCTGTTCTCAAATCATCGGGCAATTGCTGCAAGGTGCGATTGATCATCTGCTCAATCTCGTTGCGCAACATGTCCCGTTCCGGCGAGTGAATATCCTTGAGGGCGCTGTCGCCATCATGGTACTCAGCCTCATCGGCCGCTATATCCGAATCCGGCGGGCGTCGTCCTCGGGCCACCAGATAGTTTTTTGCCGTGTTGATCGCTATGCGATACAACCAAGTGTAAAAGGCACTGTCGCCACGGAAATTGGCCAGAGCGCGGTAAGCTTTAATAAAAGCTTCCTGTGCTACATCCTGGGCCTCGTGACTGTCATGCACAAAACGGGTAACCAGAGCGAGAATCTTGTGCTGATATTTCAGCACCAGAAGATCAAAAGCTCGTTTGTCACCACGCTGAACCCGTTCGACCAACTGCTGATCGGTCTGCTCAGTCATTCAGCAGCTCCCAGCAGCGCAACGGCCTCAGCCTTGCCTTGTTGTGATAGACCCGCAATGTAAGCAAAAGTTCTCCCCTCGTCAGGTTCAGCTATATGAGCAGGCGGCCAGTCAAAAGTTCCACGCCCTTATTCGTTATCAGCGCAAATCATAGCAATTATCGGGCCCGTTGCGGAAACCTCTTGTGATCCTTGCAGTATTGCGCAACCTGTTGCTTCTATATACTAGCCAGCCAAATGTCCACAGCACGCTTGAATTGAGCGCCCCGGAGTGTCATGACACACACACAGGAATATGACGTACTGGTCATCGGCAGTGGTGCGGCCGGCCTCACTCTGGCATTGCACCTCGCCGATCATATGCGTGTCGGCGTGATCAGCAAGGGTCAATTGTCCGAAGGCTCGACCTTCTGGGCCCAAGGCGGCGTTGCCGCTGTACTGGATGACACTGATACCATCGATGCCCATGTTCAGGACACCCTCGAAGCCGGTGGCGGATTATGCCATGAAGATGCCGTGCGCCAGATCGTTGGCAACAGTCGTGAGGCCATTGGCTGGTTGATCGAACAAGGCGTCCCTTTCACCCGGGAAACACGAGAAGACGGCAGTGAAAGCGATGATTTTCATCTGACCATGGAAGGCGGCCACAGCCACCGCCGTATTATCCACGCCGCAGATGCTACCGGCGCTGCCATTTTCAACACCTTGCTGCTCAAGGCACAGACACACAGCAACATCGTTTTGCTGGAAAACCGTGTAGCGGTGGATCTGATTACCAGTGGCAAGCTCGGCCTGCCGGGTCAACGCTGCCTTGGCGCCTATATTCTCAACCGCACCAGCGGTCACGTGGAAACCTACGCTGCGCGCTTTACCGTGCTGGCCACGGGCGGAGCAAGCAAGGTCTACCTCTATACCAGCAACCCCGACAGCGCTTCCGGGGACGGCATTGCCATGGCCTGGCGCGCTGGCTGCCGCGTCGCCAATATGGAATTCAATCAGTTCCACCCTACCTGCCTGTACCACCCCAAAGCCAAGAGCTTTCTGATCACTGAAGCCTTGCGCGGGGAAGGCGCGTTACTCAAGCTACCGGATGGCACGCGATTCATGCCGCGCTTCGACCGGCGTGCCGAGCTCGCGCCCCGGGATATCGTCGCCCGCGCAATTGACCATGAAATGAAGCGGCTCGGGCTGGATTGCGTGTTTCTGGATATCAGTCACAAGTCCGCCGATTTTATCCGCAGCCACTTCCCTACCGTGTATGAACGCTGCCTGACCTTCGGCATCGACATAACCCGCGAGCCGATTCCAGTGGTACCTGCCGCGCACTACACCTGCGGTGGCGTGGTGGTAGAGCCCAGCGGTCGTACCGACTTGCAGGCGCTCTACGCTATTGGTGAAACCAGCTTTACCGGCCTGCACGGCGCCAACCGCATGGCCAGCAACTCGCTACTGGAGTGCATTGTCTACGGCCGCTCGGCCAGTCAGGATATTCTGCAAAGCCTGGACAACTATCCAATGCCAACCGACCTGCCAAGTTGGGATGAGAGCCAAGTGACCGACTCGGACGAGGACGTGATCATCTCGCACAACTGGGATGAGCTTCGCCGTTTCATGTGGGATTACGTGGGGATAGTACGCACCAACAAACGCCTGCAGCGCGCCAAACATCGGGTGGATATGCTGCTGGCGGAGATTCACGAGTTTTACAGTAATTACACGGTGACACGCGACCTGCTCGAGTTGCGCAACCTCGCGCTGGTTGCCGACCTGATTATTCAATCAGCCATGCAGCGCCGCGAGAGCCGCGGCCTGCATTACATTCTTGACTACCCTGACCTGCTGCCGCAGGCCGAAGACACTATTCTGCAGCCATCCAACGTTGGCGACTGAAACGCAAACGCAGGCGCAGCCGGCGCAGGGCATCCTCTGCTGCTGCATCGGCCGGCAACACCACCGACACTGGCCACCAACGTCCTGGCTCGCGCAGGCGCACCACGGTCAGGAATGCGCTAACGAAGGTATCTGCCAGCAGCCGGGCTCCGGCTTCGGAGCCATCACGGCGCAAGACATGCCAGCCATGGCTGTCAAATCGCAAGCCGGTGACCGAACTCGCATGGCGCAGGCTGACCTGTCGCGGCCAGACCCAAAGGCCGTAAGCCACCACCACCAACATCATTCCAACTGCCAGCAAGCCGGGTATGGCACTGCGATACAGCGCCACAGCGGCCAACAGCGAAAAGATCACCAGCGCTGCGCCGAGGAAGCGCGAGGGCTGGCGTTGCAGTAACAGATAATCAGTTTGGCTGAACACGGTCTAGTATCATCCTTACCATGCGCTTCAAGTCGGGGTCATCCGGTTCACTGCGCTGCATGAACCAGCCGAACATATCCTGATCTTCACAGGTCAACAACTTGCTGAAACGTTCCTTATCCGCCGGCTCAAGATCACTGTAGGCTTCCTGAAGGAAAGGTAGCAACAGCACATCCAGTTCCAGCATGCCGCGACGGCTATGCCAGAACAAACGTTTCATTTCTATATCGGCCGACATCAAACATCTCCGCAATGGGTTGAAAACGCGCCGTAGCGCACACACATCATTATAGGCGCAAGGCAACACTGACAAGCATGCACCATAGTCCTATGATGTAACAGCTGACTACACCAGACAATTCGAGTCCTATGACCGCAATCAACCCGCTAGATCAAACCTTGTCCGAACGCTTTGCCGTATCGGACGTCGATGAACTACCCGCCACCGGGATCACCTGGCTGTCCCACGAGGGCATTCTGGCCGTAAGCGGTGCTGATGCAAACCGCTTTTTACAGGGGCAATTGACCTGTGATGTAAGCGTGCTGCCTGATCCGGGCAGCACCCTGGGAGCACGCTGCAATCCCAAAGGCCGAATACAATCGAGTTTCAGACTGCTGCGCCTTACAGCAGATGCCTACCTGCTGGCTATGCATAAAGAAGTGCTTGAAGCCCAGAGCGCCGATCTGGGGAAATATGCGGTGTTCTTCAAAACCAGCATCAAAGACGCCAGCAGCGACTGGGTGCGCGTTGGCTTGTGGGGCGACGCGGCCGAGGCAGCGCTGCGAAAGGCCGGCCTGATCCCACCAGAGAATATTGATGAGGTCACCTCCTGCGCCACTGGCAGCGTGGTTCGCGTGCCCGGGCTGCATCGTTTCGAGATCTGGCTACCCAGTGAATCGGCAGTCAACACACTGGACCAGCTGCAGACGCTTGCGACCCCCACAGCACTGAATGCCTGGCAATTGCTACAAATACGCAACGGGCTGGGCGAAGTCAGTGCGGCGACCCGCGAGAGCTTTATTCCACAGATGCTGAATATGCAGCTGTTCGATGCCGTCAGCTTCAGAAAGGGCTGCTACACCGGGCAGGAAATCGTCGCCAGAATGCAGTACCTGGGTAAACTCAAGCGACGCATGTTCCGGCTGCTGGTGGACGGACAACAGCCATTGCCAGCCGGTACGCTTGTCGTCAATCGTGAAAATGGCCAGACGCTAGGGGAAGTGGTCTCCAGCGCACGAGGCAACGCACAGGTAGAAATATTAGCCGTACTGCAAAAAGATGCGGCACAATTGCTACAATTAGCTGCAGGAGATAGCAATGGGCCATCACTGGCCGTCGCCGACCTGCCCTATGATACTCAACTGGTCGCCAGTGAAGACGACCCGGTTAACTGAACAAGGAAACAACCCATGACCGATCTGGCACAGCGCGTACAGGATGAGTTGATCCAAGCCATTGAAAAGGACCAGCTGGTTCTGCCCACACTGCCAGAGGTAGCGCTGCGGGTTCGTGAGGCAGCCGAAGACCCGGACGTCAACATTGCCCATCTGGTGCGCGAGATCAGTAATGATGCCGCGCTCAGCGCGCGCCTGATCAAGGTCGTCAACAGCCCGCTGCTGCGCACCCGGCAGGAGATTACCGATCTAAGCATGGCCGTCAACCGCATGGGTATTACCTACACAGCCAACCTGGCGACCGGCCTGGCCATGGCACAGATGTTCCAGGCGACTTCGGATGTGATTGATCGCAAGATGCGAGAGGTCTGGGGCCGCAGTACCGAGGTAGCGGGCATCAGCCACGTACTCTGCCGACACTACACCAAACTCAAGCCCGACCAGGCAACGCTGGCCGGCCTGGTTCATCAGATTGGGGTATTGCCAATCCTCAGTTACGCCGAAGAGAACGATCAGCTCCTGGCCGATCCAGCCAGCCTGGATCTGGTGATCGAACGCATCCACCCGATTATCGGCGATCGCATTCTGGCAGCCTGGGATTTCCCGGTACCGCTGCGGCACGTACCCACACAACATCTTGATTTCAATCGCAATTCACCGACAGTGGATTACGCCGACATCGTCCAGGTGGCGATGCTGCAAAGCCTGAGTAGCGAACATCCGCTGGCACAGATGGACTGGAACACCATCCCCGCCTTCGCCAAACTGGGTATCAGCCAGGATGACGATGGCGAGGAAGAAGACCTGTCAGCGGAAATGGAAGCGGCTATGGCGCTGCTAGGCTAATCAGCACAAAGCTGATTAGCGATTCCGCCATTGGGGTGGGCGCTTCTCAAAAAAGGCGTTGACCCCTTCCAGCGTATCTTCGTGATCGAACAGATCAACAAAACGCTCTCGCTCCTGCGCCAGCAGACTGTTCAACGGCTGCTCACGCGCGCCCTGGATCAGGGTCTTGCAGGCTTTGACCGCCAACGGGCTTTGCCGCCCGACCTGAGCTGCGAGCCTTAACGCAGTAGTGAGCGCCTGGCCCTGCTCCACCACTTCTTCTACCAGACCAATACGCTCGGCCTTGACGCCATCAATGCGCTCACCGCAAAGAATCATTCGCTTCGCCCAGCCTTCGCCGACCAGCCAGGCCAGTGCCTGGGTACCACCGGCACAGGGCAGTAGACCCACGCTGGCTTCAGGCAGCGCCAGCTGCACCTGACGCTCGGCAATACGGATATCGCAGGCCAGGGCGCACTCCAGGCCGCCGCCCATAGCGTAGCCATTCAACGCAGCAATCGAAACTCCGGAAAAATCTCGCAATGCTTCAAAGGCCTGCCCAAAGAGGCGAGCCATCAGCCGCGCACGGGCCTTGTCGCCATCGGCGAATAATTTAAGATCGGCGCCAGCGGAAAAGAAACGCTCACCGCGGCCGGTGATCACCAGAGCATAGATCTCCGGGTCTGCACTCAGGTGCGCCACCAGTTCGACCAGGCCGTGCAGGGTATCGGTATCCCAGGTATTGGCAGGCGCGTTATCAATGGTCACCAGCGCGGTATGCCCGACCTTCTGCACTACCAGCTTGTCAGTGCGCGGTACCAGAGCGGTATAGGGTTGCAATGCATGATCCATAAAACACTCCAGAACAGTAAAACAAAGGGTAATTTCTAGACTGCGCCATCCGGTAAGCGCCAGTCAATCGGTTGCCGCCCGTGCTCCTGCAGGTAAGCGTTGGCGGCGGAAAAATGCCCGTTGCCGATAAATCCACGGTGCGCCGAGAGCGGAGAGGGGTGCACTGACGTCAGCACTTTATGGCTCGACAGATCCACCTGCCCCGCTTTTTTCTGCGCGTAGCTGCCCCAGAGCATGAATACCAGATGCTCATGCTCCTTGGCCGCAACCTCGATCACTTTGGTGGTAAAGGTTTCCCAGCCTTGGCCGGCGTGGGCGCCTGCGTTGGCCTGTTCGACCGTCAGCACGGCATTAAGCAGCAACACACCCTGCTCGGCCCAGCTTTGCAGGCAGCCGTGCTTGGGAATGGGCAGCTCCAGGTCGCGTTGCTGTTCCTTGAAGATATTCTGCAGCGAAGGTGGTGGATGTATCCCCGGCGGTACGGAGAAGCTCAACCCGTGAGCCTGACCTGGCCCGTGATAGGGATCCTGACCGATCATCACCACCTTGAGCTTGTCCAACGGCGTGCTGTTGAGCGCATTGAATATCAGCGGCCCCGGCGGAAAGATCACCTTGCCGGCGGCCTTTTCTGCCAGTAGAAAGGCGCGCAATTGCTGCATGTAAGGCTTCTCGAACTCATCACCCAAAGCCGCTTTCCAGCCTGATTCCAAGGCTACATTGCGCTCGGCCACATGACCCTCAGGCATGGTCACTCCGCTACCGGTACCGACTGGGCATTGCAGCGCACGACACGCTCGCGGCCATCGACCAGCAGGCCAGACAGGCCGTTGTGCCGGTTGTCATGCAGCACCAGAATGCCGTCCACACATTCAGCCACCTGGTTGGCAGCGCGACTGCGCATCTGCCCGGCCTCGGCCGAACCTACGGTAACCAGACTGAATTCTGCCACCAGCATACCTTCCTCTTCGCGGGTGAAATTCAGGTAACCATAGGCGTACAGAATCATCACGGTGGCAAACACCGTGGCAAAGAAGGTCAGAATTATCGGCAGCTTATTCAGCTCTCTAGTCTCGCTCACAAATGGTTTCCTTAAAGGATATTCGCATAATCAGCTTCGATTCGATCGAGGCTGAGATTGTTCAAAAAGCCGGAAAAACACATCCAGGCACTCAATGCATTCAGATCTGCAAAAGGCTCAGGCAGATAACGTGGCGGTACCACCAGCCCCTCCTCTACCAACTGCCCCAGCGTGCGCATATCTTCCAGCGTAGTCTTGCCGCAGAACAGCAATGGAATCTGCTGCAACTTGCCTTTGCGTACCGCCAACTGGATATAGTTGTAGGTAAGAATAAAACCCTTGAGATACGCCAGATCCTTGGTAAAAGGCAGACCATTACTGCTGGATCCACGAAACACGCGGCTGGCGTTGGTGTAGCTGTTTTCCTTGGAATAATCCTGTTCACGATAGAACTGGAATACATCGAGAAAGTCACCGCCCGATTCAGCCAGCTGAATTGCCCGCGTGCGGTCAGTCAGCTTGCGCAGGCGCGCCGGATAGGAGGCAAAGGTGATCACTTCCATCAGGATCGCCAGACCTTCCTGAGTAACAGTCGAAGACGGTGGTCCCTTGGCCAGGAAGGTGCAGATGGGCTGGTGCTGCCCATTCAAACTGGTGGCCACATGCACCATGCCTTCATGCACGGCCAGAATCTTCAGGTCGCGTTCGTTGAACATCGCGTCGCTGCGGATTTTGATGTAATCGGCGCCCGCCGCGGCATCGGCAACAATACCGTCAGATTCGAATACACGTACCGCCTGGTCATCCGGGAACGCATCATTCATGCGTTCCTGGAGAATCGCCACCGCTTCGGGCGCGGCAATGATCTTCGGCTCTCGCCCCAGGTCAGTACCGATATTGGTCAGCGATTCACTTAGCATGATGCTCAGATCGGTCAGGGTTGGATCACCGGCATGGAAGGCATCGGAAGCTGAGCCGTACAGTTCCTGGGAGATAAAACCCATATCCGGTGTACCGCGCGCTTCGAGCATGCGAATGACCATGCGGTATTCCTTGCACATGCGCCGCATGATCTGCCCGACCGGATTAAAGGTGCCTAGTTGGCGGGTGATATCCCGTTCTATTTCCTGAAATACCTGGCGCATCACGCCAGGGTCGAAACCCAGGGGACGCTGGGCGTAATAGTCAGGACCGACGTCTGGCAGGCTTTTGCAGCGCTTGCGAAAGAATTCTTCACGCAGGCTGTCGTCCCACTTGATCGCATCCAGAATTCGAATCGGCGACTGCGCCTCGACAATGCGGTCAGACAGACTGCGGATGACCAATTGGTACTGTTCGCTCTGTTTTACCGTCATATTTTTCCTGCTGCTGGTGGTATCGGTGAGGCTTTGCGCCTTGCTTCGACATTATTGTGATCTGTGCTGCAGTGCAACGCTTGGTGATCTTCGGTCTTGTGCAGCGCTTGGTTATCTACGATGCAGTGCAACGCTCGGCCGGGCAACCCCCAGGCTGGACACGCTACGAGCCGTCCATGGGGCTCATCAATGGCCATCCCTGGCCATTGACGGTCCAGCCTGGGGTTGCCCGGCACCGCGGTAGAGAATGAGCACTTCCGAACGAAAGTCAAAACCGGACTGTACGAACCGTTCCCTGTCCCGGTTCCACTTCCGCTTCCACTCCAGATTCGCCGGAAACCTGATCGACGCACCCTCTGCGAAAGGCGAGGTTGGCCAGCCCCGGTGTCGGTCCGTCGATGGCCAGGGATGGCCATCGCCGAGCCCCATGGACGGCTTGTAGCGTGTCCGTCACCGGGGCTGGCCAACCTCGCACTCACCCCAGAACAACCCGATCAGGTTTCCCTGCACATACCTAAAAACTAACCCTGAGCCTCAGGCCGCATATGCGGAAACAGAATCACATCCCGAATCGAAGGCGCATCCGTCAGCAGCATTACCAATCTATCAATACCAATACCCTCACCCGCCGTCGGCGGCATACCGTACTCCAGGGCGCGGACGAAATCGGCGTCATAGTGCATGGCCTCATCGTCGCCCGCATCCTTGTCCGCCACCTGGGCATGGAAGCGCTCGGCCTGGTCTTCGGCGTCGTTAAGCTCCGAATAGGCGTTGGCAATCTCGCGGCCGCCAATAAACAGCTCGAAGCGATCGGTCACGCTCGGGTCATCATCGCTGCGACGCGCCAGCGGGGATACCTCGAACGGATAGCGGGTGATAAAGGTCGGCTGCTCCAGCAGATGCTCAACCCGCTCTTCGAAGATCATGACCTGCAACTTGCCCAGCCCCTCGAAACCTTTCACATCGGCACCGGCTTTCTTGGCAATCGCGCGGGCTGCGTCCAGATCCTGCAGGTCCACAGCACTGACATCAGGGCAGAATTTGAGAATCGAATCGAATACCGACAAACGCGCAAAGGGTTCGCCGAAGTGGAAGACCTTGCCCTGGTAAGGCACATCGGTGCTGCCCAGCACATCCATGGCCAGCTCGCGGAACAGCTCCTCGGTCAGGTCCATGTTGTCTTCGTAATCAGCGTAGGCCTGGTAGAACTCGAGCATGGTGAACTCAGGGTTGTGCCGGGTTGAAACGCCTTCGTTACGGAAGTTGCGGTTGATCTCGAACACCCGTTCGAACCCGCCGACGACCAGGCGCTTGAGATACAGCTCCGGCGCGATCCGCAGAAACATCGGCAGATCCAGCGCGTTGTGGTGCGTCTCGAACGGCTTGGCCGCGGCGCCACCGGGAATGGTTTGCAGCATCGGTGTTTCCACTTCCAGGAAGTTGCGCTCGGCAAGAAACTTGCGGATATGCGCAATCACCCGCGAGCGCACCAGGAAGGTGTCGCGAGTGTCTTCGTTGACAATCAGATCGACATAACGCTGACGATAGCGCTGCTCGGTATCGGTCAGGCCGTGGTGCTTGTCCGGCAGCGGACGCAGGGATTTGGTCAGCAGTTGCACGGAGGTCATGCTGACATACAGATCGCCTTTGCCGGAACGCGCCATGACGCCTTCAGCAGCAATGATATCGCCCATATCCCAATGCTTGATCGCCTCCAGCGTCTCGGCCGGCAGCGTCTTGCGATCAACGTAGACCTGAATGCGCCCCGTCATGTCCTGGATCACCATGAAGGCGCCACGATTGAGCATGATACGCCCGGCGACTTTGACCGGAATCAACGTCTCGGCCAGCTCTTCCTTGGTCTTGTCGGCGTAGGTCTTCTGCAGATCACCAGCATAGCTGTCGCGACGGAAGCGGTTCGGGAAGGCGTTACCCTTGGCACGCTCGGCCGCGAGTTTTTCCTTGCGCAGGGAAATCAGGCGGTTTTCTTCCTCGGGGAGGGCTTGCTGGTCATTCTGCTGATCGGTCATGTCGGGTATTTCCAGGGGTTGCAATTCAATTCAAAGGAAGTTGATAAGCCAGGGACGCTGCGGCTGAAACGGGCCTTACAGGCCCTGTTTCAGACTCGCTTCGATAAACTCGTCCAGATCGCCATCCAGCACCGCGTTGCAGTTGCTGTTCTCGATATTGGTGCGCAAGTCCTTGATCCGCGATTGGTCTAGCACATAGGAGCGGATCTGATGGCCCCAGCCAATATCGGATTTGGTATCTTCCAGCGCCTGCGCTGCCGCGTTGCGCTTCATCATCTCCTGCTCATAGAGCTTGGCACGCAACATCTTCATCGCGGTATCACGGTTGCCATGCTGGGAACGCTGGCTCTGACAGCTGACCACGGTGTTGGTCGGTACGTGGGTGATACGCACGGCCGAGTCGGTGGTGTTGACGTGCTGACCACCAGCGCCCTGGGAGCGGTAGGTATCCACGCGCAGATCCGCCGGATTGATATCGATTTCGATATCGTCATCAATCTCTGGCGAAACGAATACAGCAGAGAATGAGGTATGCCGGCGATTGCCGGAATCGTAGGGGCTCTTGCGTACCAGGCGATGCACGCCGATTTCCGTGCGCAGCCAGCCAAAGGCGTACTCGCCTTTGATAAAGACCGTTGCGCTCTTGATGCCCGCCACTTCACCGGCAGAGAGCTCGACGATTTCGGTTTCGAAGCCGCGCTGGTCGCACCAACGCAGATACATGCGCAGCAGCATATTGGCCCAGTCCTGGGCTTCGGTGCCGCCGGAACCGGCCTGGATATCCAGGTAGCAGTTGTTCGGGTCCATCTCGCCGCTGAACATGCGGCGAAATTCGAGCTTTTCCAGGCTCGCCTGCAGGCGGGCGAGTTCGGTGACGATGTCCGCGACCGCAGATTCATCTTCCTCTTCGGCAGCCATTTCCAGCAGTTCACCGGCGTCTGCCAGGCCCGAGCTCATTTCATCCAGAGTCTCAACGATCTGCGCCAGTTGCGCGCGCTCCTTGCCCAGCGCCTGTGCGCGCTCGGGATCGTTCCATACGGAGGGGTCTTCGAGCTCGCGCTCAACTTCAGTCAGACGATCATGTTTGTGATCGTAGTCAAAGATACCCCCGAATGGTCTCGGAGCGGCCACGCAGGTCTTTGATGGTATTCAGAATCGGATTGATTTCCATGGTGACAAATCCCGTCAGGAAAAAGCCGCCATTGTAGCGGATTTACTGCCTTCGGTGCAGTACTACCGTACCGAAGACAGTGAACCCTGCGCACTACCTAGCGCGGTAACACGCGGATAAACACGATGGTACCTATGCCCCAGCAGGCGTTCAGAATGAAGCCAATCACGAAGCGGCCTGGCAACTGGGCCATATCAAAGCCCATGCCCTTGAGCGGGAACACCACCAACAGCGCCACCAGCGTCAGCACAATACCGCCAAACAAGGCGGCCTTGAGCCAGATCAGGCCGGTACCGATGCGATCCAGCAAAGCGATCATGACCAGCGCCCAAAGCCCGCCGAAAAACGCCCCGGAAATAACCGAGGGCACACCCAACGGTTTGGTAGCTGCCAGATTGAACGGCGCAAAAGGCACTACTCCGGCGGCATGGAGAAGCCCCAGAGCAACCTGATGAAAACAGAACACCGCGAGAAATCCCGCGACAAACACCCATATCCAACGCTGCATGCTCACACCTCGTTATTATTGTGATTTTGGCTATTCATTACCCCGACTGCTGGCAGGGAGCTTGGCTTATTTCCCTGCGCAACGTCTCAAATATAGCAGGGATCAGCGCGCTCGATGCTGGCTTACTGTTGCAAGGCTTGATGCAGATCACAGCGCCTCAGCAACCGGCTTCTATACTGGATCGAACCCGTTAACTACGAAGATGCCGGAGCCTTGACGTGAGCCAGCTACTACCCGACCAAAGCACCCTTGACGCTCACGCTGAGCAGTGCCCGGAGTTTGCCCGCTGGCGCGAAGACCTGGGCGTTATAACTCACGCGGCAATCACGCAAGCGTCGGTATACAGGCTTGCCCATCAGTTGGTTCAGAGCGGCCAGCAACCGGATGTGGCAGCGGTTTATCAACTGATGATCGCGCTGGACCAGATCACCAACGCCGGTATGTGGCTGGTGGTGCATATGACCTATGCCAAACGTTGCCATGTCGACGGCCGCAAACTGGCCGCAGAGGACTTCAAATCCCGTCCTGAAGGCCACACCGGCGGCGCACTGAATATGGTCCCCGCCTACGCCAGCTACCTGGCACTGAACAGCCTGACCGGGCACACGCGCAGCTGGTTGATGGGTCAAGGCCACTGTGTCGCGGCCATCGATGCGCTCAATGTGCTGGTCGGCAACCTGCTTCCGGAGCAAGCCCAGCGCTATGCAGGCGGTTCTGGACTGGATCAGTTGCTGAAAGATTTTTACAGCTACGCACAGCTTCCTGATGGCCGTCCCGCCGCTCCGCTCGGCAGTCACGTAAACCCCTACACCGCTGGCGGCATTATCGAGGGCGGTTACCTGGGTTTTGCCGAGCTGCAATATGCACATATGCCGCTGCCAGGTGAAACTCTGGTTGCCTTCCTGTCCGATGGTGCTGCCGAGGAACAGCGAGGCAGTGACTGGATACCCCGCTGGTGGCGGGCTGAAGATTGCGGCACGGCTTTGCCGGTGATGATCGCCAATGGCCGACGCATCGAACAACGCACTGAACTGGGTACGGAGAAAGGACTGGATGGCTTTGCCGCACACCTCAAGGCTTGCGGCTTTGATCCGATCCGTTTTGACGGCCGCGATCCGGCCGCTTTTGTCTGCACGCTGATGGAAATGGAGCGACGTCTGGAGCACAGGGTTGGCGAGTATCGCAGCGGCATTCTGCGTTACCCATTACCGATTCCCTATGCGATTGCCGAAACCACCAAGGGGTTCGGGTTCTACGGTGCCGGGTTAAACGCCGCGCATAACCTGCCGCTACCGAGCAATCCGCGGCATGATGCCACCTCGCGCGAATTGTTTAATCAGTGTGCAACTCAGCTGTGGATTGATCCGCAGAGCCTCAGCCATGCGCGCAAGCAGTTACACAATCATGCGCAGACTGCGCGGCCGTTGGAGCGCGATCACCCTCTGGCCACCCGAAATCCGCCGCATCCTGTGATTCCGCTGGTGGAGTGGAGCAACCAGACGCTGTCACCGATGCAGGCGGTGGATCGCTTTTTTGTTGCCTTGGTCGAGGCCAATCCCGACCTGCGCGCCAGGGTCGGCAACCCCGACGAGCTGGCGAGTAATCGTCTCGGCGGCGTGCTGGAGGCATTGAAGCATCGGGTCTGTGATCCGGAAAGTGCACTGGAGGCAGTTGACGGCCGGATCATTACCGCACTGAACGAAGAAGCCGTCGTCTCTGCCTGCCTGGGCAACAAGAGCGGCTTGAACCTGGTCGCCAGCTACGAAGCCTTTTGCGTAAAGATGCTCGGGGCCATACGTCAGGAGCTGATTTTTGCCCGGCATCAGCGCGCTGTAGGGCGCCCGGCAAAATGGCTCGGGTTTCCCGTGATCGCGACGTCGCATACCTGGGAGAACGGCAAGAACGAGCAATCCCACCAGGACACCACCTTCTGCGAAGCTCTACTCGGCGAGATGCATGACGGCATGCGCGTTCTTTTCCCCGCTGACTACAACAGCACGCTGGCATTGCTGCCCGGCGTGTACCAGGCTCGAGGCCAGATCAGCTGCATGGTGATTGCCAAGCGCGACTGCCCCGCCAGGATGGACCCGGCCCAGGCGCGTCTTCTGGCTGCGCAGGGCGCCATCATCTTGGCCGAGCACCGCGGGGCGACCGAGCCACTGTTGCTGATCGCCAACGGCGGCTATCAACTCGGGGAAATGCTCCGCGCCAGCCAGCGCCTGACTGCCCATAATCAAAGCTGGCGGCTGGTCTACCTGCAGGAGCCTGGCCGCTTCAGCGTGCAGCGCGACAGCCTGGAGGGCCAGTGGGCCGCGCCAGCAGAGCTACACGAACAGTTGTTTCCTGCGGCGCTAAAGCATCGCGTTCTACTCTCGCATATGCGTCCCGAGATACTGCGCGGGCATTTGCATAACCTGCTGCCGTCAGCTCCGCACAGCCGGGTTCTGGGCTATATCAATCAGGGCGGCACTCTGGATGAGGCCGGAATGCTGTTCGCCAATCGTTGCAGCTGGGCCCATGTACTGGTCGCCGCAGCTGACGTACTAGGCGCCAACCCGCAGGTGTGGATGGATGAACACGAATGGTCAGCGGTAAATGGCCAGGGTAATCCCGCATTGCTGCGCTAGAAGCTTAATGTAGCAGCGCCGGTGCAGCACTGTGGAGATCGAAATCCGGGTCCAGCATGCTGTCGAGCAGGGGTTTGGTTAAACCGGCTGGTTGCGGGCGGCCGAACCAGTAGCCCTGAACAAACTGACAGCCCTCGGTATGCAGAAACTCCATCTGCTCGGGGGTTTCGATACCTTCGGCAATGATATCCATACGCAGGCCACGCCCCAGGCCGATGATCGCCCGGCTGATAGCCTTGAGGCGTTCATCCCCGGCGGCTTTGGTGATAAAGCTTTTATCCACCTTGATGATATGCAGCGGGTACCGGTGCAAATAACCTAGCGACGAGAAACCCGTGCCGAAATCGTCCAGGGCAATGCGTACCCCGCTATTTTCCAGCTCGCGCAGCGTCGCCAGGGTTTCCGGACCGTCCTGCATCAACAGGCTCTCGGTGATTTCCAGCACCAGGCTGGTCGCCGGAAAACCTGTTTCAGCCAGCACCCGTGCGACCACATCGGCAAAACCGCTTTCCTGCAACTGGCGGCTGGAGAGATTGACCGAGCAGCGTAGTTTCTTGTGACCATTGGCATGCCAGAGCAACACCTGGCGGCAGGCTTCACGCAACACCCATTCACCCACTTCGACGATCGCCCCGGTTTCTTCCAGCACCGAAATAAATTCATCCGGCGGCACCAACCGATCACCCCGTCGCCAGCGCAGCAGCGCCTCGACGCCCACCACCCTGGAACGCGAAGCTGCCACTTCTACGATCGGCTGGTAATAAATTTCAAACTGGTTGCGGCTTAACGCATCGTTCAATGCATTTTCCATTTCCAGGCGATGGTGCGCATCGCGTTGCAGCGCATCACTGTACAGCGCCATCTGCGCCTTGCCGGATGCCTTCGCCAGGTCCAGCGCCAGATCCGCCTCACGCAAGGCATCCTGCTCCCGATCATGCCCCTTTAGCCCTGCGACGCCGATACTGGCGCTGAGTGTCAGGCGCCGATTGCTGACCATGATCGGTTGATGCAGCGCATTCATGATGTGTTTGGCGACCATCTCGGCATCGCTGGCCACAGCCATATCGTCCAACAGCACGACAAACTCATCACCGCCGAATCGGCACAGGTGATCGCCTGGTCGCAGGCAGCGCTCAATGCGATTGGCCACCTGGATCAGAACCAGATCGCCGGTGTGATGCCCCAGGCTGTCGTTGATCAGCTTAAACCTGTCCAGATCGATAAACAGCACCGCCGCATGCCGAGCTCCGGGCCTCGACTGACGCTGCGAGGCCTGTAGCAAAAGCTCGTTCATACTCTGCCGATTGGGCAGACCGGTGAGTGGGTCGTGCAGAGAAGAATGAACCAGCTCGCGCTCTGCCGCTTTGCGCTGACTGATATCGGTCTGTGAGCCGGCCAATAGGCGCTGGCCATGAGCATCAACGCACAACAGCCCGCGAATCAACACCCATACCAGTTCACCGTTACGCTTGCGCAACTGACATTCCAAATGTAAGTGAGGGTCATCACCGGACAAATGCCGTTGCACTGCAGTATTGAACGCATCGCGGTGGCTGAGCGGCATCAGCGCCAGCCAGTCGCCGAAACTGCACGGCGCGGCGTCAATATCCAACTCCAGCATGCATAGCCAGCGCTCGGAGACCTGCATGCGATCGTCGTCTACCTGCCACTCCCAAAGCCCGTCATTTGCTCCCAAGACCGCCCGGGCGTATCGGGCCTCACTGTCTTCCAGGGCCATCTGGCCGGCCGCCGCGTGGGTATCTACTGCCAGGCTCATATCGAAAAACACGGCTTTGAGCAGGCATCCGTATAATCGTTGAGCAATATCCGGCCGGGCCGCCCAATGATCGCTGAGCGCGGCGTGCATGTATTGGAGGTAGAAGTGATAAGCCGCCAGACAGGTTCTGGATTCCAGCTGGTCACGTTCGTGGCCGAGATTGGATAACACGCGCAGACGGATGTGCTGCATATCATAAGGTCCGCGCAACAATTGCCGACAATAGCGCAACCGCTGATACGGCAATGGGGTGAACAGACCCGGATACTCGGACGTAGAAGACAACTCGGAAAACTGACGAAGGTGCTGATGCAGTGCTTCGGCGCAAGCCAGATGCAGCTCTTCGATAACGGCAGCATGCCCGGACAGGTGCGCCAGGTGGTCGTCTTCAAGGGCAAGAATCTGCATCCGCTGCCGTATGCCGGCTGGATTGAGTCCCAGGTGCGTCTGCATTTCCTGCAACTGCTTTTTAAGATCCAGCAATACCCTGACTCCCCTCAGTCAAGCGCCGAATCGGCTCTGTCCCTGACCATCTTTCATCCAGAATGCGCGATGCCTCTCCATCAATAACGCCCATCCATCAATAGCGCTGCGCCCACTGCCGGTTTATACGAAGCTCACCCCTAAACGCAATGTGACGCAGTTAACGCTTTTGATCTGCTCAACATAAAACGCTATTTTATCCGGTTGCGTCAATCCCCCCTATGCGCGACGTATGCGTTTTTCCAGTTCCAGAATCAGCAACACCATTACCCCCGCCAGCGGCGCGATCATAAGTGCCGATGCGCTCAGTGATGCGGTCATAAACAGCCCCTGCATAAAGCTCGTATAGGTGAACAACCACTGCAGGAGCACTATGAGTACAATCACAATCCACACCGCGGGCGTACCCAAGATGCCGCGCAGCGTCAGAGAGGCGCTGTCCAGATAGCGTACGGAGAACAGATAAAAAACCTCCATGGCTACCAGCGTGTTAACCGCCAGCGTGCGAGCTGCGGCTTCGCCCAGCCCAGCCTGCAAGGCCCACTGGAAGCTGGCAAATATACCGCCGAGAAACAGCATTGAAACCAGTACTATGCGCCATACCAGAAAGGCATTCAGAAGGCTCTCGCCACTACGCCGGGGCGGTTTGTGCATCACGTCCGGTTCGGCCGGTTCGAACGCCAGGCCCATGGCCAGAACGACCGACCCAACCATATTGACCCAGAGGATCTGCAATGCGGTAATTGGCAGGGCCAGGCCCAGCAACAATGCGACGATCAGACTGGATGCCTCGCCGCCATTGATCGGCAACAGAAAGCTGATGGCTTTTTTAAGGTTGGTATAAACCGTGCGACCTTCGCTCACCGCAGCGGCCAGCGTGGCGAAGTTGTCATCCAGCAGAACGATGTCGGACGCCTCCCGAGCCGCGGCAGAACCTTTCCGGCCCATCGCGATGCCGACGTCAGCTCGTTTCAACGCTGGCGCATCATTGACCCCATCACCGGTCATGGCGACGACGCCGTGGGCCGACTGCAGTGCTTGGACCAGACGGAGCTTGTGCTCGGGACTGGTTCGCGCGAACACATCCACGCGCTGCGCCAGCGTCAGCAGTTGGTCGTCATCCAGTTTGTCGATATCCTGCCCAGTCGCGACCTCCCTGGTGTTGCGCAGACCCAGCCGTTCGGCGATTGCCCTAGCCGTGAGTGCATGATCGCCGGTAATCATCTTGACCTGAATGCCTGCCTGATGGCATTCGGCGATGGCTTCCATAGCCTCCTGTCTGGGTGGGTCCAGCAGGCCGACTACGCCTATCAGTTGCAGTTGGTCGCCCATCTGCTCCACGTTTAAAGTGCTGCTCGCCTCAGCCGGTGTGGCACCAGCCAGCGCCAACACGCGCAATCCCTGCGCTGCCAATAGATCAATGCATTGTTGCCAGCGCTCGCGATCCAGCGGCACGGAAGCGCCCTGGCTGTCGAGCACTGAGCCGCACAGCGCCATCACCTGTTCCGGCGCGCCCTTGAGCAGGATGCGTGCATGCCCATGGTGGTCGTGATTAAGCGTGGCCATGTAGCGCAGTGCAGCATCAAAGGGCACTTCATCTTGCCTTGGCCATTGCGCCAGGTAGCTGCTGGCCTCAAGGCCCGCCTTCGCGGCCAAAACCAGCAGCGCGCCTTCCATCGGATCGCCGAGCACCTTGGTATGCTCACTGCTATGGTCCAGACGTGCGTCATTGCACAAGAGCGCGGCCTGGGCGACATCCCGCAGCAGCGCGGCAGGTGGCTCGCCGGATGTGGCGTCGCCAATACGGCCTTCAGCCGCGTAGCCTTCGCCGCTGATCGGATAGATCTGAGCATCCAGTACCAACGCGGCGACCATCATTTCGTTGCGCGTCAGCGTGCCGGTCTTGTCCGAGCAGATCACCGATACCGCGCCCAGGGTTTCAATGACCGGCATGCGCCTGACCACCGCCTTGCGGTTGGCCATCCGCTGTACCCCGATGGCCAAAGTAATCGTCAGAATCGCCGGTAAACCCTCAGGTATCGCCGATACCGTCAGCGCCACGACAGCCATAAACAACTCAGGGATCGGACGGTCACCAAACTGCCAGCCGGCCAGGAATACTAGCGCCCCGGCCAGCACGATGATCAATGATAGGAAGCGGGCAAACCGGTTCATCTGCAACGTCAACGGTGTTTGCAACACAGTGACGGTTTCAAGTAGCCCCGATATACGCCCGATTTCACTACGCTCACCGGTAGCTACAACCACGCCCCGGCCAGTACCCGCACTCACCAGGGTGCCCGAATAGGCCAGGCAAAATCGGTCCCCCAGCGCCGCATCCGCCGCCTGCGGATCCAGACGTTTTTCTACCGGCACCGATTCACCGGTCAGCATCGATTCGTCGACCATCAGACCATGCAGCTGATCCAGCCGCACATCTGCTGCAATTCGGTCACCCGGCTCCAGCAGAAGAATATCGCCCGGCACCAGTTCGCTGGCATCGATATGTTTGCGCTCACCCTCACGCAGCACCATCGCCCTTGGCGCGAGCAAATGCCGAATCGCGACCAGTGCCTGCTCTGCTCGACCTTCCTGAACGAAGCCGATGACTCCCTGAAACAGGACGACGGCGAAAATGACACCTGAATCCAGCCAGTGTCCCAGCATCGCCGTGACCAGCACGGCCACCATCAACACATAGATCAGTACATTGTTGAACTGGGCCAGCAGCCTCACCCACATCGGTCGCGACTTGCTGCCGGTTAATACATTGGCCCCGTACTCTTTCAGGCGCAGGCTGACTTGTTCGGCATTCAGCCCATCCACCGGGACCTCCAGCGCCAGGCGCACCTGCTCGGCGGTCTGTGCATGCCAGTGTGCTGGCTGCGTCCGTTGCTCAGTCATGTTCAATCCTTGGTAATCGAAGAAATGCGTCAGAAGTACCGCGTTATGACTGGGCGATACGAGTGCCAGCCTGACCTTCAAGCATAGCCAGCGCGTCCTGCAAACGGCCAATAGCACTAAAGCCACCGGAGTCGGCGAAATCGCACGCCGCTTTTACCTTTGGCCCCATGGACCCCGCGGGCATGACCAGCTGTCGCGCCTGGATAACGCTGAGATGCGTTAGTGGCCTGGCGAAGGGTTTACCAAAATCGTCGTACACAGCATCGACATCGGTCAGCATCAGCAAGGCGTCAGCACCCAATTGAGCAGCCAGCAAGGCACTTGAGGCGTCCTTGTCGATCACCGCTTCCACCCCCATCAAGCTGCCGTTTTCCAGGCGCACTACCGGTATACCGCCACCGCCGGCGCAGATGATGACGACGCCGCGCTCCAACAGCAGTTTCAGTACCCGCAGATCAGGGATTTCCACCGGCCGGGGGGATGGCACCACGCGGCGCCAGTGCGGGCCATCTGCGGCAATATGCCAACCCGCCGCGGCGGCCCGGGCTTCAGCTTCAGCTCGGGTATACACCGGGCCGACAAATTTATCCGGTTTGAGAAAGGCCGGATCCGCAGGGTCGACCAATACCTGGGTCAGCAGGGTCGCGACCGGACGATCGTGCTCCAGCGCGTTTTCCAACTCCTGCTCGATGATGTAGCCGATCATCCCCTCGGTCTGCGCGCCCAGTACATCCAGCGGGAAGGATTCCTCGGCGTTGTAGGCAGCGCCTTGTAAAGCCAGCAAACCCACCTGAGGTCCATTGCCATGGGTGATCACCAGGCTGTGCCCGGCCCGTACCAGGGCTGCCAGCGACTGCGCAGCAATCTGCACATTGTTGCGCTGCGCTTCGGCCGTCAACGGCTGGCCACGCATCAACAGCGCATTGCCCCCTAAGGCCGCGACTACCAGCATCTCAGGCCCCCAGGGTGGCGACCAGCACCGCCTTGATGGTGTGCAAACGGTTCTCCGCCTGATCAAAAACGATAGAGGCAGGACTTTCAAATACTTCGTCGGTCACTTCCATCGCATCAATCCCGAACTGCGCCTGAATATCTTTGCCCACGACCGTCTCGGTATTATGAAATGCGGGCAAACAGTGCATAAACTTCACCCGCGGATTACCGGACTTCTCCATCAAAGCCGTATTGACCTGATAAGGCATCAATAACTCAATACGTTCGGCCCATTTTTCCTTGGGCTCACCCATCGACACCCATACATCTGTATAGATGAAATCAGCGCCCTTTACCGCCTCGTCGATCTGCTCGGTAATCACGATACGCGCGCCGGTTTCCTGGGCGATCGCGTGCGCCTCATCCTTGATCGCCTGCGCCGGCCAACAGGCGCGTGGCGCGCAGAGACGCACGTCCATGCCCATCTTGGCGCCACCGATCAGCAAGCTGTCGCCCATATTGTTTGCCGCATCGCCAATAAACACGAAGGCCACTTCATGCAGCGGCTTCTCTACATGCTCCTGCATGGTCAGAAAGTCCGCGAGTATCTGTGTTGGGTGAAATTCGTTGGTCAGGCCGTTATATACCGGCACGCCAGCATACTCAGCCAGCTCTTCGACAATGCTCTGGCCAAAGCCGCGATACTCAATGGCATCATAGATTCGGCCCAGAACCCGCGCCGTATCCTTGACCGACTCCTTGTGGCCGATATGCGTGCCGGTCGGCCCTAGATAGGTGACTCTGGCGCCCTGGTCATAAGCCGCGACCTCAAAGCCTACCCGGGTGCGGGTCGAGTCCTTTTCGAAAATCAGCGCAATATCCTTGCCGCGCAGCTGGGGCACTTCGGTACCGGCATATTTGGCGGTTTTCAGATCAGCAGAGAGCTTGAGCAAAAAGCTGATTTCCTGCGGTGTAAAGTCGCGCAGGGTGAGGAAGTGCCGGTTTTTCAGATTGAAAGCCATGGTCGTTGTCCTGTCAGATTAAACCGCGTCGCGAATGGTCGGGCAGCTCATGCAATGGCCGCCACCGCGGCCACGCCCCAGCTCGGCACCGGGTATTGCCAACACTTCGATGCCCGCCGCCTGTAGTGCAGCATTGGTATCATCATTGCGGTCATAGCCAATCACTACCCCCGGGCTCAAAGCCAGCACGTTATTGCCATCATTCCACTGCTCGCGCTCACGCTCGGCCGCGTTATTGCCCCCGGTCGGCACCAACACCAGTGACGAATAGCCCAGCACCTCGGCCACCACGTCGAACAACGGACGTGGATCCTGATGAAAGCTCAAATGCTTGCCACCCTGACCTGGACGCAAGTCGTAGCAGACCACTTCATCTGCGACTTCCTTGAAGGTGGTGACGATGTTGCCGCCACACAAAGTGAACACCGTATCCAGGTGCATCGCCGCACGGGACTTGGGAAGCTGGCAGGCAATTACTCGTTGCGCTACGCCCTGCGTGAACAACGCGTCCGCCAGTTGGCCGATGGCCTGGGGTGAAGAGCGCTCACCCATACCCACCAGCACCGTGCCGTTGCCCACCGGCATGATGTCGCCGCCTTCCAGCGTCGCCAGACCGTGCTCCCTGCTCGGGTCTCCCCAGAGCACCGACACCTTGCCAGCGAAGGCCGGATGAAACTGATACACCGCCGCCATCAGCAGTGTTTCTGGTCGCCGTGCTGGCCAGTACATGGGGTTCAGCGTGACCCCGCCGTAGATCCAGGCACTGTTATCGCGGGTAAACAACATGTTCGGCAGAGGCGGCAGAATAAAGCCGAAACGGCCCAGGTGACTGCCGAACAAGCCCACCGGGTCAAAGGGCAAGTCACCCACCTCAAGGCCGCCAATTAGATATTGCGCCAAGGTCGCGCCCGGCAATTCATCCATCCACTGACGTAGATCGGAGAGCATGCCCAGACCGATATCGTTGCGGGTGATGCGCAGATCCAGTAGCCACTTTCGGGCTGCGGGAATATCCATAGTCTCGGCCAGCAGATCGTTGACATCCAATACGTCTATGCCACGAGCGCGCATCAGACTGGTAAAAACATCATGATCCTTCTGCGCCTGCTTGACCCAGAATACGTCGTCGAACAGCAAGGCGTCGCAGTTGGATGGAGTCAGACGCCGGTGAGCCAGGCCCGGTCGGCATACGATGACCTGACGCAGAACACCGGTTTCGGAATGAACACCCAAGGTGGCGTTAGACATACATGATTCCTTTTATGCTGGGTGTGCGCGCCTTCAAAGGAACACGCCAATGCTGAGAATCAGGGAAACGAACAGGGTGAGGATCAACAGCAAGGGCCAGATGAATACCAGCCAGCGATCGTAGGAAACGCGACCTATCGCCAGCCCGCCAATGACTACGGCGAAGGTCGGGTTGATCAGATTGACGAGTCCGTTAGCTGCCTGGTAAGCGGTCACCACCAGATCACGTCCCACGCTGGCAAAGTCGCCCAGCGGTGCAAGGATCGGCATGGACAGCACCGCCAGACCTGAAGACGATGGCACGAACAGACTCATGCCCGCCTCGATCCAGAACATCACATGAATGAACGCCAGTTGCGGCAAGCCACCGAGGGAACTCTCCGCACTGTGCAAGATAGTGTCGGCAATCATGCCCTGCTCCATGATCACCACAATCCCGCGCGCCAGCCCGACTACCAACGCCACGCCGAGCAGATCGCGGGCGCCGTCGACAAAGCTGCCGGTCAACTGTTTTTCACCCAGCCTGGCGAGGATGCCGATGACAATTGCTGAACCAAGAAACAGCGCTCCCATGCTGGCCATCCACCAACCCTGGGAAGACACGCCCCAGATCATCACGATAAAAGTCAGAGCAAAGATCACCAGCGCCAGCATCTGGGTGCGGGTCAGGCGCGTATCCTTGAAATCGTCCTCATGGCCCTGCAAAAACACCTGCCGATGGGCTTCGCGCTGCTTGGCCACGACCGAACGGCTGGGGTCAGCCTGTACGCGTTTGGCATAGCGCATGACATAGGCCGCGCAGATGATCAGCCCCCCGACCAGCATCACCAAGCGCAGCATCAGGCCGTCGGTAAAAGGAATATCCGCCGCATTGGCGGCGATGACGGTAGCGAACGGGTTGATGGTCGAGCCAATCACGCCGATTCCGGCACCAATCAGGATGATCGCCACACCGGTGACGGCGTCATATCCGGCAGCGATCATCACCGGAATCAGAATCGCGTAAAACGCCAGCGTCTCCTCGGCCATCCCGTAAGTCGTGCCGCCCAGCGCAAACAGTGTCATCAGGATAGGTATCATCCAGATTTCATGACCCTTGAGGTGACGCATGGCGCTGCGGATGCCGGTATCGATCGCCCCGGTTGCATTCATAACGCCGAGAAAACCGCCGAGGAACAGCACGAACAGGGCAACGTCAATGGCATTGGCGGCGTAGCTGTCGGGATCGTAAAAGCCCGCAGTGGGCGCCAACATGACATCAACAAACCCCTGCGGGTTGGCTTCCACTTGCTGATAGGTGCCAGGCACCGCCACTTCGCGGCCGACGCTGTCGTTCATCACCCGCTCGTACTTGCCCGCAGGAATAACCCAGGTCAGCGCAGCGACGAAGATGATCAGCAAAAACAAAATGGTGTACGCCGTAGGAAAGCGGCTAGCCAGATCCTTGTGCTGATTCTTCAGAGACTTTTCCGGTGCATTCATTTTGCGCTTCTCATTGTTGTCGCAGGTAGGCGTTGACTGCGGCAATAAGCGATCTAAGCCCAGTCTCAGCCAGCAGCCTGCGCTATGTGGAGCGGGAAGCAGATGACATAGATCAAAGTTTGTTCAGTTGGGAGGGGTTTGATAGCTGGAGAGGCAAGTCGCGGGTCAGGTAATCAGGTGCAGACAAGGGTCAGGGCTGAGCCGCGGTGAGCAAGACCAGATTGCCAGGCAGCGCGGGAGCGACTGCCCCGGCTCTGGGAATAAAAGCCGCGCCGAGTTAATCGCTAGGGTATCAGCAAACTGGCGAGCTTTTCGGCAATCATCAGCGTAGGCGAGCAGGTATTGCCCGAGGTAATGCTCGGCATGATCGACGCATCCGCCACGCGAATACCGCTCAGACCGTGCACCCGCAGCTGCTCATCCACCACCGCGTCCGGTCCCTGCCCCATAGCGCAGGTACCGACCGGATGAAAGATGGTAGTGCCGATCTGCGCAGCAGCCTGGGCCAGATCCGCTTCGCTGGTGAGTGTTGCGCCGGGTAGATACTCCTCGGGCTGGTATTGCGCCAACGCCGGCGAAGCCGCTATGCGCCGGGTCAGCCGGATCGCATCCGCTGCTACGGCCAGATCCTCTGGATGACTCAGATAGTTCGGCTGGATCAATGGCGGCTGCTTGGGATCAGCGCTGGCGATCTGTACTCGGCCCCGGCTTTTGGGTCGCAGGTTGCACACCGATGCGGTAAACGCCGGAAAGGCGTGCAAGGGCTCACCGAAACGCTCCAATGACAGGGGCTGGACGTGGTACTCCAGGTTAGCAGAGGGCTGGTCAGGATCAGATTTGGCAAACGCGCCGAGTTGACTCGGTGCCATCGCCAGCGGGCCGGAACGGTCCAATGCATAACGCCAGGCCATGCGCGCTTTGCCCATCAGTGTGGAGGCCATCTGGTTCAGCGTTTCGACACCGCTGACCCGATAAATTAAGCGCAACTGCAGATGATCCTGCAGGTTCTCACCTACTCCCGGGAGCTCATGCCGCACCGGCACCCCATGGGATTCCAGCAGTTCACGCGGGCCGATGCCCGAGCGCTGCAGCAGTGCTGGCGAGCCTATGGCTCCGGCGCACAGAATCACCTCCCGGCGCGCGGCAATATCCATTACTTCGCCCTGGTAACGCAGACACACGCCAGTCACGCTGTGCTCCTGCAGATTCAACGTCAGTACCTCGGCACCGGTCAGGACGGTTAGATTGGGACGCTTGCGAATGGGTGCGAGGAAAGCTTTGGACGCATTCCAGCGCACACCGCGCTTCTGATTGACCTGAAAGTAGCTGCAGCCCTCGTTATCACCGGTATTGAAATCCTCGACCGTGGGGATGCCTGCCTGCGCCGCCGCCTGGCGAAAATCGTCCAGCAGCGGCCAATGCAGGCGCTGGCTTTCCACCCGCCATTCACCCTGATGACCGTGATACTCACTGGCACCACCATGGTGATTTTCCGATTTGATAAATAACGGCAGCACATCCTTCCAGGCCCAGCCGTGGTTGCCCGCTGCAGCCCAGGCATCGTAATCGCTGGCCTGGCCGCGCATATAGATCATGCCGTTGATCGAAGAACTGCCGCCCAGCACCTTGCCCCGCGGATAGCCCAGCGAGCGCCCATTGAGACCAGGTTCGGGTTCGGTTTTATAGCACCAGTCAGTGCGCGGGTTGCCAATACAGAACAGGTAGCCAACTGGAATATGAATCCACAGATGATTGTCGCGCCCGCCGGCTTCCAGCAGCAGCACGCTGACTGCTGGATCAGCCGATAACCGATTGGCCAGCAGGCAGCCAGCCGGACCAGCACCGACGATAATGTAGTCATATTCGGATAGCAGCTTGGGCATGCATCGTTTCTCTTGTTGTTTGAGTCGATGGTGCCATATCAATTGCCAGGACGACAGGCGATATGCGCGCTGGGCACGCGAACAGAAGGCTTATTGCGCTTGCAAATGCTTGACCATCAATTGCAGCGTCTGACGGCCGCGGAACTCGTTGATATCCAAGGTATAGGCAAGCAATACCCGCTCTACGGTCGGATTGGGCCAGACCTTTGGATCAATATTAAACGCAATGGCATCCAGCACATCCGGGCTACCGGGCAATTGCAGGACCATTTTCAGATGCCGCTCGCCGACCAGCCGCTGCTGGATCAGATGGAACTCGCCATGGAATCCTGGCTCGGGAAAATGCTGGCCCCAGGGCCCGGCTTCACGCAGTTGGCCGGCCAGCTCCAGATTGAATTCGGACTGCACCAACTCGCCATCCGAGAGCAAACGCCCGGTCAGATCATCAGCATTCAACTGGCGCCGGACTTCAGCATCGAAGGCCGCCTTGAAAGGCTCAAAATGCGTAGCGGGCAAAGACAGTCCTGCAGCCATGGCATGGCCACCGAACTTGCTGATCAAGCCCGGCTGCCGCGCCGCCACCGCGTCCAGCGCATCGCGTATATGCAGGCCCGCTACCGAGCGCGCGGAGCCTTTGATGTCACCATTGCCGGCATCGGCAAAGGCGATCACCGGGCGGTGGTATTTGTCCTTGAGACGCGAGGCAAGAATACCGATTACACCCTGGTGCCATTCGGCGTCGAACAGGCACAGGCCAAAGGGTAGATCGCCCTCCTGCATATCCATCGCCGCCAGGGTCGTTAATGCCTGCTGCTGCATGTCGCGCTCGATGGATTTACGGTCGCGATTGAGGCTGTCCAGCTCGCGCGCAATATCACGCGCCAGATCTTCGTTGTCGGTCAGCAGGCATTCGATGCCCAGACTCATGTCATCCAGGCGCCCGGCCGCATTCAACCGCGGCCCCACGATAAAGCCCAGGTCGGTCGACACCAGCCGCTGGGCCGGCCGACCAGCCACTTCCAGCAGGGCGCGAATGCCTGGGCGGCAGCGGCCCGCGCGAATGCGCGCCAGGCCCTGATGAACAAGAATACGATTATTGGCATCCAGCGGCACCACGTCAGCGACGGTACCCAGCGCGACCAGATCCAGTAACTCGCCGAGGTTGGGCTCTGGCCGCTGCGTGGTAAACCAACCTTTCTCGCGTAACGCCGCGCGCAGCGCCAACATCACGTAAAAAATCACCCCAACGCCCGCGACCGCCTTGCTCGGGAACTGGCAGCCAGGCTGGCTGGGATTGACGATGGCGTCGGCGGCGGGCAACTGGTCGGCGGGCAGATGGTGATCGGTCACCACCACCCTGAGGCCAGCGGCTTTGGCAGCGGCCACGCCTTCAATGCTGGAGATACCGTTATCCACGGTGACCAGGACCTGGGGAGCGCGTGTCAGCGCCACTTCGACAATTTCCGGAGTCAGGCCATAGCCATATTCGAATCGGTTGGGTACCAGATAATCCACGGCAGCGGCGCCCAAGGCGCGCAGCGCCAGCACCGCAACACTGCTGGCGGTAGCCCCATCGCAATCGAAATCACCCACGACCAGAATGGATTCGCGCTTTTCCAGGGCTTCAATCAATACGGCGACGGCTTCGGGCATGCCCTTGAACAGCTCAAACGGCAGCAGCGCCTGCAGCCGCTTGTCCAGCTCAGCCGCGGAGCTGACTCCGCGCGCGGCATACAGACGGGTCAACAGCGGCGGCACGTCGCCCAGCGCGGGTAATGTGGACGGGACGGGGCGGGATTCAATACGCATCAGCAGCTCAACGCTCGCCCATTAACCATTCCAGCGGCAACTCTTGCTGCACGTCGGCGTCGCTGACATAGATCACCCCATCGGTAATCATCACCCCCCAGTCGATACTGCGCGGCAATGCCTCGGCCAGCGCGTCCAGGGGTTCCTGTGGCAGGGCCGCGATATGCAGATTCTTCAACCCGGCGACCGCCGGCAACACCCGGCTAGCCCAGACCCGAGTATTGCCGTAGGCCAGTAACGAGACGCGTTCGGCGCGACGCGAACACCAGATCAGCCGGTCAGAATCTGGCTGGCCAACTTCGATCCAGTGCTCGATGCGGTCGTCCAGACTTTTGTGCCAAAGCGCAGGCTCGTCTACATCCGACAGGCCGCGACCAAAGGCCAGACGTTCCTGATACCACAGGGCGTAGGCCAGCACGCGGCTGATCATGCGTTGCCCGGTTTCCGAGGGATGGCGGGCGACGGTCATGCGCAGACTCTCATAGATACCGCGGTCGGTATCGGTGAGATTGAGATGCACCTTGTAGGGCGTTGCTTGCTGGGCCATGGGTATTGTCGTCCTGATACTGAGTGGCCGCAGTGTAACGCAAAAAGCCCTGGTTAACGGTCAGCTCTTGCTGCGCTTCTTGTCTCTTTCGAGCACTAGCGGCACCACATGTAAAATGAACAGAGAGAGAATTGTTGCCAACACGGCCGTCGCCTCGTGGCCTAATCCTACCGAAACGCCCATGGCCGCGGTGAGCCAGATACCAGCGGCTGTCGTCAGCCCCTTGACCTCGGTCAGGTTGTCGCTTTTGAGAATGGTACCCGCACAGAGAAAGCCTACGCCTGCCACTACGCCCTGAATCACCCGACTCATGGCATCGTCCATGGCACCGGCCTGATCCGGCGACATGACAAAAAGCGCCGCCCCCAACGAAACCAGCATATGGGTACGAATACCGGCTGCATGACCTTGGCTTTCGCGCTCATAGCCCAAAAGCCCGCCGAGAAATGCCGCGAGCACAAGCCGAAGCGTGACGCGGGTGGCTTGCTCTATATCGGACAAATCGGAGAATTCGCTAGTGAGGGTTGCGAGTATCACCTCCCATGTGGACATACCGCTGCTCCAGGTCGATTATTATTCTGTTTCGATCAACGGAGCATAAAAGGTTTTACGTACAGGTCAATGGCGAATAAAAAACACCCGTTGATCCGAAGATCAACGGGTGAAAGGGGAGAGAAACAAAGCATAAATAACCAGATCAGGCGGGAATAGCCTTGGCCTTTTCTTCTCGAGCCCATACGCGGTGATTGGCAATAGCGGCAAAGAAGTCGCCAATCACAGCGGCAGTATCTGCGCCCTTGAGCAAACCTTCATCCGGCTGCAACGAGAGCTTGTCTGCCAGATCGGCCGCTTTGCCACACAGGGCGATGGCCTTCAAGTGCTTATAGGCTTCGAGCAGATAATGCAGCGCTACGCCATTACCCTCAAACGCCTTGAGCATAGCTTCATCGCCTGGAACAAAAACGGCATCGAAGGCAATCGAAGGCAAACCTTCCATGGACCCATCGGGCTCCAGCATACTGCCTTCAGCGGTTTTTACTGGCGCTGCAGAAGGTGCAATCAATTTCGCCATGGCACCCTCCTTCTTGAGCGCTGCCATCATTGCATCGATATCAGCACCTTTGACCCCAGGCGCTATCAGAATCGCGACCTTGCGTGACTTGATATTGCCCGCGAGCAGATTCATCTGGCTCAACGCCGGTGACTGCTTGATGTTGGTTTTTGGCTTTTGGGATTTTCCGTCATTGGCTTTCACCGCCGGCATCGTTGGAGCAGAAGGTGGTTTAACGCCGATATTGGCCGCCACTTCTGTAGCCAGTTGCATATCGATATTGGCCAGGATCTCGTTGACCTCGCGCTCGCGAATGAACATACGGTCAACCTTGCCCAGCTCGAAACTGTAGGCAGCGATAATATGGGCCTTCTCTGGCGCACTCATGCTGTTCCAGAACAGGGTAGCCTGGGAGAAATGATCGCCAAAGGATTCGCTACGCTTACGAATCTTGGTCGCAGAGATCGCTTCTGGGTAGCTTTCAAAACCGCCACCGCTGGGTCCAGGAGGGGTTTCCTTGGGCCAGCCGCCGTCAATTGAATTGGGCTCGTAGGACGCTCGCCCCTTATTGATCGTCTGACGATGCAGCGCATCACGCTGATTGTTGTGGAACGGGCAAACCGGCCGATTGATCGGCAACTCGTTAAAGTTGGGGCCGCCCAGACGCAACAGCTGGGTATCGGTATAGGAAAACAAGCGGCCCTGCAGCAGCGGATCATTACTGAAATCGATGCCTGGCACGATATGCCCAATATGAAAGGCGGCCTGCTCGGTTTCGGCAAAATAGTTATCCGGGTTACGGTTCAGCGTCATCTTGCCGACGATCTTAACCGGCACCAGCTCTTCAGGAATGATCTTGGTCGGATCAAGCAGATCGAAATCAAACTTGTGCTCGTCTTCCTCAGGTACCACCTGCAAGCCCAGTTCCCATTCCGGATAATCGCCGTTCTCGATATCTTCCCAAAGATTCCTGCGGTTGAAATCCGGGTCTTTACCCGCCAGCTTTTGCGCCTCGTCCCATACCAGCGAAAAGACACCTGACACGGGGCGCCAATGGAACTTGACGAACACCGATTTCCCTTCAGCGTTGATCATGCGGAAGGTATGTACGCCGAAACCTTGCATCGCCCGGTATTGCACCGGAATTGCGCGGTCTGACATGGTCCATAGCACCATGTGCGCTGACTCTGGCGTCAGCGAGACGAAGTCCCAAAAGGTATCGTGAGCAGATTGGCCAGTAGGGATTTCGTTATGCGGCTCAGGTTTCACCGCATGCACGAAGTCTGGAAACTTGATCGCGTCCTGAATGAAGAACACCGGCATATTGTTACCTACCAGATCGAAGTTGCCTTCATCGGTATAAAGCTTGACCGCAAACCCGCGTACATCGCGAACGGTATCTGCTGAACCCCTGGGGCCCTGAACGGTGGAAAAGCGCACGAATACGGGCGTTTTCTTCGCCGGATCATTCAGAAAGTCAGCCTTGGTCAGATCACTGAGTGGCTCATACACCTGGAAATAGCCATGGGCTGCGGCGCCACGAGCGTGCACTACCCTCTCGGGAATCCGCTCATGGTCAAAATGCGTGATTTTCTCGCGCATGATGAAGTCTTCCAACAAAGACGGCCCGCGCTCGCCGGCTTTCAAGGTGTTTTGATTATCGGCAATCCGGGTGCCGGTGTTGGTCGTCAGCGCTTCGCCGGTAGCATCCTCACGGGCAACCTCTAGCTGCTCGATTTTCTTGCTGCTGTTCTGGCGATCTGACGCGTCGATGCCCGCCAGTTCGCTCTGCTTCTGCTTGCTTATCATTTTCATTTCCTCAGTAGGCCTGAATTATGTGAGCGATAGCCTGGGCAGATGGTTCTAACTATTTTTTTGTTTAACTATTTTTCAATCGAAGAATTACGCGCGAAAGCGCAGAAAAGAGCATAAAAAAGATGAACCAGCACAGATGAGATCAGTCTGAAAAAGGAGGCAATCCTGACAACGACAGGTAGGTGACTTATGCCACGTGGAAGCAAGGACAAATATACCGAGAAGCAGAAAGATAAAGCTGAGCAAATTGAGCGCAGCTATGAGCGCAAAGGTGTACCGGAAAACGAAGCTGAAGCGCGTGCGTGGGCTACGGTGAACAAGCAGTCCGGAGGCGGTAATCGTCAAGGCGGATCGGGGAAGAAAAAGTCGGCCGAGGCAAAGCAGGAATCACGCAGCAGTTCGGCCAAGCGCGCAGCGGCGAGTAGAAAGGGCGTACCACGAGCAGACTCTCTGGAGCGCGAAACCAAGGACGAGCTGATGAAAAAGGCCCGCTCACGCAATATTTCCGGGCGTTCGACGATGCGCAAACAGGAATTGATCGAGGCTCTTAAGAAGGCGTCGTGACCCATCACAAACAAGGTGAAACTATCATGCTCAAAGATTTGATGAATGTATCCAAGAACCATAATTTAACTACCCGTGACCAGCTAATGTCATTTGGTGGCGGGCTGATGTTATTACGCAAAGGCATCAGCCGACCGGGTGTCATCGGTGCAATTAGCCTCGTGCTGGGCGCGGCCGCCATTTATCGAGGCGCGAAAGCTTACCGTGCTCACAAGAATGCGCAGCGTTTCAACGAACCACCGATGCTGACTACTCGCGCTGCGCCATCGGCAACAGCTGGCAAACCAACCGAAAGTTCGGCAATTTTGAGCGAGCCGCGTCCAGCCAAGGACTACGTCGAATAACGCTTACAAGCCAGTTTCTCAGGCTTCTTGTACGCCCGTAGCGCCCACAGCGCTACCGGGCGGAGAGCCCAATAGAATAGACTGAGCGCACCATTTTTTGATGGAGTGCTCATGAGCAACAAACCCCTCTCTGGCCTTAAAGTCATCGAACTCGGCACGCTGATCGCCGGCCCGTTCGCTGCGCGAATCTGCGCCGAATTCGGCGCAGAGGTGATCAAGATCGAGTCTCCCGACGGCGGCGACCCGCTGCGCAAATGGCGCAAATTGTATGAAGGCACCTCTCTGTGGTGGTTTGTTCAAGCGCGCAACAAGCGCTCCCTGACGCTCAACCTCAAGCACACGGATGGCCTGAGAATTCTCAAGGAACTGCTCGCAGACGCTGACATCCTGATCGAGAACTTTCGCCCCGGGACCCTGGAAAAACTCGGGCTGGGCTGGGACGTTCTGCATGAACTCAATCCGAAACTGATCATGGTGCGCTTGTCCGGTTTTGGTCAAACCGGCCCGCTGAAGAATCAGCCAGGGTTTGGCGCAGTCGGTGAGTCTGTCGGCGGCTTGCGTTATATCACCGGCTTCGAGGACCGCCCGCCGGTGCGCACCGGTATCTCCATCGGTGATTCGATCGCCGCGCTATGGGGCGTGATTGGCGCCCTGATGGCGTTGCGGCACCGTGAAGTGGGGAATGGCCCAGGCCAGGTAGTCGACGTAGCGCTATATGAGGCCGTCTTCGCAATGATGGAAAGCATGGTGCCGGAGTTCGACGTGATGGGCTTCGTACGTGAACGTAGTGGCAATATCATGCCGGGGATTACGCCCTCCTCCATCCATACCTGCGCGGACGGCAAGGCTGTGCAGATTGGCGCCAATGGCGACGCCATCTTTCAACGGCTGATGCGCACCATGGGGCATGCAGAGCTGGCCGAAGACCCCGAACTGGCTGACAACGCGGGCCGTGATGCCCGGCGTGATGAAATTTATGCACTGATTGATGCCTGGACGGGAACAATAACTCAGGAGCAGGTGCTCGCCGCGCTCAGCCAGGCAGATGTACCTGCGAGCCGAATTTATTCGGTCGCCGACATGTTTACTGATCCGCAGTTTCTCGCAAGGGATATGTTTATCACCGGGCAATTACCCGATGGCAAGGAATTCAAGATGCCTGGCATCGTGCCCAAACTGTCTGCCTCACCCGGATCAACTGAATGGACGGGGCCTGCGTTGGGAGAGCATACCGATGAGCTGCTGACGCAATTGGGATATAACACTGAGGAGCTGACGCGCTTGCGGGCAGAGGGCGCGATCTGACAAGGGTGCCGAAGAATTGATTTGACACAAGTACGAGGGGCAATTAGAAGCACAGCTTACTTCAAAGGTAGGCTTGCATAGTTGCTGGAACGCTAAGCAGGTAACGTCGCGAAGCCACGACGTACCGCCCGTCTCATATGTCGCCGGGCGGGCAATGCCCGCCGAGACAATAGCTTACCGGAAGCCGAGAAACGAAAGAATGGCTAGAACGATAACAACGGCACCAACTATATAAACGATATTGTTCATCAGGTTTCCTCCTGTGGATGAAATCACCGCATTCCTGTTACAAATTGCGGCCTCAGTCGTAAGACAGCCTAATCTGCAAAAGATTAGATTTTATGTGTGAATTTATTAAAATAATCCGCACAAAAAAGTATATAGATCGCGCTATTAGCCAAAATCCTGCTTTTCCATCCACGGAATAATTCGCTCAAACGCCCTCTCGATATTCCCCAGCGAAGTGGAGTAGCTGAGGCGAATGGCATTGCTACAACTGTTGCCGAAGGTCTCCCCCGGAATGGTACACACGCCAGTTTCCTTGAGCAGGCGCAGCGCCACGTTAGTCCCATTCACACCTTCCGGCAGAGCGGGAAACAGATAGAAGGCCCCCTCCGGTTTATAACCGGTCAAATGCGGTGTCTGCTCGACCAACTCGACCAGCCGGTCGCGTCGCTTGGTGTATTCCACCAACATGTTCTGAATAAAATCGTTGCTGCCATGCAGCGCGGCCACCCCGGCCCACTGGCAAGGTGTATTGGCCACGGTAGTAGTGAACATGTGGTAACGCCGCAACCGCTTGATCGCCGCCTGACTGGCGATGATCCAGCCAATACGCATGCCGGCCATACTGTAGGTTTTGGAAAAGCTGCTGACGACCATCAGGTTATCCATATCCGTGCCGCAGGATAATGCAGAAGGATATTCCTTACCGTCATAAATGAGGTGGTCATAAACCTCATCGCTGATCACCTGAATACCGCGATAGGCAGCTTCCTGGAGTATCGCCTCGATGGTTTCCCGAGGGTACACCGTGCCCGTCGGATTACTTGGCGAGTTGAGCACAATGGCATGGGTATTGGGCTGGATGGCGTCGATCACTTCCTGCGGATCAAGCTGGTGATTTTTCTCCGCGCGGGTAGTGATCTCGGTGATCTCGCCGCCGTTCATGCGGATCATCGGCGCATACAGCATGAACGCCGGATCCGGCACAATAAAATGCCGCCCGGGCGCGGATACTGCAGTCAATGCCAGGTAGATCGCCTCGGTGGCTCCGGTGGTAATCATGATGTTGTCTGCGGTCAGTTTGCGCTGGGAGCGACCGCTGTAATACACCGCCAGCGATTCCAGCAGCTCAGGCAAACCGGCATCCATGGTGTAGCCGGTCTGGCCAGCGCGCAACGCTTCGATAGTGGCGTTGACCACATTGTCCGGGGCGGGCAGATCCGGCTGGCCGATGGACAGGTGAATCACATCCTGCATGCTCGCCGCCATGTTGACCATCTTGCGGATGCCCGGCACCGGTATGGCCATCATCGCCGGGTTCCAGATCGGATCTTCCGATTCGTACAGATCGATATCCAACGTGCTCAATGACATAAGTTACCTTCCTCAGGATGTGAACAGCGGTGGGCGGCGGTCTGTGAGCGGGGCGGCCTGCTGGTAGGCGTAGCCGGCCTGGAGAACCAGGGCGTCGTTGAAACGCGCACCAACCAGTTGCAGGCTGATGGGCAATCCGGCCTGATCAAAGCCGCAGGGAACCGATAGCCCTGGCTGACCGGTCATGTTGAAAGGGTAGGTAAAGGGCGTCCAGGTTGGCCAGCGCGTGCTGGGCCAATCCTCGGGGACCTCACGTCCGGTTTTGAATGCGGTAATCGGAATGCTCGGCGTCAGGAGCAGATCGTATTTCTGATGGAAGTTGGCCATGCGCTCGCGCAAAGCCATGGACTCATTCACTGCCCCCATATATTCAAGCATGCTCAGCCGTGCGGCTTTCTCCGAGACCTTGACCAGTTCGGGATCCATCAACGCACGCTTCTTCGGACCCAGATCGCGCATGGCATTCGCAGCGCCGCCGTAAAACAGATGACCAAACGCCGCCAGCGGATCACTAAAGCCTGGGTCTACGCGCACCACTTCAGCGCCCAGACTTTCGAACACTCTGGCCGCCTCGGCGACCGCCGCGTCCACTTCAGGATTGACGTCGACGTAACCCAGATTCGGGCTATAGGCGATCTTCAAGCCCTTAACGCCCTTCTTCAGATTGGCGAGATAATCAATGCCGCGCCGGGGTACGGCGTTGGTGTCGCGATGATCAGCTTCGGTCAGCACATTCATCATCAGCGCTGCATCTTCCACCGTCCAGGTCATGGGACCTGCGTGGGCCAGCGTGCCGAAGGGGCTGGCGGGCCAATGGGGAATTTCACCAAAGGACGGCTTGAGGCCGACGATGCCACAGAATGCAGCCGGAATGCGGATCGAACCACCCGCATCGGTGCCTAGCGCCAGCGGCGCCATGCCCAATGCGACGGCCACCCCGCTCCCACCGCTGGAACCACCGGCGGTCTTGTCCGGATTCCAGGGGTTGTTGGTGACGCCATCCACCGGATTGTCGGTAACACCCTTCCAGCCCAGCTCCGGGGTGGTGGTCTTGCCGATGGGCACATACCCGTGGCGGGCCAGGGCAGCGGTAGCCGGCGCCGATTTGTTCAGCGTAGTGGCTGGATCCACCGTGTGCGAGCCGCGCAGCGTTGGCCACATGGGCGTGAGAAAAACATCCTTGACCGCCACCGGCACGCCGTCGACCAGCCCGTGGGCTTCGCCGCGCTGATAGCGTTGCTCGGACTCCGCTGCGAGACTCAGCGTGGTATCACGATCAACCAGGCAGAACCCGTTAGTGTGGCTATCCACCCGCTCAATCTGATCGAGCATGGCGCTGGCCACCTCGACTGGCGACAGGTCCTTGTCACGATAATGCTCGAGCAGTTCAACAGCGGTCATCTTGAGGATGTCTTGGGACATGGCTTTCTCCTGTCTTGCTATTGATGCCGAGCACAAGCTCGACAATCCCGACGGTCGTCGAACACGACCGGCCAGCGACAAGGTGATGAAAAATTATTTCTTCACCTGATTGAATAGGGCCTGGCCTTGTTGCCAGCCCCTGAAGTTAGCGACGAACTGCTCGCCGAGCGCGGTTTGCCAGCCGATAAAGTCACCCGCCATATGCGCGGACATCATCACGTTGGGTTGCTCCCACAACGGATGATCTTCAGGCACAGGCTCCTGCTCAAATACATCCAATGCTGCGCCTGCCAGGTGTCCACTCTGCAACGACGCCAGCAAGGCCTCGGTCTGTACGATGGGGCCGCGGCCGACATTGATCAAACGTGCACCTGACTTCATCGCGGCAAAGGCGCGATCATCGAACAGACCCTGGGTGTCCTCGGTCAGCGGCGCGGTGATCACCACATAGTCAGCCACGCTGAGGCAGTCGAACAGGCAATCATTGCCCAACACCACATCAAAATTGACGTCTTCGCGGGCGCGCCGGGCAATACCGGTCACTTGCATGCCCACCGCCTTGAGCAAACGCGCCACCTCACCGCCAATCGATCCAGCGCCGACAATCAGTGCACGGCGCTGGTCGATCATTTCGGTGTCACGATGCTGCCAGCGATGCTCGCGCTGCAGCGCCAGATTACCCATGGTGTCCTTGGCAAACAGCAAGACTGCGCCGAGCACATACTCAGCAATACCTCGATCGAAGATGCCTTTGGCATTGGTGATCGGAATATCGCTTTCGGCCAACGCCGGAAACAGCAGTGCATCCACGCCAGCGCTGGTAGCGTGGACCCATTTAACTTTCGGCTCGGCTGGCCAGCAGCGTTCGAGCAGGCCGGTGCGAAAATCGGTTACCACCAGCACATCGGCGTGCGGCAGCGCTTCGCGCAGATCGGCCTCGGCACTGACGGTCTGCACTTCGACCTCGCCCGGCAGGCCGCCCAGCCCTGCGAGTTCGCTTTCGCCGGGCGCTACCAGCACCAAGACTCGTGTCATGCTGCCACCTTCTGCAACGCCCGACTCAAGCGGGACATGGCATCGTTGATCTCCGCTTCATTGACCACCAGCGGAGGGAGAAAGCGCACTGTCTGCCCATCGATACCGCACCGCAGCAGCAACAGGCCTTCGGCTTCACAGGCCGCAGTGATCTTCGCCGCCATGTCCGGCAGCGGCCGGGTAGGCGACTCGGCTATCTCCATGCCCAGCATCAAACCTTTCCCACGGATATCGGCAATCCACGGGTAATCGCGTTGCAGGGATAGCAGTTGACCTAGCATCTGCTGACCGCGGACAGCGGCGTTCTCAACCAGTTGCTCCTGCTCGATTACATCCAGGGTTGCCAGTGCCGCTGCACAGGCCACAGCATTGGCGCCGTAAGTGCCGCCCTGGGAACCCGGCATACCCTTGGCCATCAGCTCAGCCGAAGCGCCTATGGCCGACAGCGGAAAGCCGCTGGCCAGGCCCTTGGCGGTGACCACCACATCGGGTTGCACGCCAAAATGCTCCAGGCTCCAGAATTTACCGCTACGACCGTAGCCGGCCTGCACTTCATCGGCGATCAGCAGGATGCCATGCTTCTGGCAACGCTCGGCTAGCCCGCGCATGAAGGATGCATTGGCCGGATAGTAGCCATACTCACCCTGCACCGGCTCAATCAGCAGCGCAGCGGTATCGCTGGGTGCGGATTGGGTCTTGAGAATATGATCGAGTTCGTTAAGACAGAATTCGGTGGTCTGCTCTTCGCTCCAACCGTAACGCCAGGCATGGGGGAAAGGCGCCACCACGACGCCAGCCATCAATGGGTGAAAGCCGGTGCGTACTTTGGTGCCCGAGGTCGTCAGTGACGCTGCACCCAGGGTGCGACCATGAAAGCCTCCGTTGAAGACGACAATATTGGCACGACCGGTCGCGTGCCGAGCCAGACGCATGGCGGTCTCGACTGCTTCGGAGCCGGAGTTGCTGAATGCCACCGAGTCGATGCCTTCGGGCATCCGCCCGGCCAATCGATCACTCAGTTGCAACATAGGTTCGTGGCTGACGGTGGTGTACTGGGCGTGTATCACCTTGCCCGCTTGCTCCTGCGCTGCCGCAACCACACGCGGATGGCAGTGGCCCGTGCTGGTGACGCCGATGCCAGAGGTAAAATCCAGATAGGCCTTGCCCTCGACATCAAACAGCCAACTGCCTTTGCCATGATCCACACAGACACGGCTGGCTTGCTTCAAAAGCGGAGATAGATGGTGGCTCATACAAGCAACTCCCATACTGTTGGGCGGGCTCTGCGTCCCGCAGGTGACTCGGCTGGAGGCAAGCTCCAGCGCGCTTAAGGGATATTCCAGCTTCGCCAGACTAACAACCGGCCGGCGCCGCGGAACATACAACGTTAGTCCACAAGGACCCTTTCGTCGGGCTAGGCCCGCAAGTGCTCAACTATTCCCGCTGTCACTTCGCTGCAGGTTCTCACCTGCCCTTCACTGGCGACCAGGTCTGCGGCGACCGCAGCGCGGAGGCGCTCTGCCGATGCTGAATGACCCAGGTAAGTCAGCATCATCGCCGTGGTCAACAACATGGCTGCCGGATTGGCCTTGCCCTGGCCGGCAATATCCGGGGCGCTGCCATGGGTCGGCTCAAACAAAGCCGGCGCCTCACGACTGTCAGGGTTGATATTGCACGAAGGCGCCAGCCCCAGGCCGCCCGACAGCATCGCGGCCAAATCAGTCAGGATGTCTCCATGCAAGTTGCTCGCCACCACCACATCAAACTCCCAGGGGCACTGTACGAACTTCATGCAGGCGGCATCTACCAGCTCATGGCGCAGACCTATTTCGGGAAACTCCCTGGCCACCTCGGCAAATACCTCGGTGTAGAGTTCACCCCAGGCCGGCTGGGCATTGCGCTTGGTAATCAGGCATACCTGCGCCGCTGCCTGACCTTTCTCCGAGCAGTAGAACGAGCGCGCGTCGCCGTGCTCCCGAAGCCGCAGACGTGCTGCGCGGAAGGCATGCCGGATCAGCCGCTCGGTGCCCCGCCGGGTAAAGACTTCCAGTTGGGTTGCCACTTCATGGGGCGTGCCCTGACCCAGGCGGCCACCCTGGTTGACGTACTCGCCTTCGCTGTTCTCACGTATCACCAGCATGTCGATATCCGCGGCGCGCGGGTCTGCCAGGTAACGTGGCGCCCCTGGCAACAAACGCGCCGGGCGCTCGCAAGCCCAGAGATCCAAGCCCTTGCGAAAGCTCAACAATGGCGCCAGCGAGATGCCATCGGGCAAACAATATCGATCAGGATCACTTAGCGGACCGGGATCTCCCAGGGCGCCAAGCAAGAGCGCGTCATACTGGCGCACCTGATCCATCGCATCCTCCGGCATCATCCGGCCATGCTGCTGGTGCCAGGCCGTGCTGGGCCAGTCCAGCACCTCCCAACTCAGCGGCAGGTCATCCTGATCGCGCAGGAACCGCAACACCTTTTCTGCCTCGGCCATCACCTCAAGGCCAATCCCATCACCCGGCATCAGCGCAATAGTCGCCTGTTTGTTCGGCTCACCCATGGGTTATTCAGCTCCCATGCACAGATATTTCAGCTCGGTATATTCGTCCAGACCATGGCGCGAACCTTCCCGACCCAGGCCTGATGCCTTCACCCCGCCAAAGGGCGCAGTGGGATTGGAGACAGCACCTTCGTTGACGCCGATGATGCCGGCCTCCAGCGCATCTGCCACACGCCATACTCGGTGGATATCGCGGCTGTAAAAATACGCAGCCAGACCATAGGGAGTGTCGTTGGCGATCTTCAGCGCCTGTTCTTCAGTATCGAACTTGATCACGGCAGCCAGCGGACCGAATGTTTCATCCGCACAGACTTCCATATCTGCGGTGACATCGGTGATCAGCACCGGGTTCACGTAATTGCCCTGCTTACCGTCGGGGGCAGGGCCGGCCACGTGACGGGCGCCCTTGTCGATGGCATCCTCGTAGTGACGTTTGACCTTCTCAACCGCAGCATGATTGATCAGCGCCGATTGAGTGACGCCCTGTTCAAAGCCATCGCCGACCTTGAGTTTGCCCATCGCTTCGGCCAAGCGTGAAATGAACCTGTCGTGAATGCCCGACTGCACCAGAAACCGGTTGGCGCAGACACAGGTTTGGCCGGTGTTGCGAAACTTGCAGATCATCGCACCTTCAACCGCACGCTCCACGTCGGCGTCGTCAAATACAATGAAGGGCGCATTGCCACCCAACTCCAGAGATACCTTCTGGATGTGCTGGGCGCATTGGGCCATCAGCTTGCTGCCAACCTCGGTCGAGCCAGTAAAGCTCAGTTTGCGCACCACAGCGCTGCCAGTAAGCGTCTCGCCGATCATGCTCGACTTACCGGTGACCACATTGAATACGCCAGCGGGAATACCCGCCTCGTCAGCCAGTTCGGCCAGCGCCAGCGCCGTATAAGGCGTTGCGTTAGCGGGTTTGACGATCATCGAGCAGCCTGCCGCCAGCGCAGCGCCAGCCTTGCGGGTGATCATTGCCGCAGGGAAATTCCAGGGAGTAATCGCGGCAGTCACGCCAATCGGCTGACGGGTTACCACGATATGCTGCCCAGGCTTGGCGCCGGGAATCGTTTCGCCATAGACCCGGCGCGCCTCTTCGGCAAACCAGCGAATGAAGGAGGCGGCATAATCCACCTCGCCGCGGGATTCCACCAACGGTTTACCCTGCTCCAGGGTCATCAGCGTGGCTATATCTTCCTTGTGTTCCAGCATCAGGTCGTACCAGCGCATCAACAGGTCGGCGCGTTCCTGTGCCGTCTTCTTGCGCCAGACTTGAAAGCCTCGCTCCGCGGCGTCTATTGCGCCAAGAATTTCCTGCTCACTCAACGAGGGGACAGTGCCGAACACCTCGCCGTCCGCGGGATTATCAACGTCTACGGTACTGCCGTTGTCGGCGTCCACCCACTCGCCATTGACATAACATTGCTGACGAAACAGACGCTGGGTTTTCAATCGAGACAGGGACATTCGTCCTCCTATTCGTTTGCATGAGCGGAAATTCCCGTCATTTTCAAGGTAGGCGCCTTTGCCGTCCGATGCAAACAAGACTGAACAAGGCCCGATAGGTCGTGGAGATCTTGCGACCATTGCATAGAAACTGACCCGGTTTTCACTGCTGAGTTCGTAATTCCACTACACTGCTGAAAGGCTGGCGGTTAACTCTGGCCACCCCTCCCCCTTTCCAATGGAGCCTTCATGGCCAAACCCAATTACACCTTCGAAAAGCGTCAGCGCGAGCTGAAGAAAAGCAAGCAACAGGAAGAAAAACGCCAGGAAAAGCTTGCGCGCAAGGACTCTGGCGAACCCAGCGCACCAACAGATGAGGAAACCCCGTCATGAGTAAGGGAATGGATAGCAAGAAAGCCGCAAAGAAAAAGCCAGCTCTCAGCCTGCTGGAAAAGCGCGCGGTCAAGGCAGAGAAGGCCAAAGCGAAGAAATAGAACGTGGCTCTGTCCCGTTTCTGTGGGTAAAATCGGCGGCTTACGACAATACCTTCCGACAATTAATGGGACGGCAACATGGGTCGCGCGTATCAAAACCGCAAAGAATCAATGGCCAAAACGGCTGACGCAAAAACCAAGGTGTACAGCAAGTACGCCCGTGAGATATACGTTACCGCCAAGTCCGGCGGCGTTGACCCGACTGGTAACCTGGCGCTGCGGGGCCTGATCGAACGGGCCAAAAAGGACCAGGTTCCCGGGCATGTGATCGACAAGGCCATCGATAAAGCCAAGGGTGGTGGCGGCGAAGATTTTTCCGTTGCCCGCTACGAAGGCTTCGGCCCTGGCAATTGCATCGTTATTGTCGATTGCCTGACCGACAACCCGAATCGCACCATTTCCGATGTGCGCAATTGTTTTACCAAAACCAAATGCAAGATGGGCACGCCCGGCAGTGTCAGCCACATGTTCGACCATTGTGCGATTTTGGCGTTCAAGGCTGACGACGAAGAGGCTGTTCTGGAAGCCTTGATGATGGCCGATGTCGATGTTACCGACATCGAAAACGAAGACGGCCAGATCACTGTGTTTACCCCCAACAATGAATACTCCAAGGCCAAGCAAGCGCTGACTGACAGTTTTGGCGAGATCGATTTTATTGTTGACGAGATCCAGTTCCTGCCGCAAACCAGCACACCCATCGAAGGTGACGATGTAGCCCTGTTCGACAAGTTTATCGACATGCTTAACGAGCTGGATGACGTGCAGAATATTTATCACAACGCCGAGCTTTGAGCAGACGCGAACCGGGTTTCAGAAGGGGAATACATGATCTTTAGTGTGGTGCTCTTTGGCTTAAGCCTGCTCCTGCTGGCCGCCACCATACTGGGCAAGGTGCCGTTGCACGACTGGTGGGTACGGGCCTGCGAGTTTCCACGCGTTCAGATTCTCAGCCTTGCGCTGCTGTGTGCGGTGCTGACCTGGTTCAGCAATGGAACCTGGCAACTGCCTACCCTGCTGCTGTGCGTCGCAGTGGTTCTGGTGCAGGGCTGGCACATACTGCCGTGGACTCCTCTGTATCCCGTACAAATGCAAAAGGCGCAGCAGGGTGACGGTGATCACTGTATTACCCTGCTGATCTCCAATGTGCTGACCCCCAACCACCAGTCCGAGTCACTGATCAGCCAGATTCTGGAACATCAACCCGACGTGATACTGACGCTGGAGTCCGATGACTGGTGGCAGGAAAAGCTCGATGCGGCGCTGGAAACGGACTGGCCGAACACCGTCAAGATCCCGCAGGACAATCTCTACGGCATGCATCTTTATTCGCGCCTGCCGCTGCATGATGTCAAGGTCAAACGGCTAATCCAGGATGATATTCCGTCAATTCACGGACGCTTCGAATTGAAGAACGGCAAGAAGATCCGCTTCCACGCTGTTCATCCACGGCCGCCCGCGCCGAACGAGAGCGAGTCGACGCTATGGCGCGACGCTGAGCTGCTGCTGGTCTCCAGGCAGATAGCGGAACACGACGGCCCTACCCTGTTGTTTGGCGACCTGAATGACGTTGCCTGGTCGCGCACCACACGCATGTTCTGTCGGGTTAGCGGCATGCTCGATCTGCGGCGCGGCCGTGGCATGTACAGTACCTTCAATGCCGACCACTGGTTTTTACGCTGGCCGCTGGATCATATATTCACCAGTGAGCATTTCACCTTGGGCGGGATGCAGCGTCTCAAGCACATTGGCTCGGATCACTTCCCGATAATCGCTACCCTCTGTTACCGACCCTCCCGCGCGGACGAAAATGACCAACCCGAGCGTGAAGAGGGTGACAAGGAATACGCCCGGGATACCATCCAGGAAGCCAAGGCCAACCCCGAAGAACGGGATGACTAGCCGCGCAAGTCGTCCAGCCAGGTACCCACGCGAGCGGCATCCTGTTCGTGCGGGTCATCCCGCCAGGGTTCTCTCAATGCCGCGTCATACCACTCGCGCATCGGCTCCAGCATCAACAGACGTGCCACATATTCCATCGCCGTAACGGAAAGCTGCAGATTGTAGGTCTGCAGGCGAAAAGCCACCGGCGCGAAAAAAGCATCCACGGCGGTAAAGTTTTTACCCGCCAGAAAATGCCCACCAAAACGGCCTATGCCTTCGCACCAGAGCTCATCCAGGCGCGTTAGTTCGGCCTGCAACGCTGGCGCGACCTCATGCAGCTGAATGCGTAAACCGCAGTTCATCGTGCAGATATTGCGCAACTGAGTGAACCCCGAATGCATTTCCGCCGCCGCGCAGCGCGCCCAGGTGCGCGCTGTCAGCTCTTCCGGCCAGACGCCGGAACGGGTTTCAGCCAGATACTCGACAATCGCCAGCGAATCCCATACGCGGGCTTCGCCGTCCACCAGGCAGGGCACCTTGGCGCTGGGGGAAAAGGCGCGATATGACGCTGCGGTATCAGCTCCGGAAAAGGGCATCAGCCGCTCGGTGAAGGGTATCTCCAGTTGCCGCATCAATACCCAGGGGCGCAGCGACCAGGAGGAGTAATTCTTGTTGGCGATAAAGAGTTCAGTAGTCAATTGAATACACCTCGTTTGCAAGCGGCCCCGGATGGCGGATGAATAATATAACGCCAGATCACAGAATCTGTGCAAGCCACTGATTAGCCCCTCTTAAGCAAGCGTTAATACAACCCGCTTAATCTCTAGCCATCACCCAGCTATGTCTGCCGGGCACACGAGGCATCAAATACATGAAAACGCCAACTCGTTACCACGGCCTCAGCATCGCATTGCACTGGCTGATGCTGATCCTGATTGCAGCTGTCTTCGCTTGCATGGAGCTCAAAGGCAATTTTCCAAAGGGCAGCGGGATCCGCGAGGGCCTCAAGCTGTGGCACTTCGGATTGGGCATCAGCATCCTGATGCTGGTATGTGTTCGACTGCTTACCCGCATGCTGACAACGAGCCCCGCAGACCCCAACAACATGGCACCACAATGGCAAAAGCTGGCCGCTACCGGAATGCACTTGGCACTCTATGCATGGATGATCGCGATGCCGTTGCTGGGTTGGCTGATACTCAGTGCAGAGGGCAAACATGTAGCGCTTTTGGGATACCCCCTGCCCTGGCTGATGCAACCTAGTGAGACCTGGACCGAGAGATTTGAACAGGCGCATGAATGGGGTGCACTTGCCGGATATTGGATGATCGGTCTCCATGCCGTTGCCGGCGTGGCCCACCACTACCTGTGGCGTGACGGTACATTGCTGCGAATGCTTCCAAGGCGAAGCAACGCGCCACCGGTCTAACGGCAAAACCCAAAACCGCTGGCATCAAAATGAAAATGGTTTTCATGCGGCTGATTGTAGTCCGGCCCCAACACCGTACCGAAATAAGCGCAGGCAGAATCATGTACGGCCTTCAAGAAGGTACTTTTTTCCGGTGCCTGGGTATTGTCCCAATCGCGCAGCACACTAACCTGGCCCCCGTCCTTCAAGCGGAACGCAGCCACATCAAAGGCATTGGCCGAAGCATGCTGACTTCGGCGGGCATTTTCACGGTTGTAGATGTTGCGACAGGCGAAACTGCCGAAATGATCGACTCTGCTGACCTCGGATTCCAGATGCGCCAACGCCAGCGGCTGCAACTGCTGGCGCTCGAACATGACCCAGGCCACCAACATCGGACAGGTCACGGTAAAGGGCGAGTTGAAGTCGAGCCCGCTGCTTCGCACCCGCACAACATTGGTCAACGGGCAGCCTTGTACAGGGGTGTAGTCTTCCAGGTCGAGATAATCTACCCACCCCTCTGGTGCCGCCGCCAGGATCGCGACACAGCTTTCCGGCGCCTGCTGCAATTGAGAGAGCTTCCAACGGGTGATCTGGGTCATTTCATGGGTGATCGACAAGGGGGCCCAAGGATTCCACTCCGGCGGCAGATACGTCCATGGCTTATACACCACGGCCGCCACCCCAAGCAGGAGCACCAATACACACTTCAGAAACCCTGCTCTGGACAAATTCAATCAACCTCTACTTGACTAAGACAACCATGCAAGTTGGAGCGACCTGGTTCGGGTCGGTTCAGCAGCGAGCCCTATGGATATATTGCCAAATAATAACGTATCGTATTTACTGATATTAATTTCCGTATTTTTGCGCTATTCAATTTAATTATCAGGTCTATTATAACTCCATCAACACAACTCAACCTCTGGAGAATCAATATGAATAGCAGCTTCATCACCCGCGCTACCCACACAAACGCCGGTTTCGCCCCGCTAGCCCTGCGTATTCCCGCCGGTATCATTTTTATCGCCCATGGCGCTCAGAAGCTGTTTGGCTGGTTCGGCGGTTATGGCCTGGAAGGCACCGGTCAGTGGATGGAGTCGATAGGGTTGGCACCTGGGTATCTTATGGCCCTCGGCGCGGGCGGTGCCGAGTTTCTCGGCGGACTGGCGCTGCTGCTGGGTTTATTAGTGCGCCCTGCCGCTGCGGTGCTGGCGCTGACCATGCTGGTGGCCATCGTTACTGTACATCTGGCCAACGGCCTGTTCATGAGTAATAACGGCTACGAATTCGCGTTGGCGCTGCTGGCCATTTCAGTATCGCTGCTGATCAGCGGTGCAGGTCGGTTGTCCCTGGATCGCGTTATCAGCCTGCGCTGAATAACCTGCCCCGCCGCATCCGCGTCGGGGCAGGCCGAGGCGGGCCGGACTCAAAGCGTTTCAAACGTCTGCACCACATAACTGCGCAGGGCATCAATCAGCGGCCCACGGTTGCTGCCTTGCAACAGCATGATCTGATAGCTCCCCAATGAGGGCAGGTCGGCTTCAGCCTCAACCATTTTCAACGGCTTTTGCACCAGACCGCGAGGGAAAGGCGCTATCGCCAGGTCGGCCAGCATGGCCGCTCGCTGACCGGTGCAATGCTCACTGATGTAAGCGATGCGATAATCAATGCCAGCGCGATCAAGTGCCGCCAATGCAACCTCCCGCCACACGCAACCCGGTCCCGCCAGCGATAATGGCAAAGGTCGGCGAGCCGAAGCCCGACCGCCTGCACATTCCGCCCATACCAGTTGCTCCGTATACACCACCTCGCCGCGGGGCACGTGGCTCCCGGAGGTGACCAACGCCAGATCCAGCTCTGCGCTATCCACCTGCGCGAGCATATCGGTGCTGCGGCCTACCACCACGTCTACCTGCACGCCCGGATAAGCGCGAGCGAAGCTACTCAATACCGCTGGCAATATGCGCGTGCCAACATCGTCAGAGGTTCCCAACCGCACATAACCGGTCAGCGCCGGACTGTAGAAACGGCTCAGGGCTTCTTCGTTGAGGGCCAGCATGCGCCGGGCAAAGCCCAATAACATTTCGCCTTCCGTCGTTACGCTCGCGCGTTTCGGTTCGCGGAGCAACAGACTGTACCCGAGCATCTCTTCCAATCGCTTGATCTGCATGCTGATGGCTGAGGGAGTCCGATGCACCTGAACTGCCGCACGAGTAAAGCTGCCGGTCTCGGCTATGGCGATAAAGCTGCGCAATACATCCAGCTCGAGAAGAGGCAGTGCTGCTAGGGGGTTATTGGTATTGGTCATGACACCCTGTTCAATAAAATTGAACAGGCATGTTATTTTAATTCGCTGGATTGAACAACATCATCGCGCGAGTCTGGTCGCCTGTTCACTCAAGGAGACCGATGAGATGAAAGCCAAAACCGAAAACCAGACCAGAAAAAGTAAAATTCCTACCCAACCGCCCCTGCATGATTTTTACATGCCGGCGATGCCGCCCACAGACCTGATAATCGCATTGGCCAAATGGCTGCGCAAACAATACCGGCGCATCCGGCAGCGGGGTCGGAGCAGCTTTAGCTGAGCGACGTTTCAGTAGGCGCAGAGGCTTCTGTGGCGGGCTCGGGATGCGCGGCAAGAAAATCGTTATTCGCGAATACCTCTGTCAGAATCGTTTGCTCCATATAACCGCGCTGCCCGGCTTTGGTCGGAAAGCGAATGACCAGATGGATCTCGTCCGACACCGGTGTTTGAATGGTTACCCGAGGGTTGACCGACGGCGTTTCCAGGCCGCGATTACGACCAATGCGCGTCATGTACTGGCGCACCGCTTCGAGATAGGGGGCACAGTGGCGATTGGCCGACTCCAGAAACGCCGCCTGGGCTGCGCGCCAATCGTCCCTGCGTTTGAACGGCACGGTGAACACGTGGAAGTCATATTCGTGGGTAAAGCTTTCGTTGATGACCGGTTCGGAAACAAACAGGGCGTTGGGGATCACCACCACTCGGCCTGAGCGCTGGTGTACGTGCTTGCCGGGCCCGACTTCAAGGATGGTGGTGGTCAGCAGGCTCTGGTCTATCACATCACCGCGAAAGTCCTTCACCTGGATGCGATCACCCAGATTGAACGACCGCGAGCCGGTCTTGATGATCGAGCCGATAACGCAGAGGATCAGTTCCTTGGTCGCGACCACAAAGGCCACGGCAATCGCGACGATCGACAATGCCAGCGTGCGCAATTCCTCGCCCCAGATCATCACCAGGCCAAGCAGCATCAACAGCAGGAAGCCGTTCCGAGAATTGACCAACCACTTGCGGCGCAGCTCAACCGAGTTGACCTTCTGACGAATAAGCCGCGACACCAGCGCACGCAGTACCAGGGTCACGACCATCAGAATCGCCGTGCTCAACAGCAGGCGGACGACAGAGTCGGAAATCACAACGCTGGCAGGCAGGGTGTCCAGCCATTCGTACATAGGTCTTTTCCGTTATTCAGATGGCAGAGTGGCAAACGGTAACTGCAAAGACGTCCACTGGCCAGCTACACCAGGTTATAAACCACCACGCCCATCATCAGCCCGGTAAAAACCAGCGCGATCAAGGCCAGCAGACCATCACGCGCAATCAAGGCAAGGCCGAAAGCAGTAAGGGCAATGCCGGCAAGATTGGCACTGAAAGGCACAAACTCCATCACCGGCATTGCCAGGGAAATGCCCAGGCAGACGACCGCGATAACTCGCACCATGGGTCCGCTGGTCAGCCTCGACAACCTTGGCCGCAGCAACTTGTCGATAAAGCCCGCGGGCTTCTTCAGCCAGGTCAGAGCCTTGTGGAGTTTATCCTTGGATACCGAACGGTTGAGCATAAAGCCCGGCAACCAGAAATTATGCCGCCCGATCAGCAACTGCACCGCAATCAGCAGCACCACCATACCGATCAGGGTGGGTACGCCCGGCAGATCGCCAATGATCGGCGCCAGCACTGTCAGTCCGCCAAGTAATAATAGCGGACCAAAGGAGCGCCGCCCTACTTCATCCATAATCGCCGACCAGGATACCCGGCCATCTTCCTCCGCCGCCTGATCTATACAATCGAACAGTTGCTGGAGATTCTGTGGGTGATCTTCATCTTCGCTCATTGCAGTCCGCTGTCGGAGGAATTTCGCTCAGGTAAAAATACTTGCGCACTCAAGTCATCGCTATGACAACGAAATAACTGGAACGTCCCGATTCAGCGTTTTCTATCCGGCCGAGCCTGTCCGGCCGAGCCTGTCCGGCTGAACCTATCCGCTCGAACCTATCCGGCGGAACCAATCAACTCGCGGACTCGCTCATCGGCACCTGGCCCCGCTACCGGCAACACATCCCAGGGTTTAAGCGGCAAACCGGCAGCCGATAACACCTCTACCCCCTGCACGGGCAACCCTGTCGCCTTTTCGATCAACAGCAAGCGCTGGCCTTTCTCATTCGGCCGCCATTTCTCGCCCCACTGCATCAAAGCTACAAGCACCGGGTAAAGATCGTGCCCCGATGGCGTTAGACGGTACTCAAAAGAGCGCCCATCACCGGTTGCCGGGACCTTTTTCAGCACGCCGGCTTCGGTCATGGTTTTCAACCGACTGCTCAGCACGCTGGTGGAAATACCCAGCTGCTTCTGCAAAGCGTCAAACGTACGCATACCGTGAAACGCATTGCGCAGGATCAACAATGCCCACCAATCGCCGATGATATCCAGGGCTTTGGTGACACTGCAGTCGTCGTGGTGTGGCGTAGCGCGCAACATGGCAACCTCACAGCAAAACGGCTCTGCCCTTGGCAGGCAGAGCCGCGGTCATCAGAGCATGGCGTTGAGACGCTGACGAATCAGCTGGTCAGCTTCGCGCATGATCCGCTCGATCAAATCCTGGCAGGTGGGGATGTCGTTGATCAGGCCAGCGACCATACCGCAGGACCAGGCGCCAATTTCCATATCGCCTTCCTTCATGATGCGCGGATAAACCCCTGCCACCTCATCAACGATATCGGAGAACTGCAGATCCTTGCCCAGGCGCTGCTCTTTCTCCATGATCCGCTCAACGGCTGCGTTGTTCAGCACGCGTTCGGTATTGCGCAGCGGACGCATGACCAGGCGGGTGTCCAGCTCTGAGGCAGCAACGATTGCCTTCTTGACGTTCTCGTGGACTGGCGCTTCCTGGGTGGCAATAAACCGCGTACCCATATTCATGCCTTCTGCGCCCAAAGCCATTGCGGCCACCAGTGAACGAGCATCGGCCATACCACCGGAAGCGACGAACGGAATCTCCAGCTCATCGGCAGCACGCGGCAGCAGAATCATGTTGGGAATATCATCTTCGCCCGGGTGCCCACCACACTCGAATCCGTCAACGGATACCGCGTCACAACCGATGGACTGGGCCTTCAGCGAATGACGTACCGAGGTGCACTTGTGAATCACCTTGATACCTGCATCTTTCAGGTACGGCATGTATTGCTCTGGGCTACGACCAGCGGTTTCGACGATCTTGACCCCACCTTCGATGATGGCTTTGATGTAGCCTGGGTAATCAGGCGAACTGACGGTGGGCAGAAAAGTCAGGTTGACTGCGAAAGGCTTGTCGGTCATATCCCGGCATCGGGCGATTTCGTTAGCCAGGTCCGCTGCGGTTTTTTGCGTCAGACCGGTAATGGTCCCCAGCCCGCCCGCGTTGGATACCGCGGCTGCCAGCTCGGCAAAACCAACATAGTGCATGCCGCCCTGGATAATCGGGTGCTGAATGCCGAACAATTCTGTTATGCGCGTTTTCACAATCAATAGCCTCTTGTGGGTGTTGATGCCCGGTACAAGACTGGGCATTTAACTTCTGAATAAGAAGCTAAATTCGTTCAGCGCAGATTGCAAGTGTTTCTTCGGTTGCGGCGATAGGCCACAACCTGCTCAGGCGCATACCATACGTAAAAAACCCCCGATTCCTTTGCAGAAGACGGGGGCCTGGATTGTATTAATAATGGTGATGTTGAAAATTAGTTTGGGGCGGCGGGGTCCGGACGGCCTACCTCTTTTTCAAGCTGCTCTTTACAGGGATGCACGTTGGCATCAGGCAGGCGCTCAAAGGACTCGTAACCTAACTGCAGTGCTTCCTGGTAATCCGCCTCGGGTATCACGAACACGCCGATACTACCGTCGGGGGCACCACATACGGCGGTGCGGGCCAGGCCATCATCGCCGCACGACGCCATCTCTACATTTATTCCTTCGTCACGCATTTGCTGCGCCATATCCGGAACGCTGGCGCCGCCCCCTTCACACTGTACGGCGCCGGTGTTGGCATATACCTGAGTGTAGGTCAGCTGCGCTGGCCCAGGCTTGGTAGTTTCACAGGCTGCCAGCAACAACACCGCGGACGACAGACAAAAACACTGCAGTATGGATTTCATAAACATCTCTTGTTTTAACACGTTGTCGAGTTCGCACGGTTGGCGGCTTAGAGTTGCACTTACTCAGCGTCTGCTGCCGCCATCTGTACCGCCGCATCACGCTGGGATTGTAGCTGAGGCAGCGTGGCTTTTGCGTACTCGCTCAATTCACCATGATTCGAAGCTTGTGCGCTTTCGAAAAGGTCGGCCAACTCACGGGCAATACCTGCCAGGTTGTCGGCATACGCCTGGTCGAAAGATTCGCCGTCGCGCAGCTGTAATACCATTGTTCTACCCTGATCAATCAGGTTGGCGTCTTCGGCGATATCCAGCTCATCAGCCTCGGCCAGGGACCGCAGTTGCTGATTGATTACCCGCTGCTGGTCAATAACCCGCTGAGCAAATTGCTGCACTTCCGCCGTACCCTGCTCCAGCGCCGCTTCGCTCATTTCGATCAGCGCATAACTCTTCGCGGACGCTTCGTTGACAAAACGCTCGGCGGGTATACCCGTCACATGGCTGGGTTCAAGATTCTCACCGGTAGGGTCGGCGCTGCCGCCCTGCCCGGTAGTACCTGGGGTACCAGTGGGCCCGGTGGTCTGAGTTCTGTCCTCGCCCATGGAACCGGTTTCCTGCGCCAATACCGTTCCGGCAGCCAAGCTGCAAGCCAGCGCAAGACACGCCGGAATCAATGGAATTTTTCGCATGTAACTCTCCTTTTTACTGATGGAATGTCGGCAAGATTACCGACGCTCCCCTCTGAAATGCACAGTAAAATGGAGTAATTGAAGGCCCGATAGTTCCGTAGTGGGGCGGTGGCGGTCACGCCCGACGCAGCAAGCGCCCCCAATGTGAGTCCGCTGAAGCCTGCCACACCTGCCGGTGCAACCAAGCCAGCGAAGGCGCATCTTTAGCCAACAGACTGCGCTCGCTAACACTCAGGGATTGCGCGCCCTCGGCCCAGCACTGCTCAGCCAACACCTGCAAACGCTGACGCCGCAAGTCGCCAGCCAGGTGACGAGCTTGAGCTCTATGCAGCGCATTAAGACGAGGGTCAATAATCGCTGTTTCAAACGCCGAGAGCTTGCCATGCGGCCGATGCTGGATGGGATTATGATTGACGTCGTGCAGCAACTGCGATCCGTTGACCTCTTCCGGAATCGTCAGCAGGCCCCAGCGCCTGAGCCTCTGCCCAGCCTGAGTCCGGCTCAAGATGACGAATACCGGCGCAGCAAATATCAGCGGGATGGCGACCGGCAAAGACCAGAGAAAGAACATCGGATCGATCCAGTAGGCGAAGGCTATCCAGCTGAGCGCCAGCAGCGTGCCAAACGCCTGGTTGATGATCGCTTCCAACCAGCCGCTCTCACCACTGCGATTCTGCCCGGCCCATTTCAATTGCACATTAAATAACGCTTCCAGTACAAAACGGCTATGCGAAAGCATGCGGATAGGCGCAAGCAAGGCGGAAATCAGCATTTCCAAAAGCATGCTCACAGGCAAGCGCAGCAAGCCGCCGAAGGAGCGCGAGCGCTCATGAGAAATCGTATCGAAGACGGCAAGAAACTTGGGAATAAACAGCAGCGAAAAGGTCACCAGGATCAGCGCCAGCGCACGCAAGGGCTCCCACTCTGGCCATACCGGATGTAACTGGTAAGGATCTGGAAAATAGTCGATCGGCCAGATGACCATCCGCGCCGCGGCAATCGTCGCCAGTATTAAAAACGCCAGCCACAAGGGTGATGCTGCATACGACATGATGCCGTTGAGAAACGCCATGCGGTGCGCCAGCTTTAGTCGCCGGCTGCGCAGCATCAACCACAGGTGCTGCAGGTTACCTTTGGCCCAGCGTTTGTCTCGGGTCAGCTCTTCAACCAGCGTCGGGGGCGACTCTTCATAACTGTGCGGCAGTTCGGGCTCCAGCCAGACCTCATGACCGGCGCGGCCAATATAAGCCGCTTCAACGAAGTCGTGGCTAAGGATCGGCCCGCGGAAAAGCCCCCACCCGGGGAGCTTGCGCAGGCCGCAATAGCGCATGAACGGCTGGGTACGCAAAATGGCATTGTGCCCCCAGAACGCCGCCTCGCCGAGCTGAAACGCCGCCAACCCGGTGGTAAACAATGGTCCATATAACTGGTTGGAAAACTGCTGCACCCGGGCAAATACCGACTGACCGTTCAGCAGGCTCGGGCTACTTTGCAGAATGCCAACTCTGGGGTGGCGCTGCATCAGCTGAACCATCATGACCAGCGCGGTGCCACTCATCAAACTGTCGGCGTCCAGTACCACCATATAGGGGTAATCCTTGCCCCAGCGGCGCAGGAAATCACCCACATTGCCGCTCTTGTAATTCTGGTTGAGCGGCCGGCGCCGGTAATACAAGCGCCGCTCCGCGCCCAGCTCGCGCGCTAGCGATGCCCAGGCGGCCTGCTCGTCGAGCCAGATATCCGCTTCGCGCGTATCGGAGAGGATATAGAAATCAAAGTGCTCGAGCTGCCCGGTGGCCTGCAGGCTAAGGTAAACCGCCTTGAGCCGACCCAGGCATTCGCCTATCTGCTCATTGTAAATAGGCATGATAATCGCGGTGCGCGCCATGGGTGTGGCCGCCAGCGTTGCGGCATCCTGCTGACGCATCAGCGAGTGCGGATCGCCGCCGGTATGTCTGATCAGATAGCCAAACACGCCGATCCAGAACCCCACGGAAATCCAACAGAACAGGATGGCGAACAGCGCGGCCATCCCCACCTCAATCCAGTTGCCGCCGTTGTAAGGTAGAACCGAGAGCATGAAATAGGTGGCGGTTGCCGTCTGCAGCAACACAGCCAGCAACAACAGGGCGCGGCGTGCATACGCAGCGCGGCGCCATGCTATTTTCCCCGTATCAGCAAGGGCAGGAGGCAGGCTGGCCTGGACCCGATGAGCAGGCGTGGCCATCAGTAGGCACCATAGCCGAGGCTACCGCGGTGAATCTCCGGCGCCTGCAGCAGTGACTTGTATCCAGGCAGCAGGAAAACCTCGGGCAGGCGCCGCATGCACTCGGCCAACAGATCCTCAGGTGCGTGCTCCAGTGCCGCCGATACCAGGAGCAATGCGCGTTGCTCTACCTCTGGTGTCAGCTCTACCCCTGCCAATCGCAGGTAATCGAGAACACGCTGCAATGCCAGTTGGCTTTGTGGCGTGCGCATCATCACTTCTGCGGACTCAGGACGCCGGTGTCACTGGGCAATTGATAAGTCCAGGTTTCGGTCAGCGGCGTGTCTTCCAGTTGCAGATACCCACGCAGCGCGAGCGACTTGTCGGTGGCGGGCCGGACAAGTATGGACAATCTCCAGCGTTCGAGTGGCTCGATATATTCAACGTAATGGCCCAACACCTCGCCCTCCTCCAGTCCAGTGACCGAGGCCACCACTGGCGCATCGGCAGCCAGTTCATCCAGCGGCCCGCCGGCGAAATCGACAATCACCCTGACGGCCCCTTCCTGGTAGCCACCCCCCACGCGGTTACCATCGCCGACATAGGTGTCCATGCTGCGTGCCAACGGCTCTTTGGCGACATGCTGATCACCATAAATGGCGCTGTAGGAAAAGTACTGGGGTTCACCCGGCGTCACGGCGGCCTGGGGACGCCAGAAGGCAACTATGTTGTCGTTGGTCTCATTCGGCGTGGGCAACTGCACCAGAACCACATCACCTTTGCCCCAATCACCCTCGGGCTTGATCCAGGCACTTGGACGCGTATCGTAGCGCGCCTCCTTGTCCATATAATGCGTGAACTCGTTGTCCCGCTGGATCAGGCCAAAACCGCGGATATTCTCGGTGGCAAAATAGTCCATGGTCAGTGAAGTGGGATTAAGCAGCGGCCGCCACAGCCACTCTTCCGAGCCACCGTTGTGGATCAGCAGACCATCGGAATCATGTACTTCCGGACGCCACTCGCCATGCGGCTTGAAGGTGTTCTGGCCGAAGTAAAACATGCTGGTCAGGGGCGCCACGCCCATCAACTGAACCTCGCTGCGGGGAAACACCACTGACTCGACCTTGAGCTCGGTCTCGTCACCGGGCGTAACCGTGAAGCGATAGGCTCCGGTCATGCTACGGGTATCCAGTAGCGCATGAAAACTGAAACTCTTGTCACCCGGCTTGGGCGTCTCCAGCCAGTATTCGGTAAAGGCAGGAAATTCCTCACCTCCCGGCAGCCCGGTGTTGAGTGCCAGACCACGGCCGGATAGACCGAAATTCGTGTCTCGGCTGACCGCTCGATAATAACTGGCACCGGCGAACACCAGAAACTGATTCTGAATGTCTTCTCCAGCTAACGGAAAGGTCAGCTTGAAGCCGGCATAGCCCAGATCGGCGGGTACCTGCTGCTCCACTTCCGTAGTCGGGTAGGTAAAGTTGGATTTGCTGAACGCCAGCGGTTTGATCTTGTCGTTTTCAACGATATTGATCGCCACTGGATGCGTGTAAAAAAGGCCTGTCGGAACCAGCATCGCTTTGAAACCGGCTCCTGAGTCTTGCCACAGACTGTTCTCCGGCTTGAAACGAATACCCTGGTATTGGTCGTAGCTCAGGTCACGCATAAAGCGCGGAATCGCCGGCGGCGCTTTATAGGGTTTCTGTGCCAACGCCTCGGCCTTGGCAATAACCCGGTCGCGCACGGACTGCTCCTCGGCAATAACCCCACAAGAGAGCATAGAGAGCAAAAGAACGCCCAGTCCAGAGGTAATAACAAGCTTCATTCAGCATTTCCTTGCAATGTTGCGGACTGTCCAGAAGTAGGATGATCCAGTCATAAAAGGCCCAGCGGGACGCAGATTGCCCGCACACACAGTATCCAGCTCACTATTGGCGTTAGTCCGCACAACTCGCCCACAGTTCCTTGCTAACCGGCGGCGAGAGCCGCGTGATAGCGCGAATATACTCCTTATTTGCAGTTTCAGCGCGAGCTGACCAACCGCGCTCTGAAACAAAAGATTCAGGATTCTTGCTCGCAGGGTGAGAATCAAGCAGGACTGGCAAGCCTATAGTTTGCGCGCTAAATTACACGACATATTCTCGAATTCGGAGCGCACATGCCAAAGCAAACCAACTGCGCCGAACTGGAGCTGGATAACCAACTCTGTTTCGCGCTCTATTCCACTTCGCTGATGATGACCAAGATCTACAAACCACTGCTGGCGGAACTGGGCCTTACCTACCCTCAGTATCTGGCCATGCTGGTATTGTGGGAGAAAGACGGCATTACCGTTGGCGCCATCAGCACGCGGCTGTTGACCGATCCGGGTTCCCTGACCCCGCTACTCAAGCGTCTGGAAACCGAAGGCTTGCTTAAACGCGTGCGTAGCAGCCGTGATGAACGCGTAGTCGAACTGTTTCTTACCGCAAAAGGCCAGGCCCTGCGCGAACGGGCTCAGGATATTCCACGCTGCATCCTTGAAGCCACTGACCAGCCGGTTGAGGCCCTGGTCGAGTTGCGGGAAACCTTGGCTCAACTGCGTACCCGGCTGCAAAAAGCGCTCTGATCCCGCATCCCCGCTAGAATTACTGATGAATTGACCCGCCCGACCAACGGCGCGTTTTTATATTGCGCACTAACTACCTTTGCGCTAACCTTATTTCAAGCGAGCTAGATCGCCTGGAAATTTGCCCACACGCAACGTTCGCTACCCACCCTGACTACGTAAGGAGAGTTCCATGTCGATTGAAAAAGTACTGTATCGCGCCTCAGCTGAAGCTACCGGAGGCCGCGAAGGCCAAGCCATATCATCCGATGGCGTATTGGACGTCGCGCTGACAACGCCCAAGGAGCTGGGCGGTAATGGCGCCAAGGGCACCAATCCTGAGCAGCTGTTCGCCGCGGGCTATTCAGCCTGTTTTCTCGGCGCTCTGAAACATGTGTCCGGTGCAGAAAAGGTCAAGCTGCCCACCGATAGCTCGATTGAAGGTATCGTTGGTATCGGTCCCCTGCCCACGGGTTTCGGCATCGAAGTCGAGCTCAAGATAAGCTTGCCTGGACTTGACCCAGCGGTCGCTCAAGACCTGGTAGACAAGGCCCATATCGTTTGCCCCTACTCCAATGCCACCCGCGGCAACATCGATGTGACCCTGACCCTGGTGTAAGACTAAGCGCATCACCCAACCCCGATAACGTTAGCGCGTTATCGGGGTTTTATTTTGTGTTCAAACTATTTTACATCCCGTCTTTTGACGTAAATTTCTGCATCAACGTTATAATCTATAGCTAGACTGATTAGCCGCGCCCTACCTATCCATGTATGATAGTTACACATATAAGCGATACAGTTCTTCCTTACCCAGCGTAGAGAAGGGCTGTAATCTCCCTTTCAACCGCTCTCCTGGAGGCTACACATGAAGAAAGATCCCACTAAAGGTTTTATCGCACTACTCGGCTGGGCACCCAATGCCGTCGAAGCAGCCGCTACCTTTGATCGCCGTTATGTGGTCGTTGCCCCCGAATGGGCGGAAGAATATTGCAAGACCCACGATATCCCCTTCGTACCCTGGAATTTCGAGCGCCTGAACGACCGGTCACTGGAAATCGCTCAGACTCTGAAAGACATGGGTGTGGATGTTGCCATCCCGCTGTTTGAAGAAACGGTTGAGTGGGCCGGCGCTATCAATTCGGTGTTGCTGGACAATCCGCGCCTGTTCGGCCAGGCCATGCTCATGCGTGACAAGTCGCTGATGAAGCGTCGTGCTCAGCTGGGTGGTATTCGCGTCGGCATATTTGAAGAAGCGCACGACCGTGAAGACGTGATCCGCTTCCTCAAGCGAGTCAACCAGACGCTGCTCAAGCTGGATGGCGATCCGAACGACCCTATTCATTTCAAGGCCTTCGACAAGGCCGGCTGCCTGGGTCACCGGGTGATACGCACGCCGGACGACGTGGACGCCATTCCGGATGACGAGTTTCCGTCATTGATGGAATCACATCTGGACGGCTGGGAATTTGCGGTTGAAGCCTGGGTCCACAACGGCAAGATCCGCTTCCTGAACATCTCTGAATATGTCCGTCTGGGCTACTCGGTGCATGTGCCTGCCTCACCCGATCTGGAGGCCTATCGCCCGCAGATCGTCAAGCAGATCGAGAAGCTGATCAAGACCTTCGATATTGAATTCGGGATGATCCATCCTGAGTACTTTGTTACCAGTGACGGAGAAATGTACTTTGGCGAAGTCGCCTACCGGCCGCCGGGCTTCAAGGTGTTCGAGCTGCTGGAGCGCGTGTACAAGGGCTTTAATGCCTATCACGCCTCGATGCTGGTATTTGATCCGAAGTCCACCGAGGAAGAAGTCAAAGCCTACTTCCCGCGCGAAGTCGAGGATGCAACCGGCTATGCCGGCTGCTTTGGGGTTTACCCGCGCCGCCGCGTGGTCAGCAAGCTGGAGATGCCCGCCGAGACCGAAGATCATCCGTACTTCGAGTCGCACGAGCTGACTACTCCGATGGAAGAAATGGTCACCAAGCGCACCGCATTTGGCACGCACTGGGGACTGCTGTACTTTGTTGGCGAAGATTCCAAAGTCATGCACGACTTGCTCAAGCGTCAGGAAGAGCTCGACTTCTACGTGTAGCACATAGGTTTCCGGACCCCTATCATGGGTCGCAACAATTTAGGGTAAGGGGAAGTGTGTGGCTAGCAGCGATGCCGAGCAACAGGTTGATGACAGCAAGTTAGTGTTGCTGCTGTCGCGGTTTGATGATGCCCTCCAGGCGCTGAACAATGCGCCCGATTTTGCCAAAATTGGCAAGCTCGACCGGGTATTCGATACAGCTCGGCGGGTTCTGTTGCATGACGGCGGCTGTGTCGGATTGGCCGCCCGTGCACAGGCTCTGGAAAGCGCCGGTGTATTCATGGGCTCGGACTGGGACAGCCCGCAAACGTTGATCCCGGCACTGACCGGTAATACCTTGCGCAGCCCGGACGCCAACACACTGGTCATTGAAGCGTTAAGCCAGTTGCGGTTATTGGCGATATCACGCGGCGATTATGTGCACCCGTCCATGAGTGCAGAGCAAGCGCATCATTTTCTTACCCAGGTACTGGCCAACAACCTCGTCCTGCTGTTCACTCCGCCCAGCGAAGCCGAACGGGAAACCCAGGGCAGGTTGGCCGCTCTTCCCCGTAACCTGCTTGAACACCTGGCCAGCTGTATCGGCTACGAATTCATCATTGATCAATTGATTGATGAGATCTGGCGCATCCAGCAGCAGCGACCGATTCAGGTCAGCTCAGTGCGTCGCATGATCACCCAGATAGCGATTTGCCAAGCCAACCCCGAGATCGATCTGGGCACCAGCGGTCAGGGTGCCGACCGACTTGTCAGCAGCCTGTTCGGACCAACGCACGCGTGCCGTGAAGATCCCGGGATCGAGATCTATCAAGAACGTCTCGAATACATGGACAACACCGCCTTGCAGAGCGAAGCCACCGGCTTTGCGCGGGCGATGCATGATACTGGCCTGGTCTCGGCTTACCACACGGTTCTGGTACGGCACTTGCTGAACGAAGGCGAACACCTGCTATCGGAAGCGCTGGGCTTGTCATCGACAGGTCGCGATTGCCTGATGTGCTACCGCGAACTAGCGCTCAGCCTGATTGACGCCAGCGTCTTCCCTGCTACACCGCAGGCTATTTACGGCCTGTCGTTGATGCTGGAGCGCGGCATCCTCTATCAATTGCCCGTGGCCCCTGCGATGTGGCGACAGCTGGGTCTACCGCTGAGCACCTACACCCGGGAACGCCTGGCTATGGCCTTTGGTGATCAGGCCACGCCCGAAGCGTTCCTGCTTGAAGGCGTGCTCTGCATGCTGGGTCTGCCGCTGGGTGTGGGTCAGGGGAACAACCCGACCTGCCAGTCGGCGCGGGCGATGTCCATGTGGGCCTACAATGATCCGGACTACCTGTTGCAGATGGTGACCTGGGCTGCCCGCGATGACGAAATCATCATGCACTTCGAGGGCCAGGCGATTTCCTCACAGGAAAGCCTGTCCGGGGTGGCCACCAGCCTGCCAATCGATCTGGACCCGGTATCGTTGATTGTTGTACCGCATCTGGATCGCATCTATGCGGAGATGGGTCGGCGCTGTATCGGCCGCGAAGGAGATCCGCACCGCTGGGTCAATCCGGAGTTTCATGGCTGGTGGGCCGGCCGCGGCTTCCGCTTGAATGTGGATGTGCCGACCGGCAAGCTGGTCGACCTGGACGGCTTTCTGCGGCACTTCTATGCCGCTTACCATCCGTTCCATAACGGTAATCAGCCCTTGATCCACCCCCAGCCCGCGGGCATCGCGGTCACCGACAGCGCAGCGCGTTTTATCGGCTGGCATGCCATCACCATCCTGCGCGTGACTCTGGATCCCAAGGATGTGATGCGCGTGTACTTCTTCAACCCGAACAACGACAGCGGTCAAAACTGGGGCGACGGCGTGACTGTCAGCACCGCTGGCCATGGCGAGCGGTTTGGTGAAGCCTCACTGCCCTTTGAGCAGTTTCTGTCGCGTCTGTATATTTTCCATTACGACCCGCTGGAGCATGGCGAAATGGCCACCGTGACCCGCGGCGAACTGGATGAAGTGATTGGCTATATCCAGCGTAGCTGGGGTGCTGACCGGTTGCCTGCGGGCGACCTGCAGGGCGAGAGCGGCCAGCAGCCAGTGTGATCAGCCGTCGGGGCTGATCCTGCGCTGCATCTGCTGGTACCAGCGGTAGCCGACCCAGCACGAAGCGACCAGATAAGGGAAGGCGCCCAGCACCCACATGATCAGTCCGGCCAGTTGCTGGTCCTCCAGCGGCCGATCTGCTCCGTACAGCGACGATTGTGCGAACGTCAGCATCGCCCCCAAAAAACCCGTATGCATCAAGGTAAACAGCAACGCGAATAGTGCCCAGTGCACATTGCGCGAGGCGCTCTTCAGTACTGCCCACCAGAACAACCCCGCCGTTACCAGAAAGAAGGCGTGTTCGATCACATGCCACCAGGGATTATCCAGCGCCAGTACGTAGAAGTAAGGGGTATGCCAGAACCAGATGACCATGCCATGCACATAGGCGGTGAGCATCGGATGCCGCGTAAAACGCAGCATCGGTTCCCAGACTAGCGCTCCCGCACGTCCACCCCCGGCAGATATCTGCGGCAGCGGACGCGACAGCACAAACAGCGGCGCGATGACCACCATGAACAACATGTGCTGGACCATGTGCCAGGCCGTGCTGGTTTCCGCCCATTCATCCAACGGACCCAGTACAGCATAAAAGCTCAGAATCATGGTTGTATGAAACGCGGCGGATTGCCAGAGCGCCGGGCGCACGCGCCAGGCACCCGTCAGATAGAGCAACCAGAATCCGGCCATGACCAGCGCGCTCAATAATGCCGCGAGCTGCTCCTGCCCGCCGCCTTCAAGCGGGCTATGCGCCCATGTGGACGATACGGGCGCCCACACCCCCGCGAGCACGGCTAAAATCGCACGCCTTAAATGCATGGGGGCAAAATCACGCCGGGAAGAGCCAGCCCAACTGCCGCCAGCCCCGAGATCAGATACACAGCAGCGGCGATCCGCGCCACAAACCGACCGGTAGCGGCGCCTTCATCGGCATTCGGCGCAGCCCGCCAACAGCGCCTGGCAGACCAGAGCAGAAAAGTGCTGACCAGCGCTGCGAGCAGCAACATGGAAGCGTTAACCCAGGTCAAGGCCCCGCGCTCCTGATCAGGCGGCGCGAACTCGCAGGCCAGCGACAAGCCACCGTACAGCGCAACAAACCACAGGCTCCAGATAACCAGTCCAAGAAATAGATGCAATGGGTGCAGCGGTGACCACGGCGACATCAGACACCTCCCCAGGCCATCGGCAACAGCACAAAGGCGGCAAAGCTCATCCAGAACACGCCCAGCGTATACATCCAGAATGGCTGCACCACCACCGGCTCGTAGGGCAGGCGCAAGGCCACGTAGCCTATGCGCACTCGTACCGCTTGCAGCACGGTGAAAATAGTCGCCAGGCCGCCATGAAACAGCAGGTAATAGAGCATTACGGTCAGCACCGCGTCATGCGCCAGCTCGCCCGGCGTCAGAGGCGCGGTCACCAGCACCCAGACCAGGCTGAGAAAATGCAGCAGCCCCAATCCGGCGGCCAGCCACAGCAAGCTTTGTAGACGCGCGTCAGTACCCTGACGCAACTGGCTTACTGCCCGGCGAAACACCAACACAGCGAGGCTCAGCAACACGCCACTGGCAAACAATGGCAACAGTGCAATGGGGCCATCTTCCGGCGCCGTCCATTGCGGCGCGGCGGTCCATAGGTAAAACCAGCCGAACAACAGCGACACGTACAAGGTGCCGTTGGCCATCAGGCTGATGACCATACCCCACAGGCCCGGTCCATCGAAGGTTCTTGAATGCAGCGGCGGATCTACCGGGTCATCGTCACGCCAGGGCGAAGCCACTGGATGAGCGCCATTGTGCCAACTCCAGCGTAGTGCAAAGAACAGCACGCCAAAGCTGGCTGCCAACGCTAGCGGATAGGCTTTTATCAACAGGCTGATACACACCACGGCGATCACCGCGGCGGTCTGCATTGGCAACCAGGAATTGGAGGGTAGATGCACAATCTCGCGAACCTTGCCGGTAATCGCATCCGAGCCAAAAATGTCCCGACGCTGATTCAGCACCTCCGGCAACCCGTGCTTGCCCGCCGCGATGGTATCCGGCAGATCAGGCTGATCCCACATGGGATGCCGCGTTGTGATATCCGGCAGGCTGGCAAAGTTGTACGCGCTGACCGGCATCGGTGTAGCCCATTCCAGCGTGTCGGCATTCCACGGATTGCGCTCGGCCTTGCGGCCGAAACGGAAATGCAGCGCGATATCGAGGATCACCACCGCCACACCGATCGCCATGACAAAGCCGCCCACCGATGACAGCAGATTCAGCCAGCCCCAACCCATTTCCGCGTCATAGGTATAAACCCGGCGCGGCATACCCAGCAGACCTGTCAGGTGCATCAGCAGGAAGGTCATGTTGAAGCCGCCAAAGAACAGCCAGAAGCCCCAGCGCCCCAGTGTGTCCGACGGCATGCGCCCGGAAATATGCGGCAGCCAATAATAAAAGCCCGCCACCAATGGAAACAGCATCCCGCCGACCAGCACGTAATGCATATGCGCGACGACGAAGTGGGTGTCATGCACCTGCCAATTGAACGGTACCAGCGCCAGCATCACCCCGGTCAGACCGCCACAGACAAACACAATCAGAAACCCCAGAATCCACAGCATGGGCAAACGGAACAGGACCTTGCCGCTCCATAATGTCGCCAGCCAGGAAAATATCTGAATCGCCGTGGGTATCGCCACCAGCATGCTGGCTACCGAAAAGAACGCCAGCGCCAGTTGCGGGATGCCCACAGTGAACATGTGATGCACCCACAGGCCGAAACTGATAAAGCCCATGACGATGATCGCCAGCACAATCCAGCGATACCCCACCAGTGGCCGCTGAGCGAACACCGGAATCAGCGTGGAGACGATCCCCGCCGCCGGCAGGAAAATGATGTACACCTCAGGGTGACCGAACAGCCAGAACAGATGCTGCCAGAGCAGCGGATCGCCGCCACCGGCTACCTCGAAGAATACCCAGCCCGCGGCGCGCTCCAGTTCCAGCAGGATGCTGCCGAGAATCAACGGCGGAAAGCCGAAAATGATCATCAGCGCCATCGCCAGAATGTACCAGCAGAAAATCGGCATCTTGTTCAGTGCTATGCCATTGGCCCGGGTACGCAGTATCGAGACCACCAGCTCGACACCGGCGGAGATAGCCGAGATCTCGACGAAGGTGATGCCTAATAGCCAGAAGTCGGACCCGGGACCCGGGGAGTAGGTAGAACTGCTGAGCGGCGTGTACATGAACCAGCCTGCGTCCGGCGCAATCTGCAGCACCAGGCTGGACATGATGATCAGGCCGCCGAACAGATAGCAGTAATAGCCAAGCGCACTGAGCCGCGGAAACACCAGATCACGGGTACCGATCATCTTCGGGATCAGGTACATGGCCGCGCCTTCCAGCACCGGAATCGCAAACAGGAACATCATCACCGTGCCGTGCATGGTGAATATCTGGTTGTACAGATCCGGGCCGATGATGTCCTGTTCCGGCAACGCTAGTTGGGTGCGTACCAGCATCGCCAGCACGCCGCCGACCAGGAAAAAAGCCAGGCCGGTAATCAGAAAACGCAGGCCTACGGTCGTGTGATTGACCGCAGACGCCGACCGCCAGCCGGGTTCGTTGCCCCATACGCGCTCAAGCTCCTCGTGGCGCGCTTGATCGGGTTGGTTTCTATGTTCAGTCATCGGCTTGCATCTCCGTCAGCCATGCCTGGTAACCATCCGGTTCGTGGGCCTCTACGGTAAATTGCATGTGCGCGTGACCGCGGCCGCAAAATTCACTGCAACTGCCGTGATAAACACCGGGGTGATCTGCTTCCAACCGCAGAATATTGGTTCTGCCCGGAAACATATCCATCTTGCCGCCCAGTCGCGGCACCCAGAACGCGTGGATAACATCGTTGCTGGTCAGGCGCAGATCCACCGGCACGCCGGCAGGGATATGCAACTGGTCCTTCAGCACAATGCCGGTATCCGGATAACTGACTTCCCACCACCACTGGTGAGCAGTGACGTCAATGCGCACCACCTCACCGTCGGCTGGCGGCAATGGCAGCATTCGCTGACCCAAGGGGATACCCACCGCCAGGATCACGACAATACTCAGAGTGGGTAGAATCAATCCGCCGCCGATCACCCAGCGATTTTGCTCACGTTGCGCCTCCCGGTCGCTGACTTCGCCGGGATCACGGCGCATGGCATGCAGCCACAGCACTATCACTGCCACCAGTACCAGGGTAAAGAACCCGAACATCCCCCACCACATCCACGCGCCCGCCTGAGCGCTTGGGCCTCCCGGCTGCAACGAGGACATCGGGCCGCTACAACCGCCGAGCAGCAAGGACGTGCCAAGCAGCGCTGCGGCTGCTAATCTTTTGCTCACACCACAACTTGCCCGACGGGCAGGCACACGGGCATAACGTCGAGGATCAAGATGGCTTCCGCTTCCATTATCAGCAAAATGTCGATTCACGGGCATCCGATACATCCGATGGTCATTCACTTTCCGGTGGCTGCCCTGCTGGGTTTGATCGGGACTGACATCGCCTATCTGCTGAGTGGCGATTTTTTCTGGGCCCGAGCCGGATTGTGGCTGGCGGGCGTGGGCGTCGTGGGCGGATGGATATCCGGCACCATCGGCTTGCTCGACCTGATTATTGTTGAGCAGATACGCCGCCTTATAACGGCCTGGTGCCATGCCATTCTGGCGGTCATGCTGCTGTCTGTCGCCACGCTCAATTGGCTCAGCCGGCTTGGCAGCCCGGATGCCCTGATCATGCCTTGGGGCCTGTATATGTCGCTGCTGGGCGGCTTGTTGATCGCCCTGGCCAGTTTTCTCGGCGGACAACTGGTTTATGACCATGCGGTGGGCGTCGCGCCGGAGAAAACCGCGAAGCGGGTAGCGCGCAATATGAAAATCCAACAGTACGATGAGCCCTGAGACGTTCATGGCCAAACCTCCAACACAGGTTTGGCCAGCACCAGCCAGATAATTCCCGCCATCAGCGCGCAGGCAGTCAACCCCAACACCAGGCACCACACCCGCAACGGCTTGCCGTTATTGGCTTCCAGGCGCAGCACCAGCATACCTAGCAAGGTATGGACGAACACCAGCCCCACCACCATCGTCAGCTTGGCAATCAGCCAAACCGTTACCGTATGGTTAACCAGAAAAACCAGACTGCCTGCCAGAATCGCCAACAAAGCGGCAGGCGTAGCTATGCGGGTGAATACAAAGCGTGCAATGGAGTCGAACGGGTTCGGTGGCTCCTTGATCGCGGAACCATTGATGGCCGGATTATTGATCTCGGCATTATCCCAGGAGGCGCCGGCAATCAGCGCCGGCAGATAGAGCAGACACGCTCCCCAGAACAACAGGGCAGCTATGTGTAAAACCAGAAACCAGAGCATCGCGTCGGCAACTCCTTGTATGCATGATCGAAGCCAGGCGAGCCAGGGCTACAGCAATTTAATGATCGCCAAACTACCCGCCGCCCCGATAAAAGATACTGCAATAAGGACCAGCAGGCCGTCGCGCGCTACCAACGCCAGACCAAGAATGGCCAACGCCAGACCTACGATTGACGAAGAAAAGGGCACCAGTTCGAGAAACGGCAACGCAGCACCCACCATGACGCAAAGCCCGGCTATCAGGTAAGTAGATGAGGGATGCAGCATAAAGTTCAGGCGCGGTTTGATCATCCGATCGACGCGGCGAGCGGTCGGCTTCAGCCAGTCCAGGGCCTTGGTCAGCTTGCTCTGCGCAACAGAACGATTGAGGATGAACCCCGGCAACCAGAAATGCTTACGCCCGACCAACATCTGCAGGGCAATAAGCAAAACGAACAGGCCGGCAAAGATCGCCATCCCCGGCACGCCGCTAAGCGGGGAAAACAGCGTCAAGCCCATAATCAGGAGTAGCGGACCGAACGAGCGGTCACCGACCGACTCGACCACCTGGGCCATGGAGACCTGCTGTTCGTCCTTGGCCAGCACGGCAATATGTTCGAGCAGTTGCTCCAGATTATGTAAAGACGTCGACAACGGCGCTCCTCCTGCGCAAATCCGGCCGGGCCGATCCGGGGTCCTGATTGGCGCCCTTAGCCGGGCACCCGGCTAGGGAGCCCCGTTAGATCAGAGAGGCTTGCCGCGGTTCCCGTGTTCAGCAACAAAAGACTGAACCGCCTTGAGCTCATTGGCCAGCACGGTAAAGCGCTCCTGGCGTTCGAACAGATCACTCAGATGCGCAGGCAGATGCGGCGCTTCGCCGACATCAGCCTTGAGGACTGCATCAGGGAACTTGACCGGATGCGCCGTGCCCAGCGTGATCATCGGCAATGACATCGAACGGCGGCACTCACGCGCTGCGCGCACGCCTATGGCCGTGTGCGGATCCAGTAGTTCGCCGCACTCATTAAAGACTTCGGCGATGGTCGCACAGGTCGCCTCGTCATCCACTGCCAGCGAATCGAACAGCTTGCGCGTGTCGGTCCAACGCTCCTGCTCGACCTTGAGCTTGCCGGTCGACTTGAAGGTCGCCATCAGCTCGGCAATGCGCAAGCCATTACGGCCATGCATATCGAACAGCAAGCGCTCGAAGTTCGAGGAGACCATGATGTCCATCGACGGCGACAGGGAGGCGTGCAGCGTATCCTTGTCATACTGATTGCCGCCCATGAAGCGATGGAGGATGTCATTGCGATTGGTCGCGACAATCAACTGGCTGATCGGCAGACCCATGTTACGTGCCAGATAGCCGGCAAAAATATCGCCAAAATTGCCGGTCGGTACCGAGAAAGCCATGGACCGAGCCGGGCCACCCAACTGCAGCGCAGCGTGGAAGTAATAGACGATCTGCGCCATGATCCGCGCCCAGTTGATCGAGTTGACCGCGACCAGACGAGTACCCTTGAGAAAGCCCTGATCGGCGAAGCTGTCCTTGACCATTTCCTGGCAATCGTCGAAGTTGCCGTCGATGGCGATGTTGTGAATATTGTCGCCCATGATGGTGGTCATCTGCCGGCGCTGCACTTCCGAGACCCGGTTGTGCGGGTGCAGAATGAAGATATCCACATTCTCGCAGTGCTTGCAGCCTTCGATCGCGGCAGACCCGGTATCACCCGAGGTCGCGCCCATGATCACCACGCGCTCGCCTCGCTTGATCAGGAAGTGATCAAGCAAGCGCCCGAGCAGTTGCAGGGCAAAGTCCTTGAACGCCAGCGTCGGGCCGTGAAACAGTTCCAGCACCCATTCGTTGGCACCCAGCTGACGCAGCGGCGCTACCGCCTGGTGCTCGAATACCGCATAGGTTTCTTCCAGAATGCGGCGGAAATCCGCATCGCTGATGCTGCCCGCCACAAACGGGCGCATCACATTGAACGCCAGCTCGTGGTACGGCAGCCCGACCCAGGAGGCAATTTCTTCCTGGGTAAAGCGCGGCAAATTTTCCGGCACATACAGACCGCCATCGGTAGCCAGACCGGCCAGCAATACGTCTTCAAAATTCAGGGCCGGTGCCTGGCCGCGGGTGCTTATATAGCGCATCGTTGCAAACCTTCGGTTTGAGCTTCAAGCCTCAAGCCTCAAGCCTCAAGCCACCGGTCATCTTCCGGCTTGCTTGCCACTTGCAGCTTGCGGCTTGCCGCTATCAGTTCAGTTGTTCAACCCGGATCCGCATCAGCGGGCCGGCGATATCGTCCAGCGCTTCAAGCGCATCGATGGCGTCATTCATTTTCTGCTCGTGAACGCGGTGGGTCATGATGATGATCGGCACCAGACCGTCCTGCTCTTCGGCTTCTTTCTGCAGAATCGATTCGATATTGATCCCGCGCTCGGAGAGGATGCTCGCCACCTTGGCCAGCACGCCTGGGCGGTCCTTGGCCTGGATCCGCAGGTAATAGGCGGTTTCCACCTCACCCATCGGCAAAACCGGCAAGTCAGACAGCGAATGCGCCTGAAATGCCAGGTGCGGCACGCGATTGTTCGGGTCAGTGGTCAGGGTACGTACCACATCGATGATGTCGGCAACGATTGACGAAGCCGTGGCTTCCGCGCCAGCGCCGGCACCGTAATACAGCGTCGAGCCTACTGCGTCGCCGTTGACCATGACCGCGTTCATTACGCCATTGACGTTGGCAATCAAACGATCGGCAGGAATCAGTGTCGGGTGTACGCGCAGCTCGACGCCATCAGCAGTCCGCCGGGCAATGCCCAGATGCTTGATCCGGTAGCCAAATGCTTCGGCGTAGCGAACGTCGGCCGTGGTCAGCTTGCTGATGCCCTCGGTGTACGCCTTGTCGAACTGCAACGGAATACCAAAGGCAATGGAAGCCAGAATCGTCAGCTTGTGCGCAGCATCGATCCCTTCCACGTCGAAGGTCGGATCGGCTTCGGCATAACCAAGCGCCTGGGCTTCGGCCAGCACGTCGTCAAAGGTACGACCCTTGTCGCGCATCTCGGTCAGAATGAAGTTGCCGGTACCGTTGATGATGCCTGCCACCCAATCGATCTGGTTGGCGGCCAGGCCTTCACGTACCGCCTTGATGATCGGGATGCCGCCGGCTACGGAAGCCTCGAACGCGACCATCACGCCCTTCTCGCTGGCTGCGGCAAAAATCTCGTTGCCGTGCACGGCGATCAGCGCTTTGTTTGCGGTCACTACGTGCTTGCCGTTGGCGATGGCCTGCAGGACTACTTCCCGCGCTACGCCATAACCACCGATCAGCTCGATAACAATATCGATTTCGGGATTATTCACGACCTCGAAGACATCATCTGTCACCGGGGTGGCGCCCAGGCTGCAAGCCGGGTTCAGATGCCGGGCAGCAATTTGCGCGACCTCGATATCCCGACCGGCGCGCCGGGCAATTTCCACCGCATTACGCTGCAGGACGTTGAATGTGCCGCCACCGACGGTGCCCAGACCACAGATTCCCACTTTAACCGGTTTCAAACTAAGGCCCCCATTGGATCAGATGTAATAAAAAGTAGATTTGCCCTGGCGGTTTTTACTGATTGGCCAGGGCTTGTTCGGCAAGTTCTGCGGCCGGCTTGTAGCCCGGCAGCAACACACCATTGGCCATGAAGATCGCTGGTGTACCTTGCACACCGACCTGTTGACCCAGGGCAAATTGCTTATTCACCGGGTTGTCACAGGTCAGAGTCTCGATTTTGTTGCCCAGCTTGGCTTCGGTCATGGCTTCCTGCCGATCTTCGGCGCACCAGATGGATTCCATGATTTTCGCCGACGGCTGGCCTGGCCCGCTACGCGGAAACGCCGCATAGCGAACTTCAATGCCCAGATCGTTCAGTTTGCCCACTTCGCTGTGTAATAGTCGGCAATAGCCACAATCGACATCCGTGAACACCGTCACATGAGTCTTGGGCTTGTCCGGCGCGAATATAACCAGCTGGTCTTGTGGCAATCCATTGACCACCTCACCGATACCGGCCGCTTCAGCTGCGCTGGTCAGGTTTCGCGGCTGCGCGGCACTCAGATCATAAAGTGCGCCCTGGATCAGAAACTGCCCATCACCGCTTGCATACAGAATGCGACCGCTATCCAGCTGCACCTGATACACACCACTGATCGGCGACTCGGAAATCGTCTTGATGGCTACAGGCAGGTTCAGTTTGCTCAGGCTGGCACGGATGTCGTCAGCTGGTTCAGCAAGCACAGCTGTGGCGCATAGCGCTGACAACGATGCCATTAGCAATTTCAGTCGCATATCAGGTCCTCTTTACGGCCGACAAGCTTAGCATGAAAGATCTCGCTCACCCACGGGGATGATGGCTTGCATGCAGATCACGCAGGCGCTGGCGGGCAACATGGGTATAGATCTGGGTAGTCGATAGATCACTGTGCCCGAGCAGCATCTGCACCACGCGCAAATCCGCGCCGTGATTGAGCAAATGCGTGGCAAAAGCGTGGCGTAGCGTGTGCGGTGACAACGGCGTGCGGATACCCGCCTGACTAGCATGCAGCTTGATGCGATGCCAGAAGGTCTGCCGGGTCATCTCCCGGCCCTGGCGGCTGGGAAACAGCACATCGCTTGGCTGACCACCCAGCAGTGGCGCGCGACCGGCCTGCAAATAGCGTTGCAACCAGACGATTGCCTCTTCACCCAGAGGCACCAGCCGTTCCTTGCTACCTTTGCCGGTGACACGCACCACACCCTGACGCAGATTCAGCTGATCCAGACGCAACCCGGTCAGTTCACTGACGCGCAACCCGCACGCATAGAGCACTTCCAGCATGCAGCGGTCACGCAAACCAAGGCTGTCTTCAGGATCTGGCGCAGCGAGAAGCGCTTCCACGTCCGCCTCACTGAGCGACTTGGGCAGCGGACGACCGAGCTTGGGCAGCGCGATGTCCAGCGTCGGATCTTCGCTGATCAGGTTCTGACGCAATGCATGGCGATAAAATCCGCGCACGCAGGACAGCAACCTTGCGGTAGACCGGGCCTGGTAACCCTGGCCAATGCGCCAACCCAGATGCTCCATCAGCTCGGCCCGGCTGGCTGTAATCAGCCCACTACCGCGCGACGCAAGCCAACTGGCCAGATGCTCCAGATCAGTGCGGTAGGCTTCCAGCGTCGGTCGCGCCAGCCCACGCTCGAGCCACAGGCTGTCAACGTACCCGGCAACAACGCGCTGCTCCAGGTCACTGATGCTGGCTTTAGGCATGGGGTGCTGCATGGGTCATAATCCTGCGCTGCAAAACGGCCGGTTGGAATTTTGGACAATAAAAAAGCAGCCCGAAGGCTGCCTTTTCTTGTACCAGAAAGCGAGCTGATCAGCCCAGCTTTTCCTTGATACGTGCAGCGCGACCAGACAGGGCACGCAAGTAGTACAGCTTGGCTTTACGTACATCACCACGACGCTTGACGGTCAGGCTGTCGATCAGCGGCGAGTAGCTCTGGAAAGTACGCTCAACGCCTACACCGCTGGAGATCTTGCGTACGGTGAAAGCGGAGTTCAGACCGCGGTTACGCTTACCGATAACCACGCCTTCAAAGGCCTGCAGACGCGAACGATCGCCTTCCTTCACTTTAACCTGAACGATCACTGTGTCACCCGGAGCGAACTCGGGTAACTTCTTGCTCATCTGCTCAGCTTCGATCTGGGCAATAATGTTGGACATTTAAAACTCCTGCACAAGCCGTCGGACTTGACTCAATGGTTATCGGTTTCCCGTTCGCGGATAAATTCCGCCAACAGCTGCTGCTGTTCTTTGCTCAGCGTTAGATCCTTGAGCAACGCTGGCCGACGTTGCCAGGTTCTGCCCAGGGACTGCTTGAGTCGCCAGCGCCGGATCAGTTCATGATTACCACTGAGCAGCACCTCCGGTACGCGCCGCTCTTCAAACTCTTCCGGCCGGGTGTAATGCGGACAATCCAGCCACCCTTCCGTAAACGAATCTTCTACCGCTGAATCCGCATGCCCTAGCACGCCGGGGATCAGCCGGGTTACTGCATCCAGGACGACCATGGCGCCCAGCTCACCGCCGGACAGCACATAATCCCCAATGGAGATTTCTTCATCGACGCACATCTCGATGATGCGTTCGTCGATGCCTTCGTAACGCCCGCATAACAGCACCAGGCTGTCCATCTCGGCCAGCTCCTGCGCCCTTTGCTGGGTCAGCGGCTGGCCCTGGGGTGACAGGTAGATCACCCTGGGCGGTGAAGGCGCCTTCTGCCGGATCGCCTCAATGGCTTCCAGCAGCGGTTCAACCTTCATCAGCATGCCCGGACCACCACCAAAGGGCCGGTCATCCACCGTCCTGTGACGGTCGTGAGCATGCTCTCGCGGGTTACTGAACTCGACGCTCAACTGCCCCCGTTTAACGGCGCGACCGGTAACACCGTACTCGGTCAACGCGGCAAACATCTCGGGGAACAGTGTCACTACACCGGCCCACACCGGTCAGAACTCCGGGTCCCAATCCACCTGCATCAGACCTGCCTGCAGATCGATCGACTTCACGTACATATCCGGCAGGTAGGGCAGCAAACGTTCGCGCTGATCCAGGCTGCCTTCGCAGGGTTTGACTACCATCACATCATTGGAACCGGTTTCCAGCAGGTGATCGATCCGACCCAGTAACTGCCCTTCGACGGTTACGACCTGCAAACCTTCCAGCTGATGCCAGTAGAACTCGCCCTGTTCAAGATCCGGCAAGGCTTCACGCGCCACACAGATCTCGTAATCTACCAGCGCCAGAGCCTGATCTCGGTCGTTAATCCCCTTGAGGTTAACCACCAGCACCCGGTTCTGCACCCGGCCTTCCAGCACGGTCATGGTGCGCTGTTCTGCACCGCGTCTGAGTATCCATTCGGGATAGTTCAGAACGTTATCCAGCGGGTCCGTTTCGGAATACACCTTCACCGAACCGCGAATGCCGTGAACCGAAACAATCTTACCGAGGACCACCAAGGGTGATCCGCTCGACTCCGACAGACTGGTCATATCAGGCAGCGGCCTGATTTTCCTTCAGCAGAGCAGCAACGCGCTCAGAGGGCTGTGCACCCTGGCTCAGCCAGTAGCTAACGCGCTCCTGGTTTACTGACAGGCGGATTTCAGCACCGTTGGCAACGGGGTTGAAAAAGCCTACGCGCTCAACGAAACGGCCATCACGGGCGTTGCGGCTGTTGGCGACAGTCAGATGATAGAAGGGGCGCTTCTTGGAGCCACCACGAGCTAGACGAATGGTTACCATGTGGACATTGTTTCCTGTATTTGAGTAACGCTCATTGATTCATTACGGGCGGTGAGACCATGCGGCGCAGGCGCAGCAAAGACCCTTATACCCGAAAGGTCGCGTATTCTACGGAATATCGCGGCCATTGAAAACTGTTTTTTGATCACCTGCTGTACAGCAGGCTCTCAGAATTTGGGCATACCGCCGCCGGGTGGCAGCATACCGCCACCGCCGCCCGCACCGCCCATGCCACCCATACCGCGCATCAGCTTGGCCATACCACCCTTGCCGCTGACTTTCTTCATCATCTTCTGCATCTGTTTATGCTGTTTGATGACGCGGCCGATATCCTGAATCTGCGACCCGGAGCCCGCAGCGATGCGGCGCTTGCGTGAACCGCTGATGATATCCGGGTTACGCCGTTCCTGCGGGGTCATGGAGTTGATGATCGCTTCCATGACCTTGAACTGCTTCTCGGCCTGGGTCTGGGCGTTTTCCATCTGCGATGGATTGATCTTGCCCATCATCGGCAGCTTGTCCATCATCGAGCCCAGACCACCCATGCCACGCATCTGCTGCAGCTGGTCACGGAAGTCTTCAAGGTCGAAGCCCTTGCCCTTCTTGAGCTTCTTGGCCAGCTTCTCGGCCTTGTCCTTGTCGAGCTTGTGTTCGGCCTGTTCGATCAGGCTGAGCACGTCGCCCATGCCGAGGATCCGCGAGGCGATACGGTCAGGGTGGAAAGGCTCCAGCGCATCGGTCTTCTCGCCCATGCCCAGGAACTTGATCGGCTTGCCGGTAATGTGTCGTACCGACAGCGCCGCACCACCGCGCGCATCACCGTCGACCTTGGTCAGAATCACACCGGTCAGCGGCAGCGCTTCATTGAACGCCTGCGCGGTGATGGCTGCGTCCTGACCGGTCATGGCATCGACCACGAACAGGGTTTCAGACGGCTTGGCGGCCGCATGCACCTGGCGGATTTCTTCCATCATGTCGGCATCGATGGCCAGACGACCGGCGGTATCGATGATCAGCACATCCATGAAACGGCTGCGTGCTTCACGCATGGCCGCTTCAACAATGGCTACCGGCTTCTGCCCGGCGTCGGACGGGAAGAAGGTAACGTCCACTTCCTTGGCCAGGGTCTCCAACTGCTTGATGGCCGCCGGACGATAGACGTCGGCACTGACCACCATGACTTTCTTCTTCTGCCGCTCACGCAGGTGCTTGGCCAGCTTGGCGACGGACGTGGTCTTACCCGCGCCCTGCAGACCTGCCATCAGGATCACCGCGGGCGGCGTGACGGCCAGGTTCAGACCCACCGCCTCGCCCATCACCGCTTCCAGCTCGGCCTTGATGATCTTGACGAACACCTGGCCCGGCGACAGGCTGCGGGATACTTCCTGACCCACAGCACGGTCGCGCACCTGATCAACAAAGGCCTTGACCACGGGCAATGCCACGTCGGCCTCAAGCAACGCCATACGCACTTCGCGCAGGGTGTCCTTGATGTTGTCTTCGGTGAGTTTGGCGCGCCCGGTCACACCTTGCAGGCTGTGCGTGAGGCGTTCGGTAAGATTGTCGAACATCGGTCGGTCTCCTAGGCTTCCTGTAACCCCTGATTGGCGGGGTGAAGCGATCAAGCGCCGCAGTATACCCTGAGCACCCTACGGATGACAGGGAAGCGCTTTAACAGCAGCCCGGCTTGTGCCACACTTCGGCTTACTGATTCTCACCCGCAGGGACGTATGACAGCCCTTACTTCCAGTCTGCTGGCCGCTCTTCTCTATTTAGGCGGCAGCTTTTATCAGTTGCGTTGCCTGGGCAAGCGCCTGGCCGTCAATGTCAATTTGCTCCGGGCGATCGGTGTGATCGCTCTGATCGCGCACGCGGGCAGCCTTTATATTCAGCTGTTTACCGATGAAGGTCTGTCGTTAGGCCTGTTCAATACCGCCTCGCTGGTCGCCTGGCTGGTGATCGCCATTACCCTGCTCTCCAGCCTCAAGGCGCCGGTAGCCAGTTTGCTGCTGGGCCTGTTCCCGCTGGCCTTTATAACCGGGTTGCTCGCCTGGCTGTTCCCCAGCCACGGCACCACGCTGGTGCCGGCCGGCGGTATGCTGGTGGTGCACGTACTCTTGTCGATACTGGCTTACGGCATTCTGACCATTGCGGCTTTTCAGGCCAGCCTGTTGGCGATCCAGAACTACCAGCTCAAACATAAGCGGCCCACTCGCTTTATTCGTACCTTCCCGCCGCTGCAGACCATGGAACGCCTGCTGTTCCAGTTTCTGTTGTGTGGCGAGATTCTGCTGACCCTGGCGCTGATTTCCGGCTTCCTGTTCCTGGACAACATGTTTGCCCAGAACGTAGCGCACAAGACCTTCCTGTCCTGCGTAGCCTGGGTGGTCTTCGGCATCCTGCTGTGGGGCCGGCATTTCCGCGGCTGGCGCGGCAGCAATGCGATCCGCTGGACCCTGGCCGGCTTCCTGCTGCTGGCACTGGCGTACTTTGGCAGTAAGCTGGTCCGTGAATTCCTGCTGCCCTATTAATGAAGCCCGGCAATGCAGCCCAGTGGTTTAGCCGCTAATGAAAACCCTTTCCCCAGCTCCTGAGGTAGCCCCTTGAACGACGCCCATACCAGTTTTCTGTTGATGATACTGGCCCTCTTGATCGTCCTCTCGGCGTTCTTCTCCAGTTCCGAAACCAGCATGATGAGCCTCAACCGCTATCGGCTGAAGCACCTGACCAAAGAGGGCCACAAAGCGGCGAAGCGTGCCTCGAAGCTGCTGGAGCGGCCAGACCGCCTGCTCGGGACTATTCTGGTCGGCAACAACATCGTCAATATTCTCGCCGCTTCTATCGCGACGGTCATCGCTACGCAGATCTGGGGCGAAGCCGGCATCGCCATCGCCACCATAGGCCTGACAATTGTCATTCTCATTTTCGGCGAGATCACTCCGAAAACCCTCGCGGCACTGCGTCCAGAACTGATTGCGTTCCCTGTCAGTATCATTCTGAAATTTCTGCAGATAATCCTCTATCCCGTGGTTTGGATCTGCGGTGCCATCAGCAATATGCTGCTCAAGTTAATTGGCGTGAACACATCCGACCCCAACGGCGACCAACTGAGCACCGAAGAACTGCGCACCGTAGTACGCGAAGCCGGATTAGGCATGACCCGCAGCCGGCAAAATATGCTGCTGGGTATCCTCGATCTGGAGAAAATGAACGTCAACGACATCATGGTGCCGCGCAACGAGGCTGTGGGTATTGATCTGGAGGACGACCTGTCCGTCATCAATAACCAGTTACGTACCTGCCATCACACGCGCTTGCCGGTGTTCACCAACGACATCAACAATGTCACCGGCATCGTGCACATGCGCTCCATCGCTCGCTTGCTCAGTCGCGGCGAACTGACCAAGGAAGCACTGATACACGCCTGCAAGGAGCCCTATTTCGTACCGGAAAGCACTCCGCTGCATACACAGCTGTTCAATTTCCAGAAGCAGAAACGCCGTATTGCGATTGTGGTGGATGAATACGGTGACGTGATTGGCCTGGTCACCCTGGAGGACATTCTTGAGGAGATCGTTGGCGAATTTACTACCGACATGATGCTTCCCAGCCAGGATATTCACCCCCAGGAAGATGGCACAGTAGTGATCGAGGGCAGCAGCGCGATCCGCGCCATCAACCGCCAGCTGAAATGGAAGCTACCGGCAGACGGACCCAAAACGCTGAATGGTCTGATTACCGAGCAACTGGAAAGCATTCCGGAAACCAGTGTGTGCCTGACCATTGGCCGCTACCGGATGGAAATTCTGCAGACCAAGGACAACATGGTCAAAAGCGTGCGCATCTGGGATCGGGCGCTGGACCGTCACCCGGAGGACGAACCAGAGGCCGTAGCCGAAGGCGACAAGCACGACGACTGAGTCAGGCAGCGCAGGATGCCAGCAGCCCAAAGCGCATACCCGGCTTGCGAGGGATGATAGCCGTCGCGCGCCAGGTAATGCCTTTCGAAGATCCCGGCCATCGGCACATGCAGCGCCCGGCCCATCGCGCAACAACGCTGCGCATCCAGGTCGAGCAATCCCGCGCGCAGCCCGAACCAGCCCCGCAGAGGCTGCGGTAATGCATGAAACCTGCCTAGGGGCGGCACCGCAGTAACCAGCACCTGAGCCGCCCGTGCGTTGAAATGAGCCAGCAACCGCCTCAGCTCGCTCCGCCAACGCCAGCGCGGGGTCAGATGCGTTGTGTCATTGACCCCCAGGACGATCACCACCAGATCCCACCGCTCCGGCTCGAGCGTTGGCAGCAACTCCTGCCGACAGATAGCGGCGGTCGCACCGTTGCGCCCGCAAGCCTGCCAAATAACCGGCCGCGATCGAGCATCAGCCAACTGCTGAGCTAGCTGTCCGCACAGGGCCTGTTGTTGGGTGTCTACGCCGACTCCAGCCACGGTGGACTCGCCAATAACCAGTAGACGCAAAGAGGAGGAAGTTAAGTCAGAACTAGCGGGGATGCAGACGCCCTGCCAGGGCAGGGCTGCATCCGGCAGGCGCAAAGCGGTCTTTTTTACCCACAACGCCTGGGGCAGCAGTAACGGCAGCGCGGGCGCTGCCAGATACCACCAATGGCTCAGAGCGTGATCTCCACGCTAGTGGCAACCCGCAGGGCTTTTTCACGCGCCGCTTCAATACTTTCATCGCGAGCCAGCGCCACGCCCATGCGTCGCTGCCCTTCCACTTCGGGCTTGCCGAACAGCCGCAGCTGGGTGTCCGGCTCAGTCAGGGACTGGTGCAGATTGCCGTAACTCACCGCGACGGACTCGCCTTGCACCATGATCACCGCAGAAGCCGAAGGCCCCAACTGGCGAATGGCTGGAATCGGCAGCCCAAGAATCGCCCTTGCATGCAGCGCGAACTCGGACAGATCCTGGGAAATCAGCGTGACCATGCCGGTATCATGCGGGCGCGGTGATACTTCGCTGAACCACACATCGTCCCCTTTGATAAACAACTCGACGCCGAACAAACCGCGACCGCCCAGTGCATCGGTCACCGCCAGGGCAATGCGCTGAGATTCAGCCAGCGCCGCCTCAGTCATCACCTGCGGCTGCCAGGACTCCTGATAATCACCGCCCTCCTGGCGATGGCCAATGGGCTCACAGAAGCTGGTGCCATCAATATGCCGAACCGTCAGCAGCGTGATTTCGTAATCAAAATCGACAAAACCTTCGACAATCACCCGTCCTTCGCCGGCACGGCCGCCGGACTGGGCATAATCCCAGGCCGCCTGCAGTTCTTCCTGACGCCGCAGCAGGGACTGGCCCTTGCCGGATGAGCTCATGACCGGCTTGATCACGCACGGCAGCCCCACGGTTTCCACCGCAGCTGCATATTCTTCAAAGGTGTCGGCAAAACGAAAAGGCGAAGTGGGCAGATTCAGTTCTTCAGCAGCCAGCCGGCGGATGCCCTCACGGTCCATCGTCAGCCAGGCTGCGCGCGCCGTGGGGATGACCATGTAGCCTTCGCTTTCCATCTCGACCAGCGTGGTGGTCGCGATAGCTTCGATTTCAGGGACGATGTAGTCCGGCTGCTCGGCCTCAATGACCTCGCGCAACTGCTTGCCATCCAGCATGTTGATCACATGCCGGCGATGGGCGACCTGCATGGCCGGGGCGTGCTCGTAGCGATCCACGGCGATGGTTTCGCACCCCAGTCGCTGCAGTTCGATCACCAGCTCCTTGCCCAGCTCGCCGGCCCCCAGCAGCATCACCCGGGTAGCATTCTCGGCGTTGGGAGTTCCTATCTTGGCCATGCGATACGTCCTTAGCTGGTTTGTACGCTGAACCATAAGCCCTGGGCTCTGGCTCGGGACTCACAGAGTAACAGCACCTCACGGCGCTGGGCATCACTCATGCGCCCCCACAGGGTGATTTCCTCACCACTGCGCTGGCAACCGGTACACAGATTCTGCTCATCCAACGCGCAGACGCCGATGCACGGAGACTTCACCGCAGGCTGCTGCATCAGTCTTCCTGCACCTGCAGGTCGCGACGATAGCGCTGGGCGTTATGCACGTAATGCGCGGCGCTGGCCTCAAGCATCTTCTTCTGCGGTTCGGTCAGTTCTCGTACCACCTTGCACGGCGAGCCGACCACCAGCGAGCCATCGGGGATTTCCTTGCCCTCGGGCACCAGCGCATTGGCGCCGATGATGCAGTGCTTGCCAATCTTCGCGCCGTTCAATACCACCGCGTTGATGCCGATCAGGCTGTAATCGCCCACGGTACAGCCGTGCAACATGGCGTTATGGCCGACGGTTACGCCCTTGCCCAGCGTCAGCGGGAAACCGGAGTCGGTGTGCATTACCGCGCCATCCTGCACGTTGCTGTGCTCGCCGATCAGGATCAGCTCCATGTCGCCGCGCAGCACCGCGCCAAACCAGACATTTGCGCCCTGCTCCAGGCGTACCTTGCCGATCACCGCTGCCGTATCGGCAATCCAGGCTTCATCGGCCATTTCCACACGGTCATTACCCAGGCTGTACTTCATCTGCGCTCCTGTTTGCGATCTTCGTCATAAGGGGTGTGCAAGGGAATGTCGGCATCGAAGGCGACATTCATGAACTCGACCAGCATCAGGGCTGTCAGCCCCCAGATCTTGTGGCCTTCATAGCGATAGCTGGGGACATACCAACTGCGGCCTTCATAATCGATACGGTGGGTCATCTCGCGGCGGTCTTCCATAAAGAATGCCACCGGCACCCGGAACACCGCGTCTATCTCCGCGCTGCTGGGCACGATGTCGAACACATCCGGAACGATGCCAACGTAGGGCGTGACCTTGATGCCGTAGCGGGAAACCAGCGAGCCCATCGGGCCAATCACTTCCACCCGGTCCGGCTCCAGGCCGATTTCCTCGTGCGTTTCGCGCAGGGCGGTGTAGCGCAGGTCGACATCACCAGGATCGCGACGGCCGCCGGGGAAAGCGACCTCGCCGGAATGAGTGGTCATGCGCTGCGAGCGCAGCGTCAGAATAATCTCTGGGCGGTCATGCACACAGGTTACCGGAATCAACACGCCCGCCTCCGGCATACCCAGGGTTTCGATCTGCCGCGGACGGTATTCCCCAACCCGCATGCGCATTTTATCCAGCATGCAGAGTACCTCTTGGTCTTTTAAGCATGATGTCATGATCACTTACCCAGAACCAGTTGCCCAACCGGCAAATGCGCCGCAAGATAGGACAAAACAGGTTTCCGAATGAGACGTTATAAATCATGAAGTTTTGCAGCCAGTGCGGTAATACGATCAGCGAACAGATCCCCAGCGGCGACAACCGCACCCGCTACGTCTGCACCCATTGCGACATCATCCACTATCAGAATCCGCGTATTGTGGCCGGCTGCCTGGTGGTCCATGAGCAACAGGTGCTGCTGTGCCGCCGCGCCATCGAACCGCGCCGCGGCTTCTGGACGCTGCCTGCCGGCTACATGGAGAACGGCGAAACCACCGAGGAAGCAGCGTTGCGCGAAACCTGGGAAGAAGCCCAGGCCAAGGTCCGCGATCAGCAGCTGTATATGCTCTTCAACCTGCCGCATATCAATCAGGTGTACATGTTCTTCCGCGGCGAGCTGGTCGACCAGGCCTACGGCGTCGGCGAAGAAAGCCTCGAAGTGCGGCTGTTCAACGAAGCGGAAATCCCCTGGGATGAGCTGGCCTTCCCCACCGTTGGCAAGACGCTGAAACAGTATTTCAGCGACCGCCAGGAACAGCACTTCCCGATTCGCGTGCGCGACATCCGCTACAACCCGGCGCTGGCCCGCCAGCTGCGCTGATGTGGTATTTGCGATATGTCCTGGGGTTGGCGATGCTGCTGGCCGTGCTCCCCACCCAGGCGGCTCCGCCGATCGACAAAGTGCTGGTGCACAAGGCCGAGAGGCGCCTGGAAGTCATCAGTGACGGGCAGGTGATTGAGCAATATCGGGTGTCTCTGGGCCGTCAGCCGCTCGGACACAAGCAGCAGCAAGGCGACCAGCGCACACCCGAAGGCATCTACAGTATCGACTGGCGCCACGAAAGCCCGCAGTTCAATCTCAGCCTGCACCTGGATTACCCCAATCTGAAAGACCGTACTGCGGCTTATGAACAGGGCGTGGATCCTGGCGGCATGATCATGATCCATGGCACCCCGATCGACGAGGAATATCCCGAATGGTTCTTCAAAGGGCTGGACTGGACCGACGGCTGCATCGCGCTGAACAATGCCGACATGCGCGCGCTCTGGGAGCTGGTCCCGGATGGCACCCTGGTAGAGATCATCCCTTGATCTGAGTCAACGCCCTCCTTGAGTCACTGCGGCACACTGCGGTTAAAGCCAGTTTGCCATTCAGCGACACAAGGAAATGACCATGAACAAGCAACTGCTATGCCTCCTGTTGGCTGGCGGCCTCTGCGCCCCGCTGCAAGCCGAACGCCTTACCAGCGAGCCGATTCAGCCGATTGAACCCGCCAGTTTTGACGAGCCGGAAAAGATCGAGCTGGGCAAGCAGCTGTTCTTCGACCCCCGCCTGTCGCGCTCGGGCTTTATTTCCTGCAACTCCTGTCACAACCTGAGCATGGGCGGCAGTGACAACCTGTCTACCTCCATCGGTCACAACTGGCAGGAAGGGCCGATCAACTCGCCCACCGTATTGAACTCGAGCATGAACGTCGCGCAATTCTGGGACGGCCGCGCCGCCACCCTGCAGGAACAAGCTGCCGGCCCGATCAACAACCCCAAGGAAATGGCCTCGACCCACGTGCTGGCGCTGGACGTGCTGCGCTCCATCCCCGAGTACCGTAAAGAGTTTGCCGAGATCTACGGCAGCGACGAGATCGATATTGACCGGGTGACCGACGCCATCGCCGCCTTTGAAGAAACCCTGGTCACACCCAACTCGCGCTTTGATCAGTGGCTCAAGGGCGACGACCAGGCGCTGACTCAAGCGGAGCTGGACGGCTACAAGACCTTCAAGGACATCGGCTGCACCGCGTGCCACAACGGTCCGGCCGCAGGTGGTTCATCCTTTCAGCGTATGGGGGTAGTCGAGCCCTACATTACCGATAACCCGGCGGAAGGCCGCGTGGCCGTCACCGGCAAGGATGCGGATCGCTTCTCCTTCAAGGTACCCACGTTGCGCAACGTCGAGCTGACCTACCCCTACTTCCACGATGGCGCGCACTGGCAGCTGGAAGACGCCGTGGATCTGATGGCACGCCTGCAACTGGGGCGGGAACTGGAAAAGCAGGATATCGCCAACATGACCGCCTTCCTCAAGACTCTGACTGGCGATCAGCCCGATTTCGCCATTCCACAATTGCCGCCATCAAATAATGCCACGCCCATACCGGTGCCCTTTGCCAAGAAATGATTTGCCTGACGTTAATGACCTACCGCAGCATGCCGAGAACGGCCAGCATCCTGCACCAGCGTCAAACAGCCCCAAGCCGTCATTCCCGCGAAGGCGGGAATCCAAGCGGACTGGGTACTAACCGAATTACCTGGCCTTACCCTCGGCTGTTCCGGCCACTCATCCTCGCGAAAGCGGGGATCCATTCGGAAGTTGCTTATCACCAGCTCTGGGTCAAATCGAAAGGCCAAATGGTTTCCCGCCTTCGCGGGAATGACGGGGTGGGGGCGGGAATGACGGTGGGGGGCAGGGATGTCGGGGTGGGGCAGGAATGACGTTGTGTGCGGAAATGGCGGGCGAAATGTTCGGCAATGACGGGGCGGAATGTTCGGCAATGACGGGGAGACGCGGGAATGAAGAAAGAGGCGCCCGGAATAGTGACGGGGGCGGCAATGCTGAGCGGGAGCGGAATTAACGAGGCGTAGCAAAGATGAGGATCAAAACTCCGCCAACAACCAACAATCAAAAGCCGGCTCTTCATAGGGATGCGCAAGCCGAAATGCCGCGATCACGGCGCGGATCCGGTCATCGGCGCAAACCATTTCGACCCTATATTCTTCAACTGTCTCCAGAGCACCCTGATCGCCGATAAACGGCTCGCTACCGGGTAGAGGGCGGAACTGACCCTGACCCTTGGTCTGCCAGCAGCACTGGTCGTAATCACCGATCTGCCCAGCGCCCGCACTGAACACCGCGGTTTTGGTCTTTTCCAGATGCGACTTAGGAACATAGAAACACAATTTATACATCTTCCATCTCCCAGCAGAATTCGCTACCAGCGCCAGATTGAAGGTTAGTGTAAAAACAACACAAGCGAAGCAGAAATAGTCAAAAACTATCAAAACAGTACGAAAAAGGGTTTAAACCATCAGATCTCTTCTGATGTACTTTATCAATCGAACCAACTGTTCCAATCACAAAAAACAAACGGATACCGATATGGACGCATTAGATATCAATGAAAGCGAAGCCACGGAAAACGCTGGCAAATGCCCCTTTATGCACGGCAGTGCTACCAGCAGACTGCACGGCGGCACCTCCACCCAGGACTGGTGGCCCAACCAGTTGAACCTGAAGATTCTGCACCAGAATGCTCCTCTGTCCAGCCCCATGCGTGCGGGCTTCAAATACGCTGACGCGTTCAAGCAGTTGGACCTGGCGGCCGTCAAACGTGACCTGACCGCACTGATGACCGATTCCCAGGAATGGTGGCCTGCCGATTACGGCCACTACGGCCCGTTCATGATTCGCATGGCCTGGCACTCGGCCGGCACCTACCGCACCGCTGACGGCCGCGGCGGCGCCTCTACCGGCAACCAGCGCTTTGCTCCGCTGAACAGCTGGCCGGATAACGGTAACCTCGACAAGGCCCGCCGCCTGCTGTGGCCAATCAAGAAAAAGTACGGCAACCGTCTGTCCTGGGCAGACCTGTATGTGCTTGCCGGTAACGTCGCCATCGAGTCCATGGGTCTCAAGCCTTTTGGTTATGGCGGTGGCCGTGAAGATATCTGGGCACCCGAGGAAGATATCTACTGGGGCGCCGAAGACGAATGGCTGGCCACCAGCGACAAACCCAAAAGCCGTTACACCGGCGACCGGGACCTGGAAAACCCACTCGCTGCAGTACAGATGGGTCTGATCTACGTTAACCCGGAAGGCCCGGACGGTCACCCGGACCCGCTGGCGTCCGCCCGCGATATTCGCGAGACTTTCGCGCGTATGGCCATGAACGACTACGAAACTGTGGCTCTGACCGCTGGAGGCCACACTTTTGGCAAAACTCACGGTGCCGGCGACGCGGCTCATGTTGGCCCAGAACCTGAAGCCGCACCGCTGGAAGAGATGGGTTTTGGCTGGATCAGCAGCTTTGGCAGTGGCAAGGGCAGTGACACCATCACCAGCGGCCTTGAAGGCGCATGGACACCCAACCCCACACAATGGGATATGGGCTACCTTGACGTGCTCTTCGGTTACGAGTGGGAGCTGACCCGCAGCCCGGCCGGCGCGCACCAGTGGCAAGCCGTAGGCCTGGCAGAAAATGACCATGCCCCCGATGCAGAAAATGCCGCCAAGCGTGTGGGCATCATGATGACCACCGCCGACATGGCCATGCGTACTGATCCCGAGTACCGCCGGATCGCCGAGCACTTCCACAAGAATCCGGAAGAGTTTGCCGATGCCTTCGCCCGCGCCTGGTTCAAGCTGACCCACCGCGATATGGGTCCGAAAGTGCGCTACCTCGGCCCGGATGTACCCGGTGAAGACCTGATCTGGCAGGATCCGGTGCCCGCTGTCGATCACGAACTGGTCAACAGCCAGGATATCGCCGACCTGAAAGCCAAGCTGCTGGCCTCTGGGTTATCGGTCTCTGAGCTGGTATTCACCGCCTGGTCATCGGCGTCGACCTACCGCGATTCCGACAAGCGCGGTGGCGCCAACGGTGCACGCATCCGCCTGGCTCCGCAGAAAGATTGGGCCGCGAACCAGCCGGAGCAATTGGCAAAGGTGCTACAGGTACTGGAAGGCATTCAGGCTGACTTCAATGCTGCACAGTCCGGCAACAAGCGCGTATCGCTGGCGGATTTGATCGTGTTGGGCGGCTCCGCTGCGGTAGAAAAAGCTGCGAAGGATGCTGGCTATTCGGTGGAAGTGCCCTTTGCCGCCGGCCGCACCGACGCCAGCCAGGAACAGACGGATGCAGAATCCTTCGAGCCGATGGAACCGCTGGCCGATGGCTTCCGCAACTACCTCAAAACCCAGTACACCGTAACGGCGGAAGAGATGTTGCTGGACCGCGCACAACTGCTGAAGTTGACCGCGCCGGAGATGACTGTGCTGGTAGGTGGCATGCGCGCATTGAATGCCAATACTGACCAATCCCCGCACGGCGTGTTCACTCAACGCCCCGGCGTGTTGACCAACGAGTTTTTCGTCAACATCACCGACACCAGCACCAAATGGTCCCCGACCTCTCAGGTGCAGGATGTGTTCGAGGGACGTGACCGCAGCACCGGTCAGGTGAAGTGGACTGGCACCCGCGTAGACCTGATCTTTGGCTCCAACTCGCAACTGCGAGCGCTGGCCGAGGCCTATGCCTGTGATGATGCACAAGAAGCCTTTGTGCAGGACTTCGTCGCAGCCTGGACCAAGGTGATGAACGCGGATCGTTTCGACGTCGCTTAACCCGCAGTACAACCTCAGGCATGGTCATTACTGGCCACGCCTGAGCGTTTCTGTCTGTGCCCTTCTGATCAGCGCTTGCTTATACCGTCCGCGTTAACCGCCAGGCTCTCACCTGCAGCACACCGAGGGCAAAGGCATGCTGTATCGCCCACCTCTGCCGGCACTCGCGCCAGCGCTTGTGCATCTATTGCCGTTGTCATACACCAACAGGCCACGTCAAAACTTCCAGCCTGCGCAGGCTGGCATTTATTCGCTCCGCCGCATAAGGGGCACAGCGTATTGGCTAGCGGTTTCATGATCGGCAACGTTCTCGTTAATCAGGTGAGCCACGGTTAGAACCGCTGGCGATCTCCTGCATATCCGTGCGTATGCGCACAAAGCGGGCAAAACGCGGCAGGCCAGTGGAGGTGTAGCCATTGTAGCGGTAGGTGACCCAACTGCCGATAGCCGGGGGTGCCGTTCTTTCATCATCACTCAAGCCGCTGCCGAGCCGAAAGCGTCTGCCATCTTCGCGCTCAACCACCAGCGCACCTACCAGACCGGCGTACTTGCCCTTGCCTTCGGTGTAACCCACTACCCGCGCCTCGGCATCGTCATAGAGCTTGTATTTCAATAAATCCTGGCTGCGCCCAGAACGATACAAGGCATCCTGATGATGCAGCATCAAGCCTTCGCTGCCCGCAGCAACCAATGCTTCCAGACGCGCTTCCAGCGCCGCCGCATCGGCTACGCGAAACTGGGGGATGGGCTGCAACCACGCAATGTCGAAGGCGGATATCTGTTCCATCGCCTGCACTCGTTCACCGAAGGGTCCGCCATGCTCGGGTAGATCGAACACCATGAACTTCAACCGCCGCCAGTCCTTATCATCGGCCTGGGTACTACGGACAATGCCGCTGGCTGTATCGAACAGCTGACGCGCAATCCACAGCTCCCCATCCATCGCCATGTCCGGCCAACCCTGGGTGAACCAGTCGGGCGCAGCGATTGGATAACCGCCGCGACTCCAAAGTGTCTCCCCGTCCCAGTGCCCACGGACACCATCAAGTTTTTCACTGACCCAGTATTCCTCAACTGCCGTTTCACCGGAGTAAACGCTCGCCAGCATCGCTTGATGCTGGGATCCTTGGGCAGATGCCCATGGCGATGCAATCAGCAGCAGGGCGGACAAACAAATGAGACAAATATGACGCATGGCGATCTCCTTATCGCTTGGTGATGGGTGCTAAGTTTCTTAGCGCAAGCCTTCTTCTGAGGCGTTTTTACTGCAGTATCTGAATAGTGGAAAGGTTAATCCCGGCGGGTCAGGACTTTTTTCCTGGCGTGTAAGCCGCGGGAAATTTTGGTAGCTCGTCATTGATCTGGAACCAATTCGCCCTGGAGCCGAAATAGAAGTGCCCGATCGGCCTGGTTTCCAGCTCGCCGTCCAGCGTGCCGGCCCTGAGGCGCAGCGCCTGCGGTAAATCACTGCGCTTGCTGTAGATCGGCGAGCCACAGGTTTTGCAAAACACACGGTACTTGCCGGGGGACGACTCGAATGAGCTCAGCATGCCCTCCCCTTGCAGCAGTCTGAACGCCGAAGTCGAGACCGGAATATTGGTTACAAAGGCGCTGCCCTGAGCCTTGCGGCATTGAGAACAATGGCACACCTGAATCGGCTCAAGCTCACCATCAACCTCGTACATTACGCCACCACATAAGCAACTACCGGTATACATGCGTGCTCCTCTCTCAAATCAATTTAGCCAATCTGGCTCGGCGTATTTAATCCTGTGAGATATAACTCAAGGTTATCCAGGCATCCATTCCAACCACCTACATGCTTACCACGCACCTCATCCGTCGGGAACTGCGTGTGGGTCAAGGTCAGCTCTGTACGGTTGGGTGACAGCTGTTTGAAATCCAGCTCCACCAGACTGTCCTGAACAATATGCGAATTCCAGGTGAAGGCGATATGGTGGTATCGATGAATCGCTCGATAGTCACCGTGGTGCAGGTAGTCTCCGGTTTCCAGGTGCATGATCACTTCGAAGCGGCCGCCCACAGTGAAGCTGTTGTGGACGGTACTCGACGAGTTGAGCTTTTGCGATGCGAAGAACCACTTCATCATCAGCGAAGGTTTCGACCAGGCGTCGAACAGCTGCCGCTTGCCGCACGGCAGCACACGTTTTATCACCACCGGATCCATCACGTCTCTCTCGCACTCTTGAGATGCATGGCGAGCTCATCTAGCCTGCCCGACCAGAATTTTGTGTGCATCGCCACATAGCCGGCCACTTCGCGCCACACGTCATAATTGAGATGGCAGAGCACCTCGCGCCCTTGCCGGGTTTTGATCACCAGCTCGCCTGCTTCCAATACAGCTATATGTTTAGAGGCCGCGCTGATCTTCATGCCGGCAACCGCCGCAAGTTGATTGACCGATCTGGGGCCAGCCGCGAGTTCTTCGAGCAGCAGGCGTCGGCGGCTATCGGAGAGCGCATAGAAAACCGCATCAAGCTTTTCTTCGTTTTCCATATCAGGAAACTAACGGCTGGGTCTCGTTAACCATTGGACATTTTTTATATAAAAATCAGCAATTTAATCTAAATGAAAAAAGGTATTGGCGTTATTTCAATCACCTCTCCGATGTTTAGCATAGTCAATGGATGAGCATTCCGGCACATCACTTATGCAAGGAGACAGACCATGCCTAACATCTGCTTGACCTTCGGAACCAAAACGCCAGCGTCAGATATTTGCGCAGCCCTGACCACGCTGGAAGGCCTGGCATCCTGGTGGACCAGCGGCACCGCGGGCGACCCTAACCAGGATGGGACACTGACCTTCACTTTCGGCAGTAACGGCGGCTTCGATATGCGTGTAATCAAGGTTGGCCCGCGGCAGGTGCACTGGGAGTGCATCAAGGGGCCAGAGGACTGGATCGGCACCCGCATCGAGTTTGAAATCCAGGAAGAAGGCAGCCACAACCAATTGATGTTTCGCCACGCCGGATGGAAAAGTGAGAACCCATTCTTCCATCACTGCTCGACCAAATGGGCGACCTTTCTGTTGAGCCTGCGTGATCAGTTGGAAAAGGGTGAGGGACGGCCCTTCCCCGACGACATCAAAATCGAAGCCTCTGGCATGTAGTAGTCAATTATCAGGGCTCCCCCCTGGCGAGGAGCCTTTCCATGAAATTGCCTTAACCACGCTCCTCTTCACGGAGCGTAAGTACCTCATAACCATCCGATGTGACCGCAATGGTGTGCTCCCATTGGGCAGACAGTTTCTTGTCGCTGGTGACAACCGTCCACCCATCCTTCTTGGTTTTAACTTTGGCCTTGCCCTGATTGATCATCGGCTCAATGGTGAAGGTCATGCCTTCCTCCAGCACCAGGCCTTTGCCAGGTCGCCCGAAGTGCAATACGGCAGGCTCTTCGTGCATCTCGCGGCCAATGCCGTGGCCACAGTAATCACGCACAATCGAGTAGCCCTGTTTCTCGGCATAATGCTGAATCGCATGGCCGACATCGCCCAGAGTGGCCCCGGGTTTGACCATGCGGATACCCTGCCACATGGCCTCGTAGGTTTTATCCACCAGTCGCCTGGCCAGCGGGGTGACTTCACCAATCATGTACATCTTGCTGGAATCGGCAATAAAACCACCCTTTTCCAAAGTGATATCAACATTGACGATGTCACCAGGTTTGAGCGTCTGATTTTCCGCAGGTACGCCGTGACAGACCACATGATTGACTGACGAATTGAGTACATACTGATAACCGTATTGGCCCTTGCTCGCCGGCCGAGCGCCCAGGTCGCCAACGATATACCGCTCGGCAAGGTCGTTGATGGCCATGGTCGACATACCGACCCTGACCTCGCCATCCAGATACTTGAATACCAGAGCAAGAAGCCGCCCCGCTTCTCGCATCAAAGCCAGTTCTTCCGCGTTCTTCAGCGCTACCTTAGCCAAGGGCAAGCCTCCTGGGCACCACATCGGCATGCTTCATCTGTTCACTGATGATCTGCGAAAAGGACATGTCCGGGTTGGCCTCAGCCAGCATGCCGATCTTTATCCAGAACTCGGCCTGCGCATTGATGGAACGGACCATTACCGAGCTGGCCTTGCGGATGTCTTCATGCAACTGATCGTCGATTTTAACGATACCCATAGCGGATCCTGAATATACGAAACGTATACGGATCATATTCTCTGAAATAGTAAACTGCAAGGATGAGAGCTGCTTGAGCGTTGCTTGAGGATCGGTGATCGAAAAGGACACCTGGTTACTGCGCAGAGTCTGTTGGTGCCCTCAGGTGAAGGAAATATGTGCTAGCGAATGACTTCAATTTTGACGTCAATCAAACCCGATCTGGTATTGCCAATACTGCTAAATGCTGACTTTGAAAGATCAATAATTCGGCCCCTCACGAATGGCCCTCTGTCATTGATCTTTACCACAACACTTTTACCATTCTGGATATTGGTCACCCTCACGCTAGAGCCAAATGCCAGCGTTCTATGCGCCGCTGTTTTTAGCCCATGCTGGTAAAGCTCACCGCTCGCAGTTTTTCTATTCTGATGCAAATCCGCATAGAAGGAGGCCTTGCCTGATTCAGTGAAACCAACCCTGCTGCCGCCCGCGCCTGGTTGGGTCGTCGAGCAAGCGGCTAACAGACTGCAGAAAATATATATTAGTAATCTATGGGAAAGGAATTTCATTCTCTGGTCTCCATGCATCAGCACGAACGTCTGCATGCCGTAGCTTACTACGGACGCTGACTCAAACCGAACTAACTCCGATACGCCAGATAGGCCCTCACCAGCTCAAGCAACCTTTGCCTGCCAAAGCTAGGATCGTGACCCGCGTGCACGACATTCACGGGAAGGCTTTGCAGGCGTTGCATGGTCCTGACGTAGGCCGTGATGTCGGCATCCGGCAACGTGTCCAGTAGCGGACCATCATAAACCGCATCGCCAGAGAATAACGTCCCGGAGCCCTTTTCCCAAAGCCCGATGCTGCCAGGCGAGTGCCCGGGCAGATGCAGAACCTCAAATACGCGATCACCAAGGTCAATCATCTGCCCCTCATCCACAACCTGGGTAGCCGTGCACGCCGGGGTACGGAAGGCTTCAGGGTCAAAGCCCTCATAGGGGTAAGCATCGATCAGCACGTCAGGTACGTCGTAGCCCTGCTCTTCGATAAGGGCGCGCATATTTCCCGGCCAGTGATTGCTGCACAGCACCGGGAACTCATCTGGATGCTGCAGCTGCGATGCTTCGATCGGGTGAACCAGCCGCTGCGTGAACTCGTGCAGGCTCCCGGCATGGTCCATGTGCGTGTGAGTGGCAATCGCGATGACTGGTTTATCGACCAGTTCGGCAATGGCCTCATGCAACGAGCTGATGCCCATCCCAGCATCCACTAGCAAGTCCGAATCCCTGCCACGCACATGCCAGATATTGCATTGGAACAGCCGAGCGACATGGGGCTCCCAAATTCGGGTTATCCCATCGCCAATGGATTCACTGGCAAACCACCGATCGGCCACCTTCATGCTTTATCCCCTCTGCCAAAGCTCAATTAGCTCATCCTGCTTTGCCACAGCACCAAAGATGCCACCCTCGTTCATCATCATCATCAACGATGCCTCGTGCAGCTCTGCACTTCCCGCGCCACAACAATCTTCAACCAATAGACAGTCGTAGCCCAGGTCATTAGCTTCACGTAGCGTGGAGTGCACACACACGTCAGTGGTCACGCCGCATAACAGCAAGTGGCGGATGCCTTGCGCACGCAGCACCTGATCCAGATCTGTGGCATGGAAAGCGCCATTACCTGGCTTGTCGATGATCAGTTCCCCGCTCTGCGGCGTCAACTGCTCCACGATGTCACACCCCGCCTCACCCCGAACCAGAAAGCGTCCCAAAGGCCCGGCGCCACCGATAGGCGCGCCCATGGCTTGCGCTCGGGCGCGCTTGGTAGGGCTCAGGTCCATGAGATCGGGCCGATGCGACTCGCGGGTGTAGATAACCAGCATGCCCTCTTCACGCGCGCCAGCGAGCAGACTCCGAGTGGGTTCAATAGCGGCTTGGGTGGAAGCCAAGCTATAGCCCATCTGCGCGAAGTAGCCGTCCGGGCTGAGAAAATCCTGCTGCATGTCGATAATCAGCAGGGCTGTGTCCTGCGCGGACCATTGGCCACTCAACGGCCAATGGTAGGGACGCGAGCTGGGTAAAGGTGCCCAACTCATTGCGCTAGCTCCGCGGAGTAAGTGGTCGGGAAACGCAGCTTGATATTGTCGGCATTGCCGAGCACACGCTCCTCAGCAAATTGCACGCCGACGTAGTCAGGGCCAGACGCGCCCTCGCCCAGCAGGCCGTTGTCCCAAGCGAACTCGGTGATATTACCCATGGTGTCAGCGAACTCCGGATCTTCAATAAGCGCCACAGCTTGTGACGGCGTAAAGAAGTTGATGGTCGCTGTTTGTTCGGCGAACCCCTGGGCATCAGTGGCCAAGGCTTCTGCCATATAGCTCACTGCTTTCTCATGCTCCGGGTGCTCAGGCGAAAGCATGGCGATTACCTCGTACCAGGCTCCGGCCAAGGCCTTGCCCAGTCCCGGTGTTTGCTCAAGCAGTTCAGTACGGACGACCAGAATATCGGTAATTTCATTGGGGATATCCGAGCTGTCAAACAGCATGGTGGTATCTGGATTTTGCGCCAGAATCTCGCTTAGCTGCGGCTTCCAGGTGACCACCGCCTGGCTGTCAGCAGATTGAAAGGCAGCAATAATGTCCGCATCGGAGGTATTCACCACGGTCAGGTCGCGCTCGCTCATGCCATGTTCGGCAAGAGCCCGGGCCAGCAGGTAGTGAGACCCGGACAGCTCCACCAGATTGACCCGGGCATCCTTGAGGTCCGCTACGGTTTTACCGGTGCCCTTCATGACCAGCGCATCGCTGCCGTTGGAGGCACTCAGCAGCAAGGCTGCCGAGGAATCAACGCCGCCCGCCGCGGGGATGGTCAGCGCGTCCAAAGTGATGGCAATCACACCATCGAACTGGCCGGCGGTGTATTGGTTCTGCGCTTCGATATAGTCATTCATCTGCACGGCTTTGAGGTCAATACCGTAGCGGTCGCCCCACTTGGCAAGGATGCCGCTGTCCTCGGCATAGCCCAGGGGCATGCTGCCGGCATAGATGGTCCAGGCAATGCTGAAAGAGGGTTGATCTTCGGCTTGCGCTGGCGAGATGCCAGCGACCAAAGCAAGTGCCAGGGCAAGGCCAGTAAAAATGCGCATAGGTAACTCCCATTGAGGATTCGGTGACAGGATCAGTGTCTCTCAAGGGAAATCAGGCATAAATGACCGGGTCTGCAGGTTTACCTGTCGGTGGATGCAGGCATACCAAACACCTCAAGAACCGCCGCCAGATCATCGCGAAAGGCGTCCACTGCAGGCGTCTGACTGTCACGGCTGCGCCTGGCAGCGGCCTCAATCAAGGAGCTGCGCCGGAAATGGTCGGGGCGCACGGCAACCATCTGGCCACTTTCCAGCCATACCCGCGCATAGTGATTAGGCAAAAACCCCACATGACTACCCGCCAAAATCAGCAGGGCCGCCGCCTCTACATTTGAAACCCAAGCGGTGACGTGCTTCGGGTCGCCGCCCAACGGGGTCGTATCCTGTGAACCAAGAAAATGTCTGGCGACCTTGGCGCTGATCTGCAGCTCCTCTTTCACATCCGCCAACGAATCTGCGCCGGCCAACGGATGCGAGGGCGCGCACACCAGCCAATCGGTTTCCTGATAGAGCGGCTGGTAATCCAGTTCTTCCAGGTGGGCTGGAAAGATGCCTATGCCAACATCCGCAGCATGATTCAACAGCGCCTGCTCAATCTGAAAAGGCGCCATCACTTCCATATGCAGGTGAACCTCATTTGCGCTGCGCGCGCCGTAACGCTGCAACACATTGCGCAAGGGGCAGTTGGGATCGGAAATGAGGTTGTCGATCATCGCCAGGCGCAACTTGCCGGAGAGGTGACCTTTCAATGTTTCCGCACCATCTTCAAAGCGGCGCAGTGCCAGTGTCAGGTCGATTGTATTGCGGTAAATCTGCTCCCCTGCGCTGGTCAGCGCAAATCCACCGCGCCCCCTTTCGCAAAGGCGTAGCCCAATACGTTCTTCGAGCTGGCCCAATTGCCTACTTATGGTAGAGGCATCACGATTAAGCAGCGCCTGGGCATTGGCAATACCCTGAGCTTCCACAACAGCGATAAAGACTTCAAGCGAACGCAGGTCTATGTCTGAAAGACGCATAGGACAACTTCCGGATTACAGTAAACCATCACTCCTTGAAAACGGACTGCCCCTAAAAAATCAGTACCACGCCCCCGGTGACCACCGCAAACAGCACCGACAAGCCGATCACCATACGCCAGTTAAAAGGCGGTGGCGGCGGCTCTACTGCGAGCTCTTTCTCAAGGTAGGTTTTCAGCAGCCGGGTGTTGCGCGTATTGGCTTTGTAAACAGCGTCAAACGCGTCCCCAAATACCGGCAACAACCCGCCCAGAAAATCGATGCCGACATTGCGCAGCATCCGCCGCTTGACCTCCTTGCTGGCGCCAGCTCGCTGCGCCTCAAGCAGCACATAGCCAGACATCGCCAAGCCGATCACGTCACCCACCACCGGCACCAGGCCGACAATGGCTTCGACACCAATCTTGAACCGGGTAAATGGTAGGCCGATACTGCTATCCGTGAAGCGGCTGAACTTGTCCAGGCGCTCGAGAATTGCCCGTTGTTTGGCTTCAGTGGGTTGTGGCGCCATGGTGTCTCCGCGGATGGCAAAGCTCCGGCATGGAGCGTTGTAGTCATGTATGGAGAGTATCAGGTGAGGCAGGAAGTTCAGAAACTGGTCGACAGCAGGTGTTGGGCGCGACTGAGGCGCGTTACATCAGAGCGGATGCCCAGCGCTGAAAGAAGAAACGCGACGGCTAGTCAGGTATCGCACCATACCAGCCCGGTGTACGGCGTATCCCTGAGTTTAGCCAAGCGGGTTTCCAATGTACCGCAATGCAGCTCAAGCCGATGGCCGTTAGGGTCAAGAATATAAATTGAATCGCCCTCACTGGTGTTTTGCTTCCATTCCTCGATACCCGCCTGTTGCAGCCTGTTGCGCAACGCAGAAAGCTGACTATCGCTGACGTTGAACGCCACATGCGTATAGTCTGTGGATGGCTCAGTCGTTCCCACACTTAGACATAACAAGGTATCGCCCGCCGTCAGGTACGCGCCGGAATCCCAGACAACATGGAGCTTCATTTCCAGAAGGTCACGGTAGAACCAGATTGAAGAACTCAGATCCGCTACCGAAAACGTGATGTGATTGATACCTGTGACCATGCGTTTGATCCTCAAGAAAGTCACTGGGAGCAAAGTCCTTAAAAGGGCATTAGGCGGCCTTTGGCGCACGCGGCTGCAGCGGCTTAAACAGAAGTCTCTTCTGGGATCTGAGCCAGGAGGTCGGTAACGCCGATATCCACGCCCGCCTGTGATAGCAAAGTAGAGACTTGCCCGCGATGATGAGTCTGATGATTAAAGAAATGCAGCACCAGGCTCGAATATCGCTTGTTGGCAGAAACCCCTTTGATGTTGTGATAGCTGAGCACAAAATCCAGATCGGCTTCGGATAGCTGCGCCGTCCAGTTGATGATCTGGCGATCCAGCCAGAATCGCTGCGCAGATAAGCCATCAAGATCATCAAAGAGCATCTGATCCAGACTCGCCGGATTTTGCAGCTCAGCGACCTCCCGCAACGAAGTCAAGCAAGACGGATGGGTAGCAAAGCGTTTGAGCCAGATGGTATCCCCAGCGAGGATGTGGTTCAGCGTTCCCAGGATGGAACCAAAAAAGGCCCCTTGGTCTCTCGCTAAATCTGCCGCAGATAGCTGACCTGCAGCCTGATAAATCTTCGAGTTCATCCACTGATTGTAGGTGGCTAGCAATTCAAAGTGATATTTCAGGCTCATAAGATTTCCATTCCATGTTTAACGCCTAGCTGAAAGAAGCAGCGTCAGCTGCATCCAACACGCGCTGGAGGTGCAAACCAACCAGAGCAAGCGCCATGACAGCAATATTGGTGGTCACCGGGTTGAATGCAGCGCCCACTAAAACCGGCTGGAACATAACTACAAATCCTAACAGGCCGACCATCGCCGCTATGGTGAAAAGAAGAGGCCAGCGTTGGCGCCAAAACGCTAGAACAGCAATAGCGAAAGCTATCTCAAGCATTCCGCCTATAGTCGCCGCTTTCTCCGCACCGGCCCGAGACAACCCGATAGCCATGCTCATGGCCAGCTCATCTTCATGCGGATAGAGCAGCTTGGGAACCAGGCCATGATAGAACCAGATAAAGGCAATAGTGCCCCTGCAAACGGCATAACTTAAGAATGCGCTATTCACCCAGGAACCTGGATTCATGGTCTTTGTTCGGAATAACACAGGTGTCGTAGCGCCCGAATAGCCTGTAACGATTCAACGCCACACGATCGTAAAGCCAATCGCGAAAAATCGAAGGTACCACCCAGCCGACGCACATGATTGGCCAAGGCCACGGCAATCGCCCCATCACTCTAAAAAATGCTGACGATTTCGTATAAATATTTTCCCCTTCCACCAGCAGCATGGTCTCGTAGTGATCGGTTGGAAAGCCATGCCACTGCAGAATAGCCTGCCCTTCCGGTGACTGAACGGTTGCCAACTTGAACTGGCGCTTCCTATCAAACCTTATAAGAAAACGTGCCCAAACCGAACACAGCCGGCAGACCCCATCAAAAAGGACGACCCGATCACCGGCTGCCATGCCTGGTGCGATTTGCGACTCTTGATTCATAAGTTAACTAACGTCCATATGCAGTGAGTCTGGCGCCCGCAGGCCGTGATAGGCCGCTGTTATGTAAAGCCGCACATATCTCAGCCGCGAAACGCAGCCTCGATCACAGCAATGTCGATCTTCCTCATCGTCATCATCGCGTCGAACGCACGCTTGGCGGCTGCTCGGTCGGGACTGGTGTATGCCTTCGTCAGCGCGACCGGCGTAATCTGCCAGGAGATGCCCCATTTATCCTTGCACCACCCGCACTCGCTCTCCTGACCGCCGTTGCCAACGATCGCATTCCAGTAGCGATCCGTCTCATCCTGGTCTTCCGTCGCAATCTGAAACGAGAACGCTTCATTGTGCTTGAAGACAGGGCCACCGTTAAGACCGAGGCACGCAACACCGAGCACAGTGAACTCGACCGTTAATACGCTCCCCTCTTTCCCTGATGGATAATCACCGGGCGCTCGGTGCACGGCGTCGAGTGATGAAGCAGGGAATGTCTCTGCATAAAATCGCGCGGCTTCCTCGGCGGCGTCATCGTACCAAAGGCAGATTGTGTTCTTTGCAATGCGGGTCATGATCAGCTCTCCTGTCCGGTAATTGCCGTGAGTGGCAATCTATAGTCGAACCGAACTGCCTGAATTCGACAGCGTTGCTGAAGTCTAGCGCGGAGTTTCACGGTAGTTTTTCAGCCGCGTTTCGGTCTGCTGCAGTCAGCGCCACCCATGCTAGAGCATTGATCTTGAGCGCCTGAGCAAGGCGTTAGCCACGTGCGTGGCACCTGGATGTAATGAGCGCAAGAACGCGCGAAAAAATAGCCTTGTCATAACGCCAATGCTTGTTTGCAGTTATTCAGCGCGCGAGCCTACAATGCTGTGAGATCGAGCCAGCAACATCATCCCCCAGAGGAAATCCCATGTCGTTTTTGATTTATATGATCGGCCTTGTTTTGACCGTCGGCGGCATTGCGTGGGGGGGTAATCCCCCCATTATTAGCGGAGCTCAGAAGTAGAGTCAGGCCACCATGGCCAACTTCTGTCGGGGCGTGATACCACCCAAGGCCATGTTTGGCCGTTCATTATTGTAGGTCCATAGCCACCGAGTTGCATATTCCTGAACCTCCTCAATGGAGTCGAACAGGTATTGGGCCAGCCAGTCGTAGCGCACGGTGCGATTGTAGCGCTCGATGTACGCATTCTGCTGCGGGTTGCCGGGCTGGATAAAGGCCAGTGCAATGCCCTGCTTCTCAGCCCAGGCAGCCAGCGTAGCACTGATGTATTCCGGTCCATTGTCACAGCGGATCTGGACGGGCTTTCCTCGCCATTCAATGATCTGATCCAGAGCCCGTATGACGCGCTCAGAAGGCAGCGACAGGTCTACTTCAATGCCAAGACCTTCCCGGTTGTAATCGTCAATCACATTGAACAGCCGGTAGCTGCGACCATCTTCTAACTGGTCGTGCATGAAGTCCATAGACCAGCTGGCATTGATTACCGTGGGCACCGCGAGTGGCTCGGGTTTCTCGCGTACCAAGCGTTTACGGGGCTTGATGCGCAGGTTCAGTTCCAGTTCCCGATAAATTCGATAAACACGTTTATGGTTCCAGAGGTATCCCTTTACGTTGCGCAGATACAGAAAACACAATCCAAAACCCCAGTTGCGCTGGTTATGGGTCAACCGAACCAGAAGGTCCGCGATCTCGGAATTCTCACTGTTGAGCCTGGCCTGGTAGCGATAGCAGGACTCACTGACACTGAAGGCTACACAGGCCAGGCGAATACTACAGCGACCAGCTGCAACAGTTTTTTGCGCCATCTCGCGGCGAAGAGATGGCTTTACCACTTTCCCTCAAGAGCCTCCTTGCGTAACTCGGATTTGAGGCGCTCTTCGGCGTACATTTTTTTCAGCCGCCGGTTCTCATCTTCTAGCTCTTTCATGCGCTTGATCATGGACGTATCCATGCCGCCGAATTTCGCTCGCCACTTGTAAAAACTGGCACTGCTCATACCGTGTTCGCGGCAGAGCTCCGGCACCGGTATGCCGCTCTCGGCTTGTTTCAGAATCGCCATGATCTGGCTGTCGGTAAAACGTGATGTCTTCATGCAGAATCTCCCTCCAAATAGCTTACGGAAAATTCTACTTCTAATCACCGCTGTTTTTTGGGGGGATTACCGGGGCTAGTAACCGCAGGCGTGGATACGCTATACATCGGCATCGCTTGCCTGATCGTTTTCGGCATAGGAATGATGATGGCGGTCTCACGGACCCGCTCCAAGGATTCGCCGAGTTAATCTCTGCACTCAGCCGGAGTGACAGGCCGTAACTGCCGGGCTTGCGTCGTACTCATCGTGACGCCGCACCCAATCCATGATTTCCTTCTCGTTGCGGCCTTTGGGCGTGATGTCGAGATAAACGAAGGCGCCAATCACCTCCTCATTGCCGCGGGCGTAGCTAGAGTAAGTGTGGAACACTGCGCCGCTGTCGTCCTTGTAAAAAACGCTGAGGCCGGGCAATTCTTCGCTGAAGTATTTCGGATCTTCGATATTTTCGTAATTGTAGTAGAGCCGCCCAGCCTCCAAGTCCTCCCGCACGAAAGAGACCTGAAAGTCAAAGTTGAAATCGGAGCCCTGGGAGGACACCCATCGGGCAGTCCAGCCCATGCGCCTTTGGTAGGCTACCAACTTTTCTAGCGGGGCGCGGGATGGGTTCTACCCCGTTACTGCGGACACTTTTGAAAAAAGGCACAATGTGCCAAAGGAGTGTTCATGTCCAAACGCAGAAGATACAGCCCCGAATTCAAGCGCGAAGCCATCGCGCTATCTCGCCAGCCAGGTGCCAATTGCCGCCAGGTGGCCTTAGAGATTGGAATTAATCCCAACCTGTTGTCCCGGTGGGCGCGTGAAGCCGAAGAATTGCCAAGCAAGGCCTTCAAGGGCTCGGGAACGCCGCGTGACGAAGAGCTTGCCCACTTGAAGCGGGAACTGGCACGGGTAAAAAAGGAACGTGATTTTTTGCGCGAAGCGGCAGTGTTCTTTGCAAAGGAGTCGTCCTGAGGTATCAGACGATTCAACACTGTCGCAGTCTTTTCCCGATACGTCTTATGTGTCGTTGCCTGAAGGTATCGGCCAGCGGCTATTACGCTTGGGCATCTCGTCCGCAGTCCAGCAGGGCAAGAGCGAACGACCGTCTGCTGTCGCGTATCAGAGAGATTCACGATGACAGTGGCGGAATGCTTGGGTCGCCCCGAATGCACGAAGACTTGGCTGCCGAAGGCGTTGCAGCCAGCCTGAATCGTGTTGCAAGGCTAATGGCCAAGCACGGCATTCAGGGGTGGCCCCGTAGGAAGCGAGGACGCCTCGGACGCGCATCAAATCGGCCACAAGGTATTCAAAATCACCTTGAACGGGATTTCTCCGCACTGGAACCTGATACCAAATGGGTCACTGACATTACGGAGATCTCCACCCAGGAAGGAAAACTATTTCTCTGCGTGGTTCTGGATTTATTCAGCAAGCTGATCGTTGGCTGGTCTATGCACCACCGGCAGGATCGGCAGATGGTAATCAGAGCTGTTCAAATGGCTGTCTGGCAACGTCAGGGCGAAACCCCAGTAATACTGCATTCAGACCGAGGCAGTCAGTTTACCAGCGGTGATTACCAGCGATATCTAGGCAGTAACGATTTGGTCAGCAGCATGAGCGCGGTTGGCCATTGCGGAGACAACGCAGCCTGTGAGGGGTTCTTCGGCATGCTAAAACGAGAGCGAGTACACCATCGGCGTTACCGTACGCAGGACGAGGCAAGAGCTGATCTGTTTGAATACATCGAGCGGTTCCATAACCCCAGGATGCGACGTAGAGTTGCTGTTCAGGATCGGAAGCTCACAGCCGTTTTATAACCGTCCGTGGAAACGGGGTAGAACCCGAAGCAGCGGAAAATCGGTCGCCGTGCAGCCGATTGTCAAGCCAATCGATTAGTTCAAGAAGTACAATGCCCTACTCATCAGCGAGGTTTCATTTTCCTTCGACTCTTCGTAATCAATACAGATATCTGTCTTTGCACCATTCGGAACGTATACCGTACAAACGCCTTCATGTGCTCCGTCATTGTATTTTCCCAAAAGGTATACTTCATTCACGCTAAAAAACGCCATGTAAATGGTGAACGTATATGAAGCCATTGTTGCACACGCGACTTTCAACCTGCGCTCCTTAACTCCACGCAGATAATTCGAGTGCGCATTTATTAAACCAACTAATGTTTTAATAGCTGAAATAAAAGCAATAACAACACCCAGCATCAGTAAAGAGAAGACAAACTCACCAACGTCAAGCTTCAAACCATTAAAAAACAAAATCTTATAGACCACTACTGCGAAACTGAGGGGAAGAACGAGGATGCCGACTGTTAACAGGATATTGGCAATCTTGTGCGCTTTTTTGCTAACCACAATTTCTGATGCCTTTGGCGTATGTTTTACCAAAAACTGATTCTTAATAGATTTAAATAATGGCATCAGTGTTCTACATCTTCTATGTGAAATTCGTTGAACCAGAAACGGCTTAACGTTTGGGCTCAGGCGCGGCCCGTCAGGGACGTCGGCCTGCAGCGAATGGTTGGGCCGCGCCGCGGGAATGCTTATGCCCGCTCAAAGTACTTGATTGCTAGGGATCTGAGCCAACATCAAGCTCACCGGAATGATCGCCAGTAAAGTAGGTTGATTCTGCAATGTCAGTTATCTGGATAAATCGATTGTTCGCATCGTCTTTAGACCTTGTAACAAGACCTCGATCCTCCAGCCGAACCGCTCGCTTCCCAACGAGTTGATATGAACAGTCCAGCTCGGCTGCAATGTACGCCGGACGTTGGGCATCCCCTTCCGTATGAAGAGCCTGCAGAATACCAAGCTCTGTTTTAGGCAAAAGCAACTCAGACTGCACGTTCATGAGGACGGACTCATATTTTTTCGAGAGGTTTACAACCTCACATACGCCCACTTGACACGTCGGACACTTCATCCCAAATAGCTTCAGAGCCTCGAGCTTATCAAGTCCGTGTTTTTCACCGCAATTCGAGCACACTATTTCCTGATTCTTAGCTATAAAGGCGGAGACAATAGAGCTGTAATCAAAGACTCGTTCTACAAAGTAGAGCCGGAACTCCCTCTCACCGGAGGGCCGACCGAACGATATGGTGTATCGCTGACAAAGCCCGTAGTTCAATGCATACACCGAAACCTTCTTCCCATCTCTGTCGCTCATTTCAAAGTATTTAGTGAGGAAGAAATTAAGCTCTAGCGTTGATAGAAGACCATCGAAACTGGGCACCACATGAAAGTGGCTCGTTGGCGGGCGCCCCGAGATCTTCTCGAAAACAGCAGATTTATGTGTTCTTAGTTCTTTTGATCTAACAACCAAAGTTTCTAGGAGTTCCTTTAGGGAAAAAATCGAGCACCGCTCAGAGAACGCCTCATGCAGAAACCTACCAACCGAAAAATACGATGCAATTTTCTCTTCGTAGTATTTGAGTGAAGCATCTTGAATGCTTTGAACACCGATTTTCTTTCCATGTATTAATTGGTTCTGGTACGCGAAATGAAGTACGTATCCAAGAGTTCTAGGGTTGGCCATGCTCGCGTAGAAAAGAACTCGCCAAACTTCTTCGTTTTTGGTATCAAAAAATATCGACGAATCATGTTTAGTGAAGTACTCCAAACGGCTCTCAACAAGACGCCGGGTAAATGCAGCTGCGTTAGCCTCCATTGTTGAGACATCACTAGTCCCAAATAGGCTATAAAGATCAAGATGAATTTCATCGATCTTGGTCTTATCTATTGCCCCGTAGTAGATCCGTCCTGGATATGCGGCAATCTTGAACTTAACGAATTCATCGCTCCAGTTGTTGAGGGGAGCGATTAGAGCATCAACAACTACTCGCATTGCTTCTTCAGGGAGCTCTGAAAAATCATCGACCAATATATAAAGATGCCTTACTCCAATTTTTGAAAGGAGATTTTTCAGGCGATCAAGAAACTCCCTAATGTTGAATGCGCGTATTAGAACATCACCATACACAGACACTCGCTCATCACTTGTGGTACGCGCCGATTTTTCTGTTGCGGAAACCGCAATTTTGGGCGTTGCGGAGAAACTGCCCGATATGCCCAACTCCTTCTCGAAGGAACCCCCGCTTGCCGCCGTATCTTTTAACTGCGTTTCAAGAATACCAAGAACACTTACAAAATTATCTTCGGATGCAGAGTCAAGCAACGAATCAAGCTCGTCAAAGAGTTCCGCATACGTTTGAGTGAATGACTCCTTAATCCTTTCCCAAATAGAAGACTTTATTCTCCTTTTCAGTTCTTCTTGAACTTGCGTCACCGTCGCCTTAAGAAACTCTCGATATAGCGCCAGCTTTTCTATTGCCTCCTGAGGAAGCGCATCTTTTCTTGATTCCAATCGGCTGATTAGCGCTTGATCCGGCTGGGAGGATTCGAAGATTGTCTTAATGTCAAGATATGCGGATGTACTACTGCCGCCTTTTCTTAGTTCATGCTGGAGACGCTGGAATATTGTTGATTTCCCAGTCCCTTTACGACCGATAACAAAAGTGGTGTGCGGCCTAATTGCGGTTCTGAAGACGTCCTCATGAGGAAGCGGATCCACATAGAGTTCTTCGATCAATGGAGAACCCTGATCCGGATCATGGAGATCTGCGCGACGGTACAACTTAAGTGACTCAACCGCCGACCTAAAGCCCCTCATCTGCGCTTCACTGATTCCCTGATCGCTCATAGACCCTCGTCCTTTGTTGAAAAAAGTTGATGGATATCGAACACAAAATAGCGGCCCACGCCCGGCTCACACGCCGGTTTGGAGCTGCTAAGCGGCGTAAAATCGGTCGTTGTGCAGCCGTTTGTTAGCACTATTATCTGGTTATCCAATTTGCGACAAAATCTGGATTTATCAATAAGTAAGCCGCACCTAATAAAAAACCCACAAATATGAACCAGAGCTTACCTGAGAAAAAAGAGGTATATCTTGTTAAGAAAAACCAAAATCTTTGCATCGCTCCAGGCGAACGCTGATTCATCAGAGCCAGATAATGGATTGATGAAAACGCTATAAAAATAATCGCTAATGCAAGGAGTGCAACACCTGACACATGAGCAAACATAAAATTTCGTCCGTACTCACTTAACCAATCTGTATAAAAGGTCCAAAAGGTGTTGTTTAGCGCACCTTGCTGAATATTCGGGTCGAAATTTATCTTCGCTAAATTAAGTATGTAGACAGAAACACAAAGCAGTATCATTGGGCCAGTCGTGTAAAACCACCAATCATCCGATGTATAGTGCCCCTTAGCCAAAGATATAATAATTGTCGTAACTGAAAAGCTCAGGACTGATAATATTGCGGTTGCCAAATAATACTGAACTGCATCGAAATATATAGCATATTTCCAAAGTATAAAAACTAGGGAAAATACACCTATTATTAACAATGCCATTCCATCATCTGATCCACTTGACGACCGGTTTCGCTCGACAACCTTAGTCACATAAATGGTTCTTGTTTGAGTAACCGTTGCTGGAGCTTGCGTCCCTGGAGACTTCGTCAAGCCTGAAAATAAAGCGGCAAAAACCACTCCCATTAAAGGGCCAAGCAGTAGGCTTTGCGCCAAGGGATTGTGTATAAACTCCAAAACTACTTCCATTTCTAAAGATTTCTCCTAAACGGTCGGTGCTAACATTTATAATATGAGTCACACCGGCCAATATATCGGTGATCGTTCTGCTTTCATTAACCCTGCTCCTAGTACTCTACAACCCCCACAACCCGGTCCTCTCCGCCTATCCATCAATTTCCACATAACCGACAAAACGATCCCCAAGCCTTATATCATTATTTTCCAGGTTTCTGCTAACCAACTGATTTTCAATCCAAAAACTGACCATCTGTGGCCAACGCCCATATGTCGGTCACCGTGATCATTTTTCCTGTAAACCGGGCAGTTCCATGGCCCACTCGAGGACCAAAGGCTTTTCCAGGCACGCTACCGCCCTATCCTCTTAACGGACAAGTCGGGGAGTTGCTTTAACCAGTATTGGGAGGGAATGCAGGCTGTCCTTGCCTGGAGGCGGGATGTGACTGGCATTCCTTTGCTCGGTTCGAGGGTAATGCAGTGAGCGGTGATTTGTCCAAGCCGTTTTGCTCTAAGCAGCATGGGCCCAGAAAGCACAATCCCGGCATGGGCCGGGATTGTGGGGTGGTGCAGGTGAAAGCGGGCTTTACTTAGCCAACCCATACCCGCGCATTGCGGAACATGCGCATCCAGGCGCCGTCTTCGCTCCAGTCACGAGGGTGCCAGGAGTTCTGTGAGGCGCGGAACACGCGTTCGGGGTGCGGCATCATGATGGTGACGCGGCCGTCGCGGGTGGTCAGGCCGGTGATGCCACGCGGCGAGCCGTTGGGGTTGCCGGGGTAGCGTTCGGTCATGCGGCCACGGTTGTCGACAAAGCGCAGTACCACGCTGTTGCTGGCTTCGCAGGCATCGACTGCGGTGCTGTCGGCAAACTCGGCGTGCCCTTCGCCGTGGGCGATGGCGATGGGCATGCGTGAGCCGACCATGCCGTTGAGGAAGATCGACGGTGACGCCTGCACTTCTACCATGGCTACGCGCGCTTCAAACTGCTCGGACTTGTTGCGCACAAAGTGCGGCCAGTGCTCGCTGCCGGGGATCAGTTCGCGCAGGTTGGAGAGCATCTGGCAGCCGTTGCACACGCCCAGGGTAAAGGTATCCGGGCGGGCAAAGAAGGCGCTGAAGGCTTCGCGGGCTTCGGCGTTGAACAGGATGGATTTGGCCCAGCCTTCGCCGGCGCCGAGTACGTCGCCGTAGGAGAAACCGCCACAGGCGACCAGCCCGCGGAAGTCTTCCAGCTCTACGCGACCGCTGAGAATATCGCTCATGTGTACGTCGATCGGGTTGAAGCCGGCGCGGTTGAAAGCGGCGGCCATCTCGACCTGACCGTTTACACCCTGCTCACGCAGAATCGCGACCTGCGGACGCTTGCCGGTGTTGATCAGCGGCGCGGCGACATCTTCATTGATGTCGAAGCTGAGCATGGCTTCCAGGCCGGGGTTGGCGTCGTCGGCGATGTTCTCGAATTCCTGATCGGCGCACTCGACGTTGTCACGCAGGCGCTGGATCTGCCAGCTGGTTTCGCTCCAGGCTTGCTGCCAGGCGGCGCGGGTGCCGCTGACTACGGTTTTGTCAGCAAACGTGAAGTGCAGATCCTGATTCTGGCTTGGCTGGCCAACCACCGCGCTGCAGTCGCCCAGGCCGGCTGCGGACAGCTGGCTGAGGACCGCTTCGGTATCGCTCTGGCGCACCTGAATCACCGCGCCGAGTTCTTCGTTGAACAGCGCACCGCCCAGTTCACTTTCCTGGTCAGCCAGTACGTCCAGCTGAATTTGCAGACCGCAACGGCCGGCAAAGGCCATCTCCGCCAGGGTGGTCAACAGGCCACCGTCGGAACGGTCGTGGTAGGCCAGCAGTTGTTCTTCCTGGTTCAGACCCTGGATCACGGCGAAGAAGGCCTTGAGGTCTTCTGCGTCGTCCAGATCCGGAGCGGTCTTGCCGATCTGGTTATACACCTGCGCCAGCGCAGAGCCGCCCAGGCGGTTCTGGCCACGGCCGAGGTCGATCAGGATCAGATCGGTATCGCCCTGGTCCAGCTGCAGCTGTGGCGTCAGGGTCAGGCGCACATCCTGTACTGGGGCAAAGCCGGTGACGATCAGCGACATGGGTGAGGTAACGGACTTGTCTTCACCGGAATCGGACCAGCGAGTCTTCATCGACATGGAGTCCTTGCCGACCGGGATGGTGATGCCCAGCTCGGGGCACAGTTCCATACCTACGGCGCGCACGGTGTCGAACAGGCGTGCATCTTCACCGGGGTGGCCAGCGGCGGCCATCCAGTTGGCAGACAGGCGAATATCGGAAATGGCGTCAATGCGTGCAGCCGCCAGGTTGGTGACGGCTTCAGCAACGGCCATGCGGCCAGAGGCTGGGGCATCGAGTAGCGCCAGCGGCGTGCGCTCGCCCAGAGCCATGGCTTCACCGGTATGCACGTCGAAGCTGCTGTTGGTCACCGCGCAGTCGGCGACCGGCACCTGCCAGGGGCCAACCATCTGATCGCGGGCGACCAGGCCGGTAATGCTGCGGTCACCAATGGTGATCAGGAAGTTCTTGCTGGCGACCGACGGCAGGCGCAATACGCGCTGCACGGCTTCGTCCAGCGCCAGACCGGTGCCATCGAAGTCATCCGAGGGCTCGGCTTCGCGCTCGACGCTGCGGTGCATGCGCGGCGGCTTGCCGAGCAGTACAGACAGCGGCATGTCTACCGGCTGGTTATCGAAATGCGTGTCGTTGAGTACCAACAGTTGTTCTTCGGTGGCTTCGCCGACGACAGCAAAGGGGCAGCGCTCGCGTTCGCAGATCGCCTGGAAGCGGTCGTAGTCGGCGTTATCCACCGCCATCACGTAGCGTTCCTGGGATTCGTTGGACCAGATTTCCAACGGGCTCATGCCCGGCTCGTCATTCGGCACGTTGCGCAGTTCAAAGCGGCCGCCGCGGCCGCCGTCGTTGACCAGCTCGGGGAAGGCATTGGACAGGCCGCCCGCGCCCACGTCATGAATAAAGCGGATGGGGTTCTTGTCGCCCATCTGCCAGCAGCGGTCGATGACTTCCTGGCAGCGGCGTTCCATCTCGGGGTTTTCCCGCTGTACGGAGGCAAAATCCAGGTCTTCGGCACTGCTGCCGGTGGCCATGGACGAGGCAGCGCCGCCGCCCAGACCGATCAGCATGGCTGGGCCGCCGAGTACGATGAGCTTGGCGCCGACCGGAATTTCAGCTTTCTCTACGTGGCCTGCACGGATGTTACCCATGCCGCCGGCAATCATGATCGGCTTGTGATAGCCGCGAATCTCCGGGCCGCGTGGCGAGCTGACGGTCTGCTCGAAGGTGCGGAAATAACCGGTGAGGTTCGGACGACCAAATTCGTTGTTGAACGCAGCGCCGCCCAGCGGGCCTTCAATCATGATCTGCAAAGGTGTAACGATGCGCGAGGGCTTGCCGTTGTCTTCTTCCCAGGGCTGAACAAAACCGGGAATACGCAGGTTGGATACGGTAAAGCCGGCCAGACCAGCCTTGGGCTTGCCGCCACGACCGGTGGCGCCTTCATCACGGATCTCGCCACCGGAGCCGGTGGAAGCACCGGGGAACGGAGCAATCGCGGTCGGGTGGTTGTGGGTTTCCACCTTCATCAGGATGTGCACGGGCTCTTCATGGGTGCGGTATTCGCAGGTACCCGGCACCGGGAAGAAACGCCCGGCGACAAAGCCTTCAATCACGGCGGCGTTGTCTTTATAGGCGGACAGCACGCCTTCGCTGCGCATCTGGTAGGTGTTCTTGATCATGCCGAACAGGCTCTTCTCTTCCGCCTGGCCGTCGATATCCCAGGTGGCGTTGAAGATCTTGTGCCGGCAATGTTCGGAGTTGGCCTGGGCGAACATCATCAATTCGACGTCACTAGGATTGCGCTTGAGTTCCTTGAAGCTGCTGACCAGATAATCGATCTCGTCATCGGCCAGGGCCAGACCCAATGTGGTGTTGGCCTGCTCCAGCGCCTCGCGGCCGCCTTCGAGGATGTCCACACGTTGAAAGGGTTGTGGCTCGGTGTGGCGGAAAAGATTGGCGGCTGCGTCCAGATCATCCAGCGCCAGCTCGGTCATGCGGTCATGCAGCAGTGCAGCCAGTTGCGGGCGCTGTTCGGCGCTGATATCACCGGCGACATGGTAGACAATGCCGCGCTCGAGGCGAGCGACATTCTGCAGGCCGCAATTGTGGGCGATATCGGTAGCCTTGCTCGACCAGGGCGAGATGGTGCCGAAGCGCGGCACGATCAGAAACAGACTGCCCTGGGGCTCTTCCACCGACACAGACGGGCCGTACTTGAGCAGGCGCGCCAGCACTTCATTCTGCTGTTCATCCAGCTCGCTGTGCAGCTCGGCGAAATGCATGAACTCGGCATAAACGCCAGTGACGGCCGGCACGGCGGCTTTGAGCCGGGCAAGCAGTTTTTGACGGCGAAATTCGGAAAGGGCTGGGGCGCCACGCAGGGTATGCATGCTGTATACGGCCTCGGGAAGCTGGATAAAGGGAAATACGGCGTATCGGTAAACGTACCGAAAAACAAGGCGGACAGGATACCTTAAACTGCGCCCATGGGCCATGCCGAGCGGGCCTGCAGCACAGCAAACGCATTCCTTAACAGCATGCGGCTATTGCCCTCTGCCGCTTTTGAATATACTGCCCGCATGAGCGAAAAATCATCCCGTTCGATCAAGCTACCGGTCCTGACGACTCTTCTCTGCGCGCTGCTGCTGAGCGCCTGCGAACAGCCGCAACCGCCGCGGCTGGAGCAGATCAAGGAAGACGGCACGCTCAGGGTGGTAACCCGCAACTCGCCGACCACCTACTACCAGGATCGCCACGGCAGCACCGGCCTGGAGTATGAGCTGAGCCGACGCTTTGCCGACAGTCTGGATCTGGAACTGGAAGTTGAAACCATCAGCACGCTGGATGAGCTGTATGCGCAGCTGGCCAGTGAAGGCGGCCCGCATATCGGGGCTGCCGGTATCACGGTGAATCCGGCGCGCGAAGGTCAGGTGCGCTTCGCCGACTCCTACCTGGACGTTACCCCGCAGGTGGTGTTTCGCCGCGGCGATCGCCAGCCCACCGCGATTGAAGATCTGTATGACAAGCGCATCATGGTGCTCAAAGGCAGCAGCCTGGCAGACCAGTTACGCGACCTGCAAACCGAGCACCCACAGTTGATTTTCGAGGAATCGGATAACGTTGAAGTTGTCGATCTGCTGCGGCTGGTCAACGATAACGAGATCGACTATGCGGTGGTTTACTCGAATGAGCTGATCGTTAATCAGGCGTTCTATCCTGCAGTGCGCGTGGGCTTTGACCTGTCTGACGAGCGCCCGATGGCCTGGGCGTTGCCCAACGACCCGGACAACACCCTGCTGGATGCGGTAAATACATTCTTCACCGACATCCGCGCCGACGGCACTCTAGATCAATTGATCGAGCGCTTTTATGGCCACTCCGATGTGCTCGACTATGTCGGTGCGCGTGGCTTTGCCCAACACACGCAACAGCGCTTGCCGCGCTATGAAACGCTGTTTCGCCAGGCCGGCGACCAGTACGGGCTCGACTGGCGGCTACTGGCGGCAATGGGTTATCAGGAATCGCTGTGGGATGCGGACGCCAAGTCCTTTACCGGGGTGCGCGGGCTGATGATGCTGACCCTGCCGACGGCGAAGTTTGTGGGTGTGACCAATCGCGTGGATCCCAAGCAGAGTATTTTTGGTGGTGCGCGTTATCTGATCTGGGTGCGTGATCAGTTGTCGACGGACATCCCCGAGCCGGATCGTACCTGGTTCGCGATGGCTGCCTATAACGTCGGTATTGGCCATTTGGATGACGCGCGCAAGTTGACTAGCAGCAACGGCCGCGACCCGAATCGCTGGGTGGATGTGAAGGATCACCTGCCGCTGTTGTCGAAAAAGGAGTGGTACAGCAAGACCCGCTACGGTTACGCCCGCGGTGCGGAGCCGGTGCATTACGTGCAGAACATCCGGCGCTACCACGAGATTCTGCAGTGGGTGACTCAGCCGCAGTCGGAAATGGCCCAGGCGGCGGCGGAGAAATATCATACGCCGGGGATATTGGAGCAGATTCCGCAGGGGTTTTGAGCCTGGCGTCTTCCCTGAAGGTCAGCATGGATTCCCGCCTTCGCGGGAATGACGGTGGGGGGCGGGAATGACGGTGAGGGGCGAAAAAGGGTTACTGACTTTGCTCGCGTTTAGCCCGAAAAAAATCCTTCAGCACTGCTCCACACTCCTCTGCCAGTACACCACCCTCCACTTCCACATGGTGATTCAGCCAAGGCTGAGCCAAGACCTGTGCGCGGCTGATGACGGCGCCGGAGCGGGGTTCGGGGGCGCCGTAGACCAGGCGGGTGATGCGGCTGTGGACCAGCAGACCAGCGCACATGGTGCAGGGTTCGAGGGTGACGTAGAGCGTGGTGTCCGGCAGGCGATAGTTGCCTTCGCTTAAGGACGCCTGGCGCAGCGCGACCATTTCAGCGTGGGCGCTGGGGTCGTTGCTGCTGATGGGTTGGTTGAAACCGCGGCCAATCACCTGACCATTGCGCACCAGCACGGCGCCCACGGGCACTTCGCCCAGGGCCGCCGCCTGTAGTGCTTCGGCCAGCGCCAAGCGCATGAAGTCGATATCGGCTGGCTTCATGGGTTGGGCGTCAAATCAGCTTGCGGCTTCTGAGCAGCTCAATCACCTGGTTGACGCAGGACTCCAGATTCAACTCGGCGGTTTTGAGTACCAGGTCCGCATCGGTCGGCGCTTCGTAGGGATAAGAAACGCCCGGCACGGTATTTTCCTCGTTGGCTGCATACAGGCCTGAGGGATCACGTTCCTGGCACACCGACAGCGGCGCATCCAGATGCACCAGCAGGCAACGCTCACCGAGAATGTAACGTGCCTTGGCGCGGCTTTCTTCGGTGGGTGCCATAAAGGCGCCAATCGCGATCAGACCCGCTTCGTTCATCTGCCGGGCAATGCGCGCACCTTTGTGCAGGTTCTCGCCACGGCCCTGCGCGTCCTGCGGTAGGCCCTTGCTCAGATCCTGACGCAGCGCCTTGCCATCCAGCACGTAGCAGGCGCGGCCACTGTCGAACAGTTTGCGTTCAACCGCGTAAGCAATGGTGCTCTTGCCGGAACCGGACAGGCCAGTCAGCAGCAGGGTTACCGGCTCCTGGCCAAAGCGCTGGGCACGCTCGCTGGCCGTCACGTGCGCATAACCGCCATGGCGGCTGCCAGTGGTGTTTTGCCCCAGCAGGCCCTTGGCGACAATCATGCCGGCGCCGACGGTGCCATTGGTCATACGGTCGATAACGATAAAGGAACCGCTGGTGCGGTTGGCGCGGTAATCGTCATAGGCGATGGGCCGCTCAAGCGACAGCTCAACCCGGCCAATCTCGTTCAGGCCCAATTGCGGCGCAGGCTGCTCTTCCAGCGTATTCACATCAATGCGGTGCACGATCCGGGTAAAAGAGCCCGGGCTATTGCTGGTGGCGCGCTTGATGTCGTACTTGCGGCCCGGCTGCATGGGCTGGTCGTCCATCCATACCAGGTTGGCTTCGAACAGATCGCCGATCAGCGGGCGGTTATCCACGTGGGCCAGTACGTCGCCACGGGAAATATCGATCTCGTCTTCCAGCGTCAGGGTTACCGCCTGGCCTGGGCCAGCGCTTTCCAGTTCGCCATCGAAGGTAACAATGGATTTGACCCGGCTGGTCTTGCCCGAGGGCAATACCACCAGCTCATCACCCTTGTGCACTACCCCGGAAGCCAGGGTACCGGCGAAGCCGCGGAAGTTCAGGTTAGGACGTGTGACCAGTTGAACCGGAAAGCGCAGGTCCTTGAGGTTACGGTCCGCCGCGACTTCCACGGTTTCCAGAATTTCCATCAGCGTTTGGCCGCTATACCAGGGGCTGCGTTCGCTGCGGTTAACCACGTTGTCGCCCTTGAGCGCTGACATCGGCACGAAGTGCACGCTGTTGCCATCGAGCATTTCCAGGCCGCTGGCGAACTGGCGGTAGTCGTCGCAGATCTGGTTGAACACGCCTTCGTCGAAGTCTTTCAGGTCCATCTTGTTAATGGCGACGACGATATGCTTGATGCCCAGCAAGGAGGCGATAAAGCTGTGACGCTTGGTTTGCGTCTGTACGCCGTAACGGGCATCGATCAGAATGATTGCCAGGTCGCAGGTCGAGGCGCCGGTGGCCATGTTGCGGGTGTACTGCTCGTGACCGGGGGTGTCGGCAATAATGAATTTGCGCTTGGCGGTGGAGAAATAACGGTAGGCCACATCAATGGTGATGCCCTGCTCACGCTCGGCCTGCAGACCATCGACCAGCAGCGCCAGGTCCACTTCTTCGCCGGTGGTGCCGGATTTTTTCGAATCACGGGTGATGGCTTCCATATGATCTTCGTAGATCATCTTGGAATCATGCAGCAAACGCCCGATCAGCGTGCTCTTGCCATCATCAACGTTACCGCAGGTCAAAAACCGCAGTAGCTCCTTGCGCTCATGCTGGCCAAGGTAGGCCAGGATATCTTCGCTGATCAAATCTGATTGGTGACTCATGTATCTCTCCGGGCTAAGCGCCCCGCTTAGCTGAAGTTAGAAATAGCCCTGACGTTTTTTCTCTTCCATCGAGCCTGCCTGATCGTGATCGATCACGCGGCCCTGACGTTCGGAAGTACGGGTCAGCAGCATTTCCTGAATAATTTCCGGCAAGGTAGCGGCGGTGGATTCGACGGCGCCGGTCAGCGGGTAGCAACCGAGTGTACGGAAGCGGACCATCTTCATTTCCGGGGTCTCGCCTTCGTCCAACGGCATGCGATCGTCGTCGACCATGATCAGTGAGCCATTACGCTCGACTACCGGACGCTCGGCGGCAAAGTACAGCGGCACGATCGGGATGCTTTCCAGATAGATGTATTGCCAGATATCCAGCTCGGTCCAGTTCGACAGCGGGAATACACGGATGCTTTCGCCCTTGTGCACCTTGCCGTTGTAGACATTCCACAGCTCCGGGCGCTGATTCTTTGGGTCCCAACGGTGATGCTTGTCACGGAAGGAGTAGACGCGCTCCTTGGCCCGCGACTTTTCCTCGTCCCGGCGAGCGCCACCGAAGGCAGCGTCGAAGCCGTACTTGTCCAGCGCCTGCTTCAGGCCCTGGGTTTTCATGATGTCGGTATGCACTGCGCTGCCGTGGGTAAAGGGACCTACGCCCTGAGCCACGCCTTCTGGATTCTTGTGAACCAGCAGATCCAGGTCCATTTCCTCGACGATTTTCTCGCGGAAGCTGTACATCTCGCGGAATTTCCAGCCGGTGTCCACGTGTAGCACGGGGAACGGCAGGCGGCCTGGGTAGAAGGCCTTGCGCGCCAGATGCAGCATCACGGCGGAGTCTTTGCCGATGGAGTAAAGCATCACTGGGTTCTGGAACTCGGCCGCCACTTCACGAATGATGTGAATGCTTTCGGCTTCCAGTTGCTTGAGGTGGGTCAATTTTTCCAGCATGGCGTACTCACGATAATGAGGGGGACGCCGGGCATCCCGAGGTCAGGTGGCAGGCATTGTAACAAACGCAAGGCAATCTAATAAGAAGCCTGTTGATACCTTTAAGTTATATGGATATAGCTGCTTTTAAACCGGATTATCGATATCGATAAACTGGTGCTCGATGCCGAAGCGCTCTGCCAGATGCTCGCCCAGTGCCTTGACGCCGTAGCGCTCGGTGGCATGATGCCCGGCAGAGAAGAAGTGGATGCCGTTTTCCCGCGCCGCGTGCACTGTGGGCTCGGATATTTCACCGGTGACAAAGGCGTCCACACCCAAAGCAATGGCCTTGTCGATGTAGCCCTGGGCAGCACCCGTGCACCAGGCAATGCGCTTAATCGGCCGGTCGTTACCGGCGATGTGCAAGGGTTCGCGGTTCAATACGCGGGCCAGATGCGCTGCTACTTCGCTGCCACTCATCGGCGTCGGCAGCTCGCCCTGCAAACCCACAGAGCGCGGATTTTCCGGCTCAAGCCCAGCGGTGACCGACCAGCCCATCAGGCGCGCCAGTTGCGTGTTATTGCCCAGCTCGGCATGCACATCCAGCGGCAGATGATAAGCCAGCAGATTCACATCGTTGCCGAGCAAGGCCTTGAGCCGGCGCTGCTTGATACCGGTGATCGGCGCAGACTCGCCCTTCCAGAAATAGCCATGATGAACCAGGAGCATATCGGCCCCGGCGGCTACCGCCGCATCCACCATCGCCTGGCTGGCGGTCACCCCAGTCACCAACATGCGGATCTGCTCGCGGCCTTCAACCTGCAGACCATTGGGGCAATAGTCCTGAAAGGCGGCGCTATCCAGCAGTGTGTTGCAGTACTCCACTAACGTGGCGCGATCAATCATGGTGGGCCTCCTTTAACTCGTTGCTGCCATTGTCCCGCCTGCCCTCGACTTTGGCCAGTCATGCGCAGCATTCTTGTTCACGGGCTCGGCAGGATAGCCGCTAAGCTTTATACTGTTACGTAATGCTAGTCTGCCGACAGCTGGGGAATCTGGGAATAAAGAATGAACGCTCTATTGCGCAATTGGATCTGGCCTGCCCTGTGTGGAGTGCTGCTGGCGCTGCTAATACTGCAGTACTACCCGCACTGGCTGGGTATGCCAGAGCGCACCGCTGCTTCTGCTCCAGTGGTTTCCGCCGAAGATATCGTGCGCGAACAACCCGCGACCCAGGGGCCCTATTCCTACAGCGATGCCGTGCAGCGGGCTGCCCCAGCAGTAGCCAACATTTATACCAGTAAAGCCGCCGATAGCGAGACACCTCAAGCCTTCCCTGCCCCGCCGCTACGCGATTATTCGGAAACCTTACCCGTACCCAACCGCCAACAAAGCAGCCTGGGTTCTGCGGTCATTCTCAATGCCGAAGGCTACTTGCTGACCAATAACCACGTGGTCGCTGACGCGGATGAAATTCTGGTGTTGTTACGCGATGGCCGCGAAGCCTTGGCCGAGCTGATCGGAACGGACCCGGAAACCGACCTGGCGGTACTCAAGATCAATCTGCCCGATCTGCCAGTAGTGACCATCAGCCCTAACCAGCAGCGCATTGGCGATGTAGTGATGGCCATCGGCAACCCGTTCGGCCTGGGCCAGACAGTCACCATGGGCATCGTCAGCGCTACCGGACGCAATCAATTGGGGCTGAATACTTATGAAGACTTTATTCAGACTGACGCAGCCATCAACCAGGGCAACTCCGGCGGGGCTTTGATTGACGCCAATGGCAACCTGATCGGCATCAATACCGCGATCTTTTCCCAATCCGGTGGCTCTCAGGGCATTGGTTTTGCGATCCCAGCGAACCTGGCGGTGGAAGTGATGCAGGCGATCATCAGCCAGGGACGGGTAATCCGCGGCTGGCTGGGGGTCGAAGTCCAACCGCTGACAAATGAACTGGCCGAGTCGTTCGGGCTGGAGAGCCGTGAGGGAATAGTGGTCTCGGGACTTTACCGGGAAGGCCCAGCCTGGAATGCCGGCTTGATGCCAGGCGATGTGATCTTGCACATCGACCAGGAACCAGTCAGCAATGGCCGGCAGGCGATGAATCAGGTAGCCAGGGCCCATCCCGGACAGAAGGTGCGACTGAGCATCCTGCGCGACGGTCAAGCGATGCAGTTCGAAGCCGAGGTGGGCGTCAGGCCGAGCTTCCGCGGCTAGTCCGCGCCCACTAGGACATCCTTGCGGCGACTATCAGAGCAAGGTTTGCAATGCGTCGATCAGCTTGGCGTTCTGTTCTGGCGTACCTATGGTAATACGCAAAAACTGCTCGATCCGTGGTTTGGCGAAATGCCGCACAATAACGCGCTGCTCGCGTAAACCTTGAGCCAATTGCGCCGCATCCTTCTGCGCATGCCGAACGAACAGGAAGTTGGCCGCAGACGGCAACACCTCAAAGCCCAGCGCCTCAAGCTTGGCCGCCATCTCGTCGCGGCTCTGGATCACCGCATTGCGCGTGCTGTCGAAATACGCCTGATCGCGGAACGCCGCCTCCGCCCCAGCCAACGCCAGGCGATCCAGCGGATAGGAATTGAAGCTGTTCTTGATTCGCTCCAGCGCCTCGATCAGGTCAGCATGACCTACCGCCAGACCTACCCGCAGCCCGGCCAGCGAGCGAGATTTCGACAGGCTCTGGGTCACCAGCAGATTCGGGTAACGATCGACCAGGCTGATGGCAGTGTCTGCGCCGAAATCGACATAGGCCTCATCCACCACTACCACGGAATCCGGGCTGGCCTGGACGATCTGCTCTATCTGCGCCAGCGTTAACGCAATGCCGGTGGGTGCATTCGGATTCGGGAAAATAATCCCGCCGTTGGGCTGGGCGTAGTCGGCAATCTTGATGGTGAAATCGTCAGCCAGTGGCAGGGTCTTCGGCTCTATGCCGTAAAGACCGCAATACACCGGGTAGAAGCTGTAGCTGATATCCGGAAACAGCAACGGCTTGCCATGCTGAAACAGGCCATGAAACACATGCGCCAACACCTCGTCAGAGCCGTTACCGACAAATACCTGGGCAGGCTGCACCGAGTAATACTCGGCGATGGTGCCTTTCAGGCTGTCCGCGTTGGGCGCCGGATACAGGCGCAAGGAGGCGTCGGTCACCGCAGCAATAGCCTCAAGCACCTTGGGTGAAGGGCCAAAAGGATTTTCGTTAGTGTTCAGTTTGACCAGATTGTCCAATTTCGGCTGCTCACCAGGCACATAGGGCACCAGGTCTTTGACGAACGGACTCCAAAATCTGCTCACAATCAATCCTCAAAAAAGCTTCAAGCTTCAAGCTTCATGCGGCAAGAGCCCTAAAAAGACTGTGCACATCGCACCGTCACTTTGTTCGCTTGCCGCTTGCCGCTTGCCGCTAGGGTTTTATACGGTATTCCGCACTGCGTGCGTGGGCGGTGAGACTCTCCCCACGGGCCAGGACGGACGCGGTCTTGGCCAGTTCCGACGCGCCTTCGGGCGAGCAGAAGATCACCGAAGAGCGCTTCTGGAAATCATACACGCCCAGAGGCGACGAGAAGCGCGCGGTGCCGGAGGTCGGCAGTACGTGATTCGGGCCAGCACAGTAATCGCCCAGCGCCTCAGGGGTAAAGCGACCCATGAAGATCGCGCCAGCGTGACGAATAGCCGGCAGTAACGCGTCCGGGTCAGCCACTGACAACTCCAGGTGCTCGGGAGCAATACGGTTGGATATCTCGCAGGCATGTTCAAGACTGTCGACCTTGATCAGCGCGCCGCGATTTTCCAGCGAGATGCGCACCATATCGGCCCGCTCCAAACTGTCCAGCAGCTTGTTCAAGCTGGCTTCCACGGCATCCAGGAACGCCGCATCCGGCGACAGCAGGATCGACTGCGCGTCTTCGTCGTGCTCAGCCTGGGAAAACAGGTCCATGGCGATCCAGTCCGGGTCGGTCTGACCGTCGCAGATCACCAGAATTTCCGATGGGCCAGCGATCATATCAATGCCGACCTGACCAAATACCGCGCGCTTGGCGGTGGCCACATAGATATTGCCGGGGCCCACGATCTTGTCTACACGCGGCACGCTTTCAGTGCCATAAGCCAGGGCGGCCACAGCCTGAGCACCACCAATGGTAAACACCCGGTCCACGCCGGCGAGGCAGGCCGCAGCCAGCACCAGCTCATTGATTTCACCACGTGGCGTAGGCACCACCATGACCACTTCCGGAACACCCGCGACCTTGGCCGGCACCGCGTTCATGATCACCGATGAGGGGTAGGAAGCCTTGCCGCCCGGTACATACAAGCCGGCGCGGTCCAGCGGGGTGATCTGCTGGCCGAGTACGGTGCCGTCTGCTTCGGTGTAGCGCCATGAGGGCTGGGTCTGGTGTTCGTGGTAGATACGCACCCGCTCTGCAGCGACTTCCAGTGCGGTGCGCTGCTCCGGCGTGATGCGTTCCAGTGCCAACTCCAGACGCGCGCGGTCCAGAATCAGATCGGCCATGCTGTTCACTTGCAGGCCGTCAAAACGTGCGGTGTATTCCACCAGTGCTGCATCACCACGCTCGCGCACCGCGGCAATAATTTCTTCCACGCGCTCGTTGACGCTCTTGTCCGACACCCCTTCCCACGCCAGCAGCGCATCCAGATGCTGCTTGAAATCCACCTGATTGGCATCCAGACGGGTGATTTTCAGCGGCGTACTCATGGCGGTTACCTATGTTGAAAATGAGAAAGCAAATATTCAGGCAGCGCGCTGCTCAACGGCGGCGGCCAGCAGGTCGATCAGCGCCTTGATGCGCGCATGTTTCATCTTCATCGCCGCCTTGTTGACGATCAGCCGTGAGCTGATGGTGGCGATCAGTTCCTGCGGCTCCAGGCCATTGGCGCGCAGCGTATTGCCGGTATCCACTACGTCGATGATCTTGTCGGCCAAGCCAACCAGCGGCGCCAGCTCCATCGAGCCGTACAGCTTGATGACTTCTACCTGGCGACCCTGCTCGGCGTAATACCGGCGGGCAACATTGACGAACTTGGTCGCCACACGCAGACGGCCACGCGGCTCGGGCGTGTTGACCGGGCCTGCCGTCATCAACCGGCAGTTGGCGATCTTCAGATCCAGCGGCTCATACAGGCCCTGACTGCCGTATTCCATCAGCACGTCCTTGCCGGCTACGCCCAGATCGGCGGCGCCGAGTTCGACATAGGTCGGTACGTCAGTGGCGCGGACGATCAACAGGCGCACGCTCGGATCGGTGGTATCAAATATCAGCTTACGGCTTTTTTCCAGATCTTCCAGCGGCTCGATGCCGGCTTGCTTCAGCAGCGGCAGAGTGTCATCCAGAATGCGGCCCTTGGACAGCGCGATGGTCAGAGTCTCGGTCATGCGGAAGTCCTTGTCTGGTTCAGGCTGGCACGCGGCGAATGATCGCGCCGAGCATCTGCAATTTCTCTTCAATACATTCGTAACCACGGTCGATGTGGTAAATGCGATCAACCAGGGTATCGCCATCAGCGACCAAACCCGCGATAACCAGACTGGCCGAGGCGCGCAGGTCGGTCGCCATCACCGGTGCCCCTTTAAGGCGCTCTACCCCGGTAACAATCGCAGTGTTGCCTTCCACCAGAATATGCGAACCCATGCGGTTCATTTCCTGCACGTGCATAAAGCGATTTTCAAATACGGTCTCGATCACCGTACCGGTGCCTTCGGCGACCGCATTCATCGCGATAAACTGCGCCTGCATGTCGGTTGGAAACGCAGGGTAAGGCGCTGTGCGCAGATTGATCGCCTTGGGCCGATTGCCCTTCATATCCAGACTGATCCAGTTCTTGCCGGTCTCGATCTGCGCACCGGCCTCTTCCAGCTTGAGCAGCACAGCCTCAAGGATCGAAGCGTCGGTATCCTTGAGCTTGACGCGGCCGCGGGTAGCTGCGGCGGCAACCAGATAGGTGCCGGTCTCGATACGGTCGGGCATCACTGAATAGCGCGCAGCGTGCAGACGCTCAACGCCGTCGATGGTGATGGTGTCGGTGCCGTGGCCTTTGATATTGGCACCCATGGCGATCAGACACTCGGCCAGATCCACGACTTCCGGTTCACGCGCGGCGTTTTCCAGCACGGTCCGGCCCTTGGCCAGGGTCGCGGCCATGAGAATGTTTTCAGTACCGGTCACGGTGACGGTATCAAAGAAGAAGTGCGCGCCACGCAGGCCGCCTTCCGGCGCACGCGCCTTGATATAGCCATCTTCCACGGTGATTTCCGCACCCATGGCTTCCAGACCACGAATGTGCAGGTCCACCGGCCGCGAGCCGATCGCACAGCCGCCGGGCAATGCCACTTCGGCATAACCGAAATGCGCAACCATCGGGCCTAGCACCAGAATCGAAGCGCGCATGGTTTTAACCAGCTCGTATGGAGCGACAAGCGTGGTGATGCGGGTGGGATCAACCTCGACATTCATACGCTCATCCAGCACCGGCTCCACACCCATGCGCCCAAACAGCTCGATCATGGTAGTGATGTCATGCAGGTGCGGCAGATTGCACACGGTCACCGGTCCGTCGGCCAGGAGGGTTGCGGCCAGAATCGGCAGCGCAGAATTCTTGGCACCGGAAATGCGGATTTCGCCGTCCAGGCGGTTGCCGCCGGTGATAATGAGTTTGTCCATGTGCAGATCGTCTCTAATAGGGCTTGATGCAGGTGATTGAAATTACGCGAGCCGCAACAGCTCTCAGGGACGGCTGTCCCAAGCCTCGCGGGTAAAGAACTTCATGCTCACCGCGTGGATACTGCCATCGGCAATCTGCTCATTGAGCAGTGCATAGATCTGCTGCTGACGCTTGACTGGCGACAACGCTGCCAGGCTATCGCTGATAACCAGCAACTGGAAGTTGCAGCCCTCGCCGTCCACCTCTACCTGGGTGTCCGCCAACTGAGCTTCGATCAGTTTTTTTACTTCAACAGCCTGCATAATGATTCCAGTATTCGATAGTGTTAACTAATTGCGCGGCCTGGCCACGGCTCAGTGGCTCGCGAGATCAGGCAGCCAGCGTGGTCAGCCAGTCATCCAGTTCGCAGACGCGGGCAATGCTTTCCAGCCCCGCGGGCATGGATACCACCCGCAATTGATCGCCGCGCTCAGAGACGATGCGTGCCACCAACAGAATCAGCGCCAAACCGACGCTGTTGGAGTGCTCTACGCCAGACAGATCCAGGGTGATATCGCCCTGGGTGTCGGCCAGATTCTGCTGCAGCTGTTTGCGCACGTCCATGGCGCTGTCAAAATTCAGCTGCCCTGCCAGGGCGATCACGCCCTGCTCGCCGCGTGTGACTTGCGCGCTCAATTCTCGACCTCTTTTTCCACCTGTTCAACTGACTTGGCTACTACGTTGCCCCAGCCGTTGATCACGGCGTCCAGATCATTGCGATTGGCCTGCATGGCCTGGGCAAACTGGTCGCGGAACAGTAGACCAATGTTGATGCCTTCGACGATAACGTTGCGTACCTTCCACTGGCCGTCCACATTGACCATGGTGTAAGTGACCGGGTAGACATTACCGCCAGAGGAGCGGATTTCCATATCAACGCTGGTGCGATCTGGTGACTGCTGGCCACGGCCGTCGCTTTCCAGGACCTTGATCTGCCCACTGTCAAAATCCAGCAGCGCGTTGCCATAGAATTCAACCATGCTGCGCTTGAAGGTATCGATGAAACGCTGCATCTGTTCATCTGTCGCTTCGCGGCTGTAGCGAACGGTCATCACACTGCGGGCGATACCCTGGAAATCGACCACAGGCTCCAATACTTCATTGAGGCCTTCAACGAAGGCGTCGGTGTCTTGCTTGTAGGTTTCGCGATTGGCGTCCAGCACCGTCATCACGCGAGTGGAGGTGTCTTCCACCACTTCCTGCGGGGAAGCGGTATTTGCACTGGCTGCGAACGGAATGCTCAGCGCCAGGGTCAGAAACAGGTTGGTCAGTACACGCATAGTGAATCTCCGATTAATCTTCTTTGCTGACGGTATTGAGCAGGAAACGTCCAATCAGTTCCTCAAGCACCAGTGCTGACTGGGTATCGTAGATCTGATCCCCGTCTGCCAGCATGGTCTCCTCGCCGCCGACGCTGATACCGACATATTTTTCACCGAGCAGCCCAGCCGTCAGGATGGAGGCGGTGCTGTCCGATGGCAGGGTATTGATGTTGTCGTTGATGGCCATCTCGACCTTGCCGGTGTAGCGATTCTTGTCAAATTCGATGCCCGTGACCTGGCCGATGGTGACACCGGCCATGGTGACCTTGGCGCGCGAGGTCAGCCCCGCCACGTTGTCAAAATGAGCATAGACCTTGTAGCTGTCAGTCGAGGCGCTCATGGTCAGGCCGCTGACACGCAATGCCAGCACCAGCAAGGCCAGGATGCCAATCAGGATGAACAGACCAACAGTTAATTCGAGTGTACGGGTACGCATGTTCGGTTTCCTTGGCTGATCAGAACATCAACGCGGTAAGAATGAAATCCAGGCCGAGAACAGCCAGTGACGCATAGACTACGGTGCGGGTCGTCGCACGACTTATACCCTCGGAGGTAGGCTCGCAGTCATAGCCCTGGAACACCGCGATCCAGGTCACCACAAAAGCAAACACCACGGACTTGATCAGCCCGTTGACCACATCATCCGAGAAGGTCACGGAGTTCTGCATATTGGCCCAGTAGGAGCCGGAATACACACCCAGCCAGTCCACTGCGACCATCGCACCACCCCAGATACCCACCACGCAGAAAATCATTGCCAGCAGCGGCATGGAGATAAAGCCGGCCCACAACCGCGGCGCAATCACATACTTGAGCGGATCGACGCCGATCATTTCCAGGCTGGACAGCTGCTCGGTGGCCTTCATCAAGCCAATCTCGGCGGTCAAGGCCGAGCCAGCACGACCGGCGAACAACAGCGCAGTCACCACCGGCCCCAGCTCCCGCAGCAACGTCAGGGCAACCATCTGCCCCACGGCCTGTTCCGAACCGTAAGTGCTCAGAATGTTGAAGCCCTGCAGGGCGAGCACCATACCAATAAACAGGCCGGACACAATAATAATCGCCAGCGACAATACGCCGACCGCATACAGCTGCTTGAGCAACAGCGTCCAGCCGCTGCCAAAATTCGAGCGCCCGCACAGGGCCTGAAACAAGAACACGCCGGAGCGGCCCAGCGCCGCCAGCACATTCAGCCCCGAGGCCCCCATCAGCGCCACTCTGTCAGTCAGGGTTCGCATTATTGGCTCTTCCCTTTGAGCAGATCGTCCATAAAGGACGGCGCAGGATAATGGAAAGGCACAGGGCCGTCAGGCTCGCCGAGCATGAACTGGCGAATACGCGGATTGTCCGAATGCATCAGATCGTCCGGCTTGCCGTGCCCGAGCACCTGGCCGTCACCTACTACATATAGATAGTCGGCAATGCTTGCCGTCTCGGCCAGGTCATGCGACACCACGATGCTGGTCAAACCCAGCGCGTCGTTGAGCAAGCGAATCAGCCGCACCAGCACACCCATGGAAATAGGATCCTGGCCAACGAAAGGCTCGTCATACATCATCAGTTCGGGATCCAGTGCAATGGCTCGAGCCAGGGCAACACGGCGCTTCATACCACCGGACAGCTCGTCCGGCATCAGCGCATGGGCACCGCGCAGGCCCACGGCCTGCAACTTGAGCAGCACGATATCGCGGATCAGCTCTTCGCTAAGATCAGTGTGCACGCGCAGCGGAAAGGCGACGTTTTCGAACACCGACAGATCAGTAAAGAGCGCGCCGCTCTGGAACAGCATGCCCATATGCTGACGAGCCTCGAACAAGGCCTCGCGCTTGAGCTGCGGAATATTCTGGCCATTGACCAGCACTTCGCCGCTTTCCGGGCGCAGTTGCGCACCGATCAGGCGCAGCAGCGTGGTCTTGCCGCAACCG